>NZ_JBITLY010000007.1:73021-408723 GCF_044465725.1 Streptomyces sp. NPDC049541 | reverse complement strand
CGGCGCCCGCCCCCCCCCCCCCCCCCCCCCCCCCCCCCCCCGCCCGCCCCCCCCCCCCCCCCCCCCCCCCCCCCCCCCCGGGCCCCCCCCCCCCCCCCCCCCCCCCGACCCCCCACCCGCCAGCGGAAGTTGTTCATCAGCCATGCGCCTGTATCTGCTTGCCCTCAATCCGACCGACTCCGTCTCCGAGGGCTTCCTGCCCGCCGCCGCCCGGCTGGGCCTGGACGTCACCGTCCTCACCGACCAGCCCGAGGCCCACCGCCGCGCCCACCCGGACACCGAGGTCCTGGAGTGCGACGTCCGCGACCACCGGGCGGTCATCACCCGCATCTCGACGCACCACCGCGCCGACGCCGTCTTCACCAACAGCGACCACCTCCAGACCCAGACCGCCCTCGCCGCCGCCTACTTCGGTCTGCCCGCCAAGGACTGGCGGGCCGCGCTCGCCGCCAAGGACAAGGCGGAGATGCGGCGCCGGCTCGCCGCCGCCGGCGTGGACACGGTGTGGTCGGCCGAGCTCACGGAGCCGGTCGCGCCGGACGACGCGCCCTACCCGTGCGTGCTCAAGCCCCGTGAGGGCGTGGCCAGCGAGGACGTGGTCCTGGTCGACGACGCCGAGCAGCTGACCACGCACGCCAAGGACATCCTTCAGCGGCGCCCCGGTGCCGTCCTGCTCGTCGAGGAGTACCTCCCCGGCGAGCTGTACACCCTGGAGACGCTCGGGGACGGCCACGTCCGCCATGTGCTGGGCGGATTCCACACCGAGCTGTCGCCCCCGCCGTACTTCATCGAGGAGCGCCTCACCTTCGTCCCGGCCCATCCCGAGCCGGTCGTCGCGCAGGTTCTCGCCCAACTGGACGCGCTGGGCGTCGGTTTCGGCGCCTGCCACACCGAGTTCGTGGTGCACGCGGGCCGGGCCAGGATCATCGAGGTCAACTACCGTGCCATCGGCGACCAGTGCGATCTGCTGCTGGCCCGGCTGCTGGAGATACCGCTCTTCGAGCTGATCCTCCGCGCCCATCTGGGCGAGCGGCTCCCCGCCGACCTGGGGGCCCGCCGCGACGGCGCCGCGCGCCTGGACTACCCGTGCGCCGACCGCGCCGGAACCCTGACCGAGGCTCCCGCGGCGCAGGAACGGGACCTCGACGGTGTCCATCTGACGTACCGTCCGCTGCGACCGGTGGGCGAGCGGCACGAGCTGTACCGCACCAACCGCGACTACCTCGGGGTCCTGCGGGCCGTCGGCACCGACCAGGCGACGGTGGACCGGGTGTCGGCGGAATTTCTGGCCGCGCAGCGCTGGGAGATCCAGCCGTGACCGCACCGGTCGTGACGGACACCTGCGAGGCGGAGCTGCTCACCCGCGTGCTCAGCGCCCTGCTGCGGGAGGACGTGGTCGGGTTGCGCAGCCGCAGCACGCTCGTGCGCCGCCCGGACGGGGACTGGCTGCGGCTGCCCCTCACCGAGGACGCCCTGCTGCTGCCCGTCACCGAGGACGGCTTCCAGTGCGAGTACCGGGCCCGGCTGCCGCTGCTCGCGCGCGAGTCGGACGGCTCCGAGCTGACCTCGTACGAGACCGTGCTCGGTGCGCTGCGTGAGCCGGCCGAGCCCGCGGACCGTGCCGGCTTCGACGCGTTCGCCGAGGAGTGTCGTCAGACGCTGGACACGATGCGGCTGCACGAGCGGACCCGGGACGAGGTCGGCCGGCGGCTCATCGACCGGTACGGGCACGATCCGGCCCGCTGGACGGGTCTGGCCCACGACACCCTGGCGGCCCGCCTCGACCACCCCGTCTACCCGACCGCGCGCGGCCGCTCCGGCCTGTCGGAGGAGCAACTGCGGTCGTACGCACCGGAGTTCCACCCCCGTTTCGCCCTGCGCTGGCTCGCCGTGCCGCGTGAGGCGTTGACCCTGACCGGCCCGCTCCCCGCGCTGTGGCCCTCGCCCGCGCGGCTCGGTCTGCCCGAGGTGGAGCAGACCCATGTGGCGCTGCCCGTCCACCCGTTGACCGTGGGCGCCCCGCTCGACGAGGCGCTGCGGACCACCGGCCTCGCCGGTCGTGCGCTGCTCGCCGAGCAGGCCCACCTCGAAGTCGTACCCACGCTCTCGATGCGCACGGTCGCGGTGGCCGCGGATCCCTCCTTGCACCTCAAACTCCCCCTGGCCACGGCCACATTGGGCCTGCGCAACAAGCGCTCCATCAAGCCCGGCACGCTCGTCGACGGCGCGGCGGGGCAGCGGCTGGTGGAGGCGGTGATCGCGCGCGAGCCCCGTTTCCGGGAGACGATCCTGCACGCCGACGAGAGCACGTACGCGCACGCAGGCCACGAACTCCTTGCAGTCCTGTGCCGCCGCTTCCCGACCGGTCTCGAGGACTCCGTCACCGTTCCGCTGGCCGCGCTCCTCGCCGAGGCGCCCGACGGCCGACCGGTCCTCGATCACTTGGCCGACCGCTTCTACGGCGGCGATCCACTGGCCCTGCTGGACGCCTGCCTGTCGTTGCTGTTCGACTGGCAGACCACCCTGTTCGGCTACGGCATCGCGCTGGAGTCGCACCAGCAGAACGTCTCGCTGGTGCTGGGACCGGGCGGTCCGCGGTTGCTGTTCAAGGACAACGACGGGCCCCGTATCAACGCGACCCGGCTGGCGGCCGTGCTGCCCGGGCCGTGGGGCTTCGACGATCCGCGGACCTTCACCGCCGGGGACGGGCCGGTGGCCGACGTGTTCGCCACCATCACGGTCCATCTGTGTGCCGGGGCCTACGCGTTCGGGCTCGCCCGGCAGCACCGGGACGCACTGCTGACGCTCGTACGCGATCGGCTCGCGGAGGCCGTCGACCGGCTGGGCGGTGACGCGGGCGCCGTCCTGCGGGCGCATGTCCTCGATGCGCCGCGGCTGCCGGTCAAGGCCATGGTCACGGCCGGCACGCTGCTCAGCAAGGAGCGCTCGGGCGCCGCCGACGTCAACAAGCACTACACGAGCGGCCCCAACTACCTGCTGCCCCACGGGGGTTCCGCATGAGCGCCGAGACCCTGCGAACGCCGGGTGCGGCGTTCACCCGCGGGCATGTGCACGCGGTCGCGGGCTGCTACTTCGTGGCGTCCTTCGCGGCGCTCGGGCTGCCGCCGTATCTCACCGAGATCCTCCCGGAGCTGGGCGACCGCCACGCCCGCTGGGCGGGGGTGCTGTACGTCGTCCCGACCGTGTTCGGGGCGCTGGGCGCCCCGCTGTGGGGACGGCTCGCCGACCGCCACGGCCGCAAACGGCTGCTGCTGCGCGCCCAGTTGGGGCTGGCCGTGGCCTTCCTGCTCGCGGGCTGGGCGGATTCCTTGGCCACGTTCACCGTGGCGCTGGTGCTGCAGGGCATTCTGGGCGGCACGTTCGCCGCGTCCAACGGGTACCTGGGCGCCGCTCTGGAGGGCCCGGCCCTGTCCAGGGCGCTCACCTTGATGCAGGGAAGCGCGCGGGCCGCGCTGGTCGTGGCCCCGATCGTGGTCGGCTCGCTGTCCGGCTGGCTGTCGCCGCACCGCCAGTACGCCCTGCTCGCCGTACTGCCGCTGACGGCCGCCCTGTTGCTGGCGGCACTGCCCGAACCGGAGCCTGCCGCACGGGAGTCGGGGAAGACCCCCGAGACGACTGGCGTCCTCGAGCCACCGGTGATCTCGCTCAAGGCCCTGTACGCCTTGGAGTTCGCCTTCGTCTTCGCCACGGTCATCTCCTTCCCCTACCTGATCGCCCTCGTCGACGACCGCCTGCCGGGCACCTCGCCGACGCTGTCCGGCGTGCTGTTCGCCCTTCCCCACCTGTGCTACCTGGTGTCGGCGCTGGCCGTGCACTCCGCCTTCCACAGCCGCCCCCGGACCGGGATCACGCTCGGCTTCGCCTGCATCGCGCTCGGGCTCGCCGGACACGGGATCGCCGACACACTGCCCACCCTGATCGCCGTACGGCTGCTGCTGGGCGCCGGCCTCACTCTCGGCCTGGTATGCCTGTCGGTGCTGGCCGCCGACTGCGCCAAGGGCAGGGCGCCGGGCGGGATGTTCGGCTCGCTGGAGTTCTTCTCCAAGGCCGGCGCCGTCGCCGCCGGAGTGGCCGCGGCGGCGGGCAGCGCCCGCTTCGGCCCGGCCGCCCCCGTGCTGACGGGCAGCGCGGCCGCCGCCGTCACCGTACTGGCCACCGTCCTCCCCCCGCTCACCCCCCGCACCCGCAGGAGCCGCTGATGCCCTCGCTGATCCGTCCCCAGACCTCGTCCGGGGGGACCGCGACCTCGCTCTCCGGGAGTACCGCCGCGCCCGCCGGACTCCCCTCCGCCGACGACGCCGTGGCCCACACGCTCCTCAACTGCCTGCTGCGCGAGGTGTCGGGCCCCGAGCACCAGTCGGTCGTCGCCGACGGCCGGCTGCTGCTGCGGCTGCCGCGCCGTGGAGTGCTGCTGCGGGTCGCGCTGCGCCGCACCTCGCTGCTGGGCGCGCACCGCTTCACCGGCCCCGTGAGCGAACAGGGCGAGGGCGGCTGGTCGCCGGTGGACTGGCGGCGCCTGGCCGAGTACACGCACGACGAGCTGTCGCTGCGCACCGGCGTGCGCAACGAGGAGTTCCTGGAGCAGATCGCCTCCAGCCACGACGCCATCACCACCGCGCTCGGCGTCACGCGCCCGGCCCGTCTCCCCGACGACCGGCTCTCCGCGTACCTGGCCTCCGAGCAGTCCCTGCTGTTCGGGCACCGCTTCCACCCCACACCCAAGGCCCGCACCGGCGACCCGCGGGCCTGGTCCGCGTATGCGCCCGAGGCCGGCGCCTCCTTCCCGCTGCGGCACCTCGCCGTCCGCGCGCACCTGATCGCCGAGGAGTCGGCGGACCCGTCGGCGACCGCCCCACTGGACGCACTGCGCACGGACGTACCCGAGGGCTACCGGCTGCTGCCCGCGCACCCGTGGCAGTACGAAACCCTCCAGGCCCACCCGGCCCTGCAGGTCGCTCTCGACCGCGGTGACATCCTCGACCTGGGCCCGGGCGGGCAGCCCTTCGCGGCCACCGCCTCGGTGCGCACCCTGTACGACGGGGAGACCTTCCTCAAGTTCAGCCTGAACGTCCGGATCACCAACTGCCTGCGCAAGAACAGCAGTTACGAGCTGTCCGGCGCCGTCGCCCTGACCCGTCTGCTGGCCCCGGCACTCGCAGACCTGGCCGACCGCTTCCCCGGCAGCGCCGTGCTGCGCGAACCGGCGTACCGCACGCTGGCCCTGCCCGGCCCGGACGGCACCCCCGACCGCGATCTGTTCGAGGGCTTCGGCGTCATCGTCCGCGAGGGCCTGCCCCGCCGTCTCGCCCCTGGCACGGTCCCCCTCCTCGCCGCTGCGGTCGCCGACGAGTACCCGACCGGCGCCGCCCACGTCTCCCGCCTCCTCGACGGGGCGGACGTACGCACCACCCTCGCCTGGTGGTCGACGTATCTCGACCTGCTCGTCCCGCCCGTCCTGGCCGCGTACTTCGACCACGGCCTGGTCCTGGAACCCCATCTGCAGAACGTCCTGGTGTGCGTCGGTGCCGACGGCATGCCCGCCCAGGTCCTCTTCCGCGACCTGGAGGGCACCAAGCTGGTCCCCGAACACCACGCCGACACGCTGGCCGCGCTGCCGCCCGACGTCGCGGGCCCGATGACGTACGACGCCCAGCGCGGCTGGGACCGGGTCGTGTACTGCCTGCTCGTCAACCACATCGCGGAGCTGCTCGCCGCCCTGGCCGACCTGCACCCGCAGGCGGAGGCGGCCCTGTGGGCCCGGGTGCGCGCCACGCTCCAGGCGTACGCCGAGCGCCACGGCTGCCCGCCGAGGCTCGCCGCCCTGCTCGCCGGGGTGCCGCTGCCCGCCAAGGCCAACCTGCTGACCCGCTGGGAACGCAAGGCGGACCGAGACGCCGGATATGTGCGGCTGCCGTCCCCGCTCGCCGAGGACATCCTGCGCGACTCGACCGGGAGCATCCGATGACCGACCCGACGCCCGCGGTCCACGACCGAGTCCTGTCCCTGCCCGCCACCGAACTGCCCGCCTACGTCTATGACTTGGCGGCGCTGCGCACCCATGCCGCCGCGGTCCGGGCCGCGCTGCCGGAGCGGGTCGAGGTGTACTACGCGTCCAAGGCCAATCCGGAGCCGGAGATCCTCGGCGCGCTCGGCCCCTACGTGGACGGCTACGAGGTCTCCTCGGGCGGTGAACTCGCCCATGTGGCCAAGGCGGTGCCGGAGCGGCCGCTCGCCTTCGGCGGTCCCGGCAAGACTCCGGACGAGGTGCGGGCCGCGCTGGAGCTCGGCGTCGAGCGTTTCCATGTGGAGAGCGCATACGAGCTGCGCATGCTGGCCGAGCTGGCGCGGACCTGCGGGCCGGGGCGGCGGGTGGCGGTGCTGGTCCGCGTCAACCTTCCGGTCGCGGACGGGGCACTGGCGGGCAGCTCACTGGCGATGGGAGGCCGCCCGACACCGTTCGGCCTGGACCCGGCACAGGCCGTCGACGTCGTACGGGCGCTCGCCGACGGAACGTATCCGCACCTCGAACTACGGGGTGTGCACGCCCACCTGGCCAGTGGCCTGGAGGCGGGCGAACAGCTGGCGGTGGCCGAGTCCGTGGTGTCCTGGGCGACGGGCCTCGGTGTTCCGCTCGCCGAAGTCAACGTCGGCGGCGGGATGACCGTCGACTACACCGATCCGGAACGCCGCTTCGACTGGGCCGCCTACGGCAGCGGGCTCGCCGGTCTGACCGAGGCGCACCCCGAGCTGACCCTGCGCATCGAGCCGGGGCGGGCGCTGACGGCGTACTGCGGCTGGTACGCCACCGAGGTGCTGGACGTGAAGCGCAGCCACGGCGAGGACTTCGCGGTGGTCCGCGGGGGCACCCACCATCTGCGGACGCCGGCGACGAAGGGGCACGACCAGCCCTGTTCGGTGCTGAAGGTGGACGCCTGGCCGCACCCGTGGCCGCGCTCGGCCGCCGAAGGCGAGCGGGTCACCCTGGCCGGGCAGCTGTGCACCCCGAAGGACGTCCTGGCCCGCCGCGCCTGCACGCCGGGGCTCAGGGCCGGCGACCGGGTGGTGTTCTCGCTCGCGGGCGCCTATGCGTGGAACATCTCGCACCATGACTTCCTGATGCACCCCCGGCCCGGTTTCCACTTCCTTCACCCTTCAACCGCCGGGCTGTGATCAGGTCACCGGCCCAGCGAAAGGGCCGCCCTCTCCGGGCGGCCCTTTCGCTGTGGGGGGACGTTCGATGCGGCGTCGGCGGGGTTACAGGGCCCCCGGGAACCCGCTGGCGGCTCCCATGCGGGCGACCCGGTCCAGCTGCTCGAGGTTGTTGAGGCGGTTCAGGTGCCGCAGCTGCTCGGAGGGGCGCGGCACCTCGGCCCTGCGCTCCGCCGGGATGCCGCTCTGGGCGAGCGAGTCGAGCGTGGCGATCGGGTTGAGCTCGCTGGCGTCCTTGTTCTGGATGGTCGCGTCGGACGCGCAGGCGAGCGGCGCGGCAAGGGCGGTGATTCCTGCGGCGAGACCAACGGCGGCGACGATACGTCGTGTTGAGATCATGCTTCCCACAACGTCACCAGGCCCGCGACGGTCACGGCCGCGCCCCGGCGCTCACCCATCAGGGGCAGTGCTCCGGTTGCGCTTGCCGAGGCTGCCGCGGCGGAGGAGCCTCGAAGGAGAGGTACTTCGCGGCCCGCAGCTCCTCGGGTCGCGGCCCTCGAAGGAGGTCATGATGGGCACCACGGCAACTCCCGGCTTCAGCGCGGACACCCTGCGCAAGGGGATCGAAGGACACACTGCGGCGGATCTTCTGTCGCTCTATGCGGACGACGCGCAGATACGCATCGTGGACCGCAACACCCAGCCCAGCCAGCCCAAGGTCCTGCGCGGTCGCCAGGAGATCGGCGCGATGTTCGAGGACATCTACAGCCGCGACATGACGCACCACGTGGACCAGTGCATCGTTCAGGGCGACCACGCCGCCTACAGCCAGTCCTGCCAGTACGCGGACGGAACGCGTGTCCTGGCCGAATCGATGATCACGCTGCGGGACGGCAAGATCGCCGAAGAGGTCCTGATCCAGGCATGGGACGAGTAGGACGCAGAACCGCGAGGGTCCAGGTCACCTCGCGGTCGCCCTGGACCTTCTCGGCAGCCCGGTGACAGCGGCTGCTGACCGCTGTGGCGGCTCGGCTAGTCTGAGGGCGGGCCGTGACTGGCGCTGAGGTGGAGCACCACCGGGGAGCGGCCACGCGGAGTCGATGCCGTGCGCCTGGGCGACACGTCACACCAGCCCAGGAGTGGATCATGCCCCAGGCCCGGCTCATCGACGGCACCTCCCTTGCCCGGCGCATCGTCGAGGACACCGCCAAGCGGGCGGCCGACCTCACCGCACGGACGGGAACGGCGCCCTGTCTGGCGACGGTTCTGGTCGGCGAGGACCCCGCCTCCGTCACCTATGTCCGGATGAAGCGCAACCGCTGCCGCAAGGCCGGTATCGAGTCGCGCCAGGTGGAACTTCCCGCCGCCACGACGACCGAGGAACTCGTCGGCGCTCTGCGCTCCCTGTCGAGCGACCCTGCTGTGCACGGCATTCTGCTGCAGCACCCGATGGGCGAGCACATCGACGAGCGGGCCGCGTTCGAGGCGATCGCGCCCGAGAAGGACGTCGACGGCGTCACCTTCGCCTCGTTCGCGACGATGAGCTTCGGCCTGCCGGGCTTCGTGTCGTGCACGCCGGGCGGCATCATGCGGCTGCTCGACGAGTACGGCGTCGACCCGTCCGGGAAGCGGGCCGTGGTCGTGGGCCGCAGCGCCATCCTCGGCAAGCCGGCCGGCATGCTGCTGCTCGCCCGCGACGCCACGGTGACGTACTGCCACTCCCGTACCCGGGACCTGTCCTCGGTCGTGCGGGAGGCGGACATCGTGGTCGCCGCCGTGGGGCGGCCGCGGCTGATCCGAGGCGAGGACATCAAGCCCGGCGCTGTCGTGATCGACGCCGGTTACAACCCGGGCAACGTCGGCGACGTCGACTTCGACTCGGCCGTGGAGCGGGCCGGTCTGATCACTCCGGTGCCGGGCGGTGTCGGTCCGATGACGATCGCCACGCTGCTGGAGCAGACCGTGGCTGCCGCCGCCCGGCAGCTCGGAGTGTGATCAGCGCATCCAGGCGCTGTAGTCCATGACATCGCCGGCCTTGACGCCGTACTCCGGCTCCGCCCTGGTGAAGACGGTCTCCAGGCCGAGGACCGCACCGGTGGACGGCTGCATGATCAGCATCCGCCGGTAGCCCGCGCCCTGGTACTCGTACGCCTGGCCTGGCCGCCCGAGCCGGTCCGTGACCTGGCCGACCGGCCGCAGCCCCCCGGTGCCCGCGAGAAGCCTGGCCAGCGTCGCGGACTCGCGGGCCCCGAGGGTCCAGTGGTCGAGCAACTCCGCGACGGCGTCGAGGAGTTCGGGGGTCGTCAGCCTGGTGCGGGTGTATGCGGCCTCCTGGAGATAGGCCCGCAGCCGCGCCGTGTCGTTCGGCGGGGGCGACTCGGGCGGCGCGTCGCTCCAGCTGGGCGGAAACGTCCGGCTGCTGATGACATGGCCGTCCTCGACCAGGTGCGGATCGCCGCCGTCGTCGCGCAGGACCGGCCGGCCGGGGTGGCGGGGGTCGGTCGCCACCACGAGCTCGGTGTGGCTGCCGTCGGCCTTCCAGCGCACGACGCGCTCCTCGGGAAGCGTGATCGGGGGCTTGTCCTCGCTCATGCCGAGGCTCCAGGACTGCACATGCGTGCCCTTGCGCAGCTTCGGCGCATCCTCCGCCGTGGCCTGCCGCTGTGCACGGTCGGCCAGTTCCTCCAGGGGTACGGGGGTGGAGTCGGCCTGGACGACCAGCGGGCGGGGTGCGGCGACCGCGGGCGCGGTGCCGGGGCCGCTGAGCAGCACTGTCAGCGCGGTCGTGGCGACGACGGCGGTGGCGGCGAGGCTCCAGAGGAGCCGGGTGCGGCGGCGGCCCGTGGGGCGTTCGTGCAGCAGCCGGTTGAGCCGGCGTTCGGCGTGGTGGTCGAGGGGGCCGTCTCCGTAGTGAGGGCCGTCGGCCGGCACCGGGTTGGCGCGGCGCAGGAGTTCGAGTTCGTCAGCCATGGCCGTGTTCCTTCGAGGAGGTCGCGTCGGCGGAGGTCGCAGGGGACCGCGGGGGACCCATACGGTCTATCTCGGCTCTCAGCCGCCGCCGGGCACGGTGCAGCCGCATCGATGCGGCCCTCGGTCCACAGCCGAGGGCGACGGCGACCTCGTCGATGCCCAGTTCCTCCCATGCCGTCAGGCGCAGCACCTCCCGGTCGGTCTCGGACAGCCGGGCCAAAGCCTCGTGCACCCAGCCGCCCGGGGTTTCCGCGTCGGGGCTCGCCACGATCTGCCGGCCGTGAGCGGTCTCGTCGTTGCCCAGGCGGTCGACCAGCCGGCGGCGCCGCCCGTAGCCGCGTACCGCGTTCGCCAGGCAGTTGCGGGCCACGCCGTACAACCAGGGCAGCGGGGATCCCGGCAGGTCGGCCCGGCGTCGCCAGGCGACCGTGAACACCTCCGCCACCACTTCCTCCACCTCGTCGGCCCGACCGCCCAGTCGCCGCGCGACATAGCGGCTGACCGCCCAGTAGTGCTCGCGATAGGCAGCGGCGAAGATCTCGTCGTTGCTCATGTCCCGTTCGTGTCCGGCACCGTCCGGATCGTCACACCCGTTTCCGTGATTCTCGACGCGTCACCCGAGTGTGACCGGCGTGCCCGGAGCGGACACAGGCGGGGCATGAGGCACCTCAAGTGGCTGACGACCACTGACCACAAGACGATCGGGACGCTCTACCTCGTCACGTCGTTCGCGTTCTTCCTGATCGGCGGCGTGATGGCGCTGCTGATGCGCGCCGAGCTGGCCCGGCCTGGTCTGCAGATCATGTCGAACGAGCAGTTCAACCAGGCGTTCACGATGCACGGCACGATCATGCTGCTGATGTTCGCGACGCCGCTGTTCGCGGGCTTCACCAACTGGATCATGCCGCTGCAGATCGGCGCGCCCGACGTGGCGTTCCCGCGGCTGAACATGTTCGCCTACTGGCTCTACCTGTTCGGCTCGACGATCGCGGTGGGCGGCTTCCTCACCCCGCAGGGCGCGGCCGACTTCGGCTGGTTCGCCTACTCCCCGCTCTCGGACGCGGTCCGCAGCCCGGGCGTCGGCGCCGACCTGTGGATCATGGGTCTGGCCTTCTCCGGCTTCGGCACGATCCTCGGTGCGGTCAACTTCATCACCACCATCATCTGCATGCGCGCGCCCGGCATGACCATGTTCCGCATGCCGATCTTCGTGTGGAACGTGCTGCTGACCGCGGTGCTGGTCCTGCTCGCCTTCCCGGTCCTCGCGGCCGCGCTGTTCGCGCTGGAGGCGGATCGGAAGTTCGGTGCGCATGTCTTCGACGCGGCCAACGGCGGCGCCCTGCTGTGGCAACACCTCTTCTGGTTCTTCGGCCATCCAGAGGTGTACATCATCGCGCTGCCGTTCTTCGGCATCATCTCCGAGGTCATCCCGGTCTTCTCCCGCAAGCCGATGTTCGGCTACATGGGCCTGATCGGCGCGACCATCGCCATCGCGGGCCTGTCCGTGACCGTGTGGGCCCACCACATGTACGTCACCGGCGGTGTGCTGCTGCCGTTCTTCTCCTTCATGACGTTCCTCATCGCCGTACCGACCGGCGTGAAGTTCTTCAACTGGATCGGAACGATGTGGAAGGGGTCCCTGTCCTTCGAGACCCCGATGCTCTGGGCGACCGGCTTCCTGGTCACCTTCACCTTCGGTGGCCTGACCGGCGTGATGCTCGCCTCGCCACCGCTGGACTTCCCGACCTCCGACACCTACTTCGTCGTCGCCCACTTCCATTACGTCATCTTCGGCACCGTCGTGTTCGCGATGTTCTCCGGATTCCACTTCTGGTGGCCCAAGTTCACCGGCAAGATGCTCGACGAGCGGCTCGGGAAGATCACCTTCTGGACGCTGTTCGTCGGTTTCCACGGCACTTTCCTGGTCCAGCACTGGCTGGGGGTGAACGGAATGCAGCGGCGGATTCCGGACTACCTGGCGGTGGAGGGCCTGACGACGCTCAACACGGTGTCGACGATCTTCTCGTTCCTCCTCGGAATGTCGTTCCTGCCGTTCTTCTACAACGTCTGGAAGACCGCGCAGTACGGCGAGAAGGTGGAGGTCGACGACCCGTGGGGCTACGGCCGCTCCCTGGAGTGGGCGACCTCTTGCCCGCCCCCACGGCACAACTTCACCTCCCTCCCCCGCATCCGCAGCGAATCCCCGGCGTTCGACCTGCACCACCGCCAGGATCCGGCACCGGTGAGGGAGTTGACCGCACCATGAGCAGTGACGACGCGCAGCTGCTCCTCGACGAGATCGAGGGCCACCTGCTGATCGCCGCCGCCCGCGAGGAGGGCCGTACGGCCGCCGCACGTTTCAGCGCCCCCTTCGACTGGCTGACGCAGGATCAGCGGGAAGAGGTGGAGCGCCGGTTCGAGGCGGAGTACCTCGCGGTCGCCCGCACCTCGTGGCGGCACACCGCGGAGCGCGCCCGCGAACTGCGGGAGGAGTACGAGGGCGCCTACCGCGACCTGCGGCGCCGCCTGCTGGCCGGCTGGCTGCTGGCGTGCGCCGCGGTCGTGGCAGCGGGCGTCCTGCTGCTGCCGCTCGCCTAGGCCGGGCCTACGAAAGCGTCCACTTCTGGTTGTCGCCCGTGCCGCAGGACCACAGCACCGTGGAGGTGCCGTTGGCGGTGCCGTTGTTGTAGGCGTCGAGGCAGAGGCCGGCGTTGACGTTGGTGATGGTGCCGTCGCTGTTGACGTTCCACTTCTGGTTGTTCTGGCCGTTGCAGTCCCAGATCACGACCTTGGTGCCGTTGGTGGTGCCCTGGTTGTAGGCGTCCAGGCACTTGTTGCCGTACACCACGAGTTCCTTGCGGGAGGTGTACGTCCAGGCCTGGTTCTGACCGCCGTTGCAGTCCCACAGCTCGCCCTGGGTGCCGTTGGTGATCGTGTTGTTGAAGATGTCCAGGCAGCGTCCGGACTGCTTGCCGACGACCTGGGAGCCGTTTGTCCCCGGCAGGGGTCTGACGGTGATCGAGTCGAGGGTCGGGGCGCCGGAGAAGGTGAGCGAGTTGGCGGAGCCCTTGGACAGACCGACCTCGACCGAGATCGTGCCCGGGCCGGCGCCCGTCGGCGGGAAGGAGACCGCGGTGGCCACCTGGCCGTTGACCTTGAGGGTGCCGGTGCGGGCCGTAGAGGTGTTGTTGGTGTAGGACACGTCGACGACCTTGATGCCGGTGTTCCCGGCGACCACGCCCGAGAAGCCCGAGGTACCGGTGTACGTGCTGCCGGCCGCCTCCGTCCCTCCGGTGACCGTCAGCATCACCGAGCCGCCCGCCGGAACGCTGGTGGTGTAACCGGTGCCGTAGGAACCGACATCGGTGCGCGCCCACAGGTCACGCACGGTCGCGGACGCGTTCGTCAGACCGAGGTCGGACCAGCGGGCGGTGATGTTCTGGGCGGAGGAGGTGCGGTTGAGGAGGACGACGGCACGGTTGCCGGTACCGGCGAGGACCTTGCCGTACACCTGCAGGCCGGTCGTGTCCTCGGCGACCTTCACGCCCTGGAGGCCGCGCGGGTCCTGGTCGACGGCGATGACCTCGGGGTTCTTGAGGATCGAGGCGGTCTCGGAGGTCATCGTGGCGAGGTTGTTGCCGGCGAGGAGCGGTGCGCCGGAGATGGCCCACAGGTTCATATGGGTGCGGTTCTGGGCGGCGGTGAAGCCGTCCATGCCGACCATCAGCATGTCCGGGTCGTTGTAGTAGCCGGTGTGCTGGGCCGTGGGGTGGAGGGTCTGGTCGAAGTTGGACAGCAGGTTCGTCATCGAGGGCGAGTTGCCGTAGTAGATGATGTCCGTGCTGGTGCGCCACATCGGGGCCTGGCCCGGCGCCCAGTTCCAGGGGTTCTGCTTGCCCCAGTTGCAGATCGAGAGCGTGAGCGGACGGCCGGTGGCGGCCGTCGCCCTGGCGACCGCGTCGCTGATCGACTGGTACGCCGTCGCGGCGTCGAGTCCCTCGACGTCTCCGCCGCACCAGTCGACCTTGACGAAGTCGAAGCCCCACTTGGAGAACTGGAGCATGTCCTGGTCGTAGTGGCCCTCGCTGCCGGTGTTCGGGGCGGCCGGGCGGCCGGTCGGGTAGTAGTAGCCGCAGCCGTTCTTGCCTGCGTCGGTGTAGATGCCGGCCTTGAGGCCCTTGCTGTGGATGTAGTCGGCGATGGCACTCATGCCGCCGGGCCACTCACCGGTGTCGACGGTGATGTTGCCGGCGCTGTCGCGGGTGCCCTGCCACCAGCCCTCGTCGATGTTGATGTACTTGTAGCCGGCCGCCGGCAGGCCCGCCGCGACGAACGCGTCGACCTGCTGCTTGATGACGTTGTAGTCGATCTTGGCGGCGAAGCTGTTCCAGGAGGCCCAGCCCATCGGGGCGGTGGGCACGGCTGTCTGACGGGTCGTCGCCGCCTGGGCGGGGCCGGGTGCCGCGAACAGGAGGGCGGCGGCCGCGGTGACGGCGAGGGCGAGGAGGCGTACGGCGGCTGCTCTGCAGCGGGCTGCGAGACCTTTGCGGGTCGAGCGCGGAGGGGGGTACATGCGGCTCCGTTCATTCGATATATCGAACGAGGATCGGCGATCCGAACATGTTGCGCGCCGAAGGTAGAGCCACCGTTTGCGTCGAGTCAACGGAAGTGACAAGCGTGAAGCCGCCTGTCTCGACGGGGCGTTCTCGCCGAAACAGGTACGGCGGCGCCATACTGGCCACCGTGCGCGTAGCGATCATGACGGCGGGATCCCGGGGCGACGTCGCCCCGTACACGGGACTCGGACACGGGCTCTCCCGTGCCGGGCACGAGGTCACTCTGGTGACACACGCCCGTTTCGAGCCTCTGGTGGCCGGGTCGCAGGTCCGTTTCCATCCGCTGCCCGTGGACCCGCGGGCGGAACTGGAGTCCTCGCGGGGGCGCGGACTGCATCGCAGTGCGACCGGTGTGGGCAAGCTGGTGCGGGTGGTCGCGATGGCGCGGGCGCTGGTCGGGCGGATGACGGACGATCTGGTGGCGGCCGCCCGGTCGAGCGACATGCTGCTGCTGTCCGGTTCGGTGGGGCCGCTGGGGCACACCATCGCGGAGGGCCTGTCGCTGCCCTACCTGGACGTGCCCCTTCAACCTCTCGCTCCGACACGGGAGTTCGGGCCGCCGATGCTGGGGGTCCGCTCGCTGGGCGCGGTGGGCAACCGGATCGCCGGGCACGGGGTGAGTCTGGCCGTGGAGCAGGTCTTCGCCGGGGCGCTGCCCGCGGTGCGGGAGCGGCTGGGGCTGCCCCGGGTGAGTGCCGCCGCGGCCTGGCGGGCGCGGGAACGGCAGGGGCGGCCGGTGCTGCACGGATTCAGCCCGCTGGTGGTGCCGCGGCCGGACGACTGGCGGCCGGGCCTGTCGGTGACCGGATACTGGTGGCCGTACGACACAGAGCCTCAACTCCCTGGCCCGGTACGGGACTTCCTGGACGCGGGGCCGCCGCCCGTGTTCGTGGGCCTGGGCAGCGCGACCGTGCCCGATCCCGAGCGGCTCAGCACCGGTGTCGTGCGCGCCCTGCGCCGGGCCGGGCTGCGCGGGGTGATCCAGCGCGGCTGGGCCGGCCTGGAGGCCTCCGGGGACGACATGATGTGCGTCGACGAGGTCCCGCACTCCGTCCTCTTCCCCCGTATGGCCGCCGTGGTCCACCACGCGGGGGCGGGCACGACGGCGGCGGGTCTGCGCGCCGGGGTGCCGGCCGTGCCGGTGCCGATCCAGTTCGACGAGGGCTTCTGGTCCGCCCGCCTGGTCGCCCTGGGCGTCGCCCCACGCACCCTGCCGCTGCGCCGGCTCACCCCCGACACGCTGGCCACGGCACTGATGCGGGCCACCAGGGACCCGGCGTTCGCGCGGCGCGCAAAGACGCTCGGGGCACGCATCCGCGGGGAGGACGGGGTGGCTCCGGTGCTGGCGGCGGTGGACCGGTGGGGTGGCTAGGACGCCAGGAGCGCCGTCCGCGCGGACGGTGGGGTAAGCCTCGCTCATGACCTTCAAGAGTCCCGTTCAGCGCGGTGGCCCGCGGCGCGGCCGGTTCGATCAATTCGCCGAATACGCCTCCAATTTCACCAGCTCCCCGCTCTTCTTCCTGGTCTGTCTGACCCTCATCGCCTTCTTCGTGGCCTCCCACCTGGCGCAGCTGAGGATCGAGCTGCTCCTGCTGGCGAGCGGGTCCATGACCGCGGTGACCCTGCTGCTCCTCGCGCTGCTGAAGAACGCCGAGATGCGTGCCGAGCACGCGGTCCAGCGCAAGCTCGACGCGATCGCCGCGGCCCTGCTCGAAGGGCACCGCGGCGACCACAGCGAGGCGTTCGAGGACCTGAGGAATGCGATCCGGATGGAGGAAGAGACCTGACGCCGGACCACGAAACGCCGCCGCGGTCCTTCTCGCCCTCCCTTATACCGACGATCATCCGCGTCATGGACATCTTGCTCGTCGCCAGCGCGTTCAACAGCCTGTGCCAGCGTGTGTACGCGGAACTGTCCGACGAAGGGCACCGGGTGGACGTCGTGCTCGCCTCGCACGGCGCCGAGGCGGTGCGGACCGCCGTTCGCGAAACCCGCCCGGAACTGATCATCGCCCCGATGCTGAAGACGGCGCTGCCGGAGGACATCTGGCAGGAACACACCTGCCTCATCGTGCACCCGGGGCCGCCCGGCGACCGCGGCCCGTCCTCCCTGGACTGGGCGATCGCCGAGGGTGCCCTGCACTGGGGGGTGACGGTGCTGCAGGCCGAAGCGGCCATGGACGCGGGCGCCGTATGGGCGGCCGAGTCCTTCCCGGTGCCGCCGGTCGGCAAGAGCAGTCTGTACCGGGGGGAGGCCTCCGACGCCGCCTCGGCCGCCGTCCGGCTGGCGGTGCGGCGGTACGCCGACGGATCGTTCAAGCCGCAGCCGCAGAGCGATCCCGCGATCCGGGTGGTCTGGCGCGACTTCTTCCGCCGCGAGCAGCGCCGGATCGACTGGGAGAACGACACGACGGAGACGGTCCTGCGCAAGCTCCGCGCGGCCGACTCCCAGCCGGGGGTCCTGGACGAACTCTGCGGCCGGGAGGTGTTCCTGCACGGCGGGCATCCCGAGGACCGGCTGCACGGACGGCCCGGGGAACTGCTCGCGACGCGCGCCGGGGCCGTGTGCCGGGCCACCCGGGACGGGGCGGTGTGGATCCCGGAGCTGCGGCCCCGCAAGGCCTCCGGCGACCCGGCGCCCTTCCGTCGCCCGGCGGCCTCCGTGCTCGCCTCCTTCACGGGCCCCTCGCTTCCTGAGGTCGCGGCACCGCTCGAGTTGCCCTCCGGCCGGATCACCTGGAGCGACATCCGCTACCGGCAGCACGGCGACGTCGGATTCCTGAACTTCTCCTTCCCCGGCGGGGCGATGAGCACCGGCCACTGCCGCAGGCTGCTGGCCGCCTACCGGTACGCGCTCACCCGTCCCACCTCGCTGCTGGTGCTGGGCGCCGCCCGCGACTTCTTCTCCAACGGCATCCACCTCAACGTCATCGAGGCGGCCGCCGACCCCGCCTGCGAGTCCTGGTCCAACCTCAACGCCATGGACGACGTGGTCGAGGCGGTGCTGCGCACCACCGACCGGATGGTGGTGGCGGCGCTCGGCGGCAACGCCGCGGCCGGCGGCGTCATGCTCGCCCTGGCCGCCGACCAGGTGTGGTGCCGCACGGGCACCGTCCTCAACCCGCACTACCGGCGGATGGGCCTGTACGGGTCGGAGTTCTGGACGTACACCCTGCCGCGCCGCGTCGGGACCGAGACGGCCCAGCGGCTGACGACCGAGGCGCTGCCGGTGAGCGCCGCGAGCGCGGCACGGATCGGCCTGGTGGACCGTCTGGTGCAGGCCCCTCCGCACGAGTTCACCGCCGAGGTCGAACGGTTGGCGGCCGAACTCGCCGGTGACCCGGACCTTCCGCAGCGGATCGCCGCGAAGGCCGCGGCACGCCAGGCGGACGAGGCACGGCAGCCGCTCGCGGAGTACCGCCGGGACGAACTCGCCCACATGCGTGCCGTCTTCTTCGATCCGCAGGCCCCGTACCACGCCCTGCGCTCCGCCTTCGTCCGCAAGCTGCCGAACGGCGAGGCCCGGCCCCTGGCCCCGGCCGGCGACCCGGTCGACGAGGGTGTCCGGTGACGGGGTGCGGTACCCGTCTGCTGGTGGCGGGCGTCGGCAACATCTTCCTCGCGGACGACGCCTTCGGCCCCGAGGTGATCCGGGCCCTGGACCGGCGGCCGCTGCCGCCCGAGGTCCGGGTCCGGGACTTCGGCATCCGCGGCCTGGATCTCGCGTACGAGCTGCTCGCCGGCTACGACGTGGCCGTCCTGGTCGACGCGGCCGCGCGGGGGCACCGCCCGGGCACCTTGTCGCTGATCGAGCCGGAACCGCCCGACGGCACCGCGGGCGCCGCCCCGCCCGAGGCCCATGGCATGGATCCGGCCAAGGTGCTGGCCCTGGCCGCCCACCTGGGCGACGAGCCGCTGCCGCGGGTCCTCGTCCTCGCCTGCGAGCCCGAAGTGCGGCCGCGCGGCGACGAGGACATCGCCCCGGGCATCAGCGCACCGGTCCGCGAGGCGGTCGACCGGGCCGTCGCAGCCCTGCACAGCCTGGTCCCGGCGCTGCTCGCCGACCCCACGGCCACGCCTTCGTTGAGCCGCCCGGACGAATCCACGGACCCGTCCGCGGCCGAGGTCCCGCTCCCGGTGGCCGGCGGCGTCGAGGATCGGTGACGCACCGACACCCATCTCCCCCGAGCGACCGCGAGGAGCAGCGCCCATGTGCGAGTCCATGGACGACGTCACCCAGGCCGTCCTGGCGAAGAACGACGGCCTGGCCGCCAGCCTGCGCGCCGAACTGGCCCGCCGCGGGGTCGCTGTCGTCAACCTGCTGTCCAGCCCGGGCAGCGGCAAGACCGAACTGCTCGGGCGGGTGCTGGCCCTGGCGGTGGAGCGGCACATCCCGGTGGCCGCGCTCACCGCCGACCTGGCGACCGAGAACGACGCCCACCGACTGGCCCGTTCGGGCGCGCCGGTCAAACAGCTGCTCACCGACGGGCTGTGCCATCTGGAGGCCCGGCAGCTCAGCGGTCATGTGCAGAGCTGGCTCCCCGAGGACACCGGAGTGCTGTTCGTGGAGAACGTCGGCAATCTCGTCTGCCCGGCGGCCTACGACCTCGGCGAGAGCCTGCGGATCGTCCTCATGGCGGTCACCGAGGGCGAGGACAAGCCGCTGAAGTACCCCACGGCCTTCGGCTCCGCCCATCTGGTCGTGCTCACCAAGACCGATCTGGCCGAGCCCGCCGGTTTCGACGAGGCCGCCTTCGCCGCCCATGTTCAGCGGGTCAACCCCGGGGTGGAGGTCGTACGGACCTGTGCCCGTGACGGCGCAGGCGTCGCCACCGTGCTGGAGCGGGTTCTCGCCGCACGGGACGGCACCCCCGTGCACCGGCCTCCCCTCGCGCCGCACCCCCACGGTCACCAGCACGCGCAACAGGCCCCGGGCCTCACGGCCGGCCGCGTCTCGTGACCGCCCCGGCCGCGCGGGCGGTACGCCGCCGCGTCATGGTGCGCGGCACGGTGCAGGGCGTGGGTTTCCGCCCGTTCGTACACCGCCTGGCCACGGATCTCGCGCTGGCCGGGTTCGTGAGCAACACGGCGAGCGGCGTGGTCATCGAGGTGGAGGGCCCGCCCGACGGTGTCGCCCGGTTCTGCGGCCTCCTGGCCACGGAGCCGCCGCCACTGGCCGCCGTCACCGGCGTCGGCATCGAGGACGTGCCCGCCACGGGCGCGGACGACGCCTTCACCATCCGTGCCACCGAACGGTCCGCGGGCCGTACGCTGCTCCCGCCCGACACGGCGACCTGCGAGGACTGCCTGCGGGAGCTGGCCGATCCGGCCGACCGCCGCCACCGGCACCCGTTCGTCACCTGCACCCACTGCGGCCCCCGCTTCACCATCGCCACCGGGATGCCGTACGACCGGGCGGTCACCACGATGGCCGGCTTCCCGATGTGTCCCGCATGCGCCCGGGAGTACGGCGACCCCGCCGACCGGCGCTTCCACGCCCAGCCCGTCGCCTGCCCGGAGTGCGGTCCCCGGCTGCGGCTGGTGCCGGCGGCAGGCAGCGGTATCCGTCCCGAACGGAACGGAGACGCCCTGACGGCGGCGCGGTCTCTGCTGGCAGCCGGCCGCGTCCTCGCCGTCAAGGGCCTCGGCGGCTACCACCTGGCCTGCGACGCCACCGACGCACGAGCCGTCGGCACACTGCGCATCCGCAAGGAGCGCGGCGGCAAGCCGTTCGCGGTGATGTGCGCAGATCTTGACACCGTGGAGCAGATCGCCCAGGTCTCCCCGGCCGAGCGCGCGGCACTGACCAGCCCCCGCCGCCCCATCGTCCTGCTGCGCCCGCGGACGCCGGCCGCGCACCTGCGCCTCGCTCCCGGTGTGTGCCCCGGCAGTCCGCAGCTCGGCGTGATGCTGCCCTACACCCCCCTGCACACCCTGCTGCTGGGTCTGCCCGGCGATCCACCCGGCCCTCGTGTCCTCGTCATGACCAGCGGCAACCGCTCGGGGGAACCGATCGTCACGGACGACGAGGAGGCGCTGACCCGGCTGGCCGGGCTGGCCGACGCCTGGCTCACCCATGACCGGGCCATCGCCTCACCGTGCGACGACTCCCTGCTGCGGGTACGCGCCGACGGCAGCGAGCAGGTGCTGCGCCGGTCCCGGGGGTATGTGCCCCGCCCGCTGCGGCTGCCGGTCGCCGTGCGGCCCGCGCTCGCGGTGGGCGGCGACCTCAAGAACGCCCTGTGCGTCGGCGAGGGCGATCAGGCCTGGTTCGGCCCGCACATCGGTGACATGGGCGATCTGACCACGCTGAAGGCAGCCGAGCGGGCGGAGGGGCACATCCGGCGGCTGAGCGGTGTCACCCCCGAACTCGTCGCGGCCGACCGGCACCCCGGCTACCACTCGGCCCGCTGGGCCCGCCGCCGCGCCGCTCAACTGCCCGGGCACACACCGGTGTTCGTCCAGCATCACCACGCGCACATCGCCTCGACGATGGCCGAGCACGGCCTCGACGGCACCTCCCCCGTGATCGGCGTCGCCTTCGACGGAACGGGCTACGGCGACGACGGCACCGTCTGGGGCGGAGAGATCCTGCTCGCCGACTACAGGGGCCACCGACGCTTCGCCCACCTCTCCCCCGCCCCCCTGCCCGGCGGAGACGCCGGGGTGGCCAACCCGTGCCGGCTGGCGCTGGCCAGACTGTGGGCCGCAGGTGTGCGGTGGGACGCGGACCTGCCCTGCGTCACCGCCTGCTCGGACACGGAACTCACCGTCCTGGAACGGCAGTTGACGCGCGGAGTGGCCTGCGTGGCGACCTCCAGCATGGGCCGGCTCTTCGACGCGGTGTCCTCCCTGCTGGGGGTCTGCCACCGCGCGGGATACGAGGCCCAGGCCGCCGTTGAGCTGGAGGCCGCGGCCGCCTCGGCCCGGGACGCCGACACCTCGGCGTACACCTTCGGTATCGGCTCCGGTCTGTGCGACCCCGCCCCCGTGCTCCGCGCACTCGTCGCGGACCTGCGGCGCGGCACACCGGTTCCCGTGCTCGCCGCGCGCTTCCACCGCGGCGTCGCCCGGGCCGTCCTGGAGATCTCCCGGCGGGCGCGCCGGGACACCGGCCTGGCCACGGTCGCCCTCAGCGGCGGGGTCTTCGCCAACGCGCTGCTGGAGGAGGAGTGCACGCGGCTGCTGGCCGAGGACGGCTTCGCGGTGCTGCGGCACGGTGAAGTCCCCCCGAACGACGGCGGTTTGGCCCTTGGACAACTCGTGGTCGCGGCGCACGAACGACAAGAGGAGTGACCCATGTGTTTGGCAGTGCCCGGCAAGGTCGTGGCCATCGACGACAGTGCCGACCCGCTCACCGGGCTGATCGACTTCGGCGGCGTGCAGAAACAGGCGTGTCTGGAGTACGTGTCCGACGTGCGGGTGGGTGAGTACGTCATCGTGCATGTCGGCTTCGCGCTGCAGCGCCTGGACGAGGAATCGGCGCTGGCCTCCCTGCAGCTCTTCGAGGAACTGGGGTTGCTGGAGGAGGAGTTCGGCGACGCCTGGGAGCAGGCCTCGCGGGACGCGGGAGTCGCCGCCGTGAGCGAGGAACCACGAGAGAGCGAGGCCCGGTGAAGTACATCGACGAGTTCAACGACCCCGATCTGGCCCGGCGGCTGCTGGACGAGATCCGTGCCACCGCCACCCGGCCCTGGGCCCTGATGGAGGTGTGCGGCGGGCAGACCCACTCCATCATCCGACACGGCATCGACCAACTGCTGCCGGAGCAGGTGGAGTTGATCCACGGGCCGGGCTGCCCCGTCTGCGTCACCCCGCTGGAGGTCATCGACAAGGCGCTGGAGATCGCCGCGCGTCCCGGGGTGATCTTCTGTTCCTTCGGCGACATGCTCCGGGTCCCGGGCACGGACCGGGACCTGTTCCGGGTCAAGGGCGAGGGCGGCGACGTGCGCGTGGTGTACTCACCGCTCGACGCCCTGGAACTGGCCCGCCGCAACCCGGACCGGGAGGTGGTCTTCTTCGCCATCGGCTTCGAGACCACGGCCCCCGCCAACGCGATGGCCGTCCACCAGGCGCGCCGCCTCGGGCTGACCAACTTCAGCCTGCTGGTGTCGCATGTGCGGGTTCCTCCGGCGATCGAAGCGATCATGACGGCCCCCGCCTGCCGGGTGCAGGGCTTCCTGGCCGCCGGGCACGTGTGCAGCGTGATGGGCACGGCCGAGTACCCCGAGCTGGCCGAGCGGTTCCGGGTGCCGCTCGTGGTGACCGGTTTCGAGCCGCTGGACATCCTGGAGGGCATCCGCCGGGCGGTGCGCCAACTGGAGCGCGGCGAGCACCGGGTGGAGAACGCGTACCCGCGTGCCGTGCGCGAGGACGGCAACCCGGCCGCCGTACGCATGATCGAGGAGGTCTTCGAGGTCACCGACCGCAACTGGCGGGGCATCGGGCCCATCCCGCTCAGTGGCTGGCGGCTGACCGAGGCGTTCCGCGCGTTCGACGCCGAGCACCGCTTCGACGTCACCGGCATCCGCACCGAGGAGCCCGCCGAGTGCCGCGCCGGAGAGGTCCTGCAGGGGCTGATCAAGCCGACCGAGTGCGCCGCGTTCGGCACCACCTGCACCCCGCGCACCCCGCTCGGCGCCACCATGGTCTCCAGCGAGGGCGCCTGCGCGGCCTACTACCTCTACCGCCGGATGAACGCCGCGACGCCGCAGGCCGCGCGGGAGGAGATGAACCCCGTTGCCTGAACTCTTCGAAACCGTCGACCCCGCGGCCTGGACCTGTCCGGCGCCGCTTCGCGACCAGCCCGTGGTGGTCATGGGGCACGGCGGGGGCGGTGCCCTGTCCGCGGAGCTGATGGAGCAGGTCTTCGCCCCCGCCTACGGCAATGCCACCCTCGCCTCGCTCGCCGACTCCGCCGTCCTCCAACTGGGCGGCGCTCGGCTGGCGTTCTCCACCGACTCCTATGTGGTCAGACCGCTGTTCTTTCCCGGCGGCTGCCTGGGCGACCTCGCGGTCAACGGCACCGTCAACGACCTCGCGATGAGCGGTGCCAGGCCCGCCTACCTGTCCGCCGCCTTCGTACTGGAAGAGGGCGTGGAACTGACCGTGGTCGAGCGGATCGCGCGGGCCATGGGCGCGGCGGCCGAGGCGGCGGGGGTGGTCGTGGCCACGGGTGACACCAAGGTGGTGGAGTCCGGGCACGGCGACGGCGTGTACGTCACCACCGCCGGGGTGGGGCTCGTCCCCGACGGGGTGGACATCCGTCCCCAGCGTGCGCGGCCCGGTGACGCCGTCATCGTCAGCGGTCCGATCGGCCTGCACGGGGTGGCCATCATGAGCGTCCGGGAGGGCTTGGAGTTCGGCGTCGAGCTGGCCAGCGACACCGCGCCGCTCGCGGACCTGGTGGCGGCCATGCTGGCGGTCACGCCCGACCTCCACGTCCTGCGCGATCCGACCCGTGGCGGTCTGGGCGCGTCGCTCAACGAGATCGCCCGCGCCTCCGGGACCGGTGTCCGCCTCCAGGAGCGGGCCATTCCGGTGCCGGACGCCGTCGCCAACGCCTGCGGCTTCCTGGGCCTCGACCCGCTCTACGTCGCCAACGAGGGCCGGCTCGTCGCCTTCGTGCCCCCGACCGCGGCGGAGGAGGTCCTGGCGGCGATGCGCGCCCATCCGCAGGGCGCAGGGGCCACGCTGATCGGTGAGTGCGTCGCCGAGCACCCCGGCATGGTCGTGGTCTCCACCGGCCTCGGCGGAACCCGAGTCGTGGACCTGCCGCTCGGCGAGCAGCTCCCGCGGATCTGCTGAGCCCGACGCACGAAGCCCCGCCGCAGCTCGATGCCGCGGCGGGGCCTCGTACATGTCACTCGATCCCGGTGATCTCCAGTTCCCGGCCGCTGCGCAGGTCGGTGGAGGGCCGGTCGCAGTGCGGGCACCAGAAGAACGGGGGCATGCCCACCGGGAACTCCTGCGCGCACGCGCCGCAGTAGGCGTGCGCCGGGACCGGCTCCACCACGAGCCGGGCCGCGGCGAGGGCGGTGCCGTCGCGTGCCACCTCGAAGGCGAAGCTCAGCGCGTCGGGTACGACCCCGGCCAGCTCGCCGACCCGCACGGTCACCGCCGAGACGGCGTCCGTCCCGTCCGCCCGGGCGAGCTCGTCGGCCCGCTCGATGATCGCGGTCGCGATCGACAGCTCGTGCACGGTCGGCTCATGGATAGCGGCGGCCTGCGCGGAAGCCGCCGGCCATCCGGTAGATCCGCAGCTCACGCCTGATGCTCGGCAGCTCCCGGACGAACAGCGCCAGGGCCACGGCACCCGCCAGAGCGGCCTCCGCCATCAGCAGCTGCCGTCCCGTCGTCGCGGCCTGCGCGCCGTCTGCTCGTTGGACCTTCATTCCGGCTCCCTGTCCTTCCTCATCCCGGCGGGATGTTCGGCATGACGTCGAGGAGGGCGTCGTGCCGCTTCCAATGGATCCCGGTGGAGCGGCGCGCGTCCGCGGTGCCGTCCTTGTGGTGTCCGGTCTGGTGGCCGTAGGGCCCTGTGTTGCCCTGGTGCATGCCGGGCACATGCCCGGTGGAGTCGGGCTTGGCCTGGGGTCGGCCGACTCTGATGCTGCCCATGGGGTGTTCTCCTTCCTCGCCTCCGCGCCGCGGAGTCGTGGTCATGGCCGCTCGGTGAGGTCGTCGAAGAACCGCTCGACGGCGGGCCAGACGCGGCCGCCGCCGGACAGGCCCCGCCATTCCCGGCGTACGACGGCGATCATCCGGTAGCAGTCGTCGACCGGGACGATCCAGTGGTGGTCGAGGCCGTGGACGGTGTTCACGAGCAGTGCCTCCACGTCCGGTTCCAGGGAGACGAGCTGCGGACAGGCTGCGGTCAGCCGCTGCCAGGCCGCAGCGTCGATCTCCCACCGCATGGCCCCGGCCGGGCTGGGGCCCTCGGCGGTGACCGTGCCGTCGGCCCGGGGCACGAAGAACACCAGACCGACGGGCACGCCCAGAATCTCAGTGTCCACCCGGGGCAGCCTGATCCGCCTGCGGGGAACGAGCCGGTAGTGCCCGTCGCCCGCGCCCTTGTCCGCGAACAGCACCGAGCAGGGGCCGCAGGCGCAGCGCACCTCCTCGGCCGCGGTGTCGTACAGATGGCGGTGCTCCCCCGGCACCGGCGCGGCGCACAGGTCGCACCTCTCCTGCTCGGCCGCAGGCGTGGCCTCGGCGGAGGAGCGGATGAGGCGGGCGAGCGCGCCGACCGTGGTCACGGTGTGCCTCGGTGGGTGAGCGTGGTCAGCGGTACGAAGGCGGGAGCGGCGGTCTGCACGGGCTCCACCTCCGTCAGCTCCGGGGCCACGGCGAGCACCGCCTCCCGGACGGCCGCGGTGACGTCGCCCGTCCCGCCGCCGCAGCCGGAGCCGCAGCCGCCGCCCGCCGTCAGCCGTACGCGGCCCACCGCACCGTCCGCGCCGGCCCACTCCACGTCACCGCCGCGTTCCTGTACGGCGGGCCGCAGCCGCTCGACCGCGCGGGCCGCCCGGCGCTCCACGGGCTCCGGATGGATCGCGTGCAGTACCAGCAGATGCCCCAACAGCTCGTCGTCGGCGAGGCGTTCGGCCAGCTGCGCGTCCGCGTGGTCCATGACCCGGGCGAGCGCCTCGCCGTAGATCTCGGTCAGCAGCCGTACGGTCTCGACCGCGGAGCGGGTGGCGGGTCCGGGCGTGGACTCGAGCCCCTCCAGCAGCTGGTCGAGCAGGGTCAGCCGGGCCTCGACTGCCGGGTCCGCGAGCCGCTCGGGCTCAGCCATGGTTGGCGCCGTACGTCGGCGAGTGCAGGGTGGTCAGGGTCTTGCCCTTGCCGACGTACATGTGCACACCGCACGGCAGACAGGGGTCGAAGCTGCGGACCGTGCGCATGATGTCGACGCCCTTGAAGTCGTCCGGGCCGTTCTCCTCGAAGATCGGCTGTCCCTGTACGGCGTCCTCGTAGGGGCCGGGGGTGCCGAACTTGTCGCGGGGGCTGGCGTTCCACGGAGTGGGCGGGTACGGGTGGTAGTTGGCGATCTTCTTGTCCTTGATCACCAGGTGGTGGGAGAGGACACCGCGCACCGCCTCGTGGAAGCCGCAGCCGATGGCCTCGTCGGGCACCTCGAAGTTCTCGAAGACCTTGGTGTCGCCGTCCCGCACGAGTCCCATCGCCTCTTCGAGGAACTGCAGGGCCATGGCGGCCGCATAGGCGACGAAGTACGGCCGGGCGCGGTCCCGTTCGATGGTGTTGCTCCACTTCGGGATGCGCCATTCCAGGGTGGTCTCCGGCAGCGACTCGCCCTTGGGCAGTGAGATGCGGACGCTGTGGCCGGTGGACTTGATGTACGGGGTGTCGACCAGTCCGCTCAGCGCGGTGGACCAGAGGCGGGCGAGCGGGCCGCCGCCGGTGTCCAGGGCGAGGTGGTCGCCGCTGCGTGCGTCGTACCAGCGTGGGCTCATCACCCAGCTGTACTTGTCGTCGAAGTCGCGCTTCTGCGGCACCGGCACGGTGGTCTGGTTCCACGGGTGGCGCATGTCGACGGGGTTGCCGAGCGGGTCGTGGGTGACGAAGGGCTGCTCGCCCACCCAGTCCTCGTAGTAGGAGCTGCCGAGCATGATCCGCAGGCCGAGGTTGATGTCGACGAGGTTGTTGGTGACCAACTCGCCGTCGACGACGATGCCGGGGGTGACGTACATCGCCTTGCCCCAGGTGTTCATGTTCTCGTAGCGGTAGTCGACGACGTCGGGGTTCTGCCACGCACCCCAGCAGCCCAGCAGGATGCGGCGGTTGCCGACCTGCTCGTAGCCGGGCAGCGCCTCGTAGAAGAAGTCGAAGACGTCGTCGTTCATGGCGACGGCCTTCTTGACGAAGTCGATGACCCGCATGAGGCGGCTGAGGTAGTCGGTGAAGACGGTCGGCTGCGGCAGCGTGCCCACGCCGCCGGGGTACAGCGTGGAAGGGTGGACGTGGCGTCCCTCCATCAGGCAGAACATCTCGCGGGTGACCCGGCTGACCTTCAGGGCCTCCTTGTAGACCTCGCCCTCGAAGGGGTTGAAGGCCTTCATGATGTCGCCGATGGTCCGGTAGCCGTGGATGTCCCCGCGGGGGGCGTCACTGCGCTCGGCGCGGGCCAGCACACCGGGGTTGGTGGACTTGACCATGGCCTCGCAGAAGTCCACGAAGACCAGGTTGTCCTGGAAGATCGTGTGGTCGAACATGTACTCGGCGGCCTCGCCGAGGTTGACGATGTGCTCGGCGAGCCGCGGCGGTTTGACCCCGTAGGCCATCTGCTGGGCGTAGTCGGAGCAGGTGGTGTGGTTGTCGCCGCAGATGCCGCAGATACGGGAGGTGATGAAGCCCGCGTCCCGGGGGTCCTTGCCCTTCATGAACACCGAGTAGCCACGGAACAGCGACGACGTGCTGTGGCACTCCACGACCTCCCGGTTGGCGAAGTCGATCTTCGTGTAGATGCCCAGGTTCCCGATGATGCGCGTGATCGGGTCCCAGGACATGTCCACGAGCTGCGGCGGCTTGCGTCCCGTGGGCCGGGCCTCGGTTGTGGTCATCGCTCTTACTGCCCCTTGCTGTCGCTGTTCCGTAGGTCGGTCCGTGGTGTTGGTGTGTGCCGGGCGGTGTCAGGGACGCCAGTGCGGGTCGTAGCCGCTGGTCAGCTTCTGCTTGTTGTGGCGCCACCTGGGTTCGTGGTTGACCAGCTCGTTCGTGAAGCCGCGCAGTCGGCGGATGACGGCTCCGTACGGCTTGACGATCATCGAGGAGAGCGTTCCGCCGGGCGGCTCGTCCATGAACGGCATGAACGCGTCGGGGAAGCCTGGCATCGTGCAGCCGATGCAGATGCCGCCGACGTTCGGGCAGCCGCCGATGCCCGCCATCCAGCCGCGCTTGGGCACGTTGCAGTTGACGACCGGACCCCAACAGCCCGTCTTCACCAGGCACTTGGGCGAGTTGTAGTCCTTGCCGAAATTTCCCTGCTCGTAGTACGAGCCTCGGTCGCAGCCCTCGTGGACCGTCTTGCCGAACAGCCACTGCGGGCGCAGCATGTGGTCCAGCGGGGGCGGCGGAGCGGATCCGGCCGCGTGGTAGAGGACCCAGATCAGGGTCTCCATGAAGTTCTCGGGCTGGATGGGGCAGCCGGGTACGTTCACGACGGGCAGGCCACCCTGGGACCTGAAGTCCCAGCCCAGGTAGTCCGCGAGGCCCATGCAGCCGGTCGGGTTGCCGGCCATGGCGTGGATCCCGCCGAAGGTGGCGCAGGTGCCGGCGGCCACCACCGCCCAGGCCTTGGGGGCGAGTTGGTCGATCCACCAGTTGAGGGTCTGCGGTTCGCCGGTCTCGGGGTCGTTGCCGAACGACGTCCAGTAGCCTTCGCCCTCGATGATGTTCTGGTTGGGGATCGAGCCCTCGATGACGAGGATGAACGGGGCCAGCTCACCGCGTACCGCGGCCCGGTAGGGGGCGAGGAAGTCCTCGCCGCCCAGGCTCGGCGAAAGCACCTTGTTGACCAGGTTCACCTTGGGCAGGCCCGGGATCAGGCCGAGGACCAGGTCCTCGATGGAGGGCTGGTCGGCGGCCGTCAGGGAGACGGTGTCGCCGTCGCAGCTCATGCCCTCGGAGATCCAGAGGATGTGGAGCTCGTCGAAGCCCTGCCGTTCCTCGCCGCGGCTGGGCTCGCCGCTGACCTCGGTGGTGCTGCTGTGCGTTGTCATGTCAACGGCCTCCGCTGCGGGGGGTGTCGGAGTCGGTCGGGCTGAGTGGTTCGAGTTCGTCGGGGCGGAAGTAGTGGAAGCGGCCGTACCAGGTGTGCAGTTCGGCGGCGGGATCGTCGTCGAGGGTCACGGCGAGGTGCACGCTGTCGTCCACGTCGTGGAAGACGGCGGCCACCTCGGCGGTCCGTCCGGCCAGGAACATGTCCTGGGCGTCGGCGCCCCGCCTGCGTGGCCGAAGCCGTACGCGGCTGCCGGCGCCGAGGGGGACGCCGTCGACGAGCACCGTGTCGGTGGTCGGGGAGAGTCCGTCGTCGGCGCCCTCCTGCCACCAGGCGGGGCGTTCGGCGCGCGGGGGCGACGGGTCGGCCGGGGTCAGGGAGCGGACGGCGCCGTGCAGCCGTTCGAAGACCTCCGGGGGCATGGTGTCGACCCGGTCGAGGATCGCGGCGGCCCGTGGGTCGGTGGCGCGTGCCTCGCGTTTCTCCTCGTCCGTCAGCAGCATGGTGCGCAGCGTGAGGATCTCGTCGATCTCCGCGGCGTCGTGCAGATCCCCGGGGCTCTCCGGGGCCACCTGCGGATGGTCGGGAAGGATGATCGGCGACGAGAGCAGGAGGCGGCCCATGGCCCCGGCGGGGGAAGTCGAGGGTTCGCCACCGAGGACGGGGAAGGTGAACTCGTTCCGGCACGTACCTGCCTGCGCACGCAGGTCCTCGGGCGGATCGATCAGCGAGACGAATTCGACGCCGTCACCGCCGATCAGCGTGTGTGCGGCGATGAGCGCGCCGCTCAGCGCTTCCTCGCGCGTGGTCCGCGGATCCGGCGAAGGTCCCGTGTTGGTGGTGCACACCCGCAGACGGCAGAGGTTCTCCCCCAACTGCTCGGCGGCGAGAAGGACGTCGGCCCGTACTTCCTCGCGGCGACGCACCACGCGCCCTACGCCCGAGGGCAGCGCCTCGATGTCCCTGCCGGCCGCCGCTCCCGCCGGAACGATGCGTTCGCCCTGGAGGAGGTCGTCCAGCGGGACCGCGATGTCCACTTCGCACGGCACGGCCTCGTCGAAGGTCAGATGCACCGTGCCGTCGTCGGTGCGCAGCGACTCGACCTCTCGGAGGCGGCCGTGGCCGGTCTCCTCCACCTGCTTGCGCTGCAGTTGGAGGTATCGAAGCCTCACCCGCAGGGTTGCGCCGGGCTCCAGGATCCTCAGCAGCACCTCGGTCCGCTGGTACCAGGAGTCGGCGGAGCCGGACACATGGGGGACGACCGGGCCGTCCCGCTCCACCCAGGTCCGCGGGAAGAGCACGCCGAACTGCCAGCGGACGCGGTTCTTGGCCGACGAGCGACGGTAGGGATAGAGCAGATAGCCCTCATACAGGACGGCGTCGGCGACGGCGCTCAACTGCTCGAAACCGTGCCGGGACCGGTCAGCCGGCAGGCCCGGGGCGTCCCTCGTGGCGTGGGGCGCCATGCCGCCCTCGACCGAACCCTGCGACATCGCGCCTCCTCGTCACCGCATGCACGCCCATGCCTTCCACCACGGTCACACCGTCCACGCAGCCTCGCCTCCTCCGGCGCATCGTCACTGAGCCGTTCGGGGGGTCACTCGGAGTGGTCGGGTGGTCGGCGGCACAGGCCATGGGAGTGTCGTCGGCCGATCGACGGCAGAAGTCGCCTGGCCCGGGGGGCTGCGCTGTGGCCCGGCGGGAGCGCGACGCCATGGGCCGGCAGGGGCACCGCGCCGCGGTTCGGCGCGCCGCGGTTCGGCGCGCCGCGGTTCGGCGCGAGCCCGCGCCGCGATCCGGTGCGAGCACCGCGCCGCAGTCCGGCGAACGCACCATGCCATAGCCCCGCAGGGGCACCACGCCACGGCCCGAGGGACGCACCTCGCCATAGCCCGGCGGGAGCGCGACGCCATGGACCAGCAGGGGGCGGCACCACAGTCCGGCGAAGGCGCCGCGGCCGTGGGCCAAGGCGAGCGCCGCCCCGCGATCCGGCAGGAACGCGGCGCCGCGGTCCGGCGAACGCACCGCACCACAGCCCCCGCGAGAGAACCGCGCCACAGCCCGAAGAACGCACCACGCCACAGCCACGGCGAGAGCACCGCACCACGGCCCGGCGAAACACCGCGCCGGGGGCCGGGGCGAGCGCCGCGCCACAGCCCGGCAAGGGCGCTGCACCACGGCCCGGTGAAGCCACCACGCCGTGGACCGAGGCGAGCGCACCACGCCACAGCCCGGCGAGAGCACCGTGCCACGACCCGACGAACGCCCCACGCCACAGCCCGGCAAGGGCGCCGCACCACGCCCCGGTGAAGCCACCACGCCGTGGACCGAGGCGAGCGCCGCGTTGCGGACCGGCGAACGCGCCACGCCTTGGGCGGCGAACGCACCACGCCACAGCCCGGAAGGGCGCCGCACCACGGCCCGGCGAGCGCAGCGCGCCGTTCAGGTGGCCGGTGGCGACCAGCCCGGTGGGCGCAGAATTGCCAGTAGTTGGTGGACCAGTTCGTCCACCACTTCGTCGAGCGTGGCGTTGACCCAGCCCGCGCTCCAGTCGTGCAGCAGCCCGTTGACGCTGCCGATGAAGGCCGTCGCCGGGATGCGGTAGTCGCGAGGCGCTGCCTCTCCCTGGGCGGCGGCGGTGTCCGCCTCGGCGCAGATGAGGTCCACCCAGCGGGACCGGCGGGCCAGGCGCTGTTCCTCCAGGCGTGCGCTGACGCCGATGATCTCGACGAAGGTGATCCTGATCCGGCGCGGATCGCCGGTGACGTTCCCGGCGTAGGCCCGGAAGAGGGCGGTGACGCGCTCGGCGAGCGGGAGCCCCCGCGCCTCGGCGAACGCGGTCAGGACGGCCTCCTCGGCCCAGTCGTTGACCTGGAGGTGCAGCGCGGCCAGCACGTCCTCGAGGGTGCGGAACTCCTCGTAGAACTGGCGGGTGGACAGGCCCGCGGCCTCGCTCAGTGCCGCGACCGTGGTGGCGCGGTAGCCGGGGTCGCCACCGAAGAGTTCGAGGGCGGCGTCCAGGAATCGCCTGCGCCGCTCGGCCTGCCGTTCGGCGGCGGTCTTGCCGCCGTACCGTCCGGTCGGCGCCTTGAGCCTTCCCGCCACTGAGCCTCCCTTGTCGCCCGCCGCGCCAATTTTGTCGTGTACGCAGTCTTGTGGAGAAGGGCGCCTCTTCCTTACTTTCCAGTAAGTAAGAGTCTGAACGCGTCTGTTTTCAGATTCGGCCGCACTTCTTTGGCATGCCCTCATCACACCCCGTCCGCAGAGGAGAGAGCACTCATGCCTGCCTTCAGATCCAGGCACATCTGCTCCGTAGCCGCCGCCCTCGCCCTGACCGCCGCCGCACCCGCCACCGCCGCCACCGCGGACGCGTCCGCAGCACTGCGCGAGGTGCTGTTCGTGGGCAACAACTGGGACGGCACCGCCACCGTCCTGAAGTCCTCCGGCGACTTCACCAAGGTCGGGGAGATCAACGTCGTCCCCGACAAGGCGCAGCGCATCGCGGAGATCAACGCCGACCCCATCAAGTGGATCTACTACACGGCCATCCGCAACCAGGTCGGGCAGGGCCACGACCAGTACGTCGACGACATGTACTCCACACCCGACGGCACCTCCGTGGTCGTCTCCCGGCCCAGCTTCGCCGACGTCGTCTCCATCGACCTGGCCACCGACAGGATCAACTGGCGTTTCCCGGTGGCCGGTTACCGTGCCGACCACATGGCCGTCTCCCCTGACGGCACCAGGGTCGCGGTCTCCGCGTCCACCGCCAACAAGGTGCAGGTGCTGGACATCAACACCGGCAAGGAACTGGGCGAGTTCGCCACCGGTGACAAGCCGCACGAGAACGTCTTCACCAACGGCGGCAAGTACATCTGGAACATGTCCATCGGCGAGGTCACCACCTCCCTCGACGACCCGTCGGCGGACTGGACCAAGGGCGACCGTCACATCACCGTCGTCGACGCCACCACGTACAAGACGGTCAAGACCATCGACATGCGCGACCGGCTGAACGCGATCGGCCTGAAGGACTTCTCCGACGCGGTACGGCCCGCCGCCTTCACCCCTGACTGGTCGAAGATGTACTTCCAGGTGTCGTTCTTCAACGGCTTCCTGGAGTACGACATCGCCTCCGACAAGATCACCCGGGTGAAGACGCTGCCGGCGAACCCGGCGACCAACCCCGACCGCACCACCTGGCTGCTGGACTCGCGCCACCACGGCATCTCGATGAGCCCCGACGGCAGCAAGCTGTGCGTCGCCGGGACGATGGACAACTACGCCACCGTCGTCGACCGGGCCGGCCTCCAGGAGGGCCCGCTCGTCACGGCGTCCACCCCGTACTGGGCCACGGTCAGTGGCGACGGCAAGGACTGCATCATCTCCGAGAGCGGCGCCGACCAGGTCACGGCGATCGACTTCGCGACCGGCCAGAAGGTCATCTCCGTGCCGGTCGGGGACCATCCGCAGCGGGTACGGCTCGGCCATGTGCAGGCCGGCTGGACGGGTCCGTCCGCGAGCTGATCCCCCCTCACCGACGGCGCCGGACGATGGAGTCCGGCGCCGTCGGCCTGTCGGCCCGCCCGAGCCCTCGGCTCAGAAGTGTGCCGCCGCCCAGGCCGCCAGCTCGGCCTTGGCCGCGCTGAGCAGACTCGCCGATGGTGCCGTTGCCCCATTGGTCACCAGCGCGTAGTGCAGGACGCCGGAGTCCGAGTCGGTGAGCAGGAGGCGCCGACTGCCCGTGCCGCCCGGTTCGGGAGCCGCCGCGACCGGTGTCGCGGTCGTGTACGCCGGCGGGCCGTAGACCGTGCCGAGGTCGGAGACGACGGTGGTCGTCGCGGTCGGGAACGAGGCGGGCAGGTGCAGTTCGGTGGGTGCCGTGCCGCTGCCCGACTTCCACACGAGCAGCCCGTACTGGCCGGAGCCGACCAGCTGGGACACGTTCGGCAGTGAACTCGGCACCGGGTTCCAGGTCAGGGTCGTGGAACCGTCGCGTGAACGGTCCTCGTAGGTGAAGGCGAGCGTCGTACCGGCCGTGGCACTCGGGTAGAGGCGGTCGAGGAGCCGAGCGTCCTGACGGAGTGTCACCGCACCCGAGTCGTCGAGTTTTGCGGCGGAGAGGTCCTCGTCGTTCCAGGCGTCACCCGACGTCTTGACCTTGTCGGGGTTGTCGTTCATCAGCTCGTGGTGGCGGCCGTTGTAGATGTCCCACTGCCACTGGTTGCCGGAGAGGACCGGGCCGGAGGAGGCCGGGCTCGACCACCAGCCCGAGCCCGGCAGCCGGGAGTCGAGGGCCTGGTAGATGGCCTTGTCGACCGTGGGGGCCTTGCCCGCCACCGATCCGGACAGCGGATGGCCGAACTCGCTGACCACGGCGGCGGTGCCTGCGGCGGACGCCCGGTCGCGGATGGTGCCGAAGTCCTTCGCGTACTGCCCGTCGGACGCGTTGCCCCACATGAAGATGCCGGAGATGGCCTTCTGGTCGTAGAAGTGGGTGTTGAAGACATAGCGCGGGCCGAGCGTGCCGGCGTCCAGCAGTCCGCCCTCCTGCTTCTGTGAGTCGATGTTGGCGTTCCAGAAGAGGTTCGGTTCGACGAAGGCGGGTTTGGCCTGCCAGCCTGCCGCGTCCATCCGGGCCCGGAACTTCTGGTAGAAGGGCCACAGCAGGTTCTGCTCCCAACTGCGGCTGCTCTGGCCGGAGTCGTAGCTGCCGGCGAAGGGCTCGTTGTAGGGGTCGAAGCCGACGACGCCCGCGAACTCGGCGTCGCTCAGGTGCTGTTCGACGTACGCCATGGTCTTCTGGGCGGTGGCGAGGAAGGCGTCCTGCAGGCCGTAGGTGTTGTGCCAGAAGTCGTACTGCGCCTTGGTCACGGCCTGGTTCTGGGTGATGTTCTGACCCCAGAAGAGGCAGATCCCGCACGACTCCTGCGGGTAACCACCCAGCGCCACGGCCCACTTGGGTGCGCCGTCGCCCGTGTACCAGCTGCCCGAGTTGAAGAGGTAGCGGGAGTAGAGGTCCTGGTGGAAGTCGGGGTAGACGCGGATGCCGGCGTCGAGGAAGGCCTGCATCTGCGCGGTGACGGCGGCCAGGTAGGCGGTGTCGACCGTGCCGCGGGTGGGTTCGGCGTGCGCCCAGGAAAGCAGGAAGCGGACCGAGTTGCCGCCGCCGAGGGCACGCAGCGCGGTCGCGGACTTCTTCGCGTCGGCGACCGAGGCGAAGGGCAGGCCGCTGTTCTCCTCCAGCTTGGTCTCGCCGGAGACGTTGTAGCCGCGCAGCACGACCTCGCGGCCGTTGCCGTCGACGAATCTGCCGTTCTGCACCGTCAGGGGCGATTCGTCGAACCAGAGGGAGTCGGGAAGGGGCGCGGCGGTGGCGCAGGGTGCGCCCGCCACCGTCAGAGATCCGAAGAGGACAACCAGCACAAGGAGCAGACGTGTCCGAATATTCGGCATGTCCACTACAGTCCGGTGATTTCCGGACAACGTCAATACTTCTGACTCTTGAGTAAGTTTCAGGATTCGCGGGGACCGTTCCTTCTCAGCCACCTCAGTCCTTCACGCGACGCGTCACGTTCAACAGGTACTCCTTTCGGTTGAGGGGGTTGTGGTCGGTGCGCGGGCGTTCGGGAACCGTTCCGTGAGTGATCGGTGCGTAGTGGTCGAAGGCGCTCTCCAACTCGCCCTCGCCACGGGTGAGTCCGGGCAGCCGCTGCTCCAGTTCGTGCACCCGGCCGGCCGGGACCGCACCCTCCAGGACGCAGTCCGCGCCCTGCGTCCGGGTCGTCTGCGGCACGGCACGCAGGGCGGCCAGTACCGGCAGCAGGGCGCCGAGGGTGTCGGCCGGTGCTTCGAGGCGGAAGCGGTGCATCGGCTCGTGGACCCGGGTGCCCGCCCGGCGCAGTGCCTCGACGAGGACCAGCGGGGTCAGACCGCGGAAGTCGTGGCCGGTGCTGGACATGCTCTTGTCGAAGCCCTGGTGGGCGTGGCTCTGCCGGGGCGAGTAACCGGAGTGGGTCATGGTGACCGTGCAGTCGGTGACCTGCCAGCCGTGCAGGCCCTGCCGGAGGGTTTCGCGGACGGTGTCCTCGACGGCCTTGAAGAAGGCGTACGGCATGGCGCCGAGCTCCACCTCCAGGCGGAACCGCACGCCCGAGCCGACCGGTGCGGGGTCGACGCGCAGGCCGACGGTGGCCAGGAACGGGTTCGGGTCCTTCTTGTTGAACTCGACCGCCGCTCCCGGCCCGGACGGCCGCTCGATGCAGATGACCGTGGTCTCCCGGAAGGTGACGTCGAGCCCGAACTCCTCGGCGAGCGTGGCCTGGACGACCTCCTTCTGGACCTCGCCGTAGAGGGAGACGGAGGTCTCCTGGCGCAGCTCGTCGTGACGCAGGTCGATCAGCGGGTCCTGTTCGGCGAGCTGGGTGAGCGCGATGTGCAGCTTCCGGGTGTCCACGCCCGGGCCGGGGACGACCACCGTCTCCAGCGTGGGCGGGGCGAAGAAGTGCTCGTAGGCCTTGCGGGGTTCGCCGAGCGCGTCACCGATCCTGATGCCGGTCAGGCCCCACAGCCGGGCGATCCGTCCGGCGGGGACGGCGTCCGCCCGGACGTCGGCGCCTTGGTCGAAGACGCTGATCGCGGTGACCCTGCCCTCCGTGCGGGCCTCGCCGAAGGGGATCCGGTCGCGGGTGCGCAGGGTGCCGGAGAACATGCGCGCGTACGCCACCTTCTCCCCCGCCGGGCCTCGCTCGACCTTGAAGACGGTGCCCGAGACCGGCCCGTCGGGGTCGCCGTCTGCCGCGGGCAGGAGCTCCTTGATACCCGCGACCAGGGCGTTCACGCCGGCTCCGGTGATGGCTGAACCGAAGTGGACGGGGTGGACCAGGGCCTGGCGGGTCTGGGTGGTGAGGGCCGCACGGACGGCGGTATGCGCCATGTCGCTGCCCTCCACCCAGGCGGCAAGCAGCTCGTCGTCATGGTCCGCCAGGACATCGAGCGCCGCCGGAGCGACCCCCGGCACGAACTGGGCAGCGGGCGTGCCGAGTCCGCCGACCGTCCCCATGGCCACGACCGCCGGCGTGAGCCGCTCGCGGATCTCCCGCAGTACGCCGTCGTACCGCGCCCCGCGGCGGTCGATCTTGTTGATGAACAGGAGGGTCGGGATGCGCAGCCGCTGCAGGGCCCGCATCAGGATGCGCGTCTGCGCCTGGACGCCCTCGACGGCCGAGACGACGAGAACCGCGCCGTCGAGCACTCCGAGCACCCGCTCCACCTCGGCGATGAAATCCGGGTGGCCAGGGGTGTCGATGAGGTTGACCGTCACGTCGTCGACCGCGAACGAGACGACGGCGGACTTGATGGTGATGCCGCGCTGCCGCTCCAGCGCGAGGGTGTCGGTGCGAGTGTTCCCGTCGTCGACACGGCCGGGCTCGTCGATCACTCCGACCGAGTGCAGCAGCCGCTCGGTCAGGCTCGTCTTACCTGCGTCGATGTGCGCGAGGATGCCAAGGTTGAGCAAGTGCACGAAGCGTCATGTCCTTCGAAGAGTGGGTCATTCCTTCCTGGGCGGACATGAACGGTGCTCGCATTGCTTCTCCTGGACGGTGCGGTGACCCAACCCATCAAGTGCATCAGTACCGGCGTCTCGGCGGCAACGGATTAACGCCGGGATGGCGGCGGCGCTGCCGAGCGTGGACGCTTGCGTCGAGGGGCACAGGCCGGCCGCGCTGGAGCGTCTGACGGCGGTGGTGCGCGGGGCCTGCCCGGCGCCCGTGGAAGGAGCGGATCGTGCGTGAGATTCTGCCGACGCTGAGCGAGTGGTACGCGGCCCGGGTCCCGTTCGGCCTGGCGACCGTGGTCGCCGTGAGCCGCAGCGCACCGCGTGGTCCCGGTGCGGCCATGGCGGTGGGGCCCGGCGACGAAGTCGTGGGCAGCGTGTCCGGGGGCTGCGTGGAGGGCGCGGTGTTCGAGCTCGCCCGGGAGGTCGTCGACACCGGCGAGGCACGCCTGGAGAGCTTCGGCTACAGCGACGAGGACGCGTTCGCGGTCGGGCTCACCTGCGGCGGCGAGATCACGCTGCTGGTGCGGCCCGTCACGCACGACACCGACCCGGGTTTCGCCGCGGTCGCACGGTCCGTGGCCGAGGGCCGCCCGGTGACCGTGGCGACGGTGACGGACGGGCCGGCGACGATCGGGGCCACCCTCGCCGTCTGGCCGGACGAGGTGTCCGGGACGCTGGGCACGGCCGGCCTGGACATCGCCGTCACCGCCGACGCACGTGGCGAACTCGCCCTGGGCGCGACCGGGTTGCGCCACTACGGCCCGCACGGCGAGCGCCGCGAGGACGCGGTCACGGTCTTTCTGCACTCCTTCGCTCCGCCGCCGCGCATGCTGGTCTTCGGCGCCATCGACTACGCGGCCGCGGTCGCCCGCATCGGCAGCTTCCTCGGCTACCGGGTCACCGTGTGCGACGCCCGCCCGGTGTTCGCCACCCCCAAACGCTTCCCGGACGCCGTCGAGGTGGTCGTCGACTGGCCGCACCGCTATCTGCGGGGCACCGACACCGACGAACGCACCGTGATCTGCGTTCTCACCCACGACCCCAAGTTCGATGTGCCGCTGCTGGAGGAGGCGCTGCGCCGGCCGGCCGCCTACATCGGGGCGATGGGCAGCCGCCGCACCCACGACGACCGTATGAAACGCCTGCTCGACGCCGGCCTCACCGAGAGCGAACTGTCCCGGCTGCGCTCCCCCGTCGGCCTCGACCTCGGCGCGCGTACGCCCGAGGAGGTCGCCGTGTCCGTCGCCGCCGAGATCGTCGCGCTGCGCTGGGGCGGCAGCGGCACCCCGCTGACGGCCACCGGAGGAGCCATCCATCCGTCGGTGTAACGCCTGTTGGGGGAAGTCATGGCGGCGGGCCCGATCACCGTGACGTACAAGGGACCGGCCGTCACCTCTCACCGCCCGGAAGCAGGGCGCCCGGCAGCACCAGCAGGGCGAGCAGCGCGGCGGCCGCGTAGAGTCCCGCGGCTCCGAGGGCGACGGTGTGGAAGCCCCGGACGAACCCTGTCTCGTCGCCGGGCTGTCCGGCGACCGCGCCCGCCACCGCGATGCCTATCGCACCGCCGGCCTGACGTGCGGTGTTGTTCATCGCGGAGGCCGGCCCCGACCGTTCGGCCGGGACGGCCGCGATGGCCGCGGCGACGACAGCGGGGGTCAGGAAGCCCATGCCGATGCCCCACAGCAGGAACGCGGGCAGCAGGACGAGATACCCGGAGTGCGGTGCGGCCAGGGCGAGGAGGGCGAGCCCGGCCGTGGCGACGAGCAGACCGGCGGCGGCCGGAAGCCGCGCCCCGATCCGGCTGGTGATGCGGGCTGACAACGCCGCCGGATGCCGGGTGCGCACGTACGGCCGCCGCAGCCGGGTGCCCCGCCCCCTTGTCCCGAAACCGGCGGCTACCTCGGGGGCAGGCGGTGCAGCCGTACGTCCGTGAGGAGGCCGTCGGCCACGGAGGCGGTCATGTAGGTGCAGTGGGGCTGGCCGCGCCGATCGGTCGGGGAGCCGGGGTTGAGCAGGCGCAGGCCGCCGGGGGCCGTCGTGTCCCAGGGGATGTGACTGTGACCGAAGACCAGCACGTCGCAGTCGGGGAACCGGGCGGCGCAGCGCGCCTCCCGGCCCTGTGCCGGGCCCGTCTCGTGCACGACCGCGAAGCGCACTCCGCCGAGCTCCGCGTACGCCACTTCGGGCAGCCGGGCCCGCAGCTCCGGTCCGTCGTTGTTGCCGTACACGCCGACGACCCTGCGGCAGCGGGCCTCCAGCAGGTCGAGGGTGGCGGTGTCGACCCAGTCCCCGGCGTGGAACACGACGTCGGCGCGCGGGAGTTCGGCCAGGAGCGGCTCGGGCAGCTGCTTGGCGCGTTTGGGGAGGTGGGTGTCGGTCGTCAGCAGAAGGCGCACACGCTCAGCCTAGAGACGGCGCCGGCGCCGCGGGGTGAGCGGTCCGCCCCGTGCGTCGCTCGGTGTTGGCGGCCGACGCCGCACCACAGGGTGTCGCGCCGGCGCGGTCGGCAGCCCGTTCGTTGTCCACACGCATCGACGTGGCGGCCGTCTCGGCGCCGATGTCCGCGGCGGGGGGTGCTGCACCACGGCAAGCCGATCTACAGTCAAAACTGTTCAGCCTGGACTGGACAGTTTTACCTTACGGTTTTAGGGTCGGGGCATGGATGCACAGGCCACCCTCCCTTCCGAAGGCATCGGCGAGTCCGCCGCCCGTGCGGCGCGGGATCTGCGGGTGGTGGTCAGCCGGCTGCGGCGCCGCATCAGGGAGGTCGCGGAGGACGACGAGCTCACGCCGCCCCAGGTGTCCGCACTGACCCTGGTGGCCAAGCACGGGGCCGCCACGGCCAGTTCGCTGGCCACGGCGGAGGGTGTGCGGCCACAGTCGATGGCGACCACGCTCGCCGCGCTGGACCGGCAGGGGCTGATCCGGCGCAGTCCCGACCCAGACGACGGCCGCCGCCAGCTCATCACCCTGACGGAGGCGGGCCGGCTGCGGGTCGAGGGCGACCGGCAGGCCCGCGAGGAATGGCTGGCCCGGGCGCTGCAGGACCGCTACACCGAGGACGAACGGCGGACGGTCCTCGCGGGGCTTGCGCTGCTGGAACGGCTCACGCAACCGTGATACGTCGGCCATCCGGCACCGGGGGCGGCGCGCGGACCGCCCGCCCCTCCCCCACCGGGTTCGACCGGCGGCTGATCGCGCCGATGCTGTTCGGTTCGGTGCTCAACCCGGTCAACTCCTCGATGATCGCGGTGGCGTTGGTGCCGATCGGGGTCGCCTTCGGTGCCCCGCCGGCCCAGACGGTGTGGCTGGTGTCCGCCCTGTACCTGGCCACCGCGGTGGGGCAGCCGGTCGTCGGGCGGCTCGTGGACATGTACGGGCCGCGTCGCCTCTATCTGATCGGTACGGGTCTGGTGGGCATCGCCGGGCTCCTCGGCGCGGTCGCCCCCTCGCTCGGCGCGCTGATCGGCGCGCGCGTGCTGCTCGGTTTCGGGACGTCGGCGGCGTATCCGGCGGCCATGCAGCTGACGCGGAGCGAGGCCGAGCGCACGGGCCGGGACAGCCCGGCGGGGGTGCTGACCGCGCTCGCCATGGCCAACCAGGTCGTGGCCGTGATCGGTCCCGCCCTCGGCGGTCTGCTGATCGGCCTCGGCGGCTGGCGAGCCGTCTTCACCGTCAACGTGCCGCTGTCGGTGGCCTGTCTGGTCCTGGGGACGCGCCGTCTGCCGAGGACGCCGGGGCGGCGCCGGGGAAAGGGTGTCGACCTGCCCGGCATGGCGTTGTTCGCGGTCATGATGGTCTCGCTGATGGTCTTCCTGACGGGTCTGCGACTCGACCGCTGGTATCTGCCGGTGCTGTCAGCGATCGCCGCGGCGGGTTTCGCGGTGCGGGAGCTGCGGGTGCCCGGCCCGTTCGTCGACCTGCGCGTCCTCGGCGGCAACGTCCCGCTGATCGTCACGTATGTGCGCCAGTTGCTGGCCTACACGACCTCGTACGCCTTCATGTACGGCTTCACCCAGTGGCTGGAGGAGGGGCGCGGTCTGCCCGCCGCCACGGCGGGACTGGTGCTGCTGTCGCTGTCGGCCACCGGGCTCGCCGTCTCCGCCGCCACCGGACGCCGGGAGGCCGTCCGGACCAAGCTCGTCGCCGGCAGCCTTCTGCAGATGGCCGGCTGCGCCGCGCTGCTGCTGGTCGGCTCCGGTACGCCGATGTGGGCGCTGGTCCTGGTCGGTGCAGTGATGGGCGTGCCGCAGGGCCTGCTCGGGCTCGCCATCCAGAACGCCCTGTACCGCCAGGCCGAGCCGGACCGCACCGCCTCGGCCGCCGGGCTGCTGCGCACCTTCGGCTACCTCGGCGCGCTGGCCGCGTCCGCCGCCGCCGCGGCCTTCTTCCCCCACCGCGCCGACACCTCCGGGATGCACGACCTGGCGCTGTTCATGCTCGCCGGATCGGCGCTGCTCCTGGCGTCCGCGCTCCCCGACCGTTCACTCGACACCCTCGTACCGCAACGAAAGACGTGATGTCATGACCGTCACCGCCCTCGACCCGCGCACCGCCCTCGTGGTGATCGACCTCCAGGCCGGCATCGTGGCCGCGCCCGTCCAGCCGCACAGCGGCGCCGACGTCGTCACCCGTACGGTGGAACTCGCCGACGCCTTCCGCGCCCGCCGTCTGCCCGTGGTGCTGGTCCGGGTCTCCTTCGCCGCCGACGGGGCGGACACCGTCCCCGGCCGCACCGAGGTCTCCCGTCCGGGCGGCGCCTACCCGGAGGGCTGGGACGTCGTGGTCCCCGAACTGGCCGGTCACCCCGGCGACATCACCGTCACCAAGCGCAACTGGGGCGCCTTCCACGGCACCGGTCTCGATGTCCAGCTGCGCCGCCGGGGCGTCACGCAGATCGTGCTGACGGGCATCGCCACCAGCATCGGCGTGGAGTCCACCGCCCGCGCCGCGCACGAGCACGGCTACCACGTCACCCTCGCCACCGACGCCATGAGCGACCTGGACCCGGAGGCCCACCGGGGCAGCGTCGACCGGATCTTCCCGCGGCTGGGCGAGACGGGCACCACCGCCGAGATCCTGGAACTGCTGGCCAAGACGCACGACTGACCCGGCCCGCGGAAACGAGGTGAGAAAAAGGCTCGCAGTGGGACGAGGCTCACGGCGGAGATAGCATCTGGCCACCCGTACCCACACTTTCGGCGAGCGACCCGAGGGGGCTCGGAAGCCCGATGCCGGTCAAGGTCAGCGTCATCGTCCCCGTCTACAACCCGGGGCCCTACATCGAGGACTGCATCGCGTCGTTGCTGAGGCAGTCACTGCCACCCGACGAGTACGAAGTGATCTTCGTCGACGACGGTTCCACCGACCAGACCCCGGCCCGGCTCGATGCTCTCGCCGCCGAGGAGCCCCGGGTCCGGGTGATCCACCAGGAGAACTCCGGCTGGTCGGGCAAGCCCCGCAACGTCGGCATCGCCGCCTCCCGGGGCGAGTACGTGATGTTCGTCGACAACGACGACCGCCTCGGCGAGGAGGCCCTGGAGCGGATGTACGACTACGGCGTGGCCAACGGCGCCGACGTCGTCGTCGGCAAGATGGCGGGCCAGGGCCGCGGGGTGCCGGTCGAGCTGTTCCGCCGCAACCGGCCGCGGGCCAGTGTGCGGGACGCCCCGCTCATCGACAGCCTCACCCCGCACAAGATGTTCCGCCGGGCCTTCCTGGACGAGATCGGCCTGCGCTTCCCCGAGGGCAGACGGCGCCTGGAGGACCACGTCTTCGTGACGGAGGCGTATCTGCGCGCCGCCAACGTGTCCGTGATCGGCGACTACGTCTGCTACTACCACGTCCGGCGCGACGACTCCTCCAACGCGGGGTTCCAGGAGTTCGACCCGGCCGGGTACTTCAAGAACCTGCGGGAGGCGCTGGACGTCGTCGACCAGTACACCGAGCCGGGCGCGGTGCGAGACAGCCTCCACCGCCGCTGGCTGCGGGTGGAGATGGTGGAGCGGCTGCGCGGCAACCGTCTGCTCGCCAAGCCGGACGACTACCGGCGCAAGCAGTTCGAGGAGATCCGCCAGGTCGTCCTCGAGCGCTTCGGTCCCGGTGTCGCCGTCGGTCTGCAGCCGACGCAGCAGGTCGTGGTCGCGCTTGTCGCCGCCGACCGGTACGACGACGTGGTGGCCTTCGCCGAGTGGGAGACCGGGCTCGGCCTCTCGGCCCGGCCCGGGACCGTCGAGTGGCAGGACGGCAGGCTGCGCTTCGACTTCGCCGCCGAGCTCACGGCGGGCGGCACGCCGCTGACGTTCCCCGGCGGCGGGGTCCGCATCCCGCTGGACGGCCCGCCGAAGGACCTCGACGAGGCGATCGCCTGGGTGGGCGCCGACACCGTCGCCCGGTTCGGACAGGCCGCCGTGGATCTGCTGGTGCGCGAACGCTCCAGCGCCGCCCAGTACTTCCAGCCCATCGAGGTCACCCGGGAGATCGTGCCGGTCGAGGACAGCGGGCGGGTGCGGCTCGTGCTGCGTGCCACGGCCACCGTCGACCCGGCCGGCGCGGTGGACGGCGCCTCGCTGCGCGCCGGGCTGTGGGACACCTACGCCCGCGTCAGGCTCGGCGGCTGGAGCAAGACGTCCCGCGTGGGTCCGGGCCCGCGCAAGGCACGTGCCGCCACGTCCGCGGCGGTGGTGGGCGGGCGGGTGGTCCTGCCGTACTGGACCGACCAGCACGGCAACCTCTCCCTGGACGTCGACCGGGCCAACCAGCGCCTCGGCCTCGGCCGGCTCGAACCGGACGCCGTGAGTGTCTCCGGGGGCCGGCTGCGCGCGCCCCTGCCGCTGCACGTTCCGGCCGAGACGGCCGTACTGCTGCGGCTGACCTCGCCCGACAGGTCCCTGGACGTGCCGGGCACACTGTCCCCGGCCGGGGACGGGGCCCTGCTGGAGGCCGCCTTGACCGTCGCCGACCTCAGCGGCGCGACCTGGCGGACCGCCCTGTGCGCGGCCCCCGACGCCGCCGAGCCGCGTTTCCTCCCGCTGCCGCTCGCCCTGCGCGCGGACGCGAACTCGATCAAGGTGGTACGGACTCCGAGGCCCTCGGCGGTACGGCGGCTGGCCCGCAGGGCACGGCGTGCGCTGGCCGCGGTCCTCAGACGGCGTGCGGCATCCCGGGCGGGAAAGGCGTGAAAGGGGGCGCTCGCCGGCCATAGCGGGCGCGTGAGCACGGCGTACCCGAGGGCGTCCCTCGGGTGCTGTTCCCGAAGGACGCGCAGGCGCCGTCGTCGGCAGCGGCCCGGCGGACCGGGCTCCTGCCGTACGACGCCTGCACCTCCGGTTACGAGGAGAGTGTGCGCGGCCGGCGACTCAGCGGCCGGCCGTCAGGCTCTCCAGGGCCGAGCGCAGCGGCTGCCAGCCGCGGGAGCGGCTGAGGCCGCGGTTGCGCGCACGGACCAGGGGGCGCCAGAAGTCGGCCCCCAGCAGGGTCTCGGGCGTGACCGCCTTCACCCGCTCCAGGACCGTCTCGGGCACCTTCTGGGGGTCGGGCACCTGGAACTCGGCGATGATCTCGTCGTACTTGTCCTTCAGCACGGTGTTCTGGTGGTCGGCGCCGAAGACGATCAGCTGACCGGTGGGCTGGGTGTCGACGAGGACGGTGACGAGATCGGGCCGGTAGCGGTTCAGGATCTCGATGAGCTTGTAGACGTCGCCGGTCCAGGCGTCGGTGTGCCGGTCGCGGGCGGCCTCGTCGATGCTGCGCGGCAGCATGTCGTCGAAGACGATCACGCTCGACCAGTCCGAGTGCTTCTCGATGTTGATGAAGTCCCGCAGCGCGTACTCGAACAGGTGCATGCCGTCGATGAACGCGAGGTCGAGCGTGGTGCGCCGCCAGTAACCGATCGGGCTGCGGCCCCGGCGCAGGTTGCGCACGGGGTGGCGGCCGCCCTTGAGGTGGCCGAGGGGGTTGTCGCGGGCGAAGAAGTCGTCGCTGGTGGCCTTCACCAGGTGGACGTCGCACCGGATCTCCGTGACGACCTTGAACGCGGGGTCGACCGCGATGCTGGGGACGCGGGACAGCGTGAGACTGCGGCCGTCGTTGACTCCGATCTCCAGGTAGTTGCGGTTCGCGGTGGCCTTGTGCAGACCCCGCAGGAATTCATGGCGTTTCACGAAGGGGACTCCTTGCGGATAAGGGCGAATGCTTCATGCAGGGCGGATCGCCGGTCGCGCGGCGCCGGCAGACCCAGCTCCTGCCGACGGCAGTGGGCGAGCGCGCTGTACGCGGGTCGGGGAGCGGGCCGCGGGAAGGCCCCGCCGCTCACCCGCCGCACCCGGTCGGACCAGGAGGTGTCGCCACAGCCGACGGCATGCAGGACATCACTCGCACCCCGGCCCGGATGTGGGCCGAGGTCGACGGGACGTGCGGCGACGTCCGCGCTCCACGTGGGCTGCCCGCGCTGGTCGTCGACGACGTCGAGGGTGTCGTGGCGGGACTCCAGGTCGATCATCGTGCGGACGAAACTACGCCCGTGAACGCCGTCGAGCCAAGCGGTTCGCGCGATTGCGCTCTATATGGGAAGCTCCTCGGCCGCAGGCGACCCGGTGCGGCGGTGTGCACTGCTCGGGACGTTGGCATGATCTTCGGGGTACGGGGTATGCGCATCGCCCGTCGAAGGCGTGGTCGGCGCAGAGAAGGACCAGGCCGGCGCTGTGTGCCGTGCAGGCACGGGCCGGATTGCGGGCCAACGCCCGCTGAACGGGGTGTTGTTGGCCTGGGTGCGCCGGTGGTCAGTCCTCGCCCCGCACGATGTTGCCCTCCGGGTCGGGCTGGTCGGTTCGCGTGGTGCCCTGCTCGAGAACCGCCGGAATCCAGGTACGCAGCACGCCCTTGCCCCGCAGCCGCCGGGCCCTCGCCCAACCGGTCTCCGGTCGACGGATCGCAAGCTTGTCTGTGGTGTGCGGCGTCACGGCGGTTCATCTTCCTTCTGCTTCAGTGCCTGCTGGCCGGGTCCCCTTCGGCGGCCCGGTCAAACGCCGTATCCGCCGCACGGAACCTGGCGCGAGCAGGCCCCACTTCGGCGCCCTTTCGACACGCCGCGAAGGATGCTGACCGCCTGGCGGGCGAGACCGGTGAAGTGGAGACGCAGTGAGCCGGGTGCGCTCCGCCTCGTTCGTCGTGGACTGGTGACAGAACCATCGTCGAAGCTCGCGTCTGCTGCTGCGCCGAGAACGCCGCGGAGGAAGTCCTGGTCGATCTGCTCCGCCACCCGCTCCAGCATCGGCCAAGCGATCGGTCGCCCTCCGCCTCACCGAGGCCGGTGCTCAGCTGCGGGAGAGGGCGGGCCGGGTGCCCCTCGCCGGCGGCGACGCCATGGGCCCGCCCCCCGGGCAGGGCGTCCTGGCAGTACAAATGCTCGGCTGATCAGCGCCGACGTCACGAACCGAGCACGAGCTCCGCCCACACCTGTTTGCCGCCGCTGGCCGGCACGGTCCCCCACGCATCCGACATGGCCTCCACGAGGAGGATGCCGCGGCCGCCGGTGGCCTCCCAGCCGATGCTCGTCGGCTTCACCGGGGTGCGCGGCGAGGCGTCCGCGACCGAGACGCGCAGCCGGTTGTCGAGCAGGGTGAGGTCGAGACGGACCTGGCCGTCGGTGTGCACCAGGGCGTTGGTGACGAGTTCGGAGACGACCAGGAGTACCGCGTCCATGTCGTCGCGGGTGACGCCCCAGGCGCGGAGGGTGCGGCGGGTGAAACGGCGCGTGTGGCCGACCGCCTCGGGCACGCGCCAGACCGTCCAGCTCTCGCGCAGCGGACGCAGCGCCATGCCGTCGTAGCGCAGCAGGAGCAGGGCGACGTCGTCACTGCGCCGGGCGTTGCCGAGCAGGGTGTCGGCGACCAGGCCGAGGTGGCCGGGGTCGGAGCCGGACAGTTCCCGGGCCAGTCGCTCCATGCCGTCGTCGATGTCTGCCTCCGCGGACTCGACGAGGCCGTCCGTGGTGAGCGCGAGGACCGTGCCGGGCTGCAGCCGCAGCGCGCTCATCGGGAAGTCGGCCTGGGCGACCACGCCGAGCGGCGGCCCGCCGTCGGACTCGGGCACCTCGGTGCTGCCGTCCGGGTGGCGCAGCACCGGCGGCAGATGGCCCGCGCGCACGTACCAGGCGGAGCCCTCCTCCATGTCCACGTCGACGTAGCAGCAGGTGGCGAAGAGGTCGGTCTCCATGTCCGTCAGGAGCCGGTTGGCGTGGGAGACGACCACGTCCGGCGGGTGGCCCTCGACGGCGTAGGCGCGCAGCGCGGTGCGCATCTGGCCCATGAGGGTGGCGGCGCTCGCGTTGTGGCCCTGGACGTCGCCGATGACCAGGGCGACGTGGTTGTCGGGCAGCGGGATCACGTCGTACCAGTCGCCGCCGACCTCCAGGCCCGCCGTGGTGGGCAGGTAGCGGGCGACGGCGACCGCGCCGGGCAGCTTGGGCAGGCGGCGCGGCAGCAGCTGGCGCTGGAGCATGCCGACGAGTTCGTGTTCGGCGTCGAACGCGTGGGCACGCATCAGGGCCTGGCCCGCGAGGCCCGCGGACGCGGTAAGCAGGGCGCGCTCGTCGGGGCCGAAGTCGTGCGGGGTGTCCCAGCCGATCAGACAGGCGCCGGCCATGCGGTTGCCTGCGGGCAGCGGCAGCACGGCGAGTCCGCCGGGGCCGACGTCGGCGAGGGCGGGTTCCAGGGGGGTGCCGGCGGGCCAGATGCGGGCGCGGCCCTCGCGCAGGGCGGCGGCCAGGGTGGGCATGGCGCGCACGGGCGCGTCGGGCCACTCGGTGCGCCACTCCAGGCGCCACAGCTCGGGCCAGGATTCCGGATCGGGCGGGTCGAGGACCGTGACGACGAGCCGGTCCCCCTCCAGTTCGGCGAGCGCGATGCGGTCGGCCTGCAGCGGCTTGCGCAGGGCGGAGACGACCGCCTGGCTGACGTCGCGGACGGTGCCGGCCGTCGCGAGCATGGCGGCGAGGCGCTGGACGCGGGCCACGTCGGTGACCTCGGAGCGCAGCTTGGAGGCGTCGGCGACCGTGCCGACGAGCATGCCCGGCCGGCCCTCGCCGCCGGGCACCAGACGCCCGCGCAGCCGCAGCCACTTGGGCGGTCCGGAGGGCTGCAGGACCCGGAACTCCAGCTCGCGGTCGCCGAGGGACATGTGGTCGGCCTCGACCACCGACATCAGCGAGGGCAGGTCCTCCGGCACCGTCAGGCCCAGCAGGGTCTCGACCCTGCCGTCGAACTCGGCGCGGGTGACGGCGAACAGCCCCAGGATGTCGTCGCCGACCTCCACCCGGCCGCTGTCCATGGCGAGGCTGAACGCGTTGGCCGGCAGCTCAGCGCCCTCGGCGGCGCGGGCGGGGGCGGGACAGCCCACGGCGTCGGCGATCAGCTCCAGGCACTTGCGGTCCTCGGTGTCGAAGCCGTCCGGCCGCTCGCTGACGGCCAGCAGACAGCCGCCGTCCGCGTCCCCCCGCGCGGGCAGCACCGCCAGGTGGAAGTCCCGCGGCGGCGTCCGCCGCGCCTCGGCGTCCCCCGCGAGTTCCTCGGGCCCGAGCCACACCGGGCTTCCCGAGCGGTGGCTGTCGGCGACCGGGGAGCCGCCGGAGCGCGGATAGCTGTCGCGCAGCCCGAACAGCGTTCTGGGCACGCCCGCCGACTCCACCAGGCACAGCAGGTCCCCGTCGTCCTCCGGGGTGTACACACCGGCGAACGCCGCCCCGGCGAAGACCAGCGCCTGCTCCAGGACGCGGCGCACCCGCTCGGGCGCCGGACCGGATGTGAGCGCTTTCAGGGCACCTTCGGCGCGCAGAGTTCTCGTTCTGCGTGCCTCGGCGCCCTCACTGACCACGTCCGCAATTACAGCGCGTATGGGACGCCTGCGCAGCCCCTGTGAGCATTCCGTGGAGGTCATCGGGCGTGCCGACTCGAAACACGCCGAACATGTCTTAACGCGTGCGTATCGCACGGTGATCTCGTGACACGCGTGACTGTCCCGGGCCCCCGGGCGGCTGGAAACGTCGGTGCCGGGCCACGGAGGGGAATCCATGGACAAGCGGTACGAGGTGTACGCACTCGCGGACAGACACTTCTACGAGACGCCGGACCGGCTTGCCGGCGCCGGACAGCAGCCGGCACCGCTCTTCGAGACCGCGCGCCGTGAGGTGCCGGAGGGCTGGGACGCGACGCGGATCGGCGACTGGCTGACGCTGACGCCGCTCGGCGCGGACGGCAGCGCGCTGCCGGGCCCGGCGCAGGGCTGGAAGATCCACGCCTCGGCCACCCGGGCGAACGCGGAGCGGGTCGCGGCCATCGTGTGGGACTACTGCGTGCCGCGCCGGATCCCGTTCAAGTTCGTGCCGGGACCGCATCTGCTGCACCTGCGCAACACCAAGTACGCGGCCCGCGACACCAGCGGCAAGTTCGTCACCGTGTATCCGGCCGGCGAGGAGCAGCTCCATGGGGTGCTGCGCGAGCTGGGCCAGTTGCTGGAGGGCTTCGAGGGGCCGTACATCCTCACCGATCTGCGCTGGCACGACGGTCCGCTCTATGTGCGCTACGGCGCTTTCGCACGCACCTTCGTCGTCGACGAGCGGGGCTCGCTCGTGCCGGCGGTTCGGGACGGCGCGGGCACACTGGTGCCGGACCGGCGGGCGCCGTCCTTCCAGGTGCCCGAGTGGGTGACGCTGCCGACGTTCCTGGAGCCGCATCTGGCGGCCCGCAACACCACGACGGTCGGCGAGTTGCCGTATCGCATCGAGAAGGCGCTGCACTTCTCCAACGGCGGCGGGGTGTACGCGGGCACCGACACCCGTGACGGCCGCAAGGTCGTCCTCAAGGAGGGGCGGCCGCACGCGGGCCTGGCCTCCGACGGCGCGGACGCGATCGCCCGGCTGGAGCGTGAGAAGCAGGCGCTGGAGCAGGTGGCGGGCACCGGGGTGGTGCCCGAGGTGCGGGACTGGTTCACGCTGGGCGACCACCGGTTCCTGGTGATGGACTTCCTGGAGGGGCGCCCGCTCAACTCCTTCTTCGCCGAACGGCATCCGCTGCTCACCCCGGACCCGGATCCGGAGGCGGTCGCGCGCTACACGGCGTGGGCGGTGCGCATCCACGGGGCGGTGCAGCGGGCGGTGGAGGCGGTGCACGCCCGCGGGATCGTCTTCAACGACCTGCACGTCTTCAACATCATGGTCGCCCCTGACGAGGAGTCGGTGTTCCTGCTCGACTTCGAGGCGGCGGCCCCGGTGTCGGAGAACGGCCGTCAGGTCGTCGCGCACCCCGGTTTCTTCGCGCCGCCCGACCGCAGGGGCACCGATGTCGACCGCTATGCGCTGGCCTGCTTACGGCTCGCGCTGTTCCTGCCCGTGACCACCCTGTTCGTGGTCGACCGGGGCAAGGCGGCGCATCTGGCCGAGGTGATCGCGGAGCAGTTCCCGGACGTGCCGCGGGAATTCCTGGACGAGGCCGTCGCGGAGATCACGCGCGGCGCCGCTGTGGGGGCCCCGGCGCTGGTGCGGCCCGGCGACTGGCCGCACAGCCGTGACTCGATGGTCAAGGCGATCCTCGCCTCGGCCACCCCGGAGCGCGAGGACCGGCTCTTCCCGGGCGACATCGCCCAGTTCTCCGACGGCGGCGGACTCGGGCTCGCCCACGGCGCGGCCGGAGTGCTGTACGCGCTGGCCGAGACCGGCGCCGAACGGTACGAGGAGGGAGAACGCTGGCTCCTGGAGCGTACGGCCCCGCCACCGCCCGGCACACCGCTCGGCCTGTACGACGGGCTCGCGGGCGTCGCGTACGTCCTGGACGGCCTCGGCCACCGGCAGCGGGCGCTCGACCTGGTCGAGGGCATCCTCGCCGAGAAGTGGCAGAAGCTCTCCTCCACCCTGCACGGCGGCCTGGCCGGCCTCGGCCTGGTCCTCGGCCGACTGGCGAGTTCGACGGGCGAGTCGGAGCTGCGCGAGCGGGCGGCCGAGGCCGCGGAGATCGTCGTACGACGCCTTGCCGAGCCGCTGCCCGACAAGCCGAGGCGGCGGGCCGGGCTGCTGCGGGGTGCGAGCGGACCGGCGCTGTTCCTGCTGCGGCAGTACGAGTGGACCGGCGACGCCGGGCTGCTGGAAGCGGCCGCGGTGGCGCTGCGCCGGGACCTGGACTGCTGCGTCGTGCAGAAGAGCGGCGGTGGTCTGGAGGTCGACGAGGGCTGGCGGACGCTGCCCTATCTCGGTGACGGCAGCGCGGGCCTCGGCATGGTCCTGGACGACTATCTCGCGCACGCCGCTGACGCGGAGTTCGACAAGGCGCGTTCCGGCATCCTCACCGCCGCCACCTCCCGCTTCTACGCACAGCCCGGCCTGTTCCAGGGCCGCGCCGGGATGATCCTGCACCTCGGCCGCACCACGGAGCCGAGCGCGACGGAACAGCAGCTGGCCGAGCAGATCGCCGCCCTCGGCTGGTACGCGATGACATACGAGGGCCAACTGGCCTTCCCCGGGCACCAGATGATGCGGCTGTCCATGGACCTGGCCACCGGAACGGCAGGGTGTCTGCTCGCGCTCGCGGCGGCCACCGATGGTAGCGCCCACCTGCCGTTCCTCCCGCCGCTGCGGCGGCCCCTATGACGCGGCTCCGCGACCTGACGGAGTCGTGACCCAACCCCGTCCCCACGGGTGAACACACAGATGGAAGGACACGAAATGGCACTGCTCGACCTGCAGACGATGGAATCCGACGAGCACACCGGCGGTGGCGGCGCCAGCACCGCGAGCCTGCTCTCCTGCATCAGCGCGGCGAGCGTTCTGCTCTGTCTCTGACGGCACCGTGATCCACGGCTCCGGGCGGTCCGCTCCCGCGAGGGAGGGGCCGCCCGGGGTCCTGCGCTCCCCCGACCCCCAATGCGAGGCCGCAGCCGTATGACTCGTGCCGACGCCGCTCCTCCCGCCGCGTTGCTGAACTCCGCCACCCGGCACAGCGGCGCGCGCTGCGTCGCCCTGTGCCTGATGAGCACGGCGTCCACCGGTGCCGGACTCCTGCTGCCGGCCGCGCTCGGCCGCACCCTCGACCTTCTCCTCGCCCACTCCCCGGCGACCCGCTGGGTGCTGTACTGCGCGGGGATCGTGCTGCTGCTCGCCCTGCTCGACGCGGGCGAGACCGTGCTGGGCGGCACCGTCGACGCCCGGACCACGGCATGGCTGCGGCGACGGCTGACGGGACATGTGCTGGCCGTCGGCCCGCGCGCCGCCGCCCGCTTCGGACCCGGCGACCTGGTCGCCCGCCTCGTCGGCAACGCGGCCCAGGCGGGGACGGCCCCGGCCGCCCGCGCCGCACTGCTCGCCGCGCTGGCCGGTCCCGTCGGAGGCGTGGTGGCGCTCGGCCTGATCGACCCGTGGCTGGCGGCCGTGTTCCTGGCCGGAGGGCCACTCCTGGCGCTCCTGCTGCGCGTCCTCTCCCGGGACACCACCCGCTGCGTGGCGGACTACCAGCAGGTACAGGGGCGGATCGCGGGCGCGCTGGCGGAGGCGGTGGCCGGCCACCGCACCATCGAGGCGGCGGGTACGGCGGACAAGGAGACGGCGCGGATCCTGCGGCCCCTGCCCGAACTGTCGCGCGCGGGCCACCGCATGTGGCGGGTGCAGGGACGGGCCGCGGCGCAGGCGAGTGCCGTGGCGCCGCTGCTGCAGCTGGGCGTCCTCGCCGTGGCCGGGCTGCTCCTCACCCGGCACCGGCTGTCGGTCGGCGAGGTGCTCGCGGCATCCCGGTACGCGGTCCTCGCGACCGGCGTCGGCGTGCTGGTCGGCCAGTTCGCGAGCCTGGCCCGGGCCAGGGCGGCCGCCGGGCGCCTCGACGAGGTACTTTCGGAACCGACCATGACATACGGTCACCGCCAACTGCCGCCCGGCCCCGGCCGCTTGGAACTGCGGGGCGTGACGGCGCGGCGCGGCGACCGCACCGTTCTCGACGGCGTCGACCTCGTCGTCCCCGGCGGCACGACACTCGCCCTGGTCGGCCGTTCCGGCACGGGCAAGTCGCTGCTCGCCGCACTCGCCGGCCGGCTGGCCGAGCCGGACGCGGGAGGGATCCTGCTCGACGGCGTCCCCCTGCGCGAGCTGACCCACAAGGACCTTCGCGGATCGGTCGGTTACGCCTTCGAACGCCCCGCCCTCCTGGGCACCACCATCGAGGACGCGCTGACGCTCGGCCTGCGGCCCCCCTCCCCCGCGCGCATCCGGGAGGCGACCCGCCTGGCACACGCCGACGACTTCGTGCGCCGTCTGCCGAAGGGCTACGCCACCGCGTGCGCCGACGCCCCCCGATCAGGCGGCGAGTCCCAACGCCTGGGCCTGGCCCGGGCCTTCGCCCACGACGGCCGCCTGCTCATCCTCGACGACGCCCTCTCCAGCCTCGACACGGTGACGGAGGCACAGATCGCCGAATCCCTGACCCGCGGCGCGGCCGGCACCCGACTCCTCATCGCCCACCGGGCGGCCACGGCGGCCCGTGCGGATGCGGTGGCGTGGCTGGACGGGGGGCGGGTGCGGGCGGTGGGCACACATGCGGAGTTGTGGCGGCTGGCCGGGTATCGGGCGGTTTTCGGAGACGGGGGGCGAGCGTGAACGGCGGGGGCCACTGGCGTCGTCGGGGGGTTCGGCGAAGCGAGGTACGAGTGCAGGGGCACTGGCGGACCGCCGACAGCTCGGCGGGACTCGTTGAGGCGTGTCCCTGGCAAGAGGGGGCCGGTTCCAAAGGTCCCCTGGGGGTTCTGCAGAGCAAGGCGCGAGCGCAGGAGCCCCGACGGACGGCCGGCTGCTCGGCAGGCCCCCGTCACAAGGCCCGTCCCAGGCAGGACGGGATCAAGGGGCACCGCCCCCGGCGCATTCGGCAGAGCACAGCCCGAGCGCAGGAGCCCCGGCGGACCGCCAACCGCTCGGCCGGGCTCGGTGACGAGGTGTGGCTCTGGCAGGAGCGGGGCGGGTGGCGCGGTTCCCGGTTCCTGTGGGGTGGAGGCCTGGCGGTGAGGGTGTGCATCGGGGGGTGGCACGGCGTCCGCTTCCGGGTGGTGGCCGGGGACGGGGCGCACGCATGAACAGCCGGGGTGGCGCACAGCACGGCGGGGGGATCCTTGTGCGCGGGCTTCGTTTCCTGCGGGAGCGGTGGCGGGTCGTGGTGCGGCTCGGCGGGTGGTCCGTGCTGGAGACGGGGCAGACCTTTGTCACCGGGTACGCCCCGGCGCGGGCACTCGACGCGGGCTTCCTTGCCGGGCGGGCCGAGGTCGGGCTGGCCTGGCTGGGGGTGGCCGGGCTCGGTGTCGTCGTGGGGGCGTACGGGACCGGACGGGTCTACACGGCCGTCGCCGCCCTGGTCGAACCCCTGCGGGACCGGCTCGTCGAGGGGGTGGTCGGGCGCGGGGTGCGGGAGGCCGACGGCGGGGCGCTGTCGGGGCTGACGCAGCAGGTGGAGATCGCGCGGGACACCTTCGCCGGGCTCGTGATGGTGTCGCGCTCGTTCGTGTTCACCGCGGTGGGGGCGTTCGCCGGGCTGTTCTCGCTCGCCCCGCTGCTCCTGCTGGTCGTGGGGCCGCCGCTGGTGGCCGGGGTGGCCCTCTTCGCGGCGTCGCTGCGGCCGTTGGCCCGCCGGCAGGAGGCGTTCCTCGTCGCCGACGAGGCCCTGGCCGACCGCCTGGGTCCCGTCTGTCCGGGGCTGCGGGACATCACGGCCACCGGCGCCGAGGAGCGGATCGCCGCCGACACGGGGGAACTCGTCGACGCCGAACTACGGGCCGCCCGCTCCCTCGCCCGCTGGGGCGTGCTGCGCATCGCGTCGCTCGCCGTCGGCGGCCAGCTCCCGATCGTGCTGCTGCTCGCCGCCACCCCCTGGCTCATGTCCCGGGGGGTCACGACGGGCGCCCTGGTCGGCGCCCTCGCCTACATCACCCAGTCCCTCCTTCCGGCTCTCGGCAACCTGGTCCACGGCCTGGGCACAAGCGGCTCCCGCCTGCTGGTGGTGCTGCGGCGGCTGGCTCCGCCCCACGGGGCCGACACCGGCCGTCCGCCCTCGGTGCGCACCGTGCAAGGCAGCCCCGACGCCCACCCCGCACCGCCTCCGCCCCGGCCGGCACCCACCGGCCAGCCCGACCCCGCAACGCCCCCCGGCGACCGGACTCCCAAGACGCTGCCCGTGCCCGACCGGCAGGGCGAGCCGCCGATCCCTGCCCCGCACCGGTCGCCCCCCGACGGCGCAGCCACCACCCCAGCCACCCCCGGCCACCGCCCCCCGGCCGTACCGGTCCGCCGGAGCAAGCGCGCCACACCGGCCCCGCGACGCCCGGCGCCCACCCATGCCCCCGCCCTCTCCCTCACCTCCGTCACCTTCGCCTACGGCCCCACCGCCACCCCCGTCATCGAGGACCTGGACCTCGTCCTTCCTCCCGGCTCCCACCTGGCCGTCGTCGGCCCCAGCGGGATCGGGAAGTCCACGCTCACCGCTCTGGTCGCGGGGCTGCTGGAGCCGCGTAGCGGGACGATCCGGGTGGCCGGGGAGCCGGTGCCCTCGGCGGCTGCCGCTCGGCGGCGGGTGCTCATTCCGCAGGAGGCGTACGTCTTCAACGGGACCGTCGCCGACAACCTGGGCCACTTCCGGGACGGCCCCTTGTCCGAGGCCGAACTGCTCGCGGCGGCCGACGCCATCGGGCTCGGTCCGCTGCTCGACCGCCTCGGCGGGCCCGGTGCCCGGATCGACCCCGTGGCGCTCTCCGCGGGCGAACGGCAGTTGATCGCGCTGGCCCGGGCCTATCTGTCGGACGCCCCACTCGCCCTGCTCGACGAGGCGACGTGTCATCTGGATCCGCAGGCCGAGGAGCGCGCCGAGCGGGCGTTCGCACGGCGGCCGGGCGGCACCCTGGTCGTGGTCGCCCACCGCATCAGCTCGGCGCGGCGGGCGGATCGTGTGCTGGTCATGGACGGGCGGGGCACCGCGTGCGGAACCCACCACGAGCTGCTGGAGGCCTCGCCGCTGTACCGGGAGCTCGTCGGCAGCTGGACGCCCGTGCCGTCACAGCCAGCCCTCCCCCTGCGAGATACGGATCGCGTCGATCCGGTTGCGGGCCCCGGTCTTGCGGGTGATGGCCGCCATGTAGTTGCGCACGGTCCCATGGGACAGATGGAGGCTCCCGGCGATCTCCGCGACGGACGCACCCTCGGCGGCCAGGGATAACACGCTCAGCTCCCGCCGGGTCAGCGGCATCTCGGCGGCCTTCAGGAACCCGAAGCCCAACGAGTCGTTGATGAAACGTTCCCCCTGAGCGACCTGCCGGATTCCGTTCACAAGGTGTTCCGGCGAGGCCTCCTTGTCGACATAGCCGAGCGCCCCCGCCTCGATCGCCCGTTTCAGCAGGCCCGGCCTGTTCGCACTGGCAAGCACGAGAAGTCTCGGCGGGGCCCCGTTCGGGCCCCGCGAGCGTAACTCCCCGAGCGGCGGGATGCCGTACGCGTCCGCGCACTCCAGGTCCGCCGCGCAGACATCGGGCCGCAGGGACCGCACCCGGCCTGGTGCGCCGCGCCACGGCGTGTCCTCCACTCGGAGGTCGGGTTCCCGGCGCAGCCAGTCCGCCAGCACCGATCGCACCAGACACTCGTCATGTACCAGAAGCACCCGGATCACTGCCGCCCCTCAGCATTCCGTCATTCCGTCTGCGGTCACATTGGTGTTGAACGCGTGCCCATTGTTGGCGTCCGCGACCGCTCATGGGCGCGAAGAACCGGCCAACAGGGTGCGCGGGGGCGCACGCGCGGCGCCCGCACGCCGCTCCGCGCATCAACTGAGGGGGCATGCACCAGCGGCTAAGGGGTATGCGGGCTTCTTCACCGAGCCGCGGGCCGTCGTGTGCCCGTACTCGGGCCGGGCGGCGCCGTCCCGGCCACCGCTCGCCGTGCGCGACCGGCCGCCAGGAGGCAGATTGATCCCTGGGACCCGTCGCCCGGCCGTGCGAGGAGGTGGTCGGCGTGTCCGACGGGCAGACGTCCGCACAGGCGCCGGCGACCACGAGGACGCGGGTGGGCCGACCGCTGCTGTCCCTGGCGCTGGCGTCGATGATGGACGAGGTCAACGCCCACTCCGGGGCGGTGTATCTGCTGTCGCCCGCCGAACCCGTGCTGGAGATGGCCGTGATGGCGGGCCTGCCCCGGGCCTTCGCCGCACCCTGGGAGCGGGTGGGGCTGAGCGCGCCGATCCCGGTCGCCGACGCGGTGCGGGAGCGGCGGCTGGTGTGGGTGGGCGGCGAGGAGGAGATGGCGGCCCGCTATCCGCGCATCGCAGTGGTGCTGCCCTATCCCTTCGCGCTGGCCGCGGTGCCCGTGGCGACCGCCTCTACGGCGTACGGCGCCGTCTTCGTCACCTGGCCCGGCTCCCATCCGCCCGACCTCTCCGACCGGGAGCGGAACCATCTGACCGCGGCCTGCGACCGGCTCGCGAAGCGGCTGGAGCGTGCCCTGGAGGAGAGCCGGCAGCTGCTGCCCGAGCCCGATCTGCTCGGTGGACCGCCGGTGGGCGGCCTGGCCGGCACCCTCGGCACGGTGGAGGCGGCACGGATGGTGGCACGGCTGCCGTACGGGCTGTGCTCGCTGGATCTGCACGGCCGGGTCGCCTTCGCCAACGCGGCGGCGGCCGAACTGATCGGTCTCCCGGTCAGCAGGCTGCTGGGCACGCAGCTGTGGGCGTCGGTGCCCTGGCTCAACGACCCCGTGTACGAGGACCGCTACCGGGCCGCGCTGATGAGCCAGCAGACCACCTCGTTCGTGGCGCTGCGCCCGCCCGGGGACTGGATGTCCTTCCGGATGTATCCCAGTACGACCGGGCTCAGCGTCCGTGTCACCCGGGCGCGGGCGGTGGCGGAGATGAACCGGGCGGGGCCGCAGCCCGGTGACGCCCCCTCCCGGCTGGTCACCATCTCCCAGGTGCTGACGCTGGCCGGTGCGCTGACCGAGGCGGTGGGGGTGCAGGACGTGGTGCAGCTGGTCGCGGACGAGGTCGCGCCGGCCGTGGGCAGCCAGGCGCTGGTGGTCCTCGGTTCCCGGGCGGGGCGGCTGCATGTGCTGGGGCACCGCGGCTATCCCGACCCGCATCTCGTGGAGCGGTTCGACGGGCTGCCGCTGGCCGAGCCCACGCCGGGCACGCACGCGCTGAACACCGGGGTGCCGGCGTTCTTCGACTCCCGCGAGGAGCTGGAGCGCCTGTATCCCTCGCGGCACGCCACCCCGGACGGCTTCGCGGCCTGGGCCTATCTGCCGTTGATCGCCTCGGGGCGCCCGGTGGGCACCTGTGTGCTCGCCTACGCGGAACCGCATCCGTTCCCCGCGGACGAGCGGGCGGTGCTGACGAGCCTGGGCGGCCTGATCGCGCAGGCCCTGGAGCGGGCCCTGCTCTACGACGCCAAGCACCAGCTGGCGCACGGCCTGCAGGCGGCCCTGCTGCCGCACTCGCTGCCACCGCTGGCCGGCATCGACTCGGCCTCCCGCTATCTGCCCGCCACCCACGGCATGGAGATCGGCGGCGACTTCTACGACCTGGTGCCGACGCGGGGCGGGGCGGCGGCGGTGATCGGTGACGTCCAGGGCCACAACGTGACCGCGGCCGGGCTGATGGGGCAGATCCGCACCGCCGTGCGCGCCTACACGACCGTGGGGCAGGCGCCCGGCGAGGTCATGGGCAGCACCAACCGGCTGCTGATCGATCTCGGCGCGGATCTGTTCGCCAGCTGTCTGTATCTACGGCTCGATCCCGCGCGCGGGCAGGCCGTGATGGCCCGCGCGGGTCATCCGCCGCCGCTGCTGCGCCGTCCCGACGGGCGGGTGCGGGTGCTCGACCTCGCCGGTGGCCCGCTGCTCGGCATAGACGGCTCCGCCGGCTATCCGACGACGCAGGTCGACCTCGCTCCCGGCTCCGTACTCGCCCTCTATACCGACGGGTTGATCGAATCGCCCGGCGTCGACATCGAGGACGCGCTCGCCGGGCTCGGTGAACGCCTCGCCGAGGCGGGCGAGTTGCCCCTGGACGACCTCGCCGACCATCTCGTACGGCACAGCACGGCCGCACGCGAACGGCTCGACGACGTGGCGCTTTTGCTGCTGCGGGCCCGTTGACGACGTCCGAACGGGCGCGGACACGACGCGGTCCGGCCCTCCCGCCGGAGGGCCGGACCGTCCACCATCGACCGGAACCGCGCTGGAGGCCGATCAGTGGGTCTCCATCAGGGGGTCCGCGCTCGATGAGTGCACTCAGTCGGTGAGCGGAACTCGATCACTGGGACCCGGTGAGGGACGACGAACCGTCGCCGATACCGCTCTGGTCGCCCGCACCGGTGCCGGACTGGTCACCGGCACCGGACTGGTCGCCGACGCCGTTCCCCGACTGGTCACCGACTCCGTTCCCCGCCTCGTCACCGGCCGTCGCGGACGGGTCGGCGGTGCCCACCTGGTCGCCGCCGCCGACGGCGTCGCCGCCTCCGGCCTGGTCGCCGGCCGAGGCGGACGGGTCGGCGGTGCCCGCCTGGTCACCCGCGCCCGCACCCGCGCCCCCGTCGCCCAGCGTCGCGCCCGTGGCCTGCAGGGCGGTGGTCACCGGCTGGAAGAACGTCTCGCCGCCGTTGGTGCAGTCGCCGCTGCCGCCGGAGGTCATGCCGACCGCGCTGCCGTCCTGCGTGAACAGCGAGCCACCGCTGTCGCCGGCCTCGGCGCAGACGTTGGTCTGGATCAGGCCGGTGACGGTGTCGACGCCGTTCGGGTCGGTTTCGCTCTGGAAGTTGACCGTGGCGTCGAGACCGGTGACCTGGCCGTCGTGCAGGCCGGTGGTGCTGCCCATCCGGAAGACCGTCTCGCCGACGGTGGCGTCCGCGGCCTGGGTGATCTGGACGGTCTTCCCATCGCCGGTGTTGACCTCGCTGGCCGCCTGGGTGTTCGGGTCGTCGTACTTGACCAGGGAGAAGTCACCGTCGCCGGGGAAGGTGGCCTGGTCGACGGTGGCGATGGGCTGCCCGGTCTCGGAGTCGGACCACTGCTTGGCCGCCACACCGCAGTGGCCGGCGGTCAGAAAGGCCGGAGAGCCGTCACTGGCCTTGACGTTGAAGCCGAGGGAGCAGCGCACGGTGCCGCCCTGCGCCTGCGCGAAGATGGCGTCACCGCCCGCCACCTTCGTCCTGAAGGTGCCGGAGGACTTCTTCACGGTGGCCATGTCGGCGCCGAGGCTCTTGACCGTCGACGTCAGTCTGTCCCACTTGGCGCCGGTGACCGTGGAGTCCGCCGTGACAGCCAGCTTGTTGGTCTTCGGGTCGATCGCCCAGGCAGTGCCCGGGATGGTCGCCTTGGCCTTCAGGGTCTGTGCGCCCGCCTTCAGCGCAGCCAGGCTGTTCCTGACCTCGCGGACCTTTGCGCCCGCCTTCTCCGCCTGGACGACCACGTTGTTCTTGTCGCCGGATATGACGTTGACGACGAGCTGCTGTGTGCCGGAGTCGTAGTAGGAACCGGCGAAGGCGTCACCGAGCAGGTTCTGGAGCTGCGAGGCGAGATTCGATGCGTCGGTCGCCTTCAGGACCCTGGGGGCGGCATTCGTCGACGACCCGTCCTGCGAGGCGTTGGCGTGCGGCAGCAGGATGGCGGCTGCGCCGAGCGCCGCGACGCTGCCCGCCGCGATCGCGGCCTTGCGCTTCGGAATTCGCTTGTGACTCAAACTTCTCGACCTCCTGGGGGGACCGGAGTCTGTGCCGCCGTACGGCAGCTGTTCTGTTCGGGCGCCTGGATGGCTGTTGGTACGCACGGGTCTCACGGTGCGTTCAATTCCGTTTGCCAACTCGCTTTGCGCAACGCCGATTCGGCCATGACCCGCGTCTGACGAACCCGCGCGGGGAACAATCGCCCATATGACGATGACCACCGCCGAAGCCGACAAGATCCTCTCCGCCAACTTCGCCCCTTGGGTCCTCGAGCTGGGCCTGACGGTCAAGGCCCTCGCCGACGACCGGGCAACACTGCGACTTCCCTGGTCGGACCGGCTGGCCCGGGAGGGCGGCGGGCTGTCGGGGCAGGCGCTGATGGCCGCCGCCGACACGGCCACCGTGATCGCCGTGTCGGCCGCCCGCGGGTCCTACGGGCCGATGACGACGGTGCAGCAGTCGACGTCGTTCCAGCGCGCGGTGACCGGTTCGGATGTCCTGATCGAAGCGGTGCTCACCAAACTGGGCCGCCGTATGGCATTCGCGGACATCACGATGACCGCCGAGGCTTCCGGTGAACTCGCGGCACGCGCGAGCACCGTCTACGCACTTCTCGGCTGAGCGTTTCTCGGCCTGATTCCGGGTCGGCACGGTCCGCAGTCGATCGACGACGTTCCGTTCGGAACTGCGATCTGAATCACAACTTCAGGGAATCTGCACATCCAATTCCCATCCGGGTCACCGGATGCGGGAGATCTGCACACGGCGGCTGTCTTCGTCACGTCATTGGGACGGGAGTGTCGGATTCGTCGCGGAGAGGGCAAGGCCGCGGATGAACCGATGCCGTGACGCATGTGAAGAACTCGCCATCGAGGCGTGCGCAAGTCTGCACGGATGGGTGCCCCTGGGGTTCAAGTTGCCTGGTGAGGCCGTTGGTTGATTGGAAGCCCGCGGCTGCAGCGTGCTTTGATCCATCGCACCGCAGGGCCGCGAAGGGTCACCGGAAACGGAAGCCCGGCGCCTGCGGTCGCGGCCGTCGCTCTGTCCCCCAGAGGGGGGCCGCTCCCCCCTTGTGAAATATCCATACGAAGGGAAGTTCCATCATGAACTCCACCCCCCGTGTTGAGACCGTTGAGATCTCGGACGCCGAGCTCGACGCTGTTTCCGGCGGCCTGTCGATCAACGCTGTCAACTCCGTCACCGGTGCGCTGGACGGCATTGCTCCCGTTTCCGGCACGGTCGACACGGTCGTCGGCACCGTCGAGGGTGTGACCGGCCTGAACACCGCTCCGGTCACCAGCCTGGTCGCCGGTCTCTGATCGCGCCTTTTGTGATCGTCGAGTCCCGGAGTCGTCATGCGACTCCGGGGCCTTCGGTTGCCGTAAAAGCCTCACACAGGCTCTTGAACCAGCCGGCTCGTGCGAGCCGGTCCTCTCTCGTTTTCAGGTGAGGGAAAGTTCCGTGCAGTTCCGCCAGCAGGCCCTCGCCAAGCTCCAGTCGCCGGAGGAGCTCGATCTTCCGGTGCGTTTCGCCCGCCCCCAGGGCTGGCTCGTCCTGTCGGTGACGGTGGTCGCGATGGCGTCCGCCTCCCTGTGGGCGGTGACCGGCACGGTCACGTCCACCGTCGGCGCACCCGCCATCCTCACGCACGGTGAGGGCAGCTACATCCTGCAGAGCCCCGTCGCGGGCCAGGTCACGGCGGTGCTCGCCAAGCAGGGCGAGCGGCTGCCGGCCGGCTCCCCGGTCCTGAAGGTCCGTACCTCCCAGGGCGACAGCGTCGTCCGCACGGTCGCCGCGGGGCGGATCACGGGGCTCGCCGCGACCATCGGGCAGATCATCCAGACCGGCGCGAACGTCGCCGCCGTGGAGAAGGTCGCGCACGCCGGCGATCCGCTGTACGCCACGGTGTACGTGCCCGCCGAGAACGCCGCCTCCATCCCCGCGAACGCCGCCGTGGACCTGACCGTCTCGTCGGTGCCGACCCAGACGTACGGCGTGCTGCGCGGCCATGTGAAGTCGGTGGACCGCTCGGCGCAGTCGGCCCAGGAGATCGCCGCTTTCCTCGGGGACAGCCAGCTGGGCGAGCAGTTCACCAAGAAGGGCCGCCCGGTGGCCGTACTGGTCGGGCTGGACAAGTCGTCGAGCACCAAGAGCGGCTACGAGTGGTCGTCGAAGGACGGGCCGCCGTTCGACCTCACCTCCATGACCCTGGCCTCGGCCTCGATCCGGCTGGCCGATCAGCGTCCCGTCGATTGGCTGCTGCCGTGAGCACCGCACAGGAGACGCGGAGCAGGCGCCGTGCCGCTCCGCCCAAGCGCCCCGTCCCCAAGGGGAAGGCGAAGACCGTCCGCACGCCGACCGTCCTGCAGATGGAGGCCGTGGAGTGCGGCGCCGCCTCCCTGGCGATGGTGCTCGGCCACTACGGCAAACACGTCCCGCTGGAGGAGCTGCGCATCGCCTGCGGTGTCTCCCGCGACGGCTCGCGCGCCAGCAACCTGCTGAAGGCAGCGCGCAGCTACGGTCTGACGGCCAAGGGCATGCAGATGGACACGGCCGCCCTCGCCGAGGTCAAGACGCCGGCGATCCTGTTCTGGGAGTTCAACCACTACGTCGTCTACGACGGCATGGGGCGCCGCTTCGGCCGCCGCGGCGTCTACATCAACGACCCCGGCAAGGGCCGCCGTTTTGTGCCGATGGAGGACTTCGACGGCAGCTTCACCGGGGTCGTCCTGGTCATGGAGCCCGGTGAGGGCTTCAGCAAGGGCGGCCGCAAGCCCGGCATCCTGGGCGCGATGCCGGCCCGGTTGCGCGGCACCGCGGGCACCATGCCGGCCGCGGTGCTGGCGAGCCTGCTGCTGGTCGCGGTCGGCGCTGCGGTGCCCGCGCTCAGCCGGACGTACATCGACGAGTTCCTGATCGGCCAGAACACCTCGCTGCTCGGTGTGCTGTTCGCGTCGATGGGCGCGTCCGTGCTGCTCACGGTGGTGCTGACATGGCTGCAGCAGGCGAATCTGCTGCGCGGCCGCATCATCTCCTCCACCCTCTCCAGCGCCCGTTTCCTGCGGCATCTGCTGCGGCTGCCGGTGACGTTCTTCGCCCAGCGCAGCCCGGCCGACCTGGTGCAGCGGCTGCAGTCCAACGACCAGGTGGCCGAGACCCTGGCCCGCGACCTGGCGGCGGCGGGCGTGGACGCGGTGGTCGTGGTGCTCTACGCCGTCCTGCTCTACACGTACGACCCGCAGCTGACCTTCCTCGGCATCGGCGTGGCCCTGCTGAACATCGTCGCCATGCGGGTCGTGATACGGCTGCGCGCCACCCGGACGGCGAAGCTGCGGGCCGACAGCGCCCGGCTCACCAACACCGCCTACACCGGGCTGCAGCTGATCGAGACGATGAAGGCGACCGGCGGTGAGGACGGCTACTTCCGCAAGTGGGCCGGTCAGCACGCCACCACCCTGGAGGAGCAGCAGCGGCTCGGTGTGCCGAGCGCCTGGCTCGGGGTGGTCGCGCCGACGCTGGCCTCCCTGAACAGCGCGCTGATCCTGTGGATCGGCGGTCTGCGCGCGGTCGAGGGCGGTATCTCGGTCGGTCTGCTGGTCGCCTTCCAGGCCCTGGTCACCCGCTTCACCGCGCCGATCACCCGGCTGAACGGCGTCGCGGGCCGCATCCAGGACTTCGCAGCCGACGTGGCCCGCCTCAAGGACGTCGAGAACTTCCAGGCCGACCCGCTCTACGGCCGCCCCGGCGCCGGCGACTCCACGCGCCGTCTGCACGGCCATGTCGAGCTGCAGAACATCACCTTCGGCTACAACCCGCTCGACAAGCCCCTGCTCACCGGCTTCGACCTGACGGTCGGCCCCGGCCAGCAGGTCGCGCTGGTCGGCGGCTCGGGAAGCGGCAAGTCCACGGTCTCCCGGCTGATCTCGGGGCTGTACACCCCCTGGGAGGGTGTGATCCGCATCGACGGACAGCGCCTGGACGACATCCCGCGCGGCGCGCTCGCCGCCTCGGTCTCCTTCGTCGACCAGGAGGTCTTCCTGTTCGAGGGCACGGTCCGCGACAACGTGGCGCTGTGGGACCCGTCCATCCCGGACGACGCGGTCGTCGACGCGCTGCGCGACGCCGCGCTCTACGACGTCGTGACGCGCAGGCCGGGCGGCATCCACAGCAAGGTCGAGCAGGACGGCCGCAACTTCTCCGGCGGGCAGCGCCAGCGCCTGGAGATCGCCCGCGCGCTGGTGCGCCGCCCCAGCATCCTGGTCCTGGACGAGGTCACCAGCGCCCTGGACGCGGAGACCGAGCAGTTCGTGATGGACAACCTGCGCAGGCGCGGCTGCGCGTGCGTGGTGATCGCGCACCGGCTCAGCACGGTGCGCGACAGCGACGAGATCGTCGTACTGCAGCACGGCACGATCGTGGAACGCGGGCGGCACGAGGACCTGGTGACGCGCGGCGGCGCGTACGCGGCGCTGGTCAGGGAGCGATGAGATGACGACCGCACACGAAGGCGACCTGGTGCTCGGCGCCCTCGGCTCCATGGGCAGCTATGTCGACTGCTCGGGCCTGACCCGGCTCGATCTGGAGGGCCCGCAGGTGCTGTGGCTGGTGGCGGCCGGCAGCCTCGACCTGTTCGCGGTGGACGCCGTGCAGCAGGGCCACTGGCACCACCTCGGCCGCCTGGAGGCGGGCTCGCTGATCCTTGGCCCGGTCCCCGGCCCCCAGCACACCCTGGTCGCCCGCCCCTTGCGCGACTGTGTGGTGCACCGCATCGGCCTGCGCGAGCTGTACCAGACGGCCGACACCCAGACCTGGTCCTACGACGAGTACGGCAACGCCCAGTACGTCCCGCCGACGACCAGCCCCCTCGAGTACGCACTCGCCCTCGGCGTCGGCCGCAGCCTGTCCGTCCTCTTCCAGGCGCCGATGGCGACCGAGGGCTCGGCCGCCGAGGTGACCGACGACGACGTGTTCTGGATGCAGGTGCCGCCCGGCAGCGTCCAGTACGGCTCCCTGTACGGCGCCGAGGCCGCCGCCGACCTGCTGATGGACCCCGCGGTCTGGCAGTCCATGGTCGACCAGCAGTACCGCCTGCTGACCACGCTGGACCGCTGGATCGAGCAGCTGGAGCGCACCCACGAGACCCGGACGGCCGCCGGCATCAAGGCCGGCGAGGCGGTCCGCGCCCAGGCCGACCGCACCCTGCTGGCCTCCATCGGCAAGTCGTCCGGCAAGCGCACCACGGCCGCAGACGCGGACGCCTCGTACGCGGCCTGCAAGCTGGTGGCGGAGGCGGCCGGGATCACGCTTGCCGAACCCGCGCAGAGCGGCACCGAGAGCGAGCGCCTGGATCCGGTGGAGCTGGTGGCGATCGCCTCCCGCGTGCGCACCCGGGCGGTACGCCTTGACGGACGCTGGTGGCGGGACAACATCGGCCCGCTGGTGGGCCACCGGGCGCTGTCGGGTGCGCCGGTCGCGCTGCTGTGGCGGCGCGGCGGCTATGTCGCGGTCCATCCGGCGACCGGGCGTGAGACGCCGATCGAGAAGGACAACGCGGAGGAGTTCGAGCCGCGCGCGGTGATGTTCTACCGCCCTCTGCCCGAACGGACCCTGAGCCCCCTGCGGCTGCTGCGGTTCAGCATGCGCGGCACCGGCGGCGACCTGACCAACCTGCTGCTGAGCGGTCTGGCGACGGTGGTGATCGGCGCGCTGGTGCCCATCGCGACCGGCAAGGTGCTGGGCGAGTTCGTCCCCAAGGCACAGACGGGCCTGATCGCGCAGGTCTGTCTGGCCGTGATGCTCACCAGCATCGTGGCGGCGGCCTTCATGCTGCTGGAGAACCTCACCATCCTCCGTCTGGAGGGCCGCATCGAGGCCACGCTCCAGCCGGCCGTCTGGGACCGGCTGCTCAGGCTCCCGACGAAGTTCTTCACCGAGCGCTCGACCGGCGAGCTGGCGAGCGCGGCCATGGGCATCAGCTCGATCCGCCGGATGATGGCCGGGCTCGGGCCCGTCATCGTCCAGTCGGTGACCGTCGGCGCGATGAACCTGGGGCTGCTGTTCTGGTACAGCCCGTCCATGGCGCTGGCGGCGATCGCCATGCTCGTCGTCATCGCGGGCGTCTTCCTCGGCCTCGGCCTGTGGCAGGTGCGCTGGCAGCGCAAACTCGTCGTGCTCAGCAACAAGCTGAACAACCAGGCCTTCCAGACCCTGCGCGGTCTGCCGAAGCTGCGGGTGGCGGCGGCCGAGAACTACGCCTACGCGGCCTGGGCCTCGGAGTTCGCCCGCAGCCGTGAACTGCAGCAGAAGGTCGGCCGCATCAAGAACCTCACCACGGTGATGGGCGCGGTCTATCTGCCGCTGTGCACCCTGCTGATGTTCATGCTGCTGGCAGGACCGGCGCGCGGGGTGATGTCGGCGGCCGCGTTCTTGACCTTCAACACCTCGGTGACGATGGTGCTGACCTCCGTCACCCAGCTGACCAGCGCGTTCGTCTCGACCGTGGCCGCGCTGCCGCTGTTCGAGGAGATCAAGCCGGTGCTGGAGGCGACGCCGGAGGTGCGCACGGCGAGCACCCGGCCGGGCCCGCTGTCCGGCGCGATCGAGGCCCGGCGGCTGTCCTTCCGCTACACGGACGACGGTCCGCTGGTCCTGGACGACGTGTCGTTCGAGATACGCCCCGGTGAGTTCGTGGCGATCGTCGGCCCCAGCGGCTGCGGAAAGTCGACGCTGCTCAGGCTGCTGATCGGCTTCGACAAGCCGGTCTCGGGCAGTGTCCTGTACGACGGCCAGGACCTGGGTGCGCTCGACCAGTCGGCGGTGCGCCGGCAGTGCGGTGTGGTGCTGCAGCATGCGCAGCCGTTCACCGGTTCCATCCTGGACGTCATCTGCGGCACCGAGCCCTACACGCCGGAGGAGGCGATGGCGGCGGCCGAGATGGCGGGGCTCGCCGAGGACATCAAGCGGATGCCGATGGGACTGCACACGATCGTCCAGGGCAGTGGCGCCGTCTCCGGCGGCCAGCGCCAACGCCTCATGATCGCTCAGGCGCTGATCCGCCGGCCGCGGATCCTCTTCTTCGACGAGGCCACCAGCGCCCTCGACAACGAGACGCAGCGCACGGTGATCGAGTCGACCAAGGCGCTCAACGCCACCCGCGTCGTCATCGCGCACCGTCTGTCCACGGTCCTGGACGCGGACCGGGTGATCGTGATGGAGGACGGCAAGGTCGCCCAGCAGGGACCACCCGCGCAGCTGCTCGCCGACACGGGCGGGCGGCTGCACGAGCTGGTGCGGCGGCAGATGGCGTGAGCTCGAGCTCCTGAAGAACGTCACTCGAGGCCGGGCACCGGCGCCCCTGAGGGCACACCGGCCTCGATGTACCCCTCGTAGAAGTCCTTCCAGCGGGCGCCCGCACCGGTGTGCGGCCCCTCCAACCGCTCCCCCTGCGCCCACGCGTCGAGGGCGGCCAGGCACACCTCCCAGCCGGCGCCGTTGCGGGCGGCGGTGTCGGCGGACTTGAGGACGTTGGTGAGCGTGAAGCGGGTGCGCTTGTCGTCCAGCGCGTCCAGGTCGAAGTGCAGTTCGTCGCCGCCCCAGTCGAAGGACAGGCGGCGCGGCTCGTCGAGGGCGAGCACCCGGCCCGTGGTCTCCGGCATGTTCGGATCGCCGCTGAAGTTGATCGTGCCCCCTGGCCGGGGGTCGATCTCGGCGCGTGAGGGGAACCAGTGGGCGAGTTCCCCGGCATCGGTCACGAACTGCCAGACCCGCTCGACGGGGTGGCCGTAGGTACGGCTGAAGCGGACGGCCGGGCGGCCGTCGTCCAGGGTCAGATAGGTGCCGGTGAGTTCAGCGGCCATGGTGGATCAGTCCTTCGCGGCGGGTTCCTCGTGATCGTCCGGTGCCGTCGTGCATGAGACGGAGGCCACACCCAGCGAAACGTTGCCGTTTCGCTAGGAGGGGTCTAGTCTCCTGGTGTACGAAACAGTTTCGTTCTAGACCTCCGAACGACTTCCCTGGAGTGGTTCCCCATGTCTCAGAAGACCCTCACCGACAGCGCCCCCGGAGAGGGGGTCGAGACCGAGCCCGCCGCCTCGTCGAAGCGCTGGTGGATCCTCGCGGTCGTCGCCGTCGCACAGCTGATGGTGGTCCTTGACGCCACCATCGTGAACATCGCCCTGCCCTCGGCCCAGGCCGACCTCGGCTTCTCCGACGGCAACCGGCAGTGGATCGTCACCGCGTACGCGCTGTCGTTCGCCTCCCTGCTGCTGCTCGGCGGCCGGATCGCCGACCTCTTCGGCCGCAAGACCGCCTTCCTGATAGGTGTCGTCGGCTTCGCCGCCGTCTCCGCGCTCGGCGGTGCCGCCAACGGCTTCGGCATGCTGGTCACCGCGCGTGCCCTGCAGGGAGCCTTCGGCGCACTGCTCGCGCCGGCCGCGCTCTCCCTCCTGAACACGACGTTCACCGACGCCCGGGAGCGCGCCAGGGCGTTCAGCGTCTACGGCGCCATCGCCGGTGCCGGCGGTGCGGTGGGCCTGCTGCTCGGCGGTGTCCTGACCGACGCGTTCGACTGGCGCTGGACGCTGTACGTGAACGTCGCGATCGCCGTCCTCGCCTTCGTGGGCGGCTGGCTGCTGCTGACCAACCACCGCGACGCGGAGAACTCCAAGCTGGACGTGCCGGGCACGCTACTGGTCGCCGCCGGTCTGTTCTCCCTTGTCTACGGCTTCTCCAACGCCGAGACGCACGACTGGGGTTCGGGCCTGACCTGGGGCTTCCTGATCGCGGGCGGTGTGCTGCTGGCGGCCTTCGCCTGGTGGCAGACCAAGGCGGCGCACCCGCTGCTGCCGCTGCGCATCCTGCTGGACCGCAACCGGGCGGCCTCGTTCCTCGCCGTGCTGATCTCCGGCGGCGGCATGTTCGGCGTGTTCCTCTTCCTCACCTACTACCTGCAGCTGAACCTCGGCTTCAGCCCGACGAAGACCGGTGTGGCGTTCCTGCCGATGGTCGGTGCGCTGATGGTGGCGGCCCAGCTCGGCACCACGGCGCTGGTGCCGCGGATCGGGCCGAAGGTCGTCGTCCCGCTGGGCTTCGCGATCGCCGCGGTCGGCATGGCCTGGCTGACCGGGATCGGCGTGGGCTCCAGCTACGTCAGCGCGGTGCTGCCGCAGCTGATCGTGACCGGCGCGGGCCTCGGCCTGGTGATGCCGGCGGCGATGCAGCTGGCCACCGGCGGGGTGGCCGCCGAGGACGCGGGCGTCGCCTCCGCCACGGTCAACGCCATGCAGCAGGTGGGCGGTTCGATCGGTACGGCCCTGCTGAACACCCTCGCCGCGAGCGCCGCGACCGACTACCTGGCCGGCAAGGACGCGACCAGCAAGCTGGTGCAGGCCCAGGCGACGATCGAAAGCTACACCACCGCCTTCTGGTGGTCGGCGGGCCTGTTCGCCGCCGGCGCCGTGATCGCCTTCGTGCTCTTCCGCCGCGGGGTGCCGGAGCAGGACGCGAACGCCGCACCGGTCGTCCACATGTGATCGACCCTGCCTGAGCCGCACCGGCTCGAGCCGCACAGGTCCGAGGGGCCGCCGTCCGCAGGGAGACGGCGGCCCTCTTCGCTGCCATGGTGGCCGTATGCGCACACCGGCGGCGGCACTCGGGTCCGCGCTCTTCCTCGTCCTCGCACCCGGCACGGTGGTCGTCCTGGTGCCGTGGTGGCTGACCGGCTGGCGGGCCGGCGACTGGTGGCTGCCGGTACGCGTGCTCGGCCTGGTGCCCCTGGCAGCGGGGGCGGTCGTCCTGCTGTCGGCCTTCGTGCGCTTCCTGACCGAGGGGTTGGGCACACCGGCGCCGGTCGCGCCGACCGAGCAGCTGGTGGTGGGCGGGCTGTACCGGTACGTGCGCAATCCGATGTACGTCGCGGTGGTCGCGGCGATCGGCGGTCAGGGCCTGCTGCTCGCCCGGCCGGTGCTGTTCGGGTACGACGTCCTGGCGGGAGGGGCGATGTGGGCCTTCGCAAGGTGGTACGAGCAGCCCGCGTTGATGCGCCGCTTCGGCGCCGACTACGCCCGCTACCGGCGCGCGGTGCCGGGCTGGTGGCCTCGGACGACACCCTGGCGCCGTGACTGACGGGCGTTGGCGGGCCCGGAATTGGGTACCCCCTGGCCCATGCGAATCAGCGTGGTGGATGTGGGATCGAACACGGTCAGACTGGTTGTGGCGGACGCCGAGGGCGGGGTGCCGCTGCCGGTCCACACCGCCAAGTGGCGCCTGCGGCTGTCGGAACACGTGAGGCCGGGGAACAGCATTCCCGAGGAGGACATCGACCGGATCGCCGGGGCGGTCGCCGACGCGAGCCGGACCGCGGCCCGGTGGGGTGCGTCCGCACCGCTCGCCTTTGCGACGGCCGTGGTGCGTGCCGCTCCGAACCGGCGGGAGGTGCTGCGCACGGTCCGGTCCCGCACCGGGGTCGGGTTGTGCACGCTGCCCGGCGAGGTCGAGGCCGAGCTGACCTTCCTCGGGGCGCGGCGCTGGATGGGCTGGCGGTCGGGGCCCCTCGCACTGCTGGACATCGGCGGCGGTTCCCTCGAAGTGGCCTTCGGACGCGGCCGGTTGCCGGACTTCGTGGCCTCGCTGCCGCTGGGCGCGGGACGGCTCACCCATGAGTTCTTCCAGGGGCAGGATCCGCCGGCACAGGAGCAACTGCGGGCTCTGCGCCGCAAGGTCCGGCACCAGCTGCGGGACGTCGCCGCCCGCATCCGCTGGGAGGGCCCGCGCACGGCGGTGGCCACCTCGCGCACCTTCCAGCAGCTGGGACGGCTGTGCGGAGCGCCGCCCGGGCGCCACGGCCCGTTCGTGGAACGGCGGTTGAAGCGCTCGGACCTACGGGCCGCCGTCGGCCGGCTGGCCGCGCTGCCCGCCGCCGAACGCGCCCGGCTCCCCGGCATCTCCGCGCCGCGGGCCGAGCAGAGCCTGGCCGGCGCGGTGGTCGCCCACACCTCGATGAAGCTGACCGGCCTCAGAGTGGTCACGATCTGCCCCTGGGCGATCCGTGAAGGCGTCCTGCTGCGCCAGATCGAGGACGGCACATCCTGGTGGACGAAGATCAACAATCTTGACGAGGTGCATCCGTCCCCCGATCCCGTGCCCCTGCGCATCGCGGCCCCGACGCCCTGAACCAGAACCCTTCAGCCGTTGCGCGCGCAAATTGTCAAGCACCTCCACCGCGATTCACTAGGTCGAGTGAACCAGATCTTGCGCTCGGCGTGTCGGGGATGCTCCCCCGCCGGTCGGGGTAACTCCGAGACCGAATGCGCCCTTTGCCTAGGTGGAGCGGACATGACGCCGCATACCGACGACCTCGCTTCCGAACCGCCCGTGGCGAACCCTCATGCCCGCACTCGGGTGGGCGGCCGGTTCACCGTGGTCACGGTCACGGGTGAGATCGATCTGGCGACTGCGGAGTTCCTTCAGGAACACCTGGACGCGGCCACTGCGCGGCCGGTGCCGGATGTGCTGGTCGACCTGCGGCAGGTCGAGTTCTTCGACTGCTCGGGACTGCGTGTACTGTGCCGGGCCGAGTCACGGGCCCGGGAGCGCGGCGGCCGGCTGCGCATCGTCTCCGACGCACCCGGCATCCGCCGGCTGCTGGGCGGTGCGGGACTGCTGGGACGCTTTCCGCCCCTCCCCGCGATCCCCGGGGAGGGGCGGAACTGATGCCAGGAGTCGGCGGGCGGCCCCACTCCGCCCTGCCGACCCCTGGTGCGAGATCGACGGGTACCCGCGACAAGGGACTCGCACTCCCCAGCTGCGTGCCTCTTCAGGTGTGCACGAGGACTCCGCGATCCCGGTCTGTCAGAACGCGAAGAGGCTGGTCCCGTAGGAGTTCTTCACGCACTCGTTGCCGAAGGTCCGCTCGTAGGAGACGCGCTTGCCCTGCCAGACACCGTCGACCGTGACGACGACCGGGTCATACAGCTTGTTGCAGATCACGTCGTCCCGCGCCTTCAGGGAGTCGATGTCACCGGCGACCCCGCGCAGTTCTGCGCAGGCGAGAGCCGGGGCCGGGTGGGTTCCGGAGGCCGTCGGGGCGCAGTTCAGGGTGACGGCCCGCAGCGGGGTCGCGGCGGCCGCGGTTGCGCCGTGGCCGACGGTGAGCACCAGGGCCGAGGGGGCGTAGAGCGAGGCGGGGGCGGCGGCCGGGGCGGCGAGCGCGGCCCCGGTCAGGGGTCCGCAGACGGTGGTGGCCGTGAGGGCGAGGGTGGCTGTCCAGCGCGCGGTGTTCCGCATTGTGTGCATCCTTCCGCAGGATTCGAGGGTGTGCCGGCCCGTTCCGGGTTGGTGCCGGACCGGCGAGCGCGAGTCTGCCGAGTCCGCCGCGGAAAAACACCTCGACCCCATGCGTTTCAGTAACCTTGCGTGTTGAATCAGTGGCGCGAAGTCACAGAGTTCGACCGTATGAACCCCAGAACTGAGCGGTTCTTGATCGCCCGAAGCAGCCAAGTGGCCGATTTCCTACGCTTCGTTAATAGGCCTGAAACATTCCGGTTGAGCTGTCGGCGGACTCCTCCGCGTCCGCTTGCGTTCATGGTCTCGTCGAGTAATCGTCATTACATGATTACGACTGAGCAACGAGAGAAGCTGCGCGGCTGGTTCGCAGGTCGGCTGCCCGAGGACCTCTTCGAGGAGCCGGCCGAACTCACGGTCGACCGCGAGGAGATCACCGTGATCGGCCGCATCCCCGCGCCCCGGCTCGCCGAGGGCGCTTCGGACGCCGAACGGGAGGCTGCCGTCCAGGGCAGGATCCAGGAGTTCCGGGAGCGCACCCGACAGGCGCGCATCGAGGTGGCCCGCGAGGCCGAGCACCGCTTCGGCCGGAAGGTGTCCTGGGGCGTGGAATGCGGTGGGAAGCGCGCCCTGTTCACACACGTGGCCGCGCCGGTGATGACCCGGCTGCGCCAGCCGGAGCGCCAGGTGCTCGACACCCTGATCGCCGGCGGGGTCGCCCGCAGCCGCAGCGACGCCCTCGCCTGGTGTGTCCGTCTGGTCCAGCGGCACACCGACGACTGGCTCGCCGAGCTGCGCGCATCCCTCGAGCACGTCCAGCGGGTGCGGGCCCAGGGTCCCGACACGGAACCGCACGACGCCGCCACGGACCCCCCGACGGACACACCGGCCGACGACGAATGATGGAGGATTCGCACATTCGCCGCGCAAAAGATGGATGAACCGTCCTCTGGTGCGGGCCTTGCACACCGCCTTACGGTCGGCAGACCGCCGAGAGGACGGCCGCCCTGCCCGCCGCACACCCCCGCGGCGACGACCGGCCGTCCGCCCCGCCGCGCCACAACGCGCTCCACCGTCCCGCCCCCGCTGGAGCCACCTTGTCCGCGCAGTCGTCCGACTCCCCCAGCACGCCGCCGCCCCTCACCGAGGTCGAGGCCCATGGCGTCGAGCGCATCCCCGACGCGGACCGCACCGCGAGCCCGCTCGACCTGTTCCGGCTCGCCTTCGGCGGCGCCAACACCTTCTCCACCTGTGTCCTGGGCGCCTTCCCGATCCTTTTCGGTCTCTCCTTCTGGCAGGGCCTCGCCGCCACCCTCCTCGGCGTCCTCGCGGGCGCGCTGATCCTGTGCCCGATGGCGGTGTTCGGCCCGGTCAACGGCACCAACAACGCCGTCTCCTCCTCCGCGCACCTGGGCGTGCACGGCAGGGTGGTCGGCTCGTTCCTGTCGCTGCTCACCGCGGTCGCTTTCTTCTCGATCTCCGTGTGGAGCTCCGGGGACGCCCTGGTCGGCGGCGCGCACCGGCTCTTCGGCCTCGAGCGCAGCAACCTCTCCTACGTCGTCGCGTACGCGCTGTTCGCCGGCCTGGTCCTCGCGGTGTGCGTGTACGGCTTCCGGTTCATGCTGTTCGTCAACAAGGTCGCGGTGGCCTCGGCGACCGTCCTGTTCCTGCTCGGCGCGATCGCCTTCGCCGGTGACTTCGACCCGTCGTACGCAGGTGTCTTCACCGACACGGCGGACGCGGCGACCAGGTCCCTGTTCTGGCCGTCGTTCATCGGCGCGGCACTGATCGTGCTGTCCAACCCGGTGTCGTTCGGGGCGTTTCTCGGCGACTGGTCGCGCTACATCCCGGCGAGCACCCCGCACCGCCGGGTGATCGGCGCCGCGTTCCTGTCGCAGCTCGCGACGCTGCTGCCGTTCGTCTTCGGTCTGGCGACCGCGAGCATCATCGCCGCCAAGGCCCCGAAGTATGTCGACCCCACCGCTCCCGACTTCGTGGGCGGGCTGCTCGCCATCTCGCCGACCTGGTACTTCCTGCCGGTGTGTCTGCTCGCCCTGATCGGCGGCATGTCGACGGGGACGACCTCGCTCTACGGCACCGGGCTCGACTTCTCCTCCGTGTTCCCGCGGCTGTCGCGGGTGCAGGCGACGGTGTTGGTCGGCGTGCTGTCGATCGCGTTCATCTTCATCGGCCGGTTCGGGCTGGACCTCGTCCAGTCCATCTCCACCTTCGCCACGATGATCATCACGTGCACCACGCCGTGGATGGTCGTCATGATGCTGGGCTTCTTCACCCGGCGCGGCTGGTACGACCCGGAGGCCCTCCAGGTCTTCAACCGCCGTCAGCGCGGCGGCCGTTACTGGTTCGCGCACGGCTGGAACTGGCGGGGCATGACCGCGTGGTGGGTGTCCGCGCTGGTCGGCGTGCTGTTCACCAACATCCCGGGCCAGTTCGTGGGCCCGCTGGGCGATCTCGCGAACGGCATCGACATCAGCCTGCCGCTGTCGCTGGTGGTGGCCGCCGTGCTGTATCTGGCGCTGCTGCGGATCTTCCCCGAGCCGCGTGCGGTGTACGGGCCGCAGGGCGCGCGGCTGGCACGCACCGTCGAGGTGCCGGTGCCGCCGATCACGGGGACCGGAGCGGGAGTTGAGGAGGGCGCGCCGACGGGCCCTTCCACCACGCTGCGGGCGTGACGCACTTCGTGCCACCGTTCCACCCCGGTGGGCGGACCTGCGCTTACTCGCCAGTATCGTCGGGGTGCAACGCGTACTCAGCGACGAGGAGCGGGACTACCCATGGCCAAGCACTGGGCGGACTTCCAGTACGAGATCTATCTGGGCGGGATGTCGGGCGCCGTACCGAGGCTGCCCACCGATCTGACCCGGCTGGAGGAACTGGCCGAGCAGCGGCTCGGCCCGGGTCCCGTCGGCTATGTCGCGGGCAGTGCGGGCGACGGCAGCACGGCGCGCGCCAACCGGGCGGCGCTCGGGCGGCGCCGGATCGTGCCGCGGATGCTGCGGGACGTGCACGAGCGGGATCTGTCCGTCGAGGTGCTGGGCCGCGCGCTGCCCGCTCCGCTGGCCCTGGCGCCGGTCGGCGTGCTGTCGATCATGCACCCGGACGCCGAGGGCGCGGCCGCCCGGGCCGCCGCGGCGCAGGGCGTGCCATACATCCTGTCCTCGGCGTCCAGCACGCCGATGGAGCAGGTCGCGGAGGCGATGGGCGACGCGGAGCGCTGGTTCCAGCTGTACTGGGCCAAGGACCGTGAGGTGACGCGGAGTTTCCTCAACCGGGCGAAGGCCGCCGGGTTCACCGCGCTGCTCGTCACCCTCGACACACCGCTGCTGGCCTGGCGGCCCCGCGACCTCGACCAGGCCTATCTGCCCTTCCTGCACGGCGTCGGCACCGCGAACTACTTCTCCGACCCGGCCTTCCAGGCGGGTCTCGCCAAGCCGGTGCACGAGGACCCGAACGCGGCCGTGCTGCACTTCGTCGGCATGTTCGCGGACCCCGGCAAGACCTGGCCGGACCTGGCCTTCCTGCGGGAGAACTGGGACGGTCCGATCGTCCTCAAGGGCATCCTGCACCCGGACGACGCCCGGCTGGCCGCCGACGCCGGAATGGACGGCGTGGTCGTCTCCAACCACGGCGGCCGCCAGGTGGCCGGCTCCGTCGCGGCCGCCGACGCCCTGCCCCGGGTGGCCGAGGCGGTCGGCGACCGGCTGACGGTCCTGTTCGACAGCGGCGTGCGCACCGGCGACGACGTCTTCAAGGCACTCGCGCTCGGCGCGCGGGCGGTGCTGCTGGGGCGGCCGTATGTGTACGGGCTCGGTCTCGACGGACGACCGGGCGTCGAGCATGTGATCCGCTGTCTGCTCGCCGAGTTCGACCTCACGCTCGCCCTGGCCGGACACGCCACGCCCGCCACGATCGGCCCCGCCGACCTCGTCGAGGAATCCGCATGACGGCCCCGAAGAACATCCTCGCCGTCATCGCCCCGCACGTCGGGGGCCGCACCGCGGGCGCCGGACTCGCCACGCTCTTTCCCGGCGAGGCGAACGTCACCGTCGTCGAGTCGGCCGACGAGGACCCGGCCGCCCTCCGCACCGCACACGTGATCATCACGGCGCTCTCCCCCGTCACCGCCGGGCACCTCGCCGCCGCACCGGACCTGAAGCTGGTGCAGTGCGCGAGCCACGGCTTCGAGTACGTCGACGTGGACGCGGCCCGCGCCCGGGACGTACTGGTGTGCAACATCGGCTCCAGCGGCGCCGAGTCGCAGAACGTGGCCGAGCAGACCTTCGCCCTCATGCTGGCGCTGGCCAAGCAGCTGATCCCCGCGCACACGGCGCTCGTCGAGGCGGACTGGGCGCTGCCCCGACTGCAGCGCTCCCTCACCGAACTGTGCGGCAAGACGCTCGGCATCGTCGGACTCGGCGGCATCGGGCAGGAAGTGGCCCGCCGTGCGGTCGCGTTCGACATGAACATCGTCTACGCCGGTCGCCGCAGGCTGCCCGAGGAGACGGAGACCCGGCTCGGCGGGGCCCGCCATGTCCCGCTCGACGAGCTTCTGCGGACCGCCGACTACGTCTCCCTGCACGCGCCGCTCACCGCCGAGACCCGGCAGCTGCTCGACGCCGAGCGGCTCGCCCTTCTCAAACCGTCGGCGTTCGTGATCAACACCGCGCGGGGCGCCCTCATCGACCAGGACGCCCTCGCGGACGCGCTGGAGAAGGGCGCCCTGGCCGGGGCGGGCATCGACGTCTTCGACCCCGAACCGCCCACCCCGGCCCTGCGCCTGCTCAAGTCACCGAACGTGGTGCTCTCGCCGCACGTGGGCGGGGTGACCCGCGAAACCCTGATCCGCATCGCCCTGGCCGCCGTGCAGAACGTCGCCGACTTCCTGGCGGGAAGGCGACCGCGGGACGTCGTGAGCTAGACGCCACCCTTCCCGACGCACCCGCAGCCGCCAGAAATCCCGACCCCCGAGCTATCGGGCGCTCACCCACCGTTGCGCCGGCGAGCCGTCGCGGGCCTTGGCGACGATGTCCGCGCCCGGCTCCTCCGCGGGGGCGGCGAGGGCGAGCCGCTCGTCCCAGCGGGGCAGCAACTCGCCCTGCACGGTGAGGTCGTAGCGCACGTCCGCGCCCCGCTTGTCCTTCTCGGCGGCGCACTTGCCGAGGACGGCCACGCCGGCGTCCACGTGCGAGTCCAGGCACAGGCCGGGGTCGGCGGCGCTGCGCAGCAGACCGTCCTTGTCGAACGACCACTGCTGGGTGTCGGAGTCCGAGCACGCCGCCAGGTGGGTCCCGGCGCCGGCCTTGACCGTGCCGGTGATGTCGAGGCAGAGGTCGGCGCCCGCATTCCGGAGTCTCGACTGCCCCGGAACCGTGGGGAGTCGGGTCGCTCCGGGTGACGACTGGGAGCCGATGCCCGGCGCCGTGCCGCCGCCCGCACTGGTGGAGGCGGCCGGGTCGACGCCGTCGTCGTGGGACCACAGGCCGGCCGCGACCAGAGCGGCGATCAGCCCGGCGGAGACGACACCCACCCCGGTCAGCAGCGCCCGCGAGTTCCGCGGCCCGCCCGACGGCCGGCGTCCGGGCAGCGGGATGCGGGGCAGGATGCGCGGACGCCCGCTGCCGTGCCGGGCGGAGCCGCTCGCGCGCGTTTCCCGCGGCGCACGCCCGGGACGGGAGTCCAGGTAGCGGCGGGCGCCCCAGCCGAGCACCGCCTCGGCGAGGAGTACCCCCAACCCGCCCTCGAAATGACTGAGTTGTTCAGCGGCGGAACGGCAGTAACGGCACTCCGCCAGATGCTGCTGGACATCCGGCAGCAGAGCCCCGCCCCGGCGAATCGGAACGTCGAGGAGACGGTTGTAGAACCGGCAATCCTTGCTCGGCGCGAGTTCCCGATGGGCATGTACACAACCCTCGCGGAATTTATCACGCGCCTGTTCGAGTGCCGCCGACGCGGTGTCGGTATCCATGCCGAGCAGACCGGCGGGAACGGTTATGGACTCCGCTTCGACCTCGGTGTGCCAGAGCAAGCACCGGGAGAGTCCGGGAAGGGCCTGGAAAGACCGTTCGGCGAGCCTGCGGTTTTCTGGGGTCATGGACTTCGCCGTCCGTATACCGCGGCCTCCGGAGGGGTTCTGCAACTCCGGCAGAACACTGGATATCCGGTCCTCGGCGGACCACACGCGGACCGTCTCGCGTACGGCCACCAGAATCCGGGGCCGCAGCGCGAGCGCGGCCTCGCCCAGCGCCAGCCGGTCCAGGACCTGGTGGAAGGCGGACGCCGTCACCATGGAGGCGAGGTCGGCCGGGGAGGCCAGGCAGATCGCCGCGTAGTCGCGGGCGGGCTGCCAGTGCCGCGCCATCAGCAGCGCGACGGATTGGGCGACCTCGCCGTCGGGACGGCCCCTGAGCCGGGTGGCGAGGTTCTCGTCGGATTCTCCGGGAGCACCGCCGGGGGGCGGGTAAGGGGGACGAGGTGGGTGGGGGGTGGGCACTGAGCGGATTCCTTCCCACACGCATGGGACACACGGGAGGGCGTGAATTCAGGTAGGTCCGTCCGGCCCGGTTTTCCGATTGGCCGATCGACACCCGGCCATTGCACCCCCCGCACGGGTAGTTCACCCTTGCACAACGCACTCATGACCAACAAGGCACTTGGGCAACATCTGCCTCTTTGAAAGGCCGTCAGAAACGGCGACAACTCGCCTTGCACGCACGAGCTTTCGTCTTTCCATGCGCCCCGTGTGAAACAGGCGCACGCGCCGGAGCACCGCGCACGCTCCCGGCGCGCACCACCCCGTAGTGCACTGGGTAGCGGCCCTTCTCGGAGGCCCTGCGCAGGACGGCGGCTCTCCTGCGCCGCACGGGCCGCCGGCCTTGTTCCTCCCGCCCTCGGTCGGCGGCCCCGGGGGCGGGTCGTCAAGACCTCGGTCGGCGGCCCTCAGATCTGCCAGGAGCGCAGCCGGTCGGCCGCGCCGTAGACATCGGCCTTCCCTGAGATCAGATCGCGGGCGAGGTCGACGAGGGCGCCGTAGGGCGGGTCGATGCCCACGTCGCTGACGAACATGTACGCCACGGCTGTCGCGCAGGCGAAGCGGGCGTTGGCCGAGGGCAGCGGCTTGAGCAGGGCGAGGGTGTGCAGCAGTGCAGCGGCCCGCCAGGCAGGGTCGGAGTCCACGCCGAGGCGGGGCGGGTCCACGCGGTGGCGGGCGACGGCGGCGACCAGCGCGGAGAAGTCGTTGATGGTGGGCTGGTCCGGCAGGACCTCTTCATGGCGCTGAAGCAGCCAGGGCACGTCGATATGGATGACGGGTGCCATCGGTCAGGCGACCCGCCCCTCGCCGGCGTGGGCGGGTTCGTCGTCGGGGAAGGCGGCGGCGAACTCGTCGGCGTGGGAGGCGAAGAAGCGGCGGAACGCCTCCGCGCCCTCCTGCAGCGCGCGGTGCCGGGCTATGTCCGCCGCGGCCGCCTCGCGCACAAGGGCCTTCATCGACGTACCGCGCTCCTTGGCGATCTGCCGCAGGTCCTCTAGTTCGCGGTCGCTGAACTCGACATTCAGGGCTGGCATGCCTTCACGGTACCGCCGAGGTACTCACTCGTAAATAGCCGCTGGTCACAGCAGCTTTTCTCCGGTACCTCCAGGTCTCGGGACCCGACTGAGGGCCATGTCCGTTTCCCGCCGGTTCCCGGCGGCGCGGCGCAGCAGACTGAAGCCATGACGACGTACACGAAGATCGACAGTCCGGTGGGTGAGCTGTTGCTGGTGGGCGAGGGCACGACCCTCACCTCCCTGTCCCTGCCGGGGCAGCGCAACGCGCCCGTCGTCGGTGCCGACTGGCGGCGCGACGACGGGGCGTTCGGGGAGGCCGCCCGACAGCTCTCCGCCTACTTCACGGGCCGGCTCCCCCGCTTCGACCTGAGCCTCGCCCCCGCGGGGACCGGCTTCCAGCAGCGGGTGTGGCGGGCGCTCGACGAGATCCCGTACGGCACCACGACGACGTACGGGGAGCTGGCCGCCCGGCTCGGTGTACCGCGGAGCGAGATCCGTGCCGTGGGCGCCGCGATCGGCGCGAATCCGCTGCTGATCGTCCGCCCCTGCCACCGTGTGGTCGGCGCCGACGGTTCGATGCGCGGGTACGCGGGCGGCGTGGAGAAGAAGGTGCGGCTGCTCACCCTCGAGGGTGCGCTGCAGCCGATGCTGGGGTGACGGGAGGAGATGTCGTGACGCTCACCGAGGCTCAGGCCCGCACACGGGTCGCCGGCACCGAATGGGCGGCCGTCGCCGCCGAGTTGGACGTCCATGGCAGCGCCCAGACGGGGCCGCTGCTGACGCCCGCCGAGTGCCGCGACCTGGCCGCGCTGTACGAGAAGCCGGAGCTGTTCAGGACCACGGTCGACATGGCACGGCACCGCTTCGGTTCCGGCGAGTACCGCTACTTCACCCACGACCTGCCGGCCCCGGTGGCCGCCCTGCGGGCCGCCCTCTACCCGCGGCTGCTGCCGATCGCGCGGGACTGGGCGGCCCGCCTCGACCGTCCGGCTCCGTGGCCCGACGCCCTCGACGAGTGGCTGGAGGCCTGTCACGCGGCCGGACAGGACCGCTCGGCGCAGATCCTGCTGCGCTACACCGAGGGCGACTGGAACGCCCTGCACCGTGATGTGTTCGGCGAGAAGATCTTCCCGCTCCAGGTGGTCGTCGGCCTCGACGAGTACGGCAGCGACTACACCGGCGGCGAGTTCCTGATGGTCGAGCAGCGGCCGCGGGCCCAGTCCCGGGGCACCGCGGCCGCGCTCCGGCAGGGCCATGGGCTGGTCTTCACCACCCGGGACCGACCGGTGCGCACCAAACGTGGCTGGTCGGCCGGAGCGATGCGGCACGGCGTGAGCACCGTCCGCTCAGGCCGGCGCCATGCACTGGGCATCGTCTTCCACGACGCGTGAGCGCTCCGCCCGATGTGCGGCTCGGGCAGCCCTGGGCCTCGCGGATGCGATGCTGAGACGTAGGTCACATCACTGCCGTTCCATGTCACATTCGGCCCCCTCCCGGCCCTCGAAGTAGTGAGCGCGGCACCGGGGAGGCCCACACATGACGCACAGCACCGGAAGACCAGTCGCCGACGAGGCGACCGATGTCTTCGTGAACCATCGGGAGCTGTTGTTCAGCCTCGTCTACAACATGCTGGGCAGCGTCGCCGACACCGAGGACGTGCTGCAGGAGACCTGGCTGGCGTGGTCCGGTCGGGGTGTCGGCGGGATCGCCGACCCGCGCGCCTATCTGGTCCGGATCGCCGTCAACCAGGCCTTGCGGCGGCAGGCCGTGATCGCCCGCCGCCGCGAGACGTATGTCGGCCCGTGGCTGCCCGAGCCCCTGGTCGCCGACGACGCGGGCGCCGACGACCCGGTCCTGCGGGGCGAGTCGGTGTCCCTGGCGATGCTGGTGGTCCTGGAGGCGCTGACCCCGCTGGAACGCGCGGTGTTCGTCCTGGGCGAGGTCTTCGGCTACGCCCACACCGAGATCGCCGACGTCATCGGCCGCAGCCCGGCGGCCGTACGGCAGCTGGCGCATCGCGCCCGGGACCATGTGCTCGCCCGCCGGCCGCGCTACCGGGCGCATCCGCGCGTCCGGCAGGAGGCGACCGAGCGGTTCGTGCGGGCCGCGCTCGGCGGGGACATCGCCGAGCTGATGGAGATCCTGGCGCCGGACGTCACGGTGTGGACGGACGGCGGCGGCAATCGCAGGCCGGCGGGGCTGCGCCCGGTGCACGGCCGGGACAAGGCGGTCCGCCTGATCACCTCGTACGCGGCGCGGCGCGGCGCCCAGCGGCTCGACCTGCGCTACCGCCGGGTCAACGGCGACGACGCCGCGGTGCTGTTCGAGGGAGACTCGCCGTACGCCGTGATGGTCATGGACCTCACGCCCGAGGGCGACCGGGTGAACGGCGTCTACATCGTCAGCAACCCCGACAAGCTCACGCACGTGCACAGGGACGACGACGAGGAGGACGAGTGACCGCCACCGAGACAGCGGGCCGGGGCGAGCGCGTCGCCGACTGGCTCGACGGACGCCTCGGCATCCACTCGCTGGGCAGGAAGTACCTGCGCAAGGTGTTCCCCGACCACTGGTCGTTCCTGCTCGGCGAGATCTGCCTGTACAGCTTCGTCGTGCTGGTCCTGACCGGCGTGTATCTCACCCTGTTCTTCCATCCGTCGATGAACGAGGTGACGTACCACGGCAGTTATGTCCCGCTCAACGGCGTGCGGATGTCCGAGGCGTACGCCTCCACGCTGCACATCAGCTTCGACGTGCGGGGCGGGCTGCTGATCCGGCAGTTGCACCACTGGGCGGCGCTGGTGTTCGTCGCCGGGATGCTGACGCACATGATGCGGCACTTCTTCACGGGTTCGTTCCGCAAGCCCCGTGAGGTCAACTGGCTGTTCGGCTGGCTGCTGTTGATCCTCGGCCTGTTCGAGGGCCTGTTCGGCTACTCGCTGCCGGACGACCTGCTGTCGGGCACCGGCCTGCGCTTCGTCAACGGCGCGCTGCTGTCGGTGCCGGTCGTCGGGACGTATCTGTCGATGTTCCTGTTCGGCGGCGAGTTCCCGGGCCACGACATCGTGGCCCGCTTCTACTCGCTGCACATCCTGCTGATCCCCGGCATCATGGCCGCGCTCGTCGTGGCGCACCTCATCCTGGTCGTGTACCACAAGCACACGCAGTTCGCGGGCCCGGGCCGCACCGAACGCAACGTCGTCGGAACGCCGTTCATGCCGGTGTACCTGGCGAAGGCGGGCGGCTTCTTCTTCCTGGTCTTCGGCGCGCTGGCGATCGTCGCGGCGGTGGCGACGATCAACCCGGTCTGGGTGTACGGCCCCTTCCGCCCCGACCAGGTCTCCACGGGCGCGCAGCCCGACTGGTACCTGGGCTTCGCGGAGGGCCTGGTCCGGGTGATGCCGGGCTGGGAGATCACTCTGTGGGGTCACACGCTGGTGCTCGGCGTGCTGATACCGGTCGTGGTCTTCCCGCTGCTCCTCGTCCTCATCGGGATCTACCCGTTCCTGGAGGCGCGGGCGACCGGCGACAAACGCGAGCACCACCTCCTGGACCGCCCGCGCAACCGCCCGGTCCGCACCGCGATCGGCGCGGCCTGGATCAGCCTGTATCTGATCCTGCTGGCGGGTGGCGGCAACGACATCGTGGCCACCCGTCTGCACCTGTCGATCAACACGGTCACCTGGACGGTCCGCGGGGCGGTGTTCGTCCTCCCGGTGGTCGTCTTCGTCGTCACCCGCCGCATCTGTCTGGGCCTGCAACTGCGGGACGCGGAGCTGGTGCTGCACGGCCGGGAGACCGGTGTGATCAAGCGGCTGCCGCACGGCGAGTACGTCGAGGTGCACCAGCCGCTCGATCAGGCCGAGCTGCACACCCTCACCGCCCACCGGCAGCAGGGCGAACTCGTGGAACACGAGCCGCGGCCCGAGCTCGTGGAGCGCGAGCCGCAGCCCTGACGGGTCTCAGCCCTGGTCCGCCACGAACGACGCCATCCGGGCCAGGGCCGCGTTCCAGTTGATGGCCGTCTCGTTGGTCGACCAGGACTGGATGTCGTCGATGTAGCAGAACTGCCCGACACAGCCCTGGAGCTTGCTCTGTGCGTAGGGATCCTGGATGGACGAGTTCGGCCCGCCCGCCAGGGTTCCGCGCGGCGGGTTCGGGAGCTTCGGGTCGAGCTCGTGGGCGTACCAACGGCTGTGCTGGTTGTGGGAGTTGACCTCGCCGTAGCCGGTGACGTACGAGATGTTCAGCGCGTTGCGGCCCAGGATGTAGTCCATGGTCTGCACCGCGCCGTCCCGGTACTTCGAGGCTCCGGTGATGTCGTACGCCGTCGCCAGGACCACCCCGTTGTTGAGGATCTGGTGGCTGGAGCCCCAGTCGTAGACGTTGTCGTCGGGCGCGTAGGGCATGCCGTACGGCTGTGACTTCAACGTGGCCAGGTAGCGTTCGGCGCCCTTGACGACGGACTGGCGGATCTTGTCCCGGCCCGGCAGTTTGCTGGGCACGGTCGCCAGGTCGAGGCGGCCCGCTGCCGCGGTCCTTCCCCAGTCGAAGCCGAGCGGGCCGAAGATGTCGGCGGTGTTCAGCGGGGAGTTGCGCACGTAGTCGGCGAACTCCTTCTCGCCGGTGGTGAGATACAGCTCCGCCGCCGCCCAGTAGAACTCGTCCGTCGCATTGGTGTCGTCGTAGGCGCCACCTCCGGTGCCGTCACTGGCGGAGGCGTACATGGTCGGGTGCGCGAGCGCCGCCGACCAGGCCTTGCGGGCCGCCGTGAGGGCCTTCGCCGCGAAGGCGCGGTCGTAGGGGCGGTAGAGGCGGGCCGCCTGGGCTGCCGTCGCCGCCAGGTTGAGGGTCGCCTGGGTGGACGGCGGGTGCAGTTCGCGCTTCTGCGGGTCGTCACTGGGCAGCAGGGGCAGTCCCGTCCACTGCGCGTCATGGATCTTGTGATGGGCCATGCCGGCGAGCGGCTGCCCGTCGGGCACCTGCATCTTCAGCAGGAACTCCAGCTCCCAGCGGGCCTCGTCGAGGATGTCGGGCACCTTGTTCGCGCTCTCCGGGATGGCGAGGCTGCCGTCCCGCAGCTTCCCCGGCTCCCCCGTGCGGGCCAGCTTTTCGCGTTCGTAGGTGCTCAGCAGCTCCCAGGTGGCGATGCCGCCGTTGACGACGTACTTGCCGTGGTCACCGGCGTCGTACCAGCCGCCGGTGACGTCCAGCGTGTAGTCGCACACGCCGGGCTGGCAGGGCACGTGGGCGTCGCCCTGGTTCGGCGCCACGTCGAGGTGCCCGGCGGCCCGGCCGTAGCCGGGACGCAGGTCGTCGCGGATCGCGATGCCGCTGCGTTGCGTGTAGTAGTACTTCACCGAGTCGAGGCGCAGTTGCTCGTAGGCGCCGCTGCCGATGTCGAAGGGGCGGCTGGTCTCCCCGTCGGCGACCAGCGTGAAGCCCTTGCCCGGCCTGCGGTAGTCGCCGAAGTCGATCGAGTGGACGTTCTGCCCGGAGGAGACGTCGACCCCGCGCGGCACGGTCCAGCCGTGGTCGACCGTCACACCGTCGGCGTCCTTCAGCTGCCAGGGCAGTTTCGCGGTGGCATCGGTGACCAGGGTGGCGTCCTTGGGGCCGGAGGGCAGATAGCCGACCTGGTTGACACGGACCCGCGGTCCGGTGTCCGGCTGGTACACCTCGGGCGGGACACCGCCGAGCAGCGATATGTCGTCCATGCAGAACCGCCAGGCGTCCGCGCTGCCACCGGCCTGGAAGGCGACCTGGCCCTGGGTGGTGTCGACGGGTGAGGTGAAGGTGTACGCGTAGGTGTCGCCGGAGACGCTCAGCTGCGGGCTCACCTCGAAGTAGGTGTCGTACGGCGTTACTTGGAGCCCCACGACCGCCCGCACCACGTGTCCTGCGGGCGAACCGGTCGCTTTGAAGCTGAACTTGTACGTCTCTCCCTTCTTCAGGGTCACGTCGTTCTGCCCGACGGCGGCGTCCCAGCGGTTGGTGGTGCCGGCCGGCACATCCGCGCAGAGCTGTCCGCCGGACACGCCTGCGGTGACGTTGGTGGTGGCCCACCAGGGGTCGACGGTGGTGTCGAAGGTGCCGTTCTTGAGCTGCTCGACCGGGTCGGCGGCGGCCGGAGCGGCCGGCACCCCGGTCAGCGCCGTCCCCAACAGGGCCGTCAGGGTCAGCAGAAGGGTTCTGCGTCGTTTCACGTCTGGGCTCCTCGGGCGGAGGTACGGGTGACGCTCGCCGGACCCAACAGGGTGGGAGCGCTCCCAGATGCGGACGCAGCTCATGTTTGTTTGCGCCATGACATTCCGTCAACGGTCCGGACGGGACTGGTTTCCCGCCCGGACCGCTCCGGCCGCTCAGCCGCCCGGTGCGTCCAACTTGCTGATCCGCAGGGCCCCGAGGAGTTCGCTCGGATGAGCGCTGGTCAGCGTGAGCCGCAGACGGGAGCCACGTACCGCGTCGAAGCTGAGGACGGTGGGCTCGTCCGAGGCGGTGGCCCAGTCGACCGCCGTCCCGGTGACGGGCGCGTACCGGCGGCCGTCCCACACGGCCGCCTCGATCGACGCGGGCAGGCTGTGTGTCGCGTCAACCGTGAAGGAGACCTCCACCCGGTCGAAGGTCCGGGCCCGCCCGTAGTCCACCGAGACCCAGTCCCTTTCCCGCGCGCCGTTGAAGGCGGGCAGCAGGGCCGTGGCCGCCTTGGTGAAGGCGTTGGACCAGCCGGTGGCCGCGTCGCCGTCGAGCATCGCGGCGGGCAGGGTGTCCGGGCGGCCGGAGTAACTGGCGTCCGCATACGGGTAGTTCGGGGGCGCCGGGTGCTCAGGCCCGAAGGCGGCCGCCGGGGTGGTCGCGGCCGACCGGGCGGGCGTGGTGCGCGCGGTGGCCGTTCCCGTCCGCAGGCCCTCCGCGCGTGCGGTCACCTTCAGGGTGCCGGCCTTGGTGCCGGCGCGGACGATCGCAAGGGCCTTGCCGTGGAAGGCGGTACGGGTGGTGGCCTGGTAGCGCTCGGCGCTCTCCTCCCGGCCGTTGTCGAGCCCGGCGAGGGATCCGCCCGTCACCTCGAAGGTGATCAGATGCTCGGCGTCGGGCACCACCACCCCGCGGGCGTCGACGACGTCCGCGGTCACGAAGGCCAGGGAACGCCCGTCCGCGGCGAGGGACTTGCGGTCCACCGTGAGCCGTACGGCATGCGGTTCGCCCGCCGTGCGCAGCACATCGGTGGCGACCACCTTGCCGTCCCTGCGGGCCACCGCCTTCAACTCGCCCGGCTGGAACGGCACTTTCCAGGTCAGGTGCAGCTTGCCGGCGCTGCCGTTCGGGCTGGTGTAACTGCCGGGGTAGGGGCCGGTGGTGAAGGTCTTGTCGTCGCCGGTGGCCTCCGTGGTCTCCAGATACGTACGGCCGTCCGTGGTCCTCTTCGTGTCGAAGGTGCGGGTGCCGAGGGACTTTCCGTTGAGGTACAGCTCCACGGTGTCGACGTTGGAGTAGGCCCACACCTCGACCGTGTCGCCCGGCTCGTGGTTCCAGCTCATGGGCAGCAGATGGACCATGGGCTCGCTGGTCCACTGGCTCCGGAACAGGTAGTACATGTCCTTGGGGAAGCCGGCCGTGTCGACCGCGCCGAAGAAGGACGCCTTGACCGGGAACACGTCGTACGGGGTCGGCTCGCCGATGTAGTCGATGCCGGACCACAGGAACTGCCCGGCGAACCACTTGCGGTCCCGGTCCTTCTTGTGGCCGTACTCGCCGCTCATGGTCCATGAGGCCAGGTTGTTGTCGTAGGAGGAGACCTCGCGTCGGCCGGGTGTGTGGTTCTCGCCGGTGTTGAGGTGCTCCGGCTCCTGGTAGGAGCCGCGGGTCGAGGTCTCCGAGGAGGACTCCGACTCGAAGAGGAACAGCCTGGGATACTTGGCGTGCAGGGCGTCGACCGACTTGGCGGTGTTGTAGTTGAGGCCGAGGCCGTCCAGCTTGGCGAGCATGAGGTCGGCGGCGGAGCCGGTGGCGGGCACGCCGTGGTACTTGTTCGAGCCGATGACGACCGGCCGGGTGCCGTCCGCCGCCTTGATGGCACCGATGATCCTGTCCGCCATGGCGAGTCCGGCGGTGGAGGTGGAGTCGGGTATCTCGTTGCCGATGGACCACAGCACCACGGCGGGCGAGTTGCGGGCCGCGAGGACCATCTCGGTGGCGTCCTTCTCGCACCACTCGTCGAAGAAGCGGCCGTAGTCGTACTTCGTCTTGCCGGTCCGCCAGCAGTCGAAGGCCTCCACCATCATCACGATGCCCAGTTCCTCACAGACCTGGATCATCTGCGGCGAGGGCGGGTTGTGCGAGGTGCGGAAGGCGTTGACCCCCATCGACTTCATGAGGGTCATCTGCCGGCGCACGGCGTCGATGCTGATCGCGGCTCCGAGGGCACCCTGGTCGTGGTGCAGGTCGACGCCCTTGATCTTGGTGTGGGTGCCGTTGAGGGAGAAGCCCTCGTCGGGGTCGAAGCGGTAGGTGCGGATACCGAAGGGGGTGCGATAGGTGTCGACGGTCCGGCCGCCGACGCGCAGTTCGGTCTCCAGGGTGTAGCGGTGCGGGGCCTCGATGTCCCACAACTTGGGCCGGGGAACGGTGAGTTCGTGGGTCTCGGCCGCCCTGTCGGTGACCGCGACCGTGGTGGCCGCGCGGGCCACCGTACGGCCGTCGGGGTCCTTGACCGTCGAGCGGATCTCGACCTGGCTCGCGGCGCCCGACTCGTTCACCACCGAGGTCCGTACGCGTACGAGGGCCCGCTCGCCGGTGATGTCCGGCGTGGTGACGTAGGTGCCCCAGCGCTCGACGTGCACCGGCTCGGTGACGACCAGGCGGGCCTCGCGGTAGATGCCGCTGCCCGAGTACCAGCGGCTGCTGGGGAGCTGGTTCTGCACCTTGACGGCGATCACGTTCTCGGTGCTGCCGTCGGTGTGCAGCAGATCGGTCAGGTCGAAGGCGAAGCCGGTGTAGCCGTAGGGGTGCCGGCCGGCCTGGGTGCCGTTGCAGTAGACGTAGGAGTCCATGTAGGCGCCGTCGAACTCCACCGAGATCCGCTTGCCGGCGAAGGCGGGCGGCAGGGTGAAGGCGAGGCGGTACCAGCCGAGGCCACCGGGGAAGAAGCCGGTGCCGCTGGTGGTGCCGTGCTCGGTGGTCGGGGTCTGCTCGATGCTCCAGTCGTGCGGCACCGCCACCTCGCGCCAGCCCGAGTCGTCGTAGCCGGGGTCGGCGGCCTGTGCGTAGGCGCCGCTCGGATCGGTGATCCCGTCAGGGTTGACCAGCGCGAAACGCCAGCCGTCGCGCAGGGCGACGGTGCGGCGGCCGGTGCCGCCCGCGGCCGCCTCGGCGGCCCGGGCCACCGGGGTGGCAAGAAGCGCTCCGGCGGCCGGCGCGGCGGCGGAGGCGAGCAGAACCGATCTCCGAGTCACTGTCATGGCGGCTCCCCTTCATCAGGGCCCAGAAGTACTCACAACTGATCGCGAACAAACAGATTCTGACGGGACGCCACACAGAGCCGTCAAGGGTGCGGGAACGCTCTTCTGCCCCACGCGTCACAACGGCCGGAATTGCCCCTTGACCGGGGCCGCCGCGCCCCCAAGGGGGTTCCCGTCCGTGGCGCTCGGCGACGGACTAGGCTGGAACTCAAGTGACCCGGCGGTTCACTGTGAGTGTTCGCGATGGAGTGGCGACGATGAGCCCGGAGTATCCGTTCGACGAGGCCGCGACGGCGCGGGCTGTCATCGATGAATCCGGCACGCTCGTCGAGTGGAACGCGGGTGCGGAACGGCTGCTGGGCTGGCCGGTCGACGAGGTCGTGGGCCATCCCGGCCGGAACCTGCTGGTCGACAAGGATGTCCTCGCGCCCGGCGGGGCCCGCTGGCACGGCACGGTCGCACTGCGCCACCGCGACGGCCACGAGGTGTCCGTCTGGCTGCTCGCCCACCATCGTCCGTCGCAGGACGACACGCCCGGCCGGTGGCTCCTCTTCAGCCCGCTGGACGGCGACGCCCCGCACTCCCCCGACGACCCGCTGGCCCAGGCGGCGCTCACCCAGTCGCCCTGCGCGGTCGCCGTGTACGACGAGCGGCTGAGGCTGAGAAGGGTCAACGACGCCATGGTCGGCGTGATCGGCCTGCCCGAGGAGCGCATGCGGGGGCTTCGCCTCGCCGAGATCGGCGGCAAGCCGCAGAGCGAGGAGCTCGAGGAGCACATGGTGCACGTGCTCACCACCGGGCGCCCGCTGGACGTCCAGACGTACATGCGCACCGGCGGCGAGGACCGCGCACACGCCTGGCTGGCCCGGATGGCGCCGGTCACGGACGCCGAGGGGCGGGTGCGGGGCGTGTGCCTGGCCGCGCACGACTTCACCGACAACTACCTCGCGCGGGAGCGGCTGCAACTGGTCAACGAGGCGAGTGTGCGCATCGGCTCCACGCTTGACGTCACCCGTACGACGCAGGAGCTGGCGGACGTTCTCGTGCCCGCCCTCGCCGACCTGGTCAGCGTCGACCTCCTGGACCTCCAGGAACACGGCGGCGAGCCCCCGCGCAGGCTGACCGCCCCCGTCGGACTGCGCCGCGCCGCACACCTCTCGGTCAATCCCGGCACGCCCGAGGCCGTCCTGCAGCCCGGGGAGCTGGAGCACTACCCCGCGGGCTCGCCCCAGGCCGACTCGTTGATCGCGGGCCGCACGATCGTCGCGTCCGTCTCCTCGGGCGCCCTCGACCAGTGGCTCAGCTGGCACAAGACTCGCGCCGAGCGGGTCAAGGAGTACGGCATCCACTCCACGATGTCCGTGCCGATCCAGGCCCGCGGCCAGACCCTCGGGGTCGCGGTCCTCACCCGGTTCCGGCGGCCGGACCCCTTCTCCGCGGACGACGTGCTGCTGGCGGAGGAGATCACGACACGGGCCGCCGTCTGCATCGACAACGCCCGCCGCTTCTCCCGCGAACGGGAGACCGCCCTCGCCCTGCAGCGCAGCCTGCTGCCCCGCTCACTGCCCCGCACGGCCGCCGTGGATGCCGCCTCCCGCTATCTGCCCGCGGCCCGGGCGGGTGTGGGCGGTGACTGGTTCGACGTGATCCCGCTGTCCGGGATGCGGGTCGCCATGGTCGTCGGGGACGTCGTCGGGCACGGCATCCAGGCCTCGGCCACCATGGGCCGGCTGCGCACCGCCGTGCGCACCCTCGCCGACATAGACCTCGCCCCCGACGAGTTGCTCACGCATCTGGACGATCTGGTCGTCCGGCTGTCCGCGGAGGCCGGCAACGACGGCAGCCCCGGCGAGGTGGGCGCCACCTGTCTGTACGCGGTCTACGACCCGGTGTCGCGGCGCTGCACCCTGGCCCGGGCCGGACACCCGCCGCCGGTCGTGGTCCCGCCGGGCGGCGTTCCGCAGCAGGTGGAGCTTCCGGCCGGGCCACCGCTTGGCCTCGGCGGGCTGCCGTTCGAGTCGGCCGAGCTGGAGCTGCGTGAGGGCAGCGTGCTGTCGTTCTACACGGACGGGCTGATCGAGACCCGCGACCGGGACGTCGACGCCAGCCACCGGATGCTGTGCGACGCGCTGGAGACGTACTCCGACTCGCTGGACGAGACCTGCGACCGGGTGCTGCACACTCTGCTGCCCTCGGGCGGCGCTCTGGACGACGTGGCCCTGCTGCTGGCCCGCACCCGCGGACTGCCGTCCTCGCAGGTGGCGACCTGGCACATCCCCGCCGACCCGGCGCTGGTCGCGCCGATCCGCAAGCAGGTCGTCGAGCAGCTGGACGGCTGGGGGCTGCAGGAGGCGGCGTTCACCGCCGAGCTGGTGGTGAGCGAGCTCGTCACGAACGCGATCCGGTACGGCGCGCACCCCATCCGGCTGCGGCTGATCCACGACGAGGCCACGCTGATCTGCGAGGTGTCGGACACCAGCCACACGGCTCCGCATCTGCGGCGGGCGAAGACGTGGGACGAGGGCGGGCGGGGGCTGCTGCTGGTCGCTCAGCTCACGCAGCGCTGGGGGAGCCGGCACACGGCCGACGGGAAGACCATCTGGGCGGAGATCGGGCTGCTCGACGAGTGACGCTCCGCGGGGCTGCGCGGTGGGGTCGCCTCCCGTCTGCCGGTGCGTTGTGGCTGGTCGCGCAGTTCCCCGCGCCCCTTTGGGGCGCTGCCGAACCGCCGCGCAATCCGCCTGCCCCTGCTCAGGGCTCCTCCGCGAGCCAGGGCCTGACATGTTTGCGGGCCTCGTGGAGGCGGGACTTGAAGGTGCCGAGGGGGATGCCTGCGCGGTCGGCGGCCTCGGCGTAGTCGAGCTGGCAGATGTCCCGGTAGACCAGGGGGTCGACGAGTTGGGGATGTTCGCGCTCCAGGCGTTCCAGGGCCTCCAGCAGGTCGAGGCGGGAGCCGGCGATGACGCTGGTCGTGCGGGGGTCGGTGAGCCGGCCCGCGTCGATCGGGGCCGGTTGTTCGGCCGAGCGCCGCTTGAGTTCGCGGTACTTCTGGCGGCAGCAGTTGGCGACGACCGTGTAGAGCCAGGTGCTGAAGCGGCTGCGGCCCTGGAACGTGGAGATCTTCCGGGCGACCTGGAGCAGGACGTCCTGCGCGGCCTCCTCCGCGTCCTCGCGGCAGGGCAGGAACCGGCCGCAGCGCCGGACGACCTCGGGCCCGATCGCCCGGAGCAGTCCCTCCAGCGCCGCCGGGTCGCCCGCCGCGGCGCTGCGGGCCAGGTCCTCGGTGGGCGCGACCTGAGGCTCTCCTCGGGAACGATCCACGTCCAGGCATGATAGTCGTATGCATTCCGTCGAGCGGATCGGGCGCTACCGCCTCGAACGGCGCCTGGGCACGGGTGCGTTCGGCACGGTCTGGCTGGCCCATGACGACGAGCTCGACGCGCCGGTCGCGGTCAAGGTCCTCGCCGACAACTGGTCCCACCGGCTCGATGTGCGCGAGCGGTTCCTGGCCGAGGCGCGGATGCTGCGGCGGGCGGGTTCGGACCGGGTGGTGCAGGTCTACGACATCGGTGAACTCCCGGACGGGAGGCCGTACTTCGTGATGGAGTACGCGGACGGCGGCACCCTCGCCGAGCTGCCGGCCGGCGGTTCGCTGCCGGTGGCGGAGGCGCTGCGGCTGACGGCGCTGGCCGCCCGTGGTGCGGCGGCGCTGCATGCGGCGGGGATCGTGCACCGGGACATCAAGCCGAGCAATGTGCTGCTGTGCTCCTCCCCCGACGACGGGCCGCGGGTGCTGCTGGCCGACCTGGGGCTCGCCAAGAGTCTGGCGGAGGCGTCCGGGCTCACGCAGGCCGCCGGTTCGGCGGGATACCGGCCGCCCGAGCAGGCCGAACCCGGCGCGGGCATCGACGCCCGGGCCGATGTGTACAGCCTGGGAGCGGTCGCCTACCACCTGGTCACCGGCGCGGTTCCGGGTGAGCCGGGCAGGGTCGTACGGCCCGACCGGCTGCGACCGGATCTGGCCCCTGCCGTCCGGCGGGCCCTGATGCGGGCGCTGGCGCCGGACCGCGGCCGCCGCTGGCCCGATGCCGAGGCCTTCGCGCAGGAGCTGGAACGGCTCGCCGCCTCCCGTCAGCGGCCCCGAGGACACCGGACGGCCCTCGCCCTGACGGGTGCCGTGGCCGTGGTCGCGGCCGCGGGTGTGACGCTGACGCTGGTCGACCGGCAGGCCCCGGCCACCACGGATGTGCGGGTCTCGGACACGACCGGCAGGGTGGTCGCCGTGGTGCCCCGCGGCTGGGACCGGCAGGTGCGCGACTCCGGGTGGGACCCACGGGCGCTCGGCCTGCCTGCCGGGCATGAGCCGGGGTTCGCCGTCGCGGACCGCCTGACCGCATGGCAGGACCTGACGGCCCAGGTCAACGGCGTGCTGGTGGGCCTGAGCGAGCACGGCGACCTCATGGCCGCGGTGAACGCCCTCACCCACCCGGGCTGCCACTACGACGGCGCCCGCGCCCCCACCGGCACCGTGTGGCACGGCAGGGTCCGCACCTGGGACGGCTGCCCGGGCGGCGGGTCGGTCACCGAGGCCGCGCTCGCCCCGGCGGGCGGCAGCGCGCAGACTCGGGTGTACGTACAGATCCGACAGAGCGGCCGAGCGTCGGCGACCGACAGCATCCTCGCCTCCGTACGCGTCGGAAGCTGAGGCGGAACACTCCGGCCGCGCGCGAACTTTTCCGTCCCGGCATGCATCGGACCTGCATGACGGGGCACATCAGCGCCGTACGTACACGCCACGACGTGTGCGAGGTATCTCCGGGAGTGTTGAGGCACATGGCGAAGAAGTCACCCTCCGTCCACCGGGCGGCCCTGCTCGCGAGTGCGGTCGCGGTGCTCGGTCTGCTGACGGCCTGCGGCAGCAGCGGCAACGGCGGCTCGGCGAGCGCTCCGACGACGCTGCCCGGTACGGCCGCGCCCGCCACCGGCGGAGACCACAGCACCGACCCGGCGAGCGCGTCCGCCTCCACGGCGAGCACTGCTCCCGGCGAGGCCACCCTGACCGCGTCGGCGGCGCAGTCCACGCCGGCCGGCACCACGGGAGGCCGTTGCCACACCTCGGAGCTGCGGGCGGCCGTCGGGCAGAACGACCCCGGTGCCGGACAGGAGAACTTCCCGGTCGTCCTGACCAACGCCTCTTCCCGCACCTGCACGGTGCGCGGCTATCCCGGTGCCGCGTTCGTGGACGCGTCCGGGCGGCAGCTGGGCCCGGACCCGAAGCGCTCCTCGGGCAGTCCCACGACGGTGACGCTGGCGCCGGGCAAGAGCGCCTGGGCGGGGCTGACCTTCTCCAACCCGGACGTCAGCGGCGCCCACGCGGCCACCCCCGCCTCGCTCCTGGTGACGCCCCCCGACGAGCGCGACCATCTCACGGTGACCTGGAAGGGCGGCCAGGTCCCCGCCTCCGGCAACGCCTCCTCGGTGTTCCTGACGGTGCTCAGCCCGGGCACCGGTCCCTGAGCTGGCGGGGCCCCGGCTGGACTCTTACCGTGACCTGTTTTCATTGAAGGTCCCGCGCTGATCCACCCTGAAGGACCCTGCCCTGAACACCGCGCTCGCCGAAATACTCTCCGCCGCCCTGCTCGTCGCGGTCCTCGCCTGGGCGGTGCTGCGCCCGAAGGGCCTGCCGGAGGCCGTGCTGGCGGTCCCGGCTGCGGGGATCGTGATCGCCACCGGCGCGATCTCCCTGGACCACGCCCGGGCGGAGGCCGCCAGCCTCGGTCCTGTCATCGGCTTCCTGGCCGCCGTGCTGGTGCTGGCCCACTTCTGTGATGTGGAGGGGCTGTTCCAGGCGTGCGGGGCGTGGATGGCCCAGCGGGCGGCGGGCTCTCCCGAGCGGCTGCTCGCGGCGGTCTTCGTGCTGGCGTCGACGATCACTGCCGTGCTCAGCCTGGACGCCACGGTGGTGCTGCTGACGCCGGTGGTGCTCGCCACCGCCGCCCGGGCCGGCGTGCGGGCCAGACCGCATCTCTACGCGTGCGCCCACCTGTCGAACACGGCCTCGCTGCTGCTGCCCGTCTCCAACCTCACCAACCTGCTGGCCTTCGAGGCGAGCGGGCTGAGCTTCACCCGGTTCGCGGCGCTGATGGCGCTGCCGTGGCTGGTCGCGATCGGCGCCGAGTATCTGGTCTTCCGGCGATTCTTCGACGAGGACCTGGCCGCGTCCGACCACTCCCCCGAACCCGGTGAGCCGCCCGCGCTGCCGCTGTTCGCGCTGGTCACCGTGGGGTGCACGCTGGGCGGCTTCGTCGTGGCCTCCGCGGTCGGCATCGATCCGGCCTGGGTGGCCGCGGCGGGCGCGCTGGTGCTGGCCGGCCGCGCGCTCGTACGGCGCAGGGCGACCCCGCTGTCGGTGGTGCGGGCCTCGTCCCCTGCGTTCCTGGCGTTCGTCCTCGCGCTCGGCATCGTGGTGCGGGCGGTGGTCGACAACGGGCTCGCCGACGCCCTCGGCCATGTGCTGCCCGGCGGCACGGGACTGCTCGCGCTGCTGGGCATCGCCGCGCTGGCCGCCGTGCTGGCGAACCTGATCAACAACCTGCCCGCGGTACTGGTCCTGCTGCCGCTGACCGCCGCCGGCGGGCCCGGTGCGGTGCTGGCCGTGCTGCTCGGGGTGAACATCGGCCCGAACCTGACGTACGCGGGCTCGCTTGCGACGCTGCTGTGGCGGCGCATCGTGCAGCGGCACGGCCAGGAGGTGCAGCTCGGGGAGTTCACCCGGCTCGGGCTGGTCGCCACCCCGGCCGCGCTCGTCGCGGCCGTGGCGGCGCTGTGGCTGTCGCTGCAGGTGGCGGGCTGAGCCTGACGGTCAGTGGTGGCCGCCACCGCCGTAGCCGTAGCCGTTGCCGTATCCGTAGCCGTATCCGGGGCCCGAGCCGTAGCCGCCCCATCCGCAGGCGGACGGGTTGTAGGAGCAGTACGGGTTCGAGGGGTAGGGGCCGGTCGGCGTCGGCCACGCGGTCGAGGGAGCCGCGGACGGCGTGGGGGTGGGGCTCGGTGTCCTCGCGGCCTTGGGCGTGGCCTTCGGGGTGGGCGAGGGGCTGTTGTCCGCGTCCCAGTTGACCACCTGCATCTGCAGGTCGGTCTTGGAGGTGTCGAACACCCAACGCTGGGCGGTGCCGTCGTTGCGGGCCTTGACCACCAGGGCGCCCGAGCCGTCGGTGGCCGCGGGGGTCAGGGACAGGTCCTGGTTCCAGCGCGGCACCAGGGTGCCCTGCAGGGTGAAGTCGTAGCGGATGTTCTTGGCACCCGGCTCGGAGGCGCCCGTGCAGGGGGCGAGCTGCACCGAGTAGCCGAGGTGGGAGTCCAGGCACAGGTCGGGGTCCGTGGCACTGCGCAGCCGGCCGTCGGTCTCGTACGTCCACTGCTGGACGGACGGCGAGGAGCAGTCGGCGAGTTCGGTCTCGGCTCCCTTGACGGCCTTCTTGCCGACGACGGCGACGCACAGCCCGGAGTCGGCGTTGTGCAGCTTGCCGCGCACGGTGCCCTGGGAGCCCGTGCCGGTGCCGACCCACGAGGGGGCCGCGGACGGTGTGCCCGTGCCGCTGCCGGGGGTCTCGGAGGGGTGGTCGCCGTCGGCCTTGGTGGTGCCGTCACCGGAGCCGAGGACGGACCACAGAACCAGCGGGAGGACCACCAGCCCGCTGACCGTCACGACGGCCGCGGCGAGATTGCGGCGGCGGGCGGCCGCGTGCCGGGCGGCCTTGTGGGCGGCACGGCGGGCGGCGGAGCGGCCACCGGGACGGGGGCCGGTGCCCGGCGCGGGGTGGGTGGGGGCGAAGGGCTCGCCCGGCATCGGCGGGAGGGGGATCTCCGGGGGCAGGGCGCTGGACTCCTCGGTCGGCGAGGCCAGCCGGGACTCCACATACGCCCGCGCGCCCCAGCCGAGCACCGCCTCGGCCAGCGCGAGGCCGAGTCCCTGGTTGAACTGCGCCAGCTGGTCGGCGGTGTGGCTGCAGTGTCTGCAGCCGGCCAGGTGGGTGTTCAGGTCGGGGTCGATCTCGACTCCGCCGCGCCGGTAGGTCACGTCCAGCATCCGCAGATAGCGCCGGCACTCCTGCTCGGGGGCGAGTTCGCGGTGGACCTGGAGGCACTCCTCGCGCAGCCGTTCGCGGGCCCGCTCCAGTTCGACGGCGGCGTCCTGCTCCTCGATGCCCAGCAGGCCGGCGGGTGTCCCCAGCGCCTCCGCCTCGACCTCGACATGCCACAGCAGGCAGCGGGCCGACTGGGGCAGCCGCTGGAAGGCCCCGGACAGCAGCCGGCGGTCGGACGGCGGGAGCAGACGGGCCGCGACCCGGTCGCCGTCCTCGGAGGACAGCTCGGGGTGCAGGTGTTCCCGTCGGTGGTCGTTGTCCCACTCCGCGGCGATCCGGCGGACGGTGACGAGGAGTTGGGGCCGCCAGGCGGAGGTCGGCCCGTTCTGCCGCAGGGTTTCGCCGAAGAGCCGCGTGAATGCGGCGGTCGTGAGCATTCCCGCCGAAGCCGGGCCGTCGGTGCACAGCCGGGCATAGGCGAACGCCGCTTCCCAGTGCCGGTCGAGCAGTTCACCGACGGGCTGCAGCGCGGGCGTCGTCCCCGTCCACTTCTTCAGTTCCGCGCTCAGCTGTTCGTCCGTCACGAAGAACCGGCGGTCGGGCGTGGGGGAATTCGACAGGCCCGCGTCTTTCACGGCTGCATTCCTCTCGGGACATGCGTCATAAAGTCCATACCAAAAGGTATGGGTACAGGATTCGGCAGCTCCAACGTCCACCTGGGGAAGCTCTTTTGGAACGCAGGTCGAACGGGAGCCGCCTCGTACACACGGCCGGAAAAAGTATTGTCCGTGCGCCGACAGGGCACACCTTTGCACAGGTCAGGCAGACCTAACAAGAGATCCAGCGGTTTTCTGCCTCGTCGGCCCGCCGATGAAATTTGACGAACGGTCAAGCCTGTCCGCACGGCAATGGGAAAGGAGATTCAGTTGGTCGGCGCGCGGATCGCTCCGCAACCATTGAACAGGCGTTCCACGGCCCATTCCACGGGCCGGACGGAGTGCCACGGTTCACGTCTCAACCATTGAGCCGGCTCTTCGGTAGGCGCCGGGCGGCACTCCGTAGCGTGTGCGGAAGACCCGGTTGAAGTGGAACGGGCTGGCGAACCCCGAGGCGGCGGCCACCCGGTCCACGGACAGGTCGGTGCTCTCCAGGAGCCGGGCGGCATGCCGCAGCCGGGCCTCGCGCAGGGCGCGCATCGGGGACTGGCCCAGTTGCCGGGTGAACAGGTGGGCGAACCGGGAGGGCGACAGGGAGACGCTTTCGGCGAGCGAGCGCACGGTGTGCGGGGCGCCCGGGTCGGCGGCGATCAGCGCCTCGGCGCGGCGCAGCCTGCCGTCGACGCCGGGCGGCGGCGCCGGGGTGCGCGCGGTGGCGGCGGTGAGCAGGACGATCTCCTCCAGGGAGGACAGGGCGAGCTCCCGCGCCGCGGTGCCGTGCGCCACGGCGACCCGGTCGTCCGGCGCGGCCGCGGGTGGTGCCCCGCTGCCGGTCCAGCGGGCGTCGGCGAGCATCCGGCGGAAGGCCTCGTCGACCCGGTCGTGCAGGGCGGTCGGGGTCGGCGTGACGACGAACAGTCCGTCGCCGGTGTCGTACGGCCGCAGCCACGGCGCCCAGGACGGGCGTGCCTGGCAGTGCACCCACCAGAACTGCCAGCTGGGGGAGCCGGGTTCGACCGCGTACTCGTGCCCGACGCCCGGGGCGAGCACCACCAGGTCGCCCGCACCGGCCCGTGCCTCGACCGCGCCCTGGCGCAGCCGGCCGTGCCCGCCCGTGGTCCAGGTGAACAGCCAGCTGTCCGCGCCGCGCGGCCGGTTGACGCCGTAGCCCTCAAGACGGTCGTAGCGGCCGACCACGACAAGACCGGGCGGCGGGGCGGGATCGCCGGGTGCAGCAGTCTCGGGCAATCCGTCAGCGTTCACGGGCATCCTCCTGAAACCCACGGCGACCTAGCGTGATGAGCCGAGGGCACCCGATCGAAGGAGCGGACACATGACAGCCATGGATATCGGCGCCGTCGACGCCCCCATCCTCACCCGGGACGGGCTGAGGCAGTTCGAGGAGGACGGGTTCACGGTCGCACGCGGACTGTTCGGACCCGACGAGATCGACCGGCTCTGTGCGGAGTTCGCGGCGCTGCACGCGGCCGGGCCGGTGCCCGGGCACTTCGAGCCGCGCGCGTCCGCGGATCCGCTCGCGGCCTACCCGCGGGTGATGCACCCGCACGAGATCAGCGGGACGGCGCTGCGCATGCTGCTCGACGCCCGGCTGCGCAGGGCGCTGGAGGCGCTGCTCGGCGAGGAGGTCCTGGCCGCCCAGAGCATGTTCTACTTCAAGCCGCCGGGCGCGCGGGGGCAGGCGCTGCACCAGGACAACTTCTATCTGCGGGTGGAGCCGGGCACCTGTGTGGCGGCCTGGGTGGCCTGTGACGTGATCGGACGGGACAACGGCGGTCTGGAGGTCGTCCCCGGTACGCACCGCATGGATCTGTTCTGCCCGGAGGAGGCGGACGCAGCGGTGTCGTTCGCACGGGAGTACGTTGCGCCACCGCCGGGCCTTGCGACCGTGCCGGTCGACATGGCGCCGGGGGACGTCCTGTTCTTCAACGGCAGCCTGGTGCACGGCTCGCAGCCCAACGGGACCACCGACCGCTTCCGCCGGTCGTTCATCGGCCACTACGTGGGGCGGTCGGCGCAGCGCATCGGTCACTACTACCGCACCCTCACCATGGACGGCGAGCGGGTGGCCCTGGCGCAGAGTGAGGGAGCGGGCCCGTGCGGCACGGAGTTCGCACCGCACGGGCCCCATTAGCCGCCCCTGGCGGATATCAGCTGTGACCGACGACGGGGTGCGGGGAGTAGGGGGCCTCCAGCTCCTCGATCTCCTTGTCGCTGAGCTCTAGTTCGACGGCGGCCACGGCGTCCTCGATGTGGTGCGGCTTGGCGGCGCCGACGATGGGGGCCGCCACCGTGTCCTGGTGCAGCAGCCAGGCCAGGGCGACCTGGGCGCGCGGGACGGCGCGGTCGTTCGCGATGCGGGTGACGGCCTCGACGATGGTGCGGTCGCCCTCCGGGTAGAGGCGGCTGCCGAAGTTGTCGCCCGCGCTGCGCTCGGTCACCGTGCCCCAGTCCCGGGTGAGGCGGCCACGGGCGAGCGGGCTCCAGGGCAGGACGCCGACGCCCTGGTCGGCGCAGAGCGGCAGCATCTCGCGCTCCTCCTCGCGGTAGAGGAGGTTGTAGTGGTTCTGCATGGACACGAACTTGGTCCAGCCGTGCCGCTCGGCCGTGTACTGCATCTTGGAGAACTGCCAGGCGTACATCGAACTCGCCCCGATGTAACGCACCTTGCCCGCCTTCACCAGGTCGTGCAGGGCCTCCATGGTCTCCTCGACCGGGGTGTGCGGGTCGAAGCGGTGGATCTGGTACAGGTCGACGTAGTCGGTGCCGAGCCGGCTCAGGCTGTGGTCGATCTCCGTCATGATCGCCTTGCGGGACAGGCCGGCGCCGTTGGGTCCGGGGCGCATCCGGCCGTGCACCTTCGTCGCCAGCACGATCTCGTCGCGCGCTGCGAAGTCGCGCAGCGCCTTGCCGACGATCTCCTCGCTGGTGCCGTCGGAGTACACGTTGGCCGTGTCGAAGAAGTTGATCCCGGCCTCCAGCGCCTGCCGGATCAGCGGACGCGAGGCCTCCTCGTCGAGCGTCCACTCGTGCACGCCGCGGTCGGGCAGGCCGTAGGTCATACAGCCGAGACAGACCCGCGACACGTCCAGGCCCGTCGAACCGAGCTTCACGTACTGCATCGTTGCTGCTCCTGCCTTCGGGATGGGTACGAAGGGGAGCGTACGGCCTCGCCCGCCCTCGGAGCAGCACACCCCCGGGCGGCCGGGGCCCCGGCCGTTGCTGCCCGCAGGTGACCGCCCGGCGTGGGAGCCGCCGGGCGGTCGGCGCGCTCGCGCATCCTCGGCGCAGGTGACCGGCGCCCGGCCGGTCCTGGCCCCGCGGGAGGAACCCGATGCCGACACGTGCGACGAAGCCGAAGCCGAAGCTCCTGATGGGAACGGCGGCGCCGACCCTCGCCCTGCCCCTCATGCTGGTCTCGCCCGCATGGAGCAGTCCGAGTCCCCCGCCGGAACCGTCGACGCTGTGCGCACCCGCGGGGGTCCTGCGGGGCGCGAACGGGCAGCGTGCCGTGGTCAGTCTGTGCGCGGGCAGCGGCACCCCGACGATGGCGGTGTCGGCTCCGGCGACCTGCACCGGTCCGGGAGAGGACGACGACGACCGCGCCTGTCTGACCTCGGGCACCTGGACCGCGCAAAAGGGCGGCGTGACGGCCGCCTCGGGAAAGCTCCCCGGAGGCGGCGAGTATCCCGGCCCGGGGACGTACGACGTGACGGCCGACGTCCGCGTGAAGTCGTCGCCCCCCGGCCTGAACCTGCACGGCACCGTCCACGCCACGCTGACCCTGACCGCAGCCAAGCCGCCGGCCACGCACCGCATCGAGGTCGACCGGACCACGCTCCGGCGCGGTGCGGAGACCACACTGACGTACCGGATCCACCGTGACAGCGAACAGGGCGACGGCAGCGCGCGGTTCGGGCTGATCGGGGAGGAGAGTTCGGGGGTGCGGCTGTCCACGTCGGACGCCCGCTGCGTCAACCCGCTGACCGGCCGCTATCCCGCGACGACCAGGAACGCGTACGCCCTCGACTGCGCCCTCACCGACCTGCAGCCGGGTCATCCGGCCACGGTCGTGGTCCGCGCCTCGGTGGGGTCCGCCTGTTCCACGGTCGTCTCCAAACTGGGCTACTGGATGCCGCAGGGCCAGGCGCTGTACACCGGGGGCATGCTCGCGGGACCGACGGTCCGCTGCGCCTGACCCGTCACCGCCGTTCGACCAGATCCAGCGCCCGCTCCCAGCCGAACTCCGCTCGAGTGCCGTCCTCGTCCGGCTCGCCGGAGTACGGCTCGCCGAACCGGACGCCCATCCCGCGCAGCCGCACCAGGCTGTCCCGGTAGGCGGGATGGGCGGCCAGCGCGTCGGCCACGCACGGGAGTACGGCGACCGGGACGCCCAGGCCGTAGGTCTCGCACAGGGTGGCCACCGCGAGGGTGTCGGCGAGCCCGGCCGCCCATTTGTTGACGGTGTTGAAGGTGGCGGGCGCGACCACGACGGCATCCGGCGGCGGGAAGGGGCGCGGGTCGCCGGGGGTGCGCCAGGCGGAGCGTATGGGGCGGCCGGTCTGCGCCTGGACGGCGGCGGTGTCGAAGAAGCCGTTCATGGCGACCGGTGTGGCGATGACGCCGACCTCCCAGTCCCGCTCCTGGGCGGCGGTGATGAGCTTGCTGACGTCCGCGGCGATCCCGGCGGCGCACACGACGACGTAGAGAAAGGGCTTCTCGGCCTGTTCGGTCATCCGCGAACCCTACTCACCGTGGTCTCAGGCGAGCGGGAAGGACCGTTCCCGTTCGGCCTCGGGCCGCGGGCCGTGGATGCGGCGCTGGTTCTCCTCGATCGGCACGTCGTTGATGCTCGCCTCGCGCCGGGTCATCAGGCCGTGCTCGTCGAACTCCCACAGCTCGTTGCCGTAGGAGCGCCACCACTGGCCGTCGGCGTCGTGGGACTCGTACTGGAAGCGGACCGCGATGCGGTTGCCGTCGAAGGCCCACAGGTCCTTGCGCAGCGCGTAGTCCAGCTCGCGCTCCCACTTCGCGGTCAGCAGCTCGACGATCTCGGCCCGCCCGGTGACGAAGGTGTCGCGGTTGCGCCACACCGAGTCCTCCGAGTAGGCGAGCGCCACCTTGTGCGGGTCGCGGGTGTTCCAGGCGTCCTCGGCGGCCTGGACCTTCTGCGCGGCCGTTTCGCGGGTGAACGGGGGCAGGGGCGGGCGGTCGGCGGCCATGAGTTCCTCCTCGACGGGCGGACCGCGGCAGAGAACGATCGTTCTCCTCCGGGCTGCTACCGTAGGAGAACGCTCGTTCTCGCGTCAAGCGAGCACATCAAGGGGAGGTCGCACGCCGCATGGCCGTCATGGACAGTGCAGTCGCCCGTGAGCAGGCGCTGGATGCCGCGGAGGAGCTGTTCTACGGGCGGGGCATCAAGTCCGTCGGCATGGACGACATCCGCGGCGCCTCAGGCGTCTCGCTCAAGCGGCTCTACCAGCTGTTCCCGGCAAAGGAGCAGCTGGTGGAGGCGTATCTGGAGCGGCGCGACGTGCGCTGGCGCGCCCGCCTGGCCGAGTTCGTCCAGCGGCAGGAGGGGCCCGAGGAGCGGATCCTGGCGGTCTTCGACTGGCTGGAGCTGTGGTTCGGCGAGGACGGCTTCCGTGGGTGCGCGTGGATCAATTCCTACGGCGAGCTGGGCGCCTCGTCGGCCCGGGTGGCGGCCCAGGTGCGGGCGCACAAGGAGGCTTTCCGGGGGTATCTCGGCGGGCTCGTGGCGGATGCAGGGCTGCCCGGCGCCCTGGCCGGGCAGCTGTTCCTGCTGGCCGAGGGCGCCATGGTCACCGCCGGGATCGCTCGGAGCACGGAACCCGCCCGGGAGGCGCGCGAGGCGGCCCGGCTGCTGCTGCGGGCGGGCTGAGCCCGGGGCCCTCAGGGCCCGTCCGGGCGCCCGCCGCCTGGGACGCTCTCTGCTTCGCGCCGGCAGCGACCCCCGGACGACTCCGAGCGGGACTCGGACCCGGGCTCTCAGCCCCCCGACACGGTGATCGCGCCGACCGGGCAGGCCCGGGCCGCTTCGCGCACCATCGGGTCGCCGCCGCCGTCCTCCCGTCCCGGCAGCAGCGTGCTGAATCCGTCGTCGTCCTGGGTGAAGACGCCCGGTGCGGCCAGGGCGCACTGGCCCGCGCCGATACAGACGTCCTTGTCGATCTCGATATGTGTGTCGGTGTGCATGGCCTTGAGCCTCTTACCAGGTCACGGGGAGTTCCAGCATCCCCTGGATCGTGTCGCCGGGTTTGAAGGGAATCTCGTCGGCCGGGGCGGCCAGGCGCAGCGTGGGCAGCCGGTCGAAGAGGGTGTGCAGGGCGATCTCCAGCTCGGCGCGGGCCAGGTTCTGGCCGAGGCACTGGTGGACGCCGAAGCCGAACGCCACGTGGTGGCGGGCCGAGCGGTGCCAGTCGAGGGTGTCGGGGGCGGGGTAGACGTCCTGGTCGCGGTTGATGACCGAGGTCGCGAAGACCACGCCGTCACCCGCCCGGATCGTCGTGCCGCCGGCCTCGATGTCCTCGGTGGCCCGGCGCAGCAGACCGTCCGCGATCGACAGCATGCGCATCAGCTCCTCCACGGCGCCGGGCAGCAGCTCGGGGTTGCCGCGCAACTCGGCCAGCTGCTCCGGGTGCTGGAGGAGGGTGAAGGTGCCCAGGGAGATCATGTTGGCGGTCGTCTCATGGCCGGCGACCAGCAGGATGGTCGCGAACGAGATGACCTCCTGGCGGTCGAGCACTCCCTCGCGCAGCTGCTGGTGGACGAGTTCGTCCAGCACGCCGTCGCCGGGCTCGGGCTGTTTCAGCTTGCTGTCGATCAACTCCTCGAAGTAAGCGTCCAGTTGGTTGCGCGCGTCCTGCACGTCGTCGGCCGTGGGGCCGCGCAGCAGCCGGCGTGACTGTCCCTCGAAGAACTCGTGGTCGGCATACGGGACGCCGAGCAGCGCGCAGATGACCATCGACGGCACGGGCAGCGCGAAGGCGTTCACCAGCTCGGCGGGCGGTCCCTGCGCGATCACCGCGTCGAGCCGCTCGTCCACGATGCGCTGGATCTGCGGCCGCAGTTCGGTGGCGCGCCTGAGGGTGAAGCTGGGCACCATCATCCGCCGCTGTGTGCGGTGTTTCGGGTCGTCGACGCCGAGGAGGGCGACCCTCCGGTTCTTCACCGCGGCGAACCGCTCGGTCGGTGCCGGGAAGTCGGGATGGGTGCGGTCGGTCGACAGGCGCTGGTCGGAGAGGAGCTCGCGGGCGAGGGCGTGCCCGGTGACGAGCCAGGCCGGACGGCCGTCGTAGAGCGTGATCCGGCTCAGCGGGCGGGTGGCGCGCAACGGGTCGTAGGCGGTGGGCGGGTGGTAGGGGCAGGTCCGGTCCTGGGGGAAGGCGACGGGTTCCGTTTCCGTCATGGAAGACCTCGCAGACGAAGAGTGCGTCGTGCAGATCTTCATTAGATGCCCGGGGCATCTATGGGACGACGTGAAGTTCGGCCAGATCGGTGGCGCGGGCATTCTGGCCGGGGATGCTCGCTCGGGCATCTGGACCGGGCCGGAGAGGCCGTAGCCGTCTCCACCATCCGGCCATGTCCGCAGCCGTCGAGGGGCCGGCCGGTGACCGGTCCGCCGGCGAGTGGCGTGATCGCGTCCCCGGAGGGCAGTGCGGTATGGATGAATCCTGCGCGCACCGGTGTTGAAGCGGTGCCAGTCAGCTGCAGAACTCGACGATGGGACGGATGAACATGCCTCTTGAGGGCGAGTACGAACCCAGCCCGGAGCAGTGGGTACGCGATCAGGTGGAGCTGTACGAGAGCTCCGGTGGCACGAAGGGGACGACCCTCCTCGACACCGGCATGCCCGTCGTCCTGGTCACGACCCGGGGTGCGAAGAGCGGCAAGATCCGCAAGACGCCTTTGATGCGCGTCGAGCACGAGGGTCGCTACGCCCTGGTCGCCTCGCAGGGCGGCGCGCCCAAGCACCCGGTCTGGTACCACAACGTCAAGGCCGATCCCCGTGTGGAGCTCCAGGACGGGCCCGCCAAGCAGGACATGACGGCCCGCGAGGTCACCGGCGCGGAGAAGGCCGAGTGGTGGAAGCGTGCCGTGGCGGCCTATCCGCCGTATGCCGACTACCAGAAGAAGACGGACCGGGAGATCCCGGTGTTCGTGCTGGAACCCGCGGACGGGGAGCACTGAACCCGGCCGGCTTCGGCCGTCCCGGAAACGGGCGCTCCCACAGCCGCCCGACCGGCGGCTGAACCGGGCCGGAAAAAAATCTTCGTTCCAGGACGCATGAAGCGGTTGCCGCCGGGCAAGCGTGCGTCAGGCCCCGCCGCGTTCCCCCGTCGCGGCGGGGCTTTCCCGTGCCTCGTCGGCCGGCCGGTCGGTGATGTCGAGGAAGATCTCGGCGGCCTCGGGCACGGTGTTCGCGAGGGACCGCTTGATCCGCACGGCGACCTCCTCGACCTGCTCGCTGTCCAGGCCGGGCACCAGGTCGACGCGGGCGGCCACGAGGACCGTGTCGAGGCCCGTCTTCATCGTGAACAGGGCCTCCACGCTGTCGATCTCGGGCTGCGCCTCCAGCAGGGACCGGATCCGGGCCGCCGTGCGCGGGTCCGCGGACTCCCCGATCAGCTGGTCGCGGGCCTCGCGGCCCAGGCGGTAGGCGACGAAGACAAGCAGGGCGCCGATGGCCAGCGAGGCGGACGCCTCCCACACCACCTGCCCGGTGACCATGTGCAGCGCCATGCCCACGGCGGCCAGCGTCACGCCGAGCACCGCCGTGCCGTCCTCGGCGACCACCGTGCGCAGCGCCGGGTCGCGCATGCCCTGTGTGCCGCCCTGGCGGCGCACCTGGTGCAGGGCCCGCGCCAGTGAGACGCCCTCCGCGACGAAGGCGACGCCGAGCACGACCAGGCCCGCGACATAACCGCTCAGTTTCTCCTCGGCCCCGTTCTTGAGGGCCTCGGCGCCCTGGAAGAAGGAGAAGCAGCCGCCCATGACGAAGATCCCGACGGCTGCCAGGAGCGACCAGAAGAACCGTTCCTTGCCATAGCCGAAGGGATGCCGTTTGTCTGGTGGGCGGCGGCTGCGGCGCAGCGCGGCCAGCAGGAAGACCTCGTTGAAACTGTCGGCCACCGAGTGCGCCGCCTCCGACAGCAGCGCCGGTGATCCGGCCAGCAGGCCGCCGGCGGCCTTGGCCACCGCGATCAGCAGATTGGCGGCGAGCGCCACCAGCACGGTGACGTGTGTCCTGCGGTCCGCCTTGTCGTCCGAGGTTGTCGAGGATGTCCCGCTCACCCTCGCCGACTGCCCCGCTCGTGGCGGCTCACACCGCGCGCGGGGAATTCGGGGGAATCGGGGGAATGCGGGGAACCCGGTCATCAGAGACGGGGAACCCCTTGTCAGGGGACATGCGACGCAGGGAGGAACCATGGGCGGCGGGGGCAACAGCAGCTACGGGCAGACGGCGTTCAAGCGGTCCAAGAGCCACTTCACGGACCGGATCACGGCGGACGGCCGGGACGGGTGGCCGGTGGAGGCGGGCCGTTACCGGCTGGTGGCCAGCCGTGCCTGTCCCTGGGCGAGCCGGGCGCTGGTCTCACGCCGGCTGCTCGGCCTCGAGGAAGCCCTGTCCCTGGGCATCGCCGACCCGATCCAGGACGACCGCAGCTGGCGCTTCTCCCTGGACCCGGACGGACGCGACCCGGTCCTCGGCATCCGCTTCCTCAGCGAGGCCTACGACCGGCGGGAGACCGGGTACCCGGGCGGCGTGAGCGTGCCCGCGATCGTCGACATACCCAGCGGGAAGCTGGTCACCAACGACTACCAGCAGCTCACCCTGGACCTGGCCACCGAATGGCGGGCCCTGCACCGCGAGGGGGCACCCGACCTGTATCCGTACGCCCTGCGCGACGAGATCGACTCGGTGATGGCGGACGTCTACGAGGACGTCAACAACGGTGTGTACCGGGCGGGTTTCGCCACGGACCAGGAGGAGTACGAGGCCGCATGCGCCGGTGTCTTCCGGCGGCTGGAGCTGCTGGCATCGCGGCTCGAGCGGCAGCGGTACCTGGTCGGCGACACGATCACCGAGGCGGACATCCGGCTGTTCACCACGCTGGTGCGTTTCGACGCCGTCTACCACGGTCACTTCAAGTGCAACCGCTTCAAGCTCGCGGAGAACCCGGTCCTGTGGGCGTACGCCCGCGACCTCTACCAGACGCCCGGCTTCGGTGACACCGTCGACTTCGATCACATCAAGCGGCACTACTACCAGGTGCACACCGGCATCAACCCGACCCGGATCGTGCCCCTCGGGCCGGACCTGTCCGGGTGGCTGACGCCTCATCACCGCGAGGAGCTGGGCGGCCGGCCGTTCGGCGACGGGACGCCGCCGGGGCCCGTCCCGGCGGACGAGGTGGTTGCCGGGCCGGGCCGGCCCTGACCGACGAAGGAGACAGACGTGGCGAAGACGAAGAAGAGGAAAATGAAGCTGCCCCTCGCCTACAAGCCGCTGGGGTTCGCCATGGGGTGGGCCAGCGGTGCCATCGCCTCCCTCGCCTTCCGCAAGACATGGATGGCGCTGCGGCACGAGGAGGACGCGCCCGACGCCCTCGACCGGGACCGCGGCTGGGGAGAGATCCTGCTCGCCGCGGCGGTCCAGGGCGCCCTGTTCGCCGTGGTGCGCAGTGCGGTGGACCGCACGGGAGCGAAGGCCATCGAGCGCTCGACCGGCGTCTGGCCGGCCGCCGACCAGGGCGGCCGGGACTAGACGCTCCGCGGGGCAGTGCGGCGATGTCCGTCGATCGTCTGCGGCGCCGTCGTGGCGTCGCGCCCCGCGCGGAGCCTCATGTCGACACAGCCCCGCGCCCCTTTTGGGCGCGGGGAACCGCACCGCTTCGACCGTCCCGCGCAGCTGGCGTGATCCGGCGGACAAGCCCTGGATCTCAGCCCTGCTTGGGCGCCGTCGGTGTGGTGCGGCGCAGGGTGAAGGAGTGGCCTGCCGGGTCGGCGTAGCCGCGTTCCTCGAAGGGGCCGGACGCGTCCTTCGTGTCCAAGGGGCGTCCGCCGAGTTCGATCACCTTGCGCTCCACCGCGTCCAGGTCCTCCACCATGAAGTCCAGATGGACCTGGAGGGAGTTCTCGGGGCGCGGCCAGCTGGGCGGCGTCGCGTTCACGTCGCGGCGGAAGGCCAGCCGGATGCCGTCGGCGCCCCTGATCTCCACGCGGTTGGCGGTCGCGTCCGTCTCCTCGGCCGCCAGCAGCTCCTTGTAGAACACGGCGAGCTTCTCGGGCTCGAGGCAGTCGAGCACCAGATAACCCGCTTCCACCAGTGGCATGTCTCCTCCGAACGGTCCGGGGCCCGGGACTTCGTGCCCCGCGGCCCTGTACCTCACGGATATCCCGGTCCGGCGGATTCAGTCGGCGACCGTCCGCTCCCCGCCCCGCCCGGCCGTGCCCGGATCTCCGCCGGCCGTGCCGCCGCGGCGCTCGACAGCAGGTCCTGACCCGCTGCAGGGGATCCATGTCGCGGTCAACCGCGTGACACCCGACGGCCACGGCGCCCCGGTGTTCCTGCCGGGCGAACGCATCGGCCTCGCCGAGGCGTTGACCGTGTACACCGCGGGATCGGCCCTGGAACCCTTCGACGACACCGGCCGGATCCAGTCGGGGCGCTCGCCGATCTGGTGGTCCTGGACCGTCACCCGTTCGACGGGCCGGGCGAGGCGATCGCACAGACGGCTGTGGACCTGACCTAGGTGGGAGGGCAGGCAGTGTACGCAGCTCATGAGGCGTAAGCAGTAACGCACATCACGGTGAGGTCACGCGTAGATCATTTACGCTCTGGGCAGCCTCGTAACGCTTCTCGGTTCAACTTTCGGCCATGGAAGCTCAGTTCGAGGGCACGGGTGGCCATTTCGGCCACCCGTTCGCAGGGCCGGGGGGACTCTGCATCGCCGTCTCCCGGAAGGAAGCGCATGCCTCAGGACGTCACGCTCGATCTCCCCTTCGACACTCCCGTCAGCAGAGATCACGGCATTCCCTTGCCTTCCTCCAGCCGTAGCGCACCCCGGACCCGGTGGTTGCGCTTCGCCTGACCCACCGCGCAGGCGACCGGCGAGGCCGCCGCGGAAGGCACAGAAGACTCTCGGGCACGGCCGGCCCCTCACCATGGCCGATCGATCGCTTTGTCATGTCCACAGCTTGATGGGAGACCGGTGTGAAATCCCCAGTCGCAGGTACGGTTCCGCAGGCGTCCGTCGACAGCTTGATCCCGGCGCAGCCGAGCACCCCGCTGCAGCCCGCCGAGGCGGCGAACGCCCTGGCCCGCCTCCTGGAAGAACGCATCAAGGGAAGCACGGAGGAGTACCGAAACAGCCAGAACGCCGCTCGGCAGCGGCTGGACGCACTCATATCCCCCGCACTCATATCCCCCGGCTCCAGTAACCCGCTGCACGTGGCGGGAGCCCTCCACCTGGCGCAACCCGCGTTCCTCCCGCCCGACGAAGAGGGCTACGCCAGGTTGCGGCACCTCGATGCCGGCCTGCGCATGATCGAAACGGCCTTCCCCCAGGTCAGCACCGATATCGAGATCTGCCGACTGACCTGCACGATGCTGGAGGGAGCCTGGCGGACCCGGGCACTCACCCCGCCGCGTGCGGAGGAGCAGACAACCGCCTGCACCTGCCCGCTGTGCCGTCGGCTGCCCGCACCCCCCGTACGCACGCTGGCTGACTACAACTGGCGGCAGAGCGCCGGTCGTCCCCTCACCGTCAAGGCCTGGCCGTACCGCGAGGAACTAGACAGCGTCCTCACCGCAGGATGGATCTGGGTCCGGCAGTTGAACGACCTGGAACGAGACCTTGGCCTCCGCCACCGTTTCGAGGACGACATCCTCGTCTTCCACGAGTACAAGCGCGTGATCGACACCATCGACACCGCGAGCGTCATCCGACTCGTCGAAGACCGCCTGGCCGAGAATTTCAGCACCAACAGCGCACGGGCCCTGGTCTGCGGACTCTACGCAGCCCACAAGCGATCCGCCGACGAGTACTGGCTCCAACAGCACCAAGCGGGCGGCGCGAGACTCCCCCAGACCAACCCGCTGAGCCAGAGCGCCTATTCAGCCCTGCAGATGCTGGACTGCCTGTTCTGGCATGTCTCACCCGACGCCGAACTCTGGCAGGAGGAACACCTCGCCTCCCTGCTGCTGTGCCGCGTCATCGACGACATGGCCGACGTACGAGTCGACTCCCTCACCGGCGAGATCAGCAACTTCTGGCTCGCCGACATCCCCACCCACACCAAGGCCCTCTACGCCGCCTGCACGATCGCCCTCATCAAGTACGGGTGCATGCCCGAGGCGCACCACCCGATGTGGAACACCTGGCTGATGAACAGCACCATCGTCTGGATGGGGCTCACGGGCCGCCACGCCCTGTGGTTCGACGGCATCACCCAGGGCCTGCCGCCGGCCGAGGAGTGCCCGCTGTGCGACCTGCAGCCCAACGCATGCGCCGGCATCCTCACCCACGGCACCACCCTCACCCTCGCCCCGCGGCCCACCGCACCGACCCTGAGCACCCGGACCGCCGAGCTGTCCGCACTCTGCCGAGCCCAATTCCCCCGGACCTGGCCCCTCTTCGACGCCGAGCTCCACGCCTTCGAAGCACTGCACGGCCCCTGGCAGGGCAGCACCGGCAGCGCATGGGAGATCCTTCGACGCACCTACATCGCCGCCGTGGAGGCATCCATGGACGCGCCGTCCCCGGACCGAGCTCGGCAGGTCCAACAGGACGCCGGCGCCGTCGGATCCGAAATGTTCTCCACCCTGTACGACCCCCGGACCGGGAGGGAGGACACCGCGCTGCTCTCCTACATGTTCGGCTGCGCCCACCCGCACTTCATCTGGAACGCCACGGGACACCGTCCCACGAGCGTCACAGGCGACTGGCTCGACGGCTGAGGGACGACCGGCCGGCCGCATGGGAAAACGCTGCTGCCCGGCCGGTTTCCGGCCGGGCAGCAGCGCGCTCGCTCACACCGGGAACTCGACCGGCAGGCTGTCCAGCCGGGACTCCCAGGTGGAGGCGGTCGATGTGAGTTCGTCGGCCTCCACTGCCAGCCGCAGGCCCGGCAGCCGGTGCAGCAGGACGTCCACCGCGATCTCGATCATGGACTGCCCCATGCTCTGCCCGGGGCACTCGTGAGGGCCCGAACCGAACGCCAGGTGCGCCTGGTTGCCCGCCACCGAGGCATGCGGGTCGGGCCGGACCTCGGGGTCGAAGTTGCCCGGCGCGAGACCGAGGACGAGCAGGTCACCCGCCTCGATGTGATGCCCGCCCAGCTCGACGTCACCGGCCGCGAAGCGCCCCGGCAGGACGGAAAGCGGCGGAGAGTTCCACATGGCCTCCTCCATCACCGCCGAGATGTTCAGCTGACCGCCGATCAGCCCGGAGAGCCGGGAGGCGTCGGTCAGGACCAGCCGCAGCACCCGGGCCAGCAGGTTGGTGGTGACGGCCGCGGCGATCATCACCATACGCAGATGGTCGACGACCTCGTGGTGGTCGAGAGCCGCGTGATGCCCCAGGAGGTCGGTGGCGAGGTCGGAGCCGGGTTCGGCCCGTCTGCGCTCGACGAGTTCACCGAGGATCTCCCTGGTCACACCGTCGTGCACGAGGGCTTCCTCACCGCCCTTGAGCACCGCAGCGCAGGACTCGACCAGCCGGCGCCCCTGCGCCTCGGCGAGCCCCAGAACGCGGCTCATCACCAGCATCGGCACATAGTCGGCGTAGTCCGCCACCAGATCGGCGCGGCCCTCGGCCGCGAACCCGTCGATCTGCTTGTTGGCGAAGTGCGTGGCGTGGCGCCGGATACCGCGGACGACAGCGGCCTGCAGCACGTCCTTGACGGCGCCGCGCAGCCTCCGGTGCGGTTCGCCGTCCTGGGACACGCAGTCAGGACGCCAGGCGAGCATCGGAATCAGCGCGGAGGTCTCCGCGATCCGTCCCTCCTGCCAGTCCCGCCAGGTCCGCGCGTCCCGGGGGAACTGGCTGGGATTGTCGAGCACCCGCCGAGTCTCCCGGTAGCCCAGCACCAGCCAGGCCGCAACGTCACCCTCCAGCAGCACCGGCGCGACGGAGCCGTGCTCCTTGCGCAGCCGCTCGTAGACGGCCTGCGGGTCGGTGGCCACGTCCGGGCCGTACAGTCGCGCGAGTTCCGCCCCGCCGTGCGCGACGGGGCACCCGCGGGGCGCGTCGGGGCCGTTTAAGGTCTGGGGGTTCATCGGGACTCCAGTGCGACGGCGGAGCGGTCCTTCAGGTGGCGGATCAGCGCGACGAGCACGTCTCGGCTGGAGGCACGGTCGCGGGCGTCGCAGGCCACGACCGGGATGCTCTCGGGGATGTCCAGGGCGTCGCGGATCTCCTCGACCGGATAGTCCTTGGAGTCGGGGAAGACGTTCAGGGCGACGACGAACGGGACGTTCTGCCGCTCCATCTCCTCGATGGCCCGGAAGCTGGAGGCCAGGCGCCGCGTGTCGACCAGGACGACCGCGCCGAGCGCGCCCTTGAACAGGCCGTTCCACAGGAACCAGAAGCGCTCCTGGCCCGGGGTGCCGAACAGGTACAGCATCAGGCTGTCGTTGAGGCTGATCTTGCCGAAGTCCAGGCTGACGGTGGTCTCCGTCTTGTCGGCGACGCCGATGAGATGGTCGACGTCGGCGCTTGCCTGGGTGAGCGTCTCCTCGGTGGTCAGCGGCTTGATGTCGCTGACGGAGCGGACCATGGTGGTCTTCCCGGTGCCGAAGCCGCCGGCGATCATCACCTTCACCGAGCGGGTGCCGCCGGCTGCCGGGCGGCCAGGGTGATCAAAGCCGTTCAAGTCCACTGAGTACCTCCTCAAGGAGCGCGAGGTCGGGCCCGCGACCGGCGCCGTGCGCCGGGATGGGGTCACGGGCTTCGACGCGGCCTGCCTCGAGCAGATCCGCCAGCAGCACCGCAAGAATGTTGAAGGGCAGTCCCAGATGGGCGCCGAGTTCGGCCACCGACAGCGGATCGCGGCAGCGCCGGAGGATGTCCTCGTGTTCGTGCTGCATACCCGGTGCGGGGGCGGTCAGGGAGACGATGAGGGTCGCCACGTCGAGACTCGACGCCGAACCGCCCGGTCCGCTGCGCCCCCCGGTGAGGACGTAGTAGCGCTCGAGACCGGACGGGTCCGTGGGCCTGCGGGGAGCACTCATCCAGAGTGCTCCTCCAGGCGCGGAGTGGTGCCGAGGAGCTCGCCCATCCTCCGGGCCAGGTCCCTCATCTGGTGTCCGAGCAGCCCCTGGTCGAGGCCCTCGCGGGCCAGGACCCCGAGATACGTCTCCACCCCGGCCCGTACGACGAAGAGGTGGCCGCCGTCGACCTCGATCATGGCCAGCCGCAGCTGCCCCGCGTATCTCGGGAACTGCTCGGCGACCGGCTGGGCCAGCGCCTGCAGTCCGGCCACCACGGCAGCGAACCGGTCCACGTCGTCGGGGTCTTCGGCTCCGAAGGAGGTGATGGCCTTGCCGTCGCTGGAGGCCACGAGCGCGAAGCGGATCTCCGGGATGGACTCCACCAGATCGCGGAGCGCCCAGCTCACGTCGGTTCCCTGTTGCGTCATGTGGACTAGTCGCTCTCTTCAGTGCGGTGCTCGGTGGACCGGCGCCCCGAAGACGTCGTGTCCTCCGTGGTGGACTCCTCGTCTGCCTCGCGGCCGGCGGTGGCAAAGGCAGCCAGGCCGGTGAACGAGGCGTCCGGCGGGACGGCGAAGACCGTGGTCTCCTCGGTGCGCTCGGCCGGCTGGGGCCGTGCCGTGCCTTCCTCCTCGTGCCGTTTGCTGCGGCGCCGGGGCAGTCCGCCGGGAGTGGTCTCCACCGCCTCGGAAGGCTGGGCCACCGGCTGGGCGGACGCGGCCGCCGACACCGGCGCAGCCGCCGCGGGCGGGGCCGCCGGGGTCGACGCCGTGGCCGTGGCAGTCGTCGCAGCAGCCGTGGGAAGCGGGCTGAAGTACTTGTGCGGGACCACGACCACCACCGAAGTGCCGAGCCAGGGCGAGTCCGCGAAGGTGACACGGATGCCGTAGCGGCGGGCGAGGGCGCCCACCACGCGCAGCCCGATGTTGGCGTCCTCGGAGATTCCGCCGATGCCGGGTCCGGCCGCGGTGCCGGTGAGGGCCTCCTCGGCCTCGCGCTTCTTCTCCTCGCTCAGGCCCTTGCCGGAGTCCTGGATCTCGATGCCGACGCCGTTGGGCACCTCCTTGCCGGAGACGAGCACGGGCTCGCTGGGCGGCGAGTAGCGGGCCGCGTTGTCCAGCAGATGGGCGAAGATCAGCGTCAGGTGGTCCACCAGACCGCCGTCGACGCCGAGTTCGGGCAGATGGCGGACCTCGACGCGGTGGAAGTCCTTGATCCGGCCGATACCGCCGCGCACCACGCTGAGCAGGCGCTGCGGCTCCTGCCACTGCCGGCCCGGGCGGTCCGAGCCGCCCAGCACGCCGATGCTCGCGGCGAGGGAGTCGGCGGGGCCGAGTTCCTGGTCCAGCTCCATCAGACCGCGGGCGACGGCCGGCAGCCGGCCGTGCTCGCCCTGCATCTCGTGCAGCCGGCCGCGGAGCTTGCTGGTCAGCACGTGGATGCGGTTGCCGATGCTGATCACGGCCTGCTCGGCGGTGGTGGAGCGGTTGAACTCCTCCTCGACGGCGATCAGGGCGGTGCGCAGCACCTTGCGCAGTTCGGCCTGCAGGTCGGCGCTGACCTTGGCGCACTGGCCGGGCTCGGGCAGCAGGTCGTCGATGGCCTCGCCGGCGCGCAGCTGCTTGAGCGCGTCGGGCAGCTGCTCGTCGGCGAGCCGGGCCACCGCGTCGTGCTGGTGGGCGAGTTGCTCCTGCCAGACCGCGGCCTGGTCGGCGAGCTGGGCCTCGTAGGACTTGGCCTGGTCGGCGAGGCGTCCCTCGAAGGCCCGTGTCTGTTCGGTCAGTTGGGCCTCGTACGTCGAGCTCTGCTCCGCCAGCCGCGCCTCGTAGGCGCCGGACTGATCACCCAGCCGGGCCTCCAGCGAGCCGCGCTCGGCGGCGTATTTCCGTTCCAGGCCCGCGACATGCTGCTGCCACTGCTGCGAGTGCTCGGCCTGCTGGGCGCGGAAGGAGCCCTCACTGGCGCTCAGCTGCGTGCGGGTGCGGAGCAGCAGCCGTACGCACACGGCGCTGGCGGCAGTGGCCGCGACGCCCGCGACACCGGCGGCGATTCGCTCGGAGCTCATGAACGTGGCGGCAACCGTCCCGCCTCCTAAGGCCAGCGGCATCAACCACCAGCTGTACCAGGCGACAGGGGCCCGCGCCGCCGGCGGCGGAGTGGCGAGTTCCATCTGCATCCTTACAAGCAACACGAACGAACGGGGGGGTGTGCAAGGGGGACCGCACTGATGCGTGAGCACCACGGGGCGACCGATCGCGATCGAGTCAACTCGCAGCGCCGCACAGGAGCTTATCGGGTTTGAACCCGAAAGGATCAACCTCGAACAGCCGACGGAAGTGAGGGTTCCATCACTCTCAGCCAGCGGCCGACGGGTCGACAAATCCCTTTGCGAACCTGCGAACTTGTCAGGTGATGACAATTCACCTGTCCATCACTGTCCGCCGTTGATAAGCCCTGATGAATTACCCACGGGTATCGTCGCGGCCGTGCCGAAGAGAGCCGCTGTGCCGGTGGAGGAGCCGCGCGGCCCGTTCAACGCGTTGCCGGCGGGCCTGCACCACCACCTCAGACCGTTCTTCGCCGACATCACCGAGGAGGTCGTACGGGCGATCAGGACCGAGATCCCCGAGTACGCGCGCCCCGCCGACGACACGTACATGCAGGGTGTGCACCGTGGCGTGGACCATGCGCTGCAGGGCTTCCTGGAGCGGATGGCGAAGCCGGACACGGACTGGGAGCCGGTGAAGGCGACGTATCAGCGCATCGGCCGCGGGGAGGCCGAGGAGGGGCGCAGCCTCGACTCGTTCCAGTCGGCGCTGCGGCTGGGCGCACGGGTGACATGGCGGCGGGTGAACGCGCTGGTCGACGCGGATCTGCTGCCGCGCAATGTGCTGGCGGCCTTCGGCGAGGCGCTGTTTCTGCACCTGGACGAGATGGCGGCCGCAACCACCGCCGGCTACACGGAGGCGCGGCTGCACGCGGCCGGTGAGCTGCAGCAGCGGCGTACCCGGCTGCTCGATCTGCTCACCGCGGATCCGCCCGCCTCCGCTGAGGCCATCGCGGAGCTCGCGCACAGTGCGCGCTGGCCGGTGCCGCGCGCGCTCGCGGTGGTGGCGGTCGACCACCGCCCGCAGGCGGGCGGGCAGCCGATCGTGGCGCCGGAGTTCCTCGCCCGCTTCGACGTCCAGCCGGCGGTGCTGGTCGTCCCGGACCCGGAGGGGCCCGGCCGGGCGCGGGCGGTGGCCGGGGCGCTGCACGGACGGTTGGCCGCGATGGGCCCGACGGTGGCCCTGCAGGAGGGTGCGCGGTCGCTGCGCTGGGCGTCCGAGGCGCTGGACCTGGTGCGGCGGGGCGTGCTGCCGGGCAGTGAAATGGTGCGCTGCCAGGACCACTTGGCCACGCTGTTGCTGCTGCGCGACGACGCCCTGATCGACGCGCTGACCGAGCACCGGCTGCGCCCGCTGGAGCAGGTGCGGCCGCCACAGCGCGAGCGCCTGGCGGAGACCCTGCTCAGCTGGCTGCAGTGCGGCCACAACGCCAGCGAGGTCGCCGTCCGGCTGGCCGTGCACCCCCAGACGGTGCGCTACCGCATGCGCCAGCTGGACGAGCTGTTCGGCTCCCGACTGCACGACCCGGCGGCCCAGTTCGAGATGCAGCTGGCCCTGCGCGCCCTGGAGCTGCGCCGGGGTGCTACAGGGGCTGGCGCAGGGTGACCGTCATGGCGGTGAAGCCGCCCCGCTCGTAGAACCGGATGGCGTCCGCGTTCGCCGCGTAGGCGGTCACCTCGGCGTGCTCGGCGCCCTGCCGCCTGGCCCAGTCCAGGAACTCCTCCACCAGCCGGTCTCCGGCCCGGGCGCGCCGGTGCTCGGGGCGGACGTAGATGCTGGCCAGGGTCGCGGAGGCGACGGTCCGCTTGTCCGTGGGCCCGGTGACGGATCCCATGAGGTGTCCGACGACCTGTCCGTCGTGCTCCACCGCGAGGACGAGTCGCGCCGGGTCGTCCAGGGCCGCGGCGAACGACTGCGCGCCGTGCTGCCGCGGCCAGTCGACGTTCACGCTGCTGTCCCGCGTGCCGCCGTCCTCGGCGAACAACCCGGCGCTGGAGGCGACGAGGCCCGGTATGTCCTCGGTACGGGCACGTCGCACGATCACCTGTCGGTCAGTCATGTGCGCAGGCTATCGGCGGGCACTGACAGTGACACTTCCTGGACACCTGTCCCGCTATAGTGGACACCTGTCCAGGAAATCGAAACAAGAATGACGGAGCCCTGCAATGGAGACGCTCGCGAACGTACTGGTCGGCCTGGTGGCCGCCCTGCATGCCTACATCCTGGTGATGGAGATGTTCCTGTGGCAGAAGAAGCCCGGGCGGGCGCTGCACGGCTTCGACCGGGAGATGGCGCGGGCGACCGCTCCGATGGCCGCCAACCAGGGGCTCTACAACGGCTTCCTCGCGGCCGGTCTGGTCTGGGGCCTGATCGCGGCGGACCCGACCGGCTTCCGCGCCCAGGTGTTCTTCCTGTGCTGCGTCGTGGTCGCGGGCGTCTACGGCGCCCTCACCGCCAACCGTCGCATCCTGTTCGCGCAGGCACTGCCCGGCGCGCTCGCCCTGGCCGCCGTCCTGATCGCGCAGTGACCCGCCGCGCGCCGCACGACCCGCGGGCCGCGCGCACCCGGGCGCGACTGCGGGAGGCGCTGCTCGCGGAGTGCGCCGAGCGGCCCCTGGCGGAGGTGGGGGTGGCGGCGCTGGTACGGCGCGCCGGGGTCGGACGGGCCACCTTCTACGTGCACTACGACGGTCTGGAGGCGCTGGCGGTCGACGCCTGCGCGGACGTCGTCCGGGAGGCCGTGGAGGCGCTGCACTCGTGGCAGGGCCGCCCGGACCCGGTGCACGCGCCGCCCGCACTGGCCGAGTTCTTCGCCTCCCTCTCCCCGCACGCCGGCCTGTACCGCGAACTGCTGACCCCGGGCGGCGGCGGCCCGCTCGGCCGGGTGCTGCACCGGGACCTGCGCGCCTACAGCCTCCGCGAACGACAGCGGGCGGGCGCCGCGGACGCAGCGCTGGTCGCGTCGGCCGTGGCCGCCACCTTCGCGGGCGTGCTGGCCGACTGGCTGCACGGCCTTCTTGAAGGTGACGCGGCCCAGATCGCCGACGAGGTATGGCAGTTGCTGGTCGCCCTGCATGCGAGCCGGTGACGACCGTTCACTTGCAGCCCAGGCCGGCCCTCACCAGCGACCAGGCCTCGACGCCGTCGGGCGTACGGACGTAGGCCTTGCCCGGATCGCCGCTCAGCCACAACTGCACGTCATGGAAGCGGTATCCGGTGTCGTGGGCGTCGGCGGGCATGGGCACGTCCCCGTCGTACGGGGAGGTGAGCATGCCGTCGGGGAGGACTCCGTCGGGATCGCGGGCGTACAGCCTGCCGTTCCTGCCCTCCCCCAGCGACAGGAGGCGCGCCTTCTGCCAGCCGCAGTGGGCCGGGCCGGTGCTGCTTTTCACCTTGGTGATCGGCACGCGTCTGCCGTGCCGGTCGGTCCAGATCTCGTACCACTGCCGGTCGGTGAAGCTCGCCGGCAGTTCGGAGGGGTCGCAGGAGGCACTGGTCTCCGGACCCCAACCGGGCCGGTTCTTCTGGTCCTTGGCCACGACGACGGCGACCTTGGTCCTGCCGTGCACGTCGAAGGAGTACAGGACGCGGTCCTTCTCCCTGCGCTCCGCCCGGTAGCCGTAGCGGGGGATTTCAGGCTGCTCGATCTCGAAGTACGCCCTGAGGCCGTCCTCCGGTGTCCTGCCTCCGTCGGCCTTGCTCCACGGGTCGCTGCCGCCGCCGGAGTAGATCTGCCCGTCGCACTCCAGCGCCCGGCCGGCGGCGCCCGACGCGGTCCGCAGGGCACGGACGCCGTCCTCGCCGACATGCTTCACGGGCACGTGCAGCGGCCCGCTGTAGGGCGCCTCGGGAGCCGAGCCGTCGACCACGAGATCCCGGGCCTGCTCCCCGCCGCACGCCACCGCCGCCGACGCGACCAGCACCGTCGTTGCCATGAGTCGTCCGCGCATCCCCCACCCCTTGTTCCGCACTCTGTCCTACGGCCCTCCGACGCCGCGGCGGTGCGGAACGTTCGCGTCTAGCGGGCGGCCGTCTGGAACGTGCGCCGGTAGGCCTGCGGAGAGACCCCGATCGCAGCGTGCAGGTGCTGGCGCAGGGAGGCGCCCGTCGCGAAGCCGACGTGGCCCGCGATCTGGTCGACCGACAGGTCACTGGACTCCAGCAGATGCCGGGCGCGGGCGATGCGCTGCTGGACGATCCAGCGGCCGGGGCTGAGGCCGACCTCCTCGTTGAAGCGGCGGGCGAAGGTGCGCAGGCTCATCCGGGCGTGCGCGGCGAGGTCGGAGAGGGTGAGCGGTTCGTCGAGGCGTTCCAGGGCCCAGGCGCGGGTCGCGGCGGTGCTCGCGGCACCGCTCTCCGGCACCGGCTGCTCGATGTACTGGGCCTGGCCGCCGTCCCGGAAGGGCGGTACCACGCAGCGGCGGGCCACGGCGTTGGCCAGCTCGCTGCCGTGGTCGGTGCGCACGATGTGCAGGCAGACGTCGACGCCGGAGGCGGCACCCGCGGAGGTGAGGATGCGGCCGTCGTCGACGAAGAGGACCTCCGGATCGAGGTCCACGTGCGGATACCTGCTCCGGAACAGGTCGACAACGCACCAGTGCGTGGTGGCCTTGCGACCGTCCAGCAGGCCTGCCGCGGCGAGGACGAAGGCGGCCGTGCAGATGGAGACGATCCGTGCGTCCGGGCGGATCCTGGCCAGCGCCGCGGCGACCTCGGCGGGGAGCTCAGCGGGGATGTGCGGGATCGCCATGGAGGCGACCACCACCGTGTCGGCCGTGGCAAGGATCTCGGGGCCGTGCTCGACACTGACCGTGAAGTCCGCGTTGGTACGCACCGGTTGACCGTCGACGGTGCAGGTCAGCACCTCGTACCGGCCGTCGGCCGCGCCGAAGATCCGGCTCGGGATACCGAGCTCGAAGGGGTAGACGCCGTCGAGGGCCAGTACGACCACTCGCTCCACTCGCTGTTCACCACGCATGGCACGATCCTATCGGATGTTGGCAATCATGCCATTTTCCTGCCGGGCGACTCCGGGCAGGCTGGGTGACCATGAGCGATGTGAACACGATGCGAGCCATCAGCCAGGACGTCCTCGGCGGTCCCGAGGTCCTCAGGGAAGTGCAGGCGCCGCGCCCCGAGCCGCGTACCAACGAGGTGCTGGTCCGCGTGCGCGCCGCCGGCGTCAATCCGACCGACTGGAAGCACCGCGCGACCGGCGGTTTCCTCGGCGAACCGCCCTTCGTCCTGGGCTGGGACGTCTCCGGCACGGTCGAGGCGGTCGGAATCGGTGTCGCCCGGTTCAAGCCCGGCGACGAGGTCTTCGGCATGCTGTCGTACCCGTTCGGCCACGGCTCGCACGCCGAGTACGTCACCGGTCCGGCGCGCTGGTTCGCGCACAAGCCGGCCTCGATCGACCACACCGAGGCGGGCGCGCTGCCGCTGGTCTCCCTGACCGCCTGGCAGGCCCTGGTGGAGTACGCCGATGTCCAGCCGGGGCAGCGGGTACTGGTCCACGCGGCGGCCGGCGGGGTCGGGCATGTGGCCGTGCAGATCGCCAAGGCCCGCGGCGCGTATGTGATCGGCACGGCGAGCGCCGGCAAGCACGACTTCCTGCGCGAGATCGGGGTGGACGAGGCGATCGACTACCGGGAGACGGACTTCACCGAGGCCGTGAAGGACGTGGACGTCGTCCTGGACACGCTCGGCGGGGACACCTCGACGAACTCGCTGCGTGTGCTGCGCCCCGGCGGGATCGTCGTCTCGATCCTGCCCGTCGGTTCGAAGGACTTCCACGAGGAGGCGGAGCGGCTCGGTGTGCGGGCGTTGCGCATGCTGGTGGACGCCTCGCACAGCGGTCTGAAGGCGATCGCGGAGCTGGTGGAGGCGGGGAAGTTGCGCCCCGCGATCGCCGGTACCTTCCCCCTGGCCGATGCCGCCGAGGCACACAGGCTCGGCGACACCGGCCGGACCACGGGGAAGCTGGTCCTCACCGTCGACTGAGTCAGAACGTCAGCACGGGCTTGATCGCCTTGCCCGCGCCCATGTCCCGCACCGCCTGGTCGATGTCCGCGAACGGATAGGTGCTGATCAGGCGGTGCAGCGGAAGCCGTCCCTCCTTCACCAGCTGCACCAGGGACGGGATGAACGACTGTGTCTCGGCGTCGCCCAGGGTGAGGCCGACGACCTGCTTGCCGCCCAGCAACCCGTTGACGTCCAGGGCGACCTCGCTGCCGAAGGGCGGCGCCCCTACGACGACCAGGGTGCCGCGGGCGGCGAGCGCGTCGACGCCCTGGCGCAGCACGGCGACGCTGCCGGTGGTTTCGACGGCACCGTCGGCGCCCTGGCCGCCGGTGATCTCCGCGAGCGCCTCGCTGAGGTCGGCCTCGCCGACGTTGACGGTGTGGGTGGCGCCCAGCTCCTTGGCGAGCGAGAGGCGTTCGCCGACCTTGTCGACGGCGACGATCCGGGTGGCGGGGGTCAGCGCGGCGGCCATCACGGCGGACAGGCCGACGGCGCCGGCGCCGAGGACGACGATCGTGCTGCCCGTCACGGGCTTCAGCACGTTCCACACGGCGCCCACTCCGGTCTGCACCCCGCAGCCCAGCGGTGCGATCGACTCCAGCGGTACGTCCGCGTCGACCTTGACGAGGCTGCGCTCGTCCACCAGCGCCCGCTCGGCGAAGGAGGACTGGCCGAAGAAGTGGCCGCCGAGCGGGGTGCCGTCCCGGCTGATGGTGGAGGTGCCGTCGGCGCGGCTGCCGCCGATCAGGTTCAGCGGCAGCCAGGTCGCGCAGTACGCGGGGTGGCCGCCGTGGCAGTTGCGGCACTCCCCGCAGGAGGTGAAGGACAGCACGACGTGGTCGCCGGGCGCGATGCCGGTGACGGCCGGGCCGACGGCCTCGACGACACCGGCGCCCTCGTGGCCGAGCACGCCCGGCAGCGGGAAGGGCAGACCGCCGCTCGCGACCCCGAGGTCGGTGTGGCACAGGCCGGCGGCCACCATGCGGACGACCGCCTCATGGGGCCCGGGCTCGTCGAGCTCGACGTCGGCGAGGGTGAAGGGCGCTCCGCCCGACTCGACGACCGCGGCACGGGTGGGGATGGACATCGTACGAACTCCCTTGATTCTCGGACGAGTTGAGCCGTGCGGGTTCAGTCGAGCGAGACGACGACGGACTTGACCCTGGTGTAGGCGGCGAGGGCCTCGGGCCCGTACTCACGGCCGAAGCCGGAGTCCTTGACGCCGCCGAAGGGCACCGCGGGGTCGAGCATGGCCCAGTCGTTGATCCAGACGATGCCCGCCTGGAGGCGGTCGGCGACGCGGTGGGCGCGGGCGAGGTTGCTGGTCTGGATGCCCGAGGCCAGGCCGTACGGAGTGGAGTTGGCGAGCTCGACGGCCTCGTCCTCGGTGTCGAAGGGCTGCACGGTCAGGACCGGGCCGAAGATCTCCTCCTGGACGACGCGGGAGTCGTTGGTGAGGTCGGCGATGACGGTGGGCTTGTAGTAGTAGCCGCCGTCGAGGTCGAGCCGTTCTCCGCCGCAGACGATGCGGCCGCCCTCCTTGCGGGCGATGTCGACGTATTCCTCGACCTTCTTCAGGTGCTTCTCCCCCGCCATCGGTCCGACGACGGTCTCTGGGTTGCGCGGGTCGCCGACCGGTACGCCGGGGACGGCGTCGGCGAGGATGCCGAGGAGGGTGCTGTAGACGGGGCGGGCCACCAGCAGGCGGGGGCCGCCCATGCAGAACTGGCCGGTGTTGAAGACGAAGGCCTTGATGACCGCGCCGACGGCCTTCTCCAGGTCGGCGTCCTCGAAGACGATGTGGGCGGCGTTGCCGCCGAGTTCCATGGTGACCGGCTTGAGGGCCTCGCCCGCGGCGGCGGCCACATGGCGGCCGATCGCGGTGGAGCCGGTGAAGGCGACCTTGTCGACGCCGCGGTGGCGCAGCAGGGCCTCGCCGGCGACCGGGCCGGTGCCGGTGACGACGTTGACCACACCGTCGGGGACGCCCGCCTGCTGGAGCAGCTTGGCCATGTACAGGGCGCTGAGCGGGGTCTCGTCGGCCGGCTTGTGCACCACGGTGTTGCCGGCCGCGAGGGCGGGGCCGATCTTCGAACCGGCCAGGATGAGCGGGAAGTTGAAGGGCGTGATCGCGGCGACCACGCCGATCGGCTCGCGCTTGGTGTAGGCGAGGGCGTTCATCGGGGTGTCGCGGACGGCGCCGTCCAGCGAGTAGGCGAGCGCGGCGAAGTGCTCGTAGTCGTTGGCCGCGTTGGTGATGTCGACGGCGTGGCACAGCGAGATGGGCTTGCCGACGTCGAGGCTCTCCAGGCGGGCCAGTTCCTCGGCGTTCTCGCGGATCAGCTCGGCGACGCGGTGCAGGATCCGGCCGCGCTCGCGGCCGCTCAGCCCGGACCAGGCGCCGCCGTCGAAGGCCTCCCGGGCGGCGCGCACGGCCGCGTCCACGTCGGCGGCGCCCGCCTCCGCGACGGTGGTGACGACCGCGCCCCGGGACGGGTCGACCACCTCGGTGCGCGCTCCGTCGGCGGCCTCGCGCCACTGGCCCCCGACAAACAGCCGTCCGGGTTCGATCTCGAAGGTGGTCATCACCACTCCTCAGCCTCATTGCCAAGACTTCAACAAACAGGATTCCTGTTGGTTCGCAGTTTCATTACAGACAGGTTTCCTGTCAATGCTCTAGGCTGAACTCATGCTCGAAACCCAGGCGACCAAGACCTCTCCGTCCCTGCTCTACATGGTGAAGCAGGTGGAGCTGGTGGTGCGCTCACACCTGGACGAGCTGGTCAAGCCGTCCGGGATCACCGCGCTGCAGTACACGGCGCTCACCGTCCTGGAGCGGCACGACGGACTGTCGGCCGCACAGCTCGCCCGGGACTCGTTCGTCACCGCCCAGTCCATCGCCGATCTCGTACGGTCCCTGGAGAGCCGCGGGCTGGTGCGCCGGGAGCGCAATCCGCGCAACCGGCGCGAGCTGCTGATCCTGCTGACGGACGCCGGCCGGGAGCTGCTGGAGCAGTTCGCGGCGCCCGTGCGGGAGCTGGAGGAGCGGATGGTCAGGGATCTCACGGCGCACCAGACGGAGCAACTGCGCCAGGCACTCACCAAGGCCTGGCACGCACTGTCGTAGACCCGGCCACGCCCACCGTGGGAGCGCTTCCGCGCAATTCGAAGACATATGTCAATCGAACATGCTCAAATTCACTCCATCGAGGGTAACTTGCAGGGCGGAGCAGGTTGGAGGCGATGTCGTCGTGCACCAGGAGCCCGCACCGCTGACCCGGCATCTGCGTGTCCACCAGCACCGGGGCCACACGGTGCTGGAGTTCCGCGGTGAGATCGACATCGCCGCGGCCCTGGAGATCGCCCCCGTTCTGGACCGGGTCACGGCACGCCCGGACGTCCGCCTGGTGATCGACCTGCGGCCGGTCGACTTCTTCGACTGCTCCGGATTACGCCTGCTCTACCGGGCCCGCGCCCGGGTCCTCGACCAGGACGGCGAGCTGCGGCTCGTCTGCACGCACCCGCTCGCCCTGCGCATCATGCGGGTCACCGGACTGACCCGGCTGCTGCCCGCACATCCGACGCTGGACGCGGCCCTGGGGCAGCCCGAGGCCACGTCCGGGTCGTTGTGAGGCTCCCTACTTGAGGATCTTGGTGACCTGACCCGCGCCGACCGTCCGGCCGCCCTCACGGATGGCGAACTTCAGGCCCTCCTCCATGGCGATCGGCTGGATCAGCACGACATGGATGCTGGTGTTGTCGCCCGGCATGACCATCTCGGTGCCCTTGGGCAGGGTCACCACACCGGTGACGTCCGTGGTGCGGAAGTAGAACTGCGGGCGGTAGTTCTCGAAGAACGGCGTGTGCCGGCCGCCCTCGTCCTTCGACAGGATGTACGCCTGCCCCTCGAACTCCGTGTGCGGGGTGACCGTGCCGGGCTTGATGACGACCTGTCCGCGCTCCACGTCCTCGCGCTTGACACCGCGGAGCAGCAGTCCGACGTTCTCGCCGGCCCGGCCCTCGTCGAGCAGTTTGCGGAACATCTCGATGCCGGTGACGGTGGTCTTCGTCTTGTGCTCGTGGATGCCGATGATCTCGACCTCGTTGTTGACGTGCAGCACTCCGCGCTCGATCCGGCCGGTGACGACGGTGCCGCGGCCGGTGATGGTGAAGACGTCCTCGATCGGCATGAGGAACGGCTTGTCCACGTCCCGCTGCGGCTCGGGGACCGCCGTGTCCACGGCGTCCAGCAGGTCCAGCACCGACCGGGTCCACTGCTCGTCGCCCTCCAGGGCCTTGAGTGCGGAGACCCTGACGACCGGGACGTCGTCGCCGGGGAACTCGTACTCGGTGAGCAGCTCGCGCACCTCCAGCTCGACCAGTTCCAGGATCTCCTCGTCGTCCACCATGTCGGTCTTGTTGAGGGCGACGACGATGTAGGGCACACCCACCTGCCGGGCCAGCAGCACATGCTCCTTGGTCTGCGGCATGGGCCCGTCCGTGGCCGCCACGACCAGGATCGCGCCGTCCATCTGGGCGGCGCCCGTGATCATGTTCTTGATGTAGTCCGCGTGTCCGGGGCAGTCGACGTGCGCATAGTGCCGGCGCTCGGTCTGGTACTCGACGTGGGCGATCGAGATCGTGATGCCGCGCTGCCGCTCCTCGGGCGCCTTGTCGATCTGGTCGAACGGCGTGAACGGGTTCAGGTCGGGAAACCTGTCGTGCAACACCTTGGTGATGGCCGCCGTGAGCGTCGTCTTCCCGTGGTCGATGTGACCGATCGTGCCGATGTTCACGTGCGGCTTGGTCCGCTCGAGCTTCGCCTTCGCCACTGCAACCCCTCCTGAGCATCCCTGTGATGCCGAGCGTTGCTCGCTACCTCATGTCTATTCGCTTCGCGGCGCGTCGAACAGGGCGCTGACGGACTCGCCGTTGTGAATGCGCCGTACGGCCTCGGCGAGGGCGGGGGCGATGGACAGGATCCGCAGCTTCTCGGTGCGCTCGTCCTCCGGGACCGGGACGGTGTTGGTGCACACGATCTCCAGTACGTCGGGCTGCTCCCCGATCCGCTTGAGCGCGCCGGCCGCGAACAGGCCGTGCGTACAGGCCACCCGGATGGACCGTGGCCCCAACTCCCGCAGCCGGTCCAGCAGTTCGAGAACGGTGCTGCCCTTGGCGATCTCGTCGTCCAGGACGATGACGTCCCGGTCGGTGACCTCGCCGATCACGGAGCTGATGGAGACCCGGTCGTCCGCGTACCGCTGCTTGGCGCCGGCGGCGACCTGGGCTCCGATCATCCGGGCGAAGGCGGCCGCCTCCTTGGCGTTGCCGAGGTCCGGCGAGACTACGGTCGTGCGGGACAGGTCGTACTGCCGGAAGTACGCCGCCAGTTCACGCCGGGCGTGCAGATGGTCGACCGGTACCGAGAAGAAGCCGTGCACCTGCGGCGAGTGCAGCGTCATGGCGAGGACTCGGCTCGCGCCCGCCGCGACCATCAGGTCCGCGACGAGCCGGCCGCCCAGGGAGATCCGGGGTGCGTCCTTCTTGTCGGAGCGGGCGTAGGAATAGTGCGGCATGACGACGGAGATCCGCGCCGCCGAGGCGCCGCGGGCCGCATCGCACATCAGCAGCAGTTCCACGAGGTGCTCCTGGACCGGCCGGACCAGCGGCTGGATCAGGAAGACGTCCCGCTCACGGCAGTTCGCCTGCAGCTGCACCTCCAGGCAGTCGTTGGCGAAACGGCTGACCCGGGTGGGGCTGAGCGGCACACCCAGATGCGCACAGACCTCCGCGGCCAGGTCGGGGTGGGCGCTGCCGCTGAACACGGAGATGTCTCGCACGATCCGCTCCTCGCGTGATCATTCCGGGGGACGCGTTCATGCTACTGACCGCGGAAATTCGGTTGCGGTGCGCCACCGGCCGCGCGCCATGATGTCCCGGTCCGAGTCCCTCACCTCAGGAGATCCCATGCGCCGACTCCTCGGAACCAACCAGCGCCCCCATCGGCCCACGGTTCTCGAGGACTCGACCCCGCATGAACACCCTGAACATCGGCATTCTCGCCCACGTCGACGCCGGTAAGACCAGCCTCACCGAGCGGCTGCTGTTCGACCACGGAGCGATCGACCGGCTCGGCAGCGTCGACGGCGGTGACACCCGTACGGACGACGGCGCGATCGAGCGGCAGCGCGGCATCACCATCCGCTCCGCCGTCGCCGCGTTCACCGTCGGCGACACCCAGGTCAACCTCATCGACACCCCTGGGCACTCCGACTTCATCGCCGAGGTCGAGCGCGCCCTGGAGGTCCTGGACGGGGCGGTCCTGCTGCTGTCCGCCGTGGAGGGCGTGCAGGCACAGACGAGGGTGCTGATGAGGACCCTGCGGCGGCTGCGGCTGCCCACGCTCGTCTTCGTCAACAAGATCGACCGTGCCGGCGCCCGGTCCACGGGCCTGCTGACCGACATCCGGCGCAGGCTCACGCCGGACGTCGCTCCGCTCACGGACGTGACGGGCATCGGCACCGCCGACGCCCGCGTGACCGTACGTCCGCCCGGGGATCCGCAGCTGGCCGAGGCGCTCGCCGAGGTCGACCCGGAGGTCCTCGCGGCGCTCGTCGACGGCCCCGCGCCCACGCCCGACGACCTGCGCAAGGCGCTCGCCGCGCGCACCGCCGACGGCTCGTTCCACCCCGTCCTCTTCGGCTCGGCCCTCGGCGGACAGGGCGTCGCCGAGCTCGTCGAGGGCGTGGTCGGGCTGATCCCGCCGGCACCGTCGGCCGAGGGCACCGGCCCGCGGGGCACGGTGTTCGCGGTACGCCCCGGCCCTGGCGGCGAACGCACGGCGTATCTGCGGCTCTACGACGGCGAGGTGACCCCGCGTCAGCGCCTCACCCTGCTGCGACGCGAGGCCGACGGCCGCACCACGGAGGTCTCCGGACGGGTGAACCGCCTCGAGGTCATCGGCCGGGACGGGCCGCTCACCGCGGGGAACATCGCGGCGATCGGCGGCCTCGGCGGGGTACGGGTGGGTGACCGGCTCGGTGAACTCACCGACCGCGCCCCGCAGTTCGCGCCCCCCACGCTGGAGACCGTGGTCCGTGCCCGCCGCCCAGGGCAGGCGGCCCACCTGCGCACGGCGCTCCTGGCCCTCGCCGACCAGGACCCGCTGATCCACGCCGGGCCGGCGCCCGCGGGGGCCACCGCGCTGCTCCTCTACGGCGAGGTCCAGATGGAGGTGATCGCGGCGATGCTCGCCCAGGACTTCGGCGTCGAGGCCGACTTCGAGCCGGGCCGGGTGCGCTTCCTCGAGCGGCCGCGGGGCGTGGGCGAAGCCTGCGCGGAGATGCCATGGCACCTGGGCACGCGGTACTGGGCGACCGTCGGGCTGCGTGTGGAGCCCGGACCGCGCGACTCGGGTGGGTTGTTCACGTACGAGACGGAACTCGGCGCACTCCCCCGCGCCTTCCACCAGGCGATCGAGGACACGGTGCACACGAGCATGCTGGCCGGGCTGTCCGGGGCGCCGGTGACGGACTACCGGGTGACGCTGATCCGCTCCGGCTACTGCTCGCCGATCAGCACGGCGGCCGACTTCCGCGGCCTCACCCCGATCGTGCTGCGCCGCGCGCTGGAGGCGTCGGGGACCCGGCTGCACGAGCCGTACCACGCGTTCGAGACGGAGGTCCCGCTCGACGCGCTCGCTCCGGTGACCGCCGAACTCGCCTCGTTCGGAGCGGAGTTCACCGGCACCACGCCCGGCTCGTCGTCCTGGCTGATCACCGGCGAGCTGCCGGCCCGCCGGGTGCAGGAGGTCGAGCTACGGCTGCCGGGGCTCACACAGGGCGAGGGTGTGTGGTGGTCGCGTCCGTCGGGTGACCGAGCGCTGCGGTGAGCTGTGCGGCTGATGGCCGTCGGGCGTGTGCCGCCCCGTTGTGGCCGGTCGCGCCCGCGCGGCGGAGCCGCACATTGATACAGCCCCGCCCCCCTACGGGGCCCGGCCGAAGCCGCCGCAGGTCATCGCGCCCCGTTCACCACGACACCGGCACGGAGCTCAACGGCCGTCGGGCGTGTGCGGCCTTGATGTGGTTGCTCGCGCAGTTCCCCGCGCCGCTATGGGCGCGGCCCAACCCGCCGCAGGCCGTCGCGCCCCGTCAGGGCCCGTTCACCACGACACCGGCAGGTGCCTCGGGCTTCGTGTCATCTGGCCCTCTCGCCACTCGATCGTCCCGGAGGTGAACTCGGCGCGGAGGCCCGGGAAGCGTGCCGCCAGGCGGTGCAGGGCAAGGCCGAGTTCCAGGCGGGCCAGCCAGGCGCCGAGGCAGTGGTGGGGGCCCGCGCCGAAGATGACGCTGGGGGCGGTCAGCGGGGTGAACAGGTCCGGTGGGCCGGGCGGGAACACGTCGGGGTCGCGGCTGGCGGCGTTGGTCTGGACGGCGACCACGCTGCCCGCCCGGATCGTCACGCCGCCGACCTCGGTGTCCTCGACGGCGCGGCGGATCAGGCCGGGCAGCAGCCGCCCCTCGCTGAGCGGGACGGCCCGCAGCAGCTGTTCGACCGCGACGGCCGCCTTCTCCTCGTCCTCGGCGAGTCCGCGCCAGGCCTCCTGACGGTCGGTGAGGAGGTAGACGACCATGTTGCCGAGCGCCGTCATGGTGGTCTCGTGGCCCGCGACCACCAGTCCGCACACCAGGGTGACCAGTTGCCGTTCGTCGATGGCCAGGCTGTCGCCTGCCGCCACCAGGCCGCTCACCAGGTCGTCGCCGGGGGTCTTGCGCCGCTGGGCGACCAGATCGGCGGCGAACTCCCCGAACTCGTGCATGGCGGCGACGACTTGCTCGCGGGTGTGCGCCCCGCCGGAGAGGGCGTGGTCGGCCCAGTGGCGGATGCGCTCGCGGTCCACGTGGTCGAGCCCCATCAGCCGGGAGATGACGGAGACGGGCAGCGGGCGGGTGAAGCCCTCGATGATGTCCGCGGGACGCTCCTGCGCGGCGAAGTCGTCGAGGAGACTCTCCACCACCGAGGCCACCCAGGGCCGCCAGCGGGCGATCGCGCGGGGCGTGAACGCCCGCTGGACGGTGCCGCGCAGCCGTTGATGGGCCTCGCCGTCCTGGTTGAGGAGCCCGTTCGGGTCGTCCAGCAGGTTCGGTACGACGAGCAGCGGCGGAGCGTCCTCGGCGTGCAGGGAACTCCTGTTGAACCGGGGGTCCATGAGGACCTGGCGTACGTCGGCATGGCGGGTCACCAGCCACACCGGGGTGCCGGTGGCGAGGGTGACCGAACGGGGCGGTCCGGGCTCGGGGAGGTCGATGCGGTGCATGGGGCAGAGGGGCCGGGAGGTGCTGTGTGTACTCATCCGGGACTCCAGGCGCGCCGGTACGGAGAGTTCTCCACGCTAGTGCGCCCCGCATGCCTCCGTCAGCGGCGTCATTCGGCCAACGGCGGGGTCTGGCAAGGGCTTTGGGGGGCATGCGCACTGTAGGAAGGAGGGCCGTCGCCATGACGACTCCCATCAGGCGCGTGTCCAGGCGCATGCCCGGCTGGGCGAAGGCGGTGAGCGCCGTCGTACTGGTGCTCGTGGTGTTCTTCGCCGGGATCCGGCTGAGTGTGCTCCCTGGCCTCAAGGACCTGTTCGGCACCGAAACGCACGACCGCTCGGGACCCGCACTGCTCCAGTCCATCCAGGACATGAGCCGTTACGACGCCGCCTCCGGCAACTTCCAGGTCGTCGTCGACCTGGAAAAGGACACCAAGTACCTGCCCGACGCGATCCGCGGCTCCCGCACGCTGTACATCGGTGCGGGCACCGTCGACGCCTACGTCGACCTCGGCAAGGTCGGCAAGGACGACGTGACGGTCAACGGCGACCGTACGTCCGCCACACTCCGGCTGCCGCACGCGGTGCTCGGCAAGCCGGCCCTCGACCCGGACCGCTCCTACGCCGTCTCCAAGCAGCGCGGTCTCCTCGACCGGCTCGGCGACCTGTTCTCGGACAATCCCAACAGCGAGCAGGCCGTGCAGAAACTCGCGGTCAAGCACATCGGTGAGGCGGCGAAGGACAGCGGCCTGACCCGGCGCGCCGAGACCAACACCACGGACATGCTCGACGGTCTGCTGCGGTCCCTCGGTTTCAAGGAGGTGCATGTCAGCTACGGCGGCTGATCAGCCGCCCCCCGACACCCCGGGCAGGGCGAGGGCGCCGAGCAGTGCGGCCCCCACCAGGACCCAGGCCACGTAGTCGCCGACGTGCCCGGACTGCAGGCGCCGCAGCGGCAGCGCCCAGTCCGGCGCGGCGAGCAGCTCGGGGCGGGTGACGGCGACGGCGGCGAGGCCCACGGCGAGCAGGGTCGAGGCCAGGCCCAGAAGCACGCCGGGCAGGGTCCACTGCGGGGTGGAGACCACCACCCCGCCGGACCCCGCCTCGCTCATCGCGTGCGCCACGAGCCCGGCGAAGCCGGGGACCACACCGACGGCCAGCGCGGCGGCGAGCAGCACGGTGGGGACGACCGTCATCGGGCCCGGGACCCGGCTGACGCGGTGGCCGGTCTCGGGCTCCTCTCCGGTACCGGTCGTCTCGTACTCGCCGTGGTCGGGCGGCGTCGGCCCGAGGCCGAGGAAGACGCGGGCGGCGACCCGCAGCACCGCGCCGGCGGTCACCGCGCTCGCGGCGACGTACACGACGGAGAGGGGGCCGCCCACGGCCTCCTCCGCGACGGACTTGCCGAGTGCCGTGCCGAACGGGGGCAGCCCGGCGAGACCGAGGGCCCCGGCGGCGTACAGGACGGCGACCCCGCGCAGCCGCCGGGCGCGTCCGTGCAGGGCGTGTTCGTCGACGCTGCCGTACCGGTCGAGGAGGACGCCGGTGCAGGCGAACAGCGCGGCCTTCACACCGGCGTGGCCGAGGACGTACAGCGCGACCCCGTCGTCCGCCTCGGGGGTCAGCACGCCGATCCCGATGAGGAAGAGGCCGGTGTGGGCCACGGTCGAGTACGCGAGCAGCCGTTTGAGGTGCCGCTGGTACCAGCACATGACGGCGCCGATCACGGCCGTCAGCACACCGAGCACGACGAGCATCCGCGTCAGGGCCCCGGCCGGCACCCCGCCGGGCCCGGAGAACATGCTCCCGTACACCCGCCACACGCCGTACGTGCCGAACTCGACCATCACGCCCGACAGCAGCATGCACACGGGCGTCGGCGCGACGGCGTGGGCGTCGGGCAGCCAGAAGTGGAAGGGCAGGGCGGCCGCCTTGACCAGCAGTCCGGTGAGGACCAGGACGAACCCGGCGAGGACGAGGGCATCAGGGCCGCCGTGCCGGTCGAGGCCGCGCCCGATCTGGGACATCGCCAGTTCGCCGGTGCGGGCGTAGAGCAGCCCGATGCCCATGAGCATGGCGTACGCGCCGAGCGAGGTGACGACCGCGAAGGTCAGCGCGCCCTGGACGGCCTTGGCCTCCTCGACGCGGGTGCCGGTCAGGGCGTAGGCGACGACGCTCATCAGCTCGAACCAGACGAACATGTTGAACAGGTCGCCGGCGAGGGCGAAGCCGCACATGCCGCCCTGGAAGAGCAGCATCAGCGCGGGGAAGGAGCCCGCGTGGCGGCGGGGCGGTTCCTCGAAGTAGTGCCAGGAGTACGCCAGTGCGGCCAGCGTCAGCAGTGAGGCGAGCGCGGCCATGCCGAGTCCCGGCCCGTCGCCGGTCAGGACGATGCCGACGCTCTCGCCGTTCACGGGCTGCCAGCCGCCGACCCACTCGGTCATGGGTGGCGAGGAGTTGAGCAGCAGCACGATCGCGAGTCCGGCCGTGCCTGCGGAGACGGCGCACCCGGCGGACTCGGCGACCACACGGGGCAGCCTGCGGCCCGCGGCGACCAGGAGGGCGGCCCCCAGCAGGGGCACGGCGACGACGAGGGGGAGCAGGTCGTTCATCAGCCGCGCAGCTCGGAGAGTTCGTCGGGGTCGACGGTGCCGTGCCGCTTGGCGATCTGCATGACGAGCGCGAGCAGCAGCGCGGTGACGGTGGCGCCGACGACGACGTCGGTGAGGGTGAGCGCCTGCACCACGGGGTCCACGACCGGTCGGGAGCCGGGTTCGATGTCGGAGAACACGGGCGCGGTGGCGCCGTCGCGGTAGCCCACGGACAGCAGCAGCACATAGGTGCCGGCCTGGCACACGGACAGGCAGCCGACGGCGTGGATCAGGTTGCGGCTGGTGGCCAGGCCGTAGCAGCCGGCCAGGAAGACCCAGGCGGCGACCAGGTACGGCAGGACATCCATCACGGCTCTCATGTGCCGCTCTCCTCCTCGATCTCGACGGCCTGGTCCAGGAAGTGGGCGAGCAGCACGACGACCGCGCTGGCGACCTCCATGCCGATGGCCGCGTTCAGCAGCGGGACGGTGCCGCCGGAGGACAGCGTGTTGAAGGTGCCGTACGGCAGCAGCGTGTTGGCGAGGAAGGCGGTGCCTCCGATCAGTCCCGCGATGCCCATGACGAGGTAGCCGGAGGCGGCGAGGGCGTCGGAGACCTCGAAGGCGCCGATCGGCCTGATGCGTTCCAGGGCCGCGTAGTCGGCGCCCAGGTAGAGCAGGTGCAGGGCGGTCGCGGCGACCACTCCGCCCTGGAAGCCGCCGCCGGGGCTGAGCTGGCCGTGGGCGATGACGTACAGGCCGCTGAGCAGGGCGACGGGCAGGACGACGAGGGCGTAGCGGCGGACCGGCAGGTCGACCTCGGCGGGTTCGGGGCGGGCGCGGTGTTCGTCGCGGGTCTGGCGCAGCAGCATCACGCAGCCGAGGACGGCGGAGAACAGGATGGTCATCTCGCCGAGGGTGTCGAAGGCGCGCTGGTCGAAGTTGACGGAGGAGATGGTGTTGGCGGTCCGCCGGGCCAGGGAGGCGTGCACGGCGCGGTCGCCGTAGGGGTGGCGGTCGCCACCGAAGTGCGGCAGGTCCAGGCAGGCGGCGACGAGCAGGGCGGCCAGGCCCGCGCCGCCCGCGAGCAGCACCCACAGCCGGGCGCGCCGGGTCACCGTTCACGCTCCTTGCCCTGGCCGCGCCGCCGGACCTTGCGGACGGTGAGCATCAGCAGCAGCGGTGTCAGCGCGGAGCCGACGGCCAGTTGGGAGAGTCCGACGTCGGGCGCCTGGAGAACGGTGAACAGGGCGGCGAGGACGACACCCAGGAGGGACAGGACGAGGGCCTGGCGCATGGGGTCGCGGGTGGCCACGGCCGCGGTCGCGCAGGCCGCGACCAGCAGCAGTGCCACGACGATCACCGCGTCAGCCACCGCGGACCCCCCGGAACCCGCCGGCCAGGGCCCGCGAGGCGATGATGTTCCCGCTGATCAGCAGGGCGCCGATGACGAGCAGTTTCACCATGGCGCGGCCGGGGCCGGTGGCGATGCACAGGGCGGTCACGGCGGCCGCGCCGAGACCGGCGACCGTCAGGGTGGGGCCCCAGGCGCGGGGCGGGTCCTCGGCGATTTCCTCGGCGAGCAGCCGGGCGAAGACGAGGGTGCCGACGGGGCCGAGCAGGGCCAGGACGAGGCCGAGGTCGACGTAGGAGGGGCGGTCGTAGGCCTGGGAGAGGAGCAGCAGGCTCGGGCAGGCGAGTGCGGTGGACAGGTTCTGGGCCACGACCCGGCGGCGCAGCGGACCGGTGGTGACGCCCCACAGCGCGGTGCCCAGTCCGCCGGCGAGGCCGACGGCGGCGGCGAGCGTCCAGCCGTTCACGTCCCGCTCACCGCCCGTCGAGCGCCACGGGCCGCGAAGGCGCCCACGCAGGCGCAACTCGCGCCGACGACGAGTTCCAGGGTGTCGACGGTGCTGATGAGGACCAGCCACAGCAGGCCGAGCGTGATCCACCAACCCAGCAGCTCGGCCACGGTGAACAGGGCCGTTCGCGGGGTCATGCGCCACCTCCTCGGGCTCTGCTCGCACACCGTCACGGGCGGGATGTCCGGTACGTCCGTCCCGCGGCATCCAAACACCGCGGCGGGCGCCCCGGGTGGCGGCGCGCTGGCTTCCACCGCCGGAGTGCCCCTACGGCAGGAAGGGAAACCGCGGGGCAGCTCGAGCGAAGTCGGCCCGACGGCGGCATTCTCGGCTCGCAAGCGGGTAACCGCCCTACAACGCAGGGAAGTTGAAGACTGGAGGACCTGATGGCCCGTGCAGCCTTGCGACCACGTTCAGCGTTGCGCCTGCGTACCACCAGGACCGGCACGTCCGAGAAGCCGAAGAAGTACGCGAAGTGGAGGAAGCCGAGGAAGCCTGAGAAGGCGAGCAAGCCAGACAAGGCGAAGAAGTCCGCGAAACCCAGGAACAAGGCGCAGCCGGCACCCCGTGAGCGGCATGTGATGCCCTTGCCGATCCGACTGCTGGCGATGCTGTGCGCCTTCGGGTTCATGGTGGCGTTCGCCGTGGTGCTGGCCCGGCTGACCCTGGAGCCCTCCCCCGCCTCGGTGGCGATGGCCCACACGAACCTGCATCCGGGCAGCACCCTGCGGCTCTATCTGGACCAGCCGGCGTTCCGGGACGCCGTGAAGCAGATCGGCGGCAATGTGCTGCTGGGTGTTCCGTTCGGCATCCTGGTGCCGGTCGTGGCGCCGCGGGCGCGCGGCTTGCTGCGGGTGCTGGCGCTGACCGCGGTGGTGATGCTGCTGGTGGAGTTCGCCCAGGGAGCGCTGGTCGAAGGCCGAGCCTTCGACATCGACGATGTCATCCTCAACACCGCCGGGGCGCTGGTGGGTTACCTCCTGCTGGGGCGGCGGCTGAGCCGGGCCGTGCACGCGCGGGAGCGGCTGCCGCGGCGGGCGACGAAGCGGGCGAAGGACGCATAGCTCCACCACCGCTCAACTCCTGGTCCGTACCAAGGTATTGACGCCCCCTTATCTCACTTCTTAAATCAAGAGGCGACGCCTTCACCCCTCACCTCGGCCGGTCGCCTCCCTGCGCCCGGCCGCCGTACGGAAGGAAGTCCCGTGGCCTCCCCACGTCTGCTGCGCAGCTGTCTGTTCGCCGCCCTGTCCGCCGTACTGGTCCCGTCCGCCTGGCCCGGTGCGGCGCAGGCGGATCCGCCCGGGGCGGCCGCCACCGCGGTGGCGTTCTCCGACGGTTTCGACGGACCTGCCGGGGCCGCGGTCGACTCCTCGAAGTGGCAGACCGAGACCGGCGACAACGTCAACAACCACGAGCGGCAGTACTACACCTCGGGCACCCGGAACGCGGCCCTGGACGGCCAGGGCCATCTGGTGATCACGGCCCGGCGCGAGAACCCGGCCAACTACCAGTGCTGGTACGGAACCTGCCAGTACACCTCGGCGCGGCTGAACACCTCGGGGAAGTTCAACGCCCAGTACGGGCACGTCGAGGCACGGATGAAGATCCCGCGGGGGCAGGGCATGTGGCCCGCGTTCTGGATGCTCGGCACGCCCGTCAACTGGCCGGACTCGGGCGAGATCGACGTCATGGAGAACGTCGGCTACGAGCCGTCCACCGTGCACGGCACCATCCACGGCCCCGGCTACTCCGGCTCGGGCGGCATCGGCGCCGCCTACTCCCTGCCGAACGGGCAGGCCTTCGCGGACGCCTTCCACACCTTCGCCGTCGACTGGGCGCCCGACTCGATCACCTGGTCCGTGGACGGCAATGTCTACCAGCGGCGCACACCCGCCGATCTGGGCGGCAGGACCTGGGTGTTCGACAAGCCCTTCTTCCTGATCCTGAACCTGGCGGTGGGCGGCTACTGGCCCGGCGACCCGGACGGCTCCACGTCGTTCCCGCAGCAGCTGGTGGTGGACTCGGTGTCGGTGACGACCGGCGACTCGGCCACCGGAGCGGCGATCAGGGGACTGGCCGGCAAGTGCATGGACGTCGCCGGGGCGAACTCCGCGAACGGCACCCCCGTCCAGCTCTACGACTGCAACGGCACCGCCGCTCAGCAGTGGACGGTGGGTTCCGACGGCACCCTGCGCGCGCTCGGCAAGTGCCTGGACGTCACCGGCAACGGCACCGCGGACGGCTCGGCCGTCCAGCTGTGGGACTGCACCGGCGGCCCGAACCAGAAGTGGACGGTCACCGGCGCGCACGACATCGTCAATCCGCAGGCGAACAAATGCCTCGACGTGACCGGGAACAACTCGGCCGACGGCACCCGGCTGCAGATCTGGACCTGCTCGGGCGGCGCCAACCAGAAGTGGACGGTCGGCTGAGCCGGGCGGTCAGTGCAACTTCCAGGTGAACTTGTCGCCGCCCACCCAGCGCACCACGTCCGGGTCGTCCAGGTCGTGCACCGTGATGCCGAAGGCGGCGGCGGCCTCCAGGACGTCGGTGACGGACTTGGCCTCACCGATCACTTCGCCGTCGATCTCCACGATCCGGAACGGCGGTGTGCCCGGCTGCACGCCGAGGACCAGGATCCGCGGATTGGAGATGTGGGGAGCTGCTTGTTCGGTCATGCAATAGAGCGTAGGACGCATCGGCGGCGGATCGCTCGGGGGTGTCAGCGCTGCAGCAGCTCGAGCACCGCCGCCTCTATGGCGCCCTGCGTCGCGGGACGCCCGAAGTCCCCGTGTTCGCCCAGCCGGGTGAGCACGGGGGCGATGGTCTCGCCCTGCTCGAACAGTTCCACGACCCGGGGGTCGATGTAGGAGGCGCGGCAGACGGCGGGGGTGTTGCCGAGGTAGTGGCTGACCTCGCGGACGGCGCGGCTGGTCTGCCGGCGCCGCGCGGCCGGCGTGGCGCGTGCCTCCTCGGTGACGACGGCCAGGGCGACGGCGGCGAGGACCGTGGCGTGCCAGGTGCGGAAGTCCTTGGCGGTGATCTCGGTGCCGGACAGCCGGCGCAGCGCCTCGTTGAGGTCGTCGCCGTGCAGGTCGTGCCAGGCGCGCCCCTCCCAGTACACCAGGAGCCGCTCGCCGCCGCTGCGGCGGCGCAGCAGGGCACGTACGACGGCGTGCGCCTGCTCGTCGACGAGGGCCCGTACGATCTCGGTGCCGCCCTTGGCCGGGTAGCTGAACGCGATCTCCCCGCGGCCGCAGGTGACGTGTTCGCGCAGCATCGTCGTCAGGCCGTAGGTCTCGCTCTCGCGGGTGTGCCGGTCGCTGCCGATGCGGAAGAAGCCGAGGTCGAGCAGGCGCACGGCGCAGGCGGTGACCCGGGAGCGGGACAGTCCGCGGCCGGCGAGGTCCAGAGCGACCTTGGCGCGCAGTTCGGGCAGGGCGCGCGCGACCTCGCGGACGTGTTCGTGCTTGGCCTGCTCCTGCTGGGCGCGGAACTGTTCGTGGTAGAGGTACTGGCGGCGCCCCGCGTCGTCGGTGCCGACGGCCTGGAGGTGGCCGCCCGGCCAGGGGCAGATCCACACGTCCCGCCAGGCGGGCGGGATGACCAGGGCCCGGATGCGGGCGAGGTGCCCGGGGTCCTTCAGCGGCGCGCCGGTCTCGTCCAGGTAGCGGAAGCCCCGGCCGCAGCGGACACGGGTGAAGCCGGGGCCGTCGCAGGAGCTGGTGCGCAGTCTCACGGCGGCGGGCTCAGGGACGCCGCCAGTCGTCGCTCCTGAGGTGGGAGCCGGCCTGCGGGCCCATCCGCAGCATGCCGCCGTCCACGCTCCACGAGGCGCCGGTGACGTAGGAGGCGTCGGGGCTCGCGAGGAAGGCGATGACGGCGGCGACCTCGCGGGCGTCGCCGGGCCGTCCCACGGGGATGCCGGGGCGTGGCTCGGTGTGCACGTCGGTGTCCTCCTGGCCGGTCATCGGGGTGGCGATCTCGCCGGGCGCGACCGCGTTGACGGTGATGCCGTACTCGGCGAGCTCCAGGGCCATGACCTGGGTGAGCAGTCCGAGGCCGCCCTTGGCCGCGCAGTACGGGGCGGCGCCGACCCGCGGCTGGTGCTCGTGGACGGAGGTCACGTTGACGATCCGGCCGCCGTCGCCCTGCCGGATCATGTGCCGCGCCGCCCGCTGCCCGCACAGGAAGGGGCCGATCAGGTCGACGTCGACGACCTCGCGCACCGTGTCGAGTTCGAGGTCGAGGAAGGGCGTCATGGTGCCGGTACCGGCGTTGTTGACCAGGACGTCGAGGCGGCCGAGCCGGTCGCGGAGCTCGTCGACGGTGTCAGCGGCGGTGGGCAGCCGGGTGAGGTCCATCTGGGCCACGGCGGCCCGCCGGCCGTGGGCGCGGACCTCCTCCGCGGTCTCCTCGGCGCCCTTGAGGTCGCTGTTCCAGGTGATGCCGACGTCCATGCCCGCCCGGGCCAGCCTTACGGCGGTGGCGCGGCCGATGCCGGAGTCGGAGCCGGTGATCACGGCGACCTTGGCGGGAGCTGATGTGGACATCGCCGGCCTCCTCCTGGGCGCTGGGGTGCGCATCGCAGTACCCGGGTGCGGGCGGCACAAACCGTGCGGGGTGCCCGGGGCTGGGGAACCCTGGAGGAGGAGGTCACCATGGATCCCGTCGAGGCACTGGAGCGGATCGCCTTCCTGCTGGAGCGGTCCCTGGCGCCGACGTACCGTGTCCGCGCCTTCCGTACGGCGGCCCGCGTGCTGACGTCCCTGCCCGCGGACGAGGTGCGCGAGCGGGCGGCCGCCGGGTCGCTGGAGTCGCTCAAGGGGGTCGGCCCGAAGACCGCGCAGGTCGTCCAGGAGGCGCTGGCCGGAGAGGTGCCGGGCTATCTGCGCAAGCTGGAGGGCGAGGCGGAGGCGCAGAGCGGGGACCGGGCCGGTGCGGGGCTGCGGGCCAGGCTGCGCGGGGACTGCCATCTGCACTCCGACTGGTCGGACGGCGGCAGCCCGATCGAGGAGATGGGCCGGGCCGCGCGGGCCCTCGGGCACGAGTGGGCCGTGCTGACCGACCACTCCCCCCGGCTGACCGTGGCGCGCGGCCTGTCGCCCGAACGGCTGCGGGAACAGCTGGACGTGGTGGCGGAGCTGAACACCACCTGGGCGCCGTTCCGGCTGCTCACCGGCATCGAGTGCGACATCCTCGAGGACGGCTCTCTGGACCAGGAGCCGGAGCTGCTCGAGCGGCTGGACGTGGTCGTGGTGTCGGTGCACTCCAAGCTGCGCATGGACGCCCGCTCGATGACCCGCCGCATGGTGGCCGCCGTACGCGATCCGCACTCCGATGTGCTCGGGCACTGCACGGGGCGGCTGGTGACCGGGCGGGGGCGGCCCGAGTCGGAGTTCGACGCCGAGGCGGTGTTCGCCGCGCTGGCCGAGACGGGCACCGCCCTGGAGATCAACAGCAGGCCCGAGCGGCTCGATCCGCCACGGCGGCTGCTGCGCCAGGCAGTCGAGGCGGGGGTCCTGTTCTCGGTCGACACGGACGCGCACGCGCCGGGCCAGCTGGACTGGCAGATCCTCGGCTGTGCCCGGGCCGAGGAGTGCGGGGTGCCGGCCGAGCGCGTGGTGAACACCTGGAGCCTGGACGAGCTGCTGGCCTGGACCCGCTCGCGGCGCACGCCCGCAGGAGTGACAGGAACCTGACGTGGTACTCGGGGCAGCGGAAGAGCAAGGGAGTACGCATGGAACGGGCGGCCGTGTTCGACGTCGACGGAACCCTCGTCGACACCAACCACCTGCACGTGGCGACCTGGTGGGAGGCTTTCCGCCAAGCCGGGCACAAGGTGCCCATGCACGCCATCCACCGCTCCGTCGGCCTCGGCTCCGAGGATCTCGTCGCCCGGCTGCTGGGCGATCGGCGGGACCCGGACCAGGACGCCGAACTCAGCGCCGCGCACAAGGCGTTGTACGGCCAGTACTTCGACCGGCTGCCCGCGTTCGAGGACGCCGGGCGGCTGCTGCGGCGCCTCGACCACGACGGTTGGAAGGTGGTGCTGGCCACCTCCGCGAGCGGCCCGGAACTCTCCGCGCTGCGCCGCGCGATCGGCGCCGACGACGCGATCACCGCCACCGCGAGCGCGGACGACGTCAAGGAAGGAAAGCCGGCTCCCGAGCCCGTGGAACACGCCCTGGAACTGGCCGGGGTACCCGCCGAACGGGCGGTGTTCGTCGGGGACACCGTGTGGGACATGCGCGCGGGCAGTCGTGCCGGCGTGCGCTGTCTGGGCGTGCTGTGCGGCGGCATCCCGCGCGCCGACCTGGAGGAGGCGGGAGCCGAGGCCGTGTACGACGATCCCGCGCATCTGCTGTCCGATCTGAAGAACAGCCCACTGGCCTGAGCGGCACGACCGGGTGACGCAGATCACCCCACAAGGCGCCGAACACCGGAACACCCGGCGGTAGTTCGCCGTTGAACCAACCGTGGGTGCGGATGGGACAGTGTCCCCGGGCCTCACCATTCGCCCACAGGGACGATCGTTCGGCTGAAGCCCTGTGGAGCCTTTCGCCGAGAGGCGACCGCCATCCGTGCCCACCAACGAGCCCCGACCGGCCTCCCCCGTCCGGTCGGGGCTCTTTTCTGCCCGCGCCCGACCGCACCGGCCCGCGCTTGACTTCGAGAGCACTCCAATCCGTAGCGTTCTCGGCATGAGCACTGGCACTGCACAGCACAAGATCGGATCCGGTTTCGGCGCCACGAGCACGGCCGACGACGTTCTTCAGGGCGTCGACCTGACCGGCAGGCTCGCCGTCGTCACCGGCGGCTACTCGGGGCTCGGCCTGGAGACCACGCGCGCCCTGACCAAGGCGGGCGCCCGGGTCGTCGTCCCGGCCCGCCGCCGGGCCACCGCCGAGGAGGCGCTGGCCGGCCTCGACGGCGTCGAGGTGGACGAGCTGGACCTCGGCGACCTGGAGAGCGTGCGGACCTTCGCCGAGCGCTTCCTCGCCTCCGGGCGGACCATCGACTTCATGATCGACAACGCCGGGATCATGGCGTGCCCGGAGACGCGGGTGGGGCCGGGCTGGGAGGCCCAGTTCGCCACCAACCACCTGGGCCACTTCGCGCTGGTCAACCGGCTGTGGCCGGCGATCACGCCCGGCGGCGCCCGTGTCGTGTCCGTCTCCTCCCGCGCCCACCACTTCTCGGGCATGCGCTGGGACGACGTCCACTGGGCGCAGGGCTACGACAAGTGGCAGGCCTACGGGCAGGCCAAGACCGCGAACGTCCTGTTCGCCGTCCACCTCGACAAGCTGGCCCGCGACGCCGGCGTGCGCGCCTTCTCGCTGCACCCCGGCGGCATCCTCACCCCGCTGCAGCGGCACATCCCCAAGGCGGAGATGATCGAGCGCGGCTGGATCGACGAGGACGGCAACGTCCTCAACCCCGAGGGCTTCAAGACCCCGCCGCAGGGCGCGGCCACCCAGGTGTGGGCGGCGACCTCGCCGCAGCTGGACGGCCTTGGCGGTGTCTACCTGGAGGACTGCGAGATCGCCGAGCTCGCGGTCGACGGCACGACCAGTGGCGTCAAGGAGTGGGCGATCGACCCCGAACAGGCCGCCCGGCTGTGGGAGTTGTCGGCGGAGCTGACGGGCGTGAACGCCTTCGCCTAGGAGTCACCCGGCTCCCTGGGCCCGTACAGGGCGGCCGGTGCGCCGGTCACAAGGGCCCAGTAGCGGTCTCCGTAGGACCAGTGCCACCACTCGGTGGGGTAGTTGACGAGCCCGGCGGCCGTCAACGCCCCGCCGAGCAGGGCACGGTGGGCGCGTGCCTCGTCCGTGATGTTCGGGGCATCCGTGTAGCAGCCGCCGTCGCTCTGCTCCGGATCGGCGTTCATCTCGGTGCCCAGGTCCAGCTCGCGGCCGTCGGCGTCGGCGAGGGTGAGGTCGACGGCCGCGCCCGCGCTGTGCGGGGCGATCTCGGGCGGGGAGACATAGCGGCTGGCGGCGCTGCGGATACGGTCGGAGGGCCAGTCGGGGTGTACGGCGCGCAGTTCGTCGGCGTACCGCTCGAAGTAGCGGCGCTGGAGGGCCGGCGGTCGGTATCCCTCCACGAACAGCAGACGCAGGCTCTCGGGGAGCAGGGCCTGTGCGGCGAGCAGGCGGTCCAGGACGCCCCGGCGCAGCCGGATCTCGGCGCCATGGGAGTCCTCGTGCTTGCGGTCGTCGACCAGAAGCTTGTCTCGTACGTCGACGAGGGGCTCGCCGTTCTCCGCCACCGGTACGGCGGCGACCCGGGCGTCGGACATCAGGATGATCTCGCTCATGGCTTGATCATCTCCCGGCGGCGCATGAACTACCGCGGTTCGGCGGTGAGTTGTTCGGCGTGGGTGACGAACAGGCCGAACGCCGCCCGGTCGCGCAGGAAGACCGCGCACGAGCGCGACCCGGGTCAGGCGGCGCACGATCTCCGCGGTGCCCACGGAGTGGCCGATCAGTGTCACCGCGTGCAGGCCCAGGTGGTCCAGCAGCCCGTGCAGGTCGCGGGGCCGTCGGCCGGGCCGTGGTCGACGTGGGTACGCCCTCCATCGTTCCCGGGACCGGTACCGGCGCCGATTGCCTCCGAGGTCATGGCGCGCAGTCCGCGTGCCCCCGCCCCGGCCGGGTACTCGGTGACCCCGTTTCGGACCGTGCGGCCGGAAGGAGCCGAAGGTGAGCAGCGCAGTGGGCAGCAGGATCGTGGTCACGGGTGCCACCGGCAACGTCGGCACCAGTGTGGTGCGCCTCCTCTCCGAGGAAGCGCAGGTGGGGTCCGTGCTGGGTCTGGCCCGGCGGATTCCCGAGTGGTCGCCGGCGCGGACCGAGTGGTCCGCGGTCGACCTGGCGTCCCAACAGGCCGATCTGGTCAAGGAGTTCGAGGACGCCGACGCGGTCGTCCATCTGGCGTGGGCCTTCCAGCCGACGCATGATCCGGCGGCGACCTGGCGCACGAACGTGCTCGGGAGCATCCGGGTGTTCGAGGCGGTCGCGGCGGCCCGGGTGCCGACGCTCGTGCACGCCTCGTCGGTGGGCGCCTACTCCCCGGGGCCGAAGGACCACGCGGTGGACGAGTCGTGGCCGACCCACGGCTGGCCGGATGCCGCGTACTGCCGGGAGAAGGCCTATCTGGAGCGCACCCTGGACACCTTCGAGCGCGACCACCCGGAGGTGCGGGTGGTCCGGATGCGGCCCGCCTTCCTCTTCAAGCGCGAGTCGGCGAGCGAGCAGCGCCGGATCTTCGGCGGCCGCTTCCTGCCGGGCCCGCTGGCGCGCCCGGAGCTGCTGCCCTTCCTCCCCGACATTCCGGGTCTGCGGGTGCAGGCGCTGCACACCGACGACGCGGCCAGGGCGTACGTCCTCGCGCTCGGCTCCGAGGTCCGCGGCGCCTTCAACCTGGCGGCCGAGCCCCCGGTCGACGCCGAACTGCTCGCTCAGCTGCTGGACACCCGCCCCGTCCGGCTCCCCCGCGTCGCGGCCCGCTCGGCGATCGCCGCCGCCTGGGGCCTGCACCTCCTGCCGGCGTCGCCGCATCTGTTCGACGCGGTTCTGCGGCTCCCGCTGATGGACTGCACACGCGCGCGTACCGAGCTGGGCTGGCACCCGGAGCACGAGGCGACCGAAGTCCTGCAGGAGTTCCTCCAGGGCCTGCAGCACGGCGAGGGGGCAAGGACCGAGCCGCTGCGGGGGCGCAAGGTGGGCTGACGGGCTGACCGGCTCGGCGTCTACGCCTGCGCGTCGAGCCGTTCACGCTGCGGCACCACGGTGTACTTGGGGTCCTCCGCCGAGGCGATGCCCGCCGCGAAGACGCCGAAGCGGGTGCAGGCCGATCCCGCGAGCAGGGCGAGCCCGGAGGCGACCGCGGTGCTACGCCGTCCGCCGAAGAGGGCGGCGGTGACGGCACCCCCGGCGGTGAGCAGCTGCGCCGCCCGGAGCAGTGTGCCCGCCCGGCCCTCGCGCCAGGTCTCGGCGACCATGCCCAGGCGCTGCTCGGCCGCCTTCGTGAGGGCCGCGTCGGCCAGCGCCGCCAGCCCGGCGGCGCAGCGGGCCGGGGCGTTCTCGCTCGTGGGTCCGGCGACGAGGGCCATTCCGGACGCCGCCGCGGTCGCGGACGCCGCGAACAGGTACGGCAGCTCCCGGTGGACGCCGTGCCAGGCCGGTACGGCGGTGTCGGCGGCCAGCACGCCGGTGTAGGTGGCGACCGCGGGGCCCAGGAGTGCGGCCGCGCCGGTCGCCGCGCCCCCGAGACGCGGCGACCGGCCGGTCACGGCGCTCGCGGCGGCCGCACCCGCCACGGGCGCGTAGGCGCCGAGCAGCCAGGACCCCATGCTCATGGGCGAGGTCGGCTTGAACACCCGCAGCATGTTCGCGAACCGGCTCGGCTTTCCGAGGTCGTGGATCAGGGCGGCGGCCGACAGGGTGACGGCGGCCAGCGAGGACACCTTCAGTGCCGTCGCGGTCGTCGTACGTCCGGTCAGGTGCGCGCCCGCCGCGAGCACCGATCCTGCGCCGGCGAGCCCACCGAGGAAGAAGTACCCGGCGATGTCGGGGGCGGCCCAGGAGGGCGCCCTGATGACGGGACGGCCGTAGTAGGACTGGAACTCGGCCCGCGGGACGACGGGTTGCTCGCCGCGGCGCCGCCTGTGTCCCGCACGCTCGGTCGTGCTCATCGCCGGCCCCTTCCCGTGAGCGCGAAGCAGGCCGCGAGGCCGCCCAGCAGGGACAGGGCCGCGGCGCCGGCGTGCTTCCACATCTCGGGCAGGTCCCGGGTGGTGACGACGGGGTCCGGTGGCAGCCCGTACACCTCGGGCTCGTCCAGGAGCAGGAAGAACGCGCCGTCGCCGCCCACGCCGTCGTCCGGGTCGTGGCCGTAGAGCCGGGCGTCGGTGACGCCCGCCTCGTGCAGCTGGTCGACGCGCAGCGCGGCCCGCTCGCGCAGTTCGTCGAGCGGGCCGAACTGGATGGACTCGGTGGGGCAGGCCTTGGCGCAGGCCGGTTCCTGTCCTGCGCCAAGGCGGTCGTAGCACATCGTGCACTTGAACGCGCGGCCGTCGCGCGGCCGTTGCTCGATGACGCCGTACGGGCAGGCGGGCACGCAGTAGCCGCAGCCGTTGCAGATGTCCTCCTGGACGACGACCGTGCCGAACTCGGTGCGGAAGAGCGAGCCGGTGGGGCAGACGTCGAGGCAGGCGGCGTGGGTGCAGTGCTTGCACACGTCGGAGGACATCAGCCAGCGCAGTTCGCCGTCGCCGCCGACCGGTGTCTCCTGCGCGGTCGACTCGCCCTCGACCAGCGGGAGTTGGGTGCGGCCGTCCGGGCGCGGCTGCTCGATGAAGGCCACGTGCCGCCAGGTCGAGGCGCCGAGCGCCTGCGTGTTGTCGTACGACATGGCCGTGAGCGACAGGCCGTCCTCCGGGATGGCGTTCCACTCCTTGCAGGCGACCTCGCAGGCCTTGCAGCCGATGCAGACGGAGGTGTCGGTGAAGAACCCGACGCGGTCCTCGCTCACTTGCGTGCCTCCGTTCCGGTGTCCGGGGTGATACCGGCCCGGGTGCGGTACTCGGCGACCAGCCTCGGCAGGTCCGGACCGCGCGGGCGGCGACCCGGACGGATGTCGGCGGTGAGCGCCTTGTCCTCCTGGATATGGGCGTTGGGGTCGAGCGCGATGGCCATCAGTTCGTTGGCGGCGTCGCCCTTCGCGACACCGTTGGGGCCCCAGTGGAAGGGCAGGCCGATCTGGTGGACGGTGCGGCCCTGCACCCGCAGCGGCCGGATGCGGTCGGTCACCAGCACCCGCGCCTCGACCGCGTTGCGGGCCGTGACGATCGTCGCCCAGCCGCCGTTCTCCAGGCCGCGCTCACGAGCCAGCGCGGGCGAGACCTCGCAGAAGAACTCCGGCTGCAGCTCGGAGAGATACTCCGACCAGCGGCTCATGCCGCCCGCCGTGAAGTGCTCGGTCAGGCGGTGCGTGGTGACGACGTAGGGGAAGACGCCGGCGCCCTTCTCGTCTCCGCTGGGGTGGTAGCGGTTGCCCTCGCGGGGCAGCAGCTCGCGCACCGGGTTGCGCGGGGTCGAGGGGTACAGGGCGTTGGGGAACGGCGAGTCCTGGGGCTCGTAGTGGCTGGGGAGCGGGCCGTCCTCCAGGCCCGCGGGGGTGAACAGCCAGCCCTTGCCGTCGGCCTGCATGATGAACGGGTCGTCGCCGCGCAGCGCGTCGGAGCCGACCGCGTCCTCGTCGGGCACGAAGTCCGGTGCACGGTCGGGGACGAAGTCCGGGACGTCACGCCCGGTCCACTTGCCCTCCTCCGGGTCCCACCAGACGTACTTCTTGCGCTCGCTCCAGGGGGTGCCGTCGGGGGCGGCCGAGGCCCGGTTGTAGAGGATGCGCCGGTTGGCGGGCCAGGCCCAGGCCCATTCGGCGGCCACCCAGTCCTGCTCCCAGTGGGGTTTCTTGCGGGCGGCCTGGTTGACGCCGTCGGCGTAGACACCGCAGTAGATCCAGCAGCCGCAGCGGGTGGAGCCGTCGTCCTTGAGTTCGGTGTAGGCGCTCAGCGGGGTGCCGTCGGGCCCCTGGCCGCTGATCTCGGCGAGCACGGCGTCGGCGAGGGGTTCCTCGAGGTCCCCGGTGACCGGGTAGTCCCAGGTCAGGTCGAGGACCGGGCGGTCCATGGGGTCGGTCGAGCCGGCCAGCTTCTCCCTGATGCGGCGGCCCAGGTGGTACATGAACCACAGGTCGCTGCGGGCGTCGCCCTCGGGTTCCACGGCCTGGTAGTGCCACTGCACCCAGCGGTTGGTGTTGGTGAAGGAGCCGGACTTCTCGGTGTGGGAGGCGGCCGGGAAGAAGAACACCTCGGTGCCGATGTCCTCGGTGCGCAGTTCACCGGTCTCGATCTCGGGGCCGTCCTTCCACCAGGTCGCCGACTCGATGAGGGAGAAGTCGCGCACGACCAACCAGTCCAGGTTGGCCATGCCGAGGCGCTGCAGACGGGTGTTGGCGGAGCCGACCGCCGGGTTCTCGCCGAGCAGGAAGTAGCCCTTGCAGTCGCCGTCGAGCTGGGCCATGACCGTGTCGTAGGTGGAGTGGGAGCCGGTCAGCCGCGGCAGGTGGTCGAAGCAGAAGTCGTTGTCGGGCGTGGCGGCGTCGCCGTAGTAGGCCTTCAGCAGACTGACGAGGTACGCCCGCATGTCGGACCAGAAGCCCTTCACGGTGCGGGTCGTCTCGACGAAGTTGTCGAGGTTCATGTCCTCGTGGGCGTGCGGCATCGGGATGTAGCCGGGCAGCAGGTTGAACAGGGTGGGGATGTCGCTGGAGCCCTGGATGGAGGCGTGGCCGCGCAGGGCCTGGATGCCGCCGCCGGTGCGGCCGATGTTGCCGAGCAGGAGCTGAAGGACACAGGCGGCGCGGATGAACTGGGCGCCGGTGGTGTGCTGGGTCCAGCCGACGGCGTAGCAGAAGGCGCTGGTGCGCTCGGGTCCGGAGTTGGTCGTCAGCGCGTCGCAGACCTGCCGGAAGGTCTCGCGGGGGATGCCGCAGACCTCCTCGACCATCTCGGGGGTGTAGCGGGCGTAGTGCCGTTTGAGGATCTGGTAGACGCAGCGCGGGTGCTGGAGGGTCTCGTCGGTCGGGGCGCGGTGACCCGTACGCGCTCCGCCGGAGCCGTGCGCCTCGGCGCCTGCGGACTTGCGGGTGCGCTCCGCGTAGAGTTCGTCGGCCTCACCGGCCGGCTGCTGGATCTCGACGCCCTCGTACTGCCAGGTGGTGGGGTCGTAGTGCTTCTTCTCCTCGTCCAGGCCGGAGAAGACGCCGTCGAGGTCCTCGGTGTCGCGGAAGTCCTCGCCGACCAGGGTGGCGGCGTTGGTGTAGTTGAGGACGTACTCGCGGAAGTCCTTCTCCTCGGTCAGGACGTGGTTGATGATCCCGCCGAGGAAGGCGATGTCGGTGCCCGCGCGGATGGGCACATAGAGGTCGGCGAGCGCGCTGGTGCGGTTGAAGCGCGGGTCGACGTCGATGATGGTGGCGCCGCGCTTCTTGGCCTCCATCACCCACTGGAAGCCGACCGGGTGGCACTCGGCGAAGTTGGAGCCCTCGATGACGATGCAGTCGGAGAACTGCAGGTCCTGCATGAAGGTGGTGGCGCCGCCGCGTCCGAAGGAGGTGCCGAGACCTGCGACCGTGGACGAGTGACAGACCCGCGCCTGGTTCTCCACCTGCACCACGCCGAGGCCGGTCAGCAGCTTCTTGATGAGGTAGTTCTCCTCGTTGTCGAGGGTGGCGCCGCCGAGGCTGGCGATGCCCAGGGTGCGCGCGGTGCGCATCCCGTCGCGCTCCCACTCCCAGGTCTCGCGCCGGGTGCGCAGGACCCGCTCGGCGACCATGTCCATGGCCGTGTCCAGGTCGAGCGGCTCCCAGTCGGTGCCGTGCGGGCGGCGGTAGAGCACCTGGTGCTCACGGGCCGGTCCGGTGGTCAGCTGCAGGGTCGCCGAGCCCTTGGGACACAGCCGCCCGCGGCTGACCGGCGAGGCGGGGTCGCCCTCGATCTGTACGACCTTCTCGTCGCGCACATAGACCTGCTGGCCGCAGCCCACCGCGCAGTAGGGGCAGACGGACTGCACCACGCGCTCCGCGCTGTCCGTGCGGGGGCGCAGACCTGCGGTGTACGAGGATTTCGCGGCGCTCCCCCGGCCGGTACGGTCGGTGCCGGTGAGCTGCCGGTAGACAGGCCATGCGCGGACCCGGTCGCCGATACCCATGGTGGCTCCCCTGTCGCGGTCAGGCCGAGGGCTCGTCCGGAGCGGGGTGCTCGGGGTGGACGGCGGCCGAACGGGGTCCGTCCCGTCGTCCGGTACCGGCCTCGTCGGTGTCCGGCACCTCGTCGTCGGACGTATCGGCTTCCATGTCCGGAACGGGGATGTCCAGCGGGTCCTCACCCTCGCCGACCTGCTGGTCAGGCAGATCCCGCGGCACGGGCTCACCGCCTTGGCCTGTGTCGTGCCGATCGGCCACGGCGCACTCCCTTCACGTCGTCGAGCGAGACGCGAGTACCTCTGCGGGTGACGGCCGAAACCTGGGGGGTGCGCCCCAAAGGAGCGGGGGGCTGTCAGGGAGTGCGTTCCTCCAACGCCGTCCGCCACGCAGGCACCGGCCCCGCAGGCACCGGCTCCGGCCGCCGTCCGCCGCGCGCGAAGAAGTCCGCCAGCGGCAAGATCGCCGCACCGACGGTGACCGCGTCGGGCCCGAGCCGCCCAAGATCAATGGCCACCTTCTCGGCCGGGTGCCGCAGCGCATACGAGGCCGCATACCGCCGCACCGCAGGCAGGAACCGCGCCCCCAGCTGAAGCCCCGCCCACCCCCCGATGAGAATCCGCTCGGGCTGGAACAGGTTGATCAGGTCGGACAGCCCGGCTCCGAGATACTCGGCGGTCTCCTCCAGCACGGCCAGCGCGACCGGATCGGCCCCGCCGCTCTCGGCCGGGTACGCGGACGCAAGCATCGCCGTCAGGGCGGTCTCCTCGTCCGCCCCCTCCGGCGGCTGCCCCCCCTCCTCGCGCCACCGCTCCAGCAGCGATTCCGCCCCCGCATACGCCTCCAGACAGCCCAGCGCACCGCACCGGCACCGGCGCCCCCTGACCCGTACCGTCAGATGGCCCCACTCGACCGCCCGTCCCTGCTCCACCTCGGGCGTCACGAGGCACGCGCCGACACCGGAGCCGAAGAGGACGACGATCGCATTGCGAGCGCCGCGTCCCGCACCGAACCACATCTCGGCCTGGCCGAGGGTCTTGGCGCCGTTGTCGATGAAGTACCGGACCTCGTCCGGGAGTTGGGAGGACGAGCGAAGCAGCGCCTCCAGCGGTACGGCGTCCCAGCCGATCGTCTGCCCGTGCACGACGGCGCCGCGCTCCGGGGTGCGCTCCACGATGCCGGGGACGCCTATGCCAACGCCGAGGAGCTGTTCCGGGCCGATGGCGGCACCGGCGAGCACCTCGGCGATACCGTCGCGGATGTGGCCGACGATGACCTCGACGTCGTAGCGCTGCTGCTCCAAGGGCCGCTCGGCGCGGGCGAGTTCGGTGAGGGTGAGGTCGAACAGCTCGACGCGCACCCGGGTCTCGCCGACGTCGACGCCGATCATGTGGCCGGCGCCGGGTGCCACGCGCAGCAGGGTGCGGGGGCGGCCGCCGTCGGAGTCGACGCTGCCGGCCTCCTCGACGAGGCCGTCGGCGACGAGGTCCGCGACGACGTTGCTGACCGAGCCGGAGCTCAGCCCGGTCACCGGGCCGAGTTCGAAGCGGCTGAGGGGTCCGTCGAAGTAGAGCCGCTGCAGCACGACCGCGCGGTTGGCCCGCCTGAGGTCGCGCACCGTGCGTCCGTTGCGCCCCGCCATGTGGTTCCTTTCGCGCCCTGTCCGACCTGCAACATACCTCTGCGGACAGGCTTGGCGCGACATTCCTCCAACCCTTAGTTCATGATGTGAGCTAAGAGGTGGCCTCCTCGATCTCGTCCAGGGCGGCCACGAGCTCCGGTGCGACCGCCTCCTCACGCCACCGGATGTCCCCCTCCCCCATCGCCCGCGGCACGGCCTCCACCAGCATGATCAGGTAGAGGTAGGTGCGGTAGAGGGCGAGGCGCAGGAGGGCCGGGCGGTCGAACTCGGCGCGTCCGCCGCCCTCCCGGTAGCCCGAGAGGAACGCCTCGTCCTTCCTGATGTCCCCGAGCAGCGCCAGGGAGACGAACTCGGCCAGCGGGTCGCCCCAGAACATGCGCTCCCCGTCGATGAGCCCGCCGATGCGGACGGAGCCCCCCGAGCGTTCCACGAGGATGTTGCCGTCCCACAGGTCGAAGTGGACGAGTGCGGGGACGGTGACCTCGTCGAGGCAGTCGTACGCGGCGCGGAGGGTGCCGGCGATCTCGTCGACGGGTCTGGGCAGCCGGGCCGAGAAGCGGCGGGCGTCGTCGAGGATCGCCTCCAGCATTCCGCTGAAGGCGGTCCGCCAGTCGTCGGCGAGGGGGCCGAGCGCACCGGACGGGTAGCCGAAGGCGGTTCCGGTGACACGGTGCAGGGCGGCCACCTCGCGTCCCAACTCAGCGCGCAGACAACCCCGTTCTTCCTCGGCGACGGATCCGTCCCACGGGTCGCCGGGACATGCGGTCATCAAAAGTACGGAGCTGTCGTCGTCGTCGAGGGTGACGAGCCGGGGCGCCGGCACACCGGCCGTTTCGGCGCGGCGGTAGAACTCCGCCTCGGCGACGAGGAGCCGGCTCTCGTAGCGCAGTCCGGGGGTGTCCGGTGCGACCTTGAGTACGTAGCGGCTGCCGTCGGTGAGCCGGAGTTCCTCGACGGTGTTGTAGGTGCCACCGGTGAGGGGGCGCAGGTCTTCCAGCCGGTCGGAAGGGATCCGTGCGCCCTCCAGGATGCGTCGGGCCCTCTCCCAGGAGTCCACCACCGTGCGCCCACCTCTCCCCTCGGTCAGCCGGCCGCGTACCCGTCCGCGATCAGTGCGTCGAGCCACTCCTCGGCCGCCGTGCGGTCGGCTCCGGGCGTGCGGTCCCGGTACAGCGTACGGAACGCGTCCCGCACGCCCGGCCCCATTTTCGAACCGTCGCCGCAGATGTACACGCGGGCCCCGGCGTCGAGCAGCTGCCAGACCTCGTCGGCCTCGGCGGCGACGCGGTGCCGTGTCGTCAGGAACGTGTCGGGGGGCTTGCAAAGGCCCTCAGGTGGGGTTCTCGTCCTCGGTCGCGGGGCCGGGCGGCCGGGCGGTGGTGCCCCGCGGGATCAGACGGGTCGGCAGGACGATGTGCCGCTCGTGGTCCGCCTCCGGGTCGTTGATCAGGCGCAGGACCAGCTCGCCGGCCACACGGCCCATCTCGGAGGGCGACTGGGCCACCGTGGTCAGGTCGAACCAGTCGGCCAGCGGCTGGTCGTCGAAGCCGAGGACGGACATCGCCTCGGGCACCTCGATCCTGGCCTTGCGCAGGGTCGAGATCAGGGTGGCGGCGAGCTCGTCCTGCTCGGCGAAGACCGCGGTGGGAGGCTCGCGCAGGCCGAGCAGTTGCCCCAGCGCTTCGGCGACGGCGCGCTTGTCCTCGGCGGGAGCGGCCACCACCAGGGAGTCGTCCAGCGGGATGCCCGCCTCGGCGAGCGCCTGCCGGTAGCCGTGCAGCCGCGCATGCGAGCTGAAGGAGAAGCCGGTGGCGCCGGGGCTCTGCATGAAGGCGATGCGGCGGTGGCCCAGGTTCAGCAGGTGCCGGGTGCCGCTGAGGGCGCCGGCCGCGTCGTCGACGTACACGCTGGGGCGTCCCTCGGCGTGCTGGCTGACGTAGATGACCGGCATCCCGAGGTCGTCGAGCCGGGCGCCCTCCTCCTCGGTGAGGTCGAAGCAGTGCACCAGCAGGGCGTCGGCGTTGCGGCGGGCCGGCAACTGCTCGAAGAACGAGGCGCGTTCGGCTAGGTCCGGTATCACGTAGAGGGCCAGTTCCATGTCCGCGGCGCGCAGCAGCGGGCCCAGGCTGGACAGGGCCGAGCCCATGAACCACGACTTGAGGGTGGGCACCAGCACCGCCACCACGCCGGTCCTGCCGGTCACCAGGCTGGAGGCCTGCCGGGACACCGCGAAGTTCAGCTCGCGCGCGGCCTGTTCGACGCGGGCCCGGACGTCCGGCGAGACGCTCGACAGTCCGCGCAGGGTGCGGGAGACGGTGGATGTGGAGACCCCGGCCCGTTCGGCCACATCGGCCATCGTGGGGTGCCGTTGAGCTGCTGGCATGGGCGGACGTTAGCACAAGCGTGCACTGATCCGCCCGCCCTCGTGACAGCGCTGTCACTGGATTACTTGCGCGTAACGCATTGACGTGCCGCCCGGCTTGCTCCTAGCTTGCAAGCGTTGTCTCAACCGAAATCAACTACTTGAGCAGATCTCACATCTATACGGTCTGACCTGCATATTTTCCTCTGCAATCGCTGCCCAGGAGTGACCTTGAACAAGAGGAAGACCAGAGCGTTGCGGCGCTCCGGTGCGCTGTGCGCGGGGCTGGCCGCCGTTGCCGCGTGCGGCACCGGCGGCGGCTCCGTGTCGAGTACGGGGCGCGGCCCCATCACCTATGTCGCCGGTGCCGACAACACCGGGACCGTGCAGGCGGTGCTCGACCGCTGGAACAGGCTGCACCCGGGCGAGAAGGTCACCTTCGTCCAGCTGCCCACCGATCCCGACGCCCAGCGGCAGCAGATGATCCAGAACGCGGCGACGCGGTCGGACGCCTTCACCGTGCTGTCCCTGGACGTCGTGTGGACCTCGGAGTTCGCGGCGCATCGTTGGGTGGACCGGCTGCCCGAGGACCGCTTCCCGCTGAGCCGGATGCTGAAGCCGATCGTCGCGACCGGCATGTACCGCGGCGGCCTGTACTCCGTGCCGGCCAGCTCCGACGGCGGCATGCTGTACTACCGCACCGATCTGCTCCGGCAGGCAGGCATCTCTCGACCGCCGGTCACCTGGGCGGAGTTGAAGGCGGACTGCGCCAGGGTGCGCAGACTGCCCGCGGCCAAGGGCATGGCCTGTTACGCGGGCCAGTTCCAGAAGTACGAGGGCCTTACGGTGAACTTCGCCGAGGCGGTGAACTCCGCGGGCGGGGTCGTCACCGACGCGCAAGGGCAACCGCATCTCGACACCCCGCAGGCCAGGAAGGGCCTGGACTTCCTGGTCAGCTCCTTCCGGGACGGCACCATCCCCAAGGAGGCCGCCACCTACCAGGAGGAGGACGCCCGCCGCGCCTTCCAGTCCGGCAGGCTCGTCTTCGAACGGCAGTGGCCGTACATGTATCCGCTGGTGAACAAGAAGGACGGCTCCAGCAAGGTCGCGGGCAAGTTCGCCGTCGCACCGCTGCCCGGCCTGAACGGGCCCGGCGCCTCCAGCCTGGGCGGCCACAACCTGGCGCTGTCCGCCTCGGCGAAGAACAAGGCCACCGCACTCGACTTCATCCGCTTCTTCACCAGCCAGGAGACCCAGCGCTTCGCACTGGCCTACGCGCCGGCGGCGCCCACGTACCAGGCGCTGTACCAGGACCCGCGCCTGGTGAAGAAGTATCCGTACCTGCCCGTCCTCAAGCAGTCGATCCTGCATGCGGTGCCACGGCCGCGGGTCTTCGGCTACGGCGATGTCACCGCCGCCGTGCAGCGGGAGGCGTTCGCCGCGCTGACCGGAGCCAAGAGCAGCGCGAGCGCGCTGAAGGACCTGCAGAAGGACCTGCGGCAACAGGCGGCCGGGCAGTGAGGAGACACGACATGGTGAGCACCCACAACCCGCCGGACAGCCTCGACCGGCCGGAAGCGAAGACCCACGACAGCGCCGGCCGGACCCTGCGGGACCGCGGACGCAGAGCCACCTCCGGCGAGGGCAGGCTCGCCGCCCTGCTCGTCTCGCCGACACTGCTGGTCCTGGCGGTCGTCGTGCTCTGTCCGACGATCGTGGCGCTGAAGGACTCCTTCTACGGCACCCCGGGCCTCGACCCGAAGACGGGTTTCGTGCGCGACCACGACCCGTTCGTCGGCGCCGACAACTACACCGCGATCTTCGGAGCGGCGGGCGACCGCTTCTGGAACGCCTTCTGGAACACGACCTTCCTGACCGTCACCACGGTCACACTGGAGACGGTGCTCGGCATCGCGATGGCTCTGATCATGCACCGGGCGCTGCGCGGCCGGGCGGTCGTCCGCGCCTCCATCCTGGTGCCGTGGGCAATCCCCACCGCCGTCACGGGTCTGCTGTGGCGCTGGATCTTCAGCAGCGAGGGAGTGGCCAACGCCCTGATCGGCCGTCAGATCCTGTGGACCACGGAGGGGTTCCACGCCAAGGTCGCGGTCATCGTGGCCGATGTGTGGAAGACGGCTCCGTTCATCGGGCTGCTGGTGCTGGCCGGACTCCAGGTGATCTCCAAGGAGGTGTACGAGGCGGCGCGCATGGACGGGGCGGGCGCGCTGCGCCAGTTCTGGAGCATCACGCTGCCGCTGGTCAAGCCGGCACTGCTGGTGGCCGTGCTGTTCCGCACGCTCGACGCGCTGCGCATGTTCGACCTGCCGTACATCCTGATCGGCGCGCAGAAGACGTCCGTGGAGACGCTGTCCATGCTCGCCCAGGACCAGGCCGCGAACGTGCGGTTCGGACCGGCCGCCGCCTACGCGGTGATCCTCTTCGTCTATGTCTTCCTCATCGCGCTGGCGTTCGTACGGCTGCTGGGCGCCGACGTGGTGCCGCGCCGCCACAAGGAGGTGGCTGCATGAACTCCGCCGCCCTGCACCCGGTCCTGCGCAGAGCGCTGCTCTGGCTCGGCGTCGCCGCTGTCGTCGCCTACTGTCTGGCACCGTTCTACTGGATGCTGGTCTCCAGTCTGCGCCGCACCTCGGACATCTTCGACAACTCCCTGTTCCCGGAACGGATCTCCTTCGAGAACTACCGTGCCGTGCTCGACCCTTCCGAGAACTTCACCCGTGCCCTGTTCAACAGTCTTGTCGTAGCGGGCATCACGACCGTATGTGCACTGCTGCTGGCGACGTTCACGGCGTATGCGATGGCGCGGCTGGAGTTCCGCTTCAAACGGTTCGTGCTGACGCTGATCATCGCCACGTCGATGTTCCCGGTGGTGTCGCTCGTGGTACCGCTGCTGAAGATGTTCGTCGGCTTCGGCTGGATCAACACCTACCAGGCGATGATCGTGCCCAGCCTGTCCTTCACGCTGCCGCTCGCGGTGTGGAACCTGACGGCCTTCTTCCGGCAGATGCCCGACGAACTGGAGCACGCGGCCATGATCGACGGCTGCACCCGCGCCCAGGCCTTCCGCCGCGTCATCATCCCGCTCGCCGCGCCCGGCATCTTCACCACCGCGATCATCACCTTCATCGCCGCCTGGAACGAGTTCCTCATCGCCCTGTCGATGACCAACAAGCCCTCCATCCAGACGGCGCCCGTCGCGATCTCGAAGTTCGCCGGTGCGACCCAGTTCGAGACGCCGTTCGGCAGCCAGATGGCAGCCGGAGTCCTGGTCACGGTTCCGCTCGTGGTGGTGGTGCTGCTGTTCCAGCGCCGGATCGTGGCCGGCCTCACGGCGGGCGCGGCGAAGTAGCCCTTTTTCCCCACTGATGTGTCCCCGCTGATGTACCCCACTGATGTACGAGGAGTACGCACCCATATGTCCACCAGCACCGCACCTTGGTGGCGCGACGCCGTCATCTACCAGGTCTACGTCCGCAGTTTCGCCGACGGCAACGGCGACGGCGTCGGCGACATCGCGGGCATCCGCTCCCGGCTGCCGTATCTGAAGTCGCTCGGGGTGGACGCGATCTGGATCAACCCCTGGTACAAGTCGCCGATGGCCGACCACGGTTACGACGTCGCCGACTTCCGTCGGATCGATCCGCTGTTCGGCACGGTCGCCGAGGCGGAGCAGCTCATCGACGAGGCACACCGGCACGGCATCCGCGTGATCCCTGACATCGTGCCCAACCACACCTCCGACCAGCACGCCTGGTTCCAGGCGGCGCTGGCTGCCGGGCCCGGCAGCCCGGAGCGGGAGCGCTACGTCTTCCGGGCCGGCCGCGGCGCGGACGGCGCCGAACCGCCCAACGACTGGGTGTCCTGCTTCGGCGGCCCGGCCTGGACCCGGCTGCCCGACGGGGAGTGGTATCTGCACCTGTTCGCCCCCGAGCAGCCGGATCTCAACTGGCAGCACCCGGACGTGCGGGCGGAGTTCGAGTCGATCCTGCGGTTCTGGTTCAGCCGGGGCGTGGACGGCTTCCGTATCGACGTGGCGCACGGGCTGATCAAGCATCCCGAGCTGCCCGACCTGCCGCCCCGCCCGGAAGCGGCGCCCGACGGCCCGCGGCAGCACCTCGACCATCCGCACTGGGACCGGGACGAGGTGCACGACATCTACCGCGCCTGGCGCCGGGTGGCCGACGAGTTTCCCGGTGACCGCTCGTTCGTCGCCGAGGCCTGGGCGGACACCCCGGAGCGACTCGCCGCCTACGTCCGCCAGGACGGTCTGCACACGGCCTTCAACTTCGACTTCCTGATGTCCAGTTGGGACGCGAAGGAGCTGCGGGCCGTCATCGACGACTCCCTCGCCATGCTCGGCGCGGTGGGCGCCCCGGCCACCTGGGTGCTGTCCAACCACGACGTGATGCGCCACCCCAGCCGCTACGGCCGCAAGGTGGTCCGGCGCTGGGTCGCCAACGAGCCCTACCGGCCCGAGGGCCCCCTGGATCTGGCCCTGGGCACCCGGCGGGCCCGCGCCGCCGCCCTGCTGATGCTCGCGCTGCCCGGCGGTGCCTACATCTACCAGGGGGAGGAGCTCGGGCTGCCGGAGGTCGAGGACCTGCCCGAGTCCGTGCTCCAGGACCCGGTATGGGAACGGTCGGGGCACACCGACCGCGGGCGAGACGGCTGCCGGGTGCCGATCCCGTGGTCGGGGCGCAGTGCCCCGTACGGCTTCAGTCCGGAGGGCACGACGGCCGAGCCCTGGCTGCCGCAGCCGGACGGCTGGGCGGAGCACAGCGTGGCCGCGCAGGACGGCGTCGAGGGCTCGATGCTGGAGCTGTACCGCGCCGCCCTGCGCCTGCGCCGCGACCATCCGGCCCTCGGCGACGGTGGCCTGAGCTGGCTCGACGCCCCGGCCGGCGTCCTCTCGTTCCGCCGCGAGCCCGGTTTCGTGTGCGTGGTGAACCTCTCGGCCGAGCCGTACCGGCTGCCCGAGCACACCTCGGTCCTGCTGGCGAGCGGCGCACTGGACGATGATCTGCTGGGACCGGATCAGGCAGCCTGGCTCGCCACATGATTGCGTAGTGCGTGTCGCGGAGTGCGGTACGACTCCGGGGCGGTTGCGCGGCCTTGATGTGCTGGAACTGTTCCGGCCGCAGGAGGCCACGCAGGTGGAGCGGATCGCGCAGGCGCTGCGGCTGCGGCACCGCTCGCGCCACCAGGTGTCGGTGTGCTGGGCGGGGCCGGGCGGCGGCGAGCGGTTCGGCGAGCTGACCGCCGACCCGGTCAGCGACTGGCATCGGTGGAGGCCCGCGTCCTGGCGCTGCTCGCCGGGGGCGCCACCACCGCCAGGGCCGCCGCGGAGACCGGTCTCAGCGCGGACGGCGTCACCTGTCACCTACGGCGGCTGTCGGCGCGCTGGGGCGCCTCGAACCGTACCGAACGGGTGGCGCACGCCTATGCGCTCGGCGTTCTCACCCCCGGGGTGCGGCCGCCGGGCGCACAGGCGGTGCCCGCCCCTTCGGGAGCGCCGAAGCGGGCGAGGATGTGCCAGACCATCTTCAGATCCTGCAGTGCGTGGCGGCCGGTGCGGGCGGCGTCGCCGATGATCCTCGGATCGACCTGGCCGTCCTGGGCGATCCGGGCACCCAGTTCCGCGTACTCCGCCCCGCGGTAGTCGGCGTGCTCCCGCAACTCCGCCACGCTCAGCCGGTAGCCGGGGTGCCACTCGACCGGGCAGGGCAGCAGGCGGGCGGCCGCCTCGACGGACGTGCCGCGGTAGCCGGAGTCCAGGACGAGCGCCTCGATGTGCGCGGCGAGCTGTACGCCGCCGTGGACCTGGGCCTCGATGTAGTCGTTGAGGGCGTCCTGCTCGTCGGCCTCGGCGAGCGCGATCAGCGACATGCCGGCGGCCACTCCGAAGTCGGTCGGCTCGGCCGCGCTGTCGGGGTAGCAGAACGTGGTGCGGGCGAGGGCGTCGGCGGTGAGCCGGAAGTGCGAGGAGCCGAACCGGGGGGCGGCGCCGACCACTTGCCGCCGGAAGTTCAGCGCCCCGTACACGGGCCGCTCGTGCGGATCGGCGTCGTCGTAGGCGCCGCCGAAGATCCGGCTCTCCCAGCGCCAGCGGTCACCGCCGGGGTGTGCGGTGAGCCCGCCGTTGCTGGTGCCGGTGACGAACTGCGAGTGGTAGGCGCCGTCCTGGGCCAGCGCCCGGAGGATGGGCAGCCCGCCGACCAGCCGGTCGGGGTGGAAGTTCAGGGTGAGGCGCAGGTCGGGGCCGAGGGCCGGGCCCGTCGAGCGGGCGGCTACATGGCGCAGCGCCCGCCGCGCCCGCGGTGAGCCGACGTTCCCGAAATCCACCCGTTCCCCTTCTCCCACCGGTCCCGAAGCGTCCCGAGGGCCCCCAAGACCCCCTCATGAGATCACTCAGAGGTCGGCAACCGCCAGGACGATTTTGCCGCGGTTGCTGCGCTGCTCCAGCAACTCGTGGGCGGTACGGGCCTGTTCGAGGGGTACGACGGTTTCGACGGGCACCCGGTACGCCCCCGAGGCCACGCGCTCGGCGAGCTCCCGCAGATCGTTGCGGGGGTCGTAGCCGTGGATCTGGAGATTGGTGAGCTGGAAGCCGAGGATGGCTGCGTTCTTCGGGTAGAAGTCGCGGGTGTCGACGGTGCTCTGCTCCAGAGCGACGTTGGCGAGGGCCACGACCCGGCCGCCGTGGCCCACCTGGCGCAGACTGCGGGCGAACGCCCGGCCGCCGACGGTGTCGAGGACGACGTCGGCGCCACGGCCGTCGGTCAGCCGCAGCACCTCGTCGACCTCCGCGTCCTCGGGGTGGACGGAGGTGTCGACGGTGACGTGGGCACCGAACTCCCCCGCCCAGGCCGCCTTTTCGGCCGATCCGGCAAGCGCGATGACCCGCGCGCCCGTCTCCGCGGCGATCTGCACGGCCGCGCTGCCCACCCCGCTCGCGGCCGCCTTCACCACCACCGTGTCCTCCTTGGTGACCCGGGCGAGGTGGCGCAGGCAGTACCAGGCGGAGAGCCAGGCCACCGGCAGGGCGGCCGCCTCGGTCAGGCCCACGCCGTCCGGCAGGACGGTGACCTGAGTGGCGGGCACAACCGCGAACTCGGCATAGAAACCAGGGGCGTTGACCCCGTCCAGGGCCATGACCCGCTGCCCGGCCTCCAGACCGGTCACCCCCTCCCCCACCGCCGCGACGACGCCGGCCGCCTCCACGCCCGGGATCAGCGGCGGTCGCCCGGCCCGGTGGTAGACACCCCTCCTGACCAGCGCGTCGGCGCGGTTCACGCCCGCCGCCGCGATCCGCACCAGCACCTCGCCGGGCCCCGCCACGGGGTCGGGCACCTCGACCTGCACCAGCACCTCGGGGCCGCCGAACTCGTCGATCCGTACCGCACGCATACCGCACCCGCTTCCTGCCACAGCCGCCCACGCGACTGACACCGGTTGAAGTGGTGTCACCATCCAACACTGCTTCAACCGGTGTCAAGGGATCGCCCGTCATGTTCGACACCTCCTGAACCGGTGTACGCTCTCCCTCATGACCGGTACCTCCGCGCCGCCCGCCGACCCGGCGCTCGCTTTCCCGTTCATCGGCGGCCGCCCCTGTCTGAACTTCGTGGCGACGCTCGGCCGGCGGCACGCGTCCGTTCCCCTGGAGCGGCTCCCGGACCCGGCCGCGCTCGCCCGCTGGTTCACGGAGGCGGAGCTGACCGCGGACGGCGAGCCGGTACGGGTCACCGCCCGGGACCTGACCGGCGCCCGCGACCTGCGCGAGGCCCTCTACCGCCTGGTGCGCACGTCGATGGCCGGGCAGCACCCGGAACCGGCCGACGTGGAGCTGATCAACGAGGCGGCGGCCCGCCCGGACCTCGCCCCCCAGCTGGGCCCCCTGCGCTGGACGGCCCGACAGCCGGCCCGGGCCGCTCTGGCGACGGTCGCCCGCGACGCAGTCCTCCTGGTGCGCAGCCCCTTGCTGGAACGGGTCAAGAAATGCGAGAACCCCAACTGCTCACTGCTGTTCCTGGACGACTCCCAGGCCCGGCGCCGCCGTTGGTGCTCCATGGAGCGCTGCGGCAACCTCGCGAAGGTGGCCGGGTACCGGTCCCGGAGCAGGGGCGTACCCACGCGGTGAAGGTGGATCAGGACGCCGTGGGTACGGGCGACCGCGAGGTCGGCGGGGGCCGGCCGGGCAGTCGGTGCCGACGCAACGGCGGCCGGGCACACGCCGGCCACCGATTGGCGGACGCCGTGAACTGCTCAGGCGGTCGCTCCTACCAGCCGTAGGGCGGGCCCGGCGGGGGGACGTGGGCTGTCCGCCGACCGTCGCCTCGGCTTCACTGCGCATGCGCGTCAGCGCATCGCAGGCGACCAGTGCGGGTCGCGGCCCAGGAAGGCGAGCAGCGCCTCGGCGGTGTCGTAGCCCGGCGCGACCTCGCGGGCGGGCGCGAACACCCGGTACGCGTCCCGCAGATGGTCGACGAGCCGGTCCGCCGCCGGCCGGATTCCCTCGGCGAGCCCTACGGTCAGCGGTCGGTCCTGGCCCGTGGCGACCGCGATGTCCCAGGCGTGCACCGCCGCGTCCATGGCGGCTGCCGCCGCGGCGAGCGGCACGGGCAGGGGGCCCAGCGGAGTCGGTGCCTGTTCGGCGTCGGCGGGCAGTCCCGTGTAGGCGTCCGCCACCGCGCGCAGCACCTTGTCGAGCTCCGCGGCCGGGTCTCCGTCGAGGGCGTCGGCCGGGTGGAACGGGTCCGAGTCAGGGCGGCCGCCGGTGATCGCGAGACCGTAGGCCTGCTGGTCGACACGCGCGTGATTGAGGACCTGCCGTACCGTCCACTCGCTGCACGGCGTCGGCGCTCCCCACGCCGACTCCGGCACTCCGGCGACCACCTCGGCGAGATAAGCGTGCGCCTGCGTGAGAACCTCGATGCCCTGGGTGTGCACCACGATTGTTCCCCTCCTGTCACCCTTCGACCGACATGAACAATCTAGGCTGCCTTGCGGACAGTTACGGTCCTCAAGGACACGGTCCTCCAGGACAGGTCTTCAAGGAGAGGAAGGAGCGCGGCCCGAGGATGCGAGCGGTACGTGAGTGGACGGCGTCTGTCGTGCGCTTTGTGAAGCGCCGCCGGGACCCGATGGTCGTACAGACCCTGCGGTCGGCTGCCGCGGCGACGATCGCGTACGTCGTCGCACTGCGGCTCAGTCCCGAGCCCGCACCGCTCACCGCTCCGCTGACCGCGCTGCTGGTCGTGCAGGTCACCCTGTACGCCACCCTCACCAACGGCGTCCGCCGGGTGAACTCGGTCGTGGCCGGCGTCCTCGTCGCGATCGCCTTCAGCCTTCTGGTGGGTCTGACGTGGTGGAGTCTGGCCCTGCTGATCGTGGCCTCGCTGGCGGTGGGGCGGCTGGTGCGGGTCGAGGAGTACGTGCCCGAGGTGGCGATCAGCGCGATGCTGGTGCTCGGGGTGACGACCCACGGGGACACGGCCTGGGCGCGGGTGGTGGAGACACTGATCGGCGCGGTCGTCGGGTTCGGCTGCAATCTGCTGCTCGCGCCACCCGTGTGGGTGGACGAGGCCGGCGAGTCGATCGAGGGTCTGGCCCGCCGGGTGCGGCAGCTGATGCTGCGCATGGGCGAGGAGGCCGCCGGCCGCACGCCCGTCGAGCGGGCGACAGAGCGGCTCTACGAGGCACGCCGGCTGGACCACGACATCGTCGAGGTCGACGCGGCCCTCCGACAGGCCGAGGACAGCCTGCGGCTCAATCCCCGCGTTCGGGAGGGCCTGCTGCACCGGGTGGTGCTGCGCACGGGCCTGGACACGCTGGAGATCTGCACGGTGGTCCTGCGGGTGCTGGCGCGCACCCTCACCGACCTCGCCAAGGAACGCGATCCCGAGCCGCTGTTCGCACCCGAGACGGGGGCCGCCGTGGAGCAGCTGCTGTCGGAGATCGCCGACGCCGTGGTCAGTTTCGCGGTGCTGGTCACCAGCCACGTCAGCGAGAGCGCCGAGTCGGCGGAGTCCCGGCTGGCCGCGGAGCTGCGGCAGGCCGCGGCCAGCCGCGACAAGCTGGCCCAGCTGCTGCTCGAGGAGGTCCAGCGCGACGCCCGCAGCTGGCAGCTCTACGGCGCCGTGCTGACCGAGGTCAACCGCATTCTCGACGAGATGGACACCGAGCACCGCTCGCGCCGCCTCTTCGAGGAGCTGGACCGCAACTCCCGCGAACAGCGCGAGCGGATGCCGCGGCTGACCAGGCTGCGGGAGAGCCTGCGCGATTCCGAGCGGCTGCGGGTTCCGGAGGTGCTGCGCAGGAACCCCGACGACGCCGGGCGTCGTCCCAAGTGACGGAGCCACCGGAGCGGCGTACGCGTCCGGGGCCAAGGAGCAAGGGGGCGGGCGGATGACGGACACGGGCGTGCGGATCGACGGGAACACCCTGCGGTTGCCGGGGGGTGTGGCAGTGCGGTTCGTGCGCACCCTGCGGCTGCCGGAGACGGGCACCCATCCGCTGCCACCGGGCCTCGGCGAGTTCCCGGTGCGCCCGGTCGCGGACTTCCCGGACACGGTGCCCGACCAGTGGCGTGCGCGGGGCGGTGTGATGCTGCCGGTGTATCTGCGCGAGGCGATGTGGCTGAGCTTCGGCGGGACAGTGGAGCCGGCCGCCCTGCAGGTCGGGGTCGGCAAGGTGTGCGCGGTCTCGGGAAAGCCCTGGAGCGACCGGTTGTCCCGGAAACCGCAGAACTACCTCGTGCTGCCCCGCCAGCCCTGGCTGGACGGCATCAACTCCGGGAAGGGCACGGTCCGCCAGTTCGTGGCGGTGCCGCTGGGCCTGGGGGCGACCGTCGAGGGCCAGGTCACGGGCGAGGAGACCTGGGGCGGCGTCCAGCTGCAGTCCTTCCCGCTCCGCGAAGCCAAGCTGGCCGAGTGGCGCGAGGAGGAGCGGCGCCGCTCCGAGCTGCGCCGGACGAGCATGTCGGCCGGGGGATACGGGGCGGCGCTGCCCATGGCGGCGGCCGCGCCGGGCGGTCCGGTACCGGCGGCGGCTCCGTCGGGCCGTGCGCGTCCCGCCGCGGCCATGGGGCTCGGTGTCGGCGGTTCGATGCGGCAGGAGGTCTACCGGGACGACCGGCCGCTCGAGGACTGGGCCGAGGGGCCCGCCGGGCGGGTGTTCGTGCACCTGGTGACGCCTCCGGAGTGGCGCCGCATCACCGGCGAGGCTCCCCCGCCGTCCCCTGTGAACCGTGCGGAGTACACCCGGGCCGGGCTGCCCTGGTACGACTACTACGACCAGGACGCGGAGGATCTCGCGCCCACGGACACGCTGGAGGGCGTGAAACCGGTCGGCGACTGGCTCGGCGACGACCACGACCCCTGGCAGGATCCGTCGCCGCAGCAGGTCAAGCCGCTGAAGGACGCTCCGGGCAAGCCGGTGGCGGACGGCGACTGGTAGAGCCGTACCCATTGCACCTTGCGCAACGCCCGTTGCCGTTCTTGCGGACGCCTGCCGGCACGGGTCATGGTGGCTTGTCACGAACGAGGCGAGCGACCACCTGAGGTGTGGACATGGGCAGTGGGACAGGAGCGGCGGGCGGCGGCTGGAGCAGGCGCCGCCTCGTCGGCGCGCTCGCCGGAGCGGCCGCGGTGACGGCTCTGCCGGCACCCGCGCCGCCCAGGGAAGCGGCCGCCCACACCCCCACGGACCCCGACCGGGCGGCGCCCGCTGCCGAGCAGCCGTCGGCCCAGCCCAGCGCCTCGCACCCGGCCGAGAAGCACTCCGGCCCCCAGCCGCTCTACATCGGCACCTACACCACGGTCGAGGGCGGCGGCACGGGCGTCGGCCTCGCCACGTACGACCCCACCTCCGGCCGCGTCACCGGCACCGGAACCCTGAGGGGCATCGTCAACCCGTCGTATCTCGCGCTCCACCCGGACCGCCGCACGCTGTACACGGTGAACGAGCACGACGACGGCGCCGTGACCGCCGTACGCCTGGCCGACCGAAGGATCCTGGGCTCGCGCAGCACCGGCGGGGCGGGGCCCTGCCACCTCTCCGTGCACCCCAGCGGCCGCTGGCTGCTGAGCGCCAACTACACCTCGGGCAGCGTGGCCGTGCACCCGATCGACAAGTCGGGCGCACTGGTCGAGCGCACGGACGTGGTCACGCACTCGACCCCGGCACCCGGACCGGGCCAGCAGGGCCCGCACGCGCACCAGTTCATCACCAGCCCCGACGGCGGTCATGTGCTCGCCGTCGACCTGGGCACGGACACCGTCTACACATATCGTCTGGACGAGCGCCGTGGGACCCTCACCGAGGTCGCGCAGGCACACACCCGGCCAGGCGCCGGTCCGCGCCACCTCACCTTCCACCCCGGCGGACGGTACGCGTATCTGGCCAACGAGGTCGACAACACGGTCGCGGTCTGCGCGTACGAGGCCGCCACCGGACGGCTGACGATCGGCGAGCCGCAGTCCACGGGCTCGGGCCCCGGCACCAACTACCCGGCGCAGATCCTGGTGACCGCCGACGGCTCCTACGCCTATCTCGCCAACCGCGGCGACAACAGCCTCGCGCGCTACGCCGTCGAGGCGGACGGCGCCCGGCTGCGGCTGCTCGGCACGGTGCCGGTCTCAGGTGACTTCCCGCGCCAGATCGCCTTCTCACCGGACGGGCGCCTGCTGTTCGCTGCGAACCAGAAGTCCGGCACGGTCAGCGTCTTCCACGTGGACGGCAAGGGCGGTGACCTGCGGCTCGCGGGCGAGCCGTTCGTCTCACCCGTCGCCGTCTGCGCGCTGCCGCTGTAGGGCACGCGGGCAGGAGGCGGCAGTGGCCTGCGCGAGCAGGACGCGCATGCGTTCGGTGAGCTGTCCGACGTCGTCGGCGGGCGCGTGGAAGGGCAGTCGTACGTCGCCGTGGGCGCGGTTGCGCTCGATGCGCAGGGTCAGTCCGTGCCGGTCGACGGCGACGGGCTGGACGCGGACCGCGCCGTGCAGACTGGCGTGGTCGACGAGCCGGGTGAGCCGCTCGACGGCGTCGGGATGGCAGTCGGCGAGGTGGGTCAGCAGGTGCGCCTCGGCGAGGGCGAGCGGGTCGGGCCCGGCGGCGGCGAACTCGTCCAGGTCGACGACCACTGCGCCGGACGACTGCCGCAGCACGACCCGGGTGGGCCGGAGCGCCAGGTGGCCATCCTCGGGGAGGAAGTACCCGGCGAGCCAGAGCCGGGCCCGGATGCGGTGGCGTACCGGGACGGGTGCGACGTCGGCGAACTCCAGCACGGCATGGGGCTCTCCGCGGGGTGCGCAGATCGCGGCCGCGAGCAGGGCGCTGTCCTCGGGCACGTGCAGCAGCACCCGACCGTCCTCGTCCACGCGGTGCGCGCCGACGAACTCCTCGCGGCAGCCGTCCGCGGTCACCGCGCAGGACCAGGCGGTGGCCAGTACCGACCTGGCCCGTTCGGCCGCGGCAGGCGCGGCCGTCCAGTTGGGGCTGTCACCCATCCCAAACCTCCTTAGGTAAGCCTTGCCTAACCTATCGAAGATCAGGGTGTACGCCAACCACGGGGCGGCCGAAGTGGTTCACCTCAGGGGGCGATGACTCCCAGCAAGGCCCGGGCGCACAGGTCGCGCACCTGCTCCCGGGTCAGCTCCGAACCCCGCAGCCACTCCAGACAGACGGCCGTGGTGAAGGCCAGCCAGCCGCGGACCGCCAGCTTGAGGTCGGGGCGCTGCTGCGCGACCGGGCCGAGTTCGGGGTCGGCGGCGAGCGTGGCCAGGATCTGCCGCTCCTGCGCGGCCAGTGCCCGCTGGTAGACCCGGCGGATGGCCTGGTCCCCCGCCGCGTCCGCGCGATGGAAGGCGCGGAAGCCGTGCGCATGGGTGTGCACGTACTCCAGGAAGATGTCGAGTCCGGCTGCGAGTTGCTCGCGCGCGGGGACCCCGGGCACGGCGGCCGTCATCTGCAGCATCCGTTCGCTCTGCCGCTCGACGACCGCGGCGAAGAAGTCCCGCTTGGTCGGGAAGTAGTGGTACAGCAGTCCGCGCGAGACGCCGGCGATCTCGGCGACCTGCTCGATCCACACCTCGTCGTACGGACTCTCCGAGAACAGCCGCGCCCCCACCGCGAGCAGCTGCTCCCGGCGCTCCTCGGTACTGAGCCGGCGACGCGTGCGCTCGCTCTGGTTCGCGGCCATGCCCGCACTTTACTTGACGCCGGTTCAACAGCGGGACCAGACTGAAACCGCTATTGAATCCACGTACAACAGAGGCGCGAAACAGTTGTACGCCAGCTCAACCTGCCGCTGATTCAAGGGAGAACGCGTCATGGCGGAGACGACGTCGGGGGCCGGACCGGCGACCGAGGCCACCCTTCCCAAGGGGTTCCGGGGCGCCGAAAAGGGCTGGCCCGAGCTGCACCGCATTCCGCATCCCCCGCACCGCCTCCCCCTGCTCGGCGATGTGCTCGGCGCCGACCGGCGCGCGCCCGTCCAGGACTCCATGCGCTACGCACGGCAGCTCGGGCCGATCTTCCGGCGCAAGGCGTTCGGCAAGGAGTTCGTGTTCGTGTGGGGTGCCGAGCCGGCCGCCGACATGGCGGACGAGTCGCGCTTCGCCAAGCACGTCGGCCTCGGGGTCGCCAATCTGCGGCCGGTCGTCGGGGACGCGCTGTTCACGGCGTACAACCACGAGCCGAACTGGCAGCTGGCGCACGACGTCCTCGCCCCGGGCTTCAGCCGGGAGGCGATGGAGGGCTACCACCCGATGATGCTGGCGGTGGCCGAGCGGCTCACCGACCACTGGGACCGCGAGCTGGCGGCGGGCCGGGCGGTGGACGTGCCCGGTGACATGACCAAGCTGACGCTGGAGACGATCGCGCGCACCGGCTTCGGGCACGACTTCGGTTCCTTCGAGCGGCCCCGGCTGCATCCGTTCGTGACCGCGATGGTGGGCACACTGACCTACGCCCAGCGCCTGAACACGGTGCCCTCGCCGCTGGCGCCCTTCCTGCTGCGGAGCGCCTCGCGCCGCAACGAGGCCGACATCGCGTATCTCAACCGCACGGTCGACGACCTGGTCCGGGCCCGCCGCGCATCCGGCGAGGGCGGCGACGGGGATCTGCTGGACCGGATGCTGGAGACGGCCCACCCCGAGACCGGGGAGCGGCTGTCCGCCGAGAACGTGCGCCGCCAGGTCATCACCTTCCTGGTGGCCGGCCACGAGACGACCTCGGGCGCGCTCTCCTTCGCCCTGCACTACCTCTCCCGGCACCCCGAGATCGCGGCCCGCGCCAGGGCCGAGGTGGACGCCGTCTGGGGCGATGCGGCGGTGCCCGGCTACGACCAGGTGGCCAAGCTGCGGTATGTGCGGCGGGTGCTGGACGAGGCGCTGCGGCTGTGGCCGACGGCGCCGGCCTTCGCCCGGGAGGCCCGCGAGGACACGCTGCTGGCCGGGGACCATCCGATGCGGCGCGGGGCCTGGGCGCTGGTCCTCACCGCGATGCTGCACCGCGACCCGGAGGTGTGGGGCAGCGACGCCGAGCGGTTCGACCCGGACCGCTTCGACCCGAAGGCCGTACGGTCCCGGGCCCCGCACACCTTCAAGCCGTTCGGGACGGGGGCACGGGCGTGCATCGGGCGGCAGTTCGCGCTGCACGAGGCCACGCTGGTACTCGGTCTGCTGCTGCGCCGCTACGACCTGCGGCCCGACCCCGACTACCGGCTGCGGGTGACCGAGCGGCTCACCCTGATGCCGGAGGGGCTGCGGCTGCATCTGGAGCGGCGCCCGGCCACCGCGGCCACCGCGGCCGCGCCGGTCGTCGAGGAGGCCCCGTCAGAGCTGCGCTGTCCAGTGCACGGGGCGGGTGAGTGAGTCCGGCAGCCGGGTGCCGGCGCTGCCGCGGGCGGCGTTGAGCTGGGGCTGGGTGAGGAAGAAGGCGCCGGTCAGGTCGGCGTCGCTGAGATCGGCGTCGCGCAGGTCGGCGCCGATCATGTCCGCGCCGCGCAGGTCGGCTCCGGTCAGGTCGGCGGCTATGAGGTAGGCGCCGCGGAGGTTGGCACCGCACAGGTCGGCGCCCTTGAGGCGGGCGCCCATCAGGTCGGCGCCGCGGCGGTCCTTCTTGCGGCCGCGGGCACCGGCCCGTACCAGCTCGCTGGTCTTCAGCAGGAGCACGTTGACGTCCTGCCGGTGCGCCCCCACGTCCAACGCGGCCAGCTGCTCGGGGTTCTGGCGGGTGAGCTCCTCGGTTTTCTGCAGGGCGCGGCGCAGCTCGGCGTGGACGGGGCGCGCCGGGGGCAGGGCGAGTGCTTCGGTGAGGTACCAGAGCAGTTCGTGCAGCTGCCGTACGACCGGGAACACATCGAACATGCGCCGGGCGTCCGCCCGCGAGGTGGTGCGCCAGTCCTGTCCGCCGAAGGTGACCTGCGAGACCTTCTGGCCCGCGCCGAAGCAGTCGTAGACCGTGCAGCCGCTGAAGCCCTGCTGCCGCAGCCGGGCGTGGATGCCGCAGCGGTGGTCCTCCCGCAGGTTGCGGCAGGGGGTGCCGGCCTTCTTGTCGATCGCGAAGTCGGCGGAGGCGGCGAAGGGCAGGGCGACACAGCAGAGACCGAAGCAACGCTCGCAGTCGCCGCGCAGCTCGGCCCGGTCGGCTGTCTGATCTGGCATGACGCCCAGCCTAACGGGATGCCGCGGGGCGCTGTCGGTGGCCGTACGTACAGTCGTCGTATGGCGCTTTCACGCGAAGAACGGGAAGGCTTCCTTGCTGAGCCGCAGGTGGCCGCGCTGGGCGTCGCCGCCGGTGACGACCGCGGGCCGTTGGTGGTGCCGATCTGGTACGCCTACGAGCGCGGCGGTCTGCCGTGGATCCTCACCGGCGCAGACTCCCGGAAGATGACCCTGATCAGGGCGGCGGGCCGCTTCAGTCTGATGGTCCAGCGCACGGAGCCGACGACGCGGTACGTCTCGGTCGAAGGGCCGGTAGCCGAGGTGGCCGAGGGAAACAGCGCCCTTCACCGTGAGATGGCCGGGCGCTACCTGTCGGGGGCGGCACTCGACGAGTTCGTGTCCTTCGCGGAGGCCGAACTCGCCGATCACGTCGTGGTGCGCATGCGACCGGAACACTGGTTCGCCGCGGATCTGGGCACCGTCGGATGACGGGCCCCTGTCGTCATCCGGACAGCAGCGCTCGCTCCCACTGCTCCTGCCGCTCTTCGATGTATTCGGCATCCCCACGCCACGCGTCCCCGTGGCCCTCCGCCCAGAGCCTGGCCCACGGCTGATTCCCCCGGTCCGACTGCTCTCTGAGGAAGTCGTGCATGGCTCGGGTGCGGCGGCCCAGCATCGGTACGAGGGCGCGCCGTTCGGTCTCGTCGAGTCCGTAGACGTCGGCGAAGAGGCGCAGCCGGGCCGCGGCGTCGGGGCTCTGCCACTCGGGATGAGCGGACAGCGGCACGAAGCCGCGGACGGCGTAGGAGACGTCCCAGAGGCGGGAGCCGGGGGCGGCCGTGTCCCAGTCGATGAAGGCCCACTCCTCCTCGCCGCCGACCACGAGGTTCCATGGCGCCAGGTCCTGGTGGGCGATGATGTCGGCGCCCTCCGCGGGAACGAGCACCTGCCAGCGGGCGTCGGCCGGCGGCGTGAAGGCCCTCACGGCGTCGTGGAAGTCCCGGATCAGCCGGGCCACGCGGACCAGCCCCGCTGTCGACTCCACCAGGGCGAACCGGTCGGGCCAGATCACGCCGCCCGGCACGAAGGTCAGCACCGCGCGCCCCTGGTCGTCGATCCCGAGGGGGCGCGGGGCCGCACGGAATCCGGCCTCGTGCAGGTGCGTGAGCAGAGCGTGCACCGCGGGCGTCCAGGGCCCGGCGGGCCGGCGGACGGTGTCACCGATGCGGACGACGCCATCGCTGACGTTCCCGCCGGACAGCGGCTGTTCGTCGTCGTGCACTGACCTCTCCTCGACTCCTCATGACTCTTCCCGGCCTGGACGGCCTCATCGCCGAAGTGGACCGCACCTGCGCGACCGCCCACCGCCCCGGTGACCAGGAACAGCCCGACTGGCTGGCGCTGCGGACCGCGGCCGCCGCCATATCCGGCCGGCTCCAGGCGCTGGACTTGGTCGAGGACTACGTGGAGCACTGCCGGATGCACGGCGTGTCGTGGACGCACTTCGGGTCGGCCCTCGGGGTGACCCGGCGGGCGGTGCGGCAGCGCGGGCTGACCGCGGAGGAAGAACAGCGCCACCCGGCTGCTGCAGAAGTCCGGCGTGTCGGCGGAGGCCGTCCACCGGTCGGTCGGCGACCGGCTGAGCATGGGCGCCTCACAGGTGGCCGAGCGGATCGCTTGGCGCCGTACTCGCGCAAGGCGATAGCGCCGGCCGAAGCACGCGTCAAGCAGGCAGGCTCGCAACTGATCGACTGCGCCGACCTGCTGGTGGGGCTGGCGCAGGTCGGGCGTGGAGTCGCTTCCGTGGTCCTTGCGGAAAAGGGCTTTGGTGAGCGGCAGTCATGATCCCACCCCCTTGCCCCGGTTCGTGACGTGGTGACGTGCCGCTACGGTGTTCTCGACCTTCTCGGTCTGCTCCATGTTCCCGAGGTCCTCGACCAGCTTCGCGATCTTCGCCTGCTTCGCCTTGATGCCGCGGGTCATGAGCCGCAGATGAGCCGACGACTCGGGCACGGTCGACTCGAGTTCCTCCAATCGCCTTCGTTCGAGGGCGAGTTCGGTCCTGAGGCGGGCTCCCCGGTCGGGAGGGGCGGGTGGGGACTCGCCGTTGAAGATCACGTTGTACCTGGGGCGTTCGGTCCAGACGGCCTCGCGTTCGGCTGCCTCCGCGTCGACCGGGTACTCGATCCGTATCCCGACGATCTCCGAAGCCCATGGCTGCTCCCGCAGGTGCGTGCGCACACGAGTGAGCGGGGAGACTGAGATGCCGACGTACAGCAGGCCTTCCAGGCCGTACAGCCGGTACAGCGCTGTGCGGCCCGCGGTGTGCAGGCTGCCCTCCTCGTCGAACAGCCCACGCAGGAACTGCGAATCGACGTCGGCCATGACGCCGCCCCCTTCGGCTCGGCGGGCACCGTTTGTCCATGTCCCACGCTGCCACACGGGTCTGACAGTGACTCCGCTGCGGATCCCGCCGAAAAGGACCCGCGGGAAACCGAACCTCACCGATGAGTTTCCGGCGCTGTGGGGGTCTCCTCATTCAACGGAAAACAAGCTCGGCTATCACAAATACGAGCCCACTTCAGGCGGGAGCCAGACGGACAGAGGAGAAGGATCATGTGCAGTCACCGGCCACCGTGCCCCACCGCAGACAGCCCGGACCACCACAGCGCCGTGATCGTGTCGGCCCATCCCGAACAGGGCTGGAACCTGCTGTGCAACGGGACGATCGTGTTCGACGACACCGGTGAACTGCTGCCGGACGGGCGGATCGTGGACCCGCACCGCCCCCTGCGTCCGCTGGCCGTGGCCGCCTGACTCTCAGCCGAACGCGCCGAGGTCCAGACGGGCGAGCCGCTGCGGGTCCGCCAGGATGTGCAGGGCCACGATCCGGCCGTCGGCGACGGTGACGCCCATGACCGACAGCGGGCGTCCCTCGGGCGCGTTGACGACACCGATCTCCCCGTTGACCAGCACCACCCGCGCGAACTGCGCGAACTGCCGGAACAGCAGCGCCTGTTCGGCCACCGGCTTCGCGCCGCGCACCGTCTTGGAGGCGGCGGCGCCCGCGACCAGTGCACCGGAGTCGGCCCGCAGCACCACGTCGGGATGCAGGACCGCGACCAGCGCCTCGAAGTCACCGGCTCGGGCGGCCGCCATGAAGGCGTCGACGACCTGCCGCTGTCTGCCGAGGTCGGGTTCCGAGGACGGTGTGGCACCGCGGACCCGGCGCCGGGCCCGGCTCGCGAGCTGTCTGGTGGCCGCCGAACTGCGCTCCACGATCGGCGCGATGTCGTCGAACGGCACGGCGAACATGTCGTGCAGCACGAATGCCAGCCGCTCGGCGGGCTCCAGGGTCTCCAGCACCACCAGCAGCGCCAGCCCCACCGAGTCGGCCTGCAGGACCTCCTGCTCGGGGTCGATCTGCGACAGGGGCCTGATCACGGGATCGGGCACGAACGTCTCGTCGATGGGGTCCTCGCGACGCGAGGCCCGGGAGCGCAGCATGTCGAGGCAGACCCGTCCGACCACGGTGGTCAGCCAGCCGCCAAGGTTCTCGATCGCGTCCGCGTCGGAGCGGCTCAGCTTCAGCCAGCTCTCCTGGACGGCGTCCTCCGCCTCGGCGACCGAACCGAGCATGCGGTAGGCGACCGCCTTCAGATGGCCCCGGTGTTCCTCGAACCGGTCGGCCAGTGCGTCCGTGCCGTTCATGTGCTCCCCCATGTATCCGTGTGTTCGGCTGTGCCTATCGGCTGAAGACCTCGAACGCCACCGCCGGCCGGCCCCCGAACCGCTCCCCTGCCGCCGTGGCGTTCGCCGTCAGGAATCCGCGGGCGTAGGTCTCCGGGTCCTCGTCGGTCAACGCCTGGATGTAGCTGCGGTGTTCGAGCAGCGAGTGCACCGCGCGCTCCAGCCCGGCCGAGGCGTCCGCCGCGTGCGTGGGCGAGGCGGAGCCTGCGACGGCGACCCAGCGGACGCCGTTCCAGGGCTCCAGGCCCTGTTCGACGAGCTCGGGGAAGATCCAGCGGTTGCCGGCGTCGCCCGCCGCGTCGAGCACGGCACGGCCGACCGCGACATGGTCCGGAGTGTTCCAGGCGACCCCGCCCCAGGTGTCCCGGTGGTTGAGGGTGATCACCAGCTCGGGCCGGTGGCGGCGGATCGCGGCGGCGATGTCGCGACGCAACGCGGTGCCGTACTCGATCACGCCGTCCTGGTGGTCGAGGAACTCCACCTGTGTCACCCCCACCACCGCCGCGCTCGCCCGCTGCTCGCGCTCGCGCAGCGGCCCGCACTTCGCGGGCTCCAGCGTGTCGATGCCCGCCTCACCGCGCGTGGCCAGGACGTAGACGACCTCACGGCCCTCGTCGGTCCAGACGGCGACGGCCGCCGAGCACCCGTACTCGAGGTCGTCCGGGTGCGCGACGACGGCCAGCGCGCGCTGCCAGTCGGCGGGCATGGGCTGCAACTCGGTGATCTTCGGCTCGGTCATGGTCGAAGACTAGTGCGTGACGCCGACATCACTGCCGGTGAATCTCACGCCTCGTCACGGGTCAGCGCCAGCAGCCGGTCCAGCACCCGGGTCCCTCCGGCCCGTACGCCGTCGTGCTCGAACTCGTCGGTCACCCAGGTCCGCAGGCCACGGATGGTGCGCGCCGTCTCCAGGGCGTGGGTGGTGTCGACGTACATGTCGTCGTGGTAGATCGCCGCCGCGACCGGGACCTCGTTGGCGGCGAGGCGGGCGGGGTCGTAGAGGGGCGGCCAGTCGGTGCGGGCGGCGAGCAGGTCGGCGGTCTCGCGCAGCGGGCGCAGCGCCGGGTCGCAGTCGAACGTCCAGGGGTGGACGGACTCGCCGGTGAACAGCAGCGGGCTGTCGCCGGCGAGGGTCTTCGCGGCGTCGAACTGCGGGAACTCGGCGCGGACGCGTTCGGCGGACCAGGCGGTGGGGCGTTCGTCCTGGCCGTAGATCGCCTCGTGGACGAGGGCGTAGAGGGGGTGGCTCGCGTAGGAGAGGAGGCCTTGGGTCTGTTCCTGGAATGGGTCGGAGAGGGCCTGGCCGTGCGGGGTGCGGACGAAGGCGTGTTCCAGGAGGTAGTGCAGGCGGTGGCTGCCCTCGCTGCCGCCGAGGACGATGCCGAGGGACTGGAAGGCCTCGACGGTGAGGCGGTAGCCGTTCGGGAGGGTGACCTCGTGGGTGAGGAGGTGGTCGGCGATACGGCGGGCGCGCTCGACGTCCTGCGGGTAGCGGGCGTAGTGGGCGGCGACCTTGTGTTCGATGCGGGGGTAGGCGGCGCGGTAGACGTCGTCGGCGTGCGCGTCCAGGGAGGGCAGGCCGCCGGTGATCACGGCCGCGGTGAGGCCTTCGGGGGCGCTGGAGAGGTAGTTCACGGTGCAGAAGCCGCCGAAGCTCTGGCCGAGGACCGTCCATCGGGCGCCGCCGGTGACCTGGGGGCGGATGGCCTCGCAGTCGCGGACGATCGCGTCGCCCCGGAAGTGCGCCAGGTAGTCGGCCTGTTGGGCGGGGCCGCCGCGCAGCGGGAGGGTCTGGCGGTTGGCGGGGGTGGAGTGGCCGGTGCCGCGCTGGTCGAGGAGGAGGACGCGGTACTCCTTGAGGGCGCGGCCCAGCCAGGACTGCCGGCCCACGAAGCGGTTCGCGCCGAAGCCGGGGCCGCCCTGGAGGTACACGAGCCAGGGCAGGTTCTGCTGGGCCTTGTCGCTCGCGACGACCTCACGGGCGTAGAGCTCGATCGTCTCCCCCGCCGGGTCGTCGTGGTCGAGGGGTACGGTGAAGTGGCGGTCGGTGAGGACGACGCCCGGCTGGCGGTAGGTGGCGGTCAACGGGTCTCCAGGGACGGACGGGTTTCGGACCGCGTCCCACTTCACCACATGTTCGTGCGGCGGCCGACCCCCCGGATCATGAAACTTACTGACCGGGCGATCAGCGGGCGGACAGGCTGGAGCGTCGTACGACGAGCTCCGGCTGGAGCACGACACGCCGGTGCTCGTGCCGCTTGGTCGCGGTCTCCGTCTCCGTCTCCTCCAGCAGCAGCTCGGCGGCGAGGGCGCCCATGGTGACGGCGGGCTGGCGTACCGAGGTGAGCGGGACGGCCGCGGCGGCGGCGAACTCGATGTCGTCGTAGCCGACGATGGCCAGGTCGTCGGGGACCGTTATGCCGGCTGCGTACATGGCCTGCAGGACGCCCAGGGCGAGGAGGTCGTTGGCGCAGAAGACGGCGGTGGGGCGGTCGACGAGGCCGAGCAGGCGGGCCCCGGCGTCCCGGCCCGCGGCCACGTCGAGACGCTCGGTGGGCAGCTCGCGCAGACACTCGGGGCCGAGGCCGGCCTCGGCGAGGGCGTTCAGGGCGCCCGTGCGCCGGTCGCGGACCTGGTTGAGGCCCGGCGGGCCGCTGACGTAGGCGATGGTGCGGTGCCCGGCGTCGACGAGGTGGCGCACGGCCAGGGCGCCGCCCGCCACGTCGTCGACGGAGACGGAGCACTCGGTGGTGCCCTCGGCGACCCGGTCGACGAGGACGAAGGGGATGTTGTGCCGCCGGAAGGTCTCGATGTTGCGGCCGGTCGCGTCGGCGGGGGTCAGCAGCACGCCGCGCACCCGCTGCTCGGCGAAGAGGGAGAGGTACTCGGCTTCCTCGCCCGCGCTCTGGGCGCTGTTGCAGACCATGACGCCGAGCCCGGCGTCGCGTGCGGCACGCTCGGCGCCGCGCGCGACGTCCACGAAGAACGGGTTGCCCATGTCCAGGACGAGCAGTCCCATGATCCGGCTGCGGCCCGCGCGCAGCTGGCGCGCGGACTCGCTGCGGACATAGCCGAGCCGGTCGATCGCGGACAGCACCCGGGCCCGGGTCTCCGTGGCGACCGTGTCCGGACGGTTGATCACGTTCGACACCGTGCCGACGGAGACTCCGGCGGCGCGGGCGACGTCCTTGATACCCACCGACTGGCTCATCGGGCAGGGACCTCCAGGGGGACGTGATTCGGCCGGAAGACCTTCACATTACCGTCATCGTCCGACGCATCAGGCCCGGTCACACGGGCAGTGCGAAGTCGACGACGTGGAGTGCCGAGGGGGTCGTACCGCTCGACTTCTCCTGGTACATGAACGACAGGACGTTGTCCGCCCTGACCCGCAGCTCGTCGATCACGACCTCGCCGAAGGCGTTCAGTTCGCTGCCGTCGTACAGCAGCGTCCAGTCCGTGTATCCGGAGGCCTTCGAGGCGGCGGCGATCCGGCCGAAGGGGAAGACCGCGTAGGCGTTGTCGTACTTGTCCAGGATCAGCTTGGTGCGCTGGCTGGAATCGAGCGCGACGGGGATCTCGGTCTTCTGCCAGGTGCCGGAGGAGTTCTTGCGGAGGTGGAAGGCGCGGCCGTTGGCGGTGCGGTCGGCGACGTAGTTCGTGGTGCACTGCCCGAAGCGGCCGGGGACGTAGCTGATGATGGCGTGCGGGAGGCCGGAGGAGTCGGTGAACTGGCTCTCCTGGTTCATCAGCGAGTGGTCCGGGTTGAGCGAGTCGACGACCAGTCCGCCGTCGGTGACGGCCACCGTGTCGGAGCTGCCGGTGGTGGCTACGACGGTGCCCGCGTCGTTGCGCCAGGTGCGGCCGCGGTCGGTGGAGTAGACGTAGCCGGTGTCGTGGTTGGTGATGCCGCCGCTGTTGCACATCACGGCGGCGTTCTGCTCGCGCCAGGTGAAGAAGGAGTGCAGGCGGCCGCCCGCGTCGTAGTCGATGCCGTGCAGATACATGTTCCGGGCCGTCGAGGAGCCGTGGGAGCTGGTGTACGTGCCAGTGGAGCTGGACCACTCCCCGAGGGCCGTCCACGTCGAACCGTCGTACTCGGCAAGGGCGTTGCGTCCGTTGCCGGAGATCCCGACCCGGTAGCTGAGCTGGAGCTTGCCCTCGGGGGTCGAGATGAACTGCGGGTAGGTGAACTGGGAGGTGAGTGCGAGGCCGTCGAGCGAGGTCTGCACCGCGCCGAAGACGGACGAGGTCCAGGCCGTGGTCGCCGGGTTGTCGAGGAGTCCGGCGATCGACTTCACGTAGAAGTAGCCGTCGCTGTGGGAGTCCATGGTCAGGTGCAGACGGCCGTCGACCTTGGAGACGCCCATGGAGATGACGTTGTGGGAGTCGCTGGTCTTGAGGACGTGGGGCAGCGTCACGGTCGACCAGCTGCTCCCGCCGAGCACGCGGCGGCCGACCACGGCGTTGCCGGTGGACGTGTACCAGGCGGCGTACTGGTAGCCCTTGTAGGTCAACAGGCCGTTCTTCTGGAACGAGTTGTTGTTGACCAGGCCGTCGTAGGAGACGAAGAAGACGGCCGTCGCGTCGAGTTGGGTGGTGCCCTTCTTGGTGACGGAGGGGCCGGGATCGGCGGCCCGTGCGATGCCCGGCGTTGCCACGGCCGCAAGTATGGCGGTCGCGAGCACGGTACGTCTTCTCATGAGCGGCTCCAGCAGGGGCGAGGGGAGATGTCAGGCGAGGTGAAAGACCTCGGTGAGCGGTTTCATGGCCTCGTCGGGCCGGGCGCCGTCCAGCGACTCGAAGAGCGGCGCCATCTCGGCCTGCCAGCGGGCGTTGACCTCGGTGGCCTCCATGCCGGTGATCGCGGCGTCGAAGTCCTCGGTCTCCAGGTAGCCGACGAGCAGACCGTCGTCGCGCAGGAAGAGGGAGTAGTTGTGCCAGCCGGTGGCGGAGAGCGCTTCGAGCATCTCCGGCCACACGGCGGCGTGGCGTTCGCGGTACTCGGCGAGCCGGTCCTCGCGGACCTTGAGGAGGAAACAGACGCGCTGCATGAGGTACCAGCTCCCGCGGGGGTGGAAGGGGCTCAGAAGTTGAACTGGTCGATGTTCTTGGCGTTGAACACGGTCGGCTTGCCGAGGGTGATCACGCCGTCCTTGCCGATGGTGTAGGTGGTGGAGCCGGCCTTGAAGGTCTCGCCCTCCTTGCCGGTGATCTGACCGGAGGCCAGCGCGACGGCGGTACGGGCGGCCAGGTCGCCCAGCTTGGCCGGGTCCCACAGCTCGAAGCCCTCGACGGTGCCGTTCTTGACGTACTTGCGCATGTCGTTGGGGGTGCCGAGGCCGGTCAGCTTGACCTTGCCCTTGTACTTGGAGCCGGACAGGTACTGGGCGGCCGCCTTGATGCCCACGGTGGTCGGGGAGATGATCCCCTTCAGGTTCGGGTACTGCTGGAGCAGGCCCTGGGTCTGCTGGAAGGACTGCTGTGCGTCGTCGTTGCCGTAGGCGACCTTGACCAGCTTGATGTTCTTGTACTTCGGGTCCGCCAGCTCCTTCTTCATGAAGTCGATCCACACGTTCTGGTTCGTCGCGGTCTGCGCGGCGGACAGGATCGCGATCTCGCCCTTGTAGCCGATCTGCTGGGCGAGCAGCTGCACCTCGGTACGGCCGAGGTCCTCGGCGGAGGCCTGCGAGACGAAGGCGTTGCGGCAGTCGGGCTTGGTGTCGGAGTCGTAGGTGACGACCTTGATGTTGTTCTTCATGGCCTGCTTGAGCGCGGTGCACAGGGCGCCCGGGTCCTGCGCGGACACGGCCATCGCGTTGACCTGCTGCTGGGTGAGCGTGTTGACGTAGGAGACCTGGCCGGCGGTGTCGGTGGCGCTGGAGGGGCCGACCTCCTTGTACTTGCTGCCCAGCTCGGTGAGGGCCTGCTCGCCGCCCTTGTCGGCAGAGGTGAAGTACGGGTTGTTGACCTGCTTGGGCAGGAAGCCGACGGTCAGGCCCTTCTTGAGGGCGGCGCCGGGGTCGGCCTTGGCGGTCGAGGTGGCCGCCGCGTCGTCGCTCTTGGAGTTGTTCTTGGTGGTACCGCCACAGGCGGTCAGCGCGAGAGCGAGAGAGGTTCCGGCGGCGAGCGCCGCACAGGCACGGCGGAGGGATGAGTTGCGCATGGCATGGGGTCCTTTGATACGAGGGTGAGCCAGACGCGCCCCAAAGGGGCGCGGGACTGTATTGAATTTGCGGCGCTGCCGCGCGGGCGCGACCAGCCACATCCGGCCCGCGGTCGGCAAACGGCTTATCCAGCGGAGCGAGTAGCTGCCCTCGCTATGGAGATCTGGCGAGCAACCCGCGGTCCCAACACGGACACCACCAGCAACACACCGGTCACAACGATCTGCGACTGCGCGGAAACATTGAGCAGACTCATCACGTTCTGCAGCGCCCCGAGCAGAAACACCCCGGCGACGGCTCCGCCGAGCGTGCCCTTGCCGCCGTCGAAGTCGATGCCGCCGAGCAGCACGGCGGCGACGACGGAGAGTTCGAGACCGGTGGCGTTGTCATACCGGGCGCTGGCGTAGTGCAGCGCCCAGAAAATGCCGGTGAGGGAGGCCATCAGCCCCGTCACCGTGAACAGGGTCAGCTTGTACCGCTTGACGCGGATGCCGGCGAACCGCGCCGCCTCCTCGTTCGCACCGATCGCGAACAGGGAGCGTCCGAACGGGGTGGCGTGCAGGACGACCACTGCGATGGCGAGCAGCACCAGGAAGGGCAGAAAGGCCTGCGGGACGAAGGTGTTCCCGATGCGTCCGGCCGCGAAGTCCAGGTACTGGGTGGGGAAGTCGGTCACCGCGTCGGAGCCGAGCACGATCTGTGCGATGCCCCGGTAGGCGGCGAGGGTGCCGATGGTGACGGCGAGCGAGGGCAGCCCGAGCCGGGTGACGAGCAGCCCGTTGACCAGGCCGCACACCACGCCGAGCAGCAGGCACAGCGGGATGATCGTCTCGATGGCCATGCCGTCGTTCCACAGCTTGCCCATCACGGCGCCCGAGAGGCCGGCCGTCGAGGCGACGGACAGGTCGATCTCGCCGGAGACGACCAGCAGCGTCATGGGCAGGGCGATCAGGGCGATCGGCAGGGTGTTGCCGATCAGGAACGACAGGTTCAGGGCGTTCCCGAACCCGTCGACCGTGCCGAACGACATCAGCAGCAGGACGAGCAGGAGCGCGCCGACGACCGTGTCCCAGCGGACCGCGCGCGTCAGTGACTCAGGCATGGCGGGCGTTCCTCTTCTTCAGGGCGGAGGCCACGCGCAGCGCGACGACCCGGTCGACCGCGATGGCGAGGATGAGCAGGATGCCGTTGATGGCGAGCACCCACACGGAGCTGACGCCGAGGGCGGGCAGCACGCTGTTGACGGAGGTCAGCAGCAGGGCGCCGAGCGCGGCCCCGTAGACACTGCCGGAGCCGCCGGTGAAGACGACGCCGCCGACCACGACCGCGCTGACGACGGTGAGTTCGTAGCCGGTGCCGGTCCCGGAGTCGACGTTGCCGAACCGGGCCAGATACATGGCGCCCGCGAGACCGGCGAGGCCGCCGCAGAAGGTGTACGCGGCCAGGATCCGCTTGCGGACGGGGATACCGGCGAGCCTGGCGGCCTCCGGGTTGGAGCCGAGGGCGTACAGCTCGCGCCCGCTGCCGAAGTGCTTCAGGTAGTACGCCGTCGCCACCAGCACCGCAAGGGCGATCAGCGCCAGCCAGGGCACGGCGGAGAGCCCGCCGGAGCCGAAGTCCACGAAACCGCCCGGCAGGTCGGCCGCAGTGATCTGGCGGGAGCCGACCCAGATGGAGTCGACGCCTCGGATGATGTAGAGCGTGCCGAGGGTGACGACCAGGGCGGGCACCTGGCCGAGGCTGACGAGCAGGCCGTTGAGCAGGCCGAGGCCCACGCCCAGCAGCACCGCCAGCAGGACGGCGACGAGCGAGTTGCCGCCGCCGTGCAGATAGTCACCGGCGGCGAAGGCCGCGATGCCGAGCGTGGAACCGACCGACAGGTCGACGTTCCTCGTGATCACCACCAGGGACTGGCCGGTGGCGACCAGCACCAGGATGGTCGCGTTCAGCAGCAGGTCCTTGATGCCCTGCTCGGACAGGAACTGGCTGTTGCCCGCCTGGGTGACGGCGATCATCACCAGGAAGACGACCAGGATGGCGAGTTCGCGCATCTTGAAGACGCGGTCGACGAGCCGGGTGCCGCTGGACCTGGGCACCTCGGCGACGGGGGCTTCGTTCGGAGTGGTCACCGTCATCCGGCGGCCCTCCCGGTGGCTGCGGCCATCACGGTTTCCTCGGTGGCTTCGGCGCGTGGGATCTCGGCGGTCAGGCGGCCCTCGTGCATCACGAGCACGCGGTCGGCCATGCCGAGGATCTCGGGCAGGTCGGAGGAGATCATCAGCACGGCCACGCCGTCGGCGGCCAGCTCGCTCAGCAGCCGGTGCACCTCGGCCTTGGTGCCGACGTCGATGCCCCGGGTGGGCTCGTCGACGATCAGCACCCTCGGACCGGTGGCGAGCCACTTGGCGAGGACCACCTTCTGCTGATTGCCACCGGACAGGGTGTTGACCGTGTCGGCGATCCTGGCGTACTTCACTTGCAGCTTGACGGCCCAGTCGAGGGACCGGCTGCGTTCGGCGCCGCGGTCGACGAGGCCCGCCCGGACGGTGGTGCGCAGACCGGTGAGGCCGATGTTGCGCTCGATGGACATGTCCATCACCAGGCCCTGGGCGCGCCGGTCCTCGGGGACGAGGGCGAGCCCGGCGGCCATGGCGGTGGAGGGGGCGCCGTTGGTGAGCTTGCGCCCCTGGACCTCGACCTCGCCGGCGTCCCAGCGGTCGATGCCGAAGACGGCTCGGGCGACCTCCGTGCGTCCGGCGCCGACGAGGCCGGCGAGGCCGACGATCTCGCCGTGCCGCACCTCGAAGGAGACGTCGGTGAAGACGCCCTCGCGGGTCAACCGCCGTACGCTCAGGGCGACTTGGCCGGGCTTGACGTCCTGCTTGGGGTACAGCTCGTCGAGGTCGCGGCCGACCATGCGACGTACGAGGTCGTCCTCGGTCATGCCCTCGATCGGCTCGCTGGAGATCCAGGCGCCGTCGCGCAGGGTGGTGACCCGCTGGCAGATCTCGAAGATCTCCTCCAGCCGGTGCGAGATGAACAACACGGCGGCGCCCTGTTCGCGCAGGGTGCGCACGACGCCGAAGAGGCGGGCCACCTCGCTGCCGGTGAGGGCGGCCGTCGGCTCGTCCATGATCAGGACGCGGGCCTCGAAGGACAGGGCCTTGGCGATCTCGACGATCTGCTGGTCGGCGATGGACAGGCCGCGGGCCGGGCGGTCGGGGTCGAGTTCCACGCCGAGACGCCGCATCAGGGCCAGGGTCGCCGCGTGGGTCGCCCTGTGGTCGATACGGCCGAGGGCGCGCCGGGGCTGGCGGCCCATGAAGATGTTCTCGGCGATCGAAACGTCGGGAAAGAGCGTGGGCTCCTGGTAGATGACGGCGATGCCGGCGTCGCGGGCGTCGCCGGGCCCGTGGAAGACGACGGGCTCACTGTCGAGCAGCACCCGGCCGGCATCGGGGCGGTGCACACCGGCAAGGGTCTTGATCAGGGTCGACTTGCCCGCGCCGTTCTCTCCGGCGAGTGCGTGCACCTCGCCGGGGAACAACTCCAGGGAAACGTCCCGCAGGGCGCGCACCGCGCCGAAGGACTTCGAGATGTCCTCGAGCGCCAGCACCGGGGCCGGACCCGTGTCGGACGGGTGGGTCATCAGGGGCTCCTCGACGACGCCGACAAGGGCTCACGACGTCGTGAAAGGTTTCAACTTGGTTGCCGGGACGTTAGGCGCGTCGGTCATGTCACGTCAATGGGTGGGCCTCGAAAAAATTTCGAGGCCCCTTCCAGAGCCAGAGGTAACGGCGAGGCCACGGGCAACAGCCTCTGCTGGAACGCTTGACACCCCTGCGGGGAGCTTTAAGCTTCCCCTTCTGAATCGATTCATCCATCTGCCCTTACGGCCAGACGTCACAGGAGCCCTGCAGTGACCGAGCTCGCCGCGGTGAAGGCCGCGCTGAAGACCCAGGCAGTCGAGACGCCGTCGTGGGCGTACGGGAACTCGGGGACCCGGTTCAAGGTGTTCGCGCAGCAGGGCGTTCCCCGTACGCCGCAGGAGAAGCTGGCCGATGCGGCGCAGGTGCACGCCGTGACCGGCGTGGCGCCGACGGTCGCGCTGCACATTCCATGGGACAAGGTGGACGACTACGGTGCCCTGGCGAAGTACGCCGAGGACCAGGGCGTGAAGCTGGGTGCGATCAACTCCAACACGTTCCAGGACGACGACTACAAGCTGGGCAGCATCTGCCACCCGGATGCGGCGGTGCGCCGCAAGGCGGTCGATCACCTGCTGGAGTGCGTCGACATCATGGACGCCACCGGATCCAGGGACCTGAAGCTGTGGTTCGCCGACGGCACGAACTACCCCGGACAGGACGACCTCCGCGCCCGCCAGGACCGGCTCGCGGAGGGACTCGCCGAGGTGTATGCGCGGCTCGGCAACGGGCAGCGGATGCTGCTGGAGTACAAGTTCTTCGAACCCGCCTTCTATGCCACCGACGTGCCCGACTGGGGCACCGCCTACGCCCACTGCCTCAAGCTGGGCGAGAAGGCACAGGTCGTCGTGGACACCGGGCACCACGCACCCGGCACCAACATCGAGTTCATCGTCACCACCCTGCTGCGCGAGAACAAACTCGGCGGGTTCGACTTCAACTCACGCTTCTACGCCGACGACGACCTCATGGTCGGCGCCGCCGACCCCTTCCAGCTCTTCCGCATCATGTACGAAGTCGTCCGCGGCGGCGGCTACACCCCTCAGGTCGCCTTCATGCTGGACCAGTGCCACAACATCGAAGCCAAGATCCCCGCCATCATCCGCTCCGTCATGAACGTCCAGGAAGCCACCGCCAAAGCACTGCTCGTGGACGCGGAGGCGTTGGAGGCGGCTCAGCGGGCGGGTGACGTCCTCGAAGCCAACGCCGTGCTCATGGACGCCTACAACACCGACGTACGGCCCCTGCTCGCCGAAGTCCGCCAGGAAATGGGACTCGATGCCGACCCCATCGGCGCCTACCACCGCTCCGGATGGGCCGAAAAAATCGTCGAGCAACGAGTCGGCGGACAACAAGCCGGATGGGGAGCCTGAACACTGCAACTCGTCTGCCGGGACCTTGATGTCTGCAGGCCGCGGGCCCGACGCGCTGGTCGCGCCCACGCGACGGAGCCGCACATCGATACAGCCCCGCGCCCCCAAAGGGGCGCTGATCCGCATGTGAGCTTGTGCGGTCAGGTTGGTCCCATGCCGAACGAGTCGTGGACTGGTCTCAGCTCTACCGCCACGACATGGAAGTCCAGGACGCGTGCGGCGATCTCCCGTGCTCGTTCCGGGGTGGCGCAGTCGATCACGTAGTACGCGGTCATGTGGTCGGTGGTGTCCATGAGCGGGCCGTCCGTCGTGGTCGGGGGCACCCCGTCGCCTTCCCACCGGATGGTCTTCGTGTCGCGGGGGAAGGCAAGACCGGCTCCGTTCAGCATCTCGCCGGTGCCTTCCAGGTCCTGGTGGAGGGCCTCGTGTCGGCGGAAGACCTCCGCGCGTTCGGCGGCGGTCATCGCTTCGGTCGCCGCGGGATCGGCGTACATCAGGACCAGGTACTTCATGCAGCCGCCTCGACAGGCGGGACCACGGACGCGGCCGCCCGGACCAGTGCGGCGGTGGCCGTCGAGCAGGACTGCTGGGGCCAGGCGATCGACAGGGTGGCCGGCGGGGCGTCCGGGACCTCGCGGTAGGCGAGGCCTGGGCGCGGGTAGCGGGTGGTGACGGATTCGGGCAGCAGGGTGACGATCTCGCCGAGTTCGACGAGGGTGAGCAGTTGGGGCAGGTCGGCGATGCCATGGCGCTCGACGATCATGTCCAGGTAGCGGGCCAGGCCGTCGAGGGGGCCGGACTCGACTCCCGGGATGGCCAGGTCGGCGAGGGTGACGTGGTCGCGGGCGGCCAGGGGGTGGGTGGCCGGGAGGGCGGCCAGGCGGCGTTCGACGGTGATCGTTTCGCTGTCCAGGCCGGTGTGGTCGAAGGGTTCGTAGATCAGGGCGGCGTCCGCCTCGCCCTGGCGCAGCAGACGGGCCTGGTCGCCCCAGCCGGACAGGCGAAGCGTGACGGGAAGGGCGGCGGGCTCGGTCGCGTAACGGGCGAGGATGGGTTCCAGCAGGCCGCCGTCGCCGTCGGCCTTGAGGGCCAGGACGAGTTTCGCGTCCTGGGCGGCCGCGCGCTGGGCCCGTCGTCCGGCCGCCTGCAGGGCGTCGAGCGCGATCCGGGCCTCCCCGAGCAGGACCGTGCCGGCGGGGGTCAGTTCGACGCTGTGGGTGGTGCGCTCGAAGAGGGTGACGCCCAGGTCGGTCTCCAGTTTGCGGATGGCGCGGGAGAGGGGCGGGGCGGAGATGCCCAGCCGTTCGGCGGCGCGGGCGAAGTTGAGTTCTTCGGCCACGGCGACGAAGTAGCGCAGTGATCGGGATTCCACGATCCGGCACCTCCGTTCGGTATTACCCAGAGGGTAACAAGCGGGATCCCTTCGGTCCTTCCGTCTCGCAGGGGTGCACCGCAGGATCGAAGCACGCGGTCCCCCGGTCCGACCAGCCCCGGCCGGCGACCGAGGGGGCCGACCGGCCTTCCCGTGAACCCTTTTGGAGCTTTTCCATGCTTGTCATCACTACGCCCACCGGTCAGATCGGCCGCCAGGTCGTCGACGGTCTCCTCGCCGCTGAGGAGCCGGTCCGGGTGATCGCGCGCGAGCCCTCCCGACTGCCCGCGGAGGTACGCGAGCGCGTCGAGGTCGTCCAGGGGTCGCATCGCGACCTCGGCGTCGTCATGGAGGCCTTCGCGGGCGCGGAGGCGGTGTTCTGGGTGGTGCCGCCGGACCCGCGCGCGGAGAGCGTCGAAGGCCACTACGTCGACTACACGCGGGCGGCCTGTCAGGCGATCGGCGACCGGGGTGTGAAGCGGGTCGTCGCCGTGTCGACCATGGGGCGCGGAGTCGAGAAGAACGCCGGGCAGTTGTCGGCCTCGCTGACCAAGGACCGGATGATCATGGACAGCGGTGTGCACTTCCGGGCGTTGCAGCCGCCGGCGTTCATGGAGAACCTGCTGTGGCAGGTGGCCGCGATCAAGGACCAGGGCGCGTTCTACTGGCCGCAGCCCGGCGACCGCGTCGTCGCGTCCGTCGCCACCCGGGACATCGCGGCCAAGGCCACGGAACTCCTGCTCGACCGGTCGTGGAGCGGTCAGGGGGGTGTACCCGTGGTCAGCCCCGACGCCCTCTCCCCCGACGGCATGGCACAGGTCCTCTCCGAGGTGCTCGAGCGGCCCGTCCGCTATCAGCAGCTGCCCCTCGACACGTACCGGGCGACGATGCTGGAGCACGGCGCGAGCGAGGCATGGGCGCGGGGACTGGTCGACATGGCCGTGGCCCAGATCAAGGGCGCCTACGACGAGGACCACCGCCTCGCCTCCCCCAGCCCGACCACGTTCCGCCAGTGGTGCGAGGAGGTGCTCAGGCCGGCGGTCCTGGCCTGAGCACCTCGCCCGCCCTACTCCTCCGGCCCGGCGAACGGGTTGCGGATGGCGGCCGGCGGCCAGTCGGGCGCGGTGTACGGCCGGCGGAAGGTACGGCGGCCCGAGCCGACCTCGAACGGCTCAGCGTCACCTGGCAGTTGGACCTCGGCCCGGGTGTTCGGCGGGACGAGCACCTCCACCGTGAGCGTGCCGTCCTCGATCCGCCAGCCCGCCTCGGCACGGCCGTACGGCGTGTCGTACGCGGCCTTGGCATATGTGAGGTCACCGCCGGGAACGGGCGCGATCCGCAGCCTGCGCCAGCCCGGTTCGGCGGCTTCGAGACCGGCGACCGTGCGGTGCAGCCAGTCCGCGACCGCGCCGAGGGCGTAGTGGTTGAAGGAGGTCATCTCGCCGGGGTTGATGCTCCCGTCGGGCAGCATCGAGTCCCACCGCTCCCACACGGTCGTCGCCCCCATGCTCACGGGGTACAGCCAGGACGGGCAGCCCTGCTCCAGGAGCATCCGGTACGCCAGTTGCGCTTGGCCGCCCGCGCACAGGGCGTCGCAGATCAGCGGCGTACCGGCGAACCCGGTGGCGATGCGGAAGCCCGCCTTGCGCACGATGTGGGCCAACCGTTCGGCGGCGCCCTGCCGTTGGCGTTCGGTCGGCAGCAGTGCGAAGCACAGGGCGAGCGCGTACGCGGTCTGCGCGTCGCTCGACATCCGCCCGACGGGAGTGACGAACTCGTCGGCGAAGGCCGCCCGCACCGAGCGCGCGAGCTCCTCGTAGCGGACGGCGTCGCCCTTCTCCCCCAGCAGCCGCGCCGTCTCGGCGAGCACGTCGGCCGAGCGGGCGACGTATGCGTTGGCGACGAGGTCGCCGTCCGTACGGGCGTCTCCCGGAGCGTCCGGCGGGGCGGCCGGGTCGAGCCAGTCGCCGAGCTGGAAGTCCTGCCGCCACAGACCGCCGCCCTCCTCGGTGAGACGGGCGGCGGTCTCCATCCAGGCGCGCATGCTCGGGTACTGGGTGCGCAGCACGGCCAGATCGCCGAAGCGCCGGTACAGCGTCCACGGCAGCAGTACGGCGACGTCCGCCCACACCGCGTGCGGGGTGCCGCCGAAGCCGGAGGGCAGGACGTCGGGCACCACCAGCGGGGGTGTGCCGTCCGCGCGCGCGAGTTGTTCGGCCGCGAGGTCGCGCAGCCAGCCGCCGAGCATGCCCGAGCAGTCGTAGAGGAAGGAGGCGGTGGGGGCGAAGACCTGGATGTCGCCGGTCCAGCCGAGGCGTTCGTCGCGCTGGGGGCAGTCGGTGGGGATGTCGAGGAAGTTGCCGCGCATGCCCCATACGACGTTCTCGTGCAGGCGGTTGACCAGCTCGTGCGAGGACTCGAACCAGCCCGTGCGGGTCATGTCGGTGTGCAGCACGACGGCTTCGACCGCGGACGGGTCCAGTTCGCCGGGCCAGTTCTCGATTTCGGCGTAGCGGAACCCGTGGAAGGTGAAGCGCGGTTCGTACGTCTCCTCGCCCGCGCCGGCGAGGGTGTACGTGTCGGTGGCGGCGGCGAGACGCAGCGGCCGTACGCCGAGTTCGCCGTGCTCCAGGACTTCCGCGTGCCGCAGGGTGATGGTGTGTCCGGCCGGGCCCGACACGCGGATGCGCAGGCGTCCGACCAGGTTCTGCCCGAAGTCGAGGACGGTCTTCCCGGACGGCGTGGTGAGGACGTCGACGGGAGCGAGGATCTGGGTGCGGCGCACGGGCGGCCCGGTCGGGGCCACCAACTCGGCGCCGGGGAGCGGGAGTTCGGTGACGGGTGACCAGTCGGAGGTGTCGTGGCCCGGTTCGGACCAGCCGGGGCGGGCCGCCCGGGCGTCGTAGAGCTCGCCGTCGTAGAGCTCGGAGCGCAGGATCGGGCCGCTCGTGGCGCGCCAGGTCTCGTCGGTGCCGAGGGTGGTGACGGTGCCGTCGGGGTGGGTGACCTCCAGCTGGGCGAGGAGCGCGCGGCGGTCGCCGTAGACGTTGCGCCGGCCGCCGTGGAAGCCGAGCCGGCCCGTGTACCAGCCCTCGCCGAGGAGTGCGCCGATCGCGTTGTCGCCCGCGCGCAGCAGGCCGGTGACGTCGAAGGTCTGGTAGCGCAGCCGGTGGTGGTAGGAGGTCCAGCCGGGGGCGAGGACGTGGTCGCCGACACGGCTGCCGTTGATCTCGGCCTCGTAGACGCCGTAGGCGGTGATGTGCAGGCGGGCCGAGGCGACCGGCTTGGCGAGGGTGAAGGTGCGGTGCAGCAGCGCCACCGGGAGCGGGGCGTCGGACGGTTCGCGGTCGGGGGTGACGGGCCGGGCGGTCCAGTCGGTACGGGCGAGCAGTCCCGTCTCCGCCCAGGTCGGCGGCGACCAGGCGGACGGCTCGGGGTCCTCGCCCCACACCTGGACACGCACCCCGACGCGGCTGCGGGAGGCGAGCGGCTCGCCGGGCCAGTCCACCAGTACCGAGTCGGCGCCCTCGACGCGCCCGGTGTCGGTCAGGACGGTGCCGTCGGTGCCGGTGATCTCGAGCCGGTACGCCTGCTGCGTCCAGCCGGGGGTGTCCGTCTCGGTGCGCCAGCTCAGGCGGGGCCTGCTCTCGCCGATGCCGAGCGGCTCGCGCTGGTGTTCCAGGACAGGTGCGGTGACGCGCATCAGATGGCTTCCTTCGCACGGGCGGTGGAGGTGGTCCCGGGCGCCGCGGCCCGCCCCTGGGGAGCGATGGTGCGGACGACCCACACGCCGATCAGACCGGACACGGCCACACACGCCGTGGTGATCCACAGGACGGCCGAACCGCTGACCGCCATCAGGGTGGGGGTGGCGAGGCCGGCGAGACCGCACAGGGCGCGGCTCAGACCGTAGGTCAGTCCCTGGGTGGTCGCGCGCAGTTCCTCGGGGAACGCCTCCTGGGACCAGACCTTGTAGTTGGCCTCGCCGGCGAACTGGTTGACGACGTTGTAGAGGAGCAGGAAGAACACCATCGCCGCGATCACCGCACCGCCGGTTGCCGCGGCCACGGCGAAGGCAAGGACCTGGAGCACCGCGCAGACGTAGAACAGCCGGTCGCGCCAGGGCGTGTCGGCCAGTCGCACGAAGGCGAGCGAACAGACCAGTCCGATCGGGAGCCCGGCCAGGCTCATCCCGGTGGCGAGGGTCTGGGAGGCGCCGCTGACGGTGGTCAGGAAGTATGTGCCGTACTGGCCCATGGTGTTGGCGGCGAGGTTCCAGGCGAGGTAGAAACCGCCCGTCGCGAGGAGCGGGACGAGGACCGGCTTGGCGCCGAGGCGGCGCAGCGCCCGCGCGTCGATGCCCTCGCCACCGCCGCCGCGCTCGGCCTCCTCCAGCACAGGAGACAGCCGCATGCGGTTGCGCAGCACCCAGCTGACCAGGGCCACGACGGCGAGGTGCGCGAAGAGGAGCTGAGCGGAGAGGTAGCCGAGCGTGGAAGTGCCGAAGCCGATCACTATCGCGGCGGTGATGCCGACGACCCACATGGTCTGCGTCGCGCCGATCAGCCGGCCGCGGACCGCGCGCGGGGAGTGCTCGGAGACCATGGCCAGCGAGGTCGGCAGGTCGGCACCGGCCGCGAGACCGCCGATGATCATGCCGGCGAAGAGGAAGGCGCTGTTGGGGGCGAAGACCAGCACGGCGGCACCGATGGCGTAGACGAGGATGTCGATCCCGTACACGCGCTTGCGGCCGAAGCGGTCGGCGAGGCGGCCGCCGACGAGTGAGCCGATGGCGATGGAGAAGGTCAGCGCCGCGCTCAGTGCGCCGAGGCCCCAGGAGGACAGGTGGAAGCGGCTCTGCCACAGGCCCAGCGACAAGCCGGAGGAGACGATGATGCCCGAGTCCAGGTAGGAGGCCATGCCGGACAGGACGGCCAGGCGCCACTGGGAGCGGGTGACCCGGGGTTCGGCGGGCCTGCGGGAGATGGCGTCGTTGCTCATCAAGGCGGCCTTTCTGATGGGGAGTTCGGGGACGGAGGGCTGTGCGTGCCATGGGGTGATGACACGTGTAACCGGCCCTGTAAACAGTCATGAAACGTTTCACGGCATCGTGGGGCCGCGGCGGCGGCCCGTCAAGGGTTCCGGCAACGAAATCTCGGCACCTTCATGAACACCGCGGGGCGAGCCACCATGACGTCTTGACGACATCCCACCAGTGGGACTACGTTCTCTGAAACGATTCAAACAGTGTTCAGAGGTGGTCATGCCAGACCAGTCCGCCGTGAAGGCAGCGCTCGCGGCGCAGAAGATCGAGACACCGTCGTGGGCGTACGGCAACTCCGGTACACGTTTCAAGGTGTTCGCCCAGCAGGGTGTGCCGCGCGACCCGTGGGAGAAGCTGGCCGATGCGGCGCAGGTGCATGCCGTGACCGGCGTGGCGCCGACGGTCGCGCTGCACATTCCATGGGACAAGGTCGAGGACTACGGCAGGCTGGCGGCGTTCGCACGGGAGCAGGGGGTTGCGCTGGGTGCGATCAACTCCAACACGTTCCAGGACGACGACTACAAGCTGGGCAGCATCTGCCACCCGGATGCGGCGGTGCGCCGCAAGGCGGTCGATCACCTGCTGGAGTGCGTCGACATCATGGACGCCACCGGATCCAGGGACCTGAAGCTGTGGTTCGCCGACGGCACGAACTACCCCGGACAGGACGACCTCCGCGCCCGCCAGGACCGGCTCGCGGAGGGACTCGCCGAGGTGTATGCGCGGCTCGGCAACGGGCAGCGGATGCTGCTGGAGTACAAGTTCTTCGAACCCGCCTTCTATGCCACCGACGTGCCCGACTGGGGCACCGCCTACGCCCACTGCCTCAAGCTGGGCGAGAAGGCACAGGTCGTCGTGGACACCGGGCACCACGCACCCGGCACCAACATCGAGTTCATCGTCACCACCCTGCTGCGCGAGAACAAACTCGGCGGGTTCGACTTCAACTCACGCTTCTACGCCGACGACGACCTCATGGTCGGCGCCGCCGACCCCTTCCAGCTCTTCCGCATCATGTACGAAGTCGTCCGCGGCGGCGGCTACACCCCTCAGGTCGCCTTCATGCTGGACCAGTGCCACAACATCGAAGCCAAGATCCCCGCCATCATCCGCTCCGTCATGAACGTCCAGGAAGCCACCGCCAAAGCACTGCTCGTGGACGCGGAGGCGTTGGAGGCGGCTCAGCGGGCGGGTGACGTCCTCGAAGCCAACGCCGTGCTCATGGACGCCTACAACACCGACGTACGGCCCCTGCTCGCCGAAGTCCGCCAGGAAATGGGACTCGATGCCGACCCCATCGGCGCCTACCACCGCTCCGGATGGGCCGAAAAAATCGTCGAGCAACGAGTCGGCGGACAACAAGCCGGATGGGGAGCCTGAACACTGCAACTCGTCTGCCGGGACCTTGATGTCTGCAGGCCGCGGGCCCGACGCGCTGGTCGCGCCCACGCGACGGAGCCGCACATCGATACAGCCCCGCGCCCCCAAAGGGGCGCGACGGAGCCGCACATCTATATAGCCCCGCGCCCCGTCGGGGCACGTATCTCCAGAAGGACTGAATGGACATGGCATCCCACCCCGAAGCTGCCGCTCTGCTGGCCCGGTCCCATCGGCTCGGCTCTGATCCCCGCAATACCAACTACGCGGGGGGCAACACTTCCGCGAAAGGCACCGACACCGATCCCGTGACCGGTGGTGACGTCGAGTTGATGTGGGTCAAGGGGTCCGGTGGTGATCTCGGCACGCTCACCGAGGCCGGGCTCGCCGCGTTGCGGCTGGATCGGTTGCGGGCCCTGCAGGGGGTCTATCCGGGGGTCGAGCGCGAGGACGAGATGGTCGCCGCGTTCGACTACTGCCTGCACGGGAAGGGGGGTGCCGCTCCCTCCATCGACACCGCGATGCACGGTCTGGTGGACGCCGCGCACGTCGACCATCTGCATCCCGACTCCGGGATCGCGCTCGCCTGTGCGGCCGACGGGGAGAAACTGACCGCCGAGTGTTTCGGCGACACGGTGGTGTGGGTGCCGTGGCGGCGGCCCGGGTTCCAGCTGGGGCTGGACATCGCGGCGGTCAAGGAGGCCAATCCGCAGGCCATCGGGTGCATCCTCGGCGGGCACGGGATCACCGCCTGGGGCGACACCTCCGAGGAGTGCGAGCGCAACTCGCTGCACATCATCCGTACCGCCGAGGCGTTCCTCGCCGAACGGGGGAGGGACGAGCCGTTCGGGCCGGTGATCGAGGGCTACGAGGCGCTGCCCGAGGCCGAGCGGCGGGAGCGGGCGGCGGCGCTGGCGCCGTTTGTGCGGGCCGTTGCGTCTCAGGACAAGCCGCAGGTCGGGCACTTCAACGACTCCGACGTCGTGCTGGAGTTCCTGGCGCGCGCCGAGCATCCGCGGCTCGCCGCGCTCGGGACCTCCTGCCCCGACCACTTCCTGCGGACGAAGGTACGGCCGCTGGTGCTCGACCTGCCGCCTTCCGCTCCCGTGGAGGAGGCGATCGCGCGACTGAAGGAGCTGCACGCCGAGTACCGCGAGGAGTACGCCGCCTACTACCAGCGGCACGCGCTGCCCGACTCCCCCGCGATGCGCGGCGCCGACCCGGCGATCGTGCTGGTGCCGGGGGTGGGCATGTTCAGCTTCGGCAAGGACAAGCAGACGGCGCGGGTGGCCGGCGAGTTCTATGTCAACGCCATCAATGTGATGCGCGGGGCCGAGGCCGTGTCGACGTATGCGCCGATCGAGGAGTCGGAGAAGTTCCGCATCGAGTACTGGGCGCTGGAGGAGGCCAAGCTCCAGCGGATGCCGAAGCCCAAACCGCTGGCGACGCGGGTCGCGCTCGTGACGGGCGCGGGCAGCGGTATCGGGAAGGCCATCGCGGAGCGGCTGGTCGGGGAGGGCGCGTGTGTCGTCGTCGCCGATCTCAACGCGGAGAACGCGGCCGCTGTGGCCGAGGAGCTGGGCGGCCCGGACAAGGCCGTCGCCGTGACGGTGGACGTGACGGACGAGGAGCAGATCGCCGCGGCCTTCAAGGCGGCCGTGCTCGCCTTCGGTGGCGTCGATCTGGTGGTCAACAACGCCGGGATCTCCATCTCCAAGCCGTTGTTGGAGACTTCGGCCAGGGACTGGGACCTGCAGCACGACATCATGGCCCGTGGGTCCTTCCTCGTGTCGCGGGAGGCGGCTCGGGTGATGATCGCGCAGGAGCTGGGCGGCGACGTCGTCTACATCGCCTCCAAGAACGCCGTGTTCGCCGGGCCCAACAACATCGCCTACTCGGCCACCAAGGCCGACCAGGCGCATCAAGTGCGGCTGCTGGCCGCCGAGTTGGGCGAACACGGCATCCGCGTCAACGGCGTCAACCCGGACGGTGTGGTGCGCGGTTCCGGGATCTTCGCGGGCGGCTGGGGTGCCCAGCGGGCGGCCGTGTACGGGGTGCCGGAGGAGAAGCTGGGCGAGTTCTACGCGCAGCGGACCATCCTCAAGCGTGAGGTGCTGCCGGAGCATGTCGCCAACGCCGTGTTCGCGCTGACCGGCGGGGAGTTGACCCACACCACCGGGCTGCACGTCCCGGTCGACGCCGGCGTCGCGGCCGCCTTCCTGCGGTGAGCGCGCTCGTGAAGTCGTACGCCGCGGTCGACCTCGGCGCGTCCAGCGGGCGTGTCATGGTCGGCCGCGTCGGACCCGACAGCCTGGAGCTGACCGAGGCGCACCGCTTCCCCAACCGGCCCGTACGGGTGCCCGAGGGGCTGCGGTGGGACATCCTCTCCCTGTACGGGGGTGTCCTGGACGGACTCAAGGCTGCGGGCCAGGTGGATTCCGTCGGCATCGACAGCTGGGCCGTGGACTACGGGCTGCTGGACGCGGACGGGGCGCTGCTCGGCAATCCCGTGCACTACCGGGACGCCCGCACCGAGGGCGTCGCGGAGAAGGTGTGGGCGAGCGTGCCCGCCGACCAGCTGTACGCGGCGACGGGGTTGCAGTACGCGCCCTTCAACACCCTGTACCAGCTGGTCGCGGCGCGGGAGACGGCCCAACTGGCCCAGGCGGAGCGGTTGTTGCTCATTCCGGACCTGATGTCCTACTGGCTCACCGGCGAGCAGGGGACCGAACTCACCAATGCCTCGACGACCCAGCTGATCGATCCGCGCACGCGTGAGTGGTCGTACGAGGTCGCCTCCCGGCTGGGAGTAGACCTGGGCCTGTTCGCGCCGCTGCGGCGGCCCGGGGATCCGGCGGGTGTGCTGCGGCCGGAAGTGCTGGAGGAGACGGGGCTGCGGGGTCCGGTGCCGGTGACGGCGGTCGGTTCGCACGACACGGCGTCCGCGGTGGCCGCCGTACCGGCCGACGGCGAGCGGTTCGCGTACATCTGCACCGGGACCTGGTCGCTGGCCGGCCTCGAGCTGGACGCACCCGTGCTGAGCGAGGAGAGCCGGGCCGCCAACTTCACCAACGAGCTGGGGCTGGACGGCACGGTCCGCTATCTGCGCAACATCATGGGGTTGTGGCTGCTCCAGGAGTGCGCACGGGCCTGGGGTGAACCGGAGCTGGGCGAGCTGCTGCTGGAGGCGGCCAAGGTGCCAGCGCTGCGGTCGGTGGTGGACGCCGGGGATGCGGTGTTCCTGGCGCCCGGGCGGATGCCGGAGCGGATCGCCGAGGCGTGCCGTGTCTCCGGACAACCGGTGCCCGAGTCCCCCGCGGAGATCACGCGCTGCATCCTCGACTCGCTGGCCCTGGCCCATCGCCGGGCGATCGAGGACGCCCAGCGGCTGGCCTCGCATCCGGTCGACGTCGTGCACGTCGTCGGCGGCGGTACCCGCAACACCCTGCTGTGCCAGCTGACCGCCGACGCGTGCGGGCTGCCCGTGGTGGCGGGTCCGACGGAGGCGGCGGCGCTGGGGAACGTGCTGGTCCAGGCCCGGGCGCACGGACTGGTCGGCGACCTCGCGAGCGGGCGGCGCCTGCTCACGCGCGCCCAGCCGCTGACCCGCTACGAGCCGCGGGGCGACACCGCCCGCTGGCATGAGGCGCAGGCCCGGCTCACCGGAAGGTGAGGGGGCTCCCCCACGCCGCGTCCCCCGGCTACCCTTCACTCATCCGATGATCGATCACAAGGAGCCGCGATGCGTGTCGCCCTGTTCCTGACCTGTGTCAACGACACGCTCTATCCGGACACCGGGCGCGCCGTGGTGAAACTGCTGACCAGGCTGGGCGTCGAGGTCGATTTCCCGATGGCCCAGACCTGCTGCGGGCAGGCGCACTACAACACCGGGTACCGGCATGAGGCGGAGCCGCTGGCCCGGCATTTCTCCGATGTCTTCGGGGAGTACGAGGCGATCGTGACGCCGTCCGGGTCGTGCGGGGCGATGGTGCGGGAGCTGTATCCGCGGATGGGTGAGCGGGCGCGGGCCGAGGGGCGCGGGGACACGCTCGCGGCGACGTTGGCTCCCGTCGTCCCGAAGACGTACGAGCTGACGGAGTTCCTGGTGGACGTGCTGGGCGTGACGGACGTCGGCGCGTACTACCCGCACCGGGTGACCTACCACCCCACCTGCCACGGGCTGCGCGGCCTGGGGCTCGGGGACCGGCCGCGCCGGTTGCTCCAGGCCGTGAAGGGCCTGGAGCTGGTGGAACTGCCTGGTGCCGAGGAGTGCTGCGGCTTCGGCGGCACCTTCGCGCTGAAGAACTCCGATGTCTCGGCGGCGATGGGCGCGGACAAGGTGCGCTACGCCGAGTCGACCGGCGCGGAGGTGTTGTGCGCGGCCGACAACTCCTGTCTGATGCACATCGGCGGGACGATGACGCGGCTCAGCAGCGGCATGCGGCCGGTACACCTCGCGGAGATCCTGGCGAGCACGGAGGAGGAGCCGGCATGAGCGGGACGTTCGTAGGGATGCCGGCCTTCCCGAAGGCCGCGCACGAGGCGGTCAACAATCCGACGCTGCGCGGCAATCTGCGGCACGCCACGCACACCATCCGCGCCAAGCGGGCGAAGGCCGTGGCGGAGGTGTCCGACTGGGCGGCGCTGCGGGAGGCCGGCAAGCGGATCAAGGGCCATACGCTGCGTCATCTCGACCGGTATCTGGAGCAGTTGGAGGAGGCGGTCACGGCCGCGGGCGGCACCGTGCACTGGGCCGCCGACGCCGACGAGGCCAACCGGATCGTGGCCGGGCTGGTGAAGGCGACCGGCGAGACGGAGGTCGTCAAGGTCAAATCGATGGCCACGCAGGAGATCGGCCTCAACGAAGCCCTCGAAGCCGAGGGCATCCGCGCCTACGAGACCGATCTCGCCGAGTTGATCGTGCAGTTGGGCAAGGACCGGCCCTCCCACATCCTGGTCCCGGCCATCCACCGCAACCGCGGCGAGATCCGGGACATCTTCGAGCGCGAGATGAGCGAGTGGGGCCGCCCGGCCCCCGAGGGCCTGACCGACACGCCCGCGGAACTCGCCGAAGCCGCCCGGCTCCACCTGCGGGAGAAGTTCCTGCGCGCCAAGGTCGGCATCTCCGGCGCCAACTTCATGGTCGCCGAGACCGGCACACTGGTCGTCGTCGAGTCCGAGGGCAACGGGCGGATGTGCCTGACCCTGCCCGAGACGCTGATCTCGGTCGTCGGCATCGAGAAGATCGTGCCGACCTGGCAGGACCTGGAGGTGTTCCTGCAGACCCTGCCCCGCTCCTCCACCGCCGAGCGCATGAACCCCTACACCTCGACGTGGACCGGCACCACGGACGGCGACGGGCCGCGCACCTTCCACCTGGTGCTGCTCGACAACGGCCGCACCGACACCCTCGCCGACGAGGTCGGCCGCCAGGCGCTGCGCTGCATCCGCTGCTCGGCCTGCCTGAATGTCTGTCCGGTCTACGAGCGGGCAGGCGGTCACGCCTACGGTTCGGTGTATCCCGGCCCGATCGGCGCGATTCTCAGCCCCCAACTCCGGGGCACCCAGAGCGAGATCGACGCCTCGCTGCCGTATGCCTCGTCGCTGTGCGGTGCCTGCTACGAGGTGTGCCCGGTCGCCATCGACATCCCCGAGGTGCTGGTCCATCTGCGGGAGCGGGTCGTGGAGGGCGGGCAGGTGACCCGCGAGGGCAACAAGGTGGTGCTGCAGCCCGCCAAGGGCCATGCGGCCGAACGGGCGGCGATGCGCGCGGCCCGCTGGGCGTTCACGCACCCGGGCGCCCTGCGCACGGGCCAGCGACTCGCTTCCCGCACCCGCCGCCTCCACCCACGGACGCTGCCCGGGCCGGGCAAGGCGTGGAGCGGCAGCCGGGATCTGCCGTCGGTGCCCGCGGAACCGTTCCGCGACTGGTGGCAGCGCACACAGGGTGGCAAGGGAGGCGCGAAGTGAGCAGCAGGGAACGGATCCTGGGCCGGGTGCGGCGCGCACTCGCGGACGTACCGCAAGAAGACACGCCGTACGAGCAGGCCGTTTCGCGCGACTATCTGCGGGAGCACGGGGAGCGGAGTGTCGAGCAGACGGTGGATCTGCTGGCCGAGAACCTGGCGGACTACCGGGCGATCGTGCACCGCTGCACAGCGTCCGAGCTGACGGCGGTGATCGGCCGGCTGCTCGCCGAGCGGGGCTCGAAGACGGTGCTGGTGCCGTCCGGGCTCGATGAGGGGTGGCTCGCGGCGACGGACGCCGAGCGGCTGCCGGATCGCGCCGAGAGCACCCCGCACGAGCTGGACCAGGTCGAGAGCGTGGTCACCGGCTGCGCGGTCGCCATCGCCGAGACCGGCACCATCGTCCTGGACGGCAGCCCCGAACAGGGCCGCCGTCGCATCACCCTCGTCCCCGACCACCACATCTGTGTCGTACGGGTCCCGGAGCAGGTCGTCTCGTCCGTGCCCCAGGCCCTCGAACGCCTCGACCCGGCCCGCCCGTTGACATGGATCTCCGGCCCGTCGGCGACCAGCGACATCGAACTGGACCGGGTCGAGGGGGTGCACGGACCGCGCACGCTGGAGGTGGTGCTGGTGAGCGGTCGTGCAAGCGGCGAAGTCAACTCTTGAGCCTCCGTACCGTCAGAGAGCGCGGGGGTCGGTCGGCGGCCCGTCAATCCGTCTCGGGCAAGGTTCGGGGCAGTCCGAAGCGTGTCATGACGTCGGTGGTGAAGCTGGTGATGGCGGTGATGTGGTCGCCGGCCGTGGTGATGACCAGGAGGCAGTAGGCGCGGTACACACCGGAGTGCGGGTCTGCCAGGTACGGGCCGAAGGCCGGCTGGCCGTTGGCGCGGGTGGGGACTGCGCGGTAGGCGCGGCCGGGGCGGAAGGTGACGGCGGCCAGGACGCGCTGGGCTGATTCGATGCCGCGGTATTCCAGCATGGCCGGGGGCATGGAGAGCCTCACGTCGGTGAGGAGCAGTTCGATCAGGGCGTCCAGGTCGGCGCGTTCCATGGCCTCGGTGAACCGGGCGACGAGCCGGATTCCGGGGTGGCCTCGACAGCCATCCCGGGATTTCGTCGCGCCGGGCGTCACCGCGGGTGCGTATCAGCAGTACGCGATCGGACAGCCGCGGCGCAGCGAGTGCTGGGCGGCCCGCAGATACAGCGCCACGTAGAACGCGGCGTCCAGGTCCTCGCTCCACGGTCCGGGCCGGGTGGCGGCCAGGTCCTTCGCCGGTCCGTCGAGGAACCACATGGTCAGGTCAAGGTTGTCGTTGGTCGCCGGTATCTCGTCCACCGGCAGTTCGACGGCCGCGGCAAGCCGCTCGGCGAGGCGGAGCACCTGGGGAGCGCCGGCGACCATCGTCTCGTCCGTGTAGGCGGAGTTGACGGGGAGCCAGATCTCCTCGTCGAGGGACAGTGGCACCAGCAGTGTCCAGCCGCAGAGCACCTCCTCCTCGGCCCGTGACAGATGCGAGCGGCACAGCGCGCTGAAGCCGTCCATGGGAGGCACCAGCTTCTCCTCGAACGACATCCCCGAGCCGCGCACGAAGTCCGTCTCCTCGGGCACCGAGGTGTACGCCGGCAGACCGCGCCGCCTCAACTCCGCGTCGAGCGCGGAGGCGACGGCTCCTCGGCCGCCCTCCTCCTCGTCGTCCTCGGACCACTCCTGCGCACCGACACTGACCAGATAGATCCCCATGGCTGAAACGTACAAGGCACCACTGACAACGGCTTCGAAGGCGGCCACGACTTATCGCCGGCGGGTGCCCGCTCACGAGCCGGCGGGTGCTGCGTGCTTCGTCCGGCTGCCCCACATTTTGCGTGACAGCAGGGGTGAACAAGCGCTTAGATAGTAGCTCCGACCCATGCCGAGCTGGAGGCCCCGTTGCTGTTCTCATCCGTCGACGACGTCTCCGCGCGGCTGGCCGCCACCGGCTATCTCGCCTCGCCCGCGGTCGCCACGACCGTCTTCCTCGCCGACCGGCTGGGCAAGCCGCTGCTGGTGGAGGGCCCGGCCGGGGTCGGCAAGACGGAGCTCGCCAAGGCCGTGGCCGAGGTGGCGGATGCGCGGCTGGTCCGGCTGCAGTGCTACGAGGGCGTCGACGAGTCGCGGGCGCTGTACGAGTGGAACCACGCCAAGCAGCTGCTCCGCATCAGCGCCGGCCGTGACGAGACCTGGGACGAGACCCGCACGGACATCTTCAGCGAGGAGTTCCTGCTCACCCGCCCGCTGCTCACCGCCATCCGCGGCGACGACCCCAAGGTGCTGCTGATCGACGAGACCGACAAGGCGGACGTCGAGGTGGAGGGTCTGCTCCTGGAGGTGCTGAGCGACTTCCAGGTCACCGTGCCCGAGCTGGGCACGATCACCGCGACCCGCCGCCCCTTCGTCGTCCTCACCTCGAACGCGAGCCGCGAGCTGTCCGAGGCGCTGCGCCGTCGCTGCCTGTTCCTGCACATCGGCTTCCCCGAGCAGGAGCTGGAGCGCCGGATCGTACGGCTGAAGGTGCCCGGCCTGGACGAGGCGCTGGCCGACTCGGTGGTTCGGGTGGTCGGTGCGCTGCGCGCGATGGACCTGCGCAAGGTGCCCTCGGTCGCCGAGACGATCGACTGGGCGCGCACCCTCCTCGCGCTGGGGGCCGACACCCTCGACGAGGGCGTCGTACGCGACAGCCTGGGCGTCCTGCTCAAGCACCAGGACGACGTCCTCAAGGCGGCCGCCAAGCTCGACCTGGACGCCGTGTGACCGCGCCGGGGGTGGCGGAGCGCCTGACCTCGCTGGTCGGGGCGCTGCGCGCGCACGGCATGCGGATCGGCACCGGTGAGACCGTGGACGCGGCGCAGGCGGTGGCGGCGCTGGGCCTGGCGGACCGTGAGCTGCTGCGGGAGGGGCTGGCCGCCACGCTGCTGCACGCCACGGTGCAGCGGCAGGTGTTCGACCCGGTCTTCGACCTGTACTTCCCGCGGGGCGTCGGCGCGCCGGAGGCGGAGCCCGCGGACCGGGACGATCTGCGGGAACGGCTCGCCGCCGCGCTCGCCGCCGGCGACGTCGTGCTGATGGGGCAGCTGGCGGCGGAGGCGGTCGACGGGTTCGGCGGTTACGGTGCGTCACCGGGGTCGCGGGGCTGGTCGTCGTACCAGGCGCTGGACCGGCTCCGCCCGCAGACCCTGCTGGCCCGTGTCCGTGAGAACGTCCAGGCCCGGGACGGCAGTTCCGGGTTCGCCGACCGGCTCCTCGACGACGAGATCCGGCGGCGCATCGAGACGTTCCGCAGACAGGTGGCCGTGGAGGCGCGGCGCCGGATCGCCGAGCAGCGCGACCGGGACGAGCTCGCCCGGCGCGCGGTGGCCACCACTCCCGACCGGGTCGACTTCCTGTACGCCGGGAATCTCCAGCTCGCCGAGTTGCGCAGGACGGTCCAGCCGCTGGCCCGCAAGCTCGCCACCCGGCTCGCGGCCCGTCGGCGCCGCGCCGCCCGGGGCAGCATCGATCTGCGGCGCACTCTGCGCGGTTCCCTGTCCACGGGTGGGGTGCCGATGAAGCCGGTGCTGCGCCGGCGCCGTCCGGTACGGCCCGAACTGGTGCTGCTGTGCGATGTGTCGGGGTCGGTGTCCGGGTTCTCGGACTTCACGATGCTGCTGGTGCAGGCGCTGCACGACCAGTTCAGCAAGGTGCGGGTGTTCGCCTTCGTCAACCGGCTCGACGAGGTGACCCGGCTGCTCGACCACGGTGCGGCCGACCCGCAGGGGCTGGGCGCCCGCATCCGGGCGGAGGCGACGCTCACGGGCTGGCACGGCAGCAGCGACTACGGCGTCGCGCTGGGCGAGTTCGCGCAGCGGTACGGCGACGCGGTGGGCCCGCGCACCACGGTGTTCGTGCTCGGTGACGCCCGTACGAACATGAGCGACCCGAACCTGTCGGCGGTACGGCAGGTGGCCGAACGGGCCCGCCGCGTCTACTGGTTGAATCCCGAGCCGCACACCCTGTGGGGCACGGGTGACTCCGCGGCACCCGAGTACGCCGAGTTGGTGGAGATGTACGAGTGCCGCAACGCGCGGCAGCTCGGCGCGCTCATCGCGCGCCTGCTGCCGGTGTGACCGCTAGCTCTTCTTCGCGTACTCCGTCGCCATCTGACCGGCGAAGTCGTACACCACGCACGGTTCGTCGCTGACCACCCAGGCGTCGTGGCCCGGCGACACCACGAACACGTCGCCCGGTCCGACCTCCTGCTCGGCGCCGTCGTCCATGCGCAGGCGCATGCGTCCGGAAACGCAGTACCCGTTGTGGTGGACCTGGCAGCTCTTGGTCCCGGCGATGGGTGCCACGGACTCCGACCACTTCCAGCCGGGTTCGAAGGTCCCCACCGCGAAGTCGAGTCCGGTCATATGGACGGCTTCGAGGTGTCCGCGCGGGAAATCACGCCGCTCGTCGGGCTTCTCGACGGCCTTGATCTCAAGCATGACGGCTCCCTTCCTTACGAGCCCCGCCCACCACACCATCGTCCGCCGGTCCAGCCGGGACCGCCATCCGGGATGCGGAGAAAACGTCGATGAGCGGACAACTGGGTCGAACAGGCGGAGAATGGTGCGAGGCCGCTTTCGCCGAACCACCCAGAAAGGTGGCGATCACCGTGGCTGAACACCCCCACGCACAACTCGTCCGGTCGGGCTACGAGGCCTTCTCGCGCGGCGACATGGACACCCTGCGCTCGATGATGACGGGCGACGCCACGCACCATGTACCCGGAAGCCACCAGCTGTCCGGCGACTGCAAGGGAATCGACGCGGTCCTCGACTACTACCGTCGCCTCTACGAGGAGACGGGCGGCACGTTCAAGGTCGAGCTGCGCAACGTCCTGGTGGACGGGCGCGGCCACGCGGTGTCCATGCACCACTTCACCGCCCAGCGCGGCGACAAGCGGGTCGACGAGGACGGAGCCATCGTCTTCCGGATCGTCGGGGACAAGATCACCGACCTCGACGAGTGCGTGGCGGACATCGACAAGGTCAACGAGTTCTGGTCATGACGCCGTCGCCCGGCCGCACAGCCGGGCGAAACGGTCCGCGTCCACGTTCCCGCCGGAGACGATGACACCGATCCGGCGCGGAAGGGAGCCCGCACGCCCGGCGAGCAGGGCTGCCAGCGGGGTGGCCCCGCTGGGCTCGACGACGATCTTCAGGCGCTCGAAGGCGAACCGCATGGCCTCGCGGATCTCGTCGTCGGAGACGAGGGCGATGCCGTCGACGAGCCGCCGGTTGACGGAGAACGTCAGCTCGCCGGGCGTGTCCAGGGCCTGCCCGTCGGCGATGGTGCGCGGCACGGGGATGCTGACGCGCCGGCCCGCCTCCAGGGACCGCTTGGTGTCGTCCCCGGCCTCCGGTTCGACGCCGATCACGCGGATCCCGGGGTGCAGCCCCTTGGCCGCGGTGGCGGACCCGGCGATCAGCCCGCCGCCGCCGACGGGCACGACCAGGGCGTCCAACTCCCCTGTTTCCTCCAGGAGTTCGAGGGCTGCTGTGCCCTGCCCGGCCATGACGTGCGGGTGCTCGTACGGCGGGATGAGGGCGAGGCCCCGCTCGGCGGCCAGGGCCTGACCGACAGCGACGCGGTCCTCGGTGTAGCGGTCGTACGTCACGATCTCGGCGCCGTAGCCGACGGTCGCCTCCACCTTGGAGCGCGGGGCATCCTCGGGCATGACGATGACAGCGGTGGTGCCCAGTTCGCGGGCGGCGAGGGCGACAGCCTGGGCGTGGTTGCCGGAGGAGTAGGCGGCGATGCCGCGGGCCAACTGCTCGGGGGTGAGCCGGGAGGCCGCGTTGTAGGCGCCGCGGAACTTGAAGGCGCCGACGCGCTGGAAGTTCTCGCACTTGAGGAAGACCTCGGCGCCGACGAGTTCGTCGAGGGTGCGGGAGTGCAGTACGGGGGTGCGATGGGCGACGCCCTTGAGGCGGTCGGCCGCGTCGCGGACGGTGTCGAGGGTGACCGGCGGGGTGGTGGTCGTCACGCGTGTCCTCCAGCGGGGGTCGGGTCGGTGGCGGCTCGGGCCTGGGCGAGGTAGCTGTAGGCGGAGGCGCGGGAGATGCCGAGCCGGGCGGCGACCTGCTCGATCGCGCGGCGCACGGCGAACACGCCGTGTTCGTCGAGTCCGCGGAACAGGTCGAGGCGCTCGGCCCGGTCCAGTGCGGCCCAGCTCTGGTTCCGCCCGAGCCGGTGGGCGTCGAGGATGGCGTCCACCACTGAGTCGATGTCGTTGCCGAAGGCGGTGACCGGCGGCTCGGCGGCCCCGGCGCCTAGGCCGGCGAGCGCGCCGAGCAGGGCATGGGCCTCGTTGACCGCGCCGATGTCCACGTTGACGCAGAGCGCGCCGAACACCGCTCCTGTGGAGTCGCGCAGCACCATCGTGGACGACTTGACCAGCTTTCCGGCCTTGGTGCGGGTGACGTAGTTCAGGTCGTCGGCCGCCTCGTCGCCGCGTGCCAGCACCCTCATGCCGATCTCGCTCATCGCCCCGCCGACGGCCCGCCCGGTCACCTCGCCGGCGACGGCGACGACCGACTCCTCCGGTTGCCGGTAGTCGTGCAGGACCACCTCGCACACCGGCCCGAACGTCGCCGCGATCCCGTCGACCACCGGTCTGAGCGCGGCGAGGATCGCATCCCGCTCGGTTTCGTGGACATGCTCGTCACCCATGCCCCCTAGACTACTGGTCCAGCCTCTGGACGAATAGTCCAGGATGCCGTGTCATGGGTCGCGGCGTACGTCAGCGCCTCCCGTGCGGCATGACGGTCGCCGACCGTCTCCCACCAGGGGTGCGTGTGCATCTCCTCGGCGAGCCGCCGGCAGCGCTCCCGGGCGTCCGCGAGGCGCTCGCGCTGCTCGCCGGTGATCTCGGCGCGTCCGGCCGCGATGTCCACGCCGCTGGGCAGCCGCGCGGCGATGTCCGCGCAGTGCTCCAGCGCCCGGGTGAAGGTCCGCCGGGCGGCGACCAGATCGCCGGGTATGACGAACTCGCCCACGGTGAAGGGCCGCGAGAACCCGGACGACCCCGGCTCGGTGTGCCACAGCGAGGCGTCGATGGGCCGTTCGTCGTCACGCGCCCGGGTGAGCTCGCTGCGAAGTCCCGCCTCCAGGTGGTCACCGGTCTCCCGCGCGCCGGCCCGTGGCGCGGGCACGTGTCCCAGCCCGCCCGTACAGGGACCGGGCAGCGGTTCGGGGCGGCCTTCGAGGAACTCGTCCTTGTCCGTCGGGGTGACCCACATGTACCAGCCGCGCCGGCCCGCCGGGTGGGGCAGGTAGAGCGAGACGAGTTCGCCTGTGGCCGTGCGCCGGATGACGTCGTCGTAGTAGAGGCCTCGCACCGGTTCCCACAGCGCGTGGCGTCCGCCGCACCGGCCGGCGCCCTGCTGCGGGCAGGGGACCGCGTTGCTCCAGTCGCAGCGGGGCATCTGCAGTTGTTTGACGCCGCCGCGCACCGGCAGAGCCGCGCGGTCGGTCACGTCCCGCCAGCTCTGTACGTTGAGCCTGGCCCAGGGCGCGCGGTCGATCGGGATCGCGTTCTCGTTGTTGACGAGCCACAGCGGGGTGATCCCGTTCCGGAATGCGCTGCGGGTGCGCTCGTCGACGGAACCGCCGGCGATGGCCGCAAGCTGTATCTCGTACGCGAGCCGGTGATGCTCGCCGCCTTCCACCGTCACGTCCGTGCGGCGTTTTCCGCCCTCGGCGCCCTCGGCTCCCGTGACCCGGAACCCCTCCCCCGCGGCGACCTTGACGGTGTATTCCCTCAGCGCCTTGTGGAGATCGCTTTCGTCCTTCGTCTCGGGGCGCTCCCCCTTGGCCACATGCATGGCGTGCGGGCGGCCGTTGACCTTGCGGATGGCCATGAAGCCGGGGCAGATGAACCCCTCGTCCTCATGGGCTTCCAGGCAGTACAGAAGATCCGGCTGGTAGTTGCCGTAGATCTCGTCGAGCAGCCGCGGGTATTCGGGGTGCCCGAGATCCGCCTCGGTCAGGTCGAGCGTGATGCCGAGGCCCCTGTGCCAGACGCAGTAGGTCATATGGCGAGAGTAGGACGCACCACTGACAATCGGCCTAAGTCATGATCAGTAACGCGGGTCGAGCCGCCGGGCGAGCCTCTCCCGGCAGCATTCACATCAACCAGCGCACGAAATCTTGCGGCCATCTCGCCTACACACCTAAGATAATTTCGTTACTCCTCGTGACTGACGAAACATCTCCTGTTCGCGTCTATCGAGAGTAGGTGCCCCATGACGGTTGCCGCTGAGTCGACGATCCATCCGGGCGAGGTGCACGAAAGACTCGGCCGTCATGTGCTGACCGACGGTTTCAAGCTGGTGCTCGACCCGCTGGCCAGCCGGGGCTCGTGGATCGTGGATGCACGCACCAATGAGAAGTTCCTGGACCTCTACTCGTTCTTCGCCTCCGCTCCGCTGGGCCTCAACGCGCCGGGCATCGTGGACGATCCGGAGTTCATGACGCTGCTTGCGCAGGTGGCGGCCAACAAGCCTGCCAACCCGGACATGTACACCACGCACTACGCCGAGTTCGTCGAGACGTTCGCCCGGGTGCTGGGCGATCCGGAGCTGCCGAGGCTGTTCTTCGTCGAGGGCGGGGCGCTCGCCGTCGAGAACGCGCTGAAGACGGCGTTCGACTGGAAGAGCCGCCGCAACGAGGCCGCGGGCCGCTCCCCCGACCTCGGCACCAAGGTGCTCCACCTGCGCCGCGCCTTCCACGGCCGCAGCGGTTACACCCTTTCGCTGACCAACACCGAGCCCAACAAGACGGCCCGCTTCCCGCAGTTCGACTGGCCCCGCATCGACGTGCCCGCGATGCGCTTCCCCCTCGAACGCCACCTTGCCGAGGTGGAGCAGGCGGAGCGACGAGCCCTCGCACAGGCGCGCCGGGCCTTCGAGGACAACCCGCACGACGTCGCCTGCTTCATCGCCGAGCCGATCCAGGGCGAGGGCGGCGACAACCACATGCGCCCCGAGTTCCTCCAGGCGATGCAGGCGCTGTGCCACGAGTACGACGCGCTGTTCGTGCTCGACGAGGTGCAGACCGGTGTCGGCATCACCGGCACCACCTGGGCGTACCAGCAACTCGGCCTCGAGCCGGACATCGTGGCCTTCGCCAAGAAGGTCCAGCTCGGCGGCATCATGGCCGGCCGCCGGGTCGACCAGGTGCCCGACAACGTCCTGCGGGTCTCCGGGCGGATCAACTCCACCTGGGGCGGCGGGCTGGTCGACATGGTCCGCGCCCGGCGCATCATGGAGATCATCGAACGGGACGATCTGGTGGCCCGTGCCGCCGCCGTGGGATCGTGGTTCCTTGCCGAACTGCGTGATCTGGAAGTCCGGCACGCGGCGGTGGCGTCCAACGCTCGCGGACGCGGGCTGATGAGCGCCATCGACCTGCCGGACAGCGGCGTCCGTGACGAGGCGGTACGCCGGTTGCGCACCGAGGAGCAGGTGATCGCATTGCCGTGCGGTGAGCGTTCGATGCGCTTCCGTCCCGCCCTGTCCATCACCCAGGACGAGCTCGTCCTCGCCCTGCGGGCTCTCGACCGGGTCCTCGCCGGCCTGCACTGACCCTCCGGCGGACACCGCCCCACCCCAGCGGACAAGGAGCACTGTCATGGCCCGTTCCGTCGCCTCGGTCGTTGCCGGCCACCCGGTCGCCGGCGCTCCCGGCGGGACTCTCCAACGCCCCAATCCCGGCCGTACCGCAGAGCTGGTCACCGAGATCTCGCTCGGGGACGCCTCGACGTTCGTCCAGGCCGCCAAGGCCGCGAAGGCGGCACAGCGGGCCTGGGCCGACGTCCCGGCACCGGTGCGCGGATCCGCCATCGGGAAGATCGGTCGCCTCGTCGAGACCAACAAGGACCGGCTCGCCCGCATCGTCACCGAGGAGATCGGCAAGCCGCTCGCGGAGGCACTCGGCGAGGTGCAGGAGATCATCGACACCTGCGACTTCTTCCTGGGCGAGGGCCGCCGGCTGTACGGGCAGACGGTGCCCTCGGAGATGCCCGACAAGCAGCTGTTCACCTTCCGCAATCCCGTCGGAGCGGTCGCGGTGATCACCGCGGGCAACTTCCCGGTGGCGGTGCCGGCCTGGTACCTCGTGCCGGCGCTGGTGACCGGCAACACCGTGGTGTGGAAGCCCGCCGAATACGCCGCCGCGAGCGCCAAGGCCCTGTTCGACCTGTTCGTGCACGGTGGCGGCCTGCCCGACGGCGTACTCAACCTGGTACTGGCCGACGGTGAGCAGACGTACGCCGGTCTGGAGTCCTCCCTCGACGCCGGGCTGGTCGACAAGGTCGGCTTCACGGGGTCCACGCTCGTCGGCCGCAAGATCGGCGCCCTGTGCGGAAGCCACCTGCAGACCCCCTGCCTGGAGCTGGGCGGCAAGAACCCCCAGGTGGTCACCCCGAGCGCGAATCTCGACCTGGCGGTCGAGGGGGCCCTGTTCTCCGGATTCGGTACCGCGGGTCAGCGCTGCACCTCCCTCGGGACGCTCGTCGTCCACGAGTCCGTGCACGAGGACTTCCTCGCCCGCTTCGACGCCGCGAGCCGCGCGGCCCGGATCGGCGACGCCTTCGAGGACGTCCTGTACGGCCCGATGCTCGACGAGCGGTTCGCACGGCGCTACGAGACCTTCCTCGGCTGGATCAAGGACCACCACCGCACCTACGGCTCCGACGGCATCGGACGGATCACGGCCGACAACCCGCGCAAGGGCTTCGTCGGCGACCCCGAAGCGGGCATGTTCTACCACCCGGTGATCGTCGACGGAGTGCGCCGCGACGACGACCTGTTCCTCACCGAGACCTTCGGCCCCATCGTCGGGGTGACCACCTACCGGGACTTCGACGAAGCCCTGGAACTGGCCAATCTCCACGGCTACGGCCTGTCCGCCGCGATCTACACCACCGACCCGCACGAGGTGTGGACCTTCCGGCGCGGCGTCTCCGCCGGCATGGTCAGCGTCAACAACACCACCTCCGGAGCCGAGGCGCACCTGCCGTTCGGCGGCAACGGCAAGTCGGGCAACGGCTCTCGCCAGTCGGGGCAGTGGGTGCTCGACCAGTTCACCCGCTGGCAGTCGATGAACTGGGACCACTCCGGCCGGCTGCAGAAGGCGCAGATGGACGTGGCTGCGCTCGAACCCGACATGGAGTTCCGTCTGTGAGCGGCGTCGAGGACCTGGACCGGCACTTCCGCGAGGAGGTGGCCGGTCTGCGGTCTGCCGCCCGGACCGCGGGCCCGCTGGACTCCCGTACGGCCCTTGACCTGTTCGACGCCCAGCTGGAGAGCCGGCACGCCGACTTCGCGGCGCGCTGGATGCAGCAGCAGGGCCGCGGCTACTACACCATCGGATCGAGCGGGCACGAGGGCAACGCCGCGCTCGCCCTGGCGCTGCGGCCCACCGACCCGGCGTTGCTGCACTACCGCTCCGGAGCGTTCTACTGCGCCCGTGCCCGGCAGGCCGGCGGCGTCGACGCGGTCAGGGACATGCTGCTGGGGGTGGCCGCCGGGGCCGAGGAACCGATCGCCGGCGGCCGGCACAAGGTGTACGGGCGCCGCGAACTGGCCGTGATCCCGCAGACGTCGACCATCGCCTCCCACCTGCCCCGGGCGGTCGGGGTGGCGTGGAGCATCGCCCGCGCCAAGCGGCTCGGTACCGAGTGCGCCTGGCCCGGCGACGCCGTCGTCTGCTGTTCCTTCGGCGACGCCTCGGTCAACCACTCCACGGCGGTGGGCGCCATCAACAGCGCCTGCCACGCGGCCTACCAGGGCCTGCCGATGCCGATCCTGTTCGTCTGCGAGGACAACGGCCTGGGCATCAGCGTGCCGACCCCGCCCGACTGGGTGCGGCGCGCCCACGGCGACCGGCCCGCCCTCGCCTACTTCGCCGCGGACGGCTGCGATCCGCAGGACGCCTACGACACCGCGCGCGAGGCGGTGGCCCACGTACGCAAGCACCGCCGGCCCGCCTTCCTGCACCTGTCGATGGTGCGCTTCCTCGGCCATGCGGGCTCGGACGCCGAAGCCGCCTACCGGATGCCCTCCGACGTCGCCGCGGACCTGCGCCGCGACCCGCTGTCGGCCACGGCGCGGCTGCTCACGGCCTCCGGCGTCCTCACCCCGCAGGAGGTTCTCGACCGGTACGACGAGGTGGGCGGCCGGGTGTTCGCCGTCGCCAAGGAGGCCCTGGAGAGCGAGCCCCTGACCACCGCCACACAGATCGTCGCCCCCGTCGCACCCCGCCGCGCCGACCTCGTGGCGGCTGCGGCCCGCCGTACGAGCGAGGCATCGGCGGCGCCCGTGGGCGAGCCCGTCACCGTCGCCCAGGCCATCACCCACACCCTCGCCGACCTGCTCGGCAGCCACCCGGAGCTGGTCGTGTTCGGCGAGGACGTCGGCCGCAAGGGCGGGGTCTACGGACTGACAAGGGGCCTGCAGCGGCGTTTCGGCACGGCCCGGGTCTTCGACACGCTCCTCGACGAGCAGGCCATCCTCGGGCTCGCGCTGGGGGCGGGCCTGTCCGGGCTGCTGCCGGTGGCGGAGATCCAGTACCTCGCATACCTGCACAACGCCGGGGACCAACTGCGCGGCGAGGCCGCCACACTGCAGTTCTTCTCGCAGGGCCAGTACCGCAACCCCCTCGTGGTGCGGATCGCCGGATACGGCTACCAGCGCGGCTTCGGCGGCCACTTCCACAACGACAACGCGGTGGGCGCCCTGCGGGACATTCCCGGCCTGGTCATCGCCTCCCCGTCCCGCCCCGACGACGCCGCCGCGATGCTCCGCACCTGCGTGGCGGCGGCGAAGGTGGACGGCACCATCAGCGCCTTCCTCGAACCGATCGCGCTCTACCACGCCCGTGATCTCCACGAAGACGGCGACAACGGCTGGCTCACCCCCTGTCCGCCACCCGCCGAGCACGTACCGATCGGCCGGGCGCGCACCTACGGCACAGGCACGGACCTGACCCTCGTGACCTTCGGCAACGGCCTGCGCATCTCACTGCGGGCGGCGCGCCGGCTGGAGCGACAGGGCATCGCCTGCCGGGTCGTGGACCTGCGCTGGCTGGCCCCCCTGCCGGTCGACGACCTGCTGCGCGAGGCCCGGGCGACGGGCCGCGTCCTCGTGGTCGACGAGACCCGCCGTACCGGAGGTGTGTCGGAGGGAGTCGTCACCGCCCTGGTCGACGGCGGATTCAGCGGGGCGGTCCGACGGGTCACCAGCCTGGACAGCTTCGTCCCGCTGGGGCAGGCGGCGCGGTTGGTGCTCGTGTCGGAGGACGATGTTCAGCGGGCCGCGGGCGAGTTGCTCTCAGGGGGCCGCTGAGGCCAGGCGGGGGCCCGGTCTACCGTACGGGAGTTGTCCGGAACCCGGTGGGCGGTGTCGGCAGCGCGCCTCTTTGCATGCGCCGATGCGTTTCTTGGGCAGGACCCGGTCCGTACGTCCGCTCCCGTACACGTTCTGCCCTTCCCATGTCGTTGCACGGTTCGCCGCCGCCCCCCGCGCCGTACAACCAGGGTGCACCGTTGTTCCGACGTCCAGTCCGTCCCGCCCGTACCGTCGCCGCGGCCGCAGCCGCGTTCGCCGCCGCGGGCGCCCTCACCGCCACGGCCACCGCGCCCGCCGCGGCACAGGCGCACGCTCGCGCCCGGCACGTCCTGCTGCTGTCCGTCGACGGCCTGCACCAGTCCGACCTGGCCTGGTACATCGACCGCCACCCCGACTCGGCGCTCGCCCGACTCGTCAGCGACGGTGTGGAGTACACCCACGCGAGAACCACCATCCCCTCCGACTCGTTCCCCGGCATGGTCGGCCAGCTCACCGGCGGCGACCCGGGTACGACGGGTGTCTACTACGACGACACCTACGACGCCGCGCTCCTCCCGCCCGGCACGACGGCCTGCGCGGGCGTCAAACGCGGTGCCGAGGTCGACCTCACCGAGGACCTCGACAAGAACAAGGACTCCCTCGACGCCGGTCAGGGCCTCACGCAACTGCCCGGCAGCATCCTGAAGATGACGGGAGACGCCGCGAGCCTGATCGACCCGTCGAAGCTGCCGGTGGACCCGAAGACGTGCAAGCCGCTCTATCCGCACGGCTACCTGAAGGTGAACACGGTCTTCGACGTGGCGCGCGGGGCCGGGCTGCGCACCGCATGGTCCGACAAGCACGTCGCGTACGACATCCTCAACGGCCCGAGCGGCAACGGCATCCAGGACCTGTTCGCCCCCGAGATCAACAGCCAGGCCATCGGCTACCCCGCGGGCAAGGACTGGACGAAGGACAACGCGGCGACCGAACAGTACGACGGCTACAAGGTGCGGGCCGTGGTGAACGAGATCGACGGCTACGACCACAGCCGCACCCACAAGGTCGGTACCCCGGCGGTCTTCGGCATGAACTTCCAGTCGGTGTCGACCGCCCAGAAGCTGCCCTCCTCGAACGGGCTGACGGGCGGCTACCAGGCCAAGGGCGTCCCCGGGCCGCTGCTGGCCAAGAACCTCGCCTTCGTCGACCAGCAGGTGGGCGCGTTCCTCACCGAACTCCACAAGCAGCACCTGGACCGCAGCACGACGGTCATCCTCTCGGCCAAGCACGGCCAGTCGCCGACCGACCCGAAGGCGCTGACCCGTATCGACGACGGCCCCCTCCTGGACGGGCTCAACGCCGCCTGGAAGGCCGCCCACCCGGGCGCCGGCGACCTGGTCGCGCACGCCGTGGACGACGACGCGATGCTCCTGTGGCTCACCGACCGCTCCGAGGCCGCCACCGACTTCGCCAAGACATACCTGCTCGCTCAGTCCGGCACCGGCAACGACATCGACGGCGCGGCCAAGCCCTTCACGGCAAGCGGCCTCAAGACCCTGTACGCGGGCGCCGATGCCGCCCACTACTTCCACGCCCGCCCGGGCGACTCCCGTGTTCCCGACCTGTTCGGCATCACCCAGTACGGCGTGGTCTACACCGGCGGCATGGGCAAGATCGCCGAGCACGGGGGCGCCCACGCCGACGACCTCGACGTCCCGCTCGTGGTCTCCGGCGCCGCCACCCCGCAAGGGGTGCGCGTCGGCGACGCGGTGCGGACCACGCAGATCGCCCCGACGATCCTGCGGCTCCTCAGTCTCGACTCCCGGTCCCTGGACGCCGTACGCATCGAACACACTCGGGCACTCCCCCTGCGCTGACAGGTGTCGGGGAGGCGCGAGTCGGGCGCCCGGCCCTACGAAGGGACGATCTGCCACTGCTGCTGGGCGCCGGCGGTGTAGGCCCACTGGTTGATGGCGGCTCCGTCGGCGGTGGAGCCGCTGTCGACGTTGAGGGACAGGCCGCTCAGCCGGTTGGTGAGGAGGTGGTAGCCGTCGCCGGTGGGGGTGATGGCCCAGTGTTGCTGGGGCGCGTCGGCGTCGCTCCAGATGTCGGCGGTTCCGCCGTTCAGACGGGAGAGTCCGCCGATTTCCATGAGCGTGCCGCTGTTGACGTTGCGGATCTTGTAGTAGCCGGAGTCGGCCCGCGCTATCGTCCACTTCTGGTTGGCGTGGTTCTGCCAGGGCCACTGCAGGATGGCGGTGTTGTTGGCGGTCCTGGCGCCCGAGACGTCGGCGACCTTGCCGCTGTGGCGGGCGACGAGGCGGTACACGGTGCCGTCTCCCGGGAAGAGGGTGGACACCAGGGCGGGTGTCGCGGTGCGGCCGCCGATGCGCAGGTTGCCGATGTTGGCGTAGCCGCCGGTGCCGGCGGTGACCCGGATGCGGACGAAGGCGGCGTTGACGGCCGGCCATTCGATGACCTTGGTGGTGCGGTCGCCGGCCCAGGAGGCGGTCGCGACCTGGGTGAAGGTGGTGCCGTCGGTGCTGGTGGAGATGGTGCAGGCGGTGATGTCACCGTCGGTGGTGTTGGTGCGGTTCCACTGCTTGGGCAGGTACTCCAGGGTGGAGATGTTGCTCCATAGACCGCCGAGGTCGACGGTGATGGTCTGGGGCAGTGTGAGGCTCCAGGTGGACCAGCAGGTCTCGAAGCCCTTGTCGCTGAGACCGTCGATGGCGTTCATGGGGCCTTCGCCGGTGTGGTAGTCGGTGGCGTAGGCGGCCACGGGGGTGACCGGGTGTTCGGCGCGGAGCAGCTGGGCGGGCAGGGGCGGCCGGGAGGTGTTCGGGCCGCTCCAGGCGGTGCCGACCTCGGAGAGCCGGTTGACGATGTTGGTGTCCAGCACACCGTTGCGGTTGGGCGGGCAGTTGAGGATGAACGAGGTGTACTTGGGCTCCAGGTCCGCCAGATGGGAGAGGATGGAGTCCCTGCTCATCGGGTCGGTCGTGGGTGTCGCCGGATGCCAGAACCACCCGTTGCTGATCGTCTGGCCCTGCAGCGAGGCATAGGTGTTGCCTGCGGGTGAGGTGATGCCGAGGGGCTCCTCGAAGTAGATCGCGTCGCCGAGGAACGGCACCGACAGCCCGCCGTGGTCGATCATCACGATGCCGGGCTGCAGGGACTTCACATGTTCCCTGATGCGCTGATAGGGGACGGCCTGCTGGCCCATCTGCCAGGCGTAGCCGTCGGTGACGAACATGTCGATGGTGCCGTAGTTGGTGAGCAGTTCGGTGATCTGGTTGAGGATGTAAGTGATGTCGCCGGGCTGGACGGCCTGGTCGGCGGCGACTTTGTGGCGGGTGTCGTAAGCCTGCACGTTGTAAGTGCGGTCCCAGATGGAGAAGTACAGACCGACCTTCAGGCCCTGGGCCCGGAAGGCGGTCACGTACTGTGCGACGACGTCGTGCCTGTAGGAACTGTTGGCGACGTTGTAGCTGTTGTGGGCACTGGGCCACAGGCAGAAGCCGTCGTGGTGCTTGGTGGTCAGGACGCCGTAGCTCATCTTCGCCGCCGCCGCGGCGGCCGCCCACTGGGCGCAGTCGACCGCCGTGGGCGCGAACAGAGCCGGGTCCTGATTGGGGGCGGCCCACTCCTGGTTGGTGAACGTGCCCATGTTGAAGTGGTTGAACATGCCGAACCGCAGGTTCACCAGGTTGCCGAGGCTGGTCTGCAGGTCCGCGGCGGCCGCCTGAGGCAACAGGCCGGAGACGCCGGGAACCACGGGCAGCGCGCTCGCGGCCACAGCGGCGGCCGCGGAGCCCAGCAGGGTACGACGGGACAGTCTTCCTTCTGACGGCATAGCTGCACTCCCGGTCTCGGGCGGCTCTGGGCTCCCTGCGCTGAGTTACGCATGAAGTTCAGTGATGTAACTGCGCCGTGTCAACAGTTGCGTGGATGAAAGTGCTCAGACAGAGCGTCAGCAAGGCCGTTTTGCACCCTTGTTGGCGTTTCTTTCCATCGATACATGCCATGTTTCGCAGCGAAGCCAGGGCAGAGCTCAGCCGGAGCACACAGAAGCAAAATGAGTACTACTCATTTTGAAAACAATGGATTCGTTGGACTGGTCCGGGAGGGACTCGGTCGGCGGTCGATCGGCGCCGACAGCCCGCCTCCACCTGGGAAGATTGCCCACTTTGAGGCGTGGACAGACGCGCGGACTGACCCGTCGGCATGTCCCGCCTGTTGCGCCAGTGAAAAATAGGTGTGCCTATCGTCTTGACCACCCCGCCTTGTTGCATCGATAAATGCAACTCATAAGAAACCGGGGGGTTCGAGGAGGGACACACTACAGATGAGACCCCTACGCATCGGCGCGGGGACGGTCAAGGCCCTCGCGGCGGCGGCCGTCGTCTTCGCGGCCGTACTGCCCGCTCAGCCCGCCTACGCGGCCACGACGAACTTCTACGTCGACCCCGTCAACGGCAGTGACAGCAACTCGGGAACCAGCACCGCCTCGGCCTTCAAGACCATCCAGGCCGCCCAGGCCGCGGTCCGGGCCGTCAACGCGAACATGTCCGACGACATCGTCGTGAACCTGCGCGGCGGCACCTACCCCCTCACCAGCCCGATCAGCTTCGGCACCAGCGACTCGGGCACGAACGGCCACACGGTCGTCTACCAGGCGTACAACGGCGAGACGCCCGTGATCACCGGCGGCAAGGCGATCACCGGCTGGACCGCGGCCACCAACGGCGAGTACAAGGCGCCGGTCGGCAGCCTCAACTTCCGGCAGCTGTACGTCAACGGGGTCCGCGCCACCCGGGCCCGCTTCCCCGACCTCGGCTCGGACTTCCAGCTGCAGGGCAGCGACAAGACCAACAAGCTGCTGAAGGTGCTCAGTTCACAGGTCTCCAACTGGAACCACCTCGACCAGGTCGAGATGATGCTGGAGACGCAGTGGGGCGAGAGCTACCTGCGGCTGAAGTCGATCAGCTCCGCCAACGGCACCGCCAACCTGTCGATCCAGGATCATGAGGCGGGCATCCTCTTCCCGCGCCCGTTCCCCGTCCTCTCCAACGGTTCTCCCCTGCACTTCGAGAACGCCCACGAATTCCTCAACGAACCGGGCGAGTTCTACGTCGACACGGCCGCGCAGACGGTCTACTACAAGCCCCGCCCCGGCGAGGACATGTCCACGGCCATCGTGCAGGCCCCAACGGTGCAGACACTCTTCGACATCAAGGGCACGAGCCTCGACAGTCCCGCCCACGACCTGCGCTTCTCCGGGCTCACCTTCACCGGGACCACCTGGATGGAGGCGACCGACAACGGCTACCTCAACGGCCAGGGCGGCAACTACAACCTCTCGGCCGACGCCTCCAACAACCAGTACGTCGGCCGTCCGCCGGCCGGCGTCCAGGCCTCGGACGCCGACCGCGTCTCCTTCACCGGCAACACCTTCACGCAGATGGGCGCCACCGCCCTCGACCTCCACCACGGCGTGCACGACAGCACCGTGACCGGAAACGTCATCTACGACATCGCCGGCAACGGGATCATGGTCGGCAAGTTCTCCGACCCGACCGTGGAGTTCCACACCGTCTACAACCCGCCCACCTCACCGGCGGGTGAGGACGCCCGGGAGGTGGTCAAGAACGTCACCGTCAAGGACAACCTGATCACCCGGATCGGTGAGGACTACCTGGGCACCGCGGGCATCAACGCGGGCTTCGTCAACAGCACCACGATCGACCACAACGACATCTCCGACGGTCCGTGGGCCGGTATCTCGCTGGGCTGGGGCTGGCAGTCGGCGGCCAACGCCGAAGGCAACAACAGCATCAGCTACAACCGCATCGGCAACGTGATGAACCGGCTCTGCGACTCCGCCGGCATCTACCACCTCTCCAACGATCCCGGCACGGTCATCAACGGCAACTACGTCCACGACGTGATACGCACGCCGGCCGCCTGCGGCTCGGCCGTGTCCGGCTTGTACATGGACGAGGGGTCGAACAACATGACCCTGTCGAACAACGTGCTGTCCCACACCGACGGCTTCATCAACCAGAACCGCAACGGCTCCAACGTCACGCTCACCAACAACACGTCGTCCGGCGACTCGGTGATCAAGGCCTCCGGCCTAGAGTCCGCCTACCAGGGGCTGGCGGCGAAGCTCAACCTCGCCTACAACAAGCCGGCGTCCGCCTCCTCGGTGAACGGCTCCTCCTGGGACGCGGCCAAAGCCGACGACAACAACGGTGCCACCGGCTGGTCGCCGACCGGGAGCGACACCTCGGCCTGGTGGCAGGTCGACCTGGGACAGGCCTACCAGCTCGGGCAGTTCTCCCTGACTACCCGCCAGGACCTGGACCAGTCCGAGACGCGCGGCAACTTCGAGATCCGGGCCTCCAACGACCCGTCCTTCGGCACCTACACCGTCGTCGGACGCCAGACGAGCACCCTGCCGCTCGCTTCCACGCTCACCGGCAACATCGACGTCCGCCAGAAGTTCCGCTACGTGCGGGTCGCCAAGACCGACGGCGCCTACTTCTTCATCGCGGACTTCAGTGTGCAGCAGGCCGGCGGCGCGCTGGAGGACGCGACCGGGACGCCGACCATCAACCCGTCGACGAACTACACGATCAAGAACGTCAACAGCGGGAAGTTGATGGACGTGTACCAGAACTCCACCGCCGACGGCGCGAGCGTCATCCAGTGGCCGAGCAACGGTGGTGCCAACCAGCAGTGGAACATCGTCCCGGTCAGCGGTCAGCTCTACAAGATCGTGAACCGGAACAGCGGCAAGGCCCTCGACATCAACGGCTCCAGTCACCGGACGGGGACCGCGCTGCAGCAGTACACCTACAACGGCGGCAACAACCAGCTGTGGTACTTCGAGCCGACCAGCGGCGGGTACGTCATCCGCAACTTCGAGAGCAGGCAGGTCCTGGAGCTCGGCGGCGGATCGACGGCCGACGGAGCCGCCATCAGTCAGTGGATGCCGTTGAACCAGTCCAACCAGGCTTGGACGATCCAGTGACAGCGTGATCCGACGCGCCGGCGCCATCCGCTCACCCGGACGCGTCCGCCCGCCCTCAACACCTCTCAGCCCCGCCCCCAGCCCCACGACGAACCCGGCTGGGGGCGCGGCTTGCTGCCCCACACCCATGACAAGGGAGCACATGGTGCCTGAACTGCTCGTTCTCCGAAGACTGCGCCGGGGGGTGATGAGCTGCCTGGCTGCGGTGGCGCTCGCCGTCACCGGCCTTGTCGCCTTCACCGGCGCCTCGCAGGCCGCTGTACAAGAGCCCTGCGACATCTACGCGGCGGGCGGCACACCGTGCGTCGCGGCGCACAGCACGACCCGCGCGCTGTTCGCCTCCTACAACGGACCGCTCTACCAGGTGCAGCGGACGTCGGACAACGCGCTCAAGGACATCGGGCTGCTGTCGGCCGGAGGCGTCGCCGACGCGGCGGCGCAGGACTCGTTCTGCGCGGGCACCACCTGCACCATCACCCGCGTCTACGACCAGACCGGCGGCGGCAACACCCTGGTCTACCAGGGCCCCGGCGGGACCGGCGGCGCCGACACGGCGGCCACCGCGACCACCGAAGCGATCGGCGTGGGCGGCCAGAAGGCGTACGCGCTCTACATCAACCCCGGCAACAGCTACTTCGCCTACAACTCCGCCGGGGGTGTGCCGACCGGCAGTTCACCCGAGGGCGAGTACATGGTCACCAGCGGCACCCACGTCAACAACGGCTGCTGCTTCGACTACGGCAACACGGAGATCGACCACAAGGCCGACGGCAACGGCGCCATGGACGCGATCAACTTCGGCACCGAATGCTGGTTCGGCGGCTGCAGCGGAACCGGACCGTGGGTCCAGGCGGACCTGGAGAACGGCCTGTTCTCCGGCGGCAGCAAGACATGGAATCCCAACCAGGTCTCCCAGACCAGCCGCTTCGTCACCGCGATGCTCAAGAACAACGGCACCACCCAGATGGCGCTCAAAGGCGCGAACGCCCAGGCCGGGAGCCTGACCCAGCTCTACAGCGGCGCGCTGCCCAGCGGATGGAACCCGATGCACAAACAGGGTGCCGTCATCCTCGGCAGCGGCGGCGACTGCTGCCAGACCAACCGCAACGCGAGCGCGGGCACCTTCTACGAGGGCGCCATGGTCAAGGGCTACCCCTCCGACGCCACCGACGCCGCCGTCCAGGCCAATATCGCCGCGGCCGGCTACAACACCGGCACGTCCAGCCCCTTCACCCCGGGCGCGAAGGTGTCGCTGCAGGCCACCACCTCCTGCTGCACCGGGGACTACCTGCAGCACGACACCGGCGACGACAAGGTCGTGATCGCGCCGGTGACCTCCAGCAGCTCGACCACCGACAAGGGCAACGCCACCTGGATCGTCCGCGCCGGCCTGGCCGACAGCAACTGCGTCTCCTTCGAGTCCGCCAACGCTCCCGGCACGTACCTCAGGCACTACGCCTTCCAGCTTCACCTGCAACCCGACGACGGCTCCAGCCAGTTCGCCGCCGACGCCACCTTCTGCTCCAAGCCGGGCAACAGCGGCACCGGTTACTCCCTGCAGTCCTTCAACTATCCGGCCAAGTACATCCGCCACTACCGATTCACCGGCTACGTGGCAGGCAACGGCGGTACCAACGCCTGGGACACCACGGCGTCGTGGGCCCAGGACACCAGCTGGCTCGCTGCATCTCCCTGGAGCTGACAAGCAACCGGCCTGCCTGAGCCTGCGGCAGCAAGTACGGCCTCCCCGCACCACGCGGGGAGGCCGGTCGGCCAGAGGCCCCCGAGCACCGTCGTCCCGCGGTCGAGCGGAAACCGGGCGATGTCATGCGCACCGTAGAGTCCGACCATGTTCTGCCCGGCGGGGTGTGGTCCGGGGGCGCCCATCAACGCCGGCCCGGCCGACGCGAGGGTGACCGGATACAGTGCGCGCGAGACGGCCGCACGGTTGGGGAGGGCAAGCGTGACCGACACCAGAAGCATCCGACCCGCCGACGGCGAAGCGCGAGCGCCACGGCCGAGCCGACTGCTCCGCCTGATGCGCTACATCCCTGTGATCGCTCCGGTCCTGCTGTGGACCGTGCCCTGTTGGGTGCTCCTGTACACCGGCCAGCACTGGCCGCTGCCCGTCACGCTGGTGAGCACCGCCTTGTTCGTCCTCGGCCTCGTCGGTATGCCGCTCGCGATGGTGCGCGGCCACGGTCGGCGCCAGCAGGACTGGGCAGCGATAGCCGGTGACACCCTGCTGGGTACCAGCTGGGTTCTGTTCACCTGGTCCGTTCTGCTCGGCGTCCTCTTGCGGCTCGCCCTGACCTTGGCCGGCGTCGGCGAGAGTCAGGACCGGGCCCGGATCGTCACCTGGGCCGTCCTGGGCGTGACCGCCGTACTGCTCGCCTGGGGGTACGCCGAGGCCCGCCGCGTGCCCCGTGTGCGCCGACTCGACGTTCGACTCCCGCGACTGGGTGCCGGATTGGACGGTATCCGCGTCGCCCTCATCACCGACACCCACTACGGCCCCCTCGACCGCGTCCGCTGGTCGGCCCGGGTGTGCGAGACGGTGAACGTCCTGGAGGCCGACCTGGTCTGTCACACCGGCGACATCGCGGACGGCACGGCCGAGCGCCGCCGCGAACAGGCCCTCCCCCTCGGCACCGTGCGGGCCACCCATGCCCGCGTCTACGTCACCGGCAACCACGAGTACTACAGCGAGGCTCAGGGCTGGGTCGACCTGATGGACGAACTGGGCTGGCAGCCGCTGCGCAACCGCCATCTGCTGCTCGAACGCGGCGGCGACACCCTTGTGGTCGCCGGCGTGGACGACGTCACGGCCGAGTCCTCCGGGCTGGCAGGCCACCGCGCCCACCTCGCCGGAGCCCTGGACGGCGCCGACCCCGAGCTGCCCGTCCTGCTCCTGGCCCACCAGCCCAAGTTCATCGACCGGGCGGCGGCCGCCGGTATCGACCTCCAGCTCTCCGGGCACACCCACGGCGGCCAGATCTGGCCCTTCCACCATCTGGTCCGCCTCGACCAGCCCGCCCTCGCCGGCCTCAGCCGGCACGGCGCCCGCACCCTCCTTTACACCAGCCGCGGCACCGGCTTCTGGGGTCCGCCGTTCCGCGTCTTCGCCCCCAGCGAGATCACCCTGCTCGTGCTCCGGACGGGATCGACGGACCAGACATCTCCACGCTGATGTCGGACGCCGGGCTCACCAACGGCTTCGGCTACCGGCCGCCAAGCCTCGAAGAGGGGGCACCGCCCGTGAACTGCTGCCGGTACGGCCTCACCGCGCGCCGGGCTATGGCGAAACGGTGCGTCTCCGACGGGCCGTCGTAGATACGGAAGGGCCGTACCTCCCGGAACAGGCGGGCGAGGGGGGCGTCGGCGGCCGAGATGCCGAGGGCTCCGCAGATCTGGACCGCCCGGTCGACGACCCGGTTCACCGCCTCCGCCACGAAGGTCTTGGAGACCGAGGAGAGCTGTGAGGCCGCGGCCGAGCCGGTGTCCAACTCCCAGGCCGTACGCAGGATCAGGGCGCGGCTCGCCTCGATGTCGATCTCGGAGTCGGCCAGCATCTGCTGGACCATGCCGAGGTCTCCGAGCGCCGAACCGAAGGCCATCCGGCTTCCGGCCCGCTCCAGCGCGATGTCCTGGGCGCGACGGGCCGCTCCCAGCCAGCGCATGCAGTGGGTCAGCCGGGCGGGGCCGAGCCGTACCTGGGCGCCCTCGAAGCCGCGGTCCAGCGTTCCCAGCACCTGCCCCTCCCCCACCACGCACCCGTCGAAGACGATCTCGCTGTGCCCGGCGAAGAGCGACTCGTCGAGGGTCTCGATCGTCCGGACGAGGCGCATGCCGGGGGTGTCGGCGTCCACCAGGAACATGGTGGCGCCGCCCGGGTCGCCGGGGTCGCCGGACGTGCGGGCCATGACGATGGCGAATCCGGAGCCCTGGGCGCCGGTGATGAACCACTTGCGCCCGTCTATACGCCAGCCGCCGGGCACCCGGGTGGCGGTGGTCCGCAGCAGGCGGGGATCGGAGCCCGCGCCCGGAGCCGGTTCCGTCATGGCGAAGCAGGACCGTGTCTCGCCGGCGGCGAGCGGACGCAGATACGTCTGCTTCTGCTCTTCGGTGGCCACGTTCTCCAGCAGGTGCATGTTGCCCTCGTCCGGGGCCGCGCAGTTCAGCGCCAGCGGTCCGAGCAGCGAGTGACCCGCCGCCTCGAACACCACGGCCTGGCCGCGCAGGTCGAGCCCGTGGCCGCCCCAGCGCTTCGGTACGTGCGGGGCAAACACACCCGCGTCCCGGGCGGCTTTCTGCAGCCTCTCCCGCAGTGCCTCGGGGGCGTCGTGCACGGACCCGCCGCATTCGCGCTCGGCCGGGACGACCACCTCGCGTACGAACTCCGTGGTGGCTTCGGCCAGTTGGGCGACAGTCGGATCGACATCGAACTGGATGGGCACGGGACCTCCCGCCGACGGGCGCACGGGCATCCTCAGCCGTCGCCTCCTAGAAACTGTATAGCGTGTTTAGTATCTTGCCCGGAAGCCCCCGGCGACGGGAAGACGACGGGAGAGACACCCATGAGCCCGACCGCGAGCACCGGCCCGGTCCGCACGGTCCGCCGTCCCGACGGAGTCGTCGAGCTGAGGCTGGACGATCCCGGCCGCGGGAACGCCCTGGATCTCAGAACGGCCGAGGCGCTTCGGGACACGGCCCTGGAGGTGGCCGCGGACCCGGGGAGCGCGGTCCTGCTGCGGACGACGGGCGGCAGTTTCTGCGTGGGCGGTGACCTGCGCGCGTTCGCCGGCCGCGGCCCGGAGACCGGCGCCTATGTGCGCGCCGTGGCGAGCGCCGCACATGCCGCGATACAGGTTCTGTACGAGCTGCCGGTGCCGTTGGTGACCGCTGTGCGCGGGGCGGCCGCGGGCGGCGGGATCGGCCTCGCCCTCGTGGGCGACATCGTCCTGGCGGCCCGGTCCGCGCGGTTCCGGCTCGCGTACACGGCGATCGGACTCACCCCGGACTGCGGGGCGTCCTGGTTCCTGCCACGCCTGCTGGGCCCCCGCAGGGCGGCGGAACTTATCCTCACCAACCGGGTCCTGACCGGCGACGACGCCGAACGGTGGGGCCTGGCGTCCCGTTCCGTGCCCGACGCGGAACTGGACGACACGGCCCACCGGACCGCCGCCGACCTGGCCGCCGGTGCCGGTGAGGCACTCCGCGCCGCAAAGGCGCTGCTGCGCCTCGACAGCGGTGACGATCTGCGCCGCCACCTCGCCGAAGAAGCACGGTCCATCGCCGCTCTCGCGGACGGCCGGGACGCACAGGACCGCATCACGTCGTTCCTCTCGGCGAAAAGTGTTTCTTGAGTCCCTCTTCACTAACCAGCCTGCCGAGGCGTAACCTCCGGGCAACACAGGACCGAGCAAGAGGTGTGGCGATGCAATCTGCTGCCGTGGACCTTCCGGACGCGTCCGACGAGCCCCTCACCGAAGCCGTCGTCGATCTCGTTCTGCGTGGCATGTGGCGCGGCCGTCCGGACTCCGAGTACCGGCCGCTGGTCGACGCCGGCCTGGCGACGGTGAAGGGGCCGGTGGTGCTGCCGACCGAGCGGGCCAAGGCCGCCGTCGCGCAGTTCCTGCGGGTTCCCGCCGGCTCCGAGCAGGAGGAGCGGATCACCGCGGCGTACGAGGCGTTCCTGCCGGTCAACCGGAAGATCCGGGACGTGTGCACGGCATGGCAGTGCCGCCCCGACGGCACCGTCAACGACCATTCCGACGACGTCTACGACGCCGGGGTGCGCGAGTCGCTGGAGGACGTGCACGAGGCCATCCAGCCCGTGCTGCGCAGGCTGGACCAGGTCCTCGCGGGCAGTGGGCGGTACCTGACGGACCTGGAGGACGCCCTCGACCGCTTCGACGACGGCGCCCCCCAGTGGCTGGCCTCGCCGCTGTGCGACTCGTACCACACCGTATGGATGCGGCTGCACCAGGAGCTGCTGTTCGTGCTGGGCATCAGCCGCGCCGAGGACGAGGCCCGTGAAGAGGAACTCGTCACCGGGGGGCGCGGGTGAGCGTCACCGACCGCGAGGCGGGCCTGCCCGCACCGTCCGAGGCGCCCCTCACTCCGTCCGGTAGTCCCGGGCCTCCCGGCCGGCTCCTGGTTCCGTACGGGCAGGGACGCATCCGGGGTCTGGACGCCGAGGAGCTGGGCGCCCACGGCGCGGCGATGGACGGGCTGGTGGCCCTCGGTCTGCCGGTCGTGCCGGGGCTCACCGTGCCCGCCACAGCTGCCGCGTCGCTGTGCGAAGCCGCCACCGCCGAAGCCGCCGTGGACCTCGTCGAACAGCTCTCGGGACGGCGGCTCGGGGACACGGCCCGGCCGCTGCTGCTGCGCCTGTCCGCGAGCGCCCCGACCGAGATCGCCGGCCTGCCGCCCGACCTGGCCTGCCTCGGCGTGGCCGGGGGCACTGCGGACGCGCTGTGCGCCGTCATCGGGCAGGCGGACGCCTTGCACGAGGTGTGGGCCGCCACCGTACGCGTGATCGCCGAACACGCCCTGGACGTTCCCGGTGCGCTGCTCGACGACGCCCTCCTGGACACGCCGGAGCCACGGGCGCGGGTGGAGGTGCTGCTGTCCCTGGTGGCGGAGCACGGCTCCCGCGCCTTCCCCGACGACCCGGCGCAGCAGCTGGCGCTTGCCGCACGTGCCCTGCTCGCCCGGTGGGACTCGCCGCGTGCGCGCAGGTCCCGCCGGGCCCAGCGGCTCCCTGCCGACCTCGCCCTCGCCCTGCATGTGCAGGCTCTGCGCATCGGCCCGGCGGACCACTCCGGCTACGGCACGGCGGTCAGCCGCGATCCGGAGACCGGGCGTCTGTCCCCGCAGGGCTCCTTCTTCCGCGGGGTGCGGCGCAGCGCCCCGCCGCCGCACTCCGGTGAACCGCTGGACCGGCTCGCGGGCGGCACCGTGCTGCTGGAGCACTCCCTGCTCACCCTGGAGCGGCACCTGCGCGCGCCGGTGTCGGTCGACTTCGAGGTACGCGACGACGAGATCTCCCTGCTCACCGCCTCCGCCCAGCTCCGCCCGCCCCTGCGGGCCTCGGTGTGTCTGGCCGCGGACCTCGCCCGGGACGGAGCGCTCGGCCACGAGGAAGCCGTCCGGCGGGTCACCCCCGCGCAGGTACAGGAACTGCTCCACCCCCAACTGCGGCTCAGCGGTGGGGAGGAACTCCTCGGTCGGGGCCTGCCCGCGTCGCCGGGAGCGGCGACCGGGACGGTGGTGCTCTCCAGTGAGAGGGCCCTCGAACTGGCCGCGGACGGCACCCGGGTCGTCCTGGTGGCCGCCGAGACGACCCCGGCGGACGTGCCCGGCATGCTGGCCTCCGTCGCCGTGCTCACCGGCAGCGGCGGGATCGCCTCGCACGCCGCCGTGGTCGCGCGGGGCGCCGGCAAGCCCGCTGTGTGCGGCGCCGAGGGGCTGCGCGTGGACCGGGCGGCCGGGACGGTCCGCTTCGGGGAGCGCGTCGTGCGCGAGGGCGACCCGGTCTCGCTGGACGGCCGCACCGGCGCCGTCTACGCGGGCACGCTGAGCGTCAGCGTGGCCGGACCGCCGCCCGAGCTGTCCACCCTGCTCACATGGGCGGACGACATACGCCGACTGGGTGTGCGGGTCAACGCCGATACCGCCGCCGAGGTGGAGACGGCCCTGGCGCTGGGCGCGGAGGGTGTCGGACTGTGCCGTACGGAGCACCAGTTCCTCGGCGAGCGGCTGCCGCTGATCCGCCGGGTGCTCCTGGCGGCCGACCCGACCGCCCGGGACGAGGCCCTGGTGGCGCTGGAGGGCGCCCAGCACGAGGACTTCACCGCGCTGCTGGCCGCCGTGGGCGACCGCCCGGTGACCGTGCGCCTGCTGGACGCCCCGCTGCACGAGTTCCTGCCCGCCCCCGGGGAGGCACTGGACGCGGGCGAGGAACAGCGGGCGGCCGCACTGCGCGAGGCGAACCCGATGCTCGGACTGCGCGGGGTGCGGCTGGCGCTGCTGCACGAGCGGCTCTACCCGGCGCAGGCCGAGGCGCTCTTCACCGCGTGGGCCGATGTCGCCGCCACCGGGGTCCGGCCGGAGCTGGAGGTGATGATCCCGCTGGTCAGCCTGCCGGAGGAACTGGCCGCGGTCGCCGCGTACGTACGCGACGCCGCCGACGCGGTCGCCGCCCGCACCGGGGTGGAGGTCCCGTACCGGCTCGGCACGATGATCGAGACGCCGCGCGCCGCGCTGCTGGCCGGGGAACTCGCCGAGCACGCCGAGTTCTTCTCCTTCGGCACCAACGACCTCACCCAACTCACCTACGGTTTCTCGCGGGACGACGTCGAGCGCCAGGTGCTCACCTCGTACCAGGAACGCGGGTTCCTGACCGCGAGCCCGTTCGCCCGGCTCGACCCGCACGGGGTGGGTGCCCTGGTCGGCCTGGCGGCCGAGCGGGCCCGGAGCGTGCGGCCCGGCATCAAGCTGGGCGTGTGCGGCGAGCACGGCGGCGACCCGGAGTCGATCGCGTTCTGCGACGGCCTCGGCCTCGACTACGTCTCGTGTTCCGCGCACCGCGTGCCGGTGGCCCGGATGGCGGCGGCGCACAGCGCGCTGCGCGCAGGCGACGACACCGGCGGGAGCACACGATGACGAGCACCGTGACCGAGACCGAGGGCACAGCCCTGTCGGACACCGAGCTGGAGGATCTCCGCGAGACCGTCCGCGCGGTGTGCGCGGATGCCGGCGGCACCGCAGCGGTACGCCGGCTGTCCGAGGAGGCCCCCGGCATCGACTCCGGGTTGTGGGACACCCTCGGCCGGCAGGTCGGCCTCGCGGCGCTCGGCCTGCCCGGGTCGGCGGGAGGCGTCGGCGGACTCGCCGGGATCGCCGCCGTCTGCGAGGAGTTGGGCCGGACCCTGGCACCGGTACCGCTGCTGTCCTCCACCGTGCTGGCCGGACAGGTACTGGCCGGCTGCGGCGCGGCCGACAAGGCGCTGGGCAGGCTGGCGGAGGGCGTCGTGCACGCCCTGGCCGTGGTCTCCCCCGACGGGACATGGCGGGCCGGCGCCGTGCCCGTGGCCGTCTCCTGGCAGGGCAGCGTCCCGCTCCTGGACGGCACCGCGCCGTTCGTCCTCGACGGCGCCGACGCCGAGACACTCGTGGTGGCCGCGAACGGCACCGACGGTGTGGACCTCTTCCTGGCCGATCCGCGAGAGCCGGGGGTCACGGTGCGCCGGGTGCCCACCCTTGATCTCAGCCGCGGGCAGGCGATCGTCACTTTCGACGGCGCCCGGGTCCGGGCACTGACCGCCGGCGGCGAGGGAGCGGAGGTCGTCTCCCGCGCACTGGACGTGGCTATGGTGGCCCTGGCCGCCGAGCAACTGGGCGGAGCACAGGCCGCCTTGGACATGACGGTGGCCCATGTGCGCGACCGCACCCAGTTCGGCAGGGCGATCGGTGGCTTCCAGGCGGTCAAGCACGCCTGCGCCGACATGCTGCTCCAGGTCGAGGCCGCACGGTCGGCCGTGGTCCGCGCGGTCCGGGCGGACGGCTCACCTCGGGAGCTGGCCGAGGCGGCGGCGGTAGCACAGGCGTGGTGCGGTGAGGCGTTCGTCTCCGTCGCCGCCGAGTGTGTGCAGCTCCACGGCGGGATGGGCTTCACCTGGGAACACGACGCGCATCTGTACTTCCGGCGCGCGCAGTCCGACGCGGTGCTGCTGGGCGGCTCCGCACACCACCGGGAACGGCTGGCCGCCCTCCTGGGCTGGTGACGTGGAAGGAGGGCGGGAACATGACCACCAGGCTCATCGACGAATCCCTGTTCGAGAACCCGGGCGACCGTGAGCACGACGACGGGGACGCGCCGCGTCTTGTGGGCGCCCGCTGCTCCGCGTGCCACACCGTCGTCTTCCCCCGGCAGGACTCGTGCCCCAGGTGCGCGGGGCGGACGATGTCCGAGCAGGTGCTGCCGGTCAGGGGGCTGGTGTGGTCGTGGACGCTTCAGGCGTTCCCGCCGAAACCGCCGTACCGGCCGCCGGCCGACGGCTACCGCCCGTACCACGTGGGCTACGTGGACCTCGGCGAGGTGCTGGTCGAAGCGCGGCTGGCGGTGCCCCGCGAGGAGATCCGGATCGGTCTGCCGGTCCGGCTCACCCTGGTGCCGGCTTACGAGAGCGAGGACGGAACCGAGGTCGTGACCTTCGCGTTCCGCCCGGAGCGGGACGAGGAGCGATGAGCCGGGGAGCGATGAGCCGGGTCGACGAGGTGTACGTGATCGGATGCGGGATGCATCCCTTCGGCCGCGACGAGAGCGTCACCGGCATGGACATGGCCGAGCGGGCGGTGCGCGCGGCGCTCGCCGACGCCGGTGTCGCCTGGGAGGACATCGGCTACGCGGCCGGCGGCTCCGACGTGTCCGGCAAGCCGGACACCCTGGTGGGCCGTCTGGGTCTGACCGGAGTGCCCTTCGTCAACGTGCAGAACGGCTGCGCGACCGGTGCCTCCACGGTGCTCGCGGTGGCCAACGCGCTGCGCGCCGGCGAGGCCTCCCTCGGTCTGGCGGTGGGCTTCGACAAGCACGAGCGGGGCGCGTTCCATGTCTCCGCGGCCCGCTACGGCCTCGGCGACTGGTACGCCGAGACCGGCATGATGCTGACCACCCAGTTCTTCGCGCTGAAGACCCAGCGCTACCTGTACGAGCACGGAATGTCCGAGCGGGCGCTGGCGATGGTGGCCGAGCGAGCCTTCCGCAACGGCGCCCGGCACCCCCTGGCATGGCGGCGCAAGCCGCTCACGGAGCGGGAGATCCTGGACGCCGCCGAGGTCAGTCCGCCGCTCACCCAGTACATGTTCTGTTCGCCCGGACAGGGCGCGGCGGCCCTGGTCCTGGCGCTCGGCGACCGGGCCTTCGACCTGTGCGAACGGCCAGTCAGACTTGCCTCGTTGGCCTTCCGGACGCGGCGGTTCGGTTCGTTCGAGGTGTTCTCTCCGTGGCTGCCGCCGGGCCCCCACCGCAGCCCGAGTGTCGACGCCGCGGAGGCGGCCTTCCGCACCGCGGGCGTACGGCCCGCGGACGTGCAGGTCGCGCAGCTGCAGGACACGGACAGCGGCTCGGAGCTGGTCCACCTCGCGGAGACCGGACTGTGCGGCCACGGCGAGCAGGAGGAGCTGCTGGCCGCCGGGGTCACCGATCCCACGGGCCGGATACCGGTCAACACCGACGGCGGTTGTCTGGCCGGCGGGGAGCCCGTGGGCGCCTCCGGGCTGCGTCAGTTCCACGAGGTCGTACGGCAGTTGCAGGGCCGGGCACCCGGCGCGCAGGTGCCGGGCGCTCCCCGGGTGGGCTTCACGCATGTCTACGGGGCGCCCGGGATCAGCGCCTGCTCGGTCCTGACGGTGTGAGAGGCGGCGGGCGACCGGGAGCCGACCGGCGGGATGGACGTCCGGGCGAGCCCTCTCAGGTCCGTGACGTGGCCTTCTTGTCCGGCCTCTGCTGCCCCGCCGGCGTCTCCTCGGCGGCCACGATGCGCAGCGCCAGCTCCCTGACCGCCTGCAGCACGGCCCGGGAGGGCAGCCGGGACAGCGGTCCTCCCTCCGCCCGCAACGCGGTGACCAGCATCGTCGTACTGATCAGCGTGCGGACCGCGAGCGCCTGTCCCGCGTGCCGGGCCTTCGCCGCGCGGGGGCTGCGCGTGCTGCCCTCGGGCAGGTAGTCGTAGCCACGCTGGATGTGGCGCTGCTCGAACTCGTCCCGCAGGACCTTCACGCTGCCGTTGGCGGACGCGACCTGGACCTGGTAGAGCCGGGCCTCGTCAGGGTTCTTCTCCACCCATTCCCATACGGCGTCGATGACGCGGACCAGGCCCTCGGCGTCACCCGGCTCGGATTCCGGCCGGGCCGCCTCCACGACCGCGTTCAGCTGGTCGAAGACCCGGCGCATGGCGAGTTCGAGCAGTTCCTCCTTGCCGTCGAAGTGGTAGTAGACGGCCGTGGGAACCACCTCGGCCTCGTCCGCGATGTCCTGGATGCTCGTCTCCGCGAATCCGTTGCGGCCGAAGACCCGCACGGCGGCGCCGATGATGTGCTGCCGCCGCGAGGGCCGGTGGGCGGGCTGCTTGCCGTTCTTCGTCGTGGCCATCCTGCTCCCTGCCCGCTGCCGTCGGTCCGCACCCGTGATCTCTGGTACTGACCATTGTATCCAGTAACTCCTGCCCCCCGATCGCACAATTCCTGCTGCACACTGGCCTTCGACGCACTCAGGTCCCGGCATACTTGACACCATGACGACATCCGGAACCCGCGCCGCTCACCGTCCCTCGCGCAGGCAGTGGGTGATCGAGGCGGCCACCGAGTTGTTCGCCACCCAGCCGCCGGACGAGGTGACGGTGGCCGACATCGCCTCGCGCGCGGAGATGACCTCGGCCGCGGTGTACTACCACTTCTCCTCCAAGGACCAGGTCCTGGCCGAGGCCATGCGGGCGTTCGCCGCGGCGCTGCGCGAGCAGTTGCAGGCGATCACGGAGGCGCACGAGCCCGGCTCGCCCACCGGAGCGGCGATCACCGCCCTGCTGGCGTGGATGGCCGAGAACCGGTCCGCGGCCACCGTGTTCTTCGTGTCGTCGGCCGGAATGAGCCAGGAGGCGGAGGCGCTGCGCCAGGAGAGCCGTACGGAGTTGCTGGAGGAGCTGGTGCGGCTGGTCCGCAAGGCCCGCGCGTCCGTCTCGGACGCCGAGGCGGCGGTGAACGGCCTGGGCCTGCTGGCGCTGCTGGAGACCGCGGCCACCTCGCAGGTGCGGGGCGACGACGTCTACCGGTCGCTGGGGCACCGCTCGTTCGTCCGCGAGGTCGGCGATCTCGCGGAGCGGATCGCCGACCCGGCCCGGTAGACCTCGGGTCACACCAGCAGACGCAGCGGCTTGCTCAGCAGCTCGCCCACCGTGCGCAGGAATTCGGCGGCGGGTGCGCCGTCGACGGCGCGGTGGTCGAAGGTGAGGCTCAGCGTGAGCACCCGGGTCCGCAGCGGTCGGTCGTCCACCCACTCGACGCCGTCCCTGAGCCTGCCCACGCCAAGGATCCCGACGTTGCCGGGATTGATCACCGGGGTGAAGAAGTCGACGCCGTATCCGCCGAGCGAGGTGACGGTGAAGGTCGCCCCCTCCAGCTGCGTGAGGGAGATCCGCCCCTCGCGCGCGGCCTGCGCCAGCTCCTTCGACCGGCGGGCGATCTCATGCAGCGGCAGCGCCGCCGCGTCCTCGATGACCGGGACCATGAGGCCGCCCGGTACCGCCACCGCGAAGCCCAGGTGGATGCCCTCGAGCAGATGGATGCCGTCGTCCCGGACCGTCGCGTTGAGCAGCGGGTGCTCGCGCAGGGCCAGGGCGGCGGCCTTCAGCAGGAAGTCGCCGAGGCTCGGCACGGGCAGTTCGCCGTCGGCCCACTCCTGCTTGAGCCGCTCCCGCAGGGACACGACGGCGTCCATCCGCACCTCGTAGCCGTGCGTCAGCTGTGCCATCTCCTGGAGGCTGGCGTGCATCCTGCGGGCGATGGTGCCGCGCATCCCGGTCAGCGGGAGGACGTCGCCGGGCTGAGGAGCCGCGTTGCGGCGAGCGGGGGCAGCGGTGGCCGCGTCGAGATCGGACCGGCGGACCCGGCCGCCCGGACCCGTGCCGTTCACCTCGGACAGGTCGATGCCGCGTTCCTTCGCCAGCTTGCGCACCAGCGGGGAGGAGCAGGCGGCCTCCTGCGGGACCGGCGGGGCGGGGACCTCGGGGAGGGTCGCGAAGAACTCCTCCACGTCCTCGGAGACGATCCGGCCGCCCGGCCCGGTGGCGCGTACGGCGGTGAGGTCGACGCCTACGGCCGCGGCGACCCGCCGGGCGTTCGGTGAGGACAGAAGCCTGCCCCCGGTACCGGCGGGGGCAGGCGCGGCACCCGGGGCTGCCATGGTGTCCGTGCCCCGGGTGGGCCCGGGCCCGGCGGGCGTGGGGGCTCCCGTCGCCTCCGGTGGCTGTTCGCCCTCGGCCAGCAGCCAGCCGATGAGGGTCCCGGCCGGCACGGTGGCCCCGGCCTGGACCACCGGATGGAACAGGCCCCCGGCCTCCGCCTCGACGTCCACGTCGACCTTGTCGGTGGCCAGCCGCAGCAGTGCGTCGCCCTCGGCGACGGCCGCGCCGACGGGCACCAGCCATTCGTCGATCGTGCCTTCCTGCATGGTCAGGCCGATCTTCGGCAGCAGAACCTCGACCGCCACGTCGGTCACGACCTTTCGAGGAGGCGCCGGCACCCCTGGGCGATGCGGGCGCGATCGGGCACGTACGCCTTCTCCAGGACCGGCGAGAAGGGCACCGGGGAGAAGGGGGCGCCGATGCGCAGGACCGGCGCGTCGAGGTAGTCGAAGACCTCGTCCTGGATCTGGGCGGCGATCTCCGCGCCGAGCCCGCCGAACGTGACGGCCTCGTGCACCACGAGCACCCGGTTGGTGCGCCGCACAGAGGCGAACATCGTCTCGGTGTCCAGCGGCTGCACGGTGCGCGGGTCGATCACCTCGATCTCCACGCCTTCGGCGGCGAGTTCGTCGGCCGCCGCGAGGGCCTCCCCCACCATGCGGCCGAGGGCGATCACGGTGACGTCGGAGCCCTGCCGAGCGGTGTGCGCCTGGCCCAGGGGGATGCCGTAGATCTCCCCGGGTACTTCGCCGGTGCTGCCGAGCAGCACCTTGTTGAGCATGACGACGGTGGGGTTGTCGTCCCGGATGGCCGAGACGGTCAGGCCCTTGGCGGTGTACGCGTCGCAGGGCATCACCACCTTGAGGCCGGGCACATGCGCCAGCCACGCCTCCAGGCTCTGGCTGTGCTGGGCCGCGGCACCGAGGCCTGCTCCCGAGGCGGTGGTGATGGTGAGCGGCACGGACAGCGCGCCGCCGAACATGTACTTCATCTTCGCCGCCTGGTTGACGATCTGGTCGAGGCAGACGCCGATGAAGTCCATGAACATCAGGTCGACGACGGGGCGCAGACCCCGGGCGGCGGCTCCCACGCCGAGGCCGACCAGGGCGGCTTCGGAGATCGGGGTGTCGATCATGCGACGGGGCCCGAACTCGTCGAGGAGGTTGTCGAACATGCGGAACACGCCGCCGTATCCGGCCACGTCCTCCCCGGCGACGAAGACGTTCTCGTCCTCGCGCATGGCCTGCGCGAGCCCCTCGTTGAAGGCCTTGACGTAGGTGAGTTTGCGCGTGGCGACGGCCGGCGCCTCGGTGGTGGTGGTCATGGCGGTCATCCCGAGTAGACGTTCAGCAGCAGGTCGGCGGGGTCGGGCAGCGGGCTCGCCTCGGCGTACGCGATGGCTTCGGCGATCTCGTCGCGCGTGCGCTGCCATACCTCGTCCAGTTCCGCGCGGGTGGCGGTGCCGTCGGCGATCGCGCGGGTCTCGATCAGGTCGATGGGGTCGCGGGCCTTCCACTCGGCGACCTCCTCGTCCGAGCGGTAGGGATGGCGCAGACCCTTGACGCCCTGGTGGTCGAAGTAGCGGTAGGTCTTGGCCTCGATCATCATCGGACCGGCGCCGGACCGGGCCCGTGCGACGGCTTCGGTCGCGGCGCGGTGCACGGCGACCGCGTCCATACCGTCGACGATCACGCTGGGCATGCCGTAGGCGGCGGCCCGGTCGGCGACGTCGGTGAGCAGCATGTGCGCCGACTGCGGGGTGAACTCGGCGTAGCCGTTGTTCTCGCAGACGAAGACCACGGGCAGCCCGAGGATGGCGGCCATGTTGGCGCCCTCGTGGAAGGCGCCGATGTTGGTGGAGCCGTCGCCGAAGAAGGTCACGGCGACGCTGTCCTCGCCCTTGTAACGGGCGGCGAACGCGGCGCCCACGGCGATCGGGACACCGGCCCCGACGATGCCGTTGGCGCCGAGCATGCCGCGGCTGAGGTCGTTGATGTGCATGCTGCCGCCGCGGCCAAGGCAGGCGCCGGTGACCCGGCCGTACAGTTCGGCGTACATCGCGCGGAAGCCGACGCCCTTGGCCACGGCGTGTCCGTGGCCGCGGTGGGTGGAGGTGATCTGGTCGTCGTCGCGCAGGGCCGTCATCACGCCGGCGGCGACGGCTTCCTGACCGACATACAGATGCAGGAAGCCGGGCAGCTTGCCGGCCTCCATGAGCTTTCCCGCCTCGGTCTCGAACAGCCGGATGCGCACCATGCGTTCGTGCAGATCCCTGATGACCGCGGTACTGACCTGCGGGGATTTCTTCGACGCCGTAGACGCTCGTTGAGCCATCGTCCGCCCCTTCGCCCGAGGGAGGTTGCCAAGCAATCGGAGTTACTTGTGTCGGTCTACAGTAACCGGCATGAAGGCACCTTACTGAACAGCGTCTCTAATTACTACGCCTCGGACCCGGCTCGTCGCCCCGCTCGTCCACCAACTCCACGACATTGCCCTCCGGGTCCGCCCAGAAGCTGATCCGGCGGCCACCCGCGCGGACGACGACCGGGGCCGACAGGGGCCGGGCACCCGCACCCGGCAGCGCGGCCACGACCGGGTCCATGTCGTCGACATGGAAGGTGAGATACGACAGTCCCGGCCGCCCGGCGACCCAGGGCTCCGCACCCGCCGACACCGGCGCCGACCGGGGCAGGATCAACTTGACGCGCCCCCCGGAGGGCACCCGGAGCCAGGCGACCGTCAGCTCGCCGCCCAGCCCCGCCGGACCTCCGACGGACTCCGGCACCCGCGAGCGGCGCTCGGCGCGACAGCCGACCACATCGCAGTAGAAGCGCTCCATCAGCCCGAGGTCCCGCACCACCACACCCACCTCGAACGGCCGTGTCATGACCATCACACCCACCCCCGCGGCACACCGAGCGGCAACTTCGACACTTTCTATTGACAGACCACACTAAGTCCTGTTGCAGTTTCGGACACAGCCCAGCTGTCGCGTTCCGAAGCCGGTCACCGGCTCGCGGCTGGGAGGATTGTGAGGACATCGTGGTCCAGACCAGTTCACCGGAGATTCGGGAAACAGCGACCGAGCGCAGGTCACCGGCCTCCGCCTCGTCCACCCCCGAGTACGCGTCGTGGATCAGCCAGGACCGGTCAACCGACGCCGCGTCCGTGGCGATGCGGCGGGAGGCGGCCGAACTCGTCGAGCGGGTGGTGGCGCATTACCGCGACAACACCACGCACGAGGCGGACGGCCAGTGGACGGAACCCGTCGCCAACTACCTGGACGCCGACCGCTGGCAGCGCGAGACGGACGCCGTCCACCGGAGTGTCCCGCTGCCGCTGGCGATGTCGTGCGAGCTGCCCGGGCCGAACACCTACAAGGCGATCGACGTGCTCGGCGTTCCGGTGCTCATCACGCGCGACCGGCAGGGTGCCGTGCACGCGATGATCAACGCCTGCCGGCACCGGGGCGCCCGGCTCCTCGAAGCCGGGTGCGGAGTGTCCAAGCGGCTCACCTGTCCGTACCACTCCTGGTCGTACGACCTGGCCGGAGAGCTGCGCGGCGTGTACGCGGAGAAGACCTTCGGCGAGGTACCGCGCGAGGGACGCGGCCTGGTGCGGCTTCCGGCCGGGGAGCGCGCGGGGATCGTCTTCGTCTCGCTGGACCCGGCGGCCGAGCCCGACCTGGACGGCTGGCTGGGTGATCTGCAGCCGCTGCTGGAGGGCCTGCGGCTGGCGGAGTGCCACCACTACTCCACCAGCGAGCTGACCAGCCCCAACTGGAAGGTCACCCTCGACGGGTACCTGGAGACGTACCACTTCGCCTCGCTGCACCCGAAGACGGTGTTCGAGACGAACCTCTCCAACATGATGGCCCACGACACCTGGGGCCCCCACCAGCGCATCGCACCGGCCCTGCGCCCCATCGCGCAGGCGGCCGAACTGCCCCCGGACCAGCGTGACCCCGGGGACTGTGTCGGGCCCATCTACTGGCTCTTCCCGGGACTCGCGATCGCCGGCGGCTGGCGCCAGAAGATCGCCGTGTCCCTGGTGCTCCCCCGGACGGCGACCGAGTCGGTGACCCAGCAGATCATCCTGCTGCGGGAACCGGCGGTCACCGAGGAGGAACGCCAGGCCGCCGACCGGTTCGGCGCCTGGTTCCACGAGGTGGTCCGCGACGAGGACTACGCGACGACTTACGGCGTCCAGCAGGGGCTCAAGGCCCTGGCCGCAGCGGGAACCGACTTCGTCTTCGGGCGCAACGAGCCCGGCCTCCAGCACTTCCACCGCACCGTTCACCAGCACCTGGACGAAGCCGCCAGGTGACCGACCCACAACAAGCGCAGGAGAACACCATGGTGGCTACGGGCAGCCTCGACGGTCGTGTCGCGGTGATCACGGGCAGCACACGCAGCATCGGCCGCGCCATCGCCGAGGCCTTCCTGGCCGACGGCGCCAGGGTCGTCATCAGCGGCCGCAGCGAGATCAAGGGCAAGCAGGCCCTGGAGGAGCTGGACGCCGGGGACCGGGCCGTCTTCCACCCCTGTGACGCGAGCAAGCAGGAGGACATCGAGTCCCTCGCCGACTTCGCCGCCGAGAGGTTCGGCCGGCTCGACATCTGGGTCAACAACGCGGGCGGCACCCAGGGCTTCGCCCCCGTACACGAGCTCAGCGACGAGGCCTGGAACCACGCCCTCGCCTTCAACCTCAACGCCTACTTCTACGGCACCCGCAGGGCACTGCCGAAGATGCTCGTGGGTGGCTGGGGCCGGATCATCAACATCTCCTCGGTGGAGGGCAAGCAGGCCAACAAGCCGGCGATCAGCCACTACATCACCAACAAGCACGCCATCCACGGACTGACGAAGGCGACCGCCTTCGAGTACGGCACCCAGGGCATCACCTGCAACGCCATCTGTCCCGGCGCCGTCGACACCGACCTGATGCGGGCCGCCGGACCGGCCGCCGCCGAGGCCGAGGGCATCAGTTACGAGGAATGGCTCAGCCGCTTCGCCGAGCACGCCGCCACCAAGAAGATCACGACGGTGGAGCAGATCTCGGCTGTCGCCTCGCTGCTGGCGAGCGACGCCGGTGCGGGCATCACGGGGGCGCTGATCAGCGTCGACGGCGGCACGGCGCAGTGGTAGGGGCGGGGACAAAGGGCGGGAGACCTGGGTCATGAAGAGCTGGATCACGGACTGGCAGCGCAGTGAGCGGCTGCCGCACTACACCCGGGCCAACGCGGGCGAGACCCTGCCGGATCCCGCCAGCCCGCTGGGCTGGACCCTGGTCTGGGGGCGCGGTCTGCAGGGCTGGCGGCGCGGTTTCGTCGGGTTCGGCGTCTACCGCGAGGAGGAGGTGGCCGGCCCGCGTCCGCCGTTCGTCGGCATGTTCGGCGGCCACTTCTATCTCAACCTCTCCCACATGCGGCTGTTCGGCATCCGGATGGGCCAGACGGCGGACCAGATCGACGCGGCCTTCGTCGGCCAGCGCTCCGACACGCCGGTGTACGTGGCGCACCCCGACGACCAGGACGAGGAGCTGACCGCCAAGGCGGGCGCCACACTGCAGCGGATGCTCGGCCAGACCGGCTTCCCGGAGGCCGACGCCGACCGGGAGCGGCTGCGCGCCCTGCGCCGCTCACGCCCCGACCTGACGCGGCTGTCCGAGGCCGAACTGGTCGCCCACGCGCGGTCGTTGCTGGACGAGGTGGAGACGACCTTCCAGCGGCACGTCGAGTCGTCGCTGCCCGCGTCGGTCGGGCCGGCGATCCTCGGCCCGCTGTGCGCGAGCGTGGACCGCCCCGGCGCCCTGCTCGACCTGATCGGCGGTCTCGGTGACGTCGACTCCGCCTCCCCCTCGACCGGGCTGTGGACGCTGTCCCGCCAGGTGGCGGCCTCGGCCGAGCTGAGCGCGCTGTTCGACGGGGGTCCGGCCGCCGTGGAGCAGGCGCTCGGCACCGCGACCGGGGATGTGAAGGCGTTCCGTGACTCCTTCGAGGAGTTCCTGGCGGAGTCCGGCGACCGCGGTCCCAACGAGTGGGACATCCACGCGCTGTCCTGGGAGGCGGCGCCCGTGCAGGCGCTGGCCCTGGTCGACCGGATCCGGCACAGTCCCGACGACGCCTCCCCCGCCGCCCGCCAGAAGCGACTGACGGAAGGGCGCGAGCGCACGGCCCGGGAGATCCGGGCCGCGCTGCCCGAGGAGACGCAGCCCATGTTCGACGCCGGCATGCACGCATCCCAGGTGTGGATACCTGCCCGCGAGCGCACCAAGGCGAACTGCGTCACCGTCATCAACGAGATCCGCATGGCCGTACGGGAGCTCGGAGGCCGCGGCGTCGACGCGGGGCTGTTCGCCCGGCCCGAGGACGTGATGATGCTGCTGGACACCGAACTCGACGACTATGTCGCCGCCCCGGAGTCCTTCGGCGCGGTGATCGCCCAGCGGCTCGAGGAGTACGCGGGCCTGTACGACCTGGAGCCGCCGTTCTTCGTCGCCGACGACGCCCAGACCGAAGTCGACACCTGGCCGCGGCGCGCCGAGGAACGGACCCCCGCGGCCGTCGAGGGCGATGTCCTCGGTGGCGCGGGCGGCAGCCACGGCACGTACACCGGCAGGGTGCGGGTGGTCACCGACCCGTCCTCGTGCGAGGCGCTGGAGCCCGGTGAGGTGCTGGTCGCGCCGATCACGGACGCGGCCTGGACCCCGCTGTTCCTGGTCGCCGGAGCCGCCGTCGTGGATGTGGGCGCGCTCAACAGCCACGCCGTGGTGGTCTGCCGTGAGCTGGGCATCCCGGCCGTGATCTCCGTCGAGAACGGGACGCGGCGACTGCGGGACGGCATGGTGGTCACGGTGGACGGCGACCGGGGCACCGTCACCGTGGACGACGTCCCCGGGCCGCTCGGCGGCTGAGAACCCCGCGGGCCCGTCGCCTCCCTCGCAGGGGAGGCGACGGGCCCGCGGCCATGACCGTGAAGGGAAAACCGTGACTGAGGAAATCATCGTCGCCGGCTGGATGGACTACGGACCCGGCGACCGCGCCGCGATGCTGGAGGCCCTGACCGAACTGGGCCGGCAGACCCGCGCGGCGGAACCCGGCTGCCTGGACTACGCCATGACCCCCGACCCCGGCGTCGAGCGGCGCATCCGGGTGTTCGAGCACTGGGCCTCCCAACAGGCCCTCGACGAGCACTTCGCCACCGCGCACATGAAGGAGTTCCGCGAAGCCGTGGCGGGTTTGACCCGGGTCGGGGTCTCCCTGACGGCCCACACGGTCGCCGCGTCACGCCCCATGCGCTGAAAACGGCGCCCCCCCCCTGGCCGGGGGCGCCGTTTTCAGGTCTTCCATGCGTCAGTCGGCCAGCCGCACCAGCATCTTGCCGACGTTGCCGCCGCCGAGCAGGGACAACAGCGCTCCCGCCGCGTTCTCCAGGCCGTCCACGACCGTCTCGCGCGCGGTGATCCGGCCCTCGGCGAGCCAGCCCGCGACCCGCTGCTCGAACTCCGGCCGCAGGTCGTCGTGGTCACGGACGATGAAACCTGACAGCGTCAGCCGCTTGAGGACCGCCTGGACCAGATGGTTGATGTCCACGGTCCGTCGCTCGCCGCCGAACTGCGACATCATGCCGCACAGGGCGACCCTGCCACCGGTCCGCAGCGCGTGCAGGGCCGCCGCAAGCTGCTCACCGCCGACGTTGTCGAAGTACACGTCGATACCCTCGGGTGCCATCCGGGCCAGCGCGTCGCGCACCGGCTCGGCACGGTAGTCCGCGGCGGCGTCGTAGCCGAACTCCTCGACCAGCAGGGCGCACTTGCCGGGTCCGCCGGCGGTCCCGATGACGCGGTCCGCGCCCAGCAGCCGCGCGAACTGGCCGGCGGCGGTGCCGACGGCGCCCGCCGCTGCCGAGACGAAGACGGTGTCGCCCGGGCGCAGCTCCGCGATCCGGGTCAGGCCCACGTACGCGGTGAAGCCGGTCTGGCCGAGCAGCCCGAGCCAGGTGGGCAGCGGGGCGAGCCGCGGATCGATGCGCGCCGCCCCGTCGGTGTCCGTCCCGTCCAGTACGGCCCGCTCCCGCCAGCCCAGTTGGTGGCGTACGAAGGCGCCCGGCGGAACAGCGGGACAGCGGCTCTCCTCGACGACACCGAGGGCCCGCCCGTCCAGGGGTGATCCGGGGGTGAAGTTGTGCGTGTAGTGCTTCTCGGTGGTCTCCAGCCGTCCGCGCATGGACGGATCGACGCTCATGTAGAGGTTGCGGACGAGGACCTGTCCCTCGCCGAGAGAAGGCAGAGGGCGTTCCTCGACGGCGAAGTCACCTGGGGCCGGTTCCTTCACAGGCCGGCGTCTGAGGCAGACCACCCGGGTGGTGCGCGGGGACACGGCGTCACCCCTCCTGCTCAGGCGCCGTGCGCCGCCGGGCGAGCCGGCCGACCCAGCCGGCCATCTGGAGGTCGGCATGGCGCAGTTCGCCCGACTGCCACCGGGCCTGGAAGTCGAAGACGCCCCGCGCCCCGGTCTTCGGGTCGGTCACCTCGACCAGTCCGTCCGCGGTGAGCCGGTACACATGCCCGGTCAGCGGGTGGATCACTTGCTTGGACATGGGGGCCTCACTCCTGCACTCGGCGGCGCACGCCGCGCTTGGTCACGGTCACCGGGCCCTCGACCCGGAGCCGGCAGGCGAGCCGGGTCAGGCCGTCCACCGGCCTGCGCAGGGCCTCGATGCCCTCGCGTTCCAGCGGGCCCACCGGGGAACAGTTCTCGACGCCCTCCACCACCTCGACGAAGCAGGTACGGCAGGTGCCCTTGCCGCCGCAGACGGTGGGCCAGCGGTAGCCGAGCCGCTGAGCGGCGGTGAACAGGTCCTCGCCGTCGAGCACTTCCAGCTCGGCGCCCACGGGCGCGACCGACACCCGGTGGGTCACCTGTCCATCCACTCGTCGAGCGTCCGGTTGAAGTGGCGGATGCGGCTCTCCTGGTAGTTGGCGAGCGTGATGCCCGGCTTGCGCATCGCCTTCAGGCCCTGCTGGACGTAGGGCAGGTTCTCGCAGTCCTGGTCGAAGACGGGTCCCAGCACGCCGAGTTCGGGGATGTCGGCGAAGAGCATGTCCTCCGGTACCCAGCGGATCTTCGCCGGGGGTGGCATCTCGCCGGGCCGCTTCGGGGAGGACATGAAGATGATCTCTGCGGTGCAGGAGTCGGGATCCAGGCCGTTGGGGCGGAACCGATAGATGATGTTGGACTTGGCGCCACCCCAGGGGTTGAAGTTGGGGAAGAGCAAGTAGTTGATGGCGTCCAGCAGTTCGGTGTCCGGGGTCTGCGAGAAGTCCTGCGCCGAGGTGGCCGCCAGCTGCGCGCGCATCCGCTCCGCGAGGACCTGGCGGGCCGTGCCGCCGGGCGGGATCGCCGGCAGTTCGTCGCCCTCCTGCCGTACCAGGTCACGGCCCTGGGCGGCGGCGTAGAAGGCGCGCGAGTCGTAGAAGGTCTCCAGGACGTCCTCCTCCGTGACGGAGTCCGCCACGTGCGGGCTGGGCGCGCCCTGGATGTTGATCATCCGGTTCCAGTTCGGCTGGTCGGCCATCACGTCGTACTGCGAGTTGGCGTCGGCGAGCCACGGCAGCATCTGCGGGTGCGTGGCGATCACATGGAAGGACTCGATGAACGCGTCCTGGGCGACCTTCCAGTTGCAGGGCAGCACCTTGGCGATGTGCAGCGACTTGTAGCGGTTCTCCAGCGGCCAGATGTAGTAGTCGTCGAAAGTGCCGCGGTAGCTGTCGAAGGACTCCGCGTACGGGTCCATGTTGATGAAGACGAAGCCGCGCCAGGTGGCGACCCGGGCCTCGGGAAGGGCGAACTTCTCCGGGGTGACGTGCGGGAAGTCCCAGGCGCAGGGCGGGGTCTGCATCGTGCCGTCGAGGTTCCAGGCGAAGCCGTGGAACGAGCAGCGGAACTCGCTCACATTGCCGCCGCCGGTGCGCAGTTTGCGTCCGCGGTGCAGGCACACGTTGACGAAGGCCCGGATCTCGTCGGGGGCCGTACGCACGACGATGAGCGAGTCGTCGCCGATCTCGTAGATCTCGTGGTCGCCGACCTCGGGGATCTCGCTCTCCAGACAGGCGAACTGCCACACGCGCCGCCATACCTGCCGCATTTCGCGTTCGGCCCACTCACGGGAGGTGAAGCGGGCGGTGTCGATGTCCTCGCTGCCGAGGGGGTCGTTCCGCTCGAACCTCAGGGCGGGCGGGACCGGGCGGCTGTCCTGGTCGAGGTAGTCCTGGACGCTGGGCCCGGGGCACCGCGCGGCGCCCAGCTCCGACGTTTCGTCCATCATCTCTCCTCCGGCAGAAACTTTAGATCGAGTGTAGTTACTGTTTGCGGGATGGAGCAACACTCTCGACTGCCAATAAAGGACACATCTCCCGAGGTCAGCACGGATTGTGCCGCGGAGCGCATAAATTTCTCGACACTTCCCCTCCCCAACGCTGCTGCGGCATGTCACACTCCGACCCACTTGAGGCTGTAGTTCCTCATAAGTTTCTCCGATCCGGTACGGTAACTGGCCGGTCTGGTGCCGGCCGGCTTACCCAACCCGCCGTTGTGCGCCGCCGGAGGGGAAGTCGACAAGGAGACCGGAGCATGAGAGCTGTGCAGTACCGGAGGGTCGGACACGCCCCCGAGGTCGTCGAGGTTCCCGCGCCCCAACCGGGGCCGGGCCAGGTGCTGTTGAAGGTGACCGCGGCGGGGCTGTGCCACTCCGACCTGGCGGTCATGGGGTGGCCCGAGGACCAGTTCCCCTATCCGCTGCCGATGACGCTCGGCCATGAGGGCGTGGGCACCGTCGCAGCCGTGGGCAGCGGTGTCACCGCGGTGGCGGAGGGCGACGAGGTGGCGGTGTACGGCCCCTGGGGCTGCGGGCAGTGCCCCAAGTGCGCGGTGGGCAAGGAGAACTGCTGCCCGCATGCCGCAGGGCTCGGGATCCTGCCGCCGGGACTCGGCTCCCCCGGTGCCCTCGCCGAGTACATGCTGGTGGACTCGCCCCGCCATCTGGTGCCCCTGAACGGACTGGACCCGGTGCAGGCCGCCCCGCTCACCGACGCGGGGCTGACGCCCTATCACGCCATCAGGAGATCGCTGCCCAAGCTGGTCCCGGGCAGCACGGCGGTGGTGATCGGAGTCGGCGGCCTGGGTCACCTGGCCGTGCAGTTGCTCCGCGCTCTGACACCGGCCACGGTGGTCGCCCTCGACGTGAGCAAGGACAAGCTGGAGCTGGCCCACGCGGTGGGCGCCCACGAGACGCTGCTCTCCGACGATGCGGCGGCCGCACGGGTGCGGGAGCTCACCGGCGGGATCGGAGCGGAGGTGGTGCTGGACTTCGTGGGCGCCGAGGCGACGCTCGCCGTGGCCGCGGCGGCGGTGGCCGTGGAGGGCGATGTGACGATCGTCGGCCTCGGCGGAGGCACCCTGGCGGTCGGCTTCGGCGGCGGGCTGCCGTTCGAGGTCTCCGCCTCCTTCCCCTACTGGGGCAGTCGCCGGGAACTCATGGAGGTGGTCGAGCTGGCGCGACAGGGTCTGGTCTCCTCGCACGTCGAGACGTTCACCCTCGACGAGGCGCCCGAGGCCTACGAGCGTCTGCACGCCGGTGACATCAAGGGCCGCGCGGTGGTGCTCCCGCACGCGTGAGCCGTCCCCGCGCAGAGCCGGCGCCCGAGCCCGACTCAGGCGCCGGCCCGCTCGTGTGCCGGGCTCCGGCCGGCCACCGTCCGCTCCACGCAACGCCGGAGCACCGTCAGGAACTCCGGCGTCTCCCAGGGGCCGCGGTCCACGCGCCCGGTGTCGTCCACGCCCAGGTCCTGCATGTCGTAACGGCCCCGGCAGTGACCGAGGGTGAAGTAGCAGACCTCGCCGAGACCGTGCCGCTTGAGGTACAGCACCGGTCGGGGCGCCCTGTCGAGGGCCGCCGTGTCGCCTTCGGCGAAGCCACGGCAGGGCCCGGTGTACTCGGCGTGCAGCAACACGTCCAAGTCTCCGTGCAGCTCGCACACGTACAGCTCGTCGGTGACCGTGAACGGGCCGATCCCGGCGACCAGCGGATGGCCGGGATCGGTCACGCGCACCTCGTACGGCTCGATCGGCGGGTGGGCCAGGAACTGGCTGCCGAGTACCTGGGCCAGTTCTCCCAGGAGCCGTGGAGTCGTGAACTCGCGGGCGCCGCCTCGCGTCGACGGCTCGATCACCGCGTTGGTGCCGTGCAGGGCGAGCCAGCGACCACCCCGCTCGACCAGCCGGGCGAGCGCGGCCCGTTGCGCCGGGCGGGGCCGGACGTCGCAGGTGTAGGTGACCAACAGGTCGGCCCGGTCGAGGGCTTCCACGCAGTCGTAGTCCTGGTGGACGGTGGTGCGCACCCTCGGATGCTCACCGAGCAGTTCCAGCAGCCGGAGCCGCGCGTGGTCGAAGTCGTGCCAGCGGCCGCCGCAGACCAGTACGGCGTCCAGGCGGCCTGCCGGGCCCGCCACGGCTCAGTACTGGACGCGGGTGAGCAGCCCGCCGTCCACGACGAGGTTGACTCCCACACAGAAGGAGCCGGTGCGCCCGAGCAGGAACGCCACCGCCGCGGCCACGTCCTCCGCGGTGCCGTAGCGGCCGATCGGAAGCTTGGCGAGCACCTCCTCGTAGACCTCCGGACGGCTGGTGCGGATGGTCTCCCAGGCGCCGCCGGGGAAGTCGATCGGACCGGGCGAGACGGTGTTGACGCGGATGCCCTTCGGTGCAAGGGCGTGTGCGAGGGCGGAGGCGTGCTGGACGACGGCCGCCTTGAGCGCGGAGTAGGAGTTCGCTCCGGCCGGGCGCGCGGTGTCGGAGGCGTTGGTGGTGCCGATGGCCACGACCGCGGCCCGGTCGGAGGCCTCCAGATGGGGCAGGGCCGCCTCGACGAGTCCCGCGAAGGGGATCAGGTCGCCGCGCAGGCTGGCTTCCCAGGACTCGGGGCCTTTCACATTGCCCGCCGACACGTTGGACACCAGCAGGTCCAGGCCGCCGAGTGCGCCGGCCGCCCGCCCCACGAAGCCGGCGAGGGCGGCCGGGTCGGTGACGTCGACCGCTTCCTCGAACACCGTGGCGCCCTCGGCCCGCAGTTCGGCAGCGGCCTTGGCCAGCCCTTCCTCGCCCCGGGCGCACAGGGCCAGCGCGCAGCCCTCCGCGGCCAGTTGCGCGGCGATCGCACGGCCTATGCCCCGGCTCGCACCGGTCACCAGCGCCTTGGCGCCCGTCAGTCCCAGATCCATCGATGTCACTCCTTCGTGATTGCCGAAGCGAGGCGTGGTGCCTCAGTTGCCGGGAAGTTGCGAGAACGGCACCCGGTCCACCCGCGGCTCGGGCGGCAGCTTGAGCACCCGTTCGCCGATCAGGTTGCGCTGGATCTGGTCCGTGCCTCCGGCCAGCCGATAGCCGGGGGCGCCGAGGAGATGTTCGGTCCAGGCGAAGGTGCCGGGCTCGCCGGTGTCGGCGCTGATGCGCGCCCCCATCAGCTCGGCGGCGAGCTGCCCGGTGCGGGTGAGCAGTTCGGAGGCCATGAGTTTGGTCAACGACGCCTCGGGGCCCGGCCGGCCGCCGGCCGCGCTGGTCCTGGCGACGCGTTCGACGGTGGCCGTGCGCAGGGCGGCTCGGATGTACAGGTCGGCGAGGCGTTGGCGGACCAGCGGGTCCTCGGTGCGGCCCAGGGAGCGGGCGAGGGTGAGGACGTCGGTGAAGGTGCCGCCCTTGCGGCGGTTGCCGCTGCCGGAGGCGGTGCGCTCGAAGGCGAGGGTGGTGGTGGCGACCTCCCAGCCCTGGCCTAGTCGCCCGATCCGGAGCCGGTCGGGGACGCGTACGCCGCTGAGGAAGACCTCGTTGAAGGAGGCGCCGCCGCTCATCTGCCGGATGGGGCGCACCTCCACTCCGGGGGCGTCCATCGGTACGAGGAAGGCAGTGATGCCCGCCTGTTTGACGACATCCGGGTCGGTGCGGGCGAGCAGCAGACCGTAGTCGGCGAACTGGGCGCCCGAGGTCCACACCTTCTGACCGTCGATCACCCAGTCGTCGCCCTCCTGCCGGGCGCGGGTGCGCAGGGCCGCGAGGTCCGATCCGGCGCCGGGCTCGCTGAAGAGCTGGCAGGCCAGCAGATCGGTGCGCAGGAAGGCGCGTGCGTGGTCGCGGCGCTGCTCGGCGGTCCCGAACAGGGAGACGGCCATCGCGACCAGACGCACGGTGACACTGATCAGCTCGGTGGACGGCGGGACCTCGAAAGCCGCTTCCTCCTCGGCGAAGGCCGCCACATGGGCGGCGGTCAGGCCGGCGCCCCCCTTGTCCGCGGGGAGGGTCAGTGCCTGGTAGCCGGCGTCGAACCGGGCTCGCTGGTAGGCGCGGCAGCGCTCCAGCAGCAGGCGTTCCTCGTTCTCCGGAAGGTTGTGGAACACGGCGAGGTCGGCGGACTGGGTGGCGCAGTCCGGCGCCCGTGCCGGTTCCAGCACGGTGGCCAGCCACTGCCGGACCTGCCTGCGCCATGCGTCCGGATCCGGCTCGGACATGGCTCCTCCTCGGTCACTTACCAGATGATGGCTTGAGTAACGGGATGCGGGCAGTGCGCCCCCACCCGACGAAACAGGTGGGAATGACTCCGCACAGGATCAGAGTGTTCCGCACTTTCTTGATAAACGCTACAGTCTCAGCATCTCCTCTCCCTCCGAAAGCGGGAGAGGCCCAGGAGCCGCCGGAGGAGCCATGTCGCTGCTGCCACTCGACCGTCGCGCCCAGGAGTCACCCGAGGAGCCCGCCCTGGCGGACGACCTGGACGTGCTGTCCTGGTCCCGCCTCGCCGACCAGGTGGCGCGGGCAGCGGCCCGACTGCTGGAGTTCGCGCCCGGCCCCGAGGACCGGATCGCCGTCCTCGGTGACAACGCGATCCCGACGCTGGTGGCCCATCTGGCCGGACTGCGCGCCGGAGTGGGAACCGTCGCCACGTCCCGCAGCCTCACCTCGGGCGAGCTCGTCGAGCAGATCATCGACGCGGGCGTGACCGGGATCGTCGCCGGACCCGTCGGCGCGGGTGCCGCGCTCGACGCGGCCCGGGAACTGGGCCTGCCGGTGGTGGTCCACGGAACCCCGGCGGTCGGGCACGCCTTCGACTGGGACCGGTGGCTGGCCGCAGCGCCCGCCGGGCACACCTTCCCCGTGGGCCGACCCGCCCGGCCCCCGCTCGTCTACACCTCGGGAACCACCGGACGGGCCCGCGGCACCGAGGTGCGCTGGGTCAGCGGCCAGGTCGCCGACAGCTCCGCGTACCTCGCCGCGATGTCCGCCCGGCCCGGATTCCCGCCGGGACCGCATCTGGTGTGCGGTCCCCTGCAGCACAACGCCCCGCTGACCTCACTGCGGCACCTGGCGGCCGGCCAGCCGGTGATCGTCCTCGGCAGATACGACGCGGAGACGTTCCTGAGCCGGGTGCAGCAGTGGCGGGTCGCCTCGACGGTGATGGTGCCCACCCACTTCCAGCGGCTGCTCGCCCTCCCGGACGAGGTCCGCGCCCGGTACGACGTCTCCAGCCTGCGGCAGGTCTCCCACACCGGCTCCGCGTGTCCGCCCGACGTGAAGCGCGCCATGATCGACTGGTTCGGTCCGGTACTGACCGAATCGTACGGCGCCAGCGAGGCGGGCACCGTGGCACGCATCAGCAGCGCCGAGTGGCTGGCGCACCCGGGCTCGGTCGGGCGCGTCCGGCCCCCCTTCGAGGTCCTGGTCACCGATGACGACGGCCGGCAACTGCCGCCCGGCGAACCAGGACTGCTGGCCTTCCGAGCCCCGGAGAACCAGGGCGTCCGCTATCACGCGGACCCGGACAAGACCAGGGCCGCCTATGTCTCCCCCGGCGTCTTCACGCTCGGCGACATCGGCTACGTCGACGCGGACGGCTACATCTTCATCACCGACCGGGCCGCGGACGTCGTGGTCTCCGGCGGGGTCAACCTCTACCCGGCCGAGAGCGAGGCCGTGCTGCGACAGCACCCGGCGGTCGCCGAGGTCGCCGTCATCGGCGTGCCCGACCCGGACTTCGGCGAGTCCCTGCGGGCCCTGGTCGTGGCGGCGGACGAACCGCCGGCCGACGAACTGGACCGGTTCTGCCGTGAGCGCCTCGCCGCCTACAAGTGCCCGAAGTCGTACGAGTTCGTGCCCGAACTCCTGCGCAACGCGATGGGCAAGCTCGACAAGCGCGCGATGCGCCGCCCGTACTGGGCCTCGGAACGGACCATCGCCGGCTGAGCCCGCTTGCCTCCGTGCCCGCTCACCCGTGTGCCCGCTCATCCCTGTGAAGGATCACCATGACCGAACTCCTCCTCGTCCGGCACGGCCTCCCGCTGGCCGGCGTGTTCGACCCCGGGCTGTCCCCGCAGGGCACCGCCCAGGCCGAACATCTCGCCGCCTGGCTCCGGCACGAGGACCTCGACGCCCTCTACGTCAGCCCGTACCGGCGGGCCCGCGAGACCGCCGCGCCCCTGGAACGGATCACCGGCATGACCGCCACCGTCCTCGACGACCTGCGCGAGTGGGACACGGACGTGTCCCAGCCCTACACACCGCCCGAGCAGATCGGCGCCGACGACCCCCGGGCGGCGGCACTCGCCGAGGGACGCTTCGACGACTTCGTGCCCGACCTGGACCGGGACGCCTTTCGAGCCCGTGCCGTACGGGCCATGGACAGCATTTTCGACGCCCATCCCGGCGGCCGGGTCGCGGCCGTGTGCCACGGCGGCATCACCAACACCTACCTGGCGACGGTGCTGGGCCTGTCCACCATGTTCTGGTTCCACCCCGACTACACGTCCGTCAGCCGGGTGCGGCGCATGCCCGGCGGCCGCACCGTCCTGCACTCGGTCAACGAGACGGCCCATCTGATCGCCGACCGTGCCGTGGACGCCGGCACGGCCGCCTGACTCCGTCCCACATCCCAGGAGGTCCCGGCCATGCCCGGATCCGTCATCGTCGCCGGTGCCCGGACGCCCATCGGCAAAGTGCTGGGCGCCCTCAGCCCGCTGTCCGCGGTCGACCTCGGTGCCCACGCCGTCCGCGCGGCCCTTGCCGCCGTACACCTGGAGCCGGCAGCCGTGGAGGCCGTCGTCATGGGCCATGTCGTCCAGGCCGGAGCCGGCCCCAACCCGGCACGGCAGGCCGCGGTCCAGGCCGGCATCCCCTTCTCCGTGCCCGCGAGCACCGTCAACAAGCTCTGCCCGTCCGGACTGCACGCGATCGCCCTGGCCGACCTGATGATCACATCGGGCCGTCACGAGGTGGTCGTGGCGGGCGGCATGGAGTCCATGTCGAACGCCCCGCACCTGCTCCGCGGCGCCCGCACCGGCTGGAAGTACGGTTCGGCAGCCGCGGAGGACGCCCTCGACCGCGATGCCCTCGTCTGCGCCTTCGACGGCGTCTCCATGGGCGCGGCGACCGAGCGCTACCAAGGGCCCTTCGACCTGACCCGCGAGGAACAGGACGACTACAGCGCGCTCTCCCATCAAAGGGCCGCCCACGCCCAGGAGTCGGGTGCGCTGTCCGAGGAGATCTCCCCCGTCACCGTGACCGGGCGCCTGGGCGACACGGTGGTCGCCGACGACGAGGGCGTACGGCCTGGCACCACCGGCGAGAGCCTGGGGCGCCTGAAGCCGGCCTTCTCCGACGCGGGCACCATCACCCCGGGCAACGCCTCACAGCTCTCCGACGGGGCCGCGGCCGTCGTCGTGATGAGCGCCGAGCGCGCCCGGCGGGAGGGCCTGACGCCGCTCGCCGAGATCGGTGCCTACGGTACGGTCGCGGGCCCCGACCCCTCACTGCTCGTCCAGCCGGCCGGCGCCGTGCGCGACGCGCTCTCCCGGGACGGCCGGCTGAAGGTCGCCGACCTGGATCTGTTCGAGGTCAATGAGGCGTTCGCCTCGGTGGCCCTGGCCTCCGTACGGGAGCTGGACATCCCCCTGGACAGGGTGAACGTCAACGGCGGAGCGATCGCGCTCGGGCACCCGGTCGGCATGACCGGGGCCCGGCTGGTCCTGACCCTCGCGGCCGAACTGCGACGGCGCGGAGGCGGCAGCGGAGCGGCCGCCCTGTGCGGGGGCGGCGGCCAGGGCGACGCACTCCTGCTGCACGTGCCGACACCTGCCTGAACCCGGAGCTGAACCACCATGAACGACCAACTGCCTTCGGTCGACGCGACGCTCACCGTCGAGACCCGCACCCGGGCCGCCGACGACGTCGTCTCCCTCACCCTGCGCCGCCCCGACGGGGGCGCGCTGCCCCCCTGGACGCCGGGCGCCCACATCGACGTACTGCTGAACGGCGACGACGGCGACGACCTGATCCGTCAGTACTCCCTGTGCGGGGACCCCGCCGACCGCGAGGCCTGGCAGATCGCCGTGCTGCGTGAGCCGGAAGGGCGAGGGGGTTCCGCATACGTCCACGATCACCTGCACGAAGGCGCCAAGGTACGGGTCCGCGGACCGCGGAACAACTTCCCGCTGCGGCCCGCCGCACGCCATCTCTTCATCGCGGGCGGTGTCGGTATCACGCCCGTCCTGCCCATGGTCGAGGCGGCCGAGGCAGCGGGAGCCGACTGGCGTCTGCTGTACGGCGGCCGCACCCGGACCTCCATGGCCTTCCTCGACCGCCTCGCCCCGCACGGGGACCGGGTACTCGTCCGTCCGCAGGACGAGTACGGCCTACTGGACCTCGCCACGTTCCTCGGCGTGCCCCAGGAAGGCACCTTGGTCCACGCCTGCGGTCCCGAACCCCTGCTGCGGGCAGTTCAGGAGCAGTGCGCGACCTGGCCGCCCGGCACGCTGGGCGTGGAACGCTTCGCCCCGGTAGGAACGACCGAAACCGGCCCTGCCGGTGCCTTCGAGCTGGAACTCGCCCGTTCCGGGCTCACCCTCACCGTGGCACCGGACCGTTCGGTGCTCGAAACCGTGGAGGAGGCCGGCGTCGCGGTCGACTTCTCCTGCCGGGAAGGCACCTGCGGCACCTGCGAGACCGACGTGCTCGACGGCACTCCCGACCACCGCGACTCGCTGCTGTCCGAGGACGAACGAGCCGCCGGCGACACGATGCTCATCTGCGTCTCCCGCTCGTGCGGCCCCCGCCTCGTCCTCGATCTATGACAGCGGTCACCCCCGATCGGACAACGACTCATCAGAGAGGACCTCGGATGGACCCCGTCACCCGTCTTGGCGTCGTCGGCTGCGGCCTCATGGGCTCCGGCATCGCCGAAGTCGCCGCCCGCAGCGGCATCGACGTCCTCGTCGCCGAGGCCACGCCCGACGCGATCGAGGCAGGCCGCCGCCGGCTCACCGCTTCCCTCGACCGAGCCCTGAGAAGTCACAAACTCAGCGAGGAACAGCGGGACCAGGCCCTTGCCAGGGTGTCCTTCACCCATGACCTCACCGACATGACGGACCGTCAGTTCGTCATCGAGGCGGTCGCCGAGAACCGCGACATCAAGACCGATGTCCTGCGCACCCTGGACAAGGCGGTCGAAGACCCGGCGGCGGTCCTGGCCACCAACACCTCCTCGATCCCCGTCGTCGATCTCGCCGTCGTCACCGAACGGCCGACGCGGGTCATCGGCATGCACTTCTTCAACCCCGTGCCCGTGCAACGGCTGGTCGAGCTCATTCCCGCCCTCACCACGGACGACGACACCGTGCGCCGCACCCGCGGCCTCGCGGAGCAGTTGGGCAAACAGGCCATCCAGGCGCCCGACCGCTCCGGCTTCGTCGTCAACGCCCTCCTCGTGCCCTATCTCCTCGGCGCGATACGGATGGTGGAGTCCGGTTCAGCACGGCCGGAGGACATCGACCGGGGCATGGAACTCGGATGCGCCCATCCCATGGGGCCGTTGCGCCTGCTCGACCTCATCGGCCTCGACACCGCCCAGGCCGTGGCCGAGTCGATGTACGAGGAGTTCAAGGAGCCGTTGTACGCACCGCCCGCCCTTCTTCGCCGCATGGTCGCCGCGGGCCGCCTCGGCCGCAAGAGCGGCCGCGGCTTCCACATCTACGACACCTGAACGAGGTCAACGCACCCTTCCACGCGGCTTCAACGGCACCGGCGGCAGTTCCGATGCGGGCAGCGGCGCCCCCTCCTGTGCGCCTTAGCGCAGGTCAGCGGTGTTCCGGATCGCCGACGGTTAGCCAACTGTCAGCATCGGTCTCGGAGGAGTCAGCAACCGTGAGTTCCACTGCCCTGGTTCGTGGGATGGGGTCGTTTTTCAAGGAGTGTGAGCATCCGCGGTCGCGGTGGTCGAAGTGCCCTCACCCTTACAAGATCCGCTACCGGTCGGCGGCGGGGAAGCAGGTGAAGGAGTCCGGGTTCGCGCCCCAGGACCAGGTGCGATTGCACGTTTGACGGAAATCTACACGGTGCGAGGCGTGCGCAGTCGCGGTGCATGGTCTTACGGGCCAAGCGCTGCGGAGCCGGATGTCCCTCGACCTCAGCTCGCTGGACCGCTTCCCGGGGGTCGGGGATGTCATGGCTGATCCTCCCGAACCCCGTAGTCTGGCGCGCCCCCGGTCTCCTGGACCGATGACTCCCCCCGGGGCCGCCGTTGACCGAGCTGCATGCCGGGGTGGCAGGCTGCGGACCGCCGAGCGCTGCACACGCGTGTCACTGGTCCAACGGGCCCAGCCGGGTGGCGGTCAGTCCAGCCAGTGCTCTGCGAGCGGACCGAGCAGCCTCCGCCAGGCCCGACCGTCCATGCCGAGCCCGTCCGCAGTGCGCTCCAGGGCGTGCCAGGCCGACCCGGACCTGCCATCGTCCATCGGTCGGTCCGGAGGGTCACGAGGTCGCCGATGCCTCCACCAGCGGCGATGGCGCCGAGCAGCCGCACCAGCCACAGAGGCGCCGGGCCCGGCCCATGGGACGTCCTCGGCGGGCAGCGCGAGTGCGGAGTCAATGGCGGTGTCCAGGAAGGCACAGGCAGCGTTTCAGCAGGTCGAGGTAGGCGTCCGTAGCGTTTCCGTGGACGCTCCCGGTTTCGTCGGTCGTCATGAGGGTTCCCGCGGTGGTAGAAGCCCTCGGCGGGAAGATGCGACACGACCTTGACACGGTCGAGCCCGGCGGCACGGGCCTCGGACTGCGTGTGCGCGACGAGCAGCCCTCCAATGCCCCGTCCTTGCTTCGTCAGCGACGAACAGCAGGTCGAGCTCTGGTGGAGCGAGGACAGCACTGCGCCAAATCGCCCATCTGTCACCGAGCAACCACCCGTCCCTGCAGGTCAGCGGACCCTTCCTCGCGGCTTCAGCGGCGTTGACGGCAGCTCGGGGGCCGGTAGCGGGTCCCCCTCGTACCCCTTCACCACCCCGAATCTCGCCCCTTCCATCCAGTCCCGGCGCGCCTGTTCGATCTCTTCCTGGGACCGTCCGATCCAGTTCCAGAACATGATCAGCTCCTCCTCGAAGGGCTCGCCGCCCAGGAGCATCAGGCCTGCGTCCGACTCGGCGCGCAGCGGGAGTTCGGTGCGGCCGCAGCCGAGGTAGAGCATCGAGCCCGGCAGGACCGGCACGCCGTCGACGTGGGCCTCGCCGGACATGGACAGGACGGCGTACTCGAAGTCCGGCTCCAGCGGGAGGCGTACGTCCGCGCCGCGGGCGAGGGTGAGGTCGGCGCCGACGATCGGGGTGTACGTCGTTCCGGGCGAGGTCGCGCCGTCGAGGGTGCCGAGGATCAGCGTGGCCTTGAGGCCGGGAGCCGTGACGCGCGGCAGTTCGGCGTGGTGCTCGAAGTGGGGGTCAGTGTGGCGGTGGCCGTCGGGGAGGGCGACCCACAGCTGTGCTCCGTGCAGGAAACGGGCGTGCTGCCGGGGGCTCTCCTCGGAGTGGCTGATGGCCCGGCCGGAGGTCATGAGGCCCAGTTCGCGGGGGCGGATCGTCTGCAGGCTGCCGGTGGAGTCGCGGTGCAGCACCTCGCCCTCGTGCAGCCAGCTCACCGTCTGCAGGCCCATGTGCGGGTGCGGCGGCACCTGCATGCCGGGTTCGTCGGCGATGTCGTCGGGGCCGTAGTGATCGACGAAGCACCAGGCGCCGACCATGCGGCGGCCCAGGTTGGGCAGCAGGCGGCGCACTTCGGTCGACTCGCCGAGCTTGACGCGGCGAGGGCTGAGGAGTTCACGCACGGGCTCCGCCACGACGAATCCACGGCCGCCGCAGACGGCGGGAACCGGCTCGCGATCAAGATTGCTCATGGCGCCAACCTAGCCCTGTCGAGGGCATCCCGTCAGTCCGTCACCCGGGCGTTCTCGCCTGCCTTCGAACTCTCCTGCCCTCGGAAAAATAGTAGCCATGGACATGGTAGCCATGTACTGTATCTGTCATGAGCACAGGTTCCGAGAAGGCCACGCCCGGCTTCCTGGTGTGGCGGCTGTCGATGAAGTGGCGGGTGGCCGTCGACCGGGCGGTGGCCCCGCTCGGGCTCACCCACGCGCAGTACTCCCTGGTGGCCTCGCTGTACGGCATGCAGCGCGGCGGGGAGCGTCCCAGCCAGCGCCGCCTCGCCGACGTGACGGGCCTCGAGCCGCTGTACGTGTCCAAACTGGCCCGCGCCCTGGAAGCGGCCGGCCTGATCGAACGCACCCGGGACCCCAGGGACCCGCGCGCGGTGCAGCTGGCCCTCACCGAGCAGGGCCGCGAGGTCACGGGGCGTGCGATCAAGGTCGTACAGGGGCTTCTGGAGCAGTTGCTGCAGCCGCTCGGCGGCCTCGACAGCCCCCGGACACGGGAGTTCACCCGGGAGCTGGCGACCCTGCTCGACGCACCTCTTGATCCGTTCGGCGAGAACACCGAGAGTGAGAAGGAGTAGTCATGACCACCACGGCACCTACCATCACATACAACAGCGCACCGCCCGTCGACCCTCGCGTCATCGCCTTGGCCCACTACGCGGGCCGTGCCGTCCTGGAGCACGTACTGGCCCGGCACGGCGGCACCTTCCAGCAGCAGATCACCCTGCGGCCGCTCGTCACCGAAGGGCCCCTCGAGCGCGAAGCGCTGGTCGGACAGGTCGCCGGTGCGCTCAAGGTCGACGCGGCCGAGGTGCAGGGCGTCATAGCGGAGCTGATCGCCAAGGGGCTGGTGGCCGCCGGGGCGAGCGACGTCCACGCCACCGATGCCGGGCGGGAATTCCACGCCGAGGTCAGCAGCGAGACCGCGGTGATCTCCGCCCGGATCTATGCCGGCATACCGGCCGAGGATCTGGCGGCGGCCGGGCGCGTGCTGGCCCTGGTGGCCGAGCGGGCCAACGCAGAGCTGGCCGCACTGACTCCCTGAGCACCCTCCCCGACGCCCTCGCACGCGTGGTGGAATGTTCAACGACCTCGTTCGGTTGGAGTGCGCGAAGGAGGTCGCGAGTGGAGATGACGTACTACGACCACGGAACGCCGGCGGAGCGCTGGGAGCGGGCGCAGATGTTCTTCGACGCCAAGGACTACGCCGCCGCCGCGCGCGTGCTGGGCGGGCTGGTCGAGGAGGTGCCGGAGCAGACCGGACCGCGGCTGCTGCTGGCGCGTGCCTACTACCACTCGGCCCAACTGTGGCGCGCGGAGACCGAGTTGCGTCTCATCGTCGAGCGCGACCCGGTGGAGCACTACGCCCGGCTGATGCTGGGCCGCACGCTCCAGCGGCAGGGGCGGCACGAGGAGGCCGAGTCGCACCTGCGGATCGCCTCGGCGCTCGCGGGTGACTTCGAAGAGGTCTGAGCAACGCCGGGCTCTACTGGTCTGCGGCCGGGGCCGGTTCCACGAAGGAACCGGCCCCGGACACGTCTCCGCCCTGCCCGACCCGCTGCTTCACGCCCGCGCCCGGCGCGGGCCGGCGGAATGCCGACCAGCAGGGCTGAGCGACGCCCTGACTCCACGGCTCCGCGACCGGGACCCACCCCACGAAGGAACCGGACCCCGGCCACGCCTCCAACCTGCACCGGGACGCTCCTTCACGCCCGCGCCCGGCGCGGGCCGGCGGAATGCCGAGCAGCAGGGCTGAGCGACGCCCTGACTCCACGGCTCCGCGACCGGAGCCCACCCCACGAAGGAACCGGACCCCGGCCACGCCTCCAACCTGCACCGGGACGCCTACTTCACGGCCGGGGCCGGTGTGGACCGCCCCTTCCGGTGGGCGATCTCGCCGAGGAGGACGTCGACGACGATGAAGGCGGCCAACGGGATGCCGAGCAGCGGGACGAAGTAGCCGAGGACCGCGATGACGGCGACCGCCGGGACGAGGATCTGCGGGGGCACCTGCTGCCAGGCGCCGCGTGGGATCGGCCGTCCGAAGCCGGAGCCGCGGCCGCGCTGCCACCACATGCGGTAACCCCAGACGATCAGCAGGATGAGGCAGAGCGCGAGCGCCATCAGGGCGATCTGGTTGACCAGGCCGAACAGGATGCCGGTGTGCAGGTCGATGCCCCAGCGGGTCAGTTTGGCGAGCAGCGGGTAGTCGGCGAAGCGCAGTTCGTCGGTGACTTTGCCGCTGGCGGGGTCGACCGCGACCGCGTCCTGCTTCTCGGGCCAGCTGCGCTGCACCTGCTTGACGACGTATGCGGAGTTCGCATCGGCAGGCGGCACGATCTCCACCGGGTCGGTCAGGCCCTTGGCGCGCGCCGCCGCCAGCACCTTGTCGAGGCCGACGCCGTGTTGGCCGGACCCGGTGGTGGCGGAGACGCCGTGCCCCGCGTGCTCGCCGCCCGCCGTGGCCGAGACCGACGGGGTCGCCTGGCCGAGCGAGGTACGCAGCGTGTCGATGTTCGCCCCGGCGTAGGTCGACCAGGTCAGACCGGTCGCCGACAGGAAGATGAACCCGGCGGCTGCCCAGACGCCGACGGTGCCGTGCAGACCTAGCGTGCGGCGCCGCCCGCTGGTGCCGCGCACCTTGCGCAGCGCCCGGCGGCGCGAGAACCACAGCACCAGGCCACCGCCGGCGATCACCCACAGCCAGCTCGCGGCGAACTCGCTGTAGAGCCGGCCGGTGTCGCCGAGCTGCAGGTCGCGGTGGAGTTCGTCGATCCATGTCCGCAGGGGCAACGCGCCCGTCGAGCCGTACTGTTCGAGGGCGCCGCGCACCTTGCCGGTGTACGGGTCGACGAAGACGGCGAGAGTGTGGTCGGGGTCGACGCCCTTGACGCCGGAGAGCATCACGCGGGTGGTGGCCTCGGCCTCCGGGGAAGGTCGTATCGCCGAGACCGTGCCCTCGGGGTGCGCCTTGCGCGCGGCGGTGACCTGCTGGGATATCGGCAGCTTGGTGTCGCCGACCTTGGCGACGGTCAACTCGTGGGCGTACACGAGCCTCTCGGCCTGGAACGCACCGGCGTACAGGAAGCCGGTGACGGCGGCGACGAGCAGGAACGGCGCGACGACCACGCCGGCGTAGAAGTGCAGTCGCAGCACCAGCGGGCGCAGCGGCACCAGGCGGCTGGGGGACGGCGCCGGGGCGGCGGCGGCCGGTTGCGGGGCCTCGTCCGTGGTGGTTGAGGGAGCGGTGGACATCGGCGGGCTTCTCCGGGGGGACGGGGACGTGAAGTGGCGTAGCGGTCCAGTAGTCGGGGGCGGGGCCCGCCGAGTTCCCGGTGGCAGAAGTGGTCCGCGTCACACACCGGGACGGAAGGTGCCGAAGCCCATGGCATCCTGGCCCGATGGCAACTCCCCGTAATCACGTGCCCCTTGCCGAGCAGGTCGAGGAACTTCTCGCCGCCGGCGGACCGTTGCCCATCGTGGCGGCGGGCGACCCGGTCCTGCGGCGCGGCACCGAGCGCTTCGACGGCCAGCTCGACCCCGCCCTGCTGGCCCGCTTCATCGAGGCCCTGCGCTTCACCATGCACGAGGCGCCGGGCGTGGGCCTCGCCGCACCGCAGGTGGGTGTGCCGCTGCGGATCGCGGTGATCGAGGATCCGGCTCCGGTGCCGGAGGAGGTGCGGCTGGCCCGCGGCCGGGTGCCGCAGCCGTTCCGGGTGCTGGTCAATCCGGCGTACGAGCCCGTCGGGACGGCACGGGCGGCCTTCTTCGAGGGCTGTCTGAGCGTGCCGGGCTGGCAGGCGGTCGTGGCACGGCACGCGCAGGTGCGGCTGACGGGCCAGGACGAGCACGGAGGCACGGTGGACGAGGTGTTCAGCGGGTGGCCCGCGCGGATCGTGCAGCATGAGACCGATCATCTGGACGGCGTTCTGTACCTCGACCGGGCGGAGCTGCGCTCACTGTCCTCGAACCAGGCGATGGCGCAGCGGTGGACTCAGCCGACGCCGGAGGGGGCGGCGCAAGCTCTGGGTTTCGATCTCCCGTGACCGCCGTGAAGAACGTTTCTGCAGGTGCGGGCGCTGCTACTGTGACCGCCGTGACTCAGATCAAGTTGCTGGCAACCGCCGCCTCGTGCCTCAGCGAAGGCACTTGCCCTGCCGTCTTCGAACTGCCGAACGGCGATCTGGCCCTCATCGGCTCAGAAGCTCCCGGCGAGTTGCACGACCAGCTCCCCCAGGGAGCCGCTGTCGGGCCGGGCGAGCGCCTCGTGGTGGTTCCCCGCAGCGTCGCCGTCGCAGCAGGATGGCAGCCTCCTTCAGTCTGAGGTCCTCACTCGGCTCCTGGCCGGTCTGCCTGACAACGCTGGTAGGCGAGTTCGGCCATCTCGTAGAACTTCCACATGGAACCGCCGGGCGCCGTACCTCCCGTGCGTATCGGGCGCGACTGCTCCCAGAACTCGCTGATCACCTCACTCTGAAACAGTCGGAACATGCTCGCCTCCACCTCGTCGGCCGATGTGTAGTTCACCGTGTACGCCATGTAGTGGAATGAAATGATCAGGTTGGCATACAGGAACTGCTTCCTCTTCTCCTCAGAGACATCGGTCCCCCAGCCCGGCCACACGTCGGCAAGCAGGGGATCCTCGATGGCCGCACTCAACAGGGCTTGGTGCTGCTCCCGCACGGCTGCCTCGGCCATTCGCTGAGCACACTCGTTGTTTATGCGCGCGTACTCGCTCTGCGACATCACCTCGTTGAGCTGCGCGTCGAGCAACTCCCGCTGCATCTGCGTCTCTTGACGTTGCTGATGGAACGTCCGAACCATGAAGACGAGCACGATCATCGACGTCACACCTGCTGCCGCCCCGAACGCCTGGCCCGCGTTGCCGCTCTGCGGAGACTGCAGCCCCGGTACGCGCACCAGAAACACGGTGACCAGAATCGAGGCGACGCAGGCCGCCACGACCAGAGCGGTCGCGGCGGCCAGTTCCTTCACCAACTTGAGCCCAGACATCGCCCAGCTCCCCCCTGACGCCCGTGAAATGCCCTCGTGGCGTCACCGCCAACTGGCGCACGGACGGCGCAAAGAGGCACATGCCGTCAAGAAATCCCAGGCGCAGCCGTTGGACGTCAGTTGTCCCGGTACGCCTCCAGCAGACGCAGCCACACCTCGCTGATCGTCGGGAACGACGGCACCGCGTGCCAGAGCCTGCTGATCGGGACCTGGCCGGCAACGGCGATGGTGGCCGAGTGGATGAGTTCGCCGACGCCGGGGCCGACGAAGGTGACCCCGCGCAGGATCTCCTCGTTCAGGTCGACGACCATGCGGGCGCGGCCGCGGTAGCCGTCTGCGTACAGACCCGCGCCGGATGCGGAGGTCATCTCGACGTCCACGGCCCGTACCCGGTGGCCGGCCTGCTCCGCCTCGGCGAGGGAGAGGCCGACGGCGGCCGCCTCGGGGTCGGTGAAGACGACCTGGGGTACGGCGTGGTGGTCGGCGGTGGCGGCGTGGGCGCCCCAGGGGTCCGACTCCAGGATCGGGGCGCCGGAGGCGCGGGCGGCGATGGCGGCGCCCGCGATGCGGGCCTGGTACTTGCCCTGGTGAGTGAGGAGGGCGCGGTGGTTGACGTCGCCGACCGCGTAGAGCCAGTCGGTGCCGGTCACGCGCAGGCTGTCGTCGACCGGGAGCCAGCTGCCCGGCTCGAGGCCGACGGTGTCCAGGCCGATGTCGCCGGTCTTCGGGCGGCGACCGGTGGCGAAGAGGATCTCGTCGGCCTCGATGCGGTCGCCCTGGTCGGTGACGACCACGACCGTGCCGTTCTCGCGGGTGACCGACTCGACCGAGGTGCCGGTGCGGACGTCGGCGCCGGCCTCGGTGAGGGCCTCGGCGACCAGTTCCCCGGCGAAGGGTTCCATGCGGTTGAGCAGGCCCTTGCCACGGACCAGGACGGTGACCTGGGAGCCGAGTGCCTGCCAGGCGGTGGCCATCTCGGTGGCGACCACTCCCCCGCCCACCACGACGAGACGGCCCGGTACCTCCTGTGCGCTGGTGGCGTTCCTGCTGGTCCACGGCTTGACCTCGGCCAGGCCCGGCAGGTCGGGCAGCACGGCGTCGGTGCCGGTGCAGACGGCGACGGCGTGCCGGGCGGTGAGCACCTTCTGCCCGCCGTCGGAGCCGGTGACGGTCACCGTACGCGGGCCGGTGAGGCGGCCGTGACCGCGGTGCAGGTCGGCGCCGATGCCGTCCAGCCAGCCGGCGGCGCCGTCGTCGTGCCAGTCGGAGGTGTAGTAGTTGCGGTGGGCGAGGACCGCGGCGGCGTCGAGGGGGCCCTGCACCGACTGGCGCAGGCCCGGCACGCGCCGGGCGTCGGCGCGGGCGATGACCGGGCGCAGCAGGGCCTTGCTGGGGATGCAGGCCCAGTACGAGCACTCGCCGCCGACCAGCTCGCTCTCCACGACCGCGGTGGACAGGCCGGCCGCGCGGGTGCGGTCGGCGACGTTCTCCCCCACGGGCCCGGCCCCGAGCACCACGACGTCGTACGCGATGGTTTCCGTTTCCGTCATGGGGTCAGTCTGGTGGGTGGTGTGCGCTCAGGCCACACGGGTAGGGGCGCGGAATACGTGACCGGCCGGCCGTGTTGTGCCGACGGCTTCGCCCGACAGCAGGAAGAGGGATTTCAGGTCATGAGCAGCACCGTGGAGCTCACCAAGGAGAACTTCGACCAGACGGTCACGGACAACGACTTCGTCCTGATCGACTTCTGGGCGTCGTGGTGCGGGCCGTGCCGTCAGTTCGCGCCGGTCTACGAGAAGGCGGCCGAGGACAACCCGGACCTGGTGTTCGGCAAGATCGACACCGAGGCGCAGCCGGAGCTGGCAGCGGCCTTCGGTATCCAGTCGATCCCGACGCTGATGATCGTCCGCGACCAGGTCGCGGTGTTCGCGCAGCCGGGCGCGCTGCCCGAGGCCGCCTTGACGGACGTCATCGGCCAGGCCCGCAAGCTGGACATGGACGAGGTCCGCAAGGCGGTCGCGGAGCAGCAGGCGCAGGCCGAGCAGAACGGCCAGTAGCCCTCTCCCGGACCAGTGGCCCTCTCTAGAAGGGATACGGCGCCACGTCGCCGCGCACCGTCGTCCAGCGCACGTCGGTGAAGGCCTCCAGGTTGGCCTCACCGCCGAAGCGGGCGCCGGTGCCGGACGCGGCGATGCCGCCGAAGGGCGCCACGGCCTCGTCGTTGACCGTCTGGTCGTTGATGTGGACGATACCGGTCGGGATGCGTTCGGCGAGGTCGAGGCCGCGGGCGGCGTCGCGGGTGACGATGCCCAGGGACAGGCCGTACTCCCCCGCCGAGGCCAGGGCCGCTGCCTCGTCGACGGTGGCGAAGGACCGTACCGGCGCGACCGGACCGAAGACCTCCTCGGCGTAGGCGGGGCTGTGATCGTCGACGCCCGCGAGGACGGTCGGACGGTAGAAGAGGCGGTCGTGGGTGCCGCCCGCGGCCAGCTTGGCGCCGCCTGACGTGCTGGCCTCGACCAGGCCGTGCACCTTGGCGAGCTGGGCGTCGTCGATGATCGGGCCGAGGTGAACCTGTTCGCGGTGCGGGTCGCCGACGGCGAGGGAGTCGGCCTTGGCGGCGAGGCGCTCGACGTACTCCTCGTAGAGCGACTGGTGCACCAGGTGGCGGCCGGTCGTCATGCAGATCTGGCCCTGGTGGAAGAACGAGCCCCAGGCCGCCGTGGAGATCACCGCGTCCAGGTCGGCGTCCTCGAGGACGACCATGGCGGAGTTGCCGCCCAGTTCCAGGTGGACGCGCTTGAGGTGGCGGCCGCCCGCCTCGCCGACCGCGCGGCCCGCTGCCGTGGAGCCGGTGAAGGAGATGACGGGCACCCTCGGGTCGGCGACCAGGGCCTGACCGACGTCCGGGCCGCCCGGCAGGACGTGCAGCAGGTTCTCGGGCAGGCCGGCCTCGGCGAAGACCGCGGCGAGGGAGAGCCCGCCGCAGACCGCGGTGCGCGGGTCCGGCTTGAGGACGACCGCGTTGCCGAGCGCGAGGGCCGGGGCCACCGAGCGGATCGAGAGGATCAGCGGGGCGTTGAAGGGGGAGATCACGCCGACCACGCCGACCGGGATGCGGCGCGTGTACGACAGCCGGGGCGCCTCGCTGGGCAGGATCTGTCCGGCCGGGCGGGAGGCGAGGGCGGCGGCCTCGTAGCACTCCTGGGCGGCGACGTGCAGCTCGAACTCGGCCTTGCCCGGGATGGAGCCGGACTCGCGGACGAGCCATTCGCGCAGCTCGTCGGCGTGCGCGGCGAACAGGTCACCGGCCTTGCGCAGGACGCCGGCGCGGACGAAGTGCGGGACGCGGGCCCACTCGGCCTGGGCGGCGCGGGCGGCCTCGGCGGCCGTACCGACGTCCTCCGCCGAGGCGAGGGTGACGGTCGCGAGGGTGTCCCCGGTGGCGGGCTCCGTCACGGCGTACTCCGGTCCCGACAGGGGTCGGGACTGCCAGGTCTTCGGGTCGAGCAACGGCATGACGGCTCTCCGTTCGTCACCGACGGGACTCAGGGCATCAGCGGAAGTCCCGTGTAGTTGGCGGCCAGTTCGGCAGCAGCGTGGCGGGATGCGACGATCCGGCGCAGACGTGTCAACTGCAGGCGGTTCTCGAACGCATCCCCATCTGGTTGAGCATGCAACATCTTAGTCATGTCGTAGGAGAAGCGCGTGGCCTGCCACACCCGTGCGAGGCATATCTCCGAATAACTGTCGAGGAGTTGCTCGGATCCGCTGCGGTGCAGCTCGGCGAAGGCGCGGGCGAGGACGCGGACGTCGGAGACGGCGAGGTTGAGGCCCTTGGCCCCGGTGGGCGGCACGATGTGGGCGGCGTCGCCGGCCAGCAGCAGCCGGCCGTGACGCATCGGTTCGTGGACGTAGCTGCGCATCGAGGTCACGGACTTGGCCGTGATCGGGCCGCGGTGCAGGGTCCAGTCGGCGTCGACGGCGAAGCGGGCGGCGAGCTCGTCCCAGATGCGGTCGTCGGGCCAGTCCTCCGGGTCGGTGTGGTTCGGGACCTGGAGGTAGAGGCGCGACAGGTGCGGGGAGCGCATGCTGTGCAGGGCGAAGCCGCTCTCGCCGCGCGCGTAGATCAGCTCCTCGCAGGAGGGTGCCACGTCGGCGAGGATCCCGAGCCAGGAGTACGGGTAGTCGTGCGCGTACGCGCGGCTGCTCGCGGCGGGGAAGGTGTCGCGGGAGATGCCGTGGAACCCGTCGCAGCCGATCACCCAGTCGCAGGTCAGCGTCTGCTCGCGGCCCTCGTGCAGAAAGCGTACGACGGGCGAGGCGCTCTCCGGCTTCTCGATCGCGAGGGCCTCCGCCTCGAACAACAGGGGTGGCCCGTCGGCAAGTTGGAGGGCGACGAGGTCCTTCACGATCTCCGTCTGGGCGTAGATGGTGACGGTGCGGCCGCCGGTGAGGGCCGGGAAGTCGATGTGGTGGCGTTCGCGGTCGAAGCGCAGCTCGATGCCCTGGTGGACCAGGCCCTCGGCGTTCAGGCGCTCGGCGGCGCCGGCCTCGCGCAGGGCGTCGACGGTGCCCTGTTCCAGCATTCCGGCGCGCTGGCGGTGCTCGACGTACTCGCGGTTCCGGGCCTCCAGGACGACGCAGTCGATGCCCGTGCGGTGCAGCAGCCGGGCCAGGAGCAGTCCGGCGGGGCCACCGCCGATGATGCCGACCGTCGTGCGCATGGGCGCCTCCCCTGGCGTCAGCTGGAGTCGCGGTGGACCACCGTGGCTCCCAGCACCTTGTGCGTCTCGGGCGCGGCGCCCGGGTTGCGGACCGCGCGGTCGACCAGTTCGGCGAGGTCGCGGCCGGACGGCAGCTCGATGTGGACCGTGCTCAGCCGGGGCCTGAGCAGCCGGCCGAGCATGAGGTCGTCGGCGCCGATCACGGCCGTGTCCTCCGGGATGCGCACTCCCGCGTCCTGCAGGGCGCGCATCAGCAGCATCGCGTACTCGTCGTTGTACGCGAACACGGCGTCCAGGTCGAGTTCCCGCCAGCGGGCGGCGAGGCGCGCGGCGGATTCCTCCTCGTAGCCGAGGGGCAGTTCGGTGACGGTGGCGTCCGTGCCGTGCAGGGCGCGGCGCACTCCGTCGAGGCGGGGCAGGGAGAAGGACTCCAGTCCGTCCTCCTCGGGTACGACGACGCCGATGCGGCGGTGGCCGCGGTCGAAGAGATGACTGCCGGCGCAGTGGCCGACGGCCTCGTGGTCCATCAGCAGGGCGTGGGCGCCGTCGACGGAGTCGGGGCCGAGGGTGACGACGGCCCGGGCGCCGGAGCGCTTGAGCACGGTCACGCCCTGCGGGGTGAGGGAGCCGGGGCCGGGCACCAGGACCGCGACCGGGCGCAGCTCGGCCCAGGCGCGGGCGGCCTCGTCGCCGTGCACGCCGACGGAGCCGTACTGCACGACCGTGTAGTCGAGACGGCCCAGTGCCCACTGCAGCTCGCTGATGAACTGGCTGTAGAGGGGGCCGACCGGGAAGCTCGGCGCGGGCATCAGGACCATGCGGCTGTGTCCGGCGCGCAGGCTGCGGGCGGCCGCGTGCGGGACGTACCCGAGCTCCTTGGCGGCCTCGTGGACACGGCGGCGCGTGGGCTCGCTGATCCGTACGGCGCTGGCGTTGTTCAGGACGTAGGAGACGGTCGCGCGAGAGACGCCGGCCAGGCGGGCCACATCGGCGCTCGTGGGCACGGAGCGCGGTGCGGGCGACGAGGACGCGGGCGTTTTCGGTATCTGCACCATGACGTACGGCATCTTTGCAGAACCTGTGGCCGGAGCCACAGGCGGGGCGTCGCCGTCGGGGGTCAGCAGGGCGGCTCGGTGCCCGTCACCCGGTCGACGAGGTCGACCCAGCCCTTCTCCAGGCGTTCCAGGGGCATGCCGCACTGCTCGGTGAGGTGGTGTATCAGGGCGGGGTCGAGATACCCCATCAGCGTCCGGGCCAGCAGATCACAGTCGGCGTGCGGCACGATCTGCCGCAGCAGGACCGTGACGTGCATGGTCAGGGCCCGGGTCGACGGGTGCGTGAACCGGCGGGTCGGCTCCGGCTGGGCCGCCAGCTGCAGGTCGAGCTGCTCCGCCGAGCGGTAGAGCAGCGCCACCCCGAACGCCCGCAGCCGCTCCAGGGGCGGCGCACCGGGGCCCAGTGGCGGCGGTCCGCTGAGGAAGTCGGCCTGCAGCTTCCTCGACGAATGGTCGAGCAGCGCCGTCAGCAGCCCGGTGCGGTCGCCGAAGCGGCGGAAGACGGTCCCCTTGCCCACGTTGGCCGCCGCGGCGACCGCCTCCATGGTGACCCCGGCCGCCCCGTGCTCCGCGATCAGCCGGGTGGCCGCCTCCAGCAGCCGGGCCCGGTTGCGGGCGGCGTCGGCGCGCAGGCACGGCTCGTCCCCGACGGAGCTGAGCTGCAGCAACTCGGGCTCGCCGGCGGGCTCTTGCGGCCTCGGGAAGGGCGGCAGCGTGGCGGACATGAAGACAGCGTAAAGCATCGGGAAGAAAACTGGACCGCGGTCCGGTTAGGGTGCTAGAACAATAAACGGACCTCGGTCCGGATCGTAACGGCAATGTTTCAGCATCCTCTGGAGTACCCCATGTCTGTTCGCATCCTTGCGCTCGTCGGCAGCCTCCGCGCCGGTTCGCACAACCGCCAGCTCGCCGAGGCGGCCGTCAAGCTCGCCCCCGAGGGCGCGGACGTCGTGCTGTTCGAGGGCCTGGCCGAGATCCCCTTCTACAACGAGGACATCGACGTCGAGGGCAGCGTCCCGGCCGCCGCCGCCAAGCTGCGCGAGGCCGCGCAGGCCGCCGACGCGTTCCTGTTCTTCTCCCCCGAGTACAACGGCACCATCCCGGCCGTCCTGAAGAACGCCATCGACTGGCTGTCCCGCCCCTACGGCGCCGGCGCCTTCGGCGGCAAGCCGGTCGCCGTGGTCGGCACCGCCTTCGGCCAGTTCGGCGGCGTGTGGGCGCAGGACGAGACCCGCAAGGCCGTGGGCATCGCCGGCGGCAAGGTGTTGGAGGACGTCAAGCTCTCCATCCCCGGCTCCGTGGTCCGCTTCGCCGAGACGCACCCGGCCGACGACGCCGAGGTCGCCGCGCAGCTGACCGAGGTCATCGCCCGCATCCACGGTCACGCGAACGAGGCCGCTGCCGCCTGAGCGGGCGCGACCGCAGCAGAACCTGAGGGGCCGGAGCATCAGCTCCGGCCCCTCAGCGCGTCGGGTCCGGGTGTCAGGCCACCGCCGTCGGCGCCAGTTCGCGCAGTTCCTGCAGCGCGGCCGCGACCGCGGGCCGTTCCCGGGCGCCCCGGCGGGTGCAGGTGAGCAGCTTGCGGTGCGGGTCGCCGGTGCAGCGCACGCGGGTGATCGGCAGATGCGGGGTCAGCTGGGCCAGCCGCGGGACCAGTGCGACGCCGAGGCGGCTCGCGACCAGATGGGCCGTGACGTTCCAGTCCAGCGCGTGGTGGACGATGTCCGGGCTGAACCCGGCCTCCCCGCAGGCGGACAGCACATGCGGGCGGCAGGGGCTGTCCGCCACCGGGGCGATCCAGTGCTCGTGCGCCGCTTCGGCCAGGTCGACGCGCTCGCGCCCCGCCAGTGGGTGATCCTCGGGGACAACGAGGTCGAACGGGTCGTCCAGGAGCGGCTGCTGGTCGAAGCGGGCGTCGCCGAGGGGTGGGTTGTGCGGGGTGGCCTCGACGACGGCCAGGTCGCTCTCCCCCTCGAAGAGCAGGTCGAAGCTGCCGGGGACACCGGCCTCCTGGATGCGCACGGACAGCCGCGGATGGCGCTCGTGCAGCCGGACCGCCATCGGGGCCAGCAGCACCGAGACGGCCACCGGGAACCCGCTGACGCGCAGCGGCCCGGCGGGGGCGTGTTCGGCGCGCAGGTCCAGCTCGGCCTGTTCCCAGCGGGCCTGGATCGCGTCCGCGTGCGCGAGCAGGCTCTCGGCGGCCGGCGTGAGCCGCACCCCGCGGCCCTGCGGTTCGAGCAGGTCGACCCCGAGGTCACGGGCGAGCTGGCGGATCTGCTGGGAGGCCGCGGACGTGGTGAAGTGCAGGGCGCGGGCGGCCGCGGTGACCGTGCCGTAGTGGGCCACCGCCCGCAGGACGTGCAGTCGGCGCAGGTCAATCATGAAGCCCAGGCTTCAAGGTCGCGTCGAGAAAGTCAACCTGGACGTGTACGGATGCTGCGCTGCACTCTGGCTGTGTCGCGACGGTTCACCAGTCAGGACGTACCGAGGAGTTGCCATGATCAGCACGACCGGCACCAACTGCCCGCACTGCGGTTGGCCGGACGGCGCCGAGCCCTTCCAGGTGGTGTCGAGGCACAGCACCGCGGCGGGCCGCACGGTGTGGACGCGTTGCGGCTGCGGCTCGCTGCAGGTCCGGGTGGTCGACGGCTGGGGGATGCGCGTCGTCTCGCGCAGTGGTCCCGCGGAGCCTCAGTCCAGCCCGGCCAGCCGCTGAACGGCGGGGGCCGCGAAGCTCTCGATCCACGCCGCGGTTTCCCCGAGCCGCGGCACCAGGATCACGGTGTCCAGGCCCAGCTTGGTGTAGCCGGAGATGTCCCGCGTGAAGGCGTCGAGGTCTCCTGCTGTGGCCGACTCGCCCGTGTAGGCGACCGTCTTGCGGATCCGGTCGTAGTCGCGCCCTTCGGCCTCGCAGTGCCCGCGCAGCACGTCGAGCTTGTGGCGGACCTCCTCCGGCGAGGTCGCGAACAGGTTGCAGGCGTCGCCGTAGCGGGCGACCAGGCGCAGGGTCTTCTTCTCGCCCCCGCCGCCGATCATGATCTCCGGGTGGGGGCTGCTGACCGGCGCCGGTACGCACAGGGTCTCGGCCAGTTCGTAGTGCTTGCCCTTGAAGGGGCCGTTGGCCTGGGGGTCCCACATCTGCAGACAGATCCGCAGGGTCTCCTCAAGCCTTTCGAAGCGCTCGGCGAGCGGCGGGAACGGGACGCCGAGGCCCTCGTGCTCGCGGTCGTACCAGGCCGCGCCGATGCCGAGGGTGGCGCGGCCACCGGAGAGGACGTCGAGCGTGGTGGCGATCTTGGCGAGCAGTCCGGGGTGCCGGTAGGTCACGCCGGTCACCAGCGCACCCAGCTGAACGGTGGAGGTGTGACCCGCGAGATAGCCGAGGGTCGTGTAGGCCTCCAGCATCGGGTCCTCGGCGCCGCCGTTGAACTCCATCTGGAAGTAGTGGTCCATGACCGACAGCCGGCTGATCCCTGCCGCCTCGGCCGCGGCGCCCGTCGCGGCGAGTTCCGTGCCGAGGGCGGGCCCTCCGCCACTGTGGTTGAACCGGTTGATGTGTACGCCCACCCGCATGACCGTCTCCGTCCGCCTGGACCCGTGCCGTCTTCGGTGACGCTAGAACTTCGAGCGCTCTCGAAGTCAAGCGCGCGTCTGGCCGGCGCCGCCTGCTTCCGCCGCGTCCAGGTGCTCCTGCGCCGCCTGCGTCTCCTGCTTCTTCGACGCCCGCAGACTGGTGATGGTGGTGACGACGAGGACCGAGCAGATCACGCCGAGGGAGACCGGGATGGAGATCTCCGGGACGTGGACGCCGGACTCGTGCAGTGCGTGCAGCACCAGCTTGACGCCGATGAAGCCGAGGATGATCGACAGGCCGTAGCTGAGGTGGACCAGCTTCTTCAGCAGTCCGCCGATCAGGAAGTACAGCTGCCTGAGGCCCATCAGCGCGAAGGCATTGGCGGTGAAGACGATGTACGGGTCCTGGGTCAGACCGTAGATGGCGGGGATGGAGTCCAGCGCGAACAGGACGTCGGTGGAGCCGATCGCCAGCATCACGACCAGCATCGGCGTCATCACGCGCTTGCCGTTCTGCTCGATCCACAGCTTGGTGCCGTGGTAGCGGTCGGCCACGCCGAAACGCTTCTCCACCAGCTTGAGCAGCTTGTTCTCCTGGTACTCCTCCTCGTGCTCCTCCTTGCGGGCGTCCTGGATCAGCTTCCAGGCGGTCCAGATCAGGAACGCGCCGAAGAGGTAGAACACCCAGGAGAAGGCGGAGATGATCGCCGCTCCGGCGGCGATGAACCCCGCACGCAGCACCAGGGCCACCAGCACGCCGACCATCAGCACCCGCTGCTCGTACTGCGAGGGCACCGCGAACTTACCCATGATCAGGACGAAGACGAAGAGGTTGTCGACGCTCAGCGACTTCTCGGTGATGTATCCGGCGAAGAACTCGCCGGTGGGCCCGCCGCCTCCGTGGACGTACACGCCGAGACCGAAGAGGCAGGCCAGCACCACCCAGACGATCGTCCAGGTCCCGGCTTCCCTGAGGGACACGTCGTGCGGCTTTCGCCCGACGAGGAAGTCGACGGCGACGAGCGCGCACAGGGCGGCGACGGTCAGCAGCCAGACGGTGAGGGACACAATCACGGGCGGTGCTCCTGATGCAGGTGGGGGATATGACAGCGTTGTCGGCGCTCGGGGCCCTTGCCACCCCTCCTACGTGAACAAAAGGTGATGAGCAGGTGTCGGGCGGCCACCCGCCGTTCGGCGGGCAGGTTCCGCCGGACGGCGGCGGTCCGTACCGCGAGCGGAGCGTGAATCATGTCGGCCGGAGCCGCCGCGCCGTGCGTGAGGAGACAGCCATGACCCTGGTCCCGCCCCCGTTCGATCCCGAACTTGCCGCAGCACTCGAGCTGATCAAGGACGTGGTCCAACCCGGTCTCACCCTCGACGAGATCGACCTGGTGCGCCAGGGGCCGGGCATCGAGATGCTCGCCCAGCTCGACCTGACCGCGGGCGGGTTCTTCGAGGTCGAGGACCGTACCGTGCCCGGCCCCGAGAACGCGCCCGACATCTCCCTGCTGATCTGCCGTCCCGCAGCCCCGCCGGCCGCCGGTCCGCGGCCCGTCGTCTACCACGTCCACGGCGGCGGCCTGGTCATCGGCAACAACCGGGTCGGTGTGGACGTACCCCTGGCGTGGGCGCAGCAACTGGACGCGGTCGTGGTGTCGGTGGAGTACCGGCTGGCTCCGGAGCACCGCTACCCGGCACAGATCGAGGACGTGTACGCCGGTCTGCTGTGGACGGCGGAGCACGCCGAGGAACTCGGCGCCGACCCGGAGCGGATCGTGATCGCGGGCGCCAGCGCGGGCGGCGGGCTCAGTGCGGCGCTGGCCCTGCTGACCCGGGACCGCAAGGGGCCGCGGCCGCTCGGCCAGGTACTGATGTGCCCGATGCTGGACGACCGCAACGACAGCCCGTCCACGTACCAGATGGCGGGCCTCGGCGTCTGGGACCGCACCGCCAACGAGACCGGCTGGACGGCGCTGCTGGGCGAGGAGCGCGGCGGTCCGGACGTGCCGCCGTACGCCGCGCCCGCCCGCGCCGAGGACCTGTCCGGTCTGCCGCCGGCCTTCCTGGACGTCGGTTCGGCGGAGACCTTCCGCGACGAGACCGTGGCCTACGCCTCCCGGATCTGGCAGGCCGGCGGAGTGGCCGAGCTGCACGTCTGGCCGGGCGGCTTCCACGGCTTCGACGGCTTCGCCCCTCAGGCAACGTTGTCCCAGGCGGCCCGGGCGGCCCATCTGGACTGGCTGCGGCGGTTGCTGGCGCGGTAACGGGCGCGGGCGGCGGCCAGGAGTGTCCCTCGGCCGCCGCTCCGGCACGGTTTCCGAACAGTCGCAGCCCCGGCGGGGCGATGCTGTGCAGGACGTACTCGCCGTCCCGGCGGCTGCTGACGAGGCCGGCCTCGCGCAACACCCCGAGCTTCTGGGGCGAGTGCGGTCTCGTACAGCAGGGCCGCGGGCGGGTCCGAGGAGCCGGGCGAGCCGGCCGGGGCCACGGGCGCGTCCGCGACGGCGGTCTTGTCGACCGGGTGGACCAGTACCGCCGGCAGGCTGTCGTCGAACGGGAACGCCATGGCTTTCCGCAGCACGTCGACCGCGGTGGCGCTCGCCGCACTGTGCGCCGTCGCCGGTCTCGTCGGCACCGCCTCCGCCTGGTCGTCCGGCACGGCTGCGTGTGGCGGCAACGACTCCTGTGGGTGGGCGGACAACGGCGGCGCGGACTGCGCCTCGGGGAACCTGTGTCTGTACACGGGCGCGAACTTCACGGGGACCGCACGACTTCTCGCCCGTCCGGGCGGTGCGGAACTGCCGACGCCCGCCGTCCACTGACAGCAGCGCAGTCCGCCGCAGGCGCTCCTCACCGAACGCGCCATGGCGCATCATGGCCCGTATGAAAGAGCTGGCCGGGCGCCTGACCGCGCTGGATCCCGATGCCGGTGCCGCCGTGCGGGTCATCGCCTACTTCGACCGGCTGGCCGAGACCAGGGCCGGTCTGGAGGCGCTGGTGCGCGGGGCGGCCGTGCTGGCCGGATGTCCCGCGCGGCTCGTCGATGCCGGCCGGCGCGTGCGGGTGCGGGTCGAGCCCGACGGCACCCGCAAGGACACCGAGGCGCCGCCGGAGCCGGACTGGCCGAGCGCGGCACTGGAGCCCGGCGGCGCCCCCGCCCTCTGGCTGGAGCGGGCGGGTACCGGACCGAGCGTCGTCGACGCGGTGATCCTGGAGCGCGCCGCGGGTGCGATACGGCTGGTCCTGGACCGCACCCGGGGCCGCGCCCCGGCCTCCCCCGCCGACGACCCGGCTCTGATCGAGACACTGCTCGACGCCACGGTGCCCGAGCCGGCCCGGCTGCACGCGGCCCGCCGCCTCGGCATCGACCCCACCGTCCCTGCCGTACGGATCCGCGCCCTTGCCCCCTCAGACGGCCCGCCCCGCATCCTGGCGGCCCGTGCGGGTGTCCGGCCGAGCGACGCCGAGTTGCCCGGCGGTCGCCTCGGCGTGGGGCCCGCCGTACCCGTGCTCGACCTGCCGGGCTCGTGGACGGCGGCCCGCACGGCCCTGCGGTTCACTGCCGACGGCACACCACAGGATCCCGGCCCGCGGGTGGTGTACGCCGACGAGCTGGGCGGCATCGCGCTGCTCGCGGATCTCGTCGTACCGGGCGCCGAGCCGCCTCCCGACGTGCGGGCCCTGGAGGCGGCGGCGGGCGCGCTGCCCGGACTGCTGGCCACGCTGCACGCCGTGGCCGCCACGGCGAGCCAGCGCGCCGCGGCCGCCGAGATCAACGTGCACCACTCCACGCTCCAGGACCGCCTGACCCAGGCCGAGCACCTGCTCGGCTGGCCGCTGCGCACCCCGCAGGGCCGGCTCAGGCTGCAACTGGCCCTGACGATGCGGCACTTGGCGCGGCCGTAGCCCCTCGACGGACGGCGTTCACCGGAACTCGTGGACCACCTGGATCTCGCCGTCGATGTGGGCGTTGAACTCGTCCAGCTCCTCGGCCGGCACCCACAGCTCGAGGATGGTTGCGCCGCCGGCCTGCCGCACGGGATACCGGCTCAGGAACTCCGTGTCGACCTCGAAGCGGGTGACGAAGCCGGCGCCGCTGTGCTTGACGTTCCAGTCCCGCGCGATCCTGATGGCGTAGTCCTCGTTGAGCACCGGGTAGAAGATCGGCTGCTCGGGCAGCCGCGGCGGCCAGGCGCGCCACTCCAGCTCACGGACCAGGTCCAGCTCCTTGGGGCCGGTGGGGCGCCACAGGGTTGTCGTCGGTCGGGGGCTGGTCATGGCGTTCGCTTTCCGGAGGGGTCGGCCGCCGGTGCGGCCGGCCGGGAGTCCGGACGATATCGGCGAAGCCGGTGCGGTGGCCAAAGTGTTTCGGGCGGCGACGGCGTGGGTCCCGGGCCGCTACCGCAGGCCGAACGACGCCCGGTGCAGCCAGTCGGTGCCGTCGTAGGCCACGAGGTCGACGGTGGGCACGCGGGCCGCGAAGGGGAGGTCGGGGCGCAGGCCGGCCTCGATCTCGTCCAGCACGGCCTCGTCCTGGCCCTGGGCGACCGTGAGATGCGGGTGGGGCTCGTACTTTCCGCCGTACGGCGGGGCTTCCGGCCAGCGTTCGACGACTGCCTCGGTGAGTCCGCGGAACGGAGCGTCGGGGGTGGGCGCGAGGTAGAGCACGCCGGGAAACCGCCCGGACTCTTCGAACCGCACCTCGAACGAGCGGTGGTGCCCGAAGATCTCGTCGAGGGCGGCGCAGGTCCCGGCGTCCACGAGGGAGGCGGGCAGGAAGGGGAAGACCACGGTGACGTGGGCCGGGACACCGGATCGGGCCGCCGGGTCGAAACGGTCCCGCCAAGGCCGGACCACCGCTTCCGCCTCGGGTACGGGTACGACGAGCGCGGTCTGCCCCGCTGCGAAACGGCCCGATTCCTCGTCTGCCATGCCATGGGTGTATCAGGCGGACGCCCGCGGCCGCGACCCGGCACCCTTGCATACGCGCTCTACCAGCCCTCGCCGAAAATTTCACCCATGTCCTATCCTGAACCGCAGGCACTTCGGGACGGAGGACCCAGCCCATGACCGCGACGGATCCGGCGCTCACCGCGCTCGCGTCGAGCTGGTCCGCCCTGTCGCTGCTGCACGGCAGGATCGAGGCCCACATCGAGCGCGCCCTGCAGGCCGGGCACGATCTGAGCGTGCGCGAGTACTCCCTGCTGGACGTGTTGAGCCGGCAGCACGACGGGGAGGGCGGGCACCTGCAGATGAAGCAGGTCGCCGACGCGGTGGTCCTCAGCCAGAGCGCCACGACCCGGCTGGTCACGCGCCTGGAGGACCGCGGGCTGCTGACCCGCTACCTGTGCCCCACCGACCGGCGCGGCATCTACACCAACGTCACCGAGGCCGGCCTCCGACTCCTGGAGGAGGCCCGCCCGACCAACGAGGCGGCCCTGCGCGAGGCCCTGGACGAGGCCGCCCGGAGCCCGGAGCTCGCCCCGCTGGTCCAAGCCGTCGAGACGCTCCGAGTTCCCGCCTGAGACCAAGACCCCCGCCGCCGGGCCGCGCTGCGGGGGTTTTCGTTTGGCCAAATACTTGCAGACACCTGCTACCCGCTCAGGCGATTCGATGCGGTTGTATTTATAGCGCGTCTGCAACTATTGTCGACGCCTGTAAGCGTTACATGCAATCGCCTGGAAGGTACTTCCCATGCCTCTCGCGCTCCTGGCCCTGGCCATCGGGGCCTTCGGGATCGGCACCACGGAATTCGTGATCATGGGCGTGCTGCCCGAGGTCGCGGGTGACTTCGGCGTCTCCATCCCCACCGCCGGCTGGCTCGTGTCCGGCTATGCCCTGGGCGTCGTATTCGGTGCGCCTGTGCTGACGGTCCTGGGCACCAAGGTCTCCCGCAAGAAGATGCTCATGTTCCTCATGGGCCTGTTCGTGGTGGGCAACACCCTGTCCGCGTTCGCCCCCACCTTCGGCGTCATGCTCGTCGGCCGGGTGATCGCCTCCCTCGCGCACGGTGCGTTCTTCGGCATCGGCTCCGTGGTCGCGGCCGGTGTGGTAGCGCCGGAGAAGAAGGCGTCCGCGATCTCCCTGATGTTCACGGGCCTGACCGTCGCCAACGTCGTGGGCGTCCCGCTGGGGACGTACATCGGCCAGGCTGCCGGATGGCGGGTCACCTTCACCGCGATCGCCTCGCTCGGCATCGCGGGCCTCGTCGGGGTGGCGAAGCTGGTGCCCGAGCCGGGCCGTCCGGAGTCCGGCACCATCCGTACCGAGTTCGCCGCCTTCCGCAACGTGCAGGTGTGGATCGCGATGGCGATGACGGTCCTCGGCTTCGGCGGGGTGTTCGCCGCGATCACCTACATCACGCCGATGATGACCGAGGTCGCCGGTTACTCGGCCGGTGCGGTGACCTGGCTGCTGGTGCTGTTCGGGGCCGGGATGTTCCTGGGCAACCTGGTGGGCGGCCGGTTCGCCGACCGTGCCCTCATGCCCATGCTGTTCACCGCGCTCGGTGCCCTGTCCCTGGCGCTGCTGCTGTTCACGGCGACCGCCCACAACAAGGTCCTCGCCGCCATCACCCTGACGCTGATCGGTGCGCTGGGCTTCGCCTCCGTGCCCCCGCTGCAGAAGTGGGTGCTCGACCAGGCCTCGGCCGCCCCGACGCTGGCCTCCGCCGCCAACATCGGCGCCTTCAACCTCGGCAACGCGCTGTCCGCCTGGCTCGGCGGCCTCGTCATCTCGGCCGGCCTCGGCTACACGGCACCGAACTGGGTCGGCGCCCTGCTGGCCGGCAGCGCGCTGCTCCTGTCCTTCCTGGCGGCCTCCCTCGACCGCCGCACCCGTCCGACGGGCCGGGTCGTGGCCACGTCCGCACCCGCCGAGCACACCCCGGCCGCCACACGGCACTGATCCGCCAACTCGCTTGGAGCACAACGCACCTGACCCTCGCCGCCCCCGTCACCCTCGACAACGACGTCGAGATCCCCCAGCTCGGCCGCGGCGTCTTCCCGGTCCCGATCCCGAGACCACCGCAGCGGTGAACACCGCACTGGAAGCCGGATACCGCAGCACCGACAGGGCCTCCGTCCACGGCAACGAAGCCGGCGTCGGCGCCGCGCCCGCCTCCTCCGGCCAGGTGCACCTCACCCACGGACTCACGCCGGACCACGACCTGTACCGGGAGTCCTGCCAGGCCATCGAGAAGCCTGCGGGCCGACGGGCGGCTCCGCGCGGCCGGTGGCTCCGACTTCCAGCCCGCCCAGCCGCGGGAGGCAGCGCGCTGGTGCCGGCCGTCAACCAGATCGAACTGCACCCCGGCCGCCGGCAGCGTGAACTGCGCGCCGAGCCGGCGCTGACGGACATCGCCGAGCGGTACGGCAAGTCGCCGATGCAGGTGGTGCTGCGCCGGCACCTCCAGCTCCGCAACGTGATGATCCCGAAGGCCGTCACACCCGCCCGCATCCGCGAGAACATCGACGTCTTGGACTTCGCCCTCGGCGCGGAGGAGCCCGGCCGCGATCGCCGCCCTGGACCGGGGGCCGCGCACCGGCCGCGACCCGGACCCGCTCACCTGACCGTCACTGGGCCCATTTCGGGGTCCAGGTGTCGGCGTCCCGCCGGGCGGTGCCGAGGTGGGCGCGGAGCGAGGCCAGGGCCGGGTGCGGGTTGTCGGCGCGCCAGATCATCGAGTGCGGGTAGACGGGCGTCGGGTCGCGCAGGGGAATGCGGCGCAGGTCGTGGTCGGCCGGCCAGACCATGCGGGTCTGTACCCCGACGAAGGTGGCGAGCAGCGAGGAGTCGGCGATGGTGTCGAGGAGCGGTTCGGTGCCGAAGTCGGGGCCGGTGACCTCGATGGTGAAGCCGAAGGCCGCGGCCAGGTCGTCGTAGTAGGCGGCCCATTCGGTGCCCGCGACGTTGCCGGGCATCCAGATCCGGTGCCCGGACAGCTGGGCCGGGGTGACGGCGCGGGCCGAGGCGAGCGCGTGCCGGGGTCCGGTGAGGAGTTCGAGGGGCTCGTCGTGGACGCGGGCCGCCTCGATGCCCTCGGGCAGCTGCCGGGCGGGAATCGTGAGCGCGCGGAAGGACGCGTCGATGGTGCCGGAGCGCACCGCGGAGATCGCCGCGTCGGCGTCGAAGAGCGTCACGACGTCGAGGGCCGTGTCCGGGTGGGCGCGGTGGAAGTCCCGGATCAGGTCGGCCGGGGCGAGCCGACGGCCGATCACGTCGACGCGCAGGGCACGGCGGCCGGGCCGTACGGAGGCCGCGGCGCGTTCCTCGGCCTGCAGCAGTTCGCGGGCATGGGGCAGGAAGACCTGGCCGTCGACGGTGAGCTGGGCGCCCCGCGCCGTGCGGGTGAACAGCCGCGCGCCGAGGTCCTTCTCCAGCGCGGCGACCCGCTTGGAGACGGCCTGCTGGGTGACGTCCAGGCCGAGGGCGGCCTCCCGGAACTGTCCGGCGTCCGCGACGGCCACGAAAGTGCGCACTGCGTCGATGTCCACGCGAGTGCGCACTGCGTCGATGTCCACGCGCCCTTTTCTACAACGCCCTGTTGCCGGTGGTCCTACAACTACCGGTTGTCGGACGACCGGCGCGTCGGTTGTTTGCCCCCGTGCCGCGTGACCGGCTTTGATGTCGCCGGTCAGGATTCGGGCGGACGGGGAGACCGGCATGCGGGGCGGGCGGGCGCTGGGGCGGCAGTTCGGATGGCTGTGGGGGGCTTACACGGTCAGCGCGATCGGGACATGGCTCGCCTTCGACGCGTTCTCGCTGATAGCGGTGATCGTGCTGCATGCCGGGGCGACCGAGGTGGCGGTGCTGTCGGCGGCCGGGCTCGCGGTGGGGGCGGTGGTGGCGACGCCGCTCGGACCGTGGATGGAGTTCCGTCGCAAGCGGCCCGTGATGATGTTCATGGATCTGGTCCGCTGTGGGGTGCTGCTGACCATTCCGGTCGCCTTCGCGCTCGGTGCGCTCACCTTCGTACAACTTCTGGTTGTGTCGATCGTCGTCGGAGCGGCCGACATCAGCTTCACCGCGGCGAGCGGATCCTTCGTCAAATCGCTGCTGCCGCCGGAGGACCTGCTCGCCGCGAACGCACGGTTCGAGGCCACCCAGTGGACCGCGACCATCCTGGGGCCGCCCCTGGGCGGGGCCGCGATGGGCCTGTTCGGGCCGGTGATGACCGTGGTGGCCAATGCGGTGAGCTTCCTGCTGTCGGCCATCGGGATCCGCGCGATCGGCGGGACCGAGACGCATCCCGTACGGCCGGCCTCGGCACCCGGACAGGCACCGGTCGGCAGCCTGCTCGAAGGATGGCGGTACATCCTGTCCCATCCGACGCTGCGGCCCCTGTTCTTCAACACGGTGCTGTACAACGCCCTGATCATGGTGTCGCTTCCGCTGCTCGCCGTGCTGATGGTCGGCGATCTAGGCTTCGCGGCCTGGCAGTACGGCCTGGCCTTCTCCCTACCCAGCATCGGCGGCCTGATCGGCTCACGGCTGGCCCGTCGGCTCGTGCCGCGGTTCGGTGAGCGCCGGGTGCTGCTCGTCGCGGGGACGCTGCGCGCGTGCTGGCCGATCGGCCTCGCCTTCGTCGGGCGCGGCACGGCGGGGCTGGTGCTCGTCATGGTCGTGGAGCTGGGCGTGATCATGTCGTGTGCCGTCTTCAACCCGGTGTACTCCACCATTCGGCTGCGGCAGACGGACCCGGGCCGGGTGGCGCGTGCGCTCTCCGCATGGTCGGTCACCACCAAGGCGACGACCGCCGCGATGACCGCCCTGTGGGGCCTGCTGGCCGGCCTGACCGGCCCCCGCGCGGCGATCGCTCTCGCCGGTGTCCTCGTCCTGGCCACGCCGCTGCTGCTGCCCCGCCGTATCGCGGACCCCGCGAAGATGGCGCAGCCGAGCGTCGACGAAGCGGCCTGAGCGGCCGGCTCCGATCCGTCGGGTTCCGTGAGGAGTTGCCGCTCATCGCGGCGGGCAAGGTGAGGAAGGACCAACTGCGATGAGGACGGACGGGAGCCGCGATCCGGCCCCCGCCGGCGAAACGGAGATCCCTTCTGATGACGAACCACGCGGCCGGGCTGACGACGGACCTGTCACTCGATCAGATCGAGCGCCTCGACGACGAGATCATCGCGCTCCTCGCACGCCGCCGGGCGATGGCCCGGGAACTCCCGCCCCCGGCCCGCGCCCGCGCCGCCGATCCGGCCTTCGCGGAGACGGTACGAGGCATAACGGGCCGCTACCGGAGGGAACTCGGCGGCGCGGGCGAACTGGTGGCCCGCGCGGTGATGGTGCTGTGCGATCCCGGGCGGGACATCTGAGTCCGAGCGAGCTGAGACTTCCAAGGAACCGCAGCTTCGCGCTCACGGCCTTCTGCAACCCGCTCACAGGCCCACGTCGCGGCTGCGGATGTCGTCCAGGGACTCCCTGCGTACGAGGAGCCGGGCACGACCGGCGCGCACCGCGGTGACGGGTGGGCGGCCGACGAGGTTGTAGCCGGAGGCCATGGAGAGGTGGTAGGCGCCGGCGACGGGGACGGCGAGCAGGTCTCCGGGGCGTACGTCCGCGGGGAGTTCGACGTCGGCGGCGAGCACGTCGCCGGCCTCGCAGTGCCGGCCGACGACGGTGACCGGCGCCCGGTCGGCGGTGATGGGGCGGCCGATGAGCCGGGGCGCGTGGTGCACTCCGTACAGGGCCGGGCCCGGGTTGTCGCTCATGCCGCCGTCGACGGCGACGTGCGCGCGACCGCCGGTGCGCTTGACGACGAGCACGCGACAGAGAGCGATGCCCGCGGGTCCGGCGATGGCCCGCCCCGGTTCGATGATCAGGCGGGGCACGGGCAGCTGGCCGCCGTGCACGCCTCGGTGAGCTCGGCACGGACCTTGCGGGTGGTCCGGGCCGCGCGAGTGGGGCGCCCCGAACGCGGGGAGGCGGAACGGGACGCATCGATGACGCCATGCCAGCCCGCCCCGATGACTCGCCGTCTCATGACGCAACGCTGACGCGCCTCGGGCAAACCCTGACGTGGCGCTGACGTCGGGGCGGCGACGGCCGCCTGGCCCTCAGCCCGCCGCATTGTTGTGTACAAAGTCTCGCCAGGGTCCCGATGTCTGCTCCGACACATCGCGATGGTGCGCCAAGACACAGGTCAGGGCACTGACGACAGCGTTGACAGGGCCACGGATTCGGCCGTACAAATCTGGGCGGAGGCAGGTACCTAACCCTTGGGGGCCCGTTGACCGTCGCCCGTGCCCTCCCCCAGTGGGTCCGTGAGTACCGCCCGGCGACCGGCCTGGAAGGCATGTTTTCCCGGCCGCACGTGGCGGCCGCGGCGCTGTTCGACGACTATCCGGGCTTCGACAGCTTCACGGACGACGCGGTGCGGCGTCCGGCGGCGCAGACACTCGTCCCGTACATCCCCTACGAGGGCCAGGAGACATGACGGTGCACCAGCTTCCCCTGACGGGCATCACGGTGGTCAGCCTGGAGCAGGCCGTGGCCGCTCCCTACGCCACCCGGCAGCTCGCCGATCTCGGCGCCCGGGTCATCAAGGTGGAGCGGCCGGGCGAGGGCGACTTCGCACGCCGTTACGACACGACGGTGCACGGCCACTCCAGCTATTTCGTCTGGCTCAACCGCTCCAAGGAGTCCCTCACCCTGGACCTGAAGGACCCGCGGGGCATGGAGATCCTGCACCGACTCCTCGACGGCGCCGACGTGTTCGTGCAGAATCTCGCGCCCGGCGCCACCGACCGGCTGGGCCTCGGCGTCGACGCACTCGCCGACCGCTACCCGCGGCTGATCCCGTGCACGATCTCCGGCTACGGCACCAGCGGGCCGTGGGCCGACCGCAAGTCGTACGACCTGCTGGTGCAGTGCCAGACCGGCCTGGTCTCGCTGACCGGAACCGCGGACGAGACGGCGCGTGTCGGGATCTCGGTCGCCGACATCGCCGCCGGGATGTACGCCTACACGGGCGTCCTCACCGCCCTCTACACGCGAGCCACCACCGGCCGGACGCACCCGGTGGAGGTGTCCCTGTTCGAGGCGCTGGCGGAGTGGATGGGCCAGCCTGCGAACTACACGCGCTACGGCGGCAGTCAGCCCGCCCGGCTCGGCACCCACCACGCCACCATCGCACCGTACGGCGCCTTCACGACGGCCGACGGCAAGCAGGTGCTGTTCTCCATCCAGAACGAGCGCGAGTGGGCCGTCCTGTGTGCGGACTTCCTCGGCCGACCGGCGTTGACGGATGATCCGCGCTTCGCGACGGGCTCCGACCGCGTGGCACACCGCGACGAGATCAACGCGATCGTCGCCGAGCGCTGCGCCCGCTCCGACGCCGAGGAGATCCTCAAGGACCTCGAGGACATCGGCATCGCGTGCGCCGGCGTCAACGACGTCGCCGCGTTCCTGGACCATCCGGTGCTGGCGGCCCGCGAGCGCTGGCGCGAGGTGGCCGTGCCCGGGGCGACGGTGCAGGCGCTGCTCCCCCCGGCCGACCTCGCGGGCATCCCCGCGCGCATGGATCCCGTCCCGGCGGTGGGCGAGCACACGGACGCGATCCTCACCGGCCTAGGCCTCTCCCCCGACGAGCTGCGGGCGCTGCGCGCCGACGCCGTCATCTGACCCTCGACGATGTGGAGTTGCGCCCCATGAGCGTCCTGGACCTCCTCTCCGACGACGAACGCCTCGTCGTCCGGACCGTGCGGGAGTTCGTCGACAAGGAGGTCAAGCCCGTCGTCCAGCAGCTGGAGCACACCGACACCTATCCCGAGAACCTCGTCGAGCGGATGAAGGAACTCGGCATCTACGGTCTGGCCGTCCCGGAGGAGTACGGCGGCAACCCTGTCTCCACACCCTGCTTCGTACTCGTCACCGAGGAACTCGCGCGCGGCTGGATGAGCCTGGCCGGAGCGATGGGCGGGCACACCGTCGTCTCCCGACTCCTGGTGCTGTACGGCACCCAGGAGCAGAAGCAGCGGTATCTGCCGAGGCTGGCGACCGGGGCGGTGCGCGCCACGATGGCGCTCACCGAGCCGGGCGGCGGCTCGGACCTCCAGGCGATGACGACGATCGCGCGCCGCGAGGGCGAGGAGTACGTCGTCAACGGGGCGAAGACCTGGATCACCAACTCCCGCCGCGCCGGCCTGATCGCGCTGCTGTGCAAGACCGACCCGGCCGCCAGCCCCCGCCATACGGGCATCTCGGTCCTGCTCTCCGAGCACGGCCCGGGCCTCGTCGTCTCCCGCGATCTGCCCAAGCTCGGCTACAAGGGCGTCGAGAGTTGCGAGTTGTCCTTCGAGGACTACCGCGTACCGGCCGACGCCCTGCTGGGCGGCGAGGAGGGCCACGGCTTCGCCCAGATGATGAAGGGGCTGGAGACCGGGCGGCTCCAGGTCGCCGCCCGGGCACTCGGCGTGGGGCGGGCGGCCCTGGAGGACTCGCTGCGCTACGCCCAGGAACGGGAGTCGTTCGGCAAACCGATCTGGCGCCACCAGTCCATCGGCAACTACCTCGCCGACATGGCGACCAAGCTCACGGCCGCCCGCCAACTGACGCTGTACGCGGCCCGGGAGGCCGACGCAGGGCGCCGGGTCGACATGGAGGCGGGCATGGCGAAGCTGTTCGCGTCGGAGACGGCGATGGAGATCGCGCTCAACGCGGTACGGATTCACGGTGGTTACGGCTACTCGACGGAGTTCGACGTGGAACGGTACTTCCGCGACGCACCCCTGATGATCGTCGGCGAGGGCACGAACGAGATCCAACGGAACGTGATCGCCGCACAGTTGGTGGCAAGGGGCGGTCTCGATGGCTGAGCAGCCGCAGCGGGAGAGCACCTACGCGCGGCTCGGAAGAGCGTTGCGGGCGGCGGTCCTGCGGAACGACTACCCGGACGGTGTCCGGCTGCCCACCGAGACGGAGCTGGCCGAGACCTACGGTGTGAGCCGGCAGACCGTGCGCCGGGCGTTCCAGGACCTCGTGGCCGAGGGACTGGTCTACCGGGTGCCCGGGCGCGGCACGTTCGCCACGTCCCGCGAGGAGCAGTACCTGCGGCAGTTCGGCTCGGTGGACGACCTGATGGGGCTGTCCATCGACACCCGTATGGACGTGGTCACGCCCCTGCACCGACGGGTCGACGTCGACGCGGCCGGACGACTGGGCCTGAACACGGACCGGGTGCACAAGCTGGCATTTCTACGGCTGCACGACGACGTCGCGTTCTGCCACACGTCGGTCTGGCTGCCGCCCGCCGTCGGCCAACTGCTGCAGTGCGTCGAGGAGTTGACGCTACCCGGCACACCGAACACCTTCACCGTCATCGGCCTGCTCGACCAGCGGCTGCCCGAACCGATCGCCGAGGCCGAGCAGAGCATCACCGTCGCCGAAGCCTCGCCGGAGATCGCCGAACACCTGGGCTGTGAACCGGGCCGGGCCCTGCTGCGCATCGACCGCGTCTACCAGACGGTCGCCGGGCAGCTCGTCGAACTGGCCATCAGCCACTTCCTGCCCGAGCACTACTCGTACCGCGTGCGGCTGCGCCGCGGCGGTCAATGACGGAGACGTCCGTACGTGTTGTTCTTGGCGGCCGACCACAGGCGGAGCTCCTTGAGCAGGCGTCGACGTCGGTGACGTAACTGTTGGCTCGCACCCACACGCTTCAGCTGCTCGCGGGTGGAGAAGCCGTTCCTCGGTGGGCGGCTTCTTGATGGCCGCGGCACGGCCCGGTATCACGCATGAGGTGCTGCAGAGGGTGCCGAGGCGACCGCCCCGGCACCCTCGTACGAGGGTTCAGACCGCCGCCGGCACAGCAGGCTCCTCCGCGGCTTCCAGCAGGTCCATGAGGCCGGCCCGGGCGCGGGCCACGCGGGAGCGGACCGTGCCGATCGGGCAGTCGCTGACCTCGGCGGCCTCTGCGTACGGGAGACCGACCAACTGGGTGAGGATGAACGCCTCCCGGCGCTCGTCGGGCAGCGCGGCCAGCAGGTCCAGCAGGGCGATGCCGTCGTCGAAGCCGGGCAGGTCGCACGGCTGGGACAGTTCGACGGCCAGTTGCCAGTCCGCTGCGTCGGAGAGGCGGGGGCGGGCGGCGGCGTGGCGGTAGCTGTCGATGACGGCCCGGCGGGCGATGGACAGCAGCCACGCACGCGCCGAGGAACGGCCCTCGAAGCGGTGCAGGCTGCCCAGTGCGCGCAGGAAGGTGTCCTGCGCGAGGTCGTCCACCGCCTGCGGGTCGGCGCACAAATGGGCGACGTAGCGCTGGACATCGCGCTGCAGGGCGCGCACGAACCGCTCGACGGCATCCGTATCGCCGCTCCGGGCGGCGAGCGCCCAGGCCGTGATCGACGCGTCGAGCGCCGCCGCTCTGTCCTGTGTGGCGCTCGAGGTCGGCAAGGCAGAGGTAATCACCTGGTGTCCTTCTCAGGTCGACCGTGATCCGGACCGGGGCGCGCGAGGGCGAGAGCGGTCCGGTGAGTGGGGGTACGGCCTACGGCACGAGGGCGCTACGGCGCCGGTGCGGCCGTACGGCCGTGGCCCGAGGCGCGCACGGGCAGCCTCGGGAAGCCGGCTGTCGTCAGGCGACAGCCGTCCCCACGGGAGGTCCCCGAGAGGTGATGGCGTCAACGAGTAGGAGGAGTCGGGGCTCGCGGTGCGAGCGGCGGCGCCTCAGGTCTGGGCGCGGGCGCTCCGGGGTGTCCGGCAGGGCGAGCAGCAGCCGCAGCGGGGCGGCCAGCCATCCGGCGACGGCCCGGACGATACGGAAGGCGGCCTTCTCGCCGTACGCCAACCACAGCCCGCACAGCAGCGCGGCCAAGAGGTGGGCGAGGAGCATGCCCACCGCCGACGAAGCGCCGGCCGCTGCATGACCCATGCGCCCCATGTGATCCATGTGGGCCATGTCCATGGAGTCCATGTGCATCGAGCCCATGCCGCTCATGTCCGTGGTGGCCGACGAGCCGGACGCCTCGGTCACCGACTGGGCGAGCGAGAACGCCTCGTGCAGCACCGTCTGGACGGCGACCACGACCGCCACGATCAACGGCAGCCCACGCTCCCGCCCCGCCAGGCACCAGCCGACGGCCCCGGTGGCGCCCGTTCCGGCGGCGAGCGCCCCGGCGGGCACATCGCTGCCGGACATCAGGATGTGGCCCAGGGCGGCGAGCAGCACGCAGACGGCCGCGAACACCGCGGCCCGTATCGTGCGAGAACACCACCCTGCTGTCATGGCGCCTCATGCTTGCATCCGGGCGTCACTCGTCATGCAGGGGTACGGAAACCGACAGGTGCCCCCACTCAATTCACACATGTGATCCACGCCACGGAAATCGACGGGCCTACCAGTGGAGCGCCGGTGCCCGGGTCGGTGGCGTGACCGTGAGATGCTGCATGAGCATCTCAGCTCCTGATCCTGGCGGGCGCTCGCGTCAGGCCGTTGGCCCCGTTCGCTTCGACGGGGCGAACCAGGCCGTTCCTTTCGGGTCAGCGGACGGAAGCAAGGGCGGGCACATGCCGAGGTTTTCTGGGGCCGAGCCCTCTACTCCGCCGCCACGATGCGCTCCACGGCGGCCGTCACCAGTTGTTCACGCTCCTCCTCCGTGAAGACGTCCGGCAAGGTGAGCTGCTCAACGATCAGCCAGTTCAGCGTCAGCATGAGCAGCTTGACGGCCGTGGCGTCGCCCGGGAGGCCGGAAGCCTCGTGATAGGCGATGTTGGCGTCGACGTCTGCTCGGACTCGCTCCGTGAGCACCTTGCGCAGTTCAGGGCGGCGGGTGGCCTCAAGGCGGAGTTCCAGCAGCGCGAGGTAGCCGGTACGGAAGGAGGCGACGCGGCCGACGAGTTCGCGCATCAGTTCAGCGTAGGTTTCCTGGTCGCGGCCGGCCGCCCGCTGGCGGGCGATCGTGGCCTCGTCCGGCTGGAGTCGCTCGTAAACCCGGGCGCCCGCTTGTGTGAACAGATCGTCGCGGCTGGCGAAGTAGTTGGACGCCGTGCCGGCGGGAACGATCGCCTCGGCATCCACGGCCCGGAAAGTCAGGCCTCGTGCGCCTTCCCGGGCCAGCACCTCGATCGCCGCGTCAACGAGGGCAGCGCGCCGCTGGTCGTTCCGTCTCACCATTGACACCACTCCAACTGTAGTACTACATTCAAACCACTTCAGTCAGAGTACTACGTGTGGGGGACCGCTGTGCGAAAGCTCGTGTACTACGTCGGCGTCACGCTCGACGGCCGCATCGCCGGCCCTTGCGGCGAGTTCGACTTCTTTCCGCAGGGCGAGGAGCAGCAGGCCGCCGACTACTCGACCTGGATGAACGCGCTGTACCCGGAGACCATCCCGACCGCTTACCGGGCGGCCGTTGGCGTCGCCGACGCGCCCAGCCGGCGTTTCGACACCGTCGTCATGGGGCTCGGCACCTACCGCCCCGCCCTCGACAACGGGATCACCAGCCCGTACGCGCACCTGCGCCAGTACGTGGTGTCCAGCACCCTGAAGCCGGACACCGACCCAGCCGTCACCGTCGTGCCGAACGACCCGCTTGCCCTCGTCCGCGAGCTCAAGGGCGAGGCAGGCGCCGGCCTGGACATCTGGCTCTGCGGAGGCGGCCGGCTCGCGGGCACCCTGCTGCCTGAGATCGACGAACTGCTGATCAAGACCTACCCGGTCATTGCCGGCACCGGAATCTCAGTGGTCGACGGTGCCTTCGACCCCACCGTCTTCGACGTCGCCGAACGCACCGCATTCACCAACGGGGTCACTCTCACCCGCCTCACCCGCCGCTAGGCGGTTCCGGTCCAGCAGGCGGACCAGAGAACGAAGCCTCGGGGATTCGGGGCGGTTTCGCACCGTGTCCGCCCCTCCACCTCGAATTCCTCGAACTTCTTTCCGGGCCGCGGGAACTGACCACGGAGGGAACGGCCGGAAGCCGGCTCCGGTCAAACGACCGGCGCGCGCCGCGTCACCACGGCAGTCGGCCGTTGATGTCGAAGAAGTCGCCGGTCGGGCCGTCGGGGCCGGTCTGTGCCAGGCGCACGATGATGCGGGCGGCCTGCTCGACGGTCTGGGTGCCCGTGTTGCCGTTGAGGTCCGTCTTGGTGAAGCCGGGCTCGACGGCGTTGATCCGCATGTTCGGGAACGCCTTCGCGAACTGCACGGTGAGCATGTTGACCGCGGTCTTGGACGCCGGGTAGGCGACGCCCGGGTAGAAGTGCGCGGGGTGGTCCGGGTCGGAGAGGTGGGTCAGCGAGGCGAGGCCACTGCTGACGTTGACCACGACCGGCGCGGCCGAGCGCTGCAGCAGGGGCAGGAAGGCGTGGGTCACGCGGACGACGCCGAAGACATTCGTCTCGAAGGTGTTGCGCATCTGGTCGGCGGTCAGGGTCTCGGCGGTGGGCACGCTGTTTCCCTCGCCGCGGGTCTCGATCCCGGCGTTGTTGATCAGTACGTCGAGTCCGCCGTCGGCCTCGATGGTCTTGGCCGCGGCCTCGACCGTGGCGTCGTCGGTGACGTCGAGCAGGACGAAGCGTGCGCCCAGCTCTTCGGCGGCCCGTCGTCCGCGCTCGGCGTCGCGGGCCCCCACGTACACGGTGTGGCCTGCGGCGATGAGCTGACGGGCGGTCTCGTGGCCGATGCCCTTGTTGGCTCCGGTGATCAGTGTTGTCGTCATGCGTCCAGACTGCGGCGGGTCATCCCGATCAGCCAGGAGACCCTTCTTCCTGGGACTCGTGGTACCAGGCACATGCGCGGGCCGCGGTGTTCACTGGGGGCATGACTGCGACGGAACTCGGACGGACGCTGCGGCGCTGGCGCGACCGGGTCGCTCCGGAGGCGGCGGGGCTGCCCTCCGGCGGCCATCGGCGGGCGGCCGGTCTGCGGCGCGAGGAGCTGGCCCTGCTTGCCGGGATCTCGGTCGACTACATCACGCGTCTCGAGCAGGGGCGGGCGGCCAACCCCTCGGGGCAGGTCGTCGAGGCGCTGGCCCGGGCGCTGCGACTGTCCGGGGACGAGCGCACGTATCTGTTCCGTCTTGCTGAGTTGGTGCCGCCGGGTCCTGACGTGGTGCCCGGGTTCATCACCCCGAGCGTCCAGCGGCTCCTTGACCGGTTGGTGGACACGCCCGTCGCGGTTTCCGACGCGGCCATGACGCTGCTGCTGGCCAACCCGATGTATGCGGCGCTGATGGGCGACCCGTCCGGCCTGCGCGGGTTCGAACGCAACGGCGTGTGGCGCAACTTCCTCGGGTTTCCTAGCCGGGTGCGGCACACCCCGGAGGAGTGGAGAGCCTTCCAGGTCGGCATGGTCGCGGAGCTGCGGACGACCGCCGCCCGCTATCCCGGCGACCATCAACTACGGCGCCTCATAACGGAGTTGCGTTCGAAGAGCGAGCAGTTCGCTGAGCTCTGGGACGCGGGCGTCGTCGGCCGGCTGGCGGCCTCGCGCAAGACCGTCGAGCACCCGCAGGTGGGTGTGCTCACGCTGGACTGCGACCTGCTGCGGGTGGAGGAGAACGACCTGCACATCCTCGTCTACTCGGCGGAACCGGGCACCGAGGCCGCCGAGAAGCTGGATCTCATCTCCGTGATCGGCACGCAGAACCTGGCCGGGAAGGTCTAGCGGAGCGTCTCCTCGGCCAGGGCTCCGACGGAGGTCGAGCGGGGCTACTGCGCGAACGGACGCCGCGTGACCCCCTGAGCGCCGGGCGCGAGAGCTCGACGTATCGCCCGGGTGACGATCGGCGGCAGCAGGTCCACGCCGATACGGCGGACCCGGGAGCGGGGACGACGGCGCGCGGAGGCCGCAGGGGCGGCGGAAGCGGTGGCAGGGGCCGACGCCGGGGATGTGGGCAGCTCGGGCGCCGTGTAGTACCGGGAGCGCGGGAAGGGCGGCGGCTGCATCCCCTTCTGGGCGCGAGTGCGGACCAGGCAGTGCCCCGCGGCCTCCTGGACGCTCAGGCCGACGTCCGTACGGTCCCTGAGCATCGCCAGCAGTTCCTCCTGCACGGGCTGCGGGTCACCCCAGGTGCCGTACAGCTTCTGGGTGCTGAGACAGATGGGGCGCAGTCCGCGGTTGAGCACGGCCTCCCAGGTGGCGACCGAGACGCCGGGGGTGTGCTCGGAGCGGAAGTCGTCGAGGACGACAATGCCGTCGGGCACGAGCAGATCGCGGGCCGCGCCGATGTCGTCGTGGACGTGCTCGTACAGGTGCGAGGCGTCGATGTGGACGAAGCGGCAGCTGCCGGGGGCCACTTCCTTCGAGATCACGGAGGTGGGGGCCTCGATCACCCTGGGCAGGGCGTCGTGGAAGGAGAGGTAGTTGCGCTCGAAGGCCTGTCGGGTGAGCGAGGAGTACGACTTCGCCGTCTCGGCCTGGTTGGCTCCGTCGGGGGCGTCGCCGCCGAAGAGGTCGCAGACGGTGAACTCCTCGCCGTCCTGGCGGTGTTGGCCGAGCAGGATCGCGCTCTTGCCCATGTAGGCGCCGAGTTCCAGCAGGTCGCCCCGGAACCCACGCGTCTCCTGACGCTCGAGGAACCAGGTGAACAGGACCTGGTCCAACGGCGGAAACCAGCCCGGGACGTCTTTCAGCTCGCCGGGATTGTTGTCAGTTGCTTGTGCAGTCGCCATGAAAGGGAACCTACTCACTGGGGCCCGAACAAATGGTCGCCCACTTGAACGTCCAGTGAACAGCTCGTCGCATGATCGCGCTCATGCAGTGGGGGCGCGCAACGGACGGACGAGAGTCCACGCCGGCGGAAGTCGAGGGGCGTGCTGCGCCCGGTGGGGAGTTGCGGCTGTCGGTGACCCAGGCGCCCATGGTCGGTACCGCACACGCCGTCCGGCGCTGTCGAGGTCGTTCGAGGGTGAGGCGGGGCCCCGGTGCAGGCCGCTCAGTCGGTCGGCGTCGTCCGGGTGCAGCACGTAGCTGGAGCCGGTCCGGGAACCCGCACCAGGGGCCGACGGCGGGCGTCGGCTGCGCGGTAGATCCCTCCGCCGGGGACCGTTCGATGGCCTGGTCGTCTGGCCGGTCTGCCGGGGCCCCTTTTGCGGGCCCCAGCCCCGTACCGGAGGCGCCTGGTCCAGACCGAACCGCTCAGCCGGCCCGTCCCGTCACAACCGGGCGCCGGGAAAACCGTCCCCGGGGCCGGCCGGGCGGCCGGACTCCCACACGCGCTCGAACTCGGCCTGGAAGTGCTCGTACCAGTGGCCGTCGCGCCCCGGCCTCACCGTGAAGACGGCGTCGCCGCTGGCGGAGCTGTGGGAGTACAGGTCGACGTGGACGACGCCGTTCGACCGTCCGGGGTCCAGGAGCATCAGCCCGTGGGCCGGCACGAAGGGCAGGAACCTGACCTCGACCCTGCCGTCCGCTCCCGGCCTCTCCACGAGTTCCTTGAGCAGGTCGATCGAGGGGCGCAACCGGTTCTCGTAGACCTCGGGCCGGTCGGCGATGGTGCTGCGCCGGGCGGCCTCGGCGGGTGCCGTGGACGTGGGGTCGATGAGTGCAATTTTGATGACTGCGCCGGCCGCGGCGCGGTGTTCCAGTTCGTCGACGAGGTTGCGCAGGGTGCGGGCGAGGGTGATGCCGACGATCCGGATGTCCCGTGCGGCGCGGACCTGTTCGACGGCCTCGGGCTTGTCCCTGCTGAAGAAGTCCGCCGCGGAGACGTCCCCGGAGCGGCCGGCCCGGACCTCCGCGGCCAGGTCGGCGATCTGACGCCGGCTGCCCAGCAGGCTCCCGGCCAGCAGGGCGAGCGTCGCCAGGGTGGCGGCGGCGAGGACCTTGCCACCGGCCACGTCGAACACGCCCAGTACGGCGAGGGTCAGGGAGAGGAGAGCCGTGACGTACAGCTCCAGGTTCTCTCCGGCGGAGAGGTCGCCGCGCAGTCGCCGTAGGAAACGCATGCCGATCATCGTCGGCAGCCCGGCGGTATCCGTCAACGCCGCGGCAAGGGCGGTCAGGTGGACTCGCGCACCACCAGCCGGCACGGCACCGTGTGCACTCCGGGCACCGCCTCGGAGTCGATGGCCTCCAGCAGTTTCAGGGCGGCGATCCGGCCGATCTCGGTGAGGTCCATGTCGATCGTGGTCAGCGGCGGGCGGCAGGCCAGGGCCATGGTGTCCCAGTTGTCGTAGCCGACGACGGCGATCCGGCCGGGTACGGCCACGCCGCGCTCGCGCAGTGCGTCGGCGACGCCTCGTGCGATCAGGTCGTTGCCGCAGAAGACGGCGTCCGTGTCGGGGGCCGTGCGCAGGACGGCGTCGGCGGCCCGGCGGCCCCAGGCCTCGCTCCATTCCCCGAAGTGGACGCGGCCGGTGGAGAGTTGGAGGGAGGAGCGCTCCAGCAGGTCGACGGCGTGGCGGGCGCGTTCACGGGCGGCCGCGTGGTGTTCGGGGCCGGTGACATGGGCGATTTTCGTGCGGCCGGTGGCTAGCAGATGTTCGACGGCCAGGTGGGCGCCGCCCCGGTCGTCCGAGACCACGGAGGTGTCGGAGCGGTCGGTGGACGGGGAGAGTGCGTAGACGACCGGGATGCCGTGGAGGCCCTTCAGGGGCGGGCGCGGGTCCGTGCGCCGGCCGGTGACGATGATGCCGTCGACCCGGCGGTCCATGAGGTTGCGCAGGTGGTGCTGCTCGCGGATGGTGTCGCCCCGGGTGTCGCACAGCAGGACCGAGATCTTCCCCGCACCGAGCGCGTCCTCGGCGCCCAGCAGCACGGGCGTGCTGAAGCGGCCGATGCCGTCCGTCGTCATCAGCCCGACCGTCCAACTGCGCCCCGTGTGCAGGCTCTGCGCATGCTGGTTGGGGCGGAAGCCGAGCGTCTCCACGGCGTCCAGCACCCGCTGCCGGGTCTCCGGGCGCATCCGGCCGCTGCCGCTCAGCGCCTTGGATGCCGTGCCGACGCTCACCCCGGCGAGGGCGGCGACGTCGGCGAGCTTCGCGCGGCCGGCGGAGATGGATCGCGGAGCGGCTTCGGTCACGGGCAATCCTTTTCTCAGTGCTGGACCTTCGTCGGTCAGTGTCGTTCATCGTCAAGCACGGCGCGCCCCATGGTGTCAGGCGGCGGAACGGAGTACCAGTCCTTGAGCAACAAGAGAAAACTCGTGCAGAGCCCTTGACCGTGATTCCTTCGCTCCACTCTACTGCTCGGCGAGGAAAACGGTTGCTCATCGTTTTGCTCAGCCGTTGCCCCGCCGCCCCGCCCTCACCTCCCGGAGAGCCATGCCCCGCGCCCGCTCCACCCAGCCCTCCCCCGCCGGCCCGGTCCGCCTCGGCCCCGATGCCCGTGCCGTCCTGCGCCCCGCCGCCGCAGAGGTGGCCGACGGCTTCTGGCACGCCCGCCGCCAGGTCAACGCGCACACCTCCATCCCACAGGGCCCGGACCTGCTCGAGTCCGCGGGCAACCTGCACAATCTGCGGCTGGCGGCGGGCGCGACCGAGGGCGAGTTCCAGGGCGCGTACCCGTTCGTCGACACGGATGTCTACAAGTGGCTGGAGGCGGCGGCCTGGCAGCTGGCCCAAGGCCCGTCCGCCGAGCTGGAGGCTGACGTCGACCGGATCGTCTCCCTGGTCGCCGCCGCCCAGCAGCCGGACGGCTATCTCAACACCTGGTTCCAGCTGGTCAAGGGCGGCGAGCGCTACCAGGACCTGCGCTGGGGTCACGAGCTGTACTGCGCGGGTCATCTCATCCAGGCGGCGGTCGCCCACCACCGGGCCACCGGACGCGGTGAACTCCTCGACGTGGCCCGCAGGTTCGCCGACCACATCGACTCCGTCTTCGGCCCGCCCGGCAGCGGCAAGGAGATCGACGGCATCGACGGCCACCCCGAGGTCGAGACCGCGCTGGTGGAGCTGTACCGGGAGACCGGCGAGCGCCGCTATCTGGACCTGGCCGGCTACTTCGTGGACCGGCACGGCCACGGTCTGCTCGGCGGCGAGGCCTACTGCCAGGACCGGGTGCCGCTGCGCGAGGCGACGAACGTCGAGGGCCACGCCGTACGGCAGTTGTACCTGCTGGCCGCCGCCACCGACCTCGCCACCGAGACCGGGGACGGCGAACTGCGTGCCGCCGCCGAGCGGTTGTGGCACGCCATGACCACCACCAAGACCCACCTCACCGGCGGCCTCGGCGCCCACCACGACTGGGAGGACTTCGGCGACCCGTACGAACTGCCCAACGAGCGCGCCTACTGCGAGACCTGCGCCGCCATCGCCTCCGTGCAGTGGAGCTGGCGCATGGCCCTGCTCACCGGCGAGGCCCGCTATTGCGACCTGGTCGAGCGCACCCTGTTCAACGGCTTCCTCGCCGGCGTCTCGCTGGACGGCGAGCGCTGGCTGTACGTCAACCCGCTGCAGGTCCGCGACGGCCACACCGACCCCGGCGGCGACCAGTCGGCCCGCCGCACCCGCTGGTTCCGCTGCGCCTGCTGCCCGCCGAACGTGATGCGGCTGCTGGCCGGCCTTGAGCACTACCTCGCCACCGGCGACGAGGACGGCCTGCAGATCCACCAGTACGTCTCCGGCCGCTACAGCGCAGGGCCGATCGCCGTGCGCGCCGAGACCGACTACCCCTGGCACGGCACGATCGCCCTCACCGTCGAGGACACCCCGGCCGACCGGCCCTGGACGCTGTCGCTGCGCATCCCGCAGTGGTGCCGCGAGTTCCGGGTGCGGTGCGGGGAGGTGACGTACGACCAGACCGATGCTCCGGTCACCGAGGGCTGGCTGCGCGTCGAGCGCACCTGGGCGCCGGGCGACCAGGTCGTCCTCGAACTCGGCCTGGAGCCGCGGCTGACGGCGGGCGACCCGCGTGTGGACGCCGTGCGCGGCTGCGCGGCTATCGAACGCGGCCCGCTCGTGTACTGCCTGGAGCAGGTCGACCACCCGGGCGGCGGCCTCGACGACATCGTCCTCGACCCGTCCCGTCCGCTCGCCGTCAAGCACCGCCCGGACCTGCTCGGCGGGGTCACCACGGTCGTGGCCGCCGGGCGGCGGCGCGACATCCCCGACGCGGGCTGGTGGCCGTACCGGCCCGCCCACCCCGATGAGGCCCCCACGGACGGCGAGTCCGTCGAGCTCACGGCGATCCCCTACTACGCCTGGGCCAACCGGCAGGACGGCGCCATGCGCGTCTGGCTGCCCACTTCCTGACGCACCCTCAACTTCGCTCTACGACAACGAGGTCACCCGTGATACCCACCCGCCGCACTCTCCTCGCCGCGCTCGCCGCCGTCGGCACACTCGCCTCCCTGACCGCCTGCGGAGGCGGCTCCGGCTCCTCGGACTCCTCCTCCGGCAAGACCGGCGGGACGTACACCTTCTGGGACCCCTACCCGCAGTTCGACGCCTCCTCGGCCTGGGGCAAGCTGGTGACCGGGTGCGGGACGAAGGCCGGGGTGAAGCTCAAGCGCACCGCGTACGACACCACCGACCTCGGCAACAAGGCGCTGCTGGCCGCCCAGCAGGGCAACGCGCCCGATGTGATGCTGGTGGACAACCCGGTCGTCTCCACGCTGGTGGAGGCCGGGATCCTCAACAAGACCAGCGATCTCGGCCTGGACACGAAGTCGATCCAGAAGAACATCATCGGCGCGGGCACCATCGGCAACGCGGCGTACGGGGTGCCGATCGGCGCGAACACGCTCGCGCTCTACTACAACAAGAAGGTCCTTGCCGCCGCCGGTGTCGACGCGGCCTCCATCAAGGACTGGAACTCCCTGACGGCCGCCCTGAAGAAGGTCAAGTCGGCCGGGAAGAAGGGCATCACGTTCTCCGCGATCAACACGGAGGAGGGCAGCTTCCAGTTCCTGCCGTGGTTCTGGGGCGCGGGCGGTGACCTGACCAAGCTCAACTCCGCCAAGGGAGTTGCCGCGCTGTCGCTGTGGAAGCAGTGGGTGGACGCGGGGTACGCCCCCAAGGACGTCCTGCAGAACACCCAGACGACCAGCTGGCAGGAGTTCGCCACCGGCGACTACGCGTTCGGCGAGAACGGCACCTGGCAGCTGGGCAACGCGGCCAAGGCCGGCTTCGACTACGGCATCATCAACATCCCCGGGCAGAACGGCGGTTCGGCGCCGGTACCGACCGGCGGCGAGTTCGTGACCGTGCCCGTGCAGAAGGACACCGGGCGCTACGACGCCAGCAAGAAGATCGTCACGTGTCTGACCAGCGACGCGAACCTGCTGCCCACCGACACGACGCTGCAGTACGTCGCGCCGACGGCCGCGGTCCAGGCCGAGCAGGTGAAGCAGAACCCGAAGCTGAAGCCCTGGGTGGACGCGGTGGCCGCGGCCCGCGGCCGGACCAGCGGCGGTCTGGGCACCAAGTACCCGACCATCTCCCAGCCGATGTGGACCGCCGTCCAGGCCGCGCTGTCGGGCAGCAAGAGCCCGCAGGACGCCCTGGACACCGCCCAGTCGAGCGCGCAGAAGGGCTAGGACCGGCATGACCATCGCCCGGGTCGACCGTCCGCGGCGGGCCTCGTCCGCCGCGGCGGGGGCGAGCGGCACCGACGCCGAGTCCCTGCGCCGCCGGCACCGGCGCAGGAGCCGGCTGACCGCGCTCGCCTTCGTCACCCCGCTCCTCGCCTACCTTGCCGCCTTCTACCTCTATCCGCTCTACCGCAACCTCGACCTGAGCCTGCGCGACTACACCGTCCGGTCGTTCGTGGCGGGGGACGCGCCGTTCTCCGGCTGGGACAACTTCCAGAAGGTCCTGGACGACCCGACGTTCGGCCCGGCGATACGCCACACGATGATCTTCACCTTCGTGTCGATCGCCTTCCAGTACGTCATCGGGCTCGCCCTGGCGGTCTTCTTCAACCGGCACTTCCGGCTCGCGCCCACCCTGCGCGCGCTGTTCCTGATCCCGTGGCTGCTGCCGCTGATCGTGTCGGCGTCGACATGGTCGTGGATGTTCAACAGCGAGTCGGGAGTGGTGAACTACTTCCTGCACTTCCTGGGCGTGAGCCCGGTCGGCTGGCTCACCTCGCCGGACTGGGCGCTGACCTCGGTGATCGTCGCGAACATCTGGATCGGCATCCCCTTCAACCTGGTCATCCTCTACAGCGGCCTGCAGAACATCCCCGCCGAGCTGTACGAGGCGGCGGCGCTGGACGGGGCGAGCGCCTGGCAGCAGTTCCGCCGCATCACCTTCCCGCTGCTGCGCCCGGTCTCCGCGATCACGCTGCTGCTGGGGCTCGTCTACACGCTCAAGGTGTTCGACCTGATCTGGATCATGACCAAGGGCGGCCCTGGCGACGCCTCGTCCACCCTGGCGACCTGGTCCTACCAGCTGGGCTTCGGCACGCTGCTGCCCAAGTTCGGCCCCGGCGCGGCGGTCGGCAACATCCTCATCCTGATCGCGCTCGTCTTCGGGCTGCTGTACATCCGCGTCCAGAGGAGGCAGGAAGCATGAAGTCCCGTACGCCTGCCCGCCGTTACACGGTCATCGGGCTGGTCCTGACCGCGCTGATGCTGTTCCCGGTGTACTGGATGCTGAACGTGTCCCTCACCCCGCAGCAGGACATGCGCAAGGACCCGCCGGACCTGCTGCCCCTGCACCCCACCTTCGAGGGTTACAAGGCCGTCCTGGACGACCAGATGCCGTATCTGGGCACCAGCCTGCTGATCGGCCTGGGCACGGTCGCGCTCACCCTGCTGCTCGCCGCGCCGGCCGGCTACTCGCTGGCGAAGCTCCGTCCGCGCGGGGGCGGGGCGCTCGGCCTGGGGCTGCTGATCGCGCAGATGATCCCCGGGATCGTCATGGCGATGGGTTTCTACGGCATCTTCCTGGACCTCGGTCTGCTCAACTCCTGGTGGGGCCTGATCATCGCGGACTCCACCATCGCCGTGCCGTTCGGCGTCATGATCTTCACGGCGTTCATGTCAGGCATCCCGGGCGAGCTGATCGCCGCCTCCCGCATCGACGGCGCGGGCACCTTCCGCACCTTCTGGTCCGTGGTGCTGCCGGTGAGCCGCAACGCCCTGGTCACCGTCTCGCTGTTCAGCTTCCTGTGGGCCTGGTCCGACTTCGTCTTCGCCAACACCCTCGACGGCGGCGGGGATCTGAGGCCGATCACTCTCGGCATCTACAAGTACATCGGCAACAACAACCAGGAGTGGAACGCGATCATGGCCACCGCCGTCGTCGCGTCCGTTCCCGCGGCCGTACTGCTGGTGCTCGCACAGCGGTATGTGGCCGCGGGTGTGACGGCCGGCGCCGTGAAGGACTGAGACGGCGCTCCGCTGGTTTTGCCGATTCTGCGGCTGCGCCGCGGATCGAAACAGCCCCGCGCCCCTTCCGGGGCGCCGGCGCACCGGCAGCTGTTTTGTTCGGCCTGTTCTGCCCCCATCCCCCTCCGTGAGGAGAAGACCGTCATGAGCCGCACCAGACCCCCCGTCCCCGCACGCCTGACCGCCGCCGTCGGCGCGATCGCCCTCGCAGGCGCCGCCCTCGCCATCGCCACGCCCGCGCAGGCGGCCCCCACCGCGTCCACCACCCTGGTCGTCAACGCCGACCAGACCCTGCGCCCCGTCACCCATGTGGCGACCGGCAGCCTCTACGGCCTCGCGGACGCGACCACTCCCGCCGACAGCCTGGTCACCCCGCTCAAGCCGAACACCTTCGTCCAGATGGCGCCGGGCGGCTCCCAGCTGCCCAACGGCGAGCCCAAGCCCGCGGGCGACGCGCTCGTCGTGGCGTCCAAGGCGGCGCGGGCCGGCGCCGAGGTCGTCGTACGCATGCCGGACTGGTATCCGAACTTCCCCTACAAATGGGTGAGTTGGAGTGACTGGCTGTCCGCGGTGGACAAGCAGGTCGCCTCCGTGCAGTCGTCGGGCGCCACCAACATCGCCGCGTACGAGCTGTGGAACGAGCCGGACTGGACGTGGGACACCACCAACGCCGGTGCGTTCGACGCCGGTTGGGCGCGCACGTACAAGGAAGTCCGGGCCAAGGACACCAAGACGCCGATCCAGGGGCCGAGTTACTCGGTGTGGAACCAGTCCTGGATGAGCACGTTCCTCACCGACGCCAAGGCCAGCGGCACCGTCCCCGACATCATCGCCTGGCACGAACTGCAGGGCTCGCAGAACATCGCCGCGCACGTCTCCGCGTACCGGGCCCTGGAGAGCAGCCTCGGCATCAGCCCGCGGCCGATCTCCATCGAGGAGTACGGCACGACGAGCGAGGTGGGCGTGCCCGGACCGCTGGTCAGCTACGCGGCCAAGTTCGAGCGGGCGGGTGTGCATGACGCCGAGATGGCCTTCTGGAACCACTACGGCACCCTCGGCGACACCCTGACCGACACCGGGGCCTCGCCGAACGGCGCGTACTGGCTCTACAAGTGGTACGGCGACATGTCCGGGAACATGCTGGTCACCACTCCCCCGGCGCAGACGGGCATCGACGGCGCGGCCTCGCTCAACAGCGCCGGCAACCAGGTGAGCGTCATCTTCGGCGGCGGGGCAGGCTCAAGCGCGGTCACGGTCAAGGGGCTCGGCTCGCTGTCGGCGTTCGGTGGCACGGTGCACGCGAAGCTGGAGTACACGCCCTCCAAGGGCCGCACGACGGCGGTGTCCGGCCCGATCACCGTCTCGGACGCCGACTACACCGTGAGCAACGGCCAGATCACCGTGCCCGTGACGACGAACGCGAGCGACGGCTACCACCTGGTGATCACCCCGAGCGGCACCTCGACCTCGCTGGCCGGGACGTACCAGATCACCAACAAGAACAGCGCGCTCGCCCTCGACACCTCGGGGGCGGGGACCGCGCAGGGCACCTCGGTCGTCCAGGCGACGTCGAGCACGGGCAGCAGCCAGTCGTGGACGCTGACGGCCGCCGGCTCCGGCCTCTACAAGATCGTCAACAAGGCGAGCGGGCTGCTGCTGGGCATCGACTCCATGAGCACGTCGGACGGCGGCAAGGCCCTGATCTGGGGTGACAACGGGACCGCCGACCACCTCTGGCAGCTCATCCCGTCCGGTGACGGCTACTACAAGATCGCCAACTACAACAGCGGGCTGCTGCTGGGCGTGACCAACATGAGTACGGCGTCCGGGGCGCAGGTCCTGCAGTGGGACGACAACGGCACGGCCGACCACTTGTGGAAGCTGACGTCGCGGTGAGGTGAGTGTGGGCGCTCCCGTAGCCGCGGGAACGCCCACACTCAGGATGACGTAAGGAATTGCCGGTATGTGACGTCAGGCGGCGCCCCGGTCGAGCAGTTGCCTGACGCCCTCGGCTGTCAGAGCCACTTCCTCCGGTGTACCGGCGTCGATGACGAGCGCCAGCGTCTCGGACGGCCAGCGGTGGGCGAGGGTACCGAGCGCTATCCGGCGATGCCGGGTGACCTGCGGAAGCGCCTGCTGCAGGCGGGTTTCGGTGGTGAACACAGGCACCAGCTCGGTGCCGTCCTCCTGCGCGTAGACGGGCAGGGTCACCGCCGAGGGATCCTGTTCCTGGGCGGCAGCGGAACCGGCTGGCACCAGTACCTCGCTGCCGGCCAGGATGTTCAGCTCGGCCTCGTTCGCATCGCCCCCGACCACGGCTCGCAGGGCCTGATGTACGGCGGGGGTGGAGCCGTCGGGAGAGTAGTCGGTCACGGTTGATCCAATCACCGGTCGAACAGCGGGACACGGCACTGTGCCCGCCGGTGGTCCGCCGGGGCGGCTACCCGTGCTTGCCGGGGTCATGTGTTGCGAGACACCGCCGACCGGGAGGCTCAGCCCAGCGTCTTGAGCAGCTGCGCGGCGAGCGGGGCGGAGGAGGCCGGGTTCTGGCCGGTGACCAGGTTGCGGTCGACGACGACGTGCGGCGCCCACGGCTCACCGACCTGGACCTGCACGCCCGCCTCGGTCAGCCGGTCCTGCAGCAGCCACTTGGCCTTGTCGGCGAAGCCGGACTGGGTCTCCTCGTCGTTGGTGAAAGCGGCCACCCGGTATCCGGCGAAGGCGTTGACGCCGTCCTGTTCGGCGGCGAGCAGCGCGGCCGGGCCGTGGCAGACGACACCCAGCGGCTTGCCGGACTCCAGGGCGAGGGTGAGCAGCTTGCCGGAGTCGGCGTCGACGGCGAGGTCCTCCATCGGGCCGTGGCCGCCGGGGTAGTACACGGCGGCGTACTCGTCGAGGTTCACGTCCTGCAGGCTGATGGGGTGCTGCAGCTCGGTGGCGGCGGCGAGCACGCCGGCGACGCGGTCGGCGTTCTCCTGCCCGCCGTTGTACTCGGCGGCGAGACTGCCCTTGTCCACGGTCGGTACGACACCGCCCGGAGTGGCCACGACGATCTCGTGACCGGCGGCCTTGAACGCCTCGTAGGGGGCCACGGCCTCCTCCGCCCAGAAGCCGGTGGGGTGACGGGTGCCGTCGGCCAGCGTCCAGTAGTCGACGCCGGTCATCACGAAAAGGATCTTCGACATGCTCTGTCTCCGAGGGGTCGTCAGCACGGTGGTGATCCAACCGTAAGTCCCGCCTGCCATTGGAATCCAATAGGCTCATCAATATGAGGAATAGGGAAACCAATGATCGCGAGGAGAGAGCGCAGGTCGGCGGCCCGACGGCACTGGACCTGAATCTGCTGCGCACCTTTCTCGCTGTCTATCGCACCGGCTCCTTCACGGCCGCGGCGCGTCTGCTCGGGCTGTCGCAGCCCACGGTCACGACGCAGGTGCGCGCGCTGGAGCGGCAACTGGACCGGGAGCTGTTCCAGCGCCAGGCCCGCGGGGCCTCCCCTGCCCCGTACGCCGACGAGCTCGCCGCCCGTGTCGTGCAGCCGCTGGATTCCCTCGCCGCGATCACCGGTCGGGGCGGACCGGCCGACGACCAGCCGCCGGAGCCGGTGCACCTGGCGGGACCGCACGAGTTCCTGACGCGTTCGGTGCTGCCCGGCCTGGCGCCGCTGGTGGACCGAGGCGTACGGCTGCGCATCACACCCGGCCTGACCGAGCCGCTCCTGGACGATCTGCGGGCGGGCCGCCACGACCTGGTGATCGCGACCTTCCGGCCACGCGGCCGGGCCCTGGCCGCCGTGCCCCTCGGGGACGAGGATTTCGTGCTGGTCGCCGCCCCCGTCCGGGCCGAGCGCATCGGCGGGCCGGCCGGGATCGCCACCGCGGGGCCCGCCGCCCTCAACGGTGTGCCGCTGGTCGCCTACGCCGAGGATCTGCCGATCGTGCGCCGCTACTGGCGTCATGTCTTCGGCAGACGCCTCGTGTGTCAGCCGGCGGTCACCATGCCCGACCTCAACGCGGTCAAGGCGGCGGTGGTCGGCGGCACGGGCTTCACGGTCCTCCCCCGCTACCTGTGCACCGACGAACTGGCCTCGGGCGCCCTGGTGTTGCTGCACGACCCGGACGACCCACCCATCAACACCGCCTTCCTCGTCCAACGCCCCGGCGCCTCCGCCAACCCACACGTCGCCCTGGTCCGCGACCACCTGCTCCAGGCGGTGCGCAACTGAGCAGCGCCCAGAAGGGGCGCGGGGCTGCGTCCACAGCCCGGACTGTCCAGATGCCTGATCGACCCGACCGGCCTGTGCCTACCCCCGCAAAACCCGAGCACGCTCTTCCAGGAGGTCAACGCAGTCCCTGAGCTCCGGCCGCGGCAGACCGGCGCGCTCACGCATCAGCGCGATTGCCGGAATGTGTCGTCGCGCAGCAACCAGCTCGTCTATCTCCCGCCGGTCCTCAATCGGGAGCCGCTCCCACAGAGCATCGTTCATCCCCACATTGAACCGCTCCGCAGCGCGACTGGATCACCAATTTTCCGGTCCCGGAGGGCGGTGTGGTGCGGTGCCCGCACACCTTCAGCGGGTTCAACTGCCGGACCGGTGAGCGGATCCCCGCGGAGCGCCCTGCACCCGTACGGTTCAATACTTCTTCGCACCCGCCACTATCGCCTCCCTGATCCGGTGGTACGTCCCGCACCGGCACACGTTGCGGATCTCGTCGAGGTCGGCCTCGCTGATGTCGCGGCCCTCCTCGCGGGCCTGGCGGACCTTGGCGACCGCGGTCATGATCTGGCCGGGCTGGCAGTAGCCGCACTGGGCGACGTCGTACTCCAGCCAGGCCTCCTGCATCGGGTGGAGTTCCCTGCCGACGGTGGCGGGCAGGCCTTCGATGGTCGTCACCTCGTCGGTGGGGCCGAGGTCCTTGACCGGGACGCTGCAGGGGTTGAAGGCCTTGCCGTTGATGTGGCTCGTACAGGCCTGGCACACGCCGAGCCCGCAGCCGTACTTCGGTCCGGTGACGCCCAGGACGTCCCGCAGCACCCACAGCAGCCGTACGTCGTCCTCGATGTCCACGGTCACCGGTGTGCCGTTGAGGATGAAGGTGTGTTCGGGCACGAAGGGCCTCCTGGGCTCCTAGTAGGCGCGGCTCAGGCCGTCGGTGGGGGACGCCGGGATCGGCGGGGTGGTGGGCAGCGGTGCGAAGCCGAGTGGGCCCGCGTGGTTGATCGGGAACGTGGTCGGCATGGTGCCGGTCGCGCGCCCGTATGCGCAGGCCACGGCCGCCATCGCGCCCGCGACGGCCAGCTCGCCTGCACCGCCTGGCCTGCCGGTGGTCGGCGGCATGACGACGATCTCCAGTTCCGGCGGGGTGTTCCACTGGCGGGTGTAGAAGTAGTTGTCCCAACTGCCTTCGAGGAAGTGCCCGTCCGCGAGGTGCAGTCCGGAACTGAGGGTGATCGCGATGCCGTCCATGATGCCGCCCATCATCTGGGCCTCGAGGCCGCGCGGGTTGACGGCCAGCCCGGCGTCGACCGCGCAGACGACCTTGGTGACCCGTGGTCCGGTGTACGCGTCGGGGACCTTGCGGCCGCTGGTCTGCGGACGGCAGTCGATCTCGGCCAGGACGGCGACGAAGGAGTGGTACTCGGGGTGCAGGGCGATGCCCTGAGCCGTGCCGGCCGGCATGCTGCGTCCCCAACTGCCCACCTCGGCGGCCTTGTCGAGGACGGCCCGCGCCCGCTCGTCCTTCAGGAACGTGCGGCGGAACCGACAGGGGTCCTTGCCCATCCGCTTGGCCAGCTCGTCCACGATCAGCTCCTGCGCGCAGCGCACGTTGGGCGAGTAGATGTTGCGCATGGAGCCGGTGTGGAAGCCCTTGTCGATCTCGCTGAGGAGCTGGGTGACGACACCGAAGTTGTACGGGGTCTGCTGGGTGAGCGTGAAGATCGTCTCGGAGAAGGTGAGGTCGCCGACGGGCAGTCGCGCGGCCTCGGAGGTGATGATCTCACCGACGCCGTGGCCGAATTCGGTGGCCACGGAGGTGTGACGCTGGTCGTAGGTGAGGACCTGGCCGAGCGCGTAGGTGGCGCGTACCCGTGAGGTGGACATGGGGTGGGTGCGGCCCTGGCGGAAGTCGTCGGTGCGGTGCCACATCAGCCGGACCGGCTTGCCCGTCGCCTTGGAGATCTCGGCGGCCTCGGCGGCTCCGTCGTGGAAGAGCTTGCGTCCGAAGGAGCCGCCGCCCTGGGTGACATGCACCTTGACCGCGCTCGCCGGCAGTCCGAGGGTGAGCGCGATCTGTTCCTGGGCGGTGATCGGGGACTTCAGACTGGCCCAGACCTCGGCCGAGTCCTCGCGTACGTCGGCGACGGCGCAGTTGGTCTCCAGGGCGCTGTTGCTGGCGAAGTGGAAGGTGAAGCGGGCGTCGACCGACTTGGTGAGCAGGTCGAGGGCGGGGAGCGGGAGTTCGGCCTTGCGCAGTTCTTCGCGGATGGTGTCGTCGGAGGCGTCGTCCACGGTGCCGGGACCCCAGGTGACCTTCAGGGCGCGCACAGCGTCGATGCACTGCCCGAAGGTGCGGCCGCGGACGGCGACGCCGGTGGAAATCCGAACCACGTCGGTGATGCCGGGCATGGCCCGCACCTCGTCGAGGTTGTCGACCGTGCGGACCGTGCCGTTGATCGTGGGCGGACGGCACACCATGGCCGGCAGCGCGCCCGGCACGTGGACGTCCATCGCGAACTTCTTGCGGCCGGTGACCGCCTCCAGCGCGTCCACGCGTCGCTGCGCGGTCCCGATGACCTTGAACTCGGACGATGACTTCAGCCTGACCGCCACCTGACTGGTCGTCACTGCCGCTGCCTTCGCGGAGAGTTCACCGTAGGTGAGGCTCTTGCCGGTCACGGAGGAGGTGATGACGCCGAGCTTCGCGGTGAGGGTGTCGGCGGCCTCGCCCAGTTCAAGGGCTGCGGCTTCGAGAAGCCGGCCGCGGGCGACGGCGGCCGCCACCCGGATCGGGGTGAAGGTGGAGATGGTGGTGTTGGATCCGCCGGTGAGCTGGTTGAACAGCAGCTCGGGGCGGGCGTCGGCGAGGGTGACGCGGACCTTGTCCAGCGGTAGGTCCAGTTCCTCGGCGACGAGCATCGCGCTGGAGGTCGTGATGCCCTGGCCGACTTCGGCCCGGGGCAGGGCGAAGGAGGCGGTGCCGTCGGTGTCGACCCGGATGGTGATCAGGTTCGCGGTGGGCAGCGTGGCATGGGTGAGCATGTCGTTGAGGTCGTAGATCTCGGCCGGTCCGGGCACCGAGGGGACGACCGCCGCAGCCCGGCTGGGCGCGAGGACGGCCTCGCCGATCTCGGCGGCGACGGTGAGCGTCGAGGCGGCCAGGACGTACCCCAGGAAGCGTCTGCGCCCGATGCCGTCCGCAGCGGGATCGGCGTCCTGCGGCTGCGGGTGTTCGTGGGCTCCCATCAGCGGTCCTCCAAGCGCGCGGCATTCGCCTCGATGGCGGATCCCGACTGTGCACGTCAGCCGCGTTCCGCGAAAGATCTACGAGCCGCTTCCACACGGAAGAGCCATAAGTCGTGGGGTGTGTGAAGCTGACGGGTGGAGGTCGGGCGGAAAACCCGAATGCCTGGGCGGGCACGGCTCTGCGGCCGGTCAAGGTGACGTTGCTGCACGGCAGTTCGACGCCGTTGCGTGAAGTGAGCGGCGAGGAAACGTTCATGGCCTCGCCTGCGGCCCGCCCTGACAGTCAGTCAGGGATCAGGTCGCGCAGATTTTCCGGGGTGAAGAGCGGGGCTCTCGCGTCTCGTCACGCGAGGGCCCTTCGTGCTGACGCAAGGGCCTGCTCGGCGTATCCGCGGCCGAACAGCACGGCATGCACCAGCAGCGGGAAGAGCTGATGCAGCGCCACCCGCTCTGCCCACCCGTCGGCCAACGGGGCCGTCTGCTGATAGCCGTCGAGCACGTGCTCCAGGTGGGGGCAGCCGAACAGGTGCAGCATCGCCAGGTCGGTCTCCCGGTGGCCGCCGTGTGCGGCCGGGTCGATCAGCCAGGCGTGCCCGTCGGCTCCCCACAGCACATTGCCGTTCCACAGGTCGCCGTGCAGCCGGGCGGGCGGCTCGGCGGGCCCCGCCAGTTCGGGCAGCCGTTCACAGACGCGCTCGATCACGCCCGTCTCGCCGGGCCGGATCGTGCCCCGGTCGACGGCCGTGCGCAGATACGGCAGCACACGGTGCTCGGCGTACCAGCGGGGCCAGTCGGTGCCGGGGACGTTGCGCATCGGAGCCAGCCCGATGTAGGCGTCCACCGGACCGCCGGGCGGGGGCGCGCCGAACGCGGGGGCGCCCGCGGCGTGCAGGGCGGCCAGGCCGCGCCCGAACCGCACCGCGGCGCGGGCCGTCGGCGGGCCCGGTGCGACCACGTCGGTCACCAGCCAGCGCCGGTCGTGCCCATGGACGTCCGGAACGCGGACCGTGCCGGCGTCGGCCAGCCAGCGCAGCCCGGCCGCCTCCGCCTGCACCGCGCCCGGATCGTCACCGCGCTTGACCATCACGGACTGCCCGTCGTCCAGGCCGACTTCGGCCAGGGACGCGGACAACCGTCGCTCGCCGCGCACGGTACGCCCGGTGATCCTGGCCGCGGCCGCGCCCGGTCCGTCGCTGCCGACGCCGTCGCTGTCGACGCCATCACTGTCGTCGTCGGAGGGGAAGCCGATGTGCACGGACACCACCCTAGGACCGCGCGCGGGCCGGTCGGGCTCGGTCCAGGGCGGCGCGGTCCGGGGCTCGGTCAGTCCAGGTGCTCCTCGTCATCGCCGTCGTCATTGGCGGCGTAGGGGTGGACGTAGCGCTCGTCCCCGAAGGGGATGAACCAGTCCTGCACGGAGCCCTTGGCTATGCCGTCCGCGGTCGGGGTGTACAGCCAGTCGTGGTCCAGGTCCTCGAACACGCCGTCGGCGAAGACCTGCAGGGCGGTTTCGACCTCGTCGCTCAGCAGCTCGTAGAGGTCGGCCGTCACCTCGGCCTGGGCGAGCAGGAACTTCAGCAGCAGTTCCTCGGCCACGCAGCTGGGCCCGCCGAAGTGCGGCTGGGTGAGGCGGCCGGTCATGGTCACCGCGGTGACGGTCAGGCGACGGACGAACAGGACTGTGTACTGCAGGGCGAACTGCGGGGGCAGATCGTCCAGGACCATGAACGGCGCGTCGGTCTCCGCGACGGTGGGCCCGTCCTCCTCCAGACCGGCTAGGTCCGTGAAGAGTTCGTCGACCAGCAGATCGATGGCGTACACGACGGCACCGGCCGCGATCTCCGCCGCCTCGCGGCTGACGGTCCGCTCCTGCTCGTCCTCGTGGTGGCCGAAGGCCTCGAGCGGGAAGGCGCGCAGAGTGGGTGCGAGGGCACGGAGTGTGCTGCGCATGGCGTCGACCTCGTCGCGGTCGAGACGCCCGGCCCCGGTGGAGGGTTCGGCCGCGGCGTGACGGCGTGCGCGTTCGGCGGGATCCGCGGGCGGTGCGTCCGGGCCGTCGGCCGCGTCCAGGCTCTCCTGCAGCAGGTCGGGGTGCAGCTCCACCCCGCAGCGGGTGATCTCCCAGTCGGCGAGGGGTTCGCTGCGCTCCAGCAGCTCCGCGACGACCTCGCGGGCGGCGTCCTCGGCGAACTCCAGCGCCGGTGCGTCGACGAAGAGTTTCAGCAGGACCCCGGCGGGATGGACGGCGATGACGTCGTCCACCAGGTCCACTTCCATTCCGTCGGGCCCCTCGATGGCCGCGATCGAATCGAGCCCCTTGCGCAGCAGGAAGCCGACGCCCTCCCGTTGAAGAACGTCGAGCTCCGGGGCGCCCTTGGGGAGGTCCACGTCCACAGTCACCGCGTATGTCACACGATCATGGTGCCTGAGCCGCGGGCTCCTAGGACAGGAACCCACAGGAATCGACCTTCAACCAAGGCTTTGCATGATCATGCGAGATCATGCATACTCTTCCTATGTCCAAGGTCCTCACCTCCCTGCCCGCCGGCGAGCGCGTCGGCATCGCCTTCTCGGGCGGCCTCGACACCTCCGTCGCGGTCGCGTGGATGCGCGACAAGGGTGCCGTCCCGTGCACCTACACCGCCGACATCGGCCAGTACGACGAGCCCGACATCGCCTCGGTGCCCGGCCGTGCGAAGACGTACGGCGCCGAGATCGCGCGTCTCGTCGACTGCCGTGCGGCGCTGGTCGAGGAGGGCCTGGCGGCGCTCACCTGCGGGGCGTTCCACATCCGCTCGGGCGGGCGTGCCTACTTCAACACCACCCCGCTGGGCCGCGCCGTCACCGGCACCCTTCTGGTGCGGGCGATGCTCGAGGACAACGTCCAGATCTGGGGCGACGGCTCGACCTTCAAGGGCAACGACATCGAGCGGTTCTACCGCTACGGCCTGCTCGCCAACCCGCACCTGCGGATCTACAAGCCCTGGCTCGACGCCGACTTCGTGACCGAGCTCGGCGGCCGCAAGGAGATGTCGGAGTGGCTGGTCGCCCACGGTCTGCCCTACCGGGACAGCACCGAGAAGGCGTACTCCACCGACGCCAACATCTGGGGCGCCACCCACGAGGCCAAGACGCTGGAGCACCTGGACACGGGCGTCGAGACCGTCGAGCCGATCATGGGCGTGCGGTTCTGGGACCCCGAGGTGGAGATCGTCACCGAGGACGTGACGATCGGCTTCGACCAGGGCCGCCCGGTGACGATCAACGGCAAGGAGTTCGCCTGCCCGGTCGACCTGGTGATGGAGGCCAACGCCATCGGCGGCCGGCACGGCCTGGGCATGTCCGACCAGATCGAGAACCGGATCATCGAGGCCAAGAGCCGCGGCATCTACGAGGCGCCTGGCATGGCCCTGCTGCACGCGGCGTACGAGCGGCTGGTCAACGCCATCCACAACGAGGACACCCTCGCCCAGTACCACAACGAGGGCCGGCGCCTCGGCCGCCTGATGTACGAGGGCCGCTGGCTGGACCCGCAGGCGCTGATGATCCGCGAGTCGCTGCAGCGCTGGGTCGGCGCGGCCGTCACCGGCGAGGTGACGCTGCGGCTGCGCCGCGGTGAGGACTACTCGATCCTCGACACCACGGGCCCGGCGTTCAGCTACCACCCGGACAAACTGTCGATGGAGCGCACCGAGGACTCGGCGTTCGGCCCGGTGGACCGGATCGGCCAGCTGACCATGCGCAACCTGGACATCGCCGACTCCCGCGCCAAGCTGGAGCAGTACGTCGGCCTCGGCCTGATCGGCACCGGCAGCCCCACCATCGGCGCCTCCCAGGCGGCCGCGACCGGCCTGATCGGCACCATGCCGGAGCTGCCGGAGGGCGGCGCGGAGGCCATCGCCTCGCGCGGCGAGGTCTCGGAGGAGGACGCGCTGCTGGACCGCGCCGCGATGGAGTCCGGCACGGACTGACCGGCAGATCGTCCGCGAACGCAGAAGGCCGGCCTGACACCGTTGGTGTCGGGCCGGCCTTTCGCCGTCGCTGCGTCGACGCCCCCGTACGAGGCGGGTTCAGCCGGCCGCCGTGTGCAGGGCCCGCAGCACGTCCTCGTCCGTCAGCTGCTCGAACCTCTCGTAGCACAGGCCCACGGCCATGAAGGACGCCGGACGCTGCAGACAGAGCACCTCGTCGGCCTCGGCGCGCATCTGGTCCGCCGCGTGCGGAGAGCCGACGGGCACGGCCAGCACGACCCGCTCGGGGGCCTGTCGCCGTACGTATCGCAGGGCGGCACGGGCCGTCGATCCGGTGGCGAGCCCGTCGTCGACGACGATGGCGGTGCGGCCCGTCAGCTCGGGGGCGGGGCGGCCCTGACGGTAGAGGCGTTCACGGCGGTGGAGTTCCTTGCGTTCACGTTCCACCACCGGTGCCAGCACGGCCCGGGTCAGACCCAGTTGTACGAGGGCGTCCTCGTCGAAGAGGGGATCGTCGTCGCCGACGATCGCGCCGACGCCGAGCTCCTCCTGGAAGGGGGCGCCGATCTTCCGTACGACCAGTACGTCGAGCGGGGCATCCAGCGCCCGCGCCACCTCCCTGGCCACGGCGACGCCGCCGCGCGGCAGGGCCAGGACGACGGGGTGCGGCAGGACGCCCTTCTCCTGCTGGATCCGCAGCCGCCCGGCCAGTTCCCGCCCGGCCTGTGTGCGGTCATGGAACTGCATCGCGGTCGCCACTCCTTCCCGCGCGCGGACGACCCCCTCGGTCCGGTTCCCCGCGTACCCCGCACGCGCCTGTCGAAGCACACGCGTCCCTCCGTCCCCCGGGGAGTCGGCCTGGATGACCAGGGGGCGGACTGGAGCTATGGGAGGCGCGGTGCCGGAGCCGCCGAGCAGCAGCCACAGCGGCTGCCGCGGCTGGAAGAACTGGCCGACCGCGCACAGCGGCGGAGTCCACGGCGAAGGACATGCGCGGCTCCCGCCGCTCACTGCTCCGCCACGGCCTCGCCTGCGATCTTGAGACGGTCCTCGCACCAGTTCCGCGCCATCTCCGCGACCTGCTCCAGCGCTCCCGGCTCCTCGAAGAGATGCGTGGCGCCGGGCACGATGCGCAGCGAGTGCGGACCGCTCAGCTCCCGGGCCGCCGACTGGTTCAGCCGCAGCACTTCCGGGTCCCGGCCGCCGACGATCAGGAGCACCGGGGCCCGTACGCCGGGCAGCACATCGCCGGCCAGGTCGGGGCGCCCGCACCGCGACACGACGGTGAGGGTCCGTCGGGGCCGCTCGGCGGCGGCCACCAGGGCCGCTGCCGCCCCCGTGCTGGCACCGAACAGGACCACCGGCAGCTTCCCGGTGTCGGGCTGTGTCTCCAGCCAGTCGACGACGGCGACGACGCGGCGGCCCAGGAGGGGGATGTCGAAGCGGTACTCGGCCGTGGAGGCGTCCCGGCGGTCCTCCTCCTCGGTGAGCAGATCCATCAGTGCGGTGCCCAGTCCGGCGGTGCGCAGTTCGGCGGCGACCGCGCGGTTGCGGGGGCTGTGCCGGGAACTGCCGCTGCCGTGCGCGAACACCACGACCGCGCGGGCCGCGTCGGGCAGGACCAGATCACCCGGGAGGGTCACGCCGCCTGCGGAAACGGAGATCAGCTGGGAGATCATCGCCATCATCTTCTTCCTCGTGGCCGGCCCTGGCGGGCCTCGTATGGCCTGCTGGGTCACGGGTACCCGTACCGGTGAAGTACCTCTTTCGAGGAGATGACTCGGATGCTGCTCATCGGACTGCTTCTCCTCGGGGCGACAGGCGCCTTCACCGCCCTGGCGATCGCCGGCAACCTGTCCGGGGGCCCCGACTACACCGTCTCGGTGCTCGACCACCACATCGCCACCATGAACACGCTGGCCGTCTTCAGCTCCGGCCTCGCCCTTGCGCTCATCTTCTGCCTGGCGCTGGCCACCGCGGTGAGCGGCGTCTCGCACCGGCCGAACCATCGCCGCCACCGCAGGGTGCGCACGCGCCACGCCGGTGAGACGACCCGCCTCGACGACATGACGGGACCGGACCAGCGCACCTGAGGTGCGTCAGCGGTCCCGCAGCCGTACGAGGTGGTACAGCACCGGCATCACGGTCGTGCGGTTCTCCTTCAGGGTGGGCTGCAGGAAGCGGTAGAAGCTCGGCTTGGTGAACTGGCGCAGCGCGACGGCCGCCAGGCCCAGGTTCCAGTGGGCATGGCCGACGAAGCAGTAGTCGGAGTCGTGCCGTCGAGGGGCTGCAGCAGCAGCGAGTTGTCGAGGCCGGTCTCGGCGGCGTACCAGCCCGCGAGGTGCTCCCAGAGTTCCGCGACGAGTTCGGGATCGTCACCGGCGAAGGAGCCTGCCGGTGGCGCACACCTCGCACCCGCCTACAGCTACTAACGGTTCGGGGCCGCCCTGCTGATGTCCGTCAGGGCGGTGTGCGGGTCCTCGGTGACGGCGAGGTCGCCGATGCTGACGATGCCGACCGGGCAGCCGCCGCGCTCGACGACCGGGAGGCGGCGGACGGCGTACTTGCGCATCAGCTCCATGGCGCGGTCGGTCGTGTCGTCCGGCGTCAGGGTCACCACGGGCGGTGGCGTGCACACCGAGCCGACGGTCGTGACGGCGGGGTCACGGCCCGCGGCGAGGGCCCGGACCACGATGTCCCGGTCGGTGAGCACACCGAACAGGTCGCAGTCGTAGGCCACCAGCACATCGCCGAGGTCCTGCTCCCGCATCAGACGGGCCGCGCGCGCCACCGTGGTCATGGGCTCGACGGCGGCCGCGCCGGGTGACATCACGTCGCGTATCTTCCGGGTCATGGCAGCTCCCAGGTCCTGCATCGGCGAGTAGTGCTCCCGCCCGCGTAGCCCGCAGCGCAGGCGGTAAACCGGCCATCGGCCTTCGCTGGGCGGGGGTCACCGCAGTCCGGGCAGGCTGCGCAGCTCTGCGATCTTCAGGAGACGGGCCAGGGCGAGAAACGCCAAGACCAGTGCGAGCGTTCCGGCGGCGAGGGCACCCGCGGTGGCCCAGGTGCCGCTGCCCAGGAAGCCGGCGCAGGCCTGTGCCGCGCCCCAGCCGGCGGCGGCGGCGAGGGCCGCGGCGGTCAGTAGTTTGAGGTAGGTGCGGCGCAGGGCGCCGTCGTCCAGGCGGCCGCCGGTCCTGCGGCGCAGCAGCCGTGCCGTGACCGCGAGGCCGACGAGGTAGGAGAGGGCGTAGGCGCCGGCCATGCCGGTCACGGCCCAGCGGACGGGCAGCAGCACATGGCAGGCGGTGGCCAGGGCGATGTTCACCCCGGAGATCCACACCGCCATGAAGAACGGCGTGCGGGTGTCCTCGAAGGCGTAGAAACCGCGCAGCAGCAGGTACTGCGCGGAGAACGGGATCAGGCCGAGGGCGAAGGCCTGCAGCATCTGGCCGCCCGGCTGTGCGGTGGCGGCATTGGACGCGCCGTGGGCGAACATCAGCGTGGCGATCTGTGGGCCCAGCGCGAGGAAGAGGAAGGCGGCGGGCACGATGACGACGCCGCTGACGCGCAGGGCCCGCGACAGGTCGGCGCGCAGGTCCGCGGCACGGCCCTCGGCGGCGGCCCTGCTCATCCGCGGCAGCAGCACGGTCACCAGGGACACCGTGACGATGGACTGGGGCAGCATCCAGATGCTCTGCGCGTACATGTAGTTCGAGTAGCCCATGCCGGCCTTCGGCATCTGCGCGTCGGCGGCGTTGGCGTAGTTGGTGATCACCGCCAGGGAGACCTGGTTGGCCAGGACGAACAGCAGCGTCCACTTCGCCGCGTGGATCCCGGAGCCCAGGCCGGTGCCGCGCCAGTCGAACCGCGGGCGGAAGCGGAATCCGGCGGCCCGCGCGAACGGGATCAGCGCCAGGGCCTGTACGGCGATGCCGGCGGTGGTCCCGATGCCCAGGAGCCGCACCTGGGTCGCGGTGATGTCCTCGACCCGCCCCGGGACGGTCATCAGGCCCAGGTAGGCGCCGAACATGCCGATCAGGACGACGTTGTTGAGGACCGGGGTCCACATCATCGCGCCGAACTTCTCGCGGGCGTTGAGCACTTGGCCGTAGATGCCGAACAGGCCGTAGAAGAAGATCTGCGGCAGCAGGAACCGCCCGAAGGTCACGGTGAGCTGGAAGGCCTCGTGCTGGTCCGGGGTGTCCTGGATGTAGACGCCGACGATCTGCGGTGTGGCCCACACGGCGAGCGCGGTGCCCGCGCCCAGCACGCACACCACGAGGGTCACCAGGCGCTGCTCGTAGGCCCGGCCGCCGTCCGGATGGGTGGCGCGGGCCCGTACCAGCTGGGGCACCAGGACGGCGTTCAGGGCGCCGCCGATCAGCAGTGTGTACAGGCTGGTCGGCACCGTGTTCGCGGTGTTGTACGTGCTGGCCAACTGGCTCAGGCCCAGCGCCGCGGCCTGCAGCACCTGCCGTATCAGCCCCGTGGCGCGGGACACGACGGTGGCCACAGCCATCAGCACCGATGACCGGGCCGGGCCGCCCGTCGCCGCTTTCCTCCGCCGGGCGGCATGCCGCCCTCGTATTCCGTTTCCGTCGCCCGATGACGTGGTCGGCGTCGCGGGCTGTTCCCCCTGCTTCATGCGGCCAACCTATGCCATCAAGATCCCCTCACTCGCCGGCCGCGTTCGCAGCGGCGCTGAGTCCTACCTGCGCCGCCACGGCAGTACGGCCGGATCGGTCTCGGTGTGCTCCACGCGGTGCAGGGCGTCGCTGATCGCCTCGCCGATCTCGGCGAACTGCCGTACCTGTTCCGGGGTGAGGGCGTCGAACACGGCCCGGCGTACGGCGTCGACATGGCCCGGGGCGGCCCGTTCCAGCAGGGCGCGGCCCTCGTCGGTGAGGAAGGCGAGTTGGCCGCGGCCGTCGGCGGGGTCCTCGCGGCGGTCGACGAGGCCGACCTCCCGCAGGCGGTTCACCGCATGGGTGAGCCGGCTGCGGGTGATCTTGAGCCGCTGGGCCAGCTCGGACATGCCGAGGACGCCGTCGGGCGTGGAGGAGAGATAGGCGAGCAGGCTGTAGTCGGCGTGCGTCATGCCCGCGTCGCGCCGCAGCTGGCGGTTGAGATAGTCGGCGAGCAGCGTGGAGAAGTCGACGTAGGCCAGCCAGGCTCGTCGTTCCTCGGCGTTGAGCCAGCGCGGTGTGGTGGGCATGGGTACACCCTACCGGACCACCGTTTGAAATTTCAACTACATTCTGCTCCTGCGGCGCTTCTCACCCAGGCGAGCGTAGTAGTGGACGAGGTCGGGCGCGTCCACGGCGGTCCACCCGGAGTCGCGCACCGCGACGGCTCTCCAGCGGCGCACGGGCACACCCGAGCGGCCGAAGGTCGACGCGACCTGTCCGCTGACGGGTCCGACCGCCCATGCCTGTCCCCCGGCTCGACCTCGATCTGCACGGACTCACGAAGTCCGACGACACCGAGGCGCGGGCCCGCTCGGCCGCGGCGACCGCCTTCCTGTCCTGCCCGGACCTCTCCAACACCCTGGGCCTGGAGGTGTCCCCCGGCGCCGGCCCACGGTCGCATCACGGTTTCGACGACGGTCTCGGCGGCCTCCGGCAATCGCATCACGGTCGGGAAGTTCACGGTCGCGGGCGGCGCACTCCCCTCCGTCGGGGAGACCCGTCCCGACTTTCGGCGTGGGAGACGGACTCGTCGTCCCGTTGCCCGAGGTCTCGGCACCGGCGTCTTCGGTCGCCAGGATCTGGGACCTGGCGGTCAGACCTTGCTTCTCGCCTGTGGGGTGCTCGATGAGACCAGGGCGTCGGAGGCCGGAGGATCCGGCGGCGACGGCGAACCGGCCGTCAAGCCGCCTCCTCCAAGGCGTCGCCCTGGGCGCACTCTGTGGTGCTGGGTTCCGCCGGCCGACGGTGGAGAAGTACCAGCGCCGCGCCCATGGCCAGGCCCAGGGCGGGCAGCGCGGGGAAGCGGCCGTCGGCCGTGAAGCCGCGCGTGGCGAAGCGGCTGAGGGCGGTGGCGCACGCGGCCAGGCCCGGCCAGAGCAGCCAGGGGCGGTACGGGCCGACGTCCGGGCGGATCCGTTCGTACCACTGCACCAGGCCGCCCTCCAACTGCCGTACGGCTGACACCACAGCGACCAGGACGACGCCGAGCACCAGCAGCCAGGGCACTCGCAGTGCCCACCAGGCGGCGGATCCGAGGGCCGGCTCGGGTGCCAGGCCGGTGAGGTAGAACGCGGCGGCCACCACCAGCACCGGCAGCATGTGCCACAGATACAGCGTCATGCTGACGCCGCCCACCCGGCGCACCACCCGCCACACCCGCTCGCGTTGCAAGACGCGTCGCAGCGCCGGTGCGGCGAGGAGGCAGGCGCCCACCTGCGCGACCGCCCAGGCCAGCATCGCCGCGGACGGCGGGTTGGTGTTGCTGGGTGTCTGCCCGGTGACCAGGATCAGGCTGATGGGGAAGGGGCCGAGCGCGACCAGCGCCGCGAAGGCGAGTCCGCCACCCGCGGCCAGCGCCGCGGGCAGCAGCGGCCGGCTCTCGCTCAGCAGGCCGTCGTGCCGACAGAAGCCGAGTTGGTAGGCGACGCCCCAGACCAGGACGTAGTTGAGCAGACCGACGTGGGCGGCGTGTGCCGTGAGCACCAGCGCGTCCGCGATCAGGGCGACCGCGCCCATGGCCACGGGGACGGCGAGTCCCCAGCGCCGGTGCGCCGCATGCAGGACCGGTGTCAGGGCGCTGAGCAGCAGATACACCGGCAGGAACCAGAACTGCATCGCCATGGCCCACCCGACGAGTGCGAGGGTGCCCGGGTCGACGCCGACCGTCGAGCAGACTCCCACGGCGAGCAGCACCAGGCCGCTGTACAGGGCCGTCGGCAGCAGCAGCCGCACCGCCCGCCGCCCCACCCAGCCGGTGGCCGTGCCGCCCGCCGACCGCGTCCGCGCCCAGGAGCCTGCCGCCGCATGGCCTCCGGCCAGGAAGAACAGCGGCATGATCTGGAAGAGCAGGGTCAGCCACTGGGTCCAGGGCACGCTCGCCAGCAGCTCGGGGGCGGTGAGCTCACCGCCGGGCCCGTGCAGCAGGGCGGTGATCAGCCAGTGGCCGAGCACGACCAGGACGATCGCCCATGCCCGCAGGAAGTCGACGTACCGGTCTCGGCTCATGCCTCGTCATGCTGCCGCAGCCGCACCACCTGTACGGCGGGACGTCCGGGCCGCAACCAATCCGTGCCCGGTACGAGATCACCCGGATCCGCGGCTCACCCGTCCGCGGTCGGCTCCGCGCGGGGCACGATCGCCGCGACCTCCTCGACCACCGCGCTCGCCCGCTTCTCCGGCACACCGGCCGCGATCAGTGTGGCGACGGCCGTACGGGTCCCGTCGTCCTCCAGCGCCCCGGTGTTGACGTCCTCGAGCAGTCATCGCCTCGAGTCCGGCGCTCATCACGGCGGGCGGCAGATGGGAGTGGAATACACCCTCGCGCTGTCCGCGCTCCAGGATGGCCGTGACCACCTCGCGGGCCGGGGCCAGAACCTCGGTCACCCGCTCCGCGCCCAGGTCCCGCCGGGCCAGGCCCAGCAGCTTCCGGTAGCGGTCGCCCACCGGCCAGATGCGGAGCACGAAGTACGCGAGGGCCCGGTCGGCCGGCTCCTCGGGACGCCCCGTCCACCAGCACTTCCTTGAACGTCTCGGACGCCTCTTCGGCGAGCGCCTCCAGCAGGGCGGAGCAGCCGGGGAAGTGACCGAAGAGCGTGCGCCGTACGACACCTGCGGCGCGCGCGAGTTCCTCGAGGGTGATGTCGGGGTCGCGGCCGAGCTCCCGGCGGGCCGTGGCCAGGATGCGCGCCCGGTTGGACCGCGCGTTGCGGCGCAACGGGCGGCGGACTTGGTCACGGTTCAACCTCGGCGGTGCGTGGGCGGGTGGGCTGAGCAGGCGCGATGGCGTCCATTTTGGCACGGCGCCCGTATGACCAGACCGGCTACGCAGCAGGCAGTAGACGACACTCGGACAGATATGGCCAGATTCAGCCGCCCCTCGTGTGCGCAGTGACATTCATCTGTCACTGTGCGCTTATACGAGTGTCGAGATCTTTTCGATGTCATTCGGGAGGGATGCGTGTGCTGAGACGTGAGGCGTTCCGGCTTCCCCGTCATCCGGCTTCGGTCGGCTTCGCCCGGTACCGGGTGCGGCAGCATCTGGCCAGCTGGGGGCATGCATCCAACGACGAGATGACGGAGAGGGTCGTCCTGCTGGCCTCCGAGCTGGCGGCGAACGTCGTGCGTCACGGGCCCATCCTGGAGCGCGAGTTCGAGCTGGCGGTGACGGCGCGGGCGGACGGCTCGTGCTTCATAGCCGTCTCCGACGAGAGCCCGACGCAGCCGGTCCTGCACGACGTGCCCACCGGTGACGACGAGAAGGGGCGCGGCCTGCACCTCGTCGACCAGCTCGCCCAGACCTGGGGCGTACGGCCCCGGGGACGCCACGGCAAGACGGTCTGGGCCCTGGTGCGCCATCCCCGCCCGCACAGCGTCGCCGGCCTGCAGAAGCCGTGCAGGTAGCGCACCGGCCGCGTCAGCCGCCGGACGGTTCGGCGAGTGCCGCGGCGCGCTGTGCGAGCCTCTTGAGGGCCGTCTCGCTCCACTGCAGGTTGGCCCGCTCGAGGGCGATGCCGCCCTGCAGGGTGAGGTAGGGGCCGATGCGCTCGGCGGTGGCGAGGTACTCGTCCTCGGTGCGGCCGTCGAGCATGCGTTCCTGCATGCGCCGGTAGCGGGCGAGCTTGGCGGTGGCCCGCTCGAAGCGCTCGGCGACCGCGGCCCGTACGGCTTCGAAGTCCCCGGCGTCACCGATGTCGACGCACTGGACCTTGACCATCAACTCGTCCCGCAGGGCCGGGGGCTTTGCTGGGGCCTCGCCGACGTAGTCGCGCAGGACCTCCAGGCCGGCCTCGGTGAGCGAGAAGAGCCGCTTGTTGGGCCGGCGCTCCTGCTGGACGACCCGCGCGGACACGAGCCCCTCGCTCTCCATCCGCTCCAGCTCGCGGTAGAGCTGCTGCGGGGTGGCCATCCAGAAGTTGGCGACGGAGGCCTCGAAGCCCTTCGCGAGGTCGTACCCGGACGCCTCACCCTCCAGAAGCGCGGCCATCACCGCGTTGCGCAGAGCCATTGCCCCAATTTAACACCTTGTTGATTAGTCAATAGGACGACTACTACGTGACGTCGGCCGCCTGACGGCGCGACGTCGGGCTCAGCTACCGCTCAGGAGGACCCGTCGGCGAGTCCGGTCACCGGGAGGAGTGCCGGCCGTTTGGCCCGGCGGCCGTCGCCGGAGGAGCGGCCGCGCACCCGCCGTATGATCCAGGGCCCCAAGAAGGTGCCCGCCCAGCGCAGTTCGGCACCGATGGCCCGCAGGCCCGTGCGGGCCACCGCCTCGGGAGGCAGCGGCCGTGTCCAGCTGTCGTCGCTGCCCGGCAGGTCGAGGGCGTGGGCGACGGCGGCCGCGATGAGGGCATGGCCGAGCGGGCTCGCGTGCAGCCGGTCGGGGCTCCACATCCGGGGATCGGTGACCGCCGGATGGGGCCAGGAGTCGGCCACGGCGACGCCGTGCCGTCGGGCGGCGTCCCGGATGCGGGCGTTGAGGGCGAGGACGCGGGGTGCGAGCGGCCGGGCCGAGGGGGCGAGCCGGCCGGGATCGGGGAAGGTGACCGTCGCGACGCGGGTGCCCTGTGCAGTGAGCGCGGCGAACATGGCCTCCAGATGGCCGGCGACCTCGTCCGCGTCGAACCGGGGCCGCAGCACGTCGTTGAGGCCGGCGACGACCGTGGCGAGGTCAGGCCGCAACTCCAGGGCGAGTGCCAGCTGTTCGGCACGCACCTGTCCGGCCAGCCGCCCGCGCACGGCGAGGTTGGCGTACAGCAGGCCCGGACTCTCCCGCGCGATCTGCTCGGCGAGCCGGTCCGCCCAGCCGCGCAGCCCCCGGACGTCGTCGCCGTCGCCGACGCCTTCGGTCTGGCTGTCACCGACTGCCACGTACCGCAGATATCCGCTGCCGGCCACCGACCCACCGCCTTCCGTTGGCACCGCACGACTGCCGACCGATATGGGTGATTAATTTCTTACTCGCATTGTTGACTATATCAGTCAACCGAAGATCACGAAGAACGTAGGCTCGTGCCCATGGTTGAGCATCGGATGGTTGGCGTGAACGGCATTCGGCTGCACGTGGCGGAGCAGGGCGAAGGCCCCCTGGTCGTGCTGCTGCACGGCTTCCCCGAGTCCTGGCACTCCTGGCGCCACCAGTTCGGCCCGCTGACCGACGCGGGCTTCCGCGTGGTCGCCCCCGACCAGCGTGGATACGGGCGCAGCGACCGCCCCGCGGAGGTGGACGCCTACAGCATCCTGCACCTGGTCGGCGACGTCGTCGGGCTGATCCATGCGCTCGGCGAGGAGCAGGCGTTCGTCGTCGGGCACGACTGGGGCGCCCCGGTCGCCTGGCACACCGCGCTGCTGCGGCCGGACGTCGTGCGAGGCGTCGCCGGCCTGAGCGTTCCGCCGCCGTTCCGCAGCTCCCGGCCGCCGCTGGCCGTCATGGACGAGCGGTTCGACGGCCGCTTCTACTGGAACTACTTCAGCCAACCAGGCGTCGCGGACGCCGAGTTGGCGCAGGACCCCCGCGCGGCCCTGCGCAAGATCTTCTACATGGCCTCCGGCGACGCACCGGGCGCCGGCTCGGGCGCCCAGCCCCTGATCGAACCCGGCCAGGGCTGGCTGACGACCATGACGGATCCCGAGACCCTCCCGGAGTGGTTCACCGAGGAGGACCTCGACGCCCTGACCGAGAGCTTCTCCCAGGGCTTCACCGGGGCGCTCAACTGGTACCGCAACCTCGATCGCAACTGGGAACTGACCGCCCCCTGGCACGGCGCCGTCGTCAGCTCGCCCGCCCTGTACGTGTACGGCGACCGCGATCTGGTGCCGGCCTTCCCCGGCACGCCCGAGCTCATCGCCGCCCTGCCGGAGCTGATGCCCGACCTGCGCCGCGAACCCCTCAAGTTGGCGGGCTGCGGCCACTGGACGCAGCAGGAGCGTTCCCGCGAGGTGAACGAGGCGCTCATCGACTTCCTCGCCGAACTCGCGTGAACGGCGACGTGATCAGTGGACGGACAGTCCGCCGTCGACGAAGAGGGCCTGCCCGGTGACGTAGGCGGAGGCGCGGCTCGCCAGGAACACCGCCGCACCCGCGAAGTCGTCGGCCAGACCGTTGCGCCCGACCATGGTGCGCGCGGCCAGCGCCGCCACCTTCTCGGGATCGGACGACAGCCGCTCGTTGAGCGGGGTCATCACAAAGCCCGGAACGAGCGTGTTGCAGGTGACGCCGTACGGCGACCACGCCTCGGCCTGGGAACGGGCCAGGGACTCCAGCGCCCCCTTGGACACCCCGTAGGCCCCGCTCTGCACGAACGCCCGGTGCGCCTGCTGGGAGGTGACGTGGATGATCCGTCCGAAGCCGCGTTCGGCCATGCCGGGGCCGAAGCGCTGCCCCAGCAGGAAGGGCGCCTCCAGGTTCACCGCCATCGTGGTGTCCCAGACGTCCTCGCCCAACTCCCCCATCGGCGGCCGCAGATTGATCCCGGCACTGTTGACGAGGATGTCGGGCTCCCCGAACACCCCGGCCGCCTGCTCGGCGGCCGCGCGCACGCCTTCGCGACTGCCCAGGTCGGCGCTGACCCAGGCCGCCCGGCAGCCCTCGGCCGTCAGCTCGTCGACCGTCGCGGCCAGCTCCGCCTGTCTGCGCGCCACGATCACCACGCTCGCCCCGGCCCGCGCGAGGGCGCCGGCGACAGCCCGGCCGATGCCGGAACTGCCGCCGGTCACCACGGCGACACGGTCGCTGAGCGAGAACAGTTCGGAGAGGTACGTCCGCGAGGTCATGTCCGCACCCTAGACACACCCCCTGGACGCGGAAGGGCCGAGCCTGTGTCTCAGGCAGCGGTGTAGCCGAGTTGGCGCCTCATGTAGGGCGTCATGAGGGTCTTCGCCTTGGCCAGCACCGAGGTGCGGCCGCCGAGGACCGCGCTCTCGCCGCCCGGCACGGGCAGCAGGGTCAGCCCGTCGGCCGGGCCGAAGGGCACGACGAGCGGGGTGCGGTGGATCGCCCGGTACAGGCGCGGTTCCTTGCGGTGCTTGCCGGAACTGTTCAGATAGGTACGGATGTTCCAGGCGGCGAGGTCGGCCTGGGCCAGCGCGGCGGGGGTGATCTTGAGTTCGGTGGCGTCGTTCACGTCGCCGACGGCGAACACGTCCAGCCGTCCCTCGACCCGCAAAGTGCGGTCGACCCTGACGTGCCCGGCCGGGTTCAGCCAGTCGCCGTGTCCGCCCAGGCGCAGCCAGAGCGTGTTGGGCGTGGTGCCGGTCGCCCAGAAGGAGAGGTCGGCCTCGATGACGGTGCCGTGCGCGTCGCGATAGGTGCCGAAGTCGTTGCCGGGCGACATGAACGAGTCGAGGCGTACCTCCACGTCGTGGGACTCCAGCCAGGCCCGCGCCCTGCGCCCGACCCGCTCGACGCCGGTGGAGTGCAACAGTGCCGGCCCGGAGTGAGCCAGGGTGACCCGGGCGTCCGGCCGGGCCAGGCGTATCTCGGCGGCGAGTTCGACGCCGGATGGGCCTCCGCCGACGACGAGGACATGCTCGGCCGTCGCTATCTTCTGCTGGTGCCCGGCGAAGGACTTGACCGCCTCCTCGGTGGTGGTGCCGGTGAAGCGGGCCGGTTCGGGGTAGTCGGCGCCGGTGGCGATCACCACCACGTCGTACGGCAGCCTCTCCCCCGTCGCCAGGACGACCTGGCGCTCGGTGGTGTCGATACGGACCGCCTTGCCCACGACCACCCGGCCGTTGCCCATCAGTCGGTCGTACGGGATGAAGGGGGTCACCGACCACTCCGGGCGAACTCCGGCGCGCAGCGAGGCGATACGGTGGAAGAAGACCTCCTTGCGGTCCACCAGGGTGACCCGCGCCACCGAGTCCAGCCGTTTCGCCAGCCGTACGCCCGCGTAGCCGCCGCCGATCACTACTACGTCGCCGTCGCGCACAACGCGTCTCCTGTGCCTGTGGGGGGATGCGAGCGCCGCGATGTGGGGCTTCCTCGGCCACTCGAAGTGCGAAAGAGCGTACCGCTTGAAACTTAAAGCTTTCATGGGGCTTTGTGGGAATTCTGTGAAGCGAACGCGACGGCGCGGATGGACCGCAGGCCTGGTGCTCACGTCCCGCGCGGCGAGGAGCGCCTGGCCGGTGACCCGACTACTTGTTCACGGCGTAATGGAGATGAGTGACCCCGGCACTCTCGACGACTCGCGGGGTGCCAAGCGTGATCGGAGCGTTGGTGAGGTCTCCGACGAGGCGGGTGCCGGCGCCCAGGAGTACGGGGACGAGGTCCACGTGGATCTCGTCCACCAGCCCGGCGTCCAGGGCCTGGCGGGCCAGGTCGCCCGCGGCCACCCCCACGTCGCGCGCGCCGGCGGCGGCCTTCGCCTGCTGGATCGCGCTGTGCAGGCCGTCGGTGACGAACGTGAAGGGGGCCTCCGGGTGGGCCCAGTCGGCGGGCGCCCGGTGGGTGACGACGTAGACCGGCACGCCGAAGGGGTGCCTGCCGCCCCAGCCCTGGGTGACGTCGAACAGCCGGCGGCCGACCACGAGCGCCCCGAAGGCCGCCATCTGGTGCCGCAGGTGCTCCGCGCTCGGCGGCGACAGCCGGAAGGACCAGCGCGGATCGGCGGACGGCACCTCGATGTCCCCGTTGCGGTGCCAGGCGAAGAGATGCTCGAAGCCCGTCTCGGCCGGTCCGGCGATGAACCCGTCGAGGGACATCGACGCCGAGGTGGTGACCTTCCCCATGAGGATCTCTCCGTTCTGTCTCTCTGCAGCCCGCCTGCACTTGGTGGGGAGACCCTCGGTCGCCGGGAAACTCATCGGTCCGCGCTAGTCGGGCAGCCGCTCCAGCGCGGCCGCCACGCCCGCCCGGCCGACGGCGTCGATCAGCGCCTGCCCGATCACCGAGACCGGCTCCCGCGCCGGGAGGACCAGGCCGATGCGCTCCGTGCGGACCGGGCGGACCAGAGGAACGGCCTGCATCCCCGCGGGCACGCCGAAGACATGCAGCCAGGCATGCGGTACGACACTCGCCCAGTGCCCGGCTCTGACCTGCGCGAACAGCGAGGCGATGGAGTCGGTCTCCACGCGCGGGGTCACGGAGACGCCTGCCGCCTCGAAGGCAGCCTCCAGGACCTGGCGCCCCTGCATCCCCGGGTGCAGCAGGCACAGCGGGTACTGGGATGCCTCCTCCCAGGAGATCTCGGCCGGGCCCGAGGCGCGACCGGAGCGCTGGATCAGCAGGACATAGCGCTCCAGGTACAGCGGGACGAACTTGAAGCCGTGTTCGACGACGGTGCTGTGGTAGGTCACGGCGGCATCGAGTTCGTACGTCTGGAGCCTGCTGACGATGTCCACGGACTGCAGGTCCGCGAAGACCTGCACGGTCGCCAGCGGGTTGGCGGCGCAGAACGGCTGGGTCAGAAGCGCGACCGCCGTGGCGGCGGTCGGGACGGTGCCGATGCGCAGCCGTCCGGTCAGACCGGCCCGCAGTGCCTGGATCTCGCCCTGCATCGCGTCCCGGTCGGCGAGGATGCGCTGCGCCCACAGGACGACACGCTCGCCCTCCGGAGTCAGGCCGTCGAACCTGCGGCCCCGCTGGACCAGGGGGATGCCGAGTTCGTCCTCCAGTTTCCTGATGCCCTCGGACAGGGTCGGCTGGGAGACGTAGCAGGCCTGCGCCGCCTTCGCGAAGTGGCGGGCGCGCGCGAGGGCGACGAGGTATTCGAGCTGACGCAGGAGCACCCTCCCATGATCCCTCGCGGCGGCCGTCCCGCGCCGGTGGCCCCCGGTCACGCTGCACTGATCGGTGCCGCCTGTCACGCGATAGGAACTACCGCTTTGACCAGGTCCGAGGCGCTGACGAAGAGTGTCGTGCGGACGAGAGGGCGTGGTGTGCGATGCGGGACTTCGAAGAAGACGGAGCGGACGAGGGCGGGCTGTCGGTCTCGGCGCCCAAGACCTGGGCCACCGGCGCTCCCGCCGTCGCGCACGCGCTCAAGTACGCGCTGGGCCAGACCTCACCGAAGCGCACCGCGCTGACGCTGCTCAGCATCAACCAGGCGAAGGGCTTCGACTGCCCGGGCTGCGCCTGGCCGGAGCCCGCACCCGGCGAGCGGCACCGCAACGAGTACTGCGAGAACGGCGCCAAGCACATCAGCGACGAGGCCACCTCCCGGCGGGTGACCGCGGACTTCTTCCGGCGGTACTCGGTGGACGAGCTGAGCCGGAAGTCGGACTACTGGCTCAACCAGCAGGGCCGACTGACCGAGCCGATGGTGCTGCGCGAGGGCGCGACCCACTACGAACCGGTCGGCTGGGACGAGGCGCTGGACCTGCTGGCCAGGGAACTGTGCGCCCTGGACCACCCGGACGAGGCGCTGTTCTACACCTCGGGGCGGCTGGCCAACGAGCCTGCCTTTCTGCTGCAGCTGTTCGCGCGGGCCTTCGGCACCAACAACCTGCCGGACTGCTCCAACATGTGCCACGAGTCCAGCGGTTCGGCCCTGAACGAGACCCTGGGCATTGGCAAGGGCAGCGTCAGCCTCGACGACCTCCACAACGCCGACCTGGTCTTCGTCGTGGGCCAGAACCCCGGCACCAACCACCCGCGGATGCTGTCCGCGCTGGAGGAGACCAAGCGGCGCGGCGGCAGCGTGGTCGCGGTCAACCCGCTGCCCGAGGCGGGGCTGCTGCGTTTCAAGCATCCCCAGAAGGCCCGCGGCGTCATCGGCCGCGGCACGGACATCGCCGACCAGTTCCTGCAGATCCGCCCCGGCGGCGACCTGGCTCTGTTCCAGGCGCTGAACCTGCTGCTCCTTGAGGCGGAGGACAAGGAGCCGGGCACCGTCCTGGACCGCGCGTTCATCGACGAGCACACCACCGGCTACGACGCCTTCGCCGAACGGATCCGCGCCACGTCCTGGGATGCCGTCGTGGACGCCACCGGGCTGACCCGCGACGAGATCGAGCGGGTCCACGCGCGCGTGCTGAACAGCCGCAGTGTCATCGTCTGCTGGGCGATGGGCCTGACCCAGCACAAGCACGGCGTGCCCACCATCCGGGAGGTCGTCAACTTCCTGCTGCTGCGCGGCAACATCGGCCGTCCGGGCGCGGGGGTGTGTCCGGTGCGCGGGCACAGCAACGTCCAGGGCGACCGCACGATGGGGATCTGGGAGCGGATGCCGCAGGCGTTCCTGGACCGGCTGGGGCAGGAGTTCGGCTTCACCGCGCCGACCGCGCACGGCTTGGACTCCGTGGATTCCATCCGGGCCATGCGAGACGGCCGGGCCAAGCTCTTCCTCGGTGTCGCGGGCAACTTCGTGCGGGCCACGCCCGACAGCGACACCACCGAGCGTGCCATGCGCAACTGCCGTCTGACGGCGCACATTTCGACCAAGCTCAACCGTTCCCACGCGGTGTGCGGACGCACCGCGCTCATCCTGCCGACGCTCGGCCGCAGCGACCGTGACGTCCAGGCGGGCGGCGAGCAGTTCATGACGGTCGAGGACTCCATGAGCGAGGTCCACGCCACCCGCGGCCGGCTCGCCCCCGCCTCCCCGTACCTGCTGAGCGAGGTGTCCATCATCAGCCGCCTCGCCCGCCGGGTGCTGGGCGGCGAACCGACCATCCCCTGGGAGGACTTCGAGGCCGACTACGACCTCGTCCGCGACCGCATCGCCCAAGTCGTCGAAGGATTCCACGACTTCAACGAGCGGGTACGGCGTCCCGGCGGCTTCCGCCTGCCCAACCCGGTCAACTCCCGCGTCTTCCGCACCCCCAGCGGCAAGGCCGTCTTCACCGTCAACGACTTCACGATGCTCCAGGCGCCCAAGGGCCACCTGGTCCTGCAGACCCTGCGCTCGCACGACCAGTGGAACACCGTCCCCTACGCGATGGACGACCGCTACCGGGGCATCAAGGGCGGCCGCCGCGTCGTCCTGGTCAACCCCGCCGACCTCGCCGACCTCGGCCTGGCCGACGGCAGCCTCGTCGACCTGGTCAGCATCTGGTCGGACGGCTCGGAGCGCCGCGCGGAGGCCTTCCGCGTCGTCGGATACTCCACTCCCCCGGGTTCGGCGGCCGCGTACTACCCGGAGACCAACGTCCTGGTGCCCCTCGACAGCGTCGCGGACATCAGCAACACCCCGACGTCGAAGAGCGTGATCGTCCGTCTGGAGCGGGCGGCCGAGCGGGCACCGGCTTAAGCAGCGGGTGGCGTCGCCCTGGTGAACCTCGACCTCTTCAACGATGTGCCTGACGGCCTGACTCGACGCGCCCGGTCGTTCGTCCGCGCGCACGGCGTCAAGGTGGACGTCCGGCAGGTGGAGGGGCACAGGCAGTGGTGGCTCGAGCAGGGCGTCCCCGCAGCAGTGATCGACCGGATGGCGTCCTACCAGGAGAATTGGGGCGGTCTGCTCCTGCCACCCGCGACCCAGTACGACGGAGGCCCCAAGTACTTCGATCCGGACTCCCCCGAATCGGACTCCGCGGGGTGGTGGTTCGAAGCCGGGAAGCAACGGACCGCTGTCCCCTACTCATTCATGATCAGTCCGTCGGGTGAGTTCGGAATCCATGCGGACAGGTGGGCGCCTCTCCACGCGAGCACCGAGGGCTGGGTGGAGTCGCTCGCACTGGCTCACCACGCCTCCCTGTGGGCGAAGCAGATCACCAGGCTCGTCGGCGACGACGTCGATGACATCGATCTGGACGGCTACGAGCCGGTGCGCGAGGTGATGGGCCTTGCCGACACCTGGTGGCGAGGCCCCGACTCTCTGGTGGCGCTTCATTCCGGGGAGGCCGAGGCGCTCGGCATCCCCGGAGACCGCACCGCGTTGATCTACTCGGGGCTTGATGAGTGGGGGCTGCGAGGAGGGGTCGACGCAGGGCACGGGTGAGCGGCAACCGCCGCCCCCGTTGCGCGAGGAGCGCGTTCCCGCTCAGTCAGGCCCGCTCCAGTCGAACGGGAAGTACTTGCTCGACTTGCCCGAGCGGTCCCAGGAGAAGCCGAATGCGTTGGCGCGGTCGGTCGTGGCCCGCCCCCAGGTGGCGACCTGGCCCGGGCCGACCTCGGCGCCCGGCGCGTTGTGGACCTGGACGCGTGCACCGTCCGGCGTCGTCGGGCCGGTGAGTGCCTCGGCGGTGGCCGTCACCCGGTCGGGGATCTCGGCCCGCCAGCCGGCGAGGTCCTCGTCGATCTCCACGTGGATGGGGACGACGTCCATGCCGCGCATCTCGGGGTGGAACATCCCCACGAACTGCGCCGGCCATCCGCCCGCCTCACCGCCGAAAACGGCCTGGAGCGCGCCGCGTTGCTTGTCATCGGCACGTTCGTCGAGGAAGACCGCGGCGTACGGGTCGGTGTGTGCACCGGACCAGACGTCGCCGGTGAAGGAGGCGACGATCACGACGTTGAGGTCGTCCAGCCGCACGTCGCCGTAGTTGCCCTCCCGGATGTGCCAGGCCATGATGCCTTCGCAGTCGCCGTACGTGGGGGGCTGTGCAAATGTGCAGGGGCACGGTATGGCGCACTTGCACACATCGAACCAGTCGCCGGTCAGGTGCCAGGACGTACCGGTGGTGACCTGCTCACTCATCCCGCATTCCTCCTGCCGAGCCCGAGGGGCTCACTCGGAGTGGCGAGACCGGGTTTCCCGAGCCCGCTCGCGGGATCGCGAAACGGCCTCCGTTCCAGCTTGCACCTCACCGGCCGGGAGGGAAACCCTGCCCTGCTCAGCGGTTCATACGAGGGCCGACGCGCCGATGATCTCGTCGGTCAGCCGGCGGACGACACCGTCGGGGTAGGGCGACGGCAGCCCCAGGACGATGTGCCGGAAGCCGGCGTCGGCGGCCTCGGCGATCGCGGCCCTCGTGGCGTCCGGACGCTCGTAGGAGACGTGCAGGACGATCGAGCGGGTGATCGAGGCGGGGTCGCGGCCGATCTCGGCGCAGTGCCGGTCCAGCAGGGCGCTGCGGCGGACGGCGTCGTCGATGGAGCCGCCCGGCATGTTCCACAGGTCGGCATGCTCGGCGGCCACACGCAGCGTCGTTGATGAGCGTCCGCCGATGAGGATCGGCGGATGGGGGCGTTGGACGGGTTTGGGATTGCCGAAGGCTCCGGTGAGGTGGTGGTGAGTGCCGTGGAAGTCGAAGGGCTGCTCCTCGGTCCACAGGCGCCGGATCACCGCGCACGCCTCGGCCAGGCTTTCCACGGCGTGGGCGGTGTCCTGGAAGGGCAGGCCGTGCGCCGGGTACTCGCGCCGCGCCTCGGGCGGGTCGGGCCGGGATCCGACGCCGAGACCGAGGTCGAGCCGGCCGTCGGAGACGACGTCGACGGTTGTGGCGATCTTGGCCAGCATGGCGGGCGGCCGGAAGCGGTTGCTGGTGACCAGGAGGCCGAGGCGCAGGCGGCGGGTCTGTGCGGCCAGGGCCGCGAGCAGCGTCCAGCCCTCGTAGATCGGTCCTTCCGGGTCGCCTGCGATGGGCATGAGGTGGTCGAACAGCCAGGCGTGCTCGATCTCCGGGATGGTGTCGGCCTCGCGCCACACCCGCAGGATGTCGCGATAGCCGACCTGCATGGGGGCGGTCATGATGCCGAAACGGACTCGCGGTGCGGTCGTCGTCATGGGGTTGCCGTTCCTCCTCGGACGGTCAGCGGCGGCGCAGTGACGGGTCGAGCAGGGCGGGCGGGGTGTCGTGCTTCTCGTGCGGGGCCAGGTCGGTGCCGGGGGCCACGATCGTGTCGATCGCGTCGAGTACGTCGGCCGGGAGCACGGTGTCGGCGGCGGCGAGCTGGGAGTGCAGGTGCTCGATCGTGCGGGGACCGATGAGCGCGCTGGTCACGGCCGGGTGGGCCGTCACGAATCCGAGGGCGAGCTGGATCATCGTCAGCCCGGACTGGTCGGCGAGCTCGGCCAGCCGCTCGACGGCGTCGAGCCTGGCCCTGTTCTCGGGAAGGCCGGTGTCGAAGCGCTGCGGCATCAACGTCGAGCGGCTGGTGGTGATGGAGCGGCCGGCGCGCACGGCGCCCGACAGCCAGCCGGAGGCCAGCGGGCTCCACACCAGCACTCCGAGTCCGTACTCCTCGGTCACCGGCAGGACGTGCGTCTCGATCCCGCGCTGCAGGATCGAGTAGCTGGGCTGTTCGGTGACATAACGGCCCAGGTGATGCTCACGCGCGGCCCACTGCGCCTGCACGATGCGGTGGGCGGGGAAGGTGGAGGACCCGAAGTAGCGTATTTTTCCCGCGCGTTGCAGATCGGTCAGGGCCGACAGCGTCTCCTCGTCCCCGGTGCTCGGGTCCCACCGGTGGATCTGGTAGAGATCGACGTGGTCGACGCCGAGTCGGCGCAGGCTGTCGTCCAGCGCGGTGACCAGCCAACGGCGCGAACTGCCCCGGTGGTTGCGCTCGTCCCCCATGGGCAGACCCGCCTTCGTGGCCAGCACGATGTCGTCGCGGCGGCCGGCGATGGCCTTGCCGACCATCTCCTCCGATTGGCCGTCGCCGTACACGTCGGCGGTGTCGATGAGGTTGATCCCGCTTTCGAGCGCGGCGTCGACGATGGCCGTGGCCTCGTCCTGGGTGGTGCGCCCGATACTGCCGAAGTTCATCGCGCCGAGCGCGAGCGAGCTGACCTGCACTCCGGTGCGGCCCAAGGTGCGGTACTGCATGACCGTGCTCCTCCATTGCGGATGGGTGGTGATGCGTTGCGACCAGGCATGGCTTGGTCGCGGGGCTCCGGCTCTGGCATCATGAGCAAAGCGGAACGTCGCTCCGATTACGATACGGAACAACGCTCCGCTTCAGCAAGCCCGATCGCGGAGGGAACAGCACGGTGAACGACGGGGACAAGGGCACGGGACGCACAGCCCGGCCCAAGCGGACGGACGCCCGCCGCAACGAGCAGACTCTGCTGGACGCGGCCGCCGCGGTCTTCGTCACCTCGGGCGTGGAAGCGCCGGTGCGGGACATCGCGGCGAGGGCCGGTGTCGGGATGGGCACGATCTACCGGCACTTCCCGACCCGGGCGGACCTCATCGTCGCCGTCTACCGGCACCAGGTCGAGGCCTGCGCCGAGGCCGGCCCGGCCCTGCTGGCGAGCAGCCCGACCCCCTACGCGGCGCTGGGCCAGTGGATCGGCCTCTTCGTCGAGTTCCTGGTCACCAAGCACGGACTCGCCGCCGTACTGCAGTCCGACGACGCAGGCTTCGACACACTGCACGCCTACTTCCTGGACCGCCTCGTGCCCGTGTGCACCCAACTGCTCGACGCGGCAGCCGCCTCCGGCGAAATCCGGTCCGACCTCAAGGCCTACGAGCTCATGCGCGGCGTGGGCAACCTCTGCATCGGCGCGGAGAACGACCCCCGCTACGACGCGCGCCGACTGGTCGAGCTCCTCGTCGCGGGCCTGCACCGGCCGAACTGACGTCCATCCATGAACCTGGGCATGGTCGCGCAGGCGGCAGGGCTGTTCGCCGTCACCAACATCGACGACATCCTGCTGCTGTCGCTGTTCTTCGCGCGGGGCGCGGGCCACCGCGGCTCCGCCCGCCGGATCACGCTCGGCCAGTACGCCGGTTTCACCGCCGTCCTCGCCGTCGCTGTCGCTGCGGCGTTCGCGCCACCTACCTGCCCGAGTCGGCCATCCCGTATCTCGGACTGCTCCCCCTCGCACTCGGCCTGAAGTCGTCCTGGCAGGCGTGGAAGCACCGCGCCGACGAGGACGAGAACGACACACAGGAGACGACCGAGGGCGGCGGTCCGAGAACGCTGGAGGTCGCCGCGGTCACCTTCGCCAACGGCGGCGACAACATCGGTGTCTACGTCCCCGTGTTCGCCACCGCCGGGCTGGGCGGGATGAGCGTGTATGCCGTGGTCTTCCTCGCCCTGGTCGCCGCGTGGTGCCTCGCGGGCCGCTTCTTCGCCACCCGGCCGGTCATCGCCAAGGCACTCAGCCGGTGGGGGCACGTCCTGCTCCCGCTGGTCCTGATCACCCTCGGGCTGCTGATCCTCATCGAGGGCGGCGCATTCGGCCGGTAACCCCGGCGGGCCGATGGCCGGGCCCGATCGTCCGGGCCCGGCACGACAGCCCCTGAGGGGCAACCAGTGTCCACCCGCCGCCCCTGCGTTCCTTCCCGGGCCGCCGGATCGAGGGCGAGGACACCCACCGCCGTCACACCGGCGGCCGTGCCGCACAGCCCCCGGGCCTGGCCACCGCACCACCCAGGATCAGCCTCCCCCCGTCGTGTTCAAAGCGGTTCGCGAGCGGGGCGAGCCGCCCGCGCTCCGCGTCCGGTGGGGCCGAACGATGCCGTGCCGTCGGCTACTTCGAGTGCTCCGGCTTCGACGGCTGATCCGGATACGAGGGCTTCGCCGGGTGCTCCGGGAAGGCGGGCTTGACCGGCTGCTCCGGATGCGCAGGCTTCTCCGGGAACGCGGGCTTCACCGGCTGCTCCGGATGCGCAGGCTTCTCCGGGAACGCAGGCTTCACCGGATGCTCCGGATACGCGGGCTTCACCGGCTGCTCCGGATGCGCAGGCTTCTCCGGGAACGCAGGCTTCACCGGATGCTCCGGATACGCGGGCTTCACCGGCTGCTCCGGATGCGCAGGCTTCTCCGGGAACGCAGGCTTCACCGGGTAC
>NZ_JBITLY010000007.1:0-72927 GCF_044465725.1 Streptomyces sp. NPDC049541 | reverse complement strand
TCTCCGGGAACGCAGGCTTCACCGGATGCTCCGGATACGCGGGCTTCACCGGCTGCTCCGGATGCGCAGGCTTCTCCGGGAACGCAGGCTTCACCGGGTGCTCCGGATACGCGGGCTTCTCCGGGAACGCAGGCTTCACCGGGTGCTCCGGATACGCGGGCTTCACCGGGAACGCAGGCTTCACCGGATGCTCCGGATACGCGGGCTTCACCGGGAACGCAGGCTTCACCGGGTGCTCGGGAAAGGCGGGCTTGACCGGCTGCTGCGGGTACGCAGGCTTCTCCGGGAACGCAGGCTTCACCGGCTGCTGCGGATAAGCCGGCTTCACCGGATGCTCCGGATACGAAGGCTTCGCCGGGAACGCAGGCTTCACCGGCTGCTGCGGATAAGCCGGCTTCACGGGATACGCAGGCTTCACAGGCTGAGCCGGATAAGCGGGCTTCACAGGCTGCTGAGGATAAGCAGGCTTGACAGGCTTCACCGGGTACGCAGGCTTCACCGGCTGCTGCGGATACGCCGGCTTCACGGGGTACGCAGGCTTCACCGGATGCTCCGGATACGAGGGCTTCGCCGGATAAGCAGGCTTGACCGGTTGCGCTGGATACGCCGGCTTCACGGGATGCTGCGGATAAGCAGGCTTGACCGGATGCTCCGGATACGCCGGCTTCACCGGATGCTGCGGATAAGCAGGCTTCACCGGGTGCTCCGGATACGCCGGCTTCACGGGATGCTCCGGATACGAAGGCTTGACCGGATGCTGAGGGTACGCCGGCTTCACCGGATGCTCCGGGTACGCGGCCTTCGCAGGCTCCTGCGGATGCGCCGGCTTCTCCGGGTGCGCGGGCTGAGCCGGATATGCGGGCTCCTCCGGATGCGCCGGATGGGCCGGCGGTGCCGGGGACGGCGGGTGCGGGGTGGTGAGGTGCTGGGCGTAGGCGGTTCCCGCGTTCGACAGCGCGGCGGCGCCAAGGGCGGCAGCCATGACAGCTGGCGTCAGAACGGATCGCCATCGCGGCGATTTCGTCATCTTCTCCACTCTCCTCGACTCGGTTCGGGGCTTCATGACGGCCGGTCAGTACCAAGAGCCGGATAGTGGAATGATCAGAAAATCGGAGACATGAATAACGCTCTGACGGCCATAAGCCACCGGATGGTGTAGCGCGGGAGGCCAGTTGGCCCGGCCGGCGGCGAGGGTTCGGCCCGCACGGGCTCATGCCCCGGCCAGGTTCAGAAGGCGACGGCCACTGCCCCACCGGATGCGCGCCCGGGCGGCGCACCTCACCCAGCAAACGACTCCAGACCGAGGGGGCAATTACCGCAATTGTCCGCTTTGATGCGTATAGTTCCTCGAGGGTGCGGGCAGTGACCGCTACCCGAACCACGGCCATCACCCCTCCACTGCGCCACCCCCGGCCGCCCCACGAGCAAGGAGCACCAAAGAGTGAAGCCTCAGCGCAAGAGCAGGCCGCGCGCCCTGGCGGCAGGCTCAGCGGTCGTCTCCGGTGCCTTGCTCCTGACGGCCTGCGGCTCGAGCGGCAAGTCCGCGTCGTCCGGCGGATCGTCCACGGCTGTCGCGCCGACCACGACGGCCGCCAGCGGCGGCAAGTGCGGCAAGGCGGCCCAGGTGAAGGCCTCCGGCTCGACCGCGCAGGAGTTCGCGATGAAGTTCTGGATCAAGAACTTTATGCGAGCCTGTCCCGGCACTCGGATCAGCTACGAGGGCAACGGCTCCGGCGCCGGCCAGACCGATTTCCTGCAGGGCAAAACCGCCTTCGCGGGTTCCGACTCCGCACTGAGCGCCGCCCAGATCACCCAGTCGAAGAGCGTCTGCTCCGACGGCGGCCGGGCCATCCACCTGCCTGCGGTCGGCGGCCCTATCGCCATCGGCTACAACCTGCCGGGCGTCAGGAAGTTGGTTCTGGACGCCGCCACGCTCGCCAAGGTCTTCGACTCCCGGATCACGAAGTGGAACGATCCGGCGATCACGAAACTCAACCCCGGCGCCAAGCTGCCGTCGACGGCGATCCGGGCGTCCCACCGCTCCGATTCCTCCGGCACCACGGACAACTTCACCTCCTATCTGAGCGCCGCCGCACCGAGCGCCTGGCCGCACGGACACAGCAAGGAGTGGAAGGCCAAGGGCGGCGATGCGGCCAAGAAGTCCTCAGGCCTCGTCGACCACGTGAAGAACACGGTGGGTGCGATCGGCTACGTCGAGCTGTCCTACGCGATCGCCCGGGACATTCCCACCGTCTCCATCGACACCGGCGCCGGCACTCCCGTCGCCGCCAGTGTCTTCACGGCTTCCAAGGCGATCTCCACTGCCAAAATCGCCGGCAACGGTGACCTCGTGCTCAAGCTCGACTACGCGACCAAGACCCCGGGTGCGTATCCGATCGACATGGTCACGTACGAGATCGTCTGCGACAAGGGCAACAAGCCGGCCACATGGCCCGCCACCAAGGCGTTCCTGACGTACATCGTCGGCGTGCAGGGTCAGCAGGACCTGAGCTTCGAGGGCTATGCGACGCTCCCGGCCGCCATCGTGAACCAGGTCCGCAGCAAGATCAACAGCCTGTCCTGACCCGACGGGACCAAGAGGCTTCAGCCGCCCGCGGTCACGGCCTTGAGCTCGTCCAACGACTCCCGCATGAACTGTGCCATGGGGCGTTCCTCGGCCGCTTCGACCCAGCGCTCGAAGCCGATCTTGAAGACGGCGACCCCCGCCTCGGCGGTCAGGCTCGCGGCCGGCTCCGGCACTCCGCGCCGACGCAGGGCGTCGGCGAGCGCGGCCGAGAGTGAGGCGAGCTTGATCAGCTCGCGCTCCTGGAGTACCGCGTTCGCCAAGATGACGGCGTGTCTGCGCCGGGCGTGTCCGTGGCGGCCGACGAACGCGACGGAGACCGCCTCAAGGCCGGCCGCGACCCCGTCGATCGGCGCCGCGGATTGCGGGGCCTCGGCGACCGCGTTCACAAACAGTTCCTGCAACGCGCTGGAACCGCCGAACAACACCTCGCGCTTGTCGGCGTAGTGGCGGAAGAAGGTCCGCTCGGTGAGGCCGGCCCGTTTGGCGATCTCCGCCACGGTGGTCTGTTCGTAGCCGCGCTCGCCGTAGAGCTCCAACGCCGCTTTCGCCAGGCGTTCGCGCGCGTTCGGCTCCCATCTGCTCATGAGCAGATCCTACGTGATGACAGCCCCTGACATCACATGCTAGCGTCGATGACAGTCACTGACATCGACAGTTTGGGGCTCTCCCATGCGCATCTTCGTGACCGGCGCGTCCGGCTGGATCGGCTCCGCCCTCGTTCCCGAACTCCTGGACGCCGGGCATCGGGTCGTCGGGCTCGCCCGCTCCGACGCCTCGGCCGCCGCCCTCGCCGCCGCCGGTGCGGACGTGGTCCGCGGCACCGTCGACGACCTCGACGTCCTGGCCGGCGCCGCCGCCGCATCGGACGGGGTGGTGCACCTCGCCTTCAAGCACGACCTCGCCTTCACCGGTGATTTCCAGGGCGCCGCCGAGGCCGACCGACGCGCCGTCGACGCTCTCGGCGAGGCACTGGCCGGCACCGACCGCCCCTTTGTCCTCGCCTCCGGGCTGGTCGGCCTCAAGCCCGGTCGGCTGTCGAACGAGCGGGACATGCCCGCGGTCGACGGCTCGCCGGCGTCCATACGCTCCGCCACCGCCACGGCGCTGCTCGCACTTGCCTCGCGCGGGGTGCGCTCATCCGTGGTACGGCTGTCGCCGACCTGCCACGGCGAAGGGGACAACGGGTTCATGGCCACCCTGGTCGCCATCGCCAGGGACAAGGGTGTCTCCGGCTACGTCGGCGACGGCACCAACCGCTGGCCCGCCGTCCACCGTCTCGATGCCGCACGGCTGTTCCGCCTGGCGGTGGAGAAGGCACCGGCGGGCACGGTGCTGCACGGCGTCGCCGAGGAGGGCGTCCCGATCCGCGAGATCGCCGAGGTGATCGGCCGTCACCTCGATGTGCCGGTGGCCTCGGTGGCTCCCGAGGCCGCAGTGGAACACTTCGCCTGGCTGGGCCGCTTCCTGGCACTCGACGGCCCGGCCTCCAGCGCCCTGACCCGCGAGCTCCTGGACTGGCAGCCCACGGGCCCCGGCCTCCTCGACGACCTCGACAAGGGCCACTATTTCCGCACCCCGGCCACCACCTCCTGACCTCGCGGCCGTACTCGCGGCCGGCAGAGGAAAGCCCTGCACGCGCGACGACCGGACCGACCGCCACCTGCCGGTGGGACCGCCCGGGATACGCTCCGATGCATGCCAGATGCTGATGTGTCGTACTTCCCGGCCCGTGACGGTGTGCGCCTGGCCTACCGGGAAGCGGGCCGGGGCAGACCGCTGGTGCTGCTGCACGGCATCACCGGGGACTCGACGATGTGGCTCAGCCACGGCCATGCCGAGACGTTCGAGGCACGCGGACACCGCGTGATCATGCCGGACTTCCGTGGGCACGGACGGAGCGCCAAGCCTCATGACGCCGCCTGCTATCCGCCCGACGTGCTGGCCGACGACGGTCTCGCGCTCCTCGACCACCTCGCACTGAACGACTACGACCTCGGGGGATATTCACTCGGGGCACGCATGGTGGTGAGGATGCTGGTGCGCGGCGCGACACCGGGTCGAGCGGTGGTCGCCGGCCAGGGGCTGCGCGAGGTGCTCGGCCTCGGCGGCGGGGCGGGGTCATTTCTGCGGCGGGTCTTCGCCGGGTCGGGTTCGTTCGATCCGGGCTCGCCGGAGGAGCGGGCCGACCAGTGGCTCCGGTCCAGTGACGCGGATCCGGTGGCTCTGCTGCACGTACTGGATTCGGTCGTGCCCACGCCGATGGAGCAGCTCGGCCGCATCCAGGTGCCGACGCTCGTGGTGATCGGCGCCGACGACGAACGCAGCGCCACGGCCGACCAGTTGGCCGCGGCGCTGCCGAAGGGCACCGGCGCGGTGGTGCCCGGAGACCACGGGACGGCGGCCGGTGGGCCGGAACTCACCGCGGCGATCCTGGATTTCCTCGCTGTCCATTGAGCGTCTCCCCGACCGGGGCTCGGGCAGAACGGGTCAGGAAGCCAAAGGCGTTCAGGTACGGATCAGTTCCAGCGCCTGCCTCAGGTTGTGCTCGGCGATGCCCGCCATGAACGACCGGTCGGGGAAGTCGCCGTCGAGGAGCCGCAGCGGCCCCGCCGTCAGCGAGAGCCGCTGGGCCAGCAGGTAGAGCGCGAGCCGGTCCTCGTCCAGTCCGCCGGCCGCCAACGGCCCGTAGGCGTCGTGCAGGCGGATCCGCAGGAAGACATGCTCCCACTCGACGTCGAAGTACATCGTGCCCTCGATGTCGATCAACACCGGGTTCCCGTCCGGGTCCACCAGCACATGGTCGGGGCCCAGTTCGCCGTGTACGACCGCGTACTGCGAGCGCGGCCGGACCGCCGCCGCCAGGCCCAGCAGTCGCTCCTCCAGTCGCTCGCGTACCGCAGCGATCCGCGGGTCCCGCGACGCCGCCTCGGCGAGGTCCCGCAGGGCCCGCTCCAGTACGACGCCCTCGCACGACGTCCCGCGTGACGTTCCGCCTGCTTCGACCACGGCCACCTTGCCATAGCCAGGCGCCCGGTGACGCCGCATCGTCTCCAGCGCCTCCCTGAGCCGGGCCATGACCGGGGCGGCCGCGCGGGGATCGCGTGCGAGCAGGTGCTCCAGGCTCTCGCCCGGGAGGTCCTCGACGATCGCGAGGTCGGCCGGGCAGTGGGCGCCGTCGCGGTCGACCAGTCGGATCGCCGGGACGCGGACGCCGAGCGCGTCCAGTCGCGCGTGCGCCGCCTCGAACAGGTCGAGTCCGAGACCGGGCGAGAACGGGTCGGTGAGGTCGTCGTCGCCCTCGGCCGTCGGCCAGTAGTTCTCGGTGTCGTCCCACAGGTAGGCGATCGCGGTCGTCGCGTCGTCCATCACCAGGCGGTACACGCCCTTCTTGCTGCCGCCCGCGATCCGCCGGGCCGCTTCCAGCCGCCGCCCGGCGCCGAGCGCGTCCCGCGCCGCACTCGCCAACTGCTCCCGCTTCGCCGCCCTGAGCGCCACGTCCCGAACCGCCCCTCCGTCACGACAACCCGCGCACCTTACGGGAGCAGCGATGCGCAGTCGACGGGTCTGCTCTACCGGGCAGAACATGCCGCTCCCGGTGTGATCCCGACCGGAACGGGAAAGGCCTGGGCGTCCGCTGCGGGGAAGTGCTTCGCGGATACGGGCCCAGGCCGCCGCCCACGCGCCAAGGTGGCGTCAGGCGGGATGCGGGGCGGTCGTCGCCGGAGCGGCCGCCGCCTTGCGGGTCTCGCGCAGGAACAGCAGTCCGCTGGCCACCATCAGTGTCGCGGTCAGGCAGTGGACGCCGAGCGCGGTGGCCACGGAGCCATGGTGGGCCAGCACGGTGGCCATGTCGCCGTATGCGGCGAGGGCCTCCACCGTCAGCGCCCAGCCCAGCGCCCGGCGCTGGCCCGTCACGAGCAGGGCGCCCAGGACCAGGGCCATGACGACGTCGCGGATTCCCTTGATGATCAGGAATCCACCGCCGTCGCCGGACGGCCAGCTCGGCAGACCGAAGGTCGGCGCCGTCGTCTCCGGGCTCAGGATGAACTCCCCTCCGAACCAGAGGATGAAGAGGATGAAGGCGGCGGCCAGGACGGTGTTGATCTTCTTCAGCGACATTGTTCTCCCCCTTAGCGAATCTTCGTCAGCTTGGTGCGTTTCATGGAGCCTGCGGCGCGTGAGACCGCGGGCTCAGACGAGGGCGGCGACCAGCAGCGCGAAGGCGGCGATGAGCACGGCGACGCGGACGTAGTGGTAGCGGTTCCAGCGGTTCAGCTGCTGCTTCCAGTCGGCGGGCCGGTTGTCCGGTGTCCACGTCTTGTTCCGGTTGTTGATCGGGACGAGCAGCAGAACCGACATGATCACGCTGAGGATGAGCAGCGCGCCGGCGGTGACGACGAGGCCGGTGCCGTGGTGGTGCCACCCGGCGACAGCCCAGATGCCGGCGAGGACGAGTGAGCCGATGTACCAGAACGGCATGACGGCGCCGAGCATCCGGCCCCCGTGGGCATGGCCGAGTTGGCCGCTGTCCTCCGGGAGGGCGTCGAGGATCCGGTTGATGACGAAGGCGACGGAGAACTCCACCCCCACCATCACGCCGACGACCACGGTGGTGAAGACCTCGAGTGCAGCGAGCATGATGACGACCTCTCCTGAGATCTAGCATTGCTAGCGGATGAGGCAACGCTAGTACTACTGCCGCTCGATTGTCTAGCGGTGCTAGGATTCGAATCATGTCGGTACAGGAACGCAAGCAGCGCGAACGGGCCGAGCGCGAGCGCCTCATCGTGGCGACGGCCCGCGAACTCGCAGAGCAACAGGGCTGGGACGCGGTCACCACCCGCCGGCTCGCCGAGCGCATCGAATACAGCCAGCCCGTCCTCTACAGCCACTTCCGTGGCAAGCGCGAGATCATCGGCGCCGTCGCCCTCGAGGGCGCCGCCGAGCTGGCCGCGGCGGTGCGGGCCGCGACCTCCGCCGCGAACGGCCCGCGCGAGCGGGTCGCCGCACTGGCCCGCGCCTACCTGGACTTCGCCGAGCGCAACCCGGCCGTCTACGACGCCCTGTTCCAGCTCGACGGCGGCCTCGCGTACGCGCAGGAGGACACACCGGAGCCACTGAAAGACGCCTTCGCCGCCCTGCTGGAGACCCTGGGCGGGGTCGCCGGGGACGGCGTCCACCCGGGGCTGTACACCGAGACGTTCTGGGCGGCCCTGCACGGCCTTGCCACCCTGACCCGGGAGGGACGGCTGCCGCCGGGCGACACCGAGCAGCGGGTGGAACTGCTGGTGGACCGGCTCGCCGTCATCTGACCCACCGTCCTGACGGGACCCGCCACTGCCCGCCTCGTCGCCCTCGCCAAGGCGGGCGGTCTCCGAGGATCCGCAGTGGGCGCAGGCCCAGGTCGGCCTTGGGGAGCCACTCCACGTTCAGCTCCGACCTGCACCGCCGGCTGGAAGGTCCGCGTCAGCGGCGCCCCGGCCCGGGCCCACCCCGACCACGACAGCCGCCGAGAAGGACCGTCATCGGCGTATATGAGGGATCAGCGCCGGGACTCGAGCGCGGTAGGCGTCGTAGGACGTGCCGAACCGGCCGGCCATGAGGGCGTCCTCGATCCGGACCCGGCGCAGCAGCCACGGTATGGAGACCACCATCAAGGCGATCCAGACGCCGAAGCCGCAGGCGAGCATGGAGCCGGCGATCAGGCCGAGCAGGCCGGTGTAGATCGGGTGGCGGACCAGCCGGTAGGGGCCGTCGGTGCGCAGCTCGTGGTGGTCCCGGACCATCGGGACGCCGGCCCACATGGTGCCCAGAACCCAGCGGGCCCACAGCAGCAGCGCGGTGGAGGCGACGGCGAGCAGAGCGCCCAGGAGGGCGAGTTCGGGCTGCCAGAACTGCAGATGGCGCCAGAAGCCGCGGGAGTGACGGACCAGCGTGGAGAGGGCGAGGACGCCCGCTGCCAGCAGCAGCCGGCGAGGCAACGTGTGTCGAAGCCCGTGTGCCCAGCCGCGCAGGCCGGCCCGGCTCTTCACGCCGAAGTAGACGGCGCCCACGATCCAGGCCACCACGAAGACCAGGATGCAGACACCGCTGAGAGCGACGAGCGCCGAGTGGAGAGAACCCATGCCTCAAGCGTGCTCCGCGCACCCGGTGGATCACCACCACCCACGGGTCGATGGAGAGGCCTCCACCCACGGGCGGAGGTGGCTGAGTCCCTGCGTTCAGCCCAAGGGGTTCACCGTGTCGCGCAGGGCGGCGAGGGCGGGTGCGTACATCCGGGTCCTGATGGTGGCGAGCGTGTCGCCCGCCTTGGCGGCCAGGGGCCGCGCGAGGGCGAGGGCCGTCGTGCGGACGCCGTCCTCGTCGACGGCGTGGTCGACGATTCCGGCGGCCAGGGCGTCGTGGCCGCCGTAGCGGCGGGCGGTGACCATGGCCTCGTGGGCGGTCCGCGGCGTCAGGCGGGACTGGATGAGGGCGGACATGCCGGGCGTGAAGGGGATGTTGATGTCGGCCTCGGGCAGGCACCAGAAGCCGCGGTCGGCGCGCATCACCCGGAAGTCGTGGGCCAGCGAGAACATGGCTCCGGCGGCGAAGGTGTGCCCCTGCAGCGCGGCCACGGTGACCACCGGCAGGGACAGCAGCCGCGCGAAGAGGGCGTGCACGGAGACGACGTAGTCCGTGTGCTGGTCGGCGTGTGCGAACAGCCAGTCCAGGTCCAGGCCGTTGGAGTAGAACTTGCCCGTCGCCGTGGTCACCAGCGCTCGAGGCCCCTGCGCCTTCTCCACCTCGTCCAGCGCGGCGTCGACGGCGGAGATCCAGTCGGGGTGGAAACGGTTCTCGCCGTCTCCGAGATCGAGGACGTAGACGTCGTCTTGGCGGTCGAGTACGGGCATGGCGGCTCCCTCGGGCTGGGCGGTCACGGGCCACCTTTGCTACCGACAAGTAACTTACGCAGTCGCCGGTGGAACGTGCAAGAGGTGCCCTCCCCCGACGTTCCGCCGCGCTGGCGGCCCTTGAGATGGCGTGCTCTCCTGGGAGTGTCTGCAGGAGAGCACCCCGATGCGTCACATACGGACCTCCACATCCGCATCCGCCCGGTCGCCCGCGCCGACCGGACCGGGTGGGGGCCTGCTGCCGACGCGGGACCTGGCGCTCGCCTGGCTTCTGGTCGTCCTGATCGCGGTGCCCGCCTGGGCGCTGACCATCGGGCAGGCCCGGGACATGGGGGTCGAGCCGGGCACGATGGGGATGGCGCTGCCGCTGTTCCTGCTGCTGTGGGTGACGATGATGGCGGCCATGATGCTGCCGTCCATGGCACCGGTGGCCATCACCTGGGTGCGGGGCATCGGACGGCAGTCCTCCGGCTGGACGCGGACCGGACGCACGACCGGGTTCGTCGGCGGGTATCTGCTGGTGTGGACCGCGTTCGGGCTCCTCGCCTACGGGGCCCTGGCCCTCACCGGCGCGCTGGTGGACGACCATCCCACCGCCGGACGCTGGATCGGAGCGATGGCCTTCCTGCTGGCGGGCCTGTACCAGCTCGGCCCCCTCAAGTACGTCTGTCTGCGGCACTGTCGCGATCCCCTGAGCCACCTGGTGCGCTACGCCGGGTTCCGCCGGCCGGCCCGAGACCTTCGGGTGGGTGTCCATCACGGCACCTACTGTGTCGGCTGCTGCGCGGGGCTGATGGTCGTCCTGATCCCGCTCGGGGTGATGAACGTGGCGGCGATGGCCGGGCTGGCCGTGGTGATCTTCGTCGAGAAACTGTGGTCCCGCGGCCCACTGCTCGCGCGGGCCATGGGTGTCGCCTTCCTCGTGCTCGCCGTGCTCGCCCCGTTCCAGGACTGGCTGCTTCCGGGACTGCAGGGATCGATGCCGTCGATGGACGGTATGTGACCGACCTGCTTCGCTGGACACTCGGAACGGCACATCAGCACTGAGCAGCGAACCCATTCCCCCACCGGAAGCAGAAGTAGGTGCCCTGTGGAAGCGATCGGCCACGCGCTGTCCATCGCCGGGTCCATGACCTGGGAGGTCACCTGGGCACTGATCCTGGGTTTCGCCTTGTCGGCCGTGGTGCAGGCGGTGGTGCGCCGGTCGACGGTCGTCCGGCTGCTGGGTGACGACCGCCCGCGCACGCTCACCCTGGCGGCCGGGCTGGGGGCGGCCTCGTCGTCCTGCTCGTACGCGGCCGTGGCCCTGGCCCGTTCGCTGTTCCGCAAGGGCGCGAACTTCACGGCGGCGATGGCGTTCGAGATCGCCTCCACCAATCTGGTGGTGGAGCTCGGCGTCATCCTCGCGCTGCTCATGGGCTGGCAGTTCACGGCCGCGGAGTTCGTCGGCGGGCCGGTCATGATCGTCGTACTCGCCGTGCTGTTCCGCCTGTTGCTGCGCGAGCGACTGCTGAGCCGGGCGCGGGAGCAGGCCGAGCGCGGGATCGCGGGTTCGATGGAGGGCCACGCGGCCATGGACATGTCGGTGCGGGCGGAGGGCGGCTTCGCGCGGCGCCTGTTCTCCCGGGCCGGCTTCACATCCGTGTCGCACATCTTCGTCATGGAGTGGGCGGCGATCCTGCGGGACCTGGTGGCGGGGCTGCTGATCGCGGGGGCGATCGCGGCCTGGGTGCCGGACGACTTCTGGCGCACGTTCTTCCTTGCGGAACATCCGCTCGCCGCCAAACTGATCGGCCCGCTGGTCGGACCGCTCGTGGCCATTGCCACGTTCGTCTGCTCGATCGGCAACGTGCCGCTGGCCGTGGTGCTGTGGAAGGGCGGCATCAGCTTCGGCGGGGTGATCGCCTTCATCTATGCCGACCTGCTGATCCTGCCCATCCTGAACATCTACCGGAAGTACTACGGCGCCCGGACGGCCTTCTTCCTCCTCGGCACCTTCTTCGCCGCGATGGCCGTCGCCGGCTACGTCGTCGAGTTCGCATTCGGCGGGCTCGGCCTCATCCCCGACCAGGCCGATGCCACCGTCCCCGAGGAAGGGATCACGTGGAACTACACGACCTGGCTCAACCTCGTCTTCCTGCTGCTGGCCGCGACCCTGCTCGTACGGTTCTGGCGTACCGGCGGCCCGGCCATGCTGCGGATGATGGGCGGCTCACCCGACGCCGGGGAACACGGGCACGGGCACACCCACACTCCGGGGGAGGTGTGAGAAGGGTCTGTGGGGTTAACCCCCATGCGCATCGACCGGCCTGCCGGATGGTCGGCGACCGGGTGGCTCCAGAAGTCTGGACGTGGTCGTTTCACCCGTACAGACAAGGGAGTTGAGACATGCCGACCCGTCGTGCCGCCATGCTGTCGGCCATGGGAGCACTCGCAGCGTCCGCCGTCCCGGCACGAGCGGCGGCCGCCGGGCCGCGCACGGCCGGGCCGGTGCGGCTGACCTTGCCCGCGCCCAGCGGGCCGTACCCGGTGGGGACCGTCTCGCTGCGGCTCGTCGATGCCTCGCGGGCCGATCCGTGGGTCGCGTCGCAGCCGTACCGGGAGCTCATGGTCGGCATCCGCTATCCGGCCCGGACCGTCGGCGGCTGTCCGGCCGCACCTCAGATGCTTCCCGGCGAGGCCGCCGGTTTCGCGGCCCTGAACAGCTTCACCGATGTGCCGAGCAGCCGGGTCGACTGGGCGGCCACCCGTACGCACGCTCACGAAGGCGTCCCGGTCGCTCGGGACGGTGGCCCGTTCCCGGTCGTCTGCTACTCCCCCGGTGCCGGGGACCCGCGCTCCCTGGGCACGACGCTCTGCGACGACCTCGCCTCCCGGGGCTACGCCGTGGTGACCCTCGACCACACCTATGACGCCTCGGCCGTCGAGTTCCCCGGCGGCCGCGTCGAACGCTCCGTGCTGCCCGCGGAGTTCGCCAAGGCGTACCCGGACCAGCAGCGCATCACCGCCCTGTTGCGCAAGACCATGGACGTACGGGTGGCCGACGCCCGCTTCCTCCTCGACGCACTGCCGAGCGCCCTGCCCCAGGTCCTGTGCGGCAGGCTGGACTTCGGCCGCATCGGCATGTTCGGCCAGTCGGCAGGCGGCTTCACCGCCCTGCAGACCATGCACGACGACCCGCGCATCGCAGCAGCCGCCGACCTGGACGGTGTGCTCGCGTACGTCCAGGAGGACAGCACCCCCGGCAACCTGTCCACCGTGGCCGCCGAGGGCCTCGACCGCCCCTTCCTCCTGATCGGCAAGGACGGCAACGACCTCGGCACGGTGCCCTCCTGGCGGGCCCTGTGGCGGAACAGTCGTGGTTGGCACCGGGGCTTGAGCCTGAGGGGTGCGCAACACGCCACGTACACCGACGCCGAAGCCATGATCCCGCAGATCGCCCGGGGGCTCGGCCTGCCCCGCAAGACCGTCGTCGAGAACATCGGCACCATCGCCCCGCGGCACGCGATCACCGCCCAACGGGCCTACGTCGCCGCCTTCTTCGACCGCTGGCTGCGCGGGCGGGACGACGGCGGCCTGTTGGACGGCGCATCCGGCCGCCCTCCGGAGGCACGGTTGTTCTGAGAGCTGTGCGGTGGCTGTCAAGATCCGGGAATCGGTGGCCTGAACCTGCACCGCCCGCTACGTTGTCGCTTGCCCACAGGCGCGAGGGGGCGGCGGTCGAGGGGGCCGCCGGTCCAGGACGAGGAGCGTGTCATGACCGAGGAACCGGCCACCGACCGCGAGGCCGTGCTGGCGCGGCTGGATCTGACCACCCCGCACTCGGCACGGGTGTGGAACTACTGGCTGGGCGGCAAGGACAACTACGCCCCCGACCGCGCCATGGGGGACCAAGTCCTGGAGTACTTCCCGGAGATCGTCGACTCCGCCCGGGCCGACCGGGCGTTCCTCGGCCGTGCGGTGCGCCATCTGGTCGGCGAGGCGGGCATCCGCCAGTTCCTCGACCTGGGCACCGGCCTGCCCACCGCGGACAACACGCACGAGGTCGCCCAGCGGCTGGCCCCCGAGACGCGGATCGTCTACGTCGACAACGACCCGCTGGTCCTGGTGCATGCCCAGGCCCTGCTCACCAGCAGCCCCGAGGGCGTCACGGACTATCTGGACGGCGACGTCCACGAACCCGGTCCGATCCTCGAAGGCGCCGCCCGGACGCTGGACTTCAAGCAGCCGGTGGCGCTCATGCTGCTGGGCATCATGCAGTTCGTGAGCGACGACGAGCAGGCGTACGAGATCGTCGACCGGCTCGTCTCCGCCCTGCCCTCCGGCAGCTATCTCGCGCTCGCCCATCCCACCGCCGAGGTCCACACCGAGGCCATGACGGCGGCGGTGGCCAGCTGGAACGAGCAGGGCTCGGCGCCGATGAGGCTCCGCAGCCGCGAGCAGTTGCTGCGCTTCTTCGAGGGGCTGGAACTGCTGGAGCCGGGCGTGGTGTCGTGCTCGCGCTGGCGTGCGGAGCAGCCAGAGGTCGGCGAGATCGTCGACGTGACGCAGTTCTGCGGGGTGGCCCGCAAACCCTGAGACGGCCGTCGAGGGCCGGTCGTCACGACCGGCCCTCGAGGATGTCGTGGGCCTTGCGGACCGCGTCGATGTTCCAGCGGCGCTGCTTCTCCAGCTTCGCCCGGTTCTTGGCGATGAGCACGTTCTGGATGCGTACGTCGACGGCGTGCACGGTGCGGACGTAGCCGGTCCGCTGCTTGCAGCGGGCGTCGGCGGTCGCCGTCTGCTTCTCCAGGGCCGAGGGTGCGTCGGGGTCTTGGGGCCGCGCGGTCAGCCGCGCCTCCAGTTCGGCGCGCCGACGGTCCTCGCCGATCTGGGCGTCCCAGGGCGTGGCGTAGTGGTAGCCCGCTGTGCGCATGCAGGCCGACCACGCCTTGTCCGCCTTCTTCCAGACGGGGTCCTTCCTGCCCTGCTGGAGGCTCTTGGACTCCAGCTCCAGGACCGGGTTCCTGCGGTCCTGCGGGTTGCTCCCGTAGATCGCACGGTCCGCCTCGCCGAGACAGCCGCGGCGCGGGATGCGGTGTCCGTGGACGGACTTCGGGTCGTCGCCGAAGAACTCACCGGTGAGCGCGAGGAACTGGGAGAGGGTCCAGTTCCTCCGCGGGTAGCGGCGCTCGTACTCGATCCGCGCCGCCTGATAGCCGTGGCGCGCGGCCTGCCGCGGGTCCTGGATGCCGTAGCGGAAGTCGTCGTCGGCGTATGCGACGGCCGTGAACACGCCCGTGCCCGCCGGGCGTCGGGGCCAGTCGGGCAGGGGGTCGATGTCGAGGTTCTTCAGGTCGGCGAACCCGAGGCGGACCATGCACCGCTTGGCGAGCGTCCAACGGGCCGTGCCGACGGTGTGTCCGGCGTCGGACAGGTCGTACGCGGCCAGCGGCAGGAATCGCGGGTCGTTCGACGAGGTGGGACCGGTCTCGGGCGTCGGAGAGCCGGACGGCTGCCCGCACCCCGCGAGGGCGAGGGTGGAGGCCAGGAGCAGTAAGAGGGGGGCGGCTGCGCGCATGGGGCCAGCTCATCAGGGGCCGAGGGCGGCAGACCGTGGTGGAGGCCACAGTTCCGCGTCACAGCCGCATCACAGGTGTCGCATACGGCCCCGGACGCGACCGCGTCGCCCTCACCTCGGCAGAGGTGAGGGCGACGGGCACAACGGTCAGCCGGCCGCGAGGAGCTCCAGTGTGTCGATCACCCGGTTGGAGAAACCCCACTCGTTGTCGTACCAGGCGACCACCTTGATGTGGCGGCCGTCGACGCGGGTGAGGGCCGAGTCGAAGATGGAGGAGGCGGGGTTGCCGGTGATGTCGGAGGACACCAGCGGGTCGTCGGAGTACTCGAGGACGCCGGCCAGCGGGCCCTCGGCAGCGGCACGGTAGGCGGCCAGAACGTCGTCGCGGGTGACGTCGCGGGCGACCGTCGTGTTGAGCTCGACGATCGAGCCCACCGGGACCGGGACGCGGATCGAGTCGCCCGACAGCTTGCCGTCGAGGCCGGGCAGCACGAGGCCGATCGCCTTGGCGGCGCCCGTCGTGGTGGGCACGATGTTGATGCCGGCGGCGCGGGCGCGGCGGGCGTCGCGGTGCGGGCCGTCCTGGAGGTTCTGCTCCTGGGTGTAGGCGTGCACGGTGGTCATGAAGCCGTGCTCGATGCCGGCGAGTTCGTCGAGGACGGCGGCGAGCGGGGCGAGCGCGTTGGTCGTGCAGGAGGCGTTCGAGACGATGGTGTGGAGCTCGGGGTCGTACGCGTCGGTGTTGACGCCGTAGGCGAGGGTGACGTCGGCGCCGTCCGAGGGTGCGCTGACGAGGACCTTCCTCGCGCCCGCGTCGAGGTGGGCGCGAGCGGCCTTGGCCGAGGTGAAGCGGCCGGTGGACTCCAGGGCGACGTCGACGCCGAGCTCGGCCCAGGGCAGCTGTGCCGGGTCGCGTTCCGCGAGGACCTTGATGCGCCGGCCGTCGACGACGAGGGTGTCCCCGTCGACGGTCACGGGGCGGCCGAGCCGCCCGGCCGTGGAGTCGTAGGCGAGCAGCCGGGCGAGGGTGGCGGGCTCGGTGAGGTCGTTGACGGCGACGATCTCGATGCTGCTGTCGCGTTCCAGCAGGGCGCGCAGCACATTGCGGCCGATGCGACCGAATCCGTTGATGGCGACGCGAGTCATGAATACCCCTTGGTGTCTCTGCGGCTCGTCTGGGTTCACCACCAGGCTCGCGTGCGAGGGCCGTGGGCGGCCGTGGCGTGAGCGCCATGGTTCGCAAGGATCGCGCCAGGCGCCGGGCCCGGCTATTCGCCGCGGGTGAAGGTGCGCCGGTACTCACTCGGCGTGGTCCCCAGGATGCGCTGGAAGTGCAGGCGCAGATTCGCGCCGGTACCAAGACCCACGTCGTTCGCGATCTGCTCGACACCACGCTCCGAGCGTTCGAGCAGCTCACGCGCGAGGTCGATGCGGGCACGCATGACCCACTGCAAGGATCGCGCCAGGCGCCGGGCCCGGCTATTCGCCGCGGGTGAAGGTGCGCCGGTACTCGCTCGGCGTGGTCCCGAGGACGCGCTGGAAATGCAGGCGCAGATTCGCGCCGGTACCAAGACCCACGTCGTTCGCGATCTGCTCGACACCACGCTCCGAGCGTTCGAGCAGCTCACGCGCGAGGTCGATGCGGGCACGCATGACCCACTGCATCGGCGTGTATCCGGTGTCCTCGGCGAAGCGCCGCGAGAAGGTGCGCGGTGAGACCGCGGCGTGCTGGGCGAGGGTGTCGAGGCTGAGGGGTTCGTCGAGCCGGTGCAGGGCCCACTCGCGGGTGGCGGCGAAGCGCTCGCCGAGCGGTTCGGGCACGCTGCGCGGCACGTACTGCGCCTGGCCGCCGCTGCGGTAGGGGGCCGCGACCAGGCGCCGGGCCGCGTGGTTGGAGGCGGCCACGCCGAGGTCGCCGCGCAGGATGTGCAGGCACAGGTCGATGCCGGAGGCGGCGCCGGCCGAGGTGAGGACGCTGCCCTCGTCGACGAACAGGACGTTCTCGTCGACCTGGACCAGCGGATGCTTCTCCGCGAGGGCCCTCGTGTAGTGCCAGTGGGTGGTGGCGCGTTTGCCGTCGAGCAGGCCGGTGGCGGCGAGCGCGAAGGCGCCCGTGGAGATGGCCGCGAGGCGCGCGCCCCTCTCATGGGCGGCGATCAGCGCGTCGACGACGGCCCGCGGCGGGTCCTCGCGGTCCGGGAACCGGTAGCCCGGCACGAACACGATGTCGGCCCACGCCAGCGCGTCGAGCCCGTCCGCGACGTGGTACGCCAGCCCGTCGCCGCCGGTCACCAGCCCGGGAGCCGCCCCGCACACCCGCACCTCGTACGGCATGCTCGCCCGGGTCGTGAACACCTGCGCGGGAATGCCGACATCGAGCGGCTTCGCGCCTTCCAGGACCAGGACGGCGACGCGGTGGAGGCGGGAGCTGGGCACGGGAAAAGGGTACGAGGGGTGTGCCGCCATCGGCGCCCGGCACATGGCCGGACGCCGTCACCCCTTCGATCACCTCACGTCAGGCCGGTGAGGGGACCACCCGGCGCAGACGGCGGGCGAAGAAGCGGCTCACGGCCTCGAACCGGGGCAGCTGCTTGTGCCGGCCCGCGTTGACGTGCAGGGTCTTCTCCGCCGAGGCGAAGGCACCGGACAGCGCCAGACCGGCCTCGTGCGGGACGTACTCGTCGTCCCCTTGCATGTCGAACTCGATCGGGACGGTGAGCTGCTTCGCCTTCTCGGCCAGGACGTCGCGCCAGTGGAGGCCGAAGACCGCCGCGGTGATCCTGGGTTCGGCCGCCGTCAGGGGCACGCCGATCGCGGTGCCCATGGTCGGGCCCCTTCGCGGGGCTGGGCGGCGTGCGGCGCAGGCTCGAGCCGGTGCGTGTGGTCAGCCCTCGCGACCCACCTGATGTGCCTCTTCGTGTGCTGACCTACTCGCCCGGGTAGCGCACTCCGATGCTTGTGCGTACGGCGTCCAGGGTCGCCATGACCGCGAGTGTGCCGTCCAGCGGGACATACGGCGACTCGGTGAGGCCGGCGCGCAGGCAGCGGGCCACCTCCAGGGCCTCGTGGGTGTAACCGTTGCCCGGGGAGGCCGGCAGGCGGATCTCCTCGGGCTCGTGGCCCCGGCGGTGCAGGGCGAAGCCGCCCGCGTGGAAGAAGTCGCGGGCGAACTCGATGCGGCCCAGGGTGCCGTTGACCGAGGCGTGCTGTGCGGTCTCGGTGCTCAGGGAGCAGGAGAGCACCGCGACGGCTCCGCTGTCGTAGCCGAGCAGGATGCCGGTGTTGTCGTCGACTCCCCCCTGGTTCAGGTGTGCCCAGGCCGAGACGGCGTCGGGGGCACCCAGCAGCAGGTGTGCGAAGGAGACGGGGTAGACGCCGAGGTCGAGCACGGCGCCGCCGCCCTGGGCCGGGTCGTGCAGCCGGTGCGTGGCGTCGTAGGGCACGGTGATGCTGAAGTCGGCGTGCACGGAGCGGATTTCACCGATCGCACCGTCGGCGATCAGCTCTCGCATCCGCAGCACGGCGGGGTTGACGTAGGTCCACATCGCCTCCATCAGGAAGACGTTCCGCTTGCGGGCGAGCGTCACGAGGTCCTGCGCCTGGGCCAGGTTGAGGGTGAGCGGCTTCTCGCACAGCACCGCCTTCCCGGCTTCCAGGCAGAGGGCGGCTGCCGCACGGTGGGCCGAGTGCGGGGTGGCCACGTAGACGACGTCCACCTCGGGATCCACGGCCAGGTCCTGCCAGCTGCCGTGGGCCCGGGCTATCCCGTGCCGGGAGGCGAATCTGCGGGCGGCGTCGGTGCTGCGGGAGCCCACGGCGACCAGTTCGGCGTCATCGGGGATCAGGCGCAGATCCTCGGCGAAGGCGTGCGCGATGCCACCGGTGGCGAGGACACCCCAGCGGACGGGGCGTGTTCCGGTCATGGGCTCGTGCCCTTCCGTAGTGCGTGAGTACGTGGTTGCCGTTGTACCTCAGGAACGCATGGCAGAGGCTGGGAGGGGTTCATGATCGACGTCATTATTGCCGGGGCGGGCCGGCGAGGAGGCGACTCCGACCGCGCGAAAGACCGGACAGGCGTTCGCGTTGCCGCCCGTGACGCAAAGCCGGGGGACGGGCATCTACTGGGCCTGGCCCAGGCGTTGACGCGGCGTGCGGGCAACGGGGCCGAAAAGCATGGGGAATTGGCCGACCCGCGCCCCCCTCCCCCTGAGTGGCTGATGTGGTCCGATCACTAGCATAAGAGCCCAAGACAACCAATCGACGGGCTCGCTGGATGCGGGCCGGTCGGGGTCGCCGATGCCAGGGACCGCTCCCCGGGCTGCGGTGATCTTCCTATCCAGGAGGACCTTCCGCATGTTCCGACGTATTGGCGCCACGGTCGTCCGACATCCCGTCTGGACGATCGTGGCATGGCTGATCGCGGCGGTGGCGATCGTCGCCACCGCACCGAGCCTGCCCTCGAACAGTGACGAGAGCAGCTTTCTGCCGAAGAGTTACGAGTCGATCAAAGCGGCGGATCTCCAGGAGAGGGCGTTCCCCAGCGCCTTCACCCCGTCCGCGATCGCGCTGTACCAGCGCACCGACGGCGGCACACTGACCGCCCAGGACAAACAGGACGTCGCCCGGATCACCACCGAACTGGGCAAGAAGCACATCGACCAGGTGCAGAAGGTCGTCCCCGGCCAGCCGTCCAAGGACGGCAGGTATGACCTGACCCTGGTGCAGATGGACAGCAAGAACGCCGGCCAGCCCAAACAGGCCGATGCGGCCAAGGTGTTACGCGAGGACGTCAAGGCGCTGACCAAGGGCACCCACCTCGACGTCAAGCTCGGCGGCTCCGCCGCGCAGGCTCTCGACCAGCAGGATTCGTCCAAGCGCGGTCAGGCCCTGATCGGCATCGGCACCTTCGTGATCATTCTGGTGACCCTGTTGATCATCTTCCGGGCGCCGATCCTGGCCGTACTCCCCCTGGTCCTGATCGGCCTGGTGTCGGCGATCGCCAACGGGCTGATCGCGTACGCCACCAAGCTGTTCGACCTGCAGGCCAACAGCTCGATCTCGTCGATCCTGATCGTCGTCCTGTTCGGCGTGGGCACGGACTACTTCCTGTTCCTGATGTTCCGCTACCGGGAACGCCTGCGCGCCGGCGACGAACCCAAGCAGGCCATGGTCAACGCGGTCGCACGGGTCGGCGAGGCCATCGCCTCGGCCGCCGGGGCGGTCGTCATCGCCTTCCTCGCGCTGGCACTGTCGACTCTGGGCTTCCTCAAGCAGATGGGCCCGGCGCTCGCCATCGCGGTCGCCGCCACGCTGGTCGCGGGCCTGACCCTGATCCCGGCCGTGGTGTCGCTCATCGGGCCGAAGGTCTTCTGGCCCTCGAAGTCCTGGCAGCGCGAGCCGGACAACGCCCGGTTCGCCGCCCTCGGCCGGGGTGTACAGCGCCGCCCGGCGCTCACCGCGGTGGCATCCGGACTGGTCCTGATCGCGCTGTCGCTCGGGACGTTGGGCTACAAGGCCACGTTCGACCTGGCCTCGGGCTCGATGCCCAAGACCAAGGAGTCCATGATCGTCCAGGACGAGATGCAGAAGGCGTACTCGGCGGGCGCCGCCGCCCCCACCGACGTCTATCTGTCCAGCACCGACGGCAAGCCGCTCGACAGGGCCGGCTTCACCGGGTACGCGGCGAAGCTCGGGGCCGTGGACGGCGTGGCGAGCGCCCGGATGTCCCAGGTGAGCAAGGACGGCACGACCGCCGACTTCACCGTCACGCTCAAGTACGAGGCCTCGACGGACAAGGCGATCGACACCGTGGGCAGGGTGCGCGACGTCGCGCACACCGACGCTCCCGACGGCACCGAAGCCCTCGTCGGCGGCATGTCGTCGATCTACAAGGACATCAACACCGCGGTCAACCACGACTACCGGACGGTCTTCCCCGTCGCCGCCGCCCTGATCATGGTCATCCTGGGGCTGCTGCTGCGCAGCGTGGTCGCCCCCTGGTATCTGATCGCCTCCGTGGGGCTGGGCTTCGGCGCCACCCTCGGCGCCACGGTGTGGATCTTCCAGGAAGGTCAGGGGCACTCCGGACTGATGTTCATGCTTCCGGTGATCATGTATCTCTTCGTGGTCGCCATCGGCACCGACTACAACATCCTGATGATCGCCCGGCTGCGCGAGGAGGCCCGCGAGGGCCGCGACCCGCGTGAGGCGGCCGGCATGGCGCTCCGGCACGCCGGGCCGACCGTGGCCGCCGCGGGCTTCATCCTGGCGGCGACCTTCGCCACGATGATGCTGGCGGGCAACGCACTGCTCACGGAGATGGGTTTCGCGGTCTCCTTCGGCATCGCGGTCGCGGCCTTCGTGATGGCGATGTTCTTCACCCCGAGCCTCACCGCTCTCATCGGCCACGCGGCGTGGTGGCCGGGCCACGGGGACCGGGCGGAGGCCGCGGCGGACGCGGACGCCGGATCCAAGGGTTCCGACACCGCGGCGGGACAGGGCCGGAACTCCGTCGCACATGATCCTGCGGGCCGGCGCAGTTAGTACCGCGCAGGTGTGAGGGGGGGGGGGGGGGGGGGGGGGGGGGGGGGGGGGGGGGGGGGCCGGGGCGGGCGGGCGCGCGGGCGGGGGCCGGCCGGCGCGGGGGGGGGGGGGGGGGTGTGGGGGGGGGGGGGGGGGGGGTTGGGGGGGGGGGGGGGGGGGGGGGGCGGGCGCCCCGCCCCCCCCCCCCCCCCCCCCCCCCCCCCCCCCCCCCCCCCCCCCCCCCGTTTCTGCTCATGCCGTACCGATCCAGCGGTGATAGGCGTCCACGTCGACGTTGCTGCCGCACACGATGGTGACCACATGGCGGCCGGCGAAGCGGTCACGGTCTTCCAGGACGGCCGCGATGCCGAGCGCGGCCGACGGTTCGACGACCAGACCGGCGTAGTCGAAAAGCATCCGCATCCCGGCGATGATCGACGCCTCCTGGACCAGGACGGCGTCGTCCGCGACCAGCAGGAGGTCGTCCAGGACGGCCGGGATGGGACACCGGCCGGCGACTCCGTCGGCGATGGTGTCGGCCGAGTCGGTGGTGACGACGCGCCGACTGCGCCACGACCGTGTCATCGCCGGTGCGCCCAGCGGCTGGACGCAGATCACCTCGGCCGCGGGCGCCAGCGCCTTCACCACGTGCCCCACACCGGTGGCCAGTGCCCCGCCGCCGAGAGCGATCAGGACGGCGTCGAACGACGGCATCGCCTCCACCAGTTCCAGACCGATGGTCGCCGCCCCCTCGCAGGTCTCGAGATCCAGGCTGTCCTCCACCAGCCGGATGCCCTCGTTGCGCGCGATGGCCGCCGCCCTCTCGCGGGCCAACTCGTGGTCGCCGTCCACCAGTTCCAGCGTGGCGCCCAGGGCGCGGATACGATCGAGCTTGGCCGCGGTCGCGAAGCGGGACGCCACGACGGTGACGTCGAGCCCGCGGCCGCGACCCGACCAGGCAAGGGCCTGACCGAGGTTGCCCGCACTGGCGCACACCATGGCGCGCGGTCCCTCACTGGCGAGCAGACTCGCTACCACCTCGGTGCCGCGGCCCTTGAAGCTGCGGACCGGGTTCGCCGTCTCCAGCTTGATGCTCACCGCGCAGCCGAGACCGGGCTCCAGCGCCTCGCAGCGGTACAGCGGGGTGTCGAGAAAAACGGGGTCGATCATCTGGCGGGCGGCCCTGATCCGAGCGGTGTCGAGGCGCGTCTGCTGCATGACACGGGAGGGTAGCGCCGCCCGTGGTCCTTGATCCGTGGCAACCGTCCCGGAGATCCTGCGCACCCTGGTGGAGTGGGTGTCACTGCTTCACGTCGCCTGAGGGAGCATCAGGACAGGATCTCGATGTATCCGTCGGTTCCGTGCACGCGGATCCGCTGTCCGTCCCGGATCAGCCGGGTGGCCTGCTCCACGCCGACGACGGCCGGCAAGCCGTACTCACGGGCGATCACCGCGCCATGGGTCATCAGGCCGCCCACCTCCGTCACCAGGCCCGCGATTCCGACGAACAGCGGTGACCAGCTGGGATCCGTGAAGGGCGTGACCAGGATGTCGCCCGCTTCGAGTTCGGCCTGTGCCATGTCCAGGATGACGCGGGCCCTGCCCTCGACGGTCCCGACGGAAACCGGCAGCCCGATCAGGGCGCCGGCCGGCACATCGTCGCGCCGGTACGCCCCGGTGAGGGCCTCGCCGTCCGAGGTGAGCACCCGGGGCGGTGTGAGCGCCTGGTAGGAACGGAACGCGTCCTTGCGCTGCTGGATGAGCCGGTCATCCACCTGGTGCGAGCGCACGACGTCGTGGAGTTCCTGGAACGTGAGGTAGAAGACGTCCTCCTGCTCAGGGATCGCTCCTGCCTGCACGAGCCGCTCGGCCTCCGCCAGCAGGGCCTGCTTGTAGATGAAGTAGCGGCTGATGATGGCGTACTTCGGGTACTCCCGGTATCCGATGAAGGCTCGGACCTGGTCGATCATCCGCTTGGTCTCGTCGGCCTTCCGGTCCCCGTCCGGCAGGGCCCGCAAGCGCGACAGCACCTCCTGTTCCTTCTGCTGCGCCTTGTGCCGTCCCTGCTCGAAGCGCCGCTCGGCGGCGCCCGGTTCGAAGTTCCTGACGTTGTCGAGGATCACCGGCACGAGGGTGCTGGGGCGCTCGCGCCAACGCGGCCTCGTGATGTCGATCTCGCCGACGCAGCGCATGCCGTACCGGTCGAGGTAGGCCTCGATGGCATCGCGGGCTTCGGCCCCGCCCGTGAGCTTCCCCAGTTCGTCCAGGAAGCCGTCGTCCTCGACGCCCTGCAGGAACGCCACCACCTCGGGATGCGGGCGGATCACATCGGCGACGTCGAGCAGCGCCAGTCCCATCTCCGAGGTGACGTTGTCCGGGGCGGACAGCGTGAGGGTGTCGGCCGCGTTCTTCTCGCCCAGCCATTCCTCCAGCTTGTCGTTGAGCCACCAGGTGGCCTCCATCCCCGCCATGATCGCCTGCATGTTCAGCGGATCACTGAGGACTCGTTTGTGCTCCTCGAAGGCCTCCAGCAGGAAGTCGAACAGCGCCGGTCCGGTCCTGGTGCGGATGTCGCGCGTCAGGGCGGCGATGGACGTCCGGCTGCGCTCGATCAGTTCGCCGACGATGGCCGGATCGGCCTCGGTCGGGGCGGACGCACCGCCCGCCGGCGGCCCGACGGGACCCGCATCCGGGAGCGACGGGATGAAATCGCCGCGCTCCAGGACGGTTTCCAGGGCGTCCCTGATCAGCGGATCGCCTCTGCCGACGAGCTCCAGGAGCGCCGCGCGGCTCGAGGGCGAGGCAAGGCGCCGGGTGGCGTCGACGAACAGCCTCCCGCCGGCCTCGACCATCGGTGCCATGGCCGTCAGCTGCCACACGGAGATGCCCAGGGGCTTCATGGGGTCGGTCATCATCTGCTGATGGCCGACGGAGAGATAGACGTGATTCTCTTCGTCGTCCTGCTCGGGAACGGGGAACAGCGTGGTGATCGGCCGGCTCTGAACGATCTGGAAGCCGTCGTCGACCAGGCACCATTCGATGTCCTGCGGGCGCCCGAAGTGCGCCTCGATCCGCCGCCCGAGCCGCACGAGGTCCACCACCTGCGCATCCGTCAGCGCGGGCTGCTCCTGGCGCCGCGCATCGATTGCCACTTCATGGGTTCCGCCGGCCGTGAGGGCCTGAACGGCACGCTGTTTTGCGGCGATCGTCCTGGCGACGACCTCGCCGCCGCGCACCGTGTAGACGTCCGGGTTGACCAGGCCGGAGACCAGGGCCTCGCCGAGGCCGAAGCCGGCGTCCACGGTGGCGGCCTTCCGGTTGCCGGTGACCGGGTCCGCCGTGAACAGGATGCCGGCCGCATCCGGGAAGACCATCCGCTGCACCAACACGGCCATGTGGACCGTACGGTGGTCGATGCCGTTGCGCTGACGGTAGGTCACGGCCCGCTCGGTGAACAGCGAGGCCCAGCACCGGCTGACGTGCCGCAGGACCGCCGTCGGCCCCACCACGTTGAGGTAGGTGTCCTGTTGTCCGGCGAACGAGGCGGTCGGCAGGTCCTCGGCCGTCGCACTGGACCGGACGGCGTAGGCGGCCTGCTCGCCGAGCCGGCCGAGCGCACGGGTGATCGCCGCCGCGAGATCGGCAGGGACGGCGATCTCTTCGATGGTGCTGCGGAGCTGCGCGCTGAGCGTGCGGATTCCCTCCCGGTCGTCCGGGTCGGTGCGCGACAGCTCATCGAGCCGGTCGTCGATCGACGGCGCCTCCGCCATGATCCGGCGGAAGGCGTGGGTCGTCACACAGAACCCGCCCGGAACGCGAATCCCTTCGATCCGCGACAGCCCTCCCAAGTGCGCGCCCTTGCCGCCGACGACCGCGACCCCCGTCTCGTCGACGTCTTGCAGGTCCAGCACGTACTGCTCGGTCACTGCTTGCTCCCCGTTCCCGCAGGTTGTGGCACCGGCCGTCGATTCTGCACGCCGACCGGGTCCTTGCGGCAAGCCCCCCCCGTGCGCTATAAGTTGAGAGAGGCAAGGAGAGATCTCTCCTTGCCTTTGCTTATTTCCCCGGGAGTGACTCTGTCCATGGGAGGTCAGCGTCGGCCCCGGTGCCGGGGGCACTGTCCTTCGTCTCCCACTTGGCCTCCAACCAACTTTCAGACGTGTCCGCGCACTTCGGCGCGGGCGTGGGGCCCGAAGGGCCCGCGTCAGCGGTCGAGCGGCTCATAGTCGAACCAGTCGAAGTGGACGGTGCCGGTTGAGGCGTACATTCCGAAGACGCGGCCGGTGAAGCCGCCGGCGACCTCCGTGGACAGGTATTTGCCGTCGAGTGAGGCGAGTTCGGCGAACGTGCCGTCCGGTTCCTCGATGCCGATCGAGACGGTGTCGGGGCCGGTGCGCGCGTCGTGCAGCGTCTCGACGGCGGTCACCTCGATACGGAGGATCACGCGTCCCGGTGGTACCTGCCGGGACGCCACCACCGTGCTCAACGGGCCGATGCGGGCCCGCACTTGGACCTCGCCGGACGCCACCTCGATGTCGTAGTGGTGCTGCTCGTCGAGGCGTACGGCCAGGCCGCCGTGCCCCTCCCCCACGTCGACCAGGGTCCGCACCCGGCAGGACTGATGCTGCTGCCGCCGGCCGACGAACGTCACGTCGGTGTGGTCGAGCGAGGCTCCTCGGGCACGCAAGGTCAGCCATCCGGGCCGTTCCTTGGTGGTGCAGTCCTCTGCCGGGCGATGGCGCAACGAGACCCACTGCGGGGCCAGTTCGTTCAGGTCGAAGTCGTCCCGGACCGGCGGGACGGGGCCCGGCTGCAGCGGCCACGGGGGCGCGGGCGCCTGGAGGGACAGTTCACCGACGACCGGCCAGTCGTCCACCCAGGTCACCGGCGCCAGGAACGTCTCGCGGCCCAGAACGTGCCAGCCCGGGGTGCCGCCGCCCGGCCGTACTCCGAGGAGCACCATCCACCAGGAGCCGTCTGGTGCCTGGACCAGGTCGGCGTGGCCGGTGTTCTGGACGGGGTGGTCGGTGCCGCGGTGGGTGAGGATCGGGTTGTCGGGGCACGGCTCGAAGGGGCCGCCGGATGTGCGGGCACGGGCGATCGCGACGGCGTGGCAGCGCTCGGTGCCGCCCTCGGCGATGAGCAGGTACCAGTAGTCGCCGATCCGGTACAGGTGCGGTGCCTCGGGGGCCTTGGCGCCGGGCATGCCGGACCAGAGGCTGCGCGCGGGCCCGAGGGTCTCCCCGGTGTACGGGTCGAGGCGGACCTGGGAGACCCCGGCGACGGTGCACCAGCAGGTGCCGTCCTCGTCCCAGGCGAGGTCCGGGTCGATGCCGTGCACCCCGGGCAGCCAGACGGGATCGGACCAGGGGCCCGCCGGGTCGGTGGCCGTGACCAGCAGGTTGCCGTCGGCGCTCACGTTGGTGACGATCAGCCAGAAACGGCCGTCGTGATGGCGCAGGGTGGGCGCGTAGATCCCGCCCGAGGAGCGCGAGTCGAGCGGCAGGCGTAGCTGGCTCGGCCGGTCCAGCGCGTTGCCGATCTGGGTCCAGTGCACCAGGTCCCGGCTGTGGAAGAGGGGCACGCCGGGGAAGTACTCGAAGCTGGAGCAGGCGAGGTAGTAGTCCTCGCCCACCCGGCAGATGCTCGGATCGGGGTGAAAGCCGGGGATGACCGGGTTGTTGACGGTGCTGGTGCGTGTTTCGGGCCTGTTCGACCTGCTCGACACCCTGATCGATTCCTTTCAGTTGTGGTGCAGTTGTATGACCACGATCGAGTACGCCGGCACGGTCTGGCGGGTGGCGCTTCCGGTGGCGACGGAGCCGATCGAGGTGGCGTTCTTCAGGTACGAGTACACGGTCGGGGTGGCCGAGGACGGGGTGAACCCGCTGTAGGACAGGGTGACCGTGGCGGAGTTCGCGGGGTCCTTGTTGATGAGCAGGACGCTCACGTCGCCGTTCGCCCGCCGCACGGCGTGCGCGGACACCAGCGCCGTCGAACTGGTGGTGCGGACCAACCGGTCCCCCGGCGCACCCAGCTTGGTGATCATCCGGGCGCCGTAGTAGGGCGTGTTCAGCGGCGGTTCGCAGGAGGCGCCGCTGGCGAGGATTCCGCCGTCGTCGTAGTCGGTGGCACCTTCCACGGTGGTCATGTGGCCGCAGTCGGTGCCGTTGTGCAGGTCCCACCAGTCGAGGGTGAAGGCGCCGTTCTCCAGCCACGTCAGGTACTCGTCCGGCGCGAACAGCTCGTTCGGGGAGGTGTCCTTGTAGGCGTTGGCGTTGGCCTCGGTCACCGCGATGCCCACGTCGGGCGCGTTGCTCCCGGCGTACTGGTTGATCAGTGAGCGGAGGGTGGCTGCCATGCCGGGGATCTCCGCCTGGGGTTTGCCCAGCGGGTCGGCCTGGCTGTTGCCGAGCGGGTAGTGGTGCACGATCACGAAGTCGATCTTCGGGCCGGCGATCGAGAGGACCGTGTGGTTCCAGTCCATGGTGTCGCCGGGACCCGTGATGCCGTCGGGCCAGGACCCCGGAGTGGTCAGCACGGCACCGATCTTGATGGTCGGGTCCACGGCCTTCATCGCGGTGGCGTACCGGACCAGGTTGGTCGCGTACGTCGTGGCGGTCTCGCCGGCATGGTGGTCGGTCTCCCAGGTGGCGCCGTAGAGGCCGTTGCCGTAGACCTCGTTGCCGATCTCCCAGTACCTCACCCCGTAGCCCTTGGTCACGTTGGCGTACCGCACCCAGCCGGCCGCCTCCTCGGGGGTGCCCGAGCCGTAGTCGGCGGTGATGATCGGCTGTGCTCCGGTGGCGCGTACCGTGCGCATGAAGGTGTCGAAGCCGGTGTTCGGGGCGACATATCCACCCTCGACGGTGTGCGTCTGCCAGTGGTACCCGTCGGCGTAACTGCCGCCGGGATAGCGGACCATGCCGACGCCGGCGTCCTGGAGCAGCCCGGGAACCGACGGGTGGTTCATGTTCCCGTCGTAGACGGCGACGTTCATGCCGGCACCGGTGGCCGTGATACTCGCCAGGGTGCGGCCGGCGTCCACCGACACCGAGGCGGTGACCGCGGCGGAAGCGGCCTGCGCCGACGGGGTGGCGGCCGTGACGGAGCCGGCCGCGGCCGGCGAGACGGCTGCGACAAGCCTGAACAGGCGCGTGCGGTGTCTTTGAACCAGCCTGCGCATGTGCCCTCCAGCGCATGACGAGCGGGCGGGTGGACGGGAGACGCGCACCACGGTCTCGAGACTCGAAGCGCTTGGCAACTGTCGTGGCGGAGATACGAAAGTTTCGATCTGGGTCCTACTTCAGCGGAGCGGTACTCCCCCGGACCCTCAGGGTCGTCGCGATCTCCAGCCCTGCCTGGGGCGCCTGCTCGCCGCGGCCAAGGGTGAGCGCCAGCTCGGTCGCCGCCATCGCCATCTCGGTCAGGGGCTGGTGGACGGTGGTCAGCGGCGGGTCCACCCAGGCCACCACCGGCAGGTCGTCGAAGCCGACCACGCTCAGGTCGTCCGGGATGCGCAGGCCGGCCTCGCGGGCCGCCTGGTAGACACCGAGCGCCTGGAGGTCGTTGGCGGCGAAGATCGCCGTCGGGCGTTCGGGCAGCGCCAGCAGGGGGTGTGCCGCCTCGTAGCCGTCGTCGCGGGTGAGGCCGGCATGCACGACGATCTCCGGATCTACCGGCAGGCCCGCGGCGTGCATCGCCGAGCGGTATCCGTCCAGCCGGGCGGAGCAGCACAGCTGACCCTCAGGGCCGCTGATCATCGCGATGCGCCGGTGGCCGAGTTCGGTGAGGTGGCGGGTCGCGGCCCGGCCGCCGGACCAGTTCGTGGCACCCACGTACGGGACGTCGTCCGGCAGCTCCATGATCGGGTCGAAGACGACGAACGGGATGCCCTTCGCGGTGAGTTGCTCGCGTTCCGCCTCGGAGAGCTGCGCCACCGACAGGACGCAGTTCGGGCGCCGGGCGACCGTGTCGTCCCAGGCGGGCGACGCGCTGTCGTGCAGGCCGAACTCGGAGACCATGACGCCGACGCGGTGGCGGCGCGCCACCCGCTCCACGCCCCGGATGATCTCGACCGCCCACATGTCCTTGAGTTCGCGGAAGACGAGTTCGACGACGTTGCTTCGGCCCGCTCCGCCGGGCTTGCGGTAGCCGTGGCGGTTGATCAGTTCCTCGACGCGGGCACGGGTGTCCGCGGACACGCCCGACTTTCCGTTGAGCACCTTGGAAACGGTCGGTACCGACACCCCCGCCGATTCGGCGATGTACGCGATCGTGACCGACTTGGGCGTGTCACGTTCCGCGTGCTGCCGATCCGCAGGGCCGGCTGCTGCGCTGTCCGCCAAGGTGGCCTTCCCGATCGTCGAACCGTTCGCGCCCGACGCGGGCCTGACGCGAAAGCCGGATGAGCAGCGTCGTACAGGTGTCGCCGCGTCATTCTCGCACCTCTTACCGACGCACCTGTGGCCTCGGACACATCTTGTTGTAGATTTCTCCGCCGCTCACAGCGAAAGTTTCCGTCGAACGCGTACCTGCTCGAGGGCAGGCGCTCGGCACGGACCAGCCGTGCCGAGTGCCTCTGCGGGAGACCCGTCAGTGCAGGCCGCGCTCCAGCCGCTCGGCCACGAGCTTCACGAAACGCGCGGGCTCCTTGGGCTGGCCGCCCTCCGCGAGGACGGCGAGACCGTGCAACAGCTCGGCCGTCTCCACGAGTTCGGTGCGGTCCTCGCGCTCCTGGTACGCCTGGTTCAGGCCCTGCACGAGCGGATGCTCGGCGTTGAGCTCGAGGATCCGCTTGGTGGGCGGGACCTCCTGGCCCATGGCCCGGTACATGTTCTCCAGCGCCGGAGTCAGGTCGTGGGCGTCGGAGACGACACAGGCCGGGGAGACGGTCAGCCGCGTCGACAGGCGGACGTCCTTCACCTCCTCCGCCAGCTGCTCCTTGAGCCAGCCCAGCAGACCGGCGTAGGCCTCGCTCTGCTTCTCCCGCTCGGCCTCGGCCTGTTCGTCGCCCTGGATGTCGAGGTCGATCTCACCCTTGGCGACGGACCGCAGCGCCTTTCCCTCGAACTCGCCCACGGCGTCGACCCAGACCTCGTCGACGGGGTCGGTGAGCAGCAGGACCTCGATGCCGCGCGCCCGGAACGCCTCCATGTGCGGGGAGTTCTCCAGGCTCTGCCGGGACTCGCCTGTCATGTAGTAGATGTCGTTCTGGCCGTCCTTCATCCGCTCCACGTACTGCTGGAGGGTGGTCGCCTCGTCCTCGGAGTGGGTGCTGGCGAAGGACGCGACCGCGAGCAGGGCGTCGCGGTTGTCGGGGTCGCCGAACAGCCCCTCCTTGAGCACGGCGCCGAACTCCCGCCAGAACGCGGTGTACTTGTCGGAGTCGCCCGCCTTCATCTCCTTGACCGACGACAGGACCTTCTTGGTCAGCCGGCGCTGGATCATCCGGATGTGCCGGTCCTGCTGGAGGATCTCGCGGGAGACGTTGAGCGAGAGGTCCTGCGCGTCGACGACGCCCTTGACGAAGCGGAGGTACGGCGGCAGCAGCGCCTCGCAGTCGTCCATGATCAGCACACGCTTGACATAGAGCTGGAGGCCGCGCCGGAAGTCCCGGGTGAACAGGTCGTGCGGGGCGTGCGCGGGCAGGAAGAGCAGGGCCTGGTACTCGAAGGTGCCCTCGGCCTGCAGGCGGATGGTCTCCAGGGGGTCGCGCCAGTCATGGCTGACGTGCTTGTACAGCTCGTGGTACTCGTCGTCGGAGACCTCGTCGCGCGAGCGGGCCCACAGGGCCTTCATCGAGTTCAGTGTCTCGGGCTCGGGCGTCTCCTCGCCGTCGCCACCCGGCTGCGGGACCAGCCGGATCGGCCAGGTGATGAAGTCGGAGTACCGCTTGACGATCTCCTTGATCTTCCAGGTGGAGGTGTAGTCGTGCAGCTGGTTCTCGGAGTCGGCCGGCTTGAGGTGGAGGGTGACGGCGGTGCCCTGCGGTGCGTCGTCGACGCTCTCCAGGGTGTAGGTGCCCTCGCCGCGCGAGGACCAGCGGGTGCCGCCGGCCTCACCGGCGCGCCGGGTCACCAGGGTCATCTCGTCGGCCACCATGAAACCGGAGTAGAAGCCGACGCCGAACTGCCCGATGAGCCCCTCGGCCCCGGCGGCGTCCTGGGCCTCCTTCAGCTCCTTGAGGAAGGCGGCGGTCCCGGAGTTGGCGATGGTGCCGATGAGGTTGCCGACCTCGTCGTACGACATCCCGATGCCGTTGTCCCGCACGGTGAGCGTACGGGCGTCGGGGTCGAGTTCGATCTCGATGTGCAGGTCGGAGGTGTCGACGTCGAGGCTGTCGTCCCGCAGCGCCTCCAGACGCAGCTTGTCGAGCGCGTCGGAGGCGTTGGAGACGAGTTCCCGCAGGAAGACGTCCTTGTTCGAGTAGACCGAGTGGATCATCAGCTGGAGCAGCTGACGGGCCTCTACTTGGAACTCAAACGTTTCGGTCGGCATGGCTCGTGTGTCCTCGCAGGTCCCTAAAGTGCCAGGTCAGGTGAGATTCACTGTAAAACATGGCAGGCGGCGAGCGGGGGGACAGGTCGTCAATGGCCCGCAGGCCGACAGTAATTCGCCCGCAGCATCTGGCGTAACGCACGTGTCACCGGATATGTCATGTCTCGGTCATCGTCGGCACGCCCGTGCCGGAGTGAAGGGAACCCCCCGTGCGCCTGCGCCCCCTGCGCGTCCTGTGCTGTTCCGCCGCCCTCGCCCTGTCCACGCCCGCCCTGCTGACCGGCACGGCCTCGGCGGCGGTCCCCACCTCCTCGGTCTACCTGCAGAACTACACCACCGGCCGCAACGCCGCCGACGCCGGCGGCACCGTCGCCGCGCACCATCCCAAGGGCAACGAGGACCACCAGCAGTGGACCCCGGTCGCGGTCGGCGGCGGCTACCAGCTGCAGAACGCCGACGAGTCCGGCACCTGCCTCGGCCGCAGCGGCACCTCCGCGGTGACCGCCACCTGCGGCGCGGACGGCACGACCTGGACGATCACCTCCGGGTCCGACAGTACGTACACGATCACCGCACCCGGCACCTCGCAGTACCTCACCGGCTCCGCCTCCGACGCGGGCGCCGTACAACTCGGCTCGGCCGGCGACCTCGCCCGCTGGTACCTCACCCCGGTCGCCTACGCCACCACGGCGATGCCCTCCGCTGACACCCGCACCCTGGACCAGGTCACCTTCCTGACCGCGCACAACGCCTTCGCCAACGGCGTCGACGGCGCCTTCGCCACGTGGCCGGTCAGCTGGTTCCCCAACCAGAACTACGGCATCAGCAGGCAACTGGCCGACGGGGTACGCGGCTTCATGCTCGACGACTACACCGCGGGCGGGCAGGCCGTCCTCTGCCACAACAGCTGCGACGGCGTCAGCAGCCCCGTCCCGCTCGCCACCGACCTGCAGCGCATCGTCGACTTCCTCAAGGCCCACCCGGGCCAGTTCGCCACCGTCTTCCTGGAGGACTACGCCTCCTCCGACGTGCTGAAGTCCTCCCTCGCCTCCGTCCGCGGCCTCTCCGACGTGCTGTACCGGCCCGACCAGGAGGGCGTGGCCTCCAAGGGCTGGCCGACCATGGCCGATCTGGCCGCCCGCGGCAAGCAGCTGCTGATCTTCAGCGACCGGACCAGGGCGAGCGACACGGCGAACGGCTGGAGCACCCGCGACACCTTCGGTGTGATGTACCAGCGTGAGTGGACCGTGGAGAACTACTGGTCCATGGGCGGCGGAATCGGTGCCTCGGACTGGTCCTGCTACAGCCGCTGGGACACCCGTCCCCTCACCACGGACTCGCCTGCCTTCCACCCGCTGTTCGTGATGAACCACTTCCGCGACTACACGATCGGCTCCACCGTGCAGACGGACAACGGCAAACTCCTCAACCGTGCACAGAACTTCTGCACACCCGCCGCCCGCAAGAAGCCCAACTACCTTGCGGTGGACCGTTACGACCTCGGCTCCCCGAGCCCGCTCACCACGGTCGGCAGCCTCAACACGTACGTCCTCGCGCCGGGACAGTGACCTCCGATCGGTTCCGCACAGGTGTGGAATGCTGCGGTCCCAGGCACTGTCTCCAGCAGAGAGTGCACCCTGCCGGACGGACCGCCTGGAGCCCGATGACCACCGCAAGCCGACCGCACGACACAGACGCCCCACGCGCGTGCCTCGGACACGGGGCCTACGCCTGGACCGACTTCGGCACCGCTCGTGTCGCCTGAGCCCGACCGGACGGTCGACGCGGAACGCGTCCGGCAGGAGATCCTCGACGAGGCGGCAGGCGCCGAACCGTACATCCTGCGCGGTGCCCACATCACCGGGGCGTTGCTGCTGGACGGAGCGGAGATCAGGCGGTCCCTGCGGTTCGAGGCGTGCCGGTTCGACGAGGCCGTCAGCCTGGAGGGGGCGACGACGCTCGGGGTGAGCGTCGTCGACTGCACGCTGCCGGGCTTCCGGGCTCCGACGGCACGGCTCGGGGGGCAACTTGACCTGCGCCGCACGGTCATCGGCGGGGACGGACAGCACGCTCTCGACCTCGTGCACGCGGACATCGCGGGGGCGCTGCGGCTCGACGGGGCGCGGCTGATCGCGCCGGGCCGGATGGCGGTGGACGCCGGGGGTCTGGTGATGCGGGGCGGCGTGTTCTGCGAGGAGGGGTTCGTCGCGGAAGGCGAAGTCGGCTTCGCCGGGGCGGAGTTGCCGGGTGGGCTGTGGATGCGCGGGGCACGGATCACGGTGGGCTCGGCGGACGCGTTCGCCTTCCAGGGGGACATGCTCAAGGCGTCGACCGTACGGCTGTCACGGGGTTTCACGGCCGACGGCAGGATACGGCTGCGCAGCGCGCGGATAGAGGACCTGCTGACCTTCGACGATGCCGAACTGCTCGGCTCGGGCACGTCGTTGATGTGCGTGGGGATGCAGGCCGGGGCACTGGACCTGCGTTTCCGGTACCGACCCGCGGGCGGCGTGAACCTGCGCAACGCGCACGCGGACCGCATCCAGGACGACCCCTCGACCTGGCCGAAGACGCTGGGCCTGGACGGCCTGACGTACGGCTGGCTCGGCGATACGGCACCCACGCGGCGCGAGGACGTCGAGAACCGGCTGGCGTGGCTGCGCCATCAGCCCGTCTACGTTCCGCAGCCGTACGAGCAACTCGCCTCCCACTACCGTAGATGCGGGCACGAGGACGAGGCACGGCGGGTGCTGCTCGTGCGGGAACGGCGCCGCCGCGCGACGCTGGGCCCGGCGGGCCGAGCCTGGGGCTGGCTCCTCGACTCCACGGTCGGATACGGCTACCGCCCGTGGATCGCCGGGATCTGGCTGGCGCTGCTCACACTGATCGGCTCGCTCGTGTTCACGGCACACAAGCCCGTGGCGAACACGAAGGGCGAGGACACACCGTTCAACCCGGTCGCCTACACCCTCGACCTGCTGGTGCCCATCGGCGGCCTGGGCCAACGCGACCACTGGCACTGGGCACAGAGCGGTGTGCAGGGTCTGACATACGCGCTGATCGCGATCGGCTGGGTCCTGACGACCGCGGTGGTGGCGGGGGTGACCCGGACGCTGAGCAGGAACTAGCGTCCGTCCGCCCGCCGCGCAGGCCGCAAGGACCTCTACTTGCTGATGGTCCCGCCGCAGCGCCGGCGCATCAGTCGGACCTCCCGACGGCCCGGTCTGCCATTTTCTGTTCTGTGAACTGCGCAAGCGTTACCCGAACCGTCCGGATACCTCTGCACATCCGGTATCCCGCCGTCGTCTACACCTTCCGGACCGTCCTCGCCATTCTCTCCATCGGAGTGGTGGTCAACGTCTTCGCCCGCATCTGAGGGCGCGGCGAACCGGACGCCGCCGAGGTGCGTGAAGGCCGCGGTTCCCTCGCCGCGTGACAGCAGCATGGTGAACCGCGCGGCGACCGGCGGGAGTTCAGTTCGCGCACACCTGTTTGAGCTAGGGGGCCGCCGGGGTCGTCGCGGAGTTCGTCAGGGCATCGAGCTGGGCGGCGAGGTCGGGGTGGCCGGGGGTGAGGTGGGGGCGGGTGGCGTTGAGGGGCTGGATGAGGACGGCGGGGTCGTCGTGGGCGAGGGCCGCGTGCAGCTCGCTGAGCGGGTCGCGGGCCGCGGTGGGCAGGTCGGTGAGGGCGCTGATCTGGCCGGCGATACGGCGCAGGTCGGATGCGTTGCGGCGGGCCCAGGCGGCCGTGGTGCGTTCGGCGGCGCGGCGCTCGCGGGTGGCCTGGACGCGTTGTTCGCCGGTGGTACCTGCGGGACCGGGCCTGCCCCGCAGATAGCGGCGCTCGGCGGCTTGGCGGCTGGAGACACCGAGGGGGTGGGCGAGGTCGGCCCAGCTGGCACCGGCCTGGCGGGCGGTCTCGATCAGGCCGGTTTCCCATTCGGCGAGCTGCTCGCGCACCTGCCGCAGCAGCAAGAGGGAGGCCAGCGCCTTCTCCGGGGCGACCTCCTGGGTGCCGGCCGTGTCGCGGTCCTCGTGCCGGGCGGCCTGCAGGGCGTCGTCTATGGCGTGCAGAGCCGCCGCAGCGGCGAGAAACGACGTCGGCCCTGGTGCGCCGATGCTGGTCGATTTCGGCTGGTCAGCCGGGGTCATGAGCACCTCCTAGGTCTGTCGTCCTTTGGACGACGTCTCACTTGTCATCCATTGGATGACATGGTACAACGGCTTGCGTGAGGCGCATTGGCAGCAACTGCCCGAATCTGCCTGGAGGTGTTTTCGATGTTGATGCGCACTGACCCCTTCCGTGAGCTGGACCGGCTGGCGCAGCAGCTGATGGGCCCGGGCACGTGGTCCCGGCCGTCCCCGATGCCGATGGACGCCTACCGCGAGGGTGACGAGTACGTGGTGGCCTTCGACCTCCCCGGCGTCAGCGCGGACGCGATCGACATCGACGTCGAACGGAACATGCTGACCGTCAAGGCCGAGCGCCGGCCCGCGACGAAGGCCGACGACGTACAGATGGAGCTGTCGGAACGGCCGCTCGGCGTCTTCTCGCGCCAGCTCGTGCTGGCCGACACGCTGGACACCGAGCACATCCAGGCCGACTACGAGGCAGGCGTGCTCACCCTGCGCATCCCGATCGCCGAGCGCGCCAAGCCCCGCAAGATCACCATCGGCGTCGGATCCGACCGCAAGGAGATCTCCGGCTGAGCGGGACAGCCGAAGACGGAACCACGGCGGAGGACAGGTACCTGATCTCCCCCCGGGGCCTGTCCTCCAATCCCCCGAGGACCGAGGAAGGGTGGCGGCCGACGTGACTGTGCGACGCGAAGCGTTCCTCAACCATGTGAAGGAACGCGGCGAGTACGCCACCCTGCAGGAAGCCGACCGCGCGGCCCGCGTGGTGCTCGCCCTGCTGGGCGCACACCTGGTCGGCGAGGTACGGGCCCGGCTGGCGGCGCGTCTGCCGGAGGACTTCGCCCTGATCCTGCTCAACCCGCTGCAGAGCGCCGAACCGCTGTCCCCCGAGCGGTTCGTGCGCGCGACCGCGGCCTGGATCGAAGGGGCGACCGAGCAGACCGCCGCCTGGGACGTCAGCGCCGTCCTGTCCACGGCCGCCGACGCCGCCGGCGACGAGCTCCTCAAGGAGATCCTGCTCCAGCTCCCCACGGGCTACGACCTGCTCTTCGGCCGCTTTCAGCCCACCTGACCACGCATCCACCGGTGACCGCGCACCGGTCGCCACGACCCCGGTGACAGAAAGGCAACCACCGCAGTGATGTCAGAGCACAGCGCACCGCTCCAGCAGCCCTATGGAAGGGCCTACGAACAGATGCTGGAAAAGGTCCGCTACGACGGCGCCTACCCCACCCGCGAGAAGGCCGAGCAAGCCGTCCGCCTCGTCCTCGCCGGGCTGGGACGCCAGCTGACCGGCGACGAACGCGTCGACCTCGCCGCCCGCCTCCCCCTCGAAGCCGCACGCATCCTCACCGCCCAGATCCCCGACACCCAGCCGCTGACCGGCTGGGCCTTCGTCAAGGACCTCGCCGCCCGCACCGGCGCCTCCCTGGCCACCACCCGCTGGGACACCGGGTCCGTCTTCTCCGCCGTCGCGGCCTACGCGGGCGCCGACCTCGTCACCCGCATCCTGCGCCAGCTCCCCTCCGGCTACGCGCTGCTGTTCGGCCGCGCGGAACTCACCCAGGCCGCATCCCAAGCCGCATAGGCGGGCCGCGCCTTCCCGGTGCCCCGGCACGCCGGTGACCGCGACGCGTGCGCGGGCTGCAATGACCGCGCAGGGCGTCCGGTCACCGGCATCCTGCCGATCGCTCCGAGGATTGCAAACAGAGCACCGTCACCCGCATACGCCCTCACGGCGCCGAACTCGTCGGCCGCATCGCCCTGTTCGAAACCGCGGCTCCTTCATGCGTACTCCGGCTGCCAGATGGCGTCCTGAACCTGCTGGATGACGTCGTCGAGCGGGGCGCGCGCCACCCCCACCTCAGCAGCGCGGCGGGCGACCGCCACCGCCACCGTCGCCGACGAGGCACGCAGGTTCTCCACCTGCGGCAGCAGCGGGGCGCCCGGACCGGACAGCTCGGCCAGGCCCGCCACCGCCTCGGTGACCGCCTGGAGCATGCCGTCCGTGATCTGGGAAGCCCGCGCCACGACGGCCCCGAGGCCGAGGCCCGGGTAGAGCAAGCTGGCCCAGTTGCACGCACGGCGCGGTCGCCACTCGCGTGAAGTCACACCGCAGGACATCGGCGAGGTAAACCCTTTGAGAGGGCTCGCGATCCCTCCTAGGTTGGCCCGCGTGACCTTCGAGGTGCCCTACCAGCCGCTTCCGGTCGACCAGTCGGACGTCCGCTACGCTCACGGCCCCGACTCGGCCGTCCGGCCCGGGGTGCCGGTCGGCGAGACGATCGAGTTCGACTGGAACGACAGCGCGATCTACCCGGGTACGTCCCGGAAGTTCTGGGTGCATGTGCCCGCCCGGTACGACCCCGCACAGCCGGCCTCGCTGATGGTGTTCCAGGACGGATGGTGGTACCTGGACCCCGAGGGCAATGAATTCGACGTCGTCTGAGGGCTGCCTCGTAGCAGACACCCGATCGGTGAGCACGCTGTCCTGCGCGGTACGTCCTCAGTGCTGCCACGCGTCCGGGCCGCCGCCCCGCCACTCGACCAGCCCGGATTCCCGCACCCACGCCTCGTCGGCGTCCTCCAGACCCGCGAGCCGCAGGAACTCGACGATGTCCAGCAGCCCGTATGCCATCCCGCGGAAATGGTCGCCCACACGGACCCTCCGCCCGCCGTCCTCGGCGGGCGGGTAGATCACGATGGGCTGTGCGTCCGCCATAGCACCAGGGTGCGCTGTGTGACGGCCGGGCGCATGCGGGGCGGTCGTGGCGCTCGAGAGGCAGCTGCCGCCGGGTGCGCGCTCCTGCCTGCCGGCGCCGCCCACAAAACCCTGCTGGATGCCCTCCGCCTGATCGGGTCGGGCGGCTGATTGCGCCGAAGGCGCCCGGGGCCCTCCATACCGTGTCGCCACCCGGTTTCGCCGTCCGCTTGTCACGCCCGGAGCAACACCCGCACCGCGGGACTCATCTCCCGCAAACAGAACAGTGATTCCCCCATTCCGGCCGTGCGTCGCTGCCATATTCGAAAGCCACTTCGGAGGTGGCTGTGACGCGAGAGGCGACAACATCCCGCGCCGGGGAGACGGCGACGCATGTTCCCGACCGTACCGCCGGGCGCATCGCCGAGCTGGTGGGCCGTCGGGTGCAGGCCGTGTCCTCGGGCGGGCCGAGGCGGCGTGGGGAGTTCGGTGCCCGGGAGCGGATCGAACGGCTGCTGGACGCGGGGTCCTTCACCGAGACCGGCCTGTTCGTACGGGCGCGGTCCGCAGGGGACGACGCCCGGCGTCCGTACGGCGACGGGGTGGTCACCGGGCACGGCACGGTCGACGGCCGTGCGGTGTGCGTGTTCGCGCAGGACTCCACGGTCTTCGGCGGCAGCATGGGCGAGGCCTTCGGTGAGAAGACCGTGGCGCTGATGGACCTCGCCCTGCGGATCGGCTGCCCGGTCGTCGGGCTCAACGACGGCGGCGGCGCCCGCATCCAGGAGGGTGTCGCCTCGCTCGCCCTCTACGCCGAGCTGGTGCGCCGCAATGTGCGGGCATCCGGGGTGATTCCGCAGATCTCGGTCGTCCTGGGGCCGTGCGCCGGCGGTGCCGCCTATTCCCCCGCCATCACCGACTTCACCGTGATGGTCGACGGCGCCTCGCACATGTTCGTGACCGGACCCGATGTCATCGAGGCGGTCACCGGCGAGCGCACCAGCGCCGAGGACCTGGGCGGCGCCCGCACGAGCAACGCGGTCAACGGCAACGCACACTTCCTCGCCGCCGACGAGCAGGACGCCTTCGACACCGTACGGGACCTGCTGTCGTATCTGCCCGCCAACAACCTCGAGCGGCCCCCGGAGTACGCACCGGGGCAGGAGCCCGGCGGGGCGTGGCTGGACGAGGTGGTGCCGGATCGGCTGGGGCAGGCCTACGACATGCGGGACATCCTGCGCGCGGTGGTCGACGACGGTGAACTCCTCGAAGTGCAGGAGCTGTTCGCGCCCAACATCATCTGTGCGCTGGCCCGGATCGAGGGCCGGTCCGTCGGAGTCGTGGCCAATCAGCCGCTGCATGCCGCCGGGGCCCTCGACATCGACGCCTCCGAGAAGGCGGCGCGTTTCGTACGGTTCTGCGACGCGTTCGGCGTGCCGCTGCTGACCTTCGCCGACGTGCCGGGCTATCTCTCCGGGGTCCGCCAGGAGCAGGCGGGGATCATCCGGCGCGGCGCGAAGCTGCTGTACGCGTACGCCGAGGCGACCGTCCCGAAGGTCACCGTGGTGGTGCGCAAGGCGTACGGCGGCGGGTATGCGGTCATGGGCTCCAAGCACCTGGGCGCCGACATCAACCTCGCCTGGCCCACCGCCCGCATCGCCGTGATGGGCGCCGAGGGCGCGGTGGGCGTGCTGCACCGACGGGAACTGGCTGCCGCCGCCGACCCCGAGGCGCTGCGGGCCCGTCTGGTCGCCGCCTACGAGAGCACCCACGGGACGCCCTATCTCGCCGCCGAGCGCGGATACGTCGACGACGTCATCGCCCCGCGCGACACCCGCGCCCATGTCTGCCGTGCCCTGCGTGCGCTGCGCGGCAAGCGGGCCCCGATGCCGGAGCGCCGGCACGGCAACATCCCGCTCTGACCCACGAGTTCACCTGCCCCCTGCGACCGCTGTGACCCGCAAGCCGTACCCCGCGACGTTTGGAGCCATGCCCCATGGACAGCCGCCGCCCCCCGCTCGCGCCCGCGTTCCGGAGTCTGCCGGAGTATGTGCGGCACTGGGCCGACACCACCCCCGATCGCCGGGCGTTCACCTTCGTCGACCATCCCGCCCCCGACTCGCGCGGCGTCCACCGCACGCTGACCTGGCGGCGCCTGGACCTGCGGGTGCGGGCGCTGGCCGCCCGGCTCGCCGAGGAGGCCGAGCCAGGGGCGCGGGTGGCGCTGCTGTGCCCGCAGGGAACGGAGTACGTCACCGCCTTCCTGGCGGCGCTCGCCGCCGGCCTGGTCGCCGTACCGCTGTATCCGCCCGGCCTGCCGGGGCACGCCGACCGGCTGGCGGCGGTGTTCGCCGACGCATGTCCGGCGGTCACCGTGACCACGAGCCGCGTCCTGGACGAGGTGCGGGACTTCTGCGAGGGCACGTCGGTGCGGATCGTCGTAGCCGATCAGGTGCCCGACGCCACCGCCGGTGACTGGCAGCCGGTCGTTCCGGACGCCGCGCAGATCGCCTATCTGCAGTACACCTCCGGCTCGACCCGCACCCCGGCGGGTGTGGAGATCACCCATGCCAACGTCGTCGCCAACGCCCGTCAGGCGCTGACCGCCTACGGCGCGGACGCCCACCCGGTGACCTGTGTGGGCTGGCTGCCGCTGTACCACGACATGGGGCTGGTCCTGAGTGTCGCCGCCCCGGCGGTGCGTGGTCTGCTGTCGGTGCTGATGGAGCCGGTCGCGTTCCTGCACGAGCCCGCGCGCTGGCTGCGGCTGCTCGCCGCGCATCCGCGTGCGCTGAGCGCCGCGCCCAACTTCGCCTACGACTACTGCGCCTCCGCCGTCACCGACGTACAGAAGGCGGATCTGCGGCTGGACGGGATCGCCGCGCTGATCAACGGGAGTGAGCCGGTCCGCCCGGGCACGGTCGACCGCTTCCAAGCCGCGTTCGCCGCGCAGGGGCTGTCGCCGGACGTCCACTGCCCGTCGTACGGGCTGGCCGAGGCGACGGTCTTCGTCAGCGCGGCGCGGCCCGGGGAGCCGCTCTGGCGGTTCTCCCTCGACCGTGACGCCCTCGCCTCCGGGAAGGCGCTGCTCGCGCGGCCCGAGGACCCGCGGGCGGTACTGCTGGCGGGCTGCGGCACCCCGGCGGGGCAGCAGGTCCGCATCGTCGATCCCGCGTCCGGGGCCGTCATGTGCGAGGGCGAGGTCGGGGAGATCTGGGTGCAGGGCCCGAACGTCGGCCACGGCTACTGGAACCAGGAGCGGCAGACCCGGCTCGTCTTCGGCGCCGAGTCGGACGCCGGGCCCGGCGGCTGGCTGCGCACCGGGGACCTGGGCACGGTGCTGGACGGGCAGTTGATCGTCACCGGCCGGCTCAGGGACCTCATCGTCGTCGACGGCCGCAACCACTATCCGCAGGACGTGGAGGCCACGGTCCAGGACGCGCATCCGGCCGTGCGGCGGGACCGGCTGGCCGCCTTCGGTGTGCCGGGCGGCGCGGGTGAGCGAGTGGTCGTGGTGGCCGAGCACGTGCGGGCCACCAGCCTCGCCGAGATCGACGTACCGGCCCTCACCCGCGCCGTGCGCGCCGCAGTCTCGGACCGACACGGACTGCGGCTGGCCGAGGTGCTCCTCGTCGCGCCGGGCGTGGTGCCCCGCACGTCCAGCGGCAAGGTGTCGCGGGCGCTGACCCGTCAGCGGTACCTGGAGGGCATGTACGCCACGGAGCGTGCCCGGTGAGAGCCGTCGACGAAGGCACGTTGCGCCGACTCATCGCCGAACGCGTGGCCGCCTGGACCGGCTCCGCCCCCGAGGCCGTCCCGATGGATCGGCCGCTGGCCGACCTGGGTATGGCCTCGCGGGACGCGGTGACCCTGGCCGGGGAGCTGTCCCGGCTCGTCGGGCGTGAGTTGCCGGCGACGCTGCTGTGGGAGGCGCCGACCGGCGACGCTCTGGTGGCCCGCCTGTGCGCCACAGAGGTGGAGGCCGTGGCCCAAACAGCCCCCCGTGTCGCCGGCGACTTCGGCGAGCCCGTCGCCGTCATCGGGGTCGGTTGCCGGTTGCCCGGTGGCGTGCACGGGCCGGGCGACTACTGGCGGCTGCTGAGCGAGGGCACCGACGCGATCCGCCGCGTACCCGAGGACCGGTGGCGGGACTTCACCCACTTCCCGCCCACCGACGCGCCCTCCTACGGCGGCTATCTCGATGACATCGCGGGCTTCGACGCCGACTTCTTCCGGATCACTCCGCGGGAGGCCGCCGTGATGGACCCGCAGCAGCGGATCCTCCTGGAGGTCGTCCACGAGACGCTCGACCATGCCGCCGTCCCGGCCGCCTCGCTCGCCGGCAGCGACACCGGGGTCTTCGTCGGTGTCTCCGCTCCCGAGTACGGCCGGCTCACCGGCGCCGACGCGGGCGCCGTCGACCCGTGGGCCCCGGCCGGTGCGGCGCTGAGCGTGACCGCGGGCCGGGTGGCGTATGTGCTGGACACCCGAGGGCCGAGCACGGCCGTCGACACCGCGTGTTCCTCCTCGCTGGTGGCCCTGCACCACGCATGCGTCAGCCTGCGCACGGGCGAGAGCGCAATGGCGATCGCCGCGGGGGTCAACGTGCTGCTCTCCCCCACCATCGGCGTCGCCTTCGAGCGGGCTGGAGCGCTGGCTCCGGACGGGCGGTGCAAGCCGTTTTCCGCGGCGGCCGACGGCATCGGACGCGGCGAGGGCTGCGCGGCCGTGCTGTTGAAGCGGCTGTCCGACGCCGAACGCGACGGCGACCGCGTGCTCGCCGTCATCCGCGCCACGGCCGTCAACTCCGACGGCCGCTCCAACGGCCTCCTGGCACCCAACCCGGCAAGCCAGCGGGCCCTGTTGGCGACCGCCTACGCACGGGCCGGACTCGACCCGGCCGGAGTCGACTACGTCGAGGCGCACGGCACCGGCACCCCGCTGGGCGATCCGATCGAGGCGGGCGCGCTCGGCGCCGTCCTGGGTGCGGGCCGTGACCCCGACCAGCCGTTGCTGCTGGGCTCGGTAAAGGGAAACCTCGCCCATCTGGAGTCGGCCGCGGGTATCGCCGGGCTGGTCAAGACGGTGCTCGCGCTGCACCACGACGTTCTTCCGCCGTCCCTGCACTGTGCGCAGGGCAGCTCGTTGGGCGACGCCCCGCTGCGGGTGGTGACCGAGCCGGAGCCGTGGCCGCGCTACGGCGGTACGGCCACCGCCGGGGTCTCCGGGTTCGGCTTCGGCGGCACCAACGCCCATGCGGTGCTGGAGGAATGGCGGCCCGCCGTCCTGTCATCGCCCCCCGACGAGGTACCGCCTGCCCGCCTTCATCTGCTCTCCGACGTCGACTCCGAGCGTCTGCGGGACACCGCCTCCCGGCTGGCGGACTGGCTCCACACGTCCGCGGCAGGTGCCTCACGACCGGCCGACATCGCCCGCACGCTCGCCGGGCGGGCCGGCCGCGGGCCGGTGCGGGCTGCCGTCGTCGCCGCTGATCGCGGTGAACTCGCCGAGGCGCTGGGCGCGTTGGCACAGGGGCGTCCTCACGGACGGGTCCTGACCGGCGAGGGTGATCTCATCGGGCGCGGACCGGTGTGGGTGTTCTCCGGGTACGGCAGCCAGTGGGCCGGCATGGGGCGCCGGCTGCTGGCCGAGGAGCCCGCCTTCGTCTCCGCCGTGGAGAAGATCGACTCGCAGCTCGCCCCGGAGTGCGGGTTGTCCTTGTACGACCACCTGGCCTCCGGCGAAGGCCTGGAACTGCTGGAGGTCGCCCAGCCGGTCCTCTTCGGCCTCCAGGTCGCGCTCGCCGAGCTGTGGCGCTCCTACGGTGTGGAACCCGCCGCCGTGATCGGTCATTCCATGGGCGAGGTCGCCGCCGCGGTGTGCGCGGGCGCCCTGGACGTGCCGGACGCGGCGCGGGTCGTCGCCGTACGGGCCCGGATGCTCGCTCGGCTACGGGGCGGCGCGATGGCGGTGGTCGACGTCGACGACGGTGAACTCGACGCCCTGCAAAGGGACTTCCCCGGTGTCCAGGTCGCCGTCCACTCCTCCCCGGGCCAGAAGGTGGTCACCGGCGAGGAGGTTGCGGTGGCGCGGCTCGTGCGACGGCTGGAGGAGGAAGGGCGGGCCGCGCGCGCCATGCGGGTGGTCGGCGCCGGGCACTCACCCCAAGTCGACGGCCTGTTGCCGGAATTGATCGACTCCCTGTCCGGCATCGAGAGCAGACGGCCGCGCATCCCCGTCTACTCCACCGTCCTCGACGATCCCCGCGGCGACTCGACCTTCGACGCCGGCCACTGGGCTGCGAACCTTCGGCGGCCGGTGCGTCTGGACCGGGCCGTCGCGGCTGCCGCGGCCGACGGTCACACCGCCTTCGTGGAGATCTCTCCGCACCCGGTGTTGACCCGGGCCGTCACCGACACGGCACCCGGCGCGCTCGCGCTCGGCACGTTGCGCCGCGAGGCCGACGACCGTGCCGCGTTCCTGGGCCGGTTGGGCGCTCTGTACGCGGCGGGGCTGCGCCTGCCGTTGCCGTCCGGCCGTGTCATCGATCTGCCCGCGCCGCGCTGGCGGCATGTGCGGCACTGGTGGACGGACGGACGGGCGGCAACGACCACCCCCGCCGCGGTGCCGGAGGAGCGGGCCGCCGCGCCGCGGGGCACCTCCGTCACCGCCCGTCTGTGCCATCACATCGCCGCCGTCACGGGGCACGCGCCGGGCCGCATCACCCCGGCCACCGCGCCGGCCGATCTCGGCCTGGACTCCCTGATGGCCGTCCGTATCCGCACCGTCCTGGAGCGCGAGTTCGGCATCGAACTGCAGCTGCGCGATCTGCTCGGCACCCCCACGGTCGAGCAACTCGCCGAGCGCATCCGGCAGGCGCTCCCGGCCGGGGGCGACTCGACGCTGCGCACGCTGCGCGCCGGCGGCTCCCGTCCGCCCCTGTTCCTCGTCCACGCCGCCGGCGGCACCACCGACGTCTACCGGGCACTCGCGGAGCGGCTCGGACACGACCGGCCGGTGCACGGGCTGGAGCGGATCGAAGAAGCCACTACCGTGAGCGACAAGGCGAGCCGCTACGCCGAGGCCATCACCTCCGCCCATCCCGACGGGCCCTGCCTGCTGGGTGGTTGGTCCTTCGGCGGCTTCGTCGCGCAGGAGACCGCGCGGCAGCTCACCGCCGCCGGGCGGGAGGTCGAGCTGGTCGTACTCATCGACTCCGTACGGCCCCTGCCACTCCCCGGGCAGACGCGGGACGACCGGATCCGCGCGCACTTCACCGGCTTCGCCCGGCACGTCGCCGACACCTACGGGGTCCGCCTTGAGCTGCCGTACGACGAACTGGTGGCGATGGACGACGACGGCTCACGCATCGACACCGTGCTGCGGGCCCTGCGCGAGGCCGCCGAAGTGCCCGCCGCCGCTCTGGAGCACCAGCGCTCGTCCTACCTGGACCTGAGGATCGGCGAGGCCCACCGGCCGGGCCGCTACGACGGTCGCGTCGTCCTGTACCGGGCCACCGAGCGCGCCCCGCACACCGTGCGCGATGCGGCCTATGAGCGGGACGACGAGGCGCTCGGCTGGGACGAGGTGTGCCCGCGCCTGACGGTCGTACGGGTCGGCGGCCACCATCTGTCCCTCCTCGACCCGCCGCATGTCGACGAGATCGCCGCCCAGCTGCGGCGGGAGCTCGCCGAGCAGACCCGTTGAACCCGGATCCCGAGGAGCCGCCATGCCCCTTCCCCACCGCGCCACCGGAGTGTCCCGGCGCACCGTCACCAAGGCCGCGGCGAGCGCCGGTCTGGCCGCCCTGTTCGGTGCCGCCGCCGGCACCGCGCGGGCCGCGACCCAGCTGGGGCCGCGCACCTTCGACGTGTCGGTAACCTCCGCCGCCCTGGGCCGCAGCGCCCCGGTGCGGCTGATCCTGCCGTCCGGCTTCGACACACAGCCCGGCCGCACCTACCCCGTGCTGTATCTGCTGCACGGCGCCCACGACGACTACACGTCCTGGACCCGGGAGACCGACATAGAGGCCTTCACCGAGGGCCGGGATCTGATCGTGGCGATGCCCGACGGCGGCCCCACCGGCATTCCCACCCACTGGCTCAGCGGCCCCGACTACGAGACCTTCCAGCTCACCGAGGTCCCGGCGATGCTGAGGCGCGACTACCGGGCCTCGGGGGTGCGGGCGGTCGCCGGGGTCTCCACCGGCGGCTACGGCGCCATGGCGCATGCGGCGCGCCATCCGGGCGCTTTCGCCGCCGCGGCCTCCTACAGCGGCATCCTCGACACCACCGCGCCCGGCGTACCCACCCTCGTGGACGCCATCGTGGCCCGCGAGAACCTGGCTCCCTCCTCCCTGTGGGGCAATCCGGTCCTGAACCTGCTGACCTGGCGCGACTTCAACCCGCGCGCCCGTGCCACGGGCTTGCGCGGCACACCCCTGTACGTGTCCAACGGCAGCGGCGTGGTCGGCGGGACCGGCGACTGGCTCCCCGAGGCTCTGGAGAGCGCCCTGTGGCCCTCCGCCCACAGCTTCACCGACACTCTCGCGCGGCTGGGCGTCGCGGTCACCACCCACTTCTACGCAGGAGGGGGACACAGCTGGGCGTACTGGAAACCGGAGTTCGCCGCGTCGTGGCCGATGCTCGCCGGTGCGCTCGGGCTGCCGGAGTGATGTCGGTGCCGTCGGGGCACGGAACGGAGCGCAGGGGACGCTCGTCCAACACAGGACTCGTCCCTCGCCCCACGGGAAACACCCCGCGGGTGAGCCGGTTCCGGTGGAAAGGAGTGTCCGCGATGGCCGTCCCCACCCCGCGCGGCGAACTGGCCGGTCCGGCGTCCCCCTCGGTACCGGCCGACCTCGCCGACCTGCTGCGAGCCCAGCTGGAGGCGGTCGCCGACCAGGTCGAGGACGAGGTGCGCAGACAGGTTCCCGAATACGCGGGCCCCCCGGACGGCATGTACGCCAGGAACCTGCGGGCCGGGGTGGTGCAGGCGCTGACCCTGTTCGTCGACCACATCGCCGACCCGCGCGGCCGCAGCGACGCGATCGCCTCGACGTACTACGAACTCGGGCGCGGGGTGGCCCTGGAGGACCGCAGCCTGGATGCCTTGCAGTCCGCGTTGCGGATCGGAGGGATGCATGCCTGGCGGCTGATGGGCCGTACCGCGGAGGAGCTGGGGCTGGACTCGGCCGTGGTGGCGGCGCTGGGCGAGCTCGCGTTCCGGACCGTGCACGAGGTGGCCGAGGCGGCCGCCGCCGGTTACGCGGAGGGCCGGCTGCGCAGCACGGACGAGCTGGAGCGGCGGCGCAGGCGCCTGCTCGAACTGCTGCTGGGCGAGGGGCCGGTGTCGTTGGAGGCCGTGCAGGATCTCGCGCACGGCGCCCGCTGGTCGGTGCCCCGGCAGGTCGCGGTCGTCGCGCTCGCGGCCCCGGCGGACCAGCGCGAGGAGGAGTGGCCGCTCGCGGGCGTGGGGGCGCTGGTGGACATCAGGTCCCGGCCGCCGCGGATGCTGCTGCCCGATCCGGACGGTTCGGGCCGCTTCGGCGGCCGTGCGTTCACTCTCGCGCTGCGCGGCCGCCCGGCGGCGATCGGCCCGACGGTGCCGCTCACCGAGGCCGCGCAGTCGCTGCGCTGGGCCGCCCGTGCGCTGCGGCTGATGGGGCGCGGGATCCTGCCCCGGCAGGGCGTGGTGCGGTGCGCCGACCATCTCTCGACGCTGCTGCTGCACGGGGACGAGCCGCTGCTGGCCCAGTTGGGGACACGGGTGCTCGCCCCGCTGGACACAGCCACCGAGGGGCAGCGGCCCCGGCTGGCGGAGACGCTGCTGGCCTGGCTGCTCAGCGGCAGCAATGTGCCCGACGTCGCCGCCCGCCTGCACATCCACCCGCAGACGGTCCGCTACCGCCTGCGTCAGCTGGAGAAGCTCTTCGGGGAGGCCCTGCACGACCCCGGCACCCGTCTGGACCTCATCCTGGCGCTGCGTGCCGAGGAACTGCGGGAGCAGGAAACGCCCTCCGCGTAGAAAGTTCAGGCAATGCCCGCCGACTCACCTCAGCTCAAGAAACCGCAGAACTTCTGAATTCCCATACATAACACGTCGTCAGAAACAGCGAATACCTTCGGGGTGTCCTTTTCCACAGGCGCGCGACGCGCCCGACCCTCAAAGGATCCCCATGCGTATTCGCTTGTGTCTCGCCGCGCTCTCGCTGATCGGCGGGGCAGCCGGAGTGGCCACCGTCTCGGCACCCGCGGCATCGGCCGCCACCTGCTCGGACATTGACGTCGTCGCGGCTCGCGGCACCTTCGAGCCGGGCACGCTGGGCGCGATAGTCGGCGACCCCGTGTATTCCGCCCTGCAGCAGAAACTGACGGGCAAGAACCTCTCCAGCTACAAGGTGAATTACCCCGCGGACCTTTCCCTCACCTCCGCCGCTCAGGGCAATGCCGACCTGGTGAAACACGTCTACAGCCAGGCAGCGGCCTGCCCGAATCAGCGTTTCGTTCTCGTCGGCTATTCGCAGGGCGCGAACGTGGTCGACAACTCCATCGGGATCAGCAGCGACGGCGCGGTGGTCGGCAGCCCCATCGTCGCCACCATCCCGGCCGCGCTCGAACCGAAGATCGCCGCGGTGCTTCTGTTCGGCAATCCGATCCGGGCACTCGGCAAGAGCGTCACCGGCACCTACCAGAGCCGCACCATCGACTTCTGCGCCAAGGGCGATCCCATCTGCGAGAGCGGCGGCACCGACGTCCTCGCGCACCTCGGCTACACCTCGGACGCCGACGCGGCGGCCGCCTTCGCCGCGACCAGGATCTGAGTGAACGGCCACGCAGAAAGGGCCCTCCTCCCGGGCCCTTCTCCCGTCCGGCAGGGCTACTTGGGCTCCCCCGCGAACTGCGCGAGGTTGCTGGAGACGATCTCGGGCCGCCCGTTGTTCTGCACAGGCGCCGCGGTGAGCACATCGAGGTGCTGGTAGCCGTCGGCGACCACCGGGTGCAGGCCGGCCGGGATGCGGCCCGCCAGCAGCCCGTCGCCCGCGAGCACGGTGAGCGTCGGGTTGGCGGTGAGCCCTTCGGGATGCGCGACCAGCTGCTTCACCTGCGGGGAGGTGGCCAGTTCGAGGTCGGTGACCAGTTTGGTGGGGAAGTACTGCTCGGTGAAGTCGAGGGGCTGCTGGGCCAGGCTGCGGGCCAGCTCCCCTAGGTCGGTGACCTCCTTGCCCGCGTTGGTGAACGGCGTGCCGTCGGCGGACCGGTAGCCGGGGTCGTCGGCGGCGCCGACACGGTCGTAATTGCGCCATGTGTAGAGCGGGCCGTGCGGCTTCTCGGGGATGGCCTTGTACTCGACGCCGAACAGCCCCGGCTGCTGCGAACTGCCGTTGGCGGCGGGGAAGTTCTTGTCGGTGATCGGCCCGCCGTCGAAGAAGCCCACGCTGCTCTGCAGGAACGCCAGCGGTACGGAGTTGTCGTCCAGGAGGGCTCCGAGCACCGCCGCGTTGGTGAGCCGGAAGTCCTTCACCGCGGGAGAGCCGGTGAGGAAGGTGGCGGTGTCCTTGGAGAAGAGGAAGCGGTTGGTGGCCTCGATGTTGGTGTCGGCGGGCAGATAGCCGGGCAGGTCGGCCTCGCCGCCCGGATCCTGTACGGCACCCACGCCGGCGATGGCCAGCAGTGTCATCGTCTCGGGGTTGAGCAGGACCGGCGCGGACAGCGAGCGGGGCAGCACCCCGCTGTCGAGACCGGCCTGCACGGCGCCGTAACCGAGGCCGACGTCAGGCAGGTTGGTGTCGTGCGGCATGCTGCCGCTCAGGTCGCCGAGGGTGGTGGAGACGGTGGTGTCAAGGGCGAAGTAGCCGGCGCACTGGTTGTATCCGGCGTCGCTCGTGGTGGTGGGGTCGCCGTCGAAGTCGGCTGCCGCGAAATAGCCGGTGATCACGCCGCCGAGCGAGTGCCCCCCGCACAGCACCTTCCGCTTGCGCAGCCCCTGATCCGGCAACTCGGCGGCGAGCAGGTCGTATTGGTCCCGAACGCTCTGCGCGATGCCGAGCTTGGCCATCCAGCCCAGCCGGTCGTTGCCGATGAATCCGGCGAAGGTGCGGCCGTCGACCTGTTTGCCGCGGTAGTAGTAGTCGACGGCCGTGTGCTGGTCGCCAAAGGCGATGCCGGTGCGGTCCTCCAGGCAGTTGGAGCGCCGGTCCAGGGCCCAGAACTCGATGTGCCGCCCCTGTTCGGCGGCGCGCGCCACGGTGTTGCGGGCGACGCTGTCGAAGGCTCCCGCTCCCTCCAGGATGCCCGGCTGGGCGACGAGGATCCGGTCGGCGTCGGCCGACGCCCGCGGCCCGTCGGAGGAGCGGTAACGCAGATACGACAGCCAGTCGCAGGCCGCGGGACGGGCACCGAAGGACGCCGGCAGCGGTAGCTTCACCCGCACCACCGACTCACTCACTCCGGCGACCTCACTCGTCGACGCCACGGGCGTCTCGGTCCGCGCGCTGTCCCCCCTGGCGTCCGGGGCGGTCACGGTGATCGCCCCACTGGTCAGCAGCACCGCCATTACGGTGCTGCGCAGGGCCTTCGCGGTTCTTCTCCTGCTGCGGCTCGTGTCCATGGCCGGACCGTAGGACGGCGCCGGCCACGGGCTCGGGCAGTGCTCACAAAGACGCAGCTCCTGGAGGCGGCTTTGTCACTGGGGGCTGAGCCTTCTCGGTGACCGGGCTTCAGCTGGTCGTGTCCGGTTTCGACGTGGTGACCCCGGCCGGCCTGGCTCGGAGCATGGCCTGGTGGAGGGCCTCATGGTCGGGCGCAGGGGGCTGCGGGCCGGTGCCCCGCGACGGGCCGCCGCTGCTGCGCCTGCCGGCACCCGCTGGGCCACGCACAACGTGCGCCACCACACACGCGGACGCAAGGTCGTCAACCACCCGATCGCCGGCACCATGGAGCTCACGTACGACGATTTCGCACTGCCCGGCGACCCGCACGTCTCCACCACCCACATCGCAGAACCGGGTACGCCCAGCGCGGACGGCCTCACCTTCCGGGCGACTGGGCCGCTGCACAGAAGCAGCCGCAGCCGACCAATGACGAAGTGCACCGGTCCTCGACCGCGAGCACGACCGGCACGTCCAAGCGCCGTGACGGCGGAGACCAATGAAGCATGCTTGGCCGTGACCGCGTCGGAGTTTCAGACGAGACCCTCCAGCAAGCCCGAGAGCACGGTGTGGAGGATCCCAGGCTGTTCAAGGTGCAGCTCGTGGCCGGTGCCGGGGATGCCCATGGCCGTGGTGGCGGGTCGCTGCCGGAGCATTTCGTCGACTTCCGCTGCGGGGATGAAGCTGGATTGGGCCAGGACGAGCAGGGTGGGACATGCGAGCTGCCTCCACTCGTGCCAGAAGGAACGCTGGGCGTTCTCCACCAGCGAGCGGACCATCACTCCCGGTCGAAGCGAGGCCACCATCCGCCGTCGCGTTCTTCCAGTCCGCCCGCCCACACGCTGCCGACCCGCTCCCCGCAGCAGGCCTGTCGGCCTCGGAAAGGCCCCACCACCGCAGCCGTGCGGTGATCCGCCTCCACGCCGACGAGGTGTTGGAAAATATGGAATGAAGTTTGTTTCCGTTCGAGCACGGGAGAGGTCGCCGGGACCCTGGTCAACGGTTCGGACGCGATCGCCCCTCAGCACGGCGCCCGACGTCGCGCCACTAGTCATCCAATGACTGACTCCACACTTTCCGGTTTACCTTCCGCAACTCCTTGAGTTTTATGGAAAGTTCTGCCCACCTCTGGACAACGACCTCGCCGTTCATCCTTAATGCATCCGATGTCTTCCAGAGGCACCGTTGGCCGCCCAGATCCCCGACACTGAAGCGATCCGAACACCAACGAGCAGGAGGAAACAACTGTGCCCAGAGCTCTCTCACGTCGTTCGGTACTCGCCGGAATGGCGGCGGCGACCGTGGCCGCCGCCGTGGGTCCGACCGCGCCCCCCGCGTATGCCGCGACCGCCACCCCGCTGCCACTGCCTCCCCTGCGGATCCCGAAGACCGACATGGGCCTCGAGCAGCAACCGGACTCCAAGGTCCAGTGGCTGCAGGACGCCAAGCTGGGGATGTTCATCCACTGGGGTGTCTACTCGGGCCCTGCCAAGGGCGAGTGGTGGATGCACAACGCCCCGATCACACCGGCGAACTACCAGAAGTACGTCACCGACGCGACGAGTGAGCAGTTCACTGCGGACGCCTACGACCCCACGGCGTGGGCGCAGTTGGCCAAGGACTTCGGGGCGAAGTACGTGACCCTGACGACCCGCCACCACGACGGGTTCGCGCTGTGGCCGCTGAACCACCCCAACGCCTGGAGCTCCGGCCAGGCGCCGCTGAGCCGTGACTTCGTCAAGGACTATGTGGCGGCGGTACGGGCAGCGGGGCTGAAGGTGGGCCTGTACTACTCCCCCATCGACTGGCGCTATCCGGGCTACTACGACGTCACGGGCACCAACTGCGCCACCAACCCGTGGGGTTACACCACCGATCCCGCGCACAAGGAGAACGCGCGGATCATGAAGACCGAGGTGTACGAGTCGGTCAAGGAACTGGTCACCCGGTACGGCGTGATCGACGACCTCTGGTGGGACGGCGGCTGGATCGCGGAGCAGGGGACCGACGCGGACGGCGCGTTCTTCTGGGAGCCCGGCCAGTTCCGCGACCCGGCCAACCAGTGGCCGGTGGACTCCGCCTACGGCGAGACCGACTCGGCCGGCAACCCGCTGGGCCTGATGGGCATGGTCCGCAAGCACCAGCCGAACATCGTCGCCACCTCACGCTCCGGCTGGCTGGGCGACTACGCCAGCGAGGAGGGCTCCTCCGTGCCGTCCGGGGCGATCCGCACCGGCAAGGTCAGCGAGAAGGTCTTCTCCGTCGGCAGCAGCTGGGGCTACAACTCCGACGGCAAGGTGATGAGTTACGCCACGGCCATGAACCTTCTGGTCAACGCCTGGGTTCGCAACATGACGGTCATGGTCAACGTGGGCCCGGACCGGCACGGCACCGTCCCCTCCGGCCAGGCGAGCCTGCTGCGCCAGATCGGCACCTTCATGACCGCCTGCGGCCAGTCCGTCTACTCCACCCGCGGCGGCCCGTGGGACCCCGTGGACGGCCAGTACGGCTACACGTACAAGGACAACACCTTCTACGTGCACCTGCTGCCCGGCTACGGCGGCACCTCGTTCACCACCCCCTCGATCGGGGACGCCCAGGTCACCCGCGTGTTCGACGTACGCTCCGGCAGCAACGTGTCCTTCACCGCCGGCAGTGACGGCCGGGTCGCCATCACCGGCATCGACCGCACCACCCACCCCGAGGACAGCGTCGTCGGCGTCACTCTGGACCGCTCCGTGCAGCCGGGTGACATCGCCGTCGGCAGGACCGCCACGGCCGACAGCGAGGAGACGTCCAAGGGCAACACCGCATCGAACGCCGTCGACGGGTCCACCTCCACCCGCTGGTGCGCCCACGACGGCAACACCGGCCACTGGCTCAAGGTCGACCTCGGCTCCATCCGCTCCCTGACCGGAACCCGCATCGCCTGGGAGAAGGACGGCACCAACTACCGCTACCGCATCGAGGGTTCCACCGACAACGCCACCTGGGTCACGCTGGCCGACCTGACCGCCACCGCCAGTACCAGCCAGGTCCAGGTCGCCCTCTTTCGTGCCCAGGCGCGCTATGTCCGGGTCACGGTCACCGGCCTGCCCTCCGCCGTGTGGGCGTCCATCCGCAGCCTGGAGGTCTACGACCGGCCGTTCACCGCGGACCTGGGCACCTTCAAGCTGGTCAACCGCAACAGCGGCAAGGTGATGGACGTCAAGGACGCCTCGACCATCGACGGCGCCCTGGTCATCCAGTGGCCCTGGACCGGCGGCACCAACCAGCAGTGGAGACTGCTGCCCGGCACCGACGGCTCCTACCGCCTGTCCAACGTCAAGAGCGGCAAGGTCCTCGACAGCACCGGCGGCTCGGCCCAGGGCGCGAACCTCGACCAGGGGACCGACTCCGGCAGCGACAACCAGTGGTGGAAGCTGGTCCCCGCCACCACCAGCGGCTACCACCGGCTCGTGAACGTCCGCACCGGCTGGTGCGCCGACGTCGCCAACGCGTCCACGTCGGACGGTGCCAACGTCATCCAGTGGCAGACCACCGGCGGCGCCAACCAGGACTGGCAGATCGTCGCGCTCTGACGGCCCCGTCAAGGGTTCGACTGCCCCGTACGGGTCGTAGCCGTCGACGTGTCGAGGTCCGTGTCCGCGAGGATGATGAAGGCCATTGCCCCCCGGTTCCATCAAGGTCGTGGGCAGTAGGCACGTTGATCATCGGGACGGTTTCACCGCGCGACGGCGCGTCTGCACTGCTTCCCTTCGGTCACCGATGAGTTTCGGTGTGCCGGACGGTCCAAGTCGGCACATCGAAACGAATGGAGAGCCCGATGGGTACGACGCGTTTGCAGCCGATGGCTCACATCGCCCGTCGCATGTTCGAGCTTCTGGAGCCGATCTGCCTGGTCACCTACTGCGCCGACGAGTGCAACGAGGAGCTGGCCGCGCTCGGCCACCGCACCTACTGGGACGGCTACTTCGCCAGCCGGGCCGCACCGCTGGGACGCGTGGCGGCCCACGTCGTGCACGCGGCCTTCTACAACTTCGCCGACGGAGAAGCCGCGCGCCACATCCCCAGCGCCTGGGAGACGATCCCGCCCGAGGCCTCCGTCGCCGCGCGGGAGCGGGGCAGCGCGGCCTCCCTGCGGCGCATCCTCGGCGAGGAGCTGACCCACTCCCCCGGCCTGGTGCGCGCCGCCGACCTGACCACCAAGGCCGCCACGAGCGCCCCCACCGAAGGCCGGGTGATGTACGCCGGCATGCGCACCCTTGAGATCCCCAGCGACCCCGTCGCCCGACTGTGGCATTCCGCGACCATGCTGCGCGAGCACCGCGGCGACGGACACATCGCCGCCCTCGTCGGCGCACGCATCGGCGGCACGGAAGCCCATGTCCTTTCCGCGCTGGAACAGGGCATCCACCCGCCGGAGTCGTTCGGACGCATCCATCATCTGCCAAAACAGCGGCTGGCCGCGGTCATGGACGGCCTGCGCGAACGCGGACTGGTCGATGCAGAGGGCCACTTCACCGACGCGGGCCGCGAGGTCAAACACCGCATCGAAGCCCTCACCGACGAACTCGCCGCCCCGCCCTACGAAGCCCTGTCCCCCGCCGAACTCGACGAACTGATCACCGAACTCGAACCCATCACCGCGACGCTGGTGGCCACCGGCTCGCAGTGACGCCCAGCAACCAACCGGACGGAGACCTCCAGACGGCGCGCGAGCTCCCGCTCACCACCACCGCCCGATCACCGCGACCATGGCAGATTCCCGGCGGCACTACGGGATCAGTACGATCTTCCCGGTGATGTGGCCGGTCATGATCTGGCGATGCGCGTTGGCGGCTTCGCGCAGCGGGTGGGTGCCGGCGATCAGGATGCGCAGTCGACCTGCCTCCGCCTCCGCGGTGAGCTGCAGTCGGGCCGCGTCCCGGACCTCCGTGCCCGGGTCCGCGCCGGGCGCGCCGCCGAGGAGCTTGATGCCGGCCCGGGCGCCGCGCTCGAAGCCGGCGATGGTGGCGATGCGGGCGCGGTCGGCCACGAGTTCCACGGAGACATCCACCGCCTCGTCGGTGCCCACCAGGTCGGCCGCCGCATCGACGCCGCCCGGCGCCGCCGCCCGTACCCGGTCGGCCAGTCCGGGCCCGTAGGTGATCGGGACCGCGCCCAGGTCGCGCAGCAGGTCGTGCTTGGCCTGGCTCGCGGTTCCGAGGACGGTGGCGCCGCGTGCCACCGCCAGTTGCACGGCCGCCAGGCCGACTCCCCCGGCGGCGCCGTGGATCAGCACCGTCTCGCCCTTGCCCAGGCCGATCGCTTCGAGGGCGTGCACGGCGGTGACTCCGGCGGCCATCAGTCCACCGGCCTGTTCCCAGGACAGCCTGGCGGGCTTGGGCACCACCGACGAAGCCGGTACGACGAGTTCGGCGGCGTAGGCGCCGACCGCGCGATAGGCGATCACCTCGTCGCCGACCTCCACCGGACCCGCGGGGCCGTTCGCGTCCGCGCCCACCGCGGTCACGACTCCGGCGGCCTCGGTGCCGAGCCGCATCGGCAGCCGTGCCGGGTCTGTTCCGAAGGCACCGCTGTAGACCTTGTGGTCGAAGGGATTGACGCCCGCGGCACGGACCGCGATGCGCACCTGCCCGGGCCCGGGCTCCGGGACGGCGATGTCGATGACCGACAGAACCTCGGGACCGCCGTACGCGCTTGCCACCACTGCTTCGCTCATGTCCGAGAGCAACACGGGCTCGAAAGGACACATTCCGCCTGAGTCCCCTTCATTTGCCGAAACGCACAACTGCCGCGACCCGTAACGCAGTTGACGGGATTCGCCCGGGTCCGTCTGGCACCCGGCGAGGAGCGCAGAGTCACCTTCCGCCTGCACACCGACCGCCTCGCCTACACCGCCCCCGATCTGCACCGCATCGTCGAACCCGGCGAGATCACCGTCCGACTCGGCGCCTCCAGCACCGACATCCGGCTCACCGGCACCATCCACCTCACCGGCCCGACCCGCCGGGTCGGACACGCCGGAGTGCTGCATACGCCGGCATACGTCGACTGAGCTGCCGCGCCTGCCTCGAACCGCCTGCGACGTGGGTCGACGTCCCCAGTCGCAGGCGGTCAAGGTCCCCTTTTTTCGAGCGGGCCGGTCTCGCTGACGGCCCGGCCGATGGCGGCGGAACCCACCTCGTGGTCAGACCCGTTCCAAGGGGCGGTGCGGACCGCTGGGGAGTTCCATCTCGATGGTGTCTCCGGGAAACACCTCGCCGCCTTCCCTCACGATGCTCATGATTCCGGCCTTGCGCACGATGTTCCCCGCCTCGTCACGGCCGACGACCTGCTTGAGCAGCCCGTTCTGGAAGTTGTCGATCTGCAGGCAGGGATTGCGCAGGCCGGTGACTTCGAGGACCGCGGAGGCGCCGATGCGCAGCAAGGTGCCGACCGGCAGACCGAGCAGATCGATGCCCCGCGTGGTGATGTTCTCGCCGAGTTCGCCGGGCGCCACCTTGAACCCTTCTTCACCGACCTCGGCGAAGAGCTCTTCGTGAATGAGGTGGACCTGGCGCAGATTCGGCTGGGTGGGATCCTGCGCGACGCGCGAGCGGTGCTTGACCGTCACACCGGCGTGCACGTCTCCCTCCACCCCGAGCCCGGCGAGCAGTCTGACGCTCTCCCGGTTGGGCTTGGTGAACGAGTAGTCCCCGTTGCTGCTGACCGCCGTCACTGTCCCGCTCATGGCTCGGACCCCCTCGTCGGTAACTGTGATCAGCCACCAGCCTAGCCAGGGGACGTCCTGGCCGAGCTCACCGTCCTGGCCCGCCGGCACAGACGGCCGCCTTGGGGGGCTCGCCCGACAACGCTACGGCAAAGTAGCGTAACGCTTCGTATCGACGTTCGAGACTCTGTGAGGCTGCGATGGGAAATCCCGACCCGTTAGTGATCGATCCGGCCGGTCGCGACATTCACGGCGAAGCCGCCCGTATCCGCGAGCGCGGACCGGTGACCCTGGTCGAACTCCCCGACGGGGTTGCGGCGTGGGCCGTCAGCTCCCCCGATCTGCTCAAGCGTCTGCTGACCGACCCGCGCGTCTCCAAGGACGCGCGCCGCCACTGGACCCGCTGGATCAACGGCGAAATCGCCCCGGAATGGCCGCTGTTCACCTGGGTCGCGGTGCAGAACATGTTCACCGCGTACGGCGGCGAGCACAAACGCCTGCGGGCCCTGGTCTCCAAGGCGTTCACCGCACGCCGCACCGCCGCGCTCCGGCCTCGTGTCGAAGAGATCACCAAGAACCTGCTGGACCGGGTCGAGCAGGCCGGACAGGACGGGCGGGTCGTCGATCTGCGCGAGGGGTTGTGCTACCCGTTGCCCATCCAGGTCATCAGCGAACTGTTCGGCCTGCCCGAGGACCAGGGTGCAGAGCTACGGGCCGTGGTGGACGGCGTCTTCCACACCTCCGCCACTCCGGAGGAGGTCACCGACATCTACACGCGGTTCTACGCGGCACTCGCCAAACTCGTCGCCTTCAAAAGGGAGTCACCCGGCGACGACCTGACGTCCGCCCTCATCGCGTCGCGGGACGACGAGGGCGGCACCCGCCTCAGTGAGCAGGAACTCCTCGACACCCTGATGCTCATGGTCAGCGCGGGCCACGAAACCACGGTCAACCTCATCGACAACGCCATCCACGCACTGCTCACCCACCCCGACCAACTCGCGCTCGTCCGCGGCGGCCACGCCTCCTGGGACGACGTGATCGAGGAGACGCTGCGCGTCGAGGCGCCGGTCGCGAGCCTGCCGCTGCGATACGCCGTGGAGGATCTGGCGATGAGCGAGTTCGGCGGCCCCGAAGGAGTCGTGATCGGCAAGGGTGAGGCCATCCTGGCCGCGTACGCCGCGGCCGGACGCCATCCCGGCAAGTACGGCGACGACGCGGACCGCTTCGATGTCACCCGCGTCGACAAGGAGCACCTGGCCTTCGGCCACGGCGTGCACTTCTGCCTGGGCGCCCCGCTGGGGCGGCTGGAGGCGCGGATCGCGCTGCCGGCGCTCTTCGAGCGTTTCCCGGATCTGCAACTCGCGGTGGAGCAGGACGAGTTGGAGCCGGTGGATTCCTTCATCTCCAACGGTCACCGCTCCCTCCCCGTACGCCTGCGCTGAGCCGCCCGAACACGACAAACAGGTAGGCGGGCCCACGCTCCACGCCAAGGGGGCGTGGACCCGTACGCCCATCGGTGATGGGGAGGGAGGGCGGGGCCCTAACCGACCAGGCGGCGGCGCCAGTCCAAAGGGGTGACGGTGATGGCCCGGCCGGGGTCACCGTCCCACTCGGTGCGCAGGCCGGTTGCTTCGAGGGCGGTCACGACCTCGCGGCCGATGGCTGCAGTGGTCTCGGACGAGCCGTCGAAGCCGCCGTAGAGGAGCATCAGTCCGTGGCCCGCTGCGGCTGAGTCCGTGCACTGGGTGTGGAAGTAGACGAAACCACGGGCGTCGGGCCCGGCTTCGCCGCCGATCTCGGACTGGCCGCAGCTGCGGCAGCAGGTGAAGTTCTCGCGGGCTGTGATCCCGGCCGCCTGCAAGGCGGTGAACGCACGGGTGAGCCGCTCGGGGTCGGTCTCACCCTGCCAGGCAGCTTGCTCCGCGACCCGCTCCAGCCACAACCGGTCGGCCAGCGCCTCCGATTGCTCGCGCGAAACCGGCCGACGGTCCTCGCTGACCAGGTACTCCTCAGCGATCTCGGCCAGTTCGGCGCGGGAGGCGTACCCGCCGACCAGCACCTCGCGGACGCGCTTCTCCAACTCCATGCGTTCGTTTTCGGCGAGGTCGAGCGGCGGCACTTCGCGGGCGGGGCCCATGTCCAGCAGCGACCAAGCGAGACCACCGTCCCAGCCGGCCTCCCGGCGGGCCCAGCCGGTGATCGCCGCGATCACGGCTTCGGGCCCGCCGACCAGCGCCTGGAAGTGCCGGTCGGCGGCACCGTCGCGGTGTTCCAACGTGTAGTCAGCGCCGGTCTCGTGCCAGACCTGGACGAAGACGTCTGGCAGGTCGGGTATCCGCTGGACCACCAGGAACCGGTCACCGCCGGCACCGATTCTGCGGACCAACCCGGCCAGCTCATCGGCGGACACGCGGACGTGCCGTTCCCGGTTCTCGGTCCTCACCACGATCTCGAGCATGGGCAGACTCTGACACACCCCTCTCAGTACGGATCTCCCGGGACGCCTCCGAATCGCGCATGCCGGCGGCGGCCGCGGCGCTGTGACGGGTGCCCGGCCTCGGGTCAGGTCGTCGGTGCCGGGCCGGGCGGAAGGTGGACCGTCATGATCAGGTGGCAGGTCTCGGTGCCCGCCCCGCGGTAGGTGTGCGGGGTGTCGCCGTCGAACGTGGCGGTCTGGCCGGCCTCGACGGTGTGCTCAGCGCCGTCGACGACCAGGGTCAACCGGCCGGAGGTGACGCTGACGGTCTCCACGACGCCGGCCTGGTGGGGATGGCTGGGGTACTCCTCACCCGGTTGCAGCCGCCAGCGCCAGACCTCGACCGGAGCCGGTCCCGAGGTCGTCAGCATGAGCCGGGCCTCGCCGCCCCGCTCCCCCGTCCACAGGGGTGTCACGGCGTCGGCGGCCACGACCCGTACCCGGCCTTCGGGCGATCCCTGCATCAGGGCGGACACCGAGATGCCCAGAGTGTCGGCGAGCCTGACCAGGGTGGCCAGGTTGGGGTTGCCCTGGGCTTTCTCCAGTCCCACCAGGGCGCCCTTGCTGACCTGGGCCCGGCGGCTGAGCTCGTCCAGGGACAGGCCCGCGCGCATGCGTGCCGCCCGGACGTTGTGCGCGACCGTTCGCAGCGCTGCGGCCGTCTCCGTCACCTGGTCACCTTCCCTGCCACCGGACATTCCACTGCACCGCACGGTCGATCGGTTGCAACCCTAAGTCGGTTTGCTGTACGGTGCGGTCGTTCCACTGAATGGTAAGGGATTGTGCTGTGATCGCTCTGCTGCTGGCCCTGGGCAGCTCTCTCGCGTACGGGTGCGCCGACTTCCTCGGCGGTCTCGGCGCCCGGAAAGCCCATGTGCTGCGGACGGTGATGGTCGCCGCCCCGGCCAGTCTCGCGGTCGAGCTGCTGCTGTGGCCGCTGCTCGGCGCCTCCTTCAGCCCGGCGGCCGTGGGCTGGGGCGCCGCCTCGGGTGTGGCTTCCGCTGCCGCGTTCGCCCTGCTGTACCGCACGCTGGCGATCGGCCCGATGAACGTGCTCTCGCCGCTGACCGCGCTGGTGTCCGCCGCGCTGCCCGTCGGCGTAGGACTGCTGCAGGGTGAACACCTGACCACCGCCGGAGCGGTGGGCCTGCCGCTCGCGCTGGTGGCCGTGGTGCTGGTCAGCGCCGGAGACGGCGCGGGCTCGGCCCGTCCCTCCCGTACGGCGCTGCTCCTGGCCTTCGGCGCGGGTGCCGCCATCGCCCTGCAGCTGGTCTTCCTGCACCAGACGCCCTCCGACAGCGGAGTCGCCCCGCTGATCATCGGCCGCGCCGTCTCCTCGGCCGTCACCCTGGTCGCGGCCGGGCTGATGCACCGCAGGCTGGGCCCCGAGCGACCCGCCTACGCGCTGTCGGCGACCGCGGGTGTGCTGGACTCCATGGCGAACTTGCTGTTCCTGCTCGCCGCCCGCAGCGGGGACCTCACCGTCGTCGCCGTCATCACCGCCCTCTATCCGGCCGGTACCCTCCTGCTCGCCCGCGGCGTGCTCGCCGAACGCGTCCACCGCGGCCAGCTCGCCGGTCTCGGCGTCGCCGCCGTCGCCGTCAGCCTCCTCGCTCTGACCTGAGCAGACCCGCACAACCAAGGAGATGAGCATGCTGGTCCACCCGTGGGACGCCGGCCTGGACGAGGAAGAATGGCAAGCCTGGATCGCCGACGGCCACGACTTCGGACAGCTCAGCGTCAACGGCCTGCCGGGCCACCCGCCCATGGTCGTCCCCACCCACTTCACCTGCGACGGAACCCGTCTCCTGGTCCACCTCGCCAGGCCCAACCCGGTCTGGAAGGCGATCGAGCACGACCCGAACGTGGTCTTCACCGTCATCGGCGACTACGCCTTCATTCCCGGCCCCTGGCGGGCCGCGCCCGGCATCCCACCCACCGACGGCGTCCCCACCAGCTACTACGCGGCCGTCCAGTTCACCTGCCGCGCCGAGATCGTCGACGACCCCGAGGCCAAGGCAGAGCTGCTGCGCCGCCAGCTCGCGCACTTCCAGCCGGACGGCGACCATGCACCCATAGCCGTCGACGAGCCGCCGTACGGCCGGATACTCTCGGGCATCCGTGGGCTGCGCCTCGAAGTCACCGACGTACGGGCCAAGTTCAAGTACGACGACCACAAGCCCCTCGAACACCGCAGCACCGTCGCCGAGCGCCTCGCCGAGCGCGGCCAGGGCCTGGACGTGCCCACCGCCCGCCAGCAGCTGCGCCGCCTGGACCGCATCGGTCCCTGGAAGTCCTGACCGCCACCGTCCGCAGGAAACGGAAAACACCGCCCATGCCCACCTTCCGCATCACCCCCGCCGTCGCCGAAGCCTTCCCCGACACCCTGATCGCCCTGGTCACCGCCACCGGCCTGCGCGGGCGCGAGTCCTGGCCGCACACCGCCGCGGCCGTCGAGGAACTGGAGCGGCAACTCGCCGACGGCACCTGGCAGCCCGCCGACGAGACCGACCCCCGTATCGAGGCCTGGCACGCCGCCTACCGCTCCTTCGGCACCAACCCCCGCCGCATCCGCCCCAGCGTCGACGCGCTCGGCCGCCGCCTGGCGAAGAGGGGGAGCCTGCCGCGCATCAACCCCGCGGTCGACTCCTACAACGCCGTCTCCGTACGGCACGGCCTGCCCGCCGGCGCCTTCGACCTCGACCACGTCACCGGCGACGTCGACATCCGCCACGCGGACGGCACCGAGTCCTTCACCCCGCTCGGCGAACCCGACACCGTCGAGCACCCCAAGCCCGGCGAGATCATCTACGCCGACACCGCTGGCGTCCTGACCCGCCACTGGAACCACCGCGACGCCCACCGCACCCGCGTCACCGAGGACTCCACGCACGTCGCCTTCCTCCTCGAAACCCTCCATGCCGACCGCGACGGCAACCTCCTCAAGCTCGCGGCCGACGAACTGCAGGCCCTGCTCGCCCCGCACGCCGACCGAACCACCGTGTCCTACCTCAGCCCTTCGCAGCCGGAGGCCACTGCCTGAGCTACGTGCGTTTGCCGTTGCGGGGTGCGGCGCTCCGGATCAGGGATCAGGTGGGCCCACGCCCGGTGGCGTGCCGCAGCCTGGGGCAACGGTTCCCAGTGCAGCCGCATCAAGTGGGCCGGCGTGGTCGGCTGGCGCCGTCCGTTCGTGGAGGTGCGGGCCGTGCCGACCGGTGCGTTCACATATGTTCGGAGAGTGCCGCACGGACGCCGCGTCCCTATCGTTGCGCCATGACGGACGAACCGCTGCCGGCGCAGGTCTTCCCGAACCGTTTTCCCGAGGCGGTGGACTCCCAGCGCGGGGTGCCGCAGGACGACTGCCACTGTTTCAGCCAGGTCCGGGTGAGTCCGCCCGGCGCGGCGACGTCCTTCCACGCCGAGATCGTCGGCCACAACCAGCAGACTTCTTCCGGTACCAGGGCCCGGTGTCCGACCCTCGACCTACGATGCCCGGATGCAGCCACACTTCACGGGCACCGCGCTGATCACTGACGATGTTGCGGCCCTCGCCGCCTTCTATGCCGCTGTCCTGGAGGCAGATGTCGAAGGGAGCGATCCCTTCGCCCGGGTGACGGTCCCCGGCGCCGTCCTCTCGTTCTTCTCCACACAGGGCATGGAGTCGATGGTGCCCGGATCGATGGCCACCGCTGCGAGTGGAGGCTTCACCCTGGAGTTCCAGGTCACCGACGTGGACGCACGCCACGAACGACTGTTGGCTCGAGGCGTTGAAATCCTCAAGCCGCCGACAACCCAGCCGTGGGGGCGCCGTTCAGTGTGGCTGCGCGATCCAGAAGGCAACATCGTCAACCTCTACCAGGAGGCGTGACGACCGGCGTCCACACCTCGCTTCGGTCATTGCGGGACAGTTTTTGGCGTGCGTTCAGGGATTGAGGCGTCCCGACTTTCAGCCGTACCTTCCGAGAGCACTTGCCCCGGGGGCCGGCAGCAGCCCTGCCCGTCTCGCCGGGTTCACAGTGGGGAGGCCCAGGTCGCCGCCACGCAGACGCCTCCCTCTCGTCGGGAGTCGCGGTGCGAAATCGACCGACATGGTCAGCGACGCCTACCAAACGAACTGGGAGACCTCCTCAAGGCCCGCACAGCCGATTTGAGCCCGAATGTTCGTTTACGCCGACTGCGCACTGCTGCCCGTGCAGGCGTGTCCCATCCCCCCGTACTGGCCGACCGACCGGCACCCCGACGACGCGCAGCCGACCAGTCTGGTAGGCCAACTTTCCGTGCGGGACCAGGACTTCGAGGTTCCACCGTCCGGTCGCCGGTGAACTCGTCGTCTGGACGGCGGAACCTGCGCGGCGGCACGACGTCGAGGCCGATCGCCCTCGCGATGGGCGGGGCGATCGGCGACGTCCTTGGTTCAGGCGGGGACCCCGGTTTCCTTCTTCTCCGGGGTCTGCGTCGGGGTGGGTGCCGCAGGCGTGGTGCCGGGTCGGCGCAGGGTCAGGGCGATGGCCACGCCGAGGAGGGTGAGGGCGCTGGCGGTGAACCCCGCGGTGCGCAGGCCGGGGACGAGGCCCGGGCCGGTGCTGATCTCGACGCCGCTGTTGGCGATGGCCACCAGGATCGCCAGGCCGACGGCAGAGCCGATCTGCTGAGTGGTGGAAGCCATGGCCGAGGCGATGCCCTGGTGGCGGGCGTCGACTCCGCTGGTGGCCGCGACGAACATCGCGGTCCAGGCGATTCCCTGGCCGAGGCTGAGCAGGACCACGCCGGGCAGCAGGGCCGGATAGTCGCCGTTCGGGGACATGCCCAGCGCCAGGACGGCCATGCCGGCGGCGCCCACGAGCAGACCGGTGACGATCGTCGTGCGGGGACCGACCTTGCCGAGAAGCCTCTCGCTCAGCTTGGTGCCGACCATGCCCACCAGCGCCGAGGGCAGGAACGCCAGGCCGGTGGCCAGGGCGCCGTAGCCGCGTACGTTCTGCAGGTAGACGGTGAAGAAGTAGTACTGGGCGCCGAAGGTGCCCATGAAGACGAAGGTGATGCCCATCGCGGCGACCAGGCTGCGGTTGCGGAACAGGCGCAGCGGCATCAGCGGGTGCGCGGTGCGGGACTCGACGATCAGGAACAGTCCGATGAACAGCGCGCCGCCCAGGAGGGCGATGAGCGTCTCGGCGGAGCCCCAGCCGGCCTCGGGGCCCTGGACGACGCCGAAGACGAGGGCGCTGAAGCCGACCGTGGCGGTCAGCGCGCCGGTCAGGTCGAAGCCGCGGCCCCGCTCACGTGGTGCGTCCTTGGCGATGACCGAGAAAGCCGCTGCGGCGGCGCCCAGGGCGAGGGGGACGTTGACGTAGAAGACGGACTCCCAGCCGAGGTAGCTGGTCAGGACACCGCCCAGCAGGGAGCCGAGTGCCAGACCGACGGCGCCGGCGCCGCCCCAGATCGCGAGGGCCCGGTTGCGTTCGGCACCCTCGGTGAAGGTGGTGGCGATCAGGGAGAGCGTGGCGGGCAGCAGCAGGGCGCCGCCGAGGCCCTGGACCGCGCGGGCGGCCACGAGCAGCCCTGGGTCGGTGGCCAGTCCGCCGGCCAAGGAGGACAGGCCGTAAAGGACCAGGGCGGTGGTGAACATGCGGCGGTGACCGAGGAGGTCGGCGGCCCGGCCGCCGAGCAGCAGGAAGCCGCCGAAGGCGACCGCGTAGCCACTGACGACCCACTGCAGGTTCTGCGCGTCGAAGCCGACCTCGCGTCCGATCTCGGGCAGGGCGACATAGACGATGTTGTAGTCGATAGCGCTGATGAACTGTGCGAACGCCAGCAGGGCGAGCAGCAGCCCCGTCGAGCGCGGCTTGGAGTGGGGTGACATGAACCAGAACCTTTCGAGACGCTTATGTAAGCGGTTGACCGCTTACATCTGGCTCCAAAAAAAGGGGCCGCTTCGAGCGGCCCGGCAGGGCTGCACACACTAGGCGCGCAGGGTGCGCGTCCAAGGTGCATCGACGGCGGCCGCATCGATCGCGACCAGGACATTGCTGAGCAGGCCGTGGGCGAAATAGCTGCGGATCTGCTCGTCGGAGGCTCCGGACAAGGCGCGGACGTACTCGACCTGCTTGGCATAGCAGGTCCGCACCGCCTCACCGATGACCGGCTCACTCGCGCTGCACTGCGCATGCATGAGGATCATGAGCACGTCCCGGTCGGCGATGACCTCGTCGTAGGAGGCCGTCAGCGCCTTGAGGATCGCTTCCGGGTCGGTGGTCCGCACCGATGCGGCCGCCGCGGCGGCGCTCTCGCGCAGACGGGCGGAACAGTGGTCGACCAGGGATGCGAACAGCGTCTCCTTGTCCTTGAACAACCGGTACAGATAGCCCTGCGAGATGCCGGCGGCCTTGGCCACGTCCATCGTCGACGTCCCGTAGTACCCGCGCTCGGCGAACGTCTTGATCGCCGTCTGCATGACCGTGGCCCGGCGCTCCTCGGCAGTGGAACGCTGTCGTGTCCTTGCCTCCATGAAAGTAATCAACCACTTGCATCCGGGCTATGTCAATCTGGCGCTGCCGCCGACAGCGGCGGCGACAATGAGACGGATGCCGGTTCGACAGCAGTTTTGGGGTGGGGATGCTGACGGGGATCGTCATCGACGCGCTGGACGTCGCGCGCATGGACCGCTTCTGGTCGGACGCGACGCGGGGGCGAACGGGCGGCCTGCGCTTGCGTTTCGTGCCCACCGCGCAGCCGAAGACGGTGCGCAAGAACCGACTGCACCTCGACCTGGCCGGGGGGCCGGGCTGGGAGGCCGAGGTGGCTCGCCTGCTCACAGTCGGTGCAACGCGGGTCGACATCGGCCAAGGGGACGTCCCGTGGGATGTGCTGGCCGATCCGGAGGGCAACGAGTTCTGCGTGCTGCGCCCCGGGCACCCCGGCGTGCTCACCGACTCCGGGCTCGTCGCGATCTGCCTCGACGTCCTGGAGGAGGCCCGCTGCGCGCAGCGGACCTTCTGGCAGTCCCAGGCCGACTGGCAGGCGGTCGAGTCCCACGACTGGGGCGTCCGGCTGCGCCGACGGCCCACCAGCGCGGTCTCACTGGTGATGGGACCGCCTGCGGCGCCGAAGCAGGCCCGGAACAGGCTCCGGCTGGAGGTCACCCGACCCGACCGGGAACCCGGCGAGTTCCTCGACGCCGGTGGGAACGAGTTTCACGTCACCGGGTGACCCTCCCCCTCCAGGGCCTGCCGACTGCGTGGGCGTTCTGTCGCGTCCGCCGTACACCTACCGCTCTCCGACGCGCTGTCACCCGTGCTGCGAGGACGCCGACGAAGGCGGGCCGGGCATCGAGGACGGGGCGACCACCGTGCTGGTCGGAGGGTTCGCCGTGGCCGGGGATGCCTGTCGAGCTGGTCCGCGCGCTCAGCCGGCAGGGCGGGAGCGAACTGACGGTGGCGTCGAACAGCCCCGCAACTGCGCCGAGCGCTCAGGCTCCGCGAGAACGCGAGCACGGACCTGGTGGCCTGCCGCGCGCTGTTCCTGGCAGGAGGCCCGCGGCCGCCCCTCGAAGGGGCAGGACGAGCGACCTGCTCTAGGCTCTCCTACGCGGCCGTGGCGCACCGCGGCTGGTGCCCTGAAGGAATCGCTGTCAGGAGGATCGTTGGATCACGACGAGCGGGCCGACCGCCCCGGAAGCCACGGCGAACACCAGATGCAGCGTGAGTTGGGCACCCTCGACCGCGCGGACCGCTTCTACGACGAGCAGGTACTGGACCGGCTGAACCCGCGGATGCAGGAGTTCGTGACCCGCCAGGAGATGTTCTTCCTCGCCACCGCGGACCGCCACGGCGAGTGCGACAACACATTCCGGGCCGGACCGCCCGGCTTCCTCGGGGTGCTTGACGAGGCGACCCTGGCGTACCCGGAGTACCGCGGGAACGGAGTCATGGCCTCGCTCGGCAACATCCGGGAGAACCCGCACGTCGGCATCCTGATGATCGACTTCTCTCAGGACCGTATCGGCCTGCACGTCAACGGCCGGGCGCAGTTGGTCACGGACGAGGCGATGCGCCGGAGGTATCCGCATCTGCCCGTTGATCCGGTGCCCGGCCGCCGGCCCCAGATGTGGGTGGAGGTGGAAGTGGAGGAGGCCTACATCCACTGCTCCAAGCACATACCGCGCCTGGTCAAGGCACCACTGCGGCAGAACGCGAACGGAATCGGCGACGCGGCCGCCATCGGTGAGCAGGCGTGGGGCACGGACGACGTCAGGCGCAAGGGCGGTGACTACTTCGGTGCCGCAGCCGAGTCGGGGCGCCGGCTGTCTTCCCGCTGAGGACCAGCCTGCGAGTCCGCCACGTCGACACCCCGAGCATGCGGCTCCGCAACCCAGGTGTCGTCGGGAGAGCTGACGTCGGCGCCGTGTGTTTCGTCACGCACCCGATTCACCGGTCATCCGATCGATCCCACGCACCGTCGCGCGCGCCATGCTCCCAGCATGACTGACACCCCCCGACCCCATTCCACAGAACCCGAGCGCGCGTCAGAGTCGGCCGGCGGCTCGGGTGATGCGAGCCGCAGAACCGTCATCGCCGCCCTGGGCGGTGCGACCCTCGGAGCGGTCGCTCTGGGGCTCACGTCCGGGCAGGCGGCCTCGGCCGCAAACCGGAACGAAGCTGCCCCGGCCCGGCAGGCCGCCGACTGCGTCCTCACGCCCGAGCAGACCGAGGGGCCTTACTACCTGGACCTGGAGACGGTCCGCAAGGACATCACCGAGGGCAAGTCCGGCGTTCCCCTCACCCTCCGCGTCAAGGTGATCGACACCGCGACCTGCGCCACGCTGCCCGGCACGGCGGTCGACATCTGGCACTGCGACGCTCTCGGCGTCTACTCCGGCTACGTGGCCGGCGGCTCCACCCCGGACACGACCTTCCTGCGCGGCGTGCAGCTGACCGACTCCACTGGCGTCGCCGAATTCACCACCATCTACCCCGGCTGGTACGTCGGCCGTGCCCTCCACATCCATGTCAAGACGCATGTCGGCGGCACCGTCACCAACGGCAAGTACCGGGGAGGCCACGTCTCCCACACCGGTCAGCTCTACTTCCCGGAGACGTACAACAGCAGGGTCGCCGCCTTGGCCCCCTACCGGAGCAACACCGCCACGCGCACGCTCAACGCCAGGGACGGCATCTACCGCAACGGCGGGTCCTCGACCCTGCTGACGCTCACGCAGGTCGGCAGCGACCTCGGCAAGGGAGTGACCGGCACCGTCGTACTCGGCATCGATCCCGACTCCGTGCCCTGACAGCCGACGCCCGGGCAGCGTGCATGGGCGGACGGCATGCATGGGCGGCCGGGATGCGGGGATGACCGGAGCATGACATGTGAGTCCTGCGGTGCGCCGCTGACCGATCGCCCCCGCAGTGGTCGACCGGCTCGCTACTGCTCCGGAGCATGCAGACAACGGGCGTTCCGGCAACGCTCGGCGCGCCCGGATTCAAGCCGGGCGCAGACGGCCCTGTCACCGCCCGCACAGGGCGCTTCCCGCTCGCTGACGGCCACCGCGCAGGGCAGCGGTCTGCCGCCGGCCCTCGATTCCTTCGTGGGCCGGCGGGCGGAGCTGTCGCGGCTGCGCACGCTGCTGAGGACGTCACGGCTCCTGACGCTGACCGGTGCCGGCGGCGTCGGCAAGACGCGGTTGGCGCTGGAGTTCGCCAGGGGCCTGCCCGACCGCCACGGGCAGGTCGACCTGGTCGAACTCGACGCGCTGGGTGACGGCGCCGCGCTGGCACAGTCCGTCGCCGCCGCTCTGGCCGTGGGGGAACGGGCCGGACGATCCGGTGTCGACCTCCTGATCCACGCGATCGGCGACTCCCGTCGGCTGCTGATCCTGGACAACTGCGAGCACCTGGCCGAGCCGTGTGCCCGGCTGGTCGCGACTCTGCTGAGTCACTGCCCTCGGTTACGGATCCTCGCCACCAGCCGGGAGGCCCTGCGGGTGCCCGGGGAGACCGTGCTGCGCGTCGGTGAGCTGTCGCTGCCGTCGGCCGACGCCGGAGACGACCCGGACGTCCTTCTGCGGGCGGATGCCGTCCGGCTGTTCGTCGAGCGTGCCTCGAGCTGTTCGCCAGGGTTCACGCTGCATCGCGGAAACGGCCGGACGGTTGCCGAGATCTGCCGCAGACTGGACGGCCTGACGCTCGCCGTCGAGCTGGCGGCCCGCCGGGCCAGGACGCTTCCGCCGCACGACATCCTGGCAGGACTGGGCGACCAGATGTCCCAGCTGCCCCTGCTGTCAGGCGGGCACAGGACCGGCCCCGGCCGCCACAGCGAGCTGGCCGCCGCGATCGACTGGAGCCACCGCCTGCTCGATCCGGCCGAACAGGCCGTCTTCCGGCGTCTCGCGGTCCTCGTCGGCGGGTTCGACACGGCGGCGGCGCGGGCGGTCTGCGCCGCCGAGGGAGTCGCCCCGTCCCGGAATCTCGGCATCCTGTGCGCCCTCGAGGCCAAGTCCCTGATCGCACGTCTCTCGGGAGACACGGCGGGAGACGCGGAGACCGCACGGTTCAGACAGCTGAGCACCATCCGTGCCTACGCCCTGGAGCGCCTGCTCGCATCCGGCGAGTGGCACAGCACCCGGCAACGGGTCCTCGTATGGCTGAACGGACTGACGGACCGGGCCGACGGAGAGGTGTTCCCCGACCAGGCCGGCAGCCCGCTGGCCGTGGAACGGGACAACCTCGCGGCGGCTCTGGCCGACACCACCGGTCACGACGGCGTCTCGCGCCGACGGCTGGAACTGGAACTGGCACGCGTGCACTACGAGCAGGAACAGCCGTCCGCCGCCCGCGCGTTACTGACGGGACTGCTGCGGGAAGACGGCGTCAGGACGCTCGGCGGGGCGGTACCGGCGCTCGCGGCGCGCGTGGCCTGTCAGCGGGCCGATCCGGTGCAGGCGCTGGACCTCGGCGAGCAGGCGGTGGCCGTGGAGCGCATGCGCGCTCACCCCGCCGGACTTGCCAACGCCCTGGACGCGCGGGCCGCGGCGCGGCTGTGCCGCGGGGAATTCGACGCGGCCGTGGACGATCTGCGGGAGTGCCTGGAAGTCGTCGGCACGCTGGGAAGACCCAGGGACACGGCTTGGTGCACCCATCACCTGGCCTGGGCGCTGCTCCAAGCGGGCGGGGCGCAGGAGGCCGACACCCTCATGTCCCGCTGCCTGCCCGTGCTCAGAAGCCACGCTCCGTGGAACCAGGTCGCGGCCGCTCTGCACACGGCGGGCGCCGTGCGGCTGGCCCTCGGGCAACTGGACAGCGCCGAGGCGCTGTTCGGGGAGGTGCTGCGGATCGTCCCCGAAGGAAGTTTTCATGCGCTCTACCCGGTGGAGGGCCTGGCGCTCGTGGCCGCCGAGAGCGGGGACACGCGACGGGCCCTCATGCTGTACGAGGCGAGCGCGCAGGCACGCCGCCGCCTCGACACCGTCTCCGAGGCACCATGGCGACGCCAGGTGGAACGAACGGTGACCCGTATCAGCACACGGCTGCCGACATCCGCTCGGGACGCGGCCGTCAGCTGCGGCCGTCGGCTGCCCGTGGATCGCCTTGTCGCGTACGCGCTGCGGACAAGGAGCGCCGACCATCGAACGGCGACACGCGCCGTAGAGGCCGTCGACGGCCGACCGACGCTCACCGGAAGGGAGTTCATGGTGGCCGAGCTCGTCGCCGACGGGCTGACCAACCGTCAGATCGCTGAGCGGCTCGGTCTTTCGATCCATACGGTCGCCACACACCTGGACAAGGTGCGCGACAAGCTGGGCCTGCGGTCACGCACACGGATCGCCCTGTGGGTGGCCACACGGGTGGTCCGACCGCCGGCCCACGATGCCTGAGTCGTCGGCGTCCACAAGTGCGTGGTCATCGACTGGCAGGGCCACAGGAGTCCCAGATGGCGTCGTCCGGAGCCTGCCTTGGCTCGGGGCGTCGCCTGGCGCTGATCTGCGAGACTCGCCCATCGCGAACCCCGTCGAACAGTTCCCCGCCGGGAAGGCCCGCTCATCGCTCCTCCTGGCTCGGGCGGCGCGAGGAGAGGAGCGCGGCGATGAGCTCCCGTCGGCTGTGGACTCCGAACCGGGCGAAGACGGCTGTCAGGTGCTCCTGGACGGTGTAGGCGGAAACGTGGAGCCGCTCCACGATCTCCCGGGTCGA
>NZ_JBITLY010000006.1:600416-631204 GCF_044465725.1 Streptomyces sp. NPDC049541 | reverse complement strand
TTACATTCCGAACCCGGAAGCTAAGCCTTACAGCGCCGATGGTACTGCAGGGGGGACCCTGTGGGAGAGTAGGACGCCGCCGAACAATTATTGAGTAAACCCCGTACCGGTTATCCGGTACGGGGTTTTCTGCGTTTCGGCTACCGTGGCCTCCATGAACTACAAGATCCGTTCCATACGCGCCGACGAGTGGGGCCGGGCGAAGGCGTTGCGGCTCGCCTCGCTGCAGGATCCCGTAGCGCATCTCGCCTTTATGGAGACCTACGAGGAAGCGATCGCGCGCCCGGATTCCTTCTGGCAGGAGCGGGCGGCCGGCGCCGCCGAGGGCGCGTCCGGGGCGCAGCAGATCATTGCCGAGGGGCCCGACGGAGAGTGGGTCGGAACCTTGGTCGTGCTGGTCGAGGAGGCCGGGTCGACCGACTGGGCCGGGTTTCCGGTGGAGCGGAAGCAGGGGCATGTCGTAGGGGTTTACGTGCGGCCGGAGTGCCGGGGGATCGGGCTCACCGAGGTGCTCTTCGACGCCGGCCTGGAGTGGGCCTGGGCGCAGGGCGTGGAGCAGGTGCGGCTCATCGTGCACGAGGAGAACGGGCGGGCTCAGCGGTTCTACCGGAAGGTCGGGTTCGCGCCGACCGGGGTGACCGTGCCGTTGGAGGAGAGGCCGGGGGAGTCCGAGTTGGAGTTCGCCCTGGTGCGGGACGAGGCCGGCTGACGGCTACACCGGCAGTTCGTCGTGCGGCCAGCGGGCACGGCCCTGTTCGCGGGAGCGGAGCAGGGCCAGGGTCGGCAGGCCCCGGTCCGCTCCTGTGGCCAGGAGCTCCGGGAGCTGGGGAAGCGGGGCCACCGCCGCGACGTCGTCGAGGACGAGGGTGAGTGGTGGGTCGAGGCGACCGGAGGATGACCGTTCGGCCATGCGCCGGCCACGCTCGACCACGCTTGAGACGAGGGCCGTCAGTAGGGGCATCGCGCCCGGGTTGCTTCTGGGGTCCTCGATGGATTCCCCCACCACATAAAGCGTGCCCCCTTCATGGACGAAGGAATCCAAGGTGAGGGCATCTGTTCGGTTTGGAGTGCAGGCCTCGCGGATGTTGACCGTGAAGAGCGCGGAGAGGGCTCGGCTGGTCAACTCCTGGGCCATGTCCCGGCGTTCCGGGTGTGCGGTGAGCGCGGCCTCGAGTTCGCCCGCGGAGCCGGGGGCCGCCTTGGGATTCGTACGGAGGATGCGGACCGCGTCCTGGACCTGGGCGCCCTGGGCCCAGCGGTGGACGTGGCGGATGGTGCGGCCGTCGATCGCGGCGGCGTGCACATAGCTGCGCAGGAGCGTTTCGGCGGTGGCCGACAGGGCCTGGTCGAGTTTGGCCGTGGGGCGGATCGGGGCGAGGAGGGCGGCGGCTCTGGCCGTGGCCGTCTCTTTGTCCTCGCAGCCCGTGGTGGGGGACCAGTGGAGGCGGGCCGGGGTGTCGCAGAGGTGGGCGGGGTCGTAGAGGAGGACGGGGCCCAGCTTCGACCGGGCGTCCTTGGTGTCCGACCAGATCGCCGGGTTGGAGGTGATGACGAGGGCCGGGCCTTCCGCATCGCGTACGGCCTGGGTCGCGGTCACCTGGCGGCCTTCCCTGGGCGCTACGACGAGTCTTTCCCGGCTGCCGGTGACTCTGCCCACTGCGGCCATCCCGCTCGTCGTCGCCGGGTCGTCGGCGAAGAGGGAGGGGGAGGGGGAGGGCTCGGGCATGGACGCCGGTTCCTGGAGGAGTTCCGTCGGCTGTGGTTCGGGCGGTGCCGTCCGCGGCGTCGGGACCTCGTAGTGGGGCGGTGTCGGTGACGGCTCGGGTGCCGGGCGGTCGAGTGGTGCCGTGCGGCGCTTCAGGCGGCCTGCGCGCCAGCGCGCGAACGTGCCCATGGCGAACACCGTCAGTACGAACAGCACCATCAGCTGGCCGATGAACAGGCCCCAGAACAGGCCGTAGCCGGAGAGCTGGGTGTCCGGGGTGTCGGGCCAGGCGCCCGGGATGTCGTGAGGTCGGCCGATGAGGTGGCGCATGGCCGTAGGGGTGCGGGTGAAGGTGACGCCGTGCGGCCAGCTGCCCTTGGCGAACAGGCCGGCGAGACCGGTGGCCGTCCACACCAGCAGGGTCATGCCGAGGAGGAAGGCGAGTATGCCGAGCAGGAGCCCGTCCGGGATGCCGCCCTGCCCGTCCCGGGGGTCTCTTCGCCGGTCGTCCGGTCTCACCACGTCCCGCCTCCCCTGCTATGCCACCGTCGACTCGGACGGCCCCTCGAAGTCGCTCAGGTGCTGTTCCACGAAGGCGGCCGCGCGCTCCTCCGCCTCCAGCTCGGCGGCGCGCAGGGCGCCGTCGGCCAGGTCGCGCTCGGCGGAGGACTCCGTCATGGCGCGGTCGGTGAAGACGAGGGGGCGTTCCGTCTCGGTGACCAGGTGTTTGACGACCTGGACATTGCCGTTGACGTCCCAGACGGCGATGCCGGGGGTGAGGGTGGGGATGATCTCCACCGCCCAGCGGGGGAGGCCGAGGACGCGGCCCGTCGCCCGTGCCTCGTCGGCTTTCTGGGCGTAGATCGTCCTGGTGGACGCCATCTTCAGGATGGCCGCGGCTTCCTTGGCCGCCGCGCCGTCGACGACGTCCGACAGGTGGTGGACGACCGCCACGAAGGACAGTCCGAGCCGGCGGCCGAACTTCAGCAGCCGCTGGAACAGCTGGGCCACGAAGGGGCTGTTGATGATGTGCCAGGCCTCCTCGACCAGGAAGATGCGCTTCTTCCGGTCGGGGCGGATCCAGGTGTGTTCCAGCCATACGCCGACGATCGCCATCAGGATCGGCATGGCGATGGAGTTGCGGTCGATGTGGGACAAATCGAACACGATGAGGGGTGCGTCGAGGTCGATGCCGACCGTGGTCGGGCCGTCGAACATGCCGCGGAGGTCACCGTCGACCAGGCGGTCAAGGACCAGCGCCACGTCCAGGCCCCAGGCCCGTACGTCCTCTATGGCGACGTTCATCGCCTCGGCCGACTCGGGTTCGGGGTGCCGTAGCTGCTCGACGATGTCGGTGAGGACCGGCTGGCGTTCGACGATCGTCTCGTTGACGTAGGCGTGCGCGACCTTCAGGGCGAAGCCGGAGCGTTCGTCCAGGCCGTGGCCCATCGCGACCTCGATGATCGTCCGGAGCAGGGCGAGCTGGCCGGTCGTGGTGATCGACGGGTCGAGGGGGTTGAGGCGGATTCCGTGGTCCAGGGCCGCCGCCGGGTCCAGGCGGATGGGTGTTATCCCCAGCTCTTCGGCGATCAGGTTCCATTCGCCGACGCCGTCCTCGCCCTGGGCGTCGAGGACGACGACCTGGCGGTCGCGGAAGCGCAGCTGCCGTAGGACGTAGGTCTTCTCCAGGGCCGACTTGCCGTTGCCGGACTCGCCGAGGACCAGCCAGTGCGGGGCCGGGAGCTGCTGGCCGTACAGCTGGAAGGGGTCGTAGATGTAGCCCTTGCCGGAGTAGACCTCGCGGCCGATGATCACGCCCGAGTCGCCGAGGCCCGGGGCGGCGGTCGGCAGGTAGACCGCCTGGGCCTGGCCCGTGGAGGTACGCACGGGCAGGCGGGTCGTCTCGACCTTCCCGAAGAGGAAGGACGTGAAGGCGTCGGTCAGGACGGACAGCGGATCCCGCATCAGAACTCAGCCCCTACCTTCGGATGCCGGTGGCGAACGGGAGCGTGTTCACGAAGGCGCGGTGGTGTTCCCGGTCGCACCACTCCAGCTTGAGGTACGACTTTCCGGCCGAGGCGCGGATGGTCCGCTTGTCGCGGGCGAGGGCCTCGGGGGAGCGGGAGGAGACGGTGATGTAGCCGACCAGGTTGACGCCTGCCGCCCCGCTCGCCAGGTCCTCGCCGCGCTGGTCCAGACGGTTGTGGGCGGCGACGTCACGGGGGTCGACCGTGCGGTTCATCTTGGCGGCCCGGGAGGCCTCGGCCACGTCGTTGGTCTTCTCGGTCAGCATGCGTTCGATGGCCACCTCGGTGGGTTCGAGATCCATCGTGACGGCGACCGTACGGATGACGTCCGGGGTGTGGACGAGGAGCGGGGCCAGGAAGTTGACGCCGACGGGTGTCATCGGCCACTCCTTCACCCAGGCCGTGGCGTGGCACCAGGGCGCGCGGGTGGAGGACTCCCGGGTCTTGGCCTGGAGGTACGTCGGCTCCATGGCGTCCAGTTCGGCCGGCCAGGCGTTGCGCTTGGTCATCGCCTGGATGTGGTCGATCGGGTGGTCCGGGTCGTACATGGAGTGGATGAGGGAGGCGAGCCTGCCCTGCCCGAGGGGCTGGCGGACGCGGATGTCGGCCTCCTGGAGGCGCGAGCAGATGTCGGTGAGCTCACGGGCCATGACGACCGCGAGACCGGCGTCCCGGTCCACCTTGCGGCCGTTCTGGGGGCGGGCCGCGCGGGCCATCGCATGGGCCTCGGCCGCGAGCTCGCGGGTGAAGTGCATGCAGGCGACGAGGTAGGCGCGGTGCTGCTCGCTGCTCGTCGAGACCATCGACTGCAGTTGGTCGTACGACTGCTGCAGCCAGGCCGGCGACTTCTCGTCCCCGCGGATGGCGACGTCCTTGGCGTGGGCGTCCGGGTCGGCGGGGAGGGTGCGGGCGAGCATCTGGAGGCGGGTGACGAAGCCGTCACCGTTGGCGACGTGCTTGAGGAGCGTGCCGAAGCGGTCGACCAGGGCTTCCTGGTCCTCCGAGTCGCGCAGGCCGACGCCCGGGCCCTCGATCTCGATGGCCGCCGTCACCGTGCGGCGGTCCGCGTGGAGCAGTACGGCGATCTCGTCCGGGCCGAAGGGGGCGGCCAGCCAGGTGATGCGGCCGATGCCGGGGGGCGGGCCGATCTCGACCTCGCGCCCGTCGAGCCGCGTACCGGCCTCGATGACACCGCTGCGGTAGAGGGTGCCCTGTTTCAGGGTGCGCTTGTAGCTGCGGTTGATCTCGAACCACTTGTAGAACGTGCGGTGCTTGTACGGCACGTAGACCGCCGCGAGGGCGAGCAGCGGGAAGCCCATCAGCAGCACGATGCGCAGGGAGAGGACGGGGACGAGGAGCCCGCACATCATGCCGAGGAAAGCGCCCGCGATGATGAGCGCGATCTCGCCGGACTCACGATTCCGGCCGACGATCGCGTTCGGCCGGGCGCGGCCGATGAGATATGTACGGCGGGGCGTGACCGGATGGGACAGGTGGGACTCGGTCGTCAACGCCCTTCACCTCCCGTGCGGTTGGTACTGCTGTTGCGGGTGTTGCTGGCGTGCGGGGTGTTCACCGGGCTCGACGAACGGGGTGCGGGTGCGGCGGTGGGGACGGAGCCGCCGCCTCCGTTCGAGGGCCGGGTGCTGTGGGCGGCTACGCCGCCGCTGGCCGGGTTGGCCGGGCGGGGACCGCCGTTCGGGGACGACTGGCCGCCGCCCCCGTTGTCGTTGGCGCGGGCGCTGTGCGTCTTGATGCCCTGCGCGACCATGGTCGCCGGGGAGCTGATGACCGCGGCGGCCTTGCCCTCGGCGCCGGCCATGATGCGGTTGTTGCGGCCGTTGGCGATCTCGTCGCCGAAGCCGGGGACGAAGCGGTAGATCATCCCGGAGGCGAAGATCGCGAGCAGGATGATGGCGAGGCCGGAGACGACGGCGGCGAGGGAGTCGGGGCCTCCTCCCGAGGCGAGGGCGCCGGCGAGGCCGAGGACGATGACGATCACGGGTTTGACCAGGATGACCGCGATCATGATGCCGGCCCAGCGGCGGACGTGGCCCCACAGGTTCTTGTCCACGAGGCCGGCGTAGACGACGACGCCGAGCAGGGCGCCGACGTACAGCAGTACGGCCCGCAGATACAGCTCCAGGTAGAGGACGCCCGCGGCGAGCACGGAGACCAGCGACACGATGATCAGCATGATCGGGCCGCCGCCGATGTCGTTGCCCTTGCTGAGGGCTGTGGAGAACGTGCCGAAGAACGCGTCGGTCTGGTCGCCGGTGCCCTTCGCGATGACGTCGGTGACGGCGTCGGTCGCCGATACGACGGTGTAGAGGATCAGGGGCGTGAACGCCGAGGCCAGGACCGTCAGCCAGAGGAAACCGACCGCCTCCGAGATGGCCGTCGTGAGGGGGACACCTCGGACGGCCCGCTTGGCCACTGCGAGCAGCCAGAGGAGGAGGGTGAGGATGGCGGACGCCGCGAAGACGACTGCGTACTGCTGAAGGAACTTCTGGTTGGTGAAGTCGACGTTCGCGGTTTCTTTTACGGCGTCGCTGAGCTTGTCGATGGTCCAGGAGGCGGCTTTGGCGCAGCCTTTGGCGAGGGAGGAGAGGGGGTCGAGGGTGGAGGTGGGGTCGAGGGAGGTGGAACCGCCGGTGCCTTTGTCGCCGTTGCCGCGTTCGCAGTAGTCCTTGGCGGGGCCAACGATGAGGTCGCACTTGTCGTCCGATGTCGTCGGCGACGGTGAGGGTGCGGCGACAGCACGGGTGGCCAACAGCACGGCTGCGGTCTGTGCGGCTGTGACGGCGGCGGCGACCGTGAGTGCGCGGCGCGGGCTACCGGGCATAGGTGAAGCCTCCGTACTCCTCGACGGCCTTGGACATCTCGTCGGCGGTGGACGCCTTGCTGTCCCCGGGGACGGGTGCGGGGCCGCTCTTCTGGGAGAAGCTGTCGACCTTCCAGTCGCCGTTCGCCCAGCGCAGCTGGAGCGTCATGGTGAACCAATCGCTGGTCACTGGGTCGGCCGAGTTTTCACCGGCTGTGCCGTACAGCCCGGTGCACCAGACCTCCATGGTCGCCGTGGCGTCCGAGTAGCTCGTGGTCTTGGTGCCGATCGGCACGGTGCGCGAGACGTACGTGGAGCCGGCGGTCGGGTTGCCGTTGTCGTCCAGGCCGATGTTTCTCAGGAAGTCCCTGGAATACGCCTTGTTGAGCTTTTTCTGGAGCTCCGCCTGCTTGTCGGTGACGAAGACCTGCTGGACGATCTCGGCCCGTCGGGTCGGCTTGAGGATGTCGGCCGAAACCAGCACCGTGGCATAGTTCGCCGCCGCGCTCTGCGCCCCCTGCTGGTCGTGCGCGAACCCCGATGGAATCCCGGCGACCGACGTCCGTACCGGCTTCGTTCCGCTGGCTGCCGTGGACGCCGCGTCCGGCTTGCTGCCGCTTCCGTCGGCTGAAGAGGAATCGCCGCCTCCACGGTTCGCGAAGGCGATGGCGGCGATCAGCAGGACCACCACGCCCACCACCGTGATCAGGCTTCGGGACGAGGAGCGCCCGCCGCGGCGGGCGCCGCCGTAGACGTCGCCGGCCCCGTCGGGCAGCCGGGTCCGGGTCTGGCCCGTGCCGCCGTAACCGCCGGAGGCCTCGTGCTCGTCTCCGAGACTCATGCCGTGTACGCCCTCTCCAGCTCGTAGACATACGACGGTAGCCGTGCTGGTTCCCGCGCGGGCGCGGTGTGGTGACTCGACATCAGGGAAACGCAACCTCAGCCGGTGGGCACGACGGGCGGGTGGGGGTAGAGGGGACCGGGCGTGCCCGGAGGGGACTGGCGGACGCCTGCCGTAAACGGCCTGCTAGACGGCCATCTAGACAGCCATGCCGTACACGATGGTGAAGAGCGTGCCCAGCGAGCCGATGATGAATACCCCGGTGAGACCGGCGATGATGAGGCCCTTGCCTTGTTCCGCGCTGAAGGTGTCGCGGAGCGCGGTCGCGCCGATGCGCTGCTTGGCGGCGCCCCAGACGGCGATGCCGAGGCAGAGGAGAATGGCGACGGCCATCACCACCTCGATCATGACCTTCGCCTCGTTGCCCAGGCTGCCGAAGGGGCCCCAGTCCGGAGCGATCCCGCCGATGATGGTGTTGATGTCTCCCTTGTCGGCCGCAAAGAGCATGTAAGTCACCGCCCCTGGTGGGTAGTTCCGCAGTCCTCTGCGGGAGTGCAGAGGTCAGGCTCATTCTCGCCGACAATGCTGCCTTCGTATGTCGACTTGGCGTCATTGCATGGCGGGTTTCGTACGAATAGCTGTTAGGTCACTCTGTGTATCACGGCAGGTCACGCCGGGCAATGAGGCCTGAGCGGAACCTGTGGTGGGGTTCCGTCGTTGACCCCTCTTACGACCTGAATCGTTCCTGACGGTGGGTCGGGCGGGGGGTCGATCCGATGTTCTCCGGGTGACGGGCGAACGGATGAAGAGTATCCGGTACGGCGAACGGGCCGCGGCTGGCGGCCGCGGCCCGCTCGTTGACGCAGGGTCAGTTCCGCCCGGCCTCGCTGGTGGAGGTGGGGCGGGGCCTCGCCTCCTTCAGCGCGTGGTGCACTTCGGGTAGCTCGAACCCTCGACGCAGTTGCTGTAGGCGCTGTAGCTGACGTCTACCTCTTCCTCGTCGCCGTTCTTGGTGCGGACATTCAGCTCGTACTCGGTGTGGCAGCTGCGGGTCCGCTTCGAGCCCTTCTTCTTCGTCTTGCACTCGTGGTCCGTGTCCTTGCTGACGACGGTGCCGGTGACGTTCTTCGACGAGCTGCCGCAACCGGCCAGTGGCGCGGTGAGTGCGGCGACGGTGAGCAGGGCTGCGAGCGTGCGCTTCATGCGTTCTTCCCCCGGGGCGTCGTGGATCGGACGTCGACGTTCTCCGGAGATGGTGCCCGACGGGCTGTCACGTCCGAACATCGGGGCGTACGGGAGAACGGGCCGCGGCCGGCTGCCGTGACCCGTTTCCCTTTCCGTGCCGCCCGGGAGGCCCCACGTACTCCCTCGTGCGGGCGGCTCCCCGTGACCCGACGGGGTGGTCCTGCCGCGTACTGCTGTCAGCTCGCCGTGAAGGCGCCGAGGCCCTCGGGGGTGCCCCAGCCCGTCGGGCCGTCGTAGCCCGACTTCGCGGTGCAGAAGTAGCTGGTGGAGCAGGTGCCGTTGCTGCCGCTGGTGACGTCGTTGAGGGCGGAGGTGCCGGCCGCGTTGTAGGGGTACTGCGCCGGGTAGTCGCTGGAGCCCGGGGTGCCGGCGAGGGCGTAGACCGAGGCGATGAGCGGGGAGGAGGCGCTGGTGCCGCCGTAGGTGTTCCAGCCGGTGCCGTCGGAGCCGTAGGTGTCGTAGACGGAGACGCCGGTGGCGGGGTCGGCGACCGCGGAGACGTCAGCGATCATGCGCTTGCTGCAGCCGGTGTCGGTCTGCCAGGAGGGCTTCGCGTCGTATGCGGAGCAGCCGGAGCCGGTGCCCTCGGTGCTGCTGGTGTTCCAGACGCTCTCGGTCCAGCCGCGGCTGTTGGAGGACGTGGAGAGCTTGGTGCCGCCCACTGCGGTGACGTACTTGGAGGCGGCCGGGTATTCGGCGCCGTAGCCGCTGTCGCCGGCGCTGGCGGTGATGGCGACGCCCGGGTGCTTGTAGTACGAGGAGTCGTACGTCGTGTCCGAGGAGGACTCGGAGCCGCCGTAGCTGTTGGAGACGAACTTGGCGCCGAGCTTGACGGCCTCGTTCACCGCGGTGCCCAGGTTGGCGTCGGACGCCGACTTGGCCTCGACGAGCAGGATGTTGCAGTTCGGGCAGGTCGCGCTGACCATGTCGAGGTCGAGGGAGATCTCACCGGCCCAGCCGCTGTCGGCGGAGGGGAGGGAGGTCGTGGAGCCGGTCTGGCTGACCTTCTTGAAGCAGCCGTTGTCCGTGGTGCAGGAGCTCAGGCCGTAGTAGTCGCGATACGTGGCCAGGTCGGCCTCGGCGTTCGGGTCGTCGTAGGCGTCGACGATGGCGACGGTCTCGCCGGAGCCGTTGGAGGAGGCCGCGTCGGTGAGGCCGTATGCCGACTGGATGTCGCTCGGGCCGTAACCGGTCGGGTCGTCCTGGGCGGCGTTCGGCTTGATGGTCTTGGGGGCGACGCCCTTGAGGGCGGCCTGCTTCTCCATGAAGGCGGTGGTGCCGCCGGTGACGCGCAGGGCGTTGCACGCGGCGTAGCCCTTCTTCGGGGTGGCGCCACAGGCCTTCGTGTACTGCACGTGCGCCTTGGCGACCTGGGCGGCGATCGCCTTGGTGCTCACCTTGTGGGCGGCCGTCGTGGCCGTGGTGGCGGCGTTCGCCTGGACGGCGGTGCCGAATCCGGCGAGGACCAGCGCCGCGGTGGCCGCGGCGGCCGAGCCGACCCGGCGCCATCTGCCGGATATGTGGGGGGAGTTGGGGGTGGACGTAGGCAACGTACAGCCTCCTGGGAGTGGTGGGCAGAGGCCTGCGGTGGGGGGACTGCCGGGTGTCCTCGGCAGGGGCGGCGACCCGCGTAGACCATCGCTTGTTGAGTACGCGACAAACAAGGCAGTTTCGGAATTCTGACTTCCGCATTACTGAAGGGGGTTGGCGGATTGCTGCTCAATGACGGGGCGATGGAGGGGGGTTGGGCGTGGCTTGACTTCGCGCACAGTATTCGGACAGGTGGGGGACAGGTTTACGCGTGTCGCCTCAGGCCTATGGTCGTGGCTGCCCGGGCCGGGTGGGGGTCAAGTCTGCGTCATGTGGCAGCGGTGGCTGAGAGGGCGGGAGTTGTCCGACGTATGGAGTGGGCATGTGGATGGCGACCCCGAAGAGGGGCAACCCTGTGATCCAGCACCGCATCGTCCTCGCTTCGGCCGCGGGCCTCGTCTGCGCCTTCCTGTTGGGGGCGTGCGACTCCATGAACAGCGGCACTTCCGGTACGGGCGCTGCCGGTGTCGGGCCGGCCACGTCGGCTCCGCCGGTCTCGGCACCGGTCGGCGGCGGGGCGTCCGGGAGCGGGCCGACGGCCTCGACCGTCATGGTGAGGGTCGAGGCCGTCAAGGGCGGGGGCAGTGTGGTCACCGACGGGAAGGGGGCGACCCTCTACCGCTATGGCAGGGACCGGCCGAATCCGTCCCGGTGGACGTGTGCCGGTGCGTGCGTGAAGACGTGGGTTCCGGTCATCGTCTCGGACTCCGTGCAGACGGTCGGAGTCGAGAAGAGTCTGCTCGGAACCGTCCATCGCAACGGCAGGAAGCAACTCACCCTGGGCGGCTGGCCGTTGTACCGGTATGTGGGGGACACGGGGGCCGGGCAGCTGAACGGCCAGGGCAAGGGCGGGCAGTGGTTTGCGGTCACACCGGCCGGGGGCAAGGCCGAGGTGACCGGCTGAGCATCACGTCGTTGCGGCGGGCACGGCGCCTGCCTGCTCCTCCGCCCTGGCCTCGCGCACGCCGCGCAGCGCGCCGGACCAGGCGATGACCTGGTCGAGCATGCCGCCGACCGCGTCGGCGAGACCCTCCGCCGGGACGAAGGAGCCGGTCGCGAACGCGGGCAGCAGGGCGATGGCGGGTTGCGCGCGGACCGTGGCCACCTGGAGCTCGGCGAGCACGAGCCGCAGGGCCTCGGCGGCTCGAACGCCCGCGGCCCAGCCGCCGTAGCTGATGATGCCGGCGGCCTTGTCGTTCCACTCCCGGTAGACGTAGTCCAGCGCGTTCTTGAGCGCGCCGGGAAAGGAGTGGTTGTACTCCGGGACGAGGAACACGAAGCCGTCGAAGTCGTCGATCAGCGCGGACCAGGCGCGGGTGTGCGGGTGCTCGTACCGCTGGTGGGTCGGATTTCCGCCCTCGTCGAGGTTGCCGAGGCGGTGCTGGGCGAGGTCGACGAGCTCGTAGTCGGCGCCGCCGTGGGCGCGTGCCGTGTCCAGCACCCAGGAGGCGATCGACTCGCCCCGGCGTCCGGGACGGGTGCTGCCGAGGATGATGCCGATGCGTAGTGCCATGGTGTTCCCTCCCAAGGAGTTGACGCGTCAACTCTAGGGAGAGGTGAGTTGACGCGTCAACTGCATGGCTCGGTATGCTGCCCGTCATGGCTCAGACGCGGACGCTGGAACCCGAGGAGTGGGAGTTCTGGGACACCTGGATGCGCGCGCAACGCCTGCTCGTCCGGGAGCTCGACCGCGGTCTGCAGCGTGACTGCGGCATCTCGAAGGCCGAGTTCAGCGTGCTGGTGACGCTCTGGCAGGCCCCCGGCCGCGAGATGCGCGTCGGCGAGCTGTCCGAGTCGCTCGACTGGGAGAAGAGCCGCGTCTCGCACCAGCTGACGCGCATGGAGAACCGCGGCTTCGTGGAGCGGACCGAGCACGGCGCCGGTGGCCGCCGTACCGGCATCGGGCTGACCGACAAGGGGCGCGGCGTCGTGCAGAACGCCGTCCTCGTGCATGCCGGGAACATCCGCCACTACTTCCTCGACACGCTCACACCCCAGCAGGCAGCGGCTTTGCGGGCCTGGAGCGGGCAGCTGATCGACCGCGTCGAGCCACGCGACAGCGGGAGCGCCGACGACGCCCGGTAGGACTCCGCCCGGACCGTGTGGTGGGACGAATGTCAGTCCGGTGGCCTAACGTGATGGTGTGGATTCGGAGCGTGAAGGGAGGATGGTGTGACGAGGGTGGAGCCACGGCAGAGAAAGCCGGCGCCGGCGTGCGCGGAGCGTGACGCGGAGGCGGGGTCGGCCGGGGCACCGTACGGTGGTGGCGACGCCGAGGCGGTGGAGAGACGGAGGCAGCGAGCCATGTCCGTGTCGCAGGGCATCCTCCCCCGTCCGTGCCCCCGGCCCGTGGGTGTCGCGTACGGCGCTTCAGCGCGGGATCCGCAGCCGCAGGGAGGACCGTTCACGGAGAGATCCAAGTGAACGCCAGACCTTTTTCTCACCTTCGTGGGTCACAGTGGGCGCCGATGAAGCGCATTCCACGCATCAGCAGGCGTGTCACCAGTCCCCTGTGCGCGGCCGTCGTGCTCCTCGTGCCGGCGCTCACCTCCGCTTCCCTCGCCAACGCGGACGACGGGCCGGGGCCCCTCGGTGTGACCGTGGTCGCGGGGGACAACGCGCAGTCCAGGAAGGTCGGAGCCCTCTTCGACGCCGGCCGGAGATCCTCGCTCGCGGGCGGGCACTTCTGCACCGCCTCCGTCGTGTACAGCCCGCGCCGCAATCTCATCGTCACCGCGGCCCACTGTCTGGCCGGGAGCAAGGACGGGAACCTCGTCTTCGTGCCGGGCTACCGGGGCGGGCGGGCACCGTACGGGGTGTGGACGGTGCGGAAGGTGTTCCTGCCCGACGGGTGGGCCAAGGGGCAGCGCGAGGACAGTGACGTCGCCTTCGCCGTCGTCGAGAACAAGGGCGGCAAAGGCGTCGAGGACGCCGTCGGCGGCAACCTCTTCGTGGCCGGTATGGCGACCGGCGCCACCGCCGTCACCATCACCGGGTATCCCAACACCCGTGAAGTGCCCGTCAGCTGCACCAACAGGCCGACCGTGCACAGCCGTACCCAGCAGCGGATCTACTGCCCCCGCCTTTCCGGAGGAACCAGCGGGAGTCCCTGGGTCAACGGGGACAAGGCGGTCGTCGGGATCCTGGGCGGGCACGAGAAGGGCGGGTTCACGGACGACATCTCGTACAGCGTGGTGTTCGGAGCGGAAGCGGCCGAGCTGTACCGGGATGCGACCAACTGAGCGTTAGAGCTCCGCTCGGGGCGCGGATTTGCGGCTGCGCCGCGCGGTTGGGATGTTCCGTCGATCGCCTGCAGCGCCGTCGTGGCTGGTCGAGCTCACGCGGCGGAGCTGTATGTCGACACAGCCCCGCGCCCCTTTGGGGCACGGTGATCTCCCGGAACACAGCACGCGCCCCTAGACTGACGTGGGCTTCGGACTCCCGGGCGGTGAGGGGCGGTTGACGGTGCGTAAGGCGTGGATCGTTGCCGGTGTTGCCGTCGGCTCTGCTCTGTCCTTCGTCATGCTGCTGGTCGTCGGGGTGTACGTCGTCGCCGGGAACCTCATCAACGGGGTGGGCGGCGGTACCAAGGCCCTGGCCAAGGGGGCCGTGCCCGCCGCGTACTCGGCCATCGTGCAGAAGTGGGGCAACCTCTGCCCCGCCCTCAACCCCGCACTGCTCGCCGCCCAGCTCTACCAGGAGAGTGGATTCAATCCGAACGCCAAGAGCCCGGCGGCCGCGGAGGGGATAGCGCAGTTCATTCCGGGCACCTGGGCCACCCACGGCGTCGACGGCAACGGAGACGGCGTCAAAAACGTCTGGGATCCGGCGGATGCCATCCCGTCCGCCGCCTCGTACGACTGCCAGCTCGCCTCGTACGTCAAGGACGTACCCGGGAATCTGACCGAAAACATGCTCGCCTCGTACAACGCGGGGGCCTACGCGGTGATCAAGTACGGGGGCGTGCCGCCGTACAAGGAGACCCAGAACTACGTCAAGACGATCACCACGCTCGAGGAGAGCTTCGCCGCGCCCGTCAGCCGGGTCGATCCCAGCAAGCAGGCCGCCGGGGCCATCTACTACGCGCAGAAGAAGCTCGGGACGCCCTATCTGTGGGGCGGCAACGGGACCGCCGCGGACAACGGGCGTTTTGACTGCTCGGGGCTGACCAAGGCCGCGTACGAGAGTGTCGGGATCACGCTGCCCCGGGTCGCCAACGACCAGTACAACGCCGGGCCGCACCCCAAGCGGGACGAACTTCTGCCCGGCGATCTCGTGTTCTTCTCCACGGATCCCACCGACTCCCGGGCCATCCACCACGTCGGGATCTATGTGGGCGGCGGTTACATGATCGACGCGCCGAGGACGGGCGCGGTGATCCGGTTCGACCCCATCGACACCTCCGAGTACTTCGGAGCCACGCGAGTCACCGAAGATGGCGCGAAAGCACTGCCCACCACGGTGTGAACCGAGCGTGAAGCCACGCCCTGAGCTGCAGGGATGAGTCTCTCTTCGATAACGTCTGCGTGATCATTCGGTGGAGTGTGGAACGTAGTAACTGGGACCGTGCGTTCCTGTTCTCGTAGTCATCCGACAGTCATCCCGGTGGCTGTCCGCGACGTGACCTACAACCACGGGGGTGGACAAGCGGGCGTGCGCGAGTACGTCCGGCAGCAGACGACGAAGGGGCCGCAGCACCATGGCTGGACTCGCCGAATCCGGGTCGAACCCCGACGTCGACCTGCTCTACGACATCAATGGCCTGGCCAAGGACGCGCCGCACTGGTTCGACCGGGCCGTCTCCTTCGTGGGCGAGTACGGGCTGCTGCTGGCCATGGTGCTGCTGGTGGTGTGGTGCTGGTGGTCCGTGCGGCGGCGGGGGGACGAGGACGCTGCGTCGTCTGTCGCCGCGTTGGTGTGGGCGCCGGTGGCCGCGGCGTTGGCGGTGCTGGTGAATGTGCCGATACGGGGGTTCGTCGAGCGGCCCCGGCCGTTCCGGACGCATGACGGTCTTGATGTGCTGGTGTCCGGGAAGACCGACTTCTCGTTTGTGAGCGATCACGCGACGATCACCATGGCGATGGCGGTGGGAGTGTTTGTCGCCAACCGGAAGTTCGGGGTGGTGGGGATCGGGTTGGCGCTGCTTGAGGGGTTCTGCCGGGTCTATATGGGTGTGCACTACCCGACTGATGTGGTCGGGGGGTTTGCGCTGGGGACGGCGGTGGCGTTGTTGCTTTCGCCGGTTGCCATGCTGCTGCTCACGCCTGTGGTGAAGGCTGTTGAGGGGTCGGCCTGGGGTGGGTGGATGGTTCGGGCCCGGGGGCGGGCGGTCGTGGGGCAGGGTGCGTTGATCCCGGGGGCTCGGCAGGAAGCGGCGGAGGAGCGGGACCTGGCGGCATAGGTGCCCCGGGGGTGGGCTGACGTACGGGATGTGTGCTTGCCCGCGCGTGCGGGGTGCCGCTCTCTTTGGGTCGGGCCCCGCCCCAGCGGCACGATTGCCCGAAGCTACGCCGGCTGCCCGAAGCTACGCCGGCTGCCCGCAGCTACGCCGGCTGCCCGCAGCTACGGCAGCGGAGGCGGCTACAGCGACTGGGGGTATGTGAAGAAGCGGTTCGGGTCGTACTGCTTTTTCAGCTGGGACAGGCGGGACGCCGCATCCCCGTAGTACGCCTGGCGCCAGTTCGTCAGGGTGGGGTCCGTGTAGTTCTGGTAGGCCGCGCCCGAGGCGTACGGGCGCATGGCGGTGTGGGTGTTGGCCAGCCAGGTCTGGGCCGCCCCGCCGGTGGTGCCGGCCCGCCAGGAGGCGAGGTACTGGGCCAGCATGCGGGAGCGGCGGTGGACGAAGGCCGTCGCGGTGGGGGAGACCCGGTTGACCGCGCCGCCCAGGGCCGTCAGCGCGATGCTGCCCGCGCCGCCCGGGACCGACGTGATGGTCCTCAGCAGGGTCTGGATGCCCGCCGCGGAGATCGAGCGGTCGAAGAAGTCCGAGCGGGCCGTGTAGGTCTCCCGGCCCAGGGCGCCCTGCGGGTTGCGGTTCGGGGTGGAGCCGGGGAGGTGGCACTGGGCCTCGGTGCGGAACGAGGAGCAGCCCGCGTACGCCTCCATCGCGCCCTCGTAGGTGTGCCGCTTGAGCGTCTCGCTGCGGGCCGGTGCGCCGACCGCCGCGACCAGGCGGTCGAGGGCGTTCTGCAGTTCGCCATAGGTGCCGATCGAGAACGCGGCTACCGACACGGTGGGCGAGCCGCCGTTCTCCAGATGGCAGGAGGACCAGATCTCGTCGGGCTGGTCGGGGCCCCACTCCTGCCAGGCCTTCACCACGGCGGCGGCCTTCGACCAGGGCCAGGTGAGGTACGCGGAGACGGCCTGCGGGGCCGGGTGGGTCTTGAAGTGCAGTTCCGTCACGACGCCGAAGTTGCCGTTGCCCGCGCCGCGCAGCGCCCAGAACAGGTCCTTGTTCTCCGTCGCATGGGCGGTCAGCTGCTTGCCGTCCGCAGTGATCAGGGTGGCCTGCGTGAGGCTGTCGCAGGTCAGGCCGTACGCCCGGGAGACCACGCCGTGGCCGCCGCCCAGCACCAGGCCCGAGACGCCGACCGAGGGGCAGGAGCCCGCGGGTATCGTCACGCCCTTCGCGGCCAGCGCCCGGTAGACGTCGATCAGCTTGGAGCCGGCGCCGACGACGGCCTGGCCGCCGCTCACCCGGATCTGCTTCAGCTTCGAGACGTCGACGATCAGCCTGCCGTTGCCGGAGGACCAACCCGCGTAGGAGTGGCCGCCGTTGCGGATCGCGACCCGGATGTTGTGGGCGCGGGCGTAGGCGAGCGTCGTCCGTATGTCGTCGGCGTGGGCCACATAGGCCACGGCCGCCGGCCTCAGGCCGTCGAAGCGGGTGTTGTACAGCTGGTGGGCCGTGGTCCAGGTGGCCTCGCCCGGGCGTATCAGGGCGCCGTCGAGGTCGCGGGAGAGCGCGGTCCAGTTCGCCGGGGCGGCCTGGGCGGACGTCGACCTCATCGCCGTACCGGAGGAGCCGGACGACGCGGAGGTGCTGGTGTCCGCGTCGGCGGACCCGCCCCTGCAGGCGGCCGTGGCCACCGCCGCCAGCGCGGCCGCGCCGCCGCCGATGAACGTACGACGTTCCATGTAGCGCCCTCCCGGATTGCTCTCGGGGAACGAGACGGCTCGCCGATCACACGGGTTCCCGCGGAAGTGTCACCGCTGTGTCACCGTGAGCGCAGCCACCGGGCCCGGCTGGAACCTGCGTGTGCTCTCCCCGTGAGCATTCCGTGACCTAACCACACCGTCGGCAGGGGTTCACCTGTCGTTCATTTCCGGCCGTAGGCGCCTTCACCTGGTCTGCTTAATTTCGGCCTTACGCGATGTGGGCCGCGCCTCGGGGGAGGTGCGTCCTGCCGTCGCCGGGACTTAAACCTCGCACGCCGCCGAATTCAGGACGGCGGCTCCTGGAAGGAACTCTTTCAAGTGAAGCTTCAGCGCATGAATCGGCGGGCCATCGCCCTCGGTGCTCTCGCCGCGTCGAGCGCCCTGGTCCTCACGGCGTGCGGCTCGGACAACACCGGCGGCGGCAGTGGCGGCGCCAGCGCTTCCTCCACCACCGGTGCCAGCAAGATCAAGTGTGACGGTGCCAAGGGCCAGCTGCTCTCCGACGGCTCGTCGGCGCAGAAGAACGCGATCGACGCGTGGGTGGCGCAGTTCTCCCAGGCCTGTGGCGTGCAGATCAACTACAAGGCCGGCGGTTCCGGTGCGGGTGTCACCTCCTTCACGCAGGGCCAGCTGGCCTTCGCGGGTTCCGACTCGGCGCTGAAGCCCGAAGACGTCACCGCCTCCAAGAAGGTCTGCACGGGCGGCCAGGGCATCGACCTTCCGATGGTCGGCGGCGCGATCGCGATCGGCTACAACCTCTCCGGCGTGGACAACCTGGTCCTGGACGCCCCGACCATCGCGAAGATCTTCGACAGCAAGATCACCAAGTGGAACGACCCGGCCATCGCCGCGCTGAACAAGGGCGTCAAGCTGCCCGACCTCAAGATCCAGGCGTTCCACCGCTCGGACGAGTCCGGCACCACGGACAACTTCACCAAGTACCTCAAGGCCACGACGCCCGACAACTGGAAGTACTCCGGCGGCAAGGCCTGGCAGGCCAAGGGCGGCCAGTCCGCCGCGCAGTCCTCCGGTGTGGCCGCCCAGGTCAAGCAGACCAACGGCGCCATCGGCTACTTCGAGCTGTCCTACGTCACTGACGGCGTGAAGGCCGCCAGCATCAACACCGGTGCCAGCGCGCCGGTCGCCCCGAGCAGCGACAGCGCCACCAAGGCCATCGCCGACGCGAAGGTCGTGGGCACGGGCCAGGACCTGTCGCTCAAGCTGAACTACAACACCAAGGCCGACGGCGCTTACCCGATCTCCCTGGTCACGTACGAGATCGTGTGCGACAAGGGCAACAAGGCGGACACCCTGCCCGCCACCAAGGCGTTCCTGCGCTACATCGCCTCCGAGGACGGCCAGGGCCTGCTGCCGGGCCTGAAGTACGCGCCCGTCCCCGCCGACATCATCGCCAAGGTCCGCACCACCATCGAGGGCCTCAGCTGATCCGAGTGCGGTCCGGTCCCGGGCCTGAAAAACCCGGGACCGGACCGCATCGTCCGGTGCACCGCCGCCACGAGCCGTACCTCCCGTACGGCTTCGCAGAGCCGCACTTCGCGTGAGGCTCCGCAGACCGGAGAACCCGATGGACACTTCCACACAGATAACCGACGCTCCCCCACCCGCCCCGCAGCCCACCGCCGAGCAGAAGCGCGCGGCTCGCGGCGCCACCCGACCCGGTGACCGGATCTTCCTCGGTCTCTCCCGTGGGTCGGGCATCTTCCTGTTGGTGGTCATGGCCGCGATCGCGGTCTTCCTGACCTACCGCGCCTCCCTCGCGATCAGCAAGGACCACGGCAACTTCCTCACGACCTTCGAGTGGAACGCCACGTCCGTCCCGCCGGTCTTCGGCATCGCGGTCCTGGCCTTCGGCACGGTGGTCTCCTCGATCATCGCCATGGTCCTCGCCGTGCCGATCGCCGTCGCGATCGCGCTGTTCCTCACGCACTACGCCCCGCGCAGGCTGAGCGGTCCCATCGCTTACGTGATCGACCTGCTCGCCGCCGTACCGTCCATCGTGTACGGCCTGTGGGGCGCCCTGATCCTCGTACCGCACATGAACGGCCTCTACGGCTGGCTGAACGACTACTTCGGCTGGACCGGCATCTTCTCCTGGGACGGCGGTGCGCCGCGCTCGATGCTGACCGTCGGCATCCTGCTCGCGATCATGATCCTGCCGATCATCACCAACGTGAGCCGCGAGGTCTTCCGCCAGGTCCCGCAGATGCACGAGGAGGCGGCTCTCGCCCTCGGTGCCACGCGCTGGGAGGTCATCCGCATGGCGGTGATCCCCTTCGGGCGCTCCGGTGTGATCTCCGCCTCGATGCTCGGCCTCGGCCGTGCGCTCGGCGAGACGATGGCCGTCGCCACCGTGCTCTCCCCGGACTTCCTGATCCACGGCAGCCTGCTCAACCCGGGCGGCGGCACCTTCGCCCAGAACATCGCCTCCAAGTTCGGTGAGGCCACGGAGCAGGGCCGGGACGCGCTCATCGCCTCCGGTCTGGTCCTGTTCGTCATCACCCTGCTGGTCAACGGCGCGGCCCGCATGATCATCGCCCGCCGCAAGGAGTACTCGGGGGCCAACGCATGAGCCACAGCGCCAACGCCGCCACCGCGGAAAGGCCCGTCAGCACGCTGCGCGGTGCCAGCCTGCCGAAGTGGTCGCCCTGGGCGATCGCCGCCGGCTCGCTCGCCGTGGCGGTCGCCATCGGCCTCGGTGCCGGTCTCGACAGCAAGGTCCAGTGGGGCCTGATCGCCGGGCTGATCTTCCTCGTCGCCACGTACGTCATCGCCGCGAGCGTCGAGGGCCGTCGTCAGGCCAAGGACCGCATCGCGACCGGCCTGGTCTGGGTGGCCTTCCTGCTCGCCGTCGTGCCGCTGGTCTCCCTGGTGTGGGTGACCATCTCGCGCGGTGTGAAGGTCCTCGACGTCTACTTCCTGACCCACTCGATGGGCATCGTCGCCGACTCCCAGCCGGGCGGTGGCATCTACCACGCGATCATCGGCAGCCTCGAGCAGGTCGGCCTCGCCACGCTGATCGCCGCGCCGATCGGCATCCTCACTGCGATCTACCTGGTCGAGTACGGCCGCGGCAGGCTCGCCCGGGCCGTCACCTTCTTCGTCGACGTGATGACGGGTGTCCCGTCGATCGTCGCGGGTCTGTTCATCCTCAGCCTGATGCTGATCTTCGAGTTGGAGCCCTTCGGCTTCGCCGGTTCGCTGGCCCTGGCCATCCTGATGATGCCGGTGGTCGTGCGCTCCACGGAGGAGATGCTCAAGCTCGTCCCGAACGAGCTGCGCGAAGCCTCCCTGGCGCTCGGTGTGCCGAAGTGGCGCACCATCCTGAAGGTGGTCCTGCCGACCTCCATCGGCGGTATCACGACCGGCATCATGCTGGCGATCGCCCGTATCACCGGTGAGACGGCTCCGGTGCTGCTGCTGGTGTTCGGCAACCGGTTCATCAACAACAACCCGTTCGAGGGTGCGCAGCAGTCGCTGCCGCTGTACATCTATCAGCAGTACGCGGCAGGCGCGGACGCGTCGTACGACAGGGCCTGGGCGGCCTCGCTCACCCTGATCGCCTTCGTGATGATCCTGAACCTGGTGGCCCGCGGCATCGCCCGCTGGAAGGCCCCGAAGACCGGTCGCTGACGCGGCCATTGGCGACCGAAGAAACCCTGGAAGTGACGTAATCATGGCCAAGCGAATCGACGTAAGCGGGCTCACCGCCTACTACGGCGCCCACAAGGCGATCGAAGACATCTCGATGACCGTCGAGCCGCGTTCGGTGACGGCGTTCATCGGCCCCTCCGGCTGCGGCAAGTCGACGTTCCTGCGCACGCTCAACCGTATGCACGAGGTCACGGCCGGCGGCCGGGTCGAGGGCAAGGTGCTGCTCGACGACGAGGACCTGTACGGGCAGGGCATCGACCCGGTGTCCGTGCGCCGCGAGGTCGGCATGGTGTTCCAGCGGCCGAACCCGTTCCCGACGATGTCGATCTTCGACAACGTGGCGGCGGGGCTGCGGCTGAACGGCTCGTACAAGAAGGGCGAGCTCGCGGACATCGTGGAGAAGTCCCTGAAGGGCGCGAACCTCTGGAACGAGGTCAAGGACCGGCTGAACAAGCCCGGTTCGGGGCTTTCCGGTGGTCAGCAGCAGCGTCTGTGCATCGCGCGGGCGATCGCGGTGGAGCCGAAGGTGCTGCTCATGGACGAGCCCTGCTCGGCCCTCGACCCGATCTCGACGCTCGCCATCGAGGACCTGATCGGTGAGCTGAAGGAGCGGTTCACGATCGTCATCGTGACGCACAACATGCAGCAGGCGGCGCGTGTCTCGGACCGTACGGCCTTCTTCAACCTGGCGGCCGTCGGGCAGCCCGGCAAGCTGATCGAGATCGACGACACGGAGCGGATCTTCTCCAACCCGTCGGTCCAGGCGACGGAGGACTACATCTCCGGCCGCTTCGGCTGAGCCATCGAGACCCCTCGCGGTGCTGCATGGCGGTGCCACCGCGAGGACGATGAAGGGCCCGCCCCCGGCTTCCGGGGGCGGGCCCGTCGTCGTACCCGGGGGCTGCCGCCCCCAGACCCCCGCTTCGGCCCTCAAGGGGCCTCGTCCTCAAACGCCGGACGGGCTGAAAGATCAGGCCCCGGCCGAAGAAAAAAGGATCAGACCCCGGTCGCGAAAACTCAGCCCCTCCGGCGTTTGAGGAGCGGGGGTCCGGGGGCGAGAAACCCCCTACAGGAACGCCAGGTTCACGATCCCGAAGGCGCCCGCCGCCACCAGTGCCGCCGCCGGCATGGTGATGAACCAGCCCAGGATGATGTTCTTGGCGACGCCCCAGCGCACCGCGTTCACGCGCTTCGTCGCGCCGACGCCCATGATCGCCGAGGTGATGACGTGGGTCGTCGAGATGGGCGCCTTGAAGAGGAAGGCCGTGGTGAACATGATCGACGCACCGGTGGTCTCGGCCGCGAAACCCTGCGGCGGATCCAGCTCGATGATCTTCCGGCCCAGTGTGCGCATGATGCGCCAGCCGCCCGCATAGGTCCCGAGCGACAGCATCACCGCGCAGACGATCTTCACCCACACCGGGATGGGATCCCCGAAGGTCTCGTGGCCGGAAATCACCAGTGCCATCACGACCACGCCCATCGTCTTCTGGGCGTCCTGCAGGCCGTGGCCGAGCGCCATGCCCGCCGCCGACACGGTCTGCGCGATGCGGAAGCCGCGCTTGGCCTTGTGCGGATTGGCCCGGCGGAAGATCCACATGATCGCCAGCATCACCACATAGCCGACGATCAGGCCGACCACGGGCGAGACGAACATCGGGATGACGACCTTGTCGAGGACTCCCGACCAGTGCACCGTCGTACTGCCCGCCAGTGCCGCGCCCACCAACCCGCCGAACAGGGCGTGCGAGGAGGAGGACGGGAGGCCGTAGTACCAGGTGATCAGGTTCCAGACGATCGCGCCCACCAGGCCCGCGAAGAGGATGCCCATCCCCTTCGAGCCCTCCGGCGTCGCGATCAGGCCCTCGCTGACCGTCTTGGCCACACCGGAGCCCAGGAAGGCGCCTGCCAGGTTCATGACCGCGGCCATGGCCAGCGCCGCCCGCGGCGTCAGCGCCCGCGTCGACACCGACGTCGCGATCGCGTTCGCCGAGTCGTGGAAGCCGTTCGTGTACGTGAAGAAGAGCGCGACCGCGATGGTCACGACCAGAGCGAAGGTGTCCATGGAGGGGTCAGGACTCCTTGACGGCGATGGTCTCCACCGTGTTCGCCACGTGCTCGAACGCGTCCGCCGCCTCCTCCAGGACGTCCACGATCTGCTTGAGCTTGAGCACCTCGATCGCGTCGTACTTGCCGTTGAAGAGATGCGCGAGCAGCTTGCGGTGGATCTGGTCGGCCTGGTTCTCGAGGCGGTTGACCTCGATCCAGTACTCGGTCAGATTGTCCATGGTGCGGAGGTGGGGCATGGCCTCCGCCGTCAGCTCGGCGGCCCGCGCAAGGACCTCGATCTGCTGCTCGACGCCCTTGGGGAGTTCCTCGACGTTGTAGAGGACGACCAGGTCGACGGCCTCCTCCATGAAGTCCATGATGTCGTCGAGGGACGAGGCGAGGGAGTAGATGTCCTCGCGGTCGAAGGGCGTGATGAACGAGGAGTTCAGCTGGTGGAAGATCGCATGCGTGGCGTCGTCACCCGCGTGTTCCGCGGCCCGCATACGCTCTGCGATCTCGGCCCGGGCAGGTGCGTCCGCCCCGAGCAGTTCCATCAGGAGCTTCGAGCCGGTGACGATGTTGTCCGCGGATGCGGCGAACATGTCGTAGAAGCTCGTCTCCCTGGGGGTCAGACGAAAGCGCACGTGGGGTCCTCGGGGTGCTTCGGTTTCGGTCAGGCTGATGCTAGGCGCATCATCCGGCCACGGCTAATGGGCCGTCCCCCAGTGTCGCCCATCGGGCAGAGTGGTCGGCACGGGGGCGGTGTGCAGGCCCGGTCCCGACAGGGACCAAGGGCCGTATACCCAGCGAAGTTCGATACCATATACCCACCAGGGGTATATGTCCGCATGTCTTACGGGAGGACGCGATGACGACCACCGAGGCCGGCGCGACGGCGCCCTCCGACGACAGCACGCTGAATGCGACGCACGGCTACCACAAGCAGAAGGACGAGCACCTCAAGCGCCTGCGCCGGATCGAGGGCCAGATCCGTGGCCTGCAGCGGATGGTCGACGAGGACGTCTACTGCATCGACATACTCACCCAGGTGTCCGCCTCCACCAAAGCCCTGCAGTCCTTCGCGCTGCAACTGCTGGAGGAACACCTGCGGCACTGCGTCGCCGATGCGGCCGTCCGGGGCGGTGACGAGATCGACGCCAAGGTGGACGAGGCGACGAAGGCGATCGCCCGGCTGCTGCGCACCTGAACCTGCCGGGAGGCCTCGCCTCCCGCTGGGCCCCGTCGTTGGGGTCAGCTCGGCGTCGCGGGCCGGGCTGCCAGGCGCAGTTTCCTACGGTCGACCTGATCCGAACGACAGGGGCTAGTCGCCGGAGGCGGCGCGTTCCTCGGCCACTTTCAGCACCTCGTCGATGCTCTCCAGGCTGAGCCGGTCCTCCGCGGCCGAGGCCGCGATGATCAGCTCTCCGCACAGCTCGATCTCGGCGAGGGCCACGTGGTCCTGAACTGCCGTACCGCCGACCGGAGCCACGTGCATCACCTCATCTCTGCCGTTGCCGACTTCCTAGAGTAGGGAGCGGCCTACACACTGCGCATGGCACGGACGGGCTAGTTCTTGACGCCCGGAAATCCTCCTCCAGCAGGGCCCGCTACTCGGCGATCTTCCCTGCGTAGATGTCCTTCGAGGCCGGCAGGCGTACGTCGACGGGGGCCCCGAAGTCGTACAGCAGCGCCGTCGAGGCGACCGCCACGGTGCCCTTCTGCAGGCCGTTGACGAAGCTGAACCGGTGCCGGATCTTGCGGATGCGGCCCTGGTCGTCGAGGTAGACGTCGAACGGGACCTCGGCCGTGGCGAACCCTTTCGCCGCCGCCGACAGCGCCTCCCTCACGCCCTTCGAGGCGTGCCGAGCGGCCAGGGTGAGGTCGGCGGTGCCGCGGTAGTGCCGCACCTCGACGCCGGCGAACTCGGTCCGGCCGAGACAAGTCGCCGTGCGCGTCCCGCGCAGCAACTCGGCCGCGGCATACGGGTCGGTGGCGCCGCCGGTCACCAGGTTGCCGTCGGAGAGGGTGGCGGTGTCGACCCGTACCCACTTGTCGGCGGGCACGCCCGCGCCCCGGTTCTTCATGAACAGGGCGCCGGGCGCGAGGAGTTCGGTGATCGGGCGGTGGTCGTCGGTGCCGGCCGGGCTCTGCGGGAGTTGCACCTTCAGCCGGCCGATCTGCCGGCGGTAGTTGTAGTCGCCCTCGCCGCGGATGGTGACGCGGGTGCCGCCGATGGCCATCTCCATCGAGGTGGTCGCCCTTGAACTGCCCGACTCCACCAGGGTTTCGGCGGCGCGGTGCAGGATCTCGACGGGGTCGGAGGCGCGGGGGTCCTCGGCGGCGGACCCGGTGCCGGAACAGCCGCCGGCCCCCATGCAGACGCAGACCATCAGTCCTGCCGTGACGATCGTCCCCCTGTGCTGCCGCTCCGCCATCGCCGTTCTACCCCCAGCCGGTACGTCCGTCACGGGCCCCCTGTCGTTCCGGATAACGACGGCCGGGGTGGGGCCGTCACGCGCATACCGTCGCCTTACTCGGGGTGGGTAACGTTGTCAGCGTGGCGCAGCAGGAACATCGCACGACGACGGTCGAACAGGGCCGGTTCTGCATGGCCCGGTGCAGCTGCGGCTGGCGTGGGCCTGCCCGCAGAGCGCGCAGCCAGGCCCGGGCGGACGCCGAAGGGCATGCGAGCCTTCAGGCGTGACGGAGTGTCGTCAGTAGTTCGTCGACGAGGGTGCGGTCGCGGTACTGGGTCAGCCGGCTGCGGGCCGCGGCGGGGGAGAGCCACAGGATGCGGTCCACCTCCGTGGTGGGGGTGAAGCTGCCCGAGACCGCCTCGGCCGCCCAGTAACGGACCTGTTTGGGACGGCCATTGGCGAAATAGCGCAGGGTGGACAGCTCGGCGCCCGGTTCGGCCGTGTAGCCGGACTCCTCGGCGACTTCGCGCAGCGCGCCCGCCAGGTGGTCCTCGCCCCGCTTCAGCTTGCCCTTGGGGTGGGACCAGTCGTCGTACTTCGGCCGGTGGACGAGACAGATCTCCAGCTCGCCGTCGACCGGGGAGCGTCGCCACAGGACGCAGCCGGATGCCTGCACGATGGTGTCGTTGGTGTGGGCCACGGGTGGGTCACCGCCTCCTTCGACAGGGGTTGTGGGCGCCGGGCCGACCGGCTCAGGGGGTGCTCACCGCCTGCTTCTGCCAGGACTGCTGGAAGGCGAAGCGGGCCGCTTCCACTTCGTGCCGCTGGTCCGCGTGGAGCACGCCGAGGGCGTACGCCGTCGCCGGGGCGATCCGGGGGGTACGGGCCGCCGAGGCCGCGGCCGCCGCCGCCTCCGAGGCGTCGCGGTGCCGGTCCAGGGCCTGGCCCGCGGTCAGCAGGCGGAGGTCGGTCGGGCCGCCGGTGCCGTGGAGGGCCTCGCGGGCGTAGCGGTGCAGGCGCAGCAGCAGGCGGACCTGGTGCCAGGGGGCGTCCTGGGGGTGCGGGGAGGGGTCCGGGGAGAGGCCGTGGATGAGGGCCTCCGCGTTGTAGGGGCTGCCCGCGGTGACCAGGGGGAGCGCGGTGATGGCGTCGGTGAGGCGGTCCTCGGCTGCGGCGGCGAGGGGGCGGAGGGGGGTGGTGGGGGCGGTGGGAGTGAGGGGGACTTCGCTGGCGAGTACGGCGATCTTGTCTGCTACGGCGTGGAAGCGGGAGGAGCCCAGGGCCTGGAGGGCGGTGCTGTGCGCTCGTGTGCGGGCGAGGGTGAGCTGGCGCTCCAGCAGCGCGCCTGCTTTGGCTGCGCCAACTGTCAGGTTTCCGCGGTCTGTTGTGGGGGCGGGGGTCGGGGGGCCGGGGGCGGCTTGTGCCGTTGTGCCCACCCGTTCCGCCCCAGCGGAACGACTGCCCACAACGGCGCCGATGGCTGAAGACGTGGCCGCCGCTGCAGACTGGGCCGGGAAGACCGTTGCCCCGGACAGCCTGTGCAGGGCCAGCAGCAGTCGTTCCTGCCTTGCCGCGTAGGCGTGTTCCATGGCCAAGGTGCCGGAGAGCCAGGCCAGTTCGGGTTGGAGGGACTCCGACCAGTCCGGTTCCAGGAGGGGGCGGAACGTGTGCAGGCTGGCGCTGATACGGCGGACCGAGCGGCGCAGGGCGCGGGCCGCGTCGACCGGGTCCTCCGCGCCGTTGGCGGTCGCACCGCCGGTCTCCCGGTGCAGCCGCAGGGCGCGGAGGAACTCCGTGGCCTGGGCCCTCAGGTAGCCCGCGAGGGCCTCGCCTGTGGGGTCCGTAGGGTCAAGGTGTTGCTGTGCCACGCCGGCGCCTCCGGGCGTCTATGAGCATCTCCTGGATGTTTCGCAGGGGCCCGCCGTCCGCGTCGGTGGCGTGTCGCGTCCACTCGCCGTCCGGGCCGAGGTGCCAGGAGGCGGTGGTGTCGGACATGCCGGTCTCCAACAGCCGGTTCAGGGCGGCGCGGTGGGCCGGGTCGGTAACCCTGACCAGGGCCTCGATACGGCGGTCGAGGTTGCGGTGCATCATGTCGGCGCTGCCGATCCACACCTCGGGCTCGCCGCCGTTGCCGAAGGCGAAGACCCTGGAGTGTTCGAGGAAGCGGCCGAGGATCGAGCGGACCCGGATGTTCTCCGACAGGCCCGTGACGCCGGGGCGGATCGCGCAGATGCCGCGCACCCACACGTCGACCGGCACACCCGCCTGGGACGCCCGGTAGAGCGCGTCGATGAGGGCCTCGTCCACCATCGAGTTGACCTTGATGCGGATGAAGGCCGGACGGCCCGCACGGTGGTGCTGGGCCTCCTTGCTGATCCGCGCGATCAGTCCGTCGCGCAGGGACTTGGGGGCGACGAGGAGCCGGCGGTACGTCTCACGGCGCGAGTAGCCGGAGAGGCGGTTGAAGAGGTCGGAGAGGTCGGCGCCGACCTGCGGGTCGGCCGTCAGCAGGCCCAGGTCCTCGTACAGACGGGCCGTCTTGGGGTGGTAGTTGCCCGTGCCGACGTGGCTGTAACGCCGTAGCGTGTCGCCCTCCTGACGGACCACCAGGGACAGCTTGCAGTGGGTCTTCAGACCGACCAGGCCGTAGACGACGTGGCAGCCGGCCTCCTCCAGCTTGCGCGCCCACTTGATGTTGGCGTGCTCGTCGAAGCGGGCCTTGATCTCGACCAGGACCAGGACCTGCTTGCCGGCCTCGGCCGCGTCGATGAGCGCGTTGACTATGGGGGAGTCGCCGGAGGTCCGGTACAGGGTCTGCTTGATCGCGAGGACGTCCTCGTCCTCGGCCGCCTGCTCCAGGAACGCCTGCACCGACGTGGAGAAGGAGTCGTACGGGTGGTGCAGCAGCACGTCCCGGCTGCGCAGCGCGGCGAATATGTCCGGCGCGGACGCCGACTCGACCTCCGCGAGGTCGCGGTGGACGCCGGCCACGAACTTCCGGTACTTCAGCTCGGGACGGTCGAGGCCGGCGACGCGGAAGAGGCCCGTGAGGTCCAGGGGGCCCGGCAGCGGGTACACCTCGGCCTCGCTGATCTTCAGCTCGCGGACCAGCAGGTCCAGCACCTCGCGGTCGATGGACTCCTCGACCTCCAGGCGCACCGGCGGCCCGAAGCGGCGCCGCATGAGCTCCTTCTCCAGGGCCTGGAGCAGGTTCTCGGCGTCGTCCTCCTCGACCTCCAGGTCCTCGTTCCTGGTCAGCCGGAAGGCGTGGTGCTCCAGGACCTCCATGCCCGGGAACAGCTCCTCCAGGTGGGCGGCGATGACGTCCTCTATGGGGACGTAGCGGCCGGGGGAGCTCTCCAGGAAGCGGGACAGCAGCGGCGGCACCTTGACCCGGGCGAAGTGCTTGTGGCCGGTGACCGGGTTGCGTACGACCACGGCCAGGTTCAGGGAGAGGCCCGAGATGTACGGGAAGGGGTGCGCGGGGTCGACCGCGAGGGGGGTGAGCACCGGGAAGATCTGGTGGCGGAAGAGGGTGAACAGGCGGGCCTGCTCCTTCTCCGTCAGCTCGCTCCAGCGGACCAGGTGGATGCCCTCCTCCGCCAGGGCGGGGGCGACGTCCTCGTGGTAGCAGGCGGCGTGCCGGGCCATGAGTTCACGGGAGCGGGCCCAGATCATCTCCAGGACCTCGCGGGGCTGGAGGCCGGAGGCGGAGCGGGTGGCGACACCCGTCGCGATACGGCGCTTCAGACCGGCCACCCGGACCATGAAGAACTCGTCCAGGTTGCTGGCGAAGATGGCGAGGAAGTTGGCGCGCTCCAGCAGCGGGGTGTTCGGGTCCTCGGCGAGTTCGAGGACCCGCTCGTTGAACGCCAGCCAGCTGCGCTCCCGGTCGAGGAAACGGCCCTGCGGCAGCTGAGGGCCGTCGTACGGCGACTCCTCGTAGGCATCGAGGTCGGCATCGATGTCGGGTTCCAGGTCGGAGACCGCGGCGGCCACCGTGTGCGGGCGGTGCGCGGCGATGGAGCCCACGGAGGGCTGCGCGTGCTGGACCTGTGCCTGGGCGGTGTCTGGCTGACTCATGAACCCATTCTTCCGCGTTCCCAGCGATACGGGCGCGTCGGAAGCCGCGGGTGGGAGTGCCTTTACGGAGCCAGGGCCGGAGCTGAGGGCGTCCCCGTTCCCTGCGGGCCCCTCGGGGGGCGGCGAAGGCTGTGGCACGGAGGGCGTCATTGGCCGAGCGTCGCAAGCCTGTCTGAACCGTTGGTTACGGCGACATGGCGTGCGGGATATCTGGGGGCGGCTCCGGGGCGTCTACGTCCAGGGGAGTGCCGTCACGGACTGCCGGGAGCCGCCCCGAGAATACGTAGGTCCGTCCCGCCGGGGAAGGACGTACGCGCATCGGATGCCTCACACGGTTCGCGTGAACCGATCCGCGGGGCCGGTCCGATGAGGGGACGTGAGCGAAACGAGAAGCGACGGTGAGCTGCTGCGGGCCGCCGCGGACGGGGACCGGCGCGCCTTCGAGGAGCTGTACCGGCGGTACGCGCCGTGGCTGACCGCCCGGCTGCGCGGCCGGTGCGCCGATGTGGGCGTGGTCGACGACGTCGTACAGGAGACGTTCCTCGCGATCTGGCGGGGCAAGGCCCGCTACCGCGAGGACGGCGACGTCGCCGGCTGGCTGTGGCGGATCGGCTCGCGGCGGCTGATCGACGCGCTGCGGGGCGACGGGGCACGGGGGCGGCTCAGGCAGGCGCTGACGCGGCTGCGGCACCGGGACGAGGCGTCCGCGGAGGAACGCGTGCTCGCGGGGGTGGAGCACGGGGACCTCGCGGGCGCCCTGGTCCGGCTCTCACCGGAACTGCGCGCGGTGCTCCAGGCCACCGTCATCGACGGCCTGACCACGAGGGAGGCGGCCGTCCTGCTCGGGATACCGCCGGGCACGGTCAAGACACGGGCGATGCGGGCCCGAAAGCAACTGCGGGAGGCGCTGACGTGAGCGGGCGGATGTGCGAAGGGGCCTGCCGGGCCGTGCGCAGGTGTGGGAGGGGGGACATCGGTGGGCTGCTGTGTGATCGGGGCTGTGGGGTCGCGTGCAGGTGTGGGAGCGCTGACGTGAGCGGGTGGGTGCGCGATGGGGGCTTCCGGGGTGTGCGCAGGGCCGGGAGGGGCGTTGTCGGCGGGTTGCTGTGCGATCGGGTCTGCCGGGTCGCGTCCGGGTGTGGGAGCGGGGACAGCGGTGGGCTGCTGTGTGATCGGG
>NZ_JBITLY010000006.1:531708-600319 GCF_044465725.1 Streptomyces sp. NPDC049541 | reverse complement strand
GGGGCTGTGGGGTCGCGTGCAGGTGTGGGAGCGCTGACGTGAGCGGGTGGGTGTGCGATGCGGGCTTCCGGGGTGTGCGCCGGGCCGGGAGGGGCGTTGTCGGCGGGTTGCTGTGCGATCGGGTCTGCCGGGTCGCGTCCGGGTGTGGGAGGGGGGACAGCGGTGGGCTGCTGTGTGATCGGGGCTGTGGGGTCGCGTGCAGGTGTGGGAGCGCTGACGTGAGCGGGTGGGTGTGCGATGCGGGCTTCCGGGGTGTGCGCCGGGCCGGGAGGGGCGCGGGGCGGTCGTACCGGCGTGGGGATGACGAGATGGGCGGGCAGGCGCGTGACCGGGGTCCGGCGCGGCGCGTCGCGGCGCGGGAGGTGGGGGCATGACCTGGCATGTGGATGCTGACGACCTGAGGGCCTACGCCCAGGGCGAGTTGGCGCCGCCCGCGCTGTGGTCCGCCGACACCCACCTGGTCGCGTGCGGGCAGTGCCGGGGCGTGCTCGCCGAGGTCGGTGACCGGGGTGGGGTCGACGCCGGATGGGAGCGGCTGGACGCCGAGCTCGACGCGCCCCGGCCGGGGGTGTTCGAGGGGCTGCTGATACGGCTGGGGGTCGCCGACCACACCGCGCGGCTGCTCGCGGCCACGCCCGTGCTGCGCCGTTCCTGGCTCGGTGCGGTCGTCGCCGTGCTGGTGATGAGCGTGGTGGCGGCCCACACCGGCACGGCGGCCGCCTCGCCCACGCTCTTCCTCGCCCTCGCGCCGCTGCTGCCCCTCGGCGGGGTCGCGCTGTCGTACGGGCCCGCGCTGGACCCGACGTACGAGATGGCGGTGGTCGCGCCGATGCACGGGTTCAGGCTGCTGATGGTGCGGACGGTCGCCGTGCTCACCGCCGTGCTCGGCCTCAGCGGCCTCGCGACCCTCGCGCTGCCGGGGTACGGGCCGGCCGCCCTCGCCTGGCTGCTGCCCGCGCTGGCCCTGACCTCGACAGGGCTGGTCCTCACCGCCCGGCTCGGCCCGGTGCTCGCGCCGTCGCTGGTCGGCGGGGTGTGGGTGGCGCTGCTGCTGGCGGCCCACGCCTATGACGCGGGCGCCATGCCCGTGCCGTTCACCGCGGCCGGCCAGGGGGTGGCGGCGGCGGTCGCCGCGCTCACCGGCTGGCTGCTCTTCCTCGTACGTGACCGTTTCGACCGCTTCCAGGGGGATGCCGTATGACACCGACCGTTTCCGCTTCGGGGCTCAGCCTCCGCTTCGGCGGGACCCAGGCCCTCGACGAGGTGTCGCTGCGGCTGACCTCGGGCGTCACCGGGCTGCTCGGGCCCAACGGGGCCGGGAAGACCACCCTGCTCAGGGTGCTGGCCACCGCAGTGCCCCCGGACCGGGGCGCCTTCACCGTGCTCGGGCACGACCCGGCGACGGCGGCAGGACGCCAGGAGGTGCGGCGCGGGCTCGGCTATCTGCCGCAGACGCCCGGCTTCCACCCGGACTTCACGGCCTTCGAGTTCGTCGACTACGTGGCGATCCTCAAGGAGATCACCGACCGGGGCGCCCGGCACCGGGAGGTGCGGCGCGTGCTGGACGAGGTCGACCTCGCCGACGTACGCGCCAAGCGCATCAAGAAGCTGTCCGGCGGAATGCGGCAGCGCGTCGCGCTGGCCGCCGCGCTCGTCGGTGACCCCGGCTTCCTCGTCCTCGACGAGCCGACCGTCGGGCTCGACCCCGAACAGCGCATGCGCTTCCGGGAGTTGATCGCCCAGGCAGGGGAGGGTCGCACCGTCCTCCTCTCCACCCACCAGACCGAGGACGTGGCGATGCTCTGCCACCGCGTACTGGTGATGGCGGGCGGCCGCATCCGCTTCGACGGCACCCCCGCCGAGCTGACCGCACGGGCGGCCGGACGGGTCTGGAGCAGCACGGAACGCGACCCCGGAGCGAAGGCGGGCTGGCGCACCGGCACCGGCTCCTTCCGCAACGTGGGCAGCCCGCCCGCCGGCGTCGACCTGCTCGAACCCACCCTGGAGGACGGCTACCTGCTCACCCTGGACGGCGCGGGCGCGGAGGTGGCGGCGGCATGAGCACGGTCATCGAGGCGACGGCACCGCCCGTCGTCCACGGCGAACAGCGCCGCAGCTGGGCGGCCGTGCTCGCCCTCGCCCGCTTCGAGGCACGCGAACTGCTCCTGCAGATCCCGGTGGCGGCGACCCTGCTGTTCTACGTCGGCTACACCGGCTGGAAGCTGCTCTTCCCCCCGGACGGCATGAGCGCCTACCCGGCGCTCCAGGACGTCGACCGCGCGACCCAGACCACGCCGGTGCTGCTCGGCATCGCCCTGTTCGTCTGCGTCAACCGGGCCGCGCTGCGCTCCCGCCGGCGCGGTACCGACCGGCACTTCGACGTGCTGGTCATGGAGCCGTGGCGGCGCACGGTGGGGCACGCCCTGTCCGTGGTGCCGTTCGGTGTGCTCACCGCGCTGGTCGTGGGGGGCCAGTTCACCTGGCAGGCGCTGCGGCCCGGTGCGGTGGGGCAGGGGTCGGTGGCCGAACTGGCAGTGGCCCCCTTGTACGTGCTGCTGTGCGGAGCCGTCGGTCTGCTGATCGCCCGGCTGATCCCGTCCGTGTTCGCGGCGCCGCTCACGGTGCTCGGTCTCTTCACGTTCCTGCTGTTCGTCGCGACGGGGACGTCGGGGGCGCAGTGGAGCCGCTGGCTGTCGCCCGTGGTGAGCGAGAACAGCAGCTCGACGCTGCCGTCCGACCTGGTCGGTAGGCCTGCGGCCTGGCATGCGGTGTATTTGGGCGGGTTGGTGCTGGCTGCGGCTTTCGCTGCGGTGCTTTGCGCTCCGCGGGATGCCGTTGGTCGTCTGCCGCGCCGTCATGGCTGGTCGCGCAGTTCCCCGCGCCCCTTTGGGGCGCTGCTGGGGCTCGGGGGTGCCCTGGTCCTGGCAGCGACCGGCGCGGTCGGGCAGTCCGGTGGGGTCTCGCCAGAGCTTGCGGCGCCCGGGAACGCGCCTCGATCTCCCCCGAGAAGGAGCAGTCGTGCGTACGGCACGGTGCCTCGCAGTACTGCGCGTTCGATGAGTGGACCGGCCGGACGGGCACCTGGGCCGGGGTCGTCGACCGGGTCCAGGCCCTCGCGGCCGGTCCGGCCGCGAGTCGCCCCCTGCTCGTGCGGCAGCGGATCGACGCCCGCTACGGCGACGCGGCGATCGCACCGTCCACCACGCCGGGCCAGGTGACGGTCGGCACGCGCTGGGGCGGCAACCGGGTGCCCGAGTTCGCGGTCGGCGTGGCCTCCGTGCTGGTCGGCGGCGACGAGAAGAAGGGCAGCGAGCTCTGCGACGGCCGCATGGTGACGGTGATGTGGCTGGCACTGGGCCGCGACGCGGACCCGATCGCCGACCTCAGGAACGTCCGCCTCGACGACAGCCTGAGCGGGCCCGCGATCGCGCTGACGCCCACCAACCCGGTGTCGATGTCGGCCGCACAGACCGATGTCGTACGGGAACTGCTCTCCCGTCCGCGAGCCGAGGTCACGTCCGCCGTCAAGTCCCACTGGGCGCAACTGACGGCTCCCGGGGTGACCACCGCCGAGGTGGCCCGGGTGCTGGGGACCAAGGTGCCGAAGGGGGCGGACGAGTGTGAGAAGTGAGCACAGGACCGTGCCGGTGAGCGGGGCACTGGTGGCGGCCGTGGCACGTACGGTGCCGTGGCGGGCGCTCGGGGCGGGCGCGGCCGTGGGGTTGCTGCTCGTCGCCCTGCCACGGCTGTCCGACGGCCCGCCGGGCGCCTGGCTCGCGCTCACCCTGCTGCGGGCGGCGGCCCTCGCCTTCGCGCTGGGCCTGACCTTCCTGCTGGACGACCCGGCCCGGCACCTCACCACCCCCGTCACCACCCCGCGTTGGGTGCGCACGGGCCTGCGGGTGGTGCTGGTCGCGCCGGTGGCCGGGCTGTGGTGGACGGCCGCCCTGGCCCTCGTACCGCACGCCGTACGTCTCCCGGTCGGCGCCGTCACCCTGGAGGCCGGCGCGACCGCGGTCCTCGCGCTGGCCGCGGCGGCCGCCGCCGTACGCCTCACGGACGAGCCGCAGCCGGGCCCGTCGGTGGCGGCCGCCGTCCTGACCACGGCGACGCTGGGTGCCCTGCTGATCCCGGCCCGCTGGACCCTGCTCGCCGCGGCCGACGATCCCCGCTGGGCGGCTGCGCACGAGCGGTGGGGGGTGTTGCTGGGGGTCGGGGTGGTGGCTTGGGGGGTGTGCTTGCCGGAGCCGAGGCGGGCGCTGCGCTTCAGCCGCCGGTCAGGCACCTCCAGGCCGTCCGGCGTTTGAGGACGAGGCCGTAGGCCGACGGGGGTCAGGGGGCGCAGCCCCCGGGGGCGTGCACCTCACTCGCCCGCACAACACACCGCCCGACCGCCGGAGGCTCACGTCTCCGTGCGGTACATCAGATCCGTCTCGTACGTGGTGAAACCGAGCCGCTCGTACACCGACACCGCCGCCTTGTTGTCCCCGTCGACGTACAGCATCGCGGTCGGCAGCCCCTGCGCCTCCAGGTGCCGCAGCCCGATCGTGGTGAGGGCCTTGCCCAGCCCCCCGCCCTGGGCACCCGGCAGCACCCCGAGGACGTAGACCTCACCCAGCTGGTCGGCCGCATGCACCTTCGTCCAGTGGAAGCCGACGAGTTCGCCGCCGCGGAAGGCGAGGAAGAAGCCCGCGGGGTCGAACCACGGCTCGGCCTTGCGGTCGTCGAGGTCGCGCTGGGTGAGGGAGCCCTGCTCGGGGTGGTGGGCGAACGCGGCGGCGTTCACCGCGAGCCAGGCGGCGTCGTCCTCGCCGGGGACGAAGGTACGGACCGTCACCTCCGTCGGCAGCACCGGCTCGGGCAGGTTCAGGTCCGCCAACGGCCGCCGCATCTGCCGCAGTTCGCGGAAGAGGGTGAGCCCCAGGACCTGCGCGAGATGCCGGGCCGCGGAGTGCCCGCCGTGCGCCCACACCCGCAGCCGCTTGCCGGAGGCCGCGAGCAGCGCCGAGCCGAGCGCCCGCCCGTGCCCCTGCCCGCGGTACGCGGGGTGCACGACCAGTTCGGCGGCCGGTGCCTCCACCGGGTCGGTGTCCTCCAGCTGCGCGTACCCCACGAGTTCGTCGCCGACGCTGAGCAGCAGATGGGACACGCCCTCGCGTTCGCCGCCGCGCAGTTGCAGCCGTCCCTGTTCGGACACCGCCTGCTGGCCGTCGTCCTGGGCGGCCGCCGCGAGCAGGGAGAGCACGGCCTCCGTCTGCTCCGGGGAGAGCGCGGAGTAGGTCTCGATGGAGCGGGTCCGGCCGGGCCGGGCGGTGTCGTCGCTGGTCATGCGTACGAGGGTAAGCGGAGGTACCGGCAAAGTGGCGGTCAAGGGCCGGGCAAAGGGAAACCAGGATGTAACCACGAATCCCTTTTCGCGCTACGCGCGTTGACCCTAGGCTGCGCCGGGCGAGGCCATGACATCCAGCCATGGCCTTCAGCAGACCCGCAGGCCTCAACGGACCCTCAGGGGGGCGCATGCCAGCCACTTCCCAGCCGTACCCGCGCCGCAGACGGACGTTCCGTCTCGTCGCCGCAGCCGCCGGACTCGCCACCGCCGGCGCTCTCGCCGCCGCGCTGCCGGCGGACGCGCACGAGACGAAGGGCGGCGGCCATCGCCCGAGCCGCTACCAGGACGTACAGCTGCTGTCCTTCAACGATCTGCACGGCAACCTGGAGCCGCCGTCGGGCTCGTCCGGGCGGGTCACCGAGCTGCAGGCCGACGGTACGACGAAGGCGATCGACGCCGGTGGTGTCGAGTACCTCGCGACCCATCTGCGCGAGGCCCGCAAGGGCAAGCCGTACTCCATCACCGCGGCCGGCGGCGACATGGTCGGCGCCTCACCGCTGATCTCGGGCCTCTTCCACGACGAGCCCACCATCGAGGCGCTGAACAAGCTGGACCTGGACGTCACGTCCGTGGGCAACCACGAGTTCGACGAGGGCGCCAGGGAACTGGCGCGCCTGCAGAACGGCGGCTGCCACCCGACCGACGGCTGTTACTCGGACGAGGAGTTCGAGGGCGCCGACTTCCCCTATCTGGCGGCGAACGTCCTCGACGAGAAGACGAACAGGCCGATCCTCAAGCCCTACTGGGTGTGGAAGAAGAAGGACGTCAAGATCGGCTTCATCGGCGTCACCCTGGAGGACACCCCGGGTGTCGTCTCCGCCGAAGGAGTCAAGGGCCTCAAGTTCAAGGACGAGGTCGAGACGATCAACAAGTACGCGCGGGTGCTCCAGGCACAGGGCGTGAAGTCGATCGTCGCGCTGATCCACGAGGGCGGTCTGCCCGCCTCCGGCGCGTACAACTACAACTGCGACTCCGCGGGCGCGGGCAGCGGTGTCTCCGGCCCGATCGTCGACATCGCGAAGAACATCACGCCGGCGGTGGACGCGCTGGTCACGGGCCACACGCACGCGGCCTACGTCTGCACGGTCCCCGACCCGGCGGGCCGGCCCCGCATGGTCACCTCGGCGGCGTCCTTCGGCCGGCTCTACACGGACACCACGCTGACGTACGACCGCGTCACCGGTGACATCGCCCGTACGGCGGTCAAGTCGGCGAACCACGTGGTCACCCGGACCGTCGCCAAGGCGCCGGACATGACCGAGCTGATCGGCAAGTGGAACACCCTGGCGGCGCCCATCGGCAACCGTGCGATCGGCTACATCTCCGCGGACATCCCCAACACGGGCACCGAGTCCCCGATGGGCGACCTGATCGCCGACGCGCAGCTGGCGTACGGCAAGGAGCTCGACCCGGAGACCGACCTGGCGCTGATGAACCCGGGCGGTGTGCGGGCGGGTCTCACCTACGCGGCCAAGGGCAGCGAGGGCGACGGGGTGGTCACCTACGCGGAGGGCTTCACCGTCCAGCCGTTCTCCAACACGGTGAATCTGCAGAACTTCACCGGCGCCCAGCTGATCCAGGTCCTCAAGGAGCAGGTGAGCGGCACGAACACCGCCGCGCCGAAGATCCTGCAGCCGTCGTCGGGGCTGACGTACACCCTGGACCTGACGAAGACGGGCGCGGACCGGGTGGTGACGGACTCCGTCAAGCTGAACGGGTCCGCGATCGACCCGGCGGCCACCTACCGCGTCGCCACCAACAGCTTCCTCGCGGGCGGCGGCGACGGATTCCCGACGCTCGGACAGGGCACGGGCGACCTCGTCGGGTCCGACGATCTGGCGGCGCTGGCGAAGTACCTGACGGCCAACTCCTCGGCCGGCAGCCCGATTTCGCCCCCGGCGGCCGACCGGATCACGATCGTGAGCTAGATCGCATACCTGAGGCAGAGGTTGCGGGTGGGGGGCGTTCGCATGGTCGGATGGATCGATGCGTGCCCCCCACCACATAACGACGCATCCTGGTACAAACATCAACGACTTTTCCGAGGGTGCCCTTGTCGCAAGCGAGGCCGAGGAAGCGGAGGACGAGCCATGGGCTCCGCCCAACCACCGCCGTGGCGGCCGGCGTAGGCGAAGGCGGTTCGCGGGTCTTCCGCTCGCGCTGAAGGCGGTGGTGGGCGTCGTCGTCCTCGCCGCCTTCCTCACCCTCGCCGACCGCTGGGCGCTGCTCTACGCCGAGCGCCGGGCGGCCGATGAGCTCAAGGACCGGATGCACCTGAGCGCGGCGCCCGAAGTGGACATCGACGGCTTTCCCTTCCTCACCCAACTCGCCGACGAGAGGCTGAAGTCGGTGCAGGTCACCGTGCCCGACGTGGCCGCCGACCGGGTCTCGCTCGCGAGAGTGACGGCTACCGCGCACGACGTGCGGCTGAACGCGCCCGACGGGCCGACCTCCGTACGCGGCGCGGCAATTCCCCGGCTCGACGGTGACGTACTGCTCTCCTTCGACGACCTGAACCGCGAACTGGGCGCCTCCCAGGTGACGTTCACCGGACAGGGCCATGACCGGGTGCTGGCGCGCGGCACGCTCCCGGTGGCCGGACACGACCTCCGGTTGCGGGCCGACGCCCGGATCGGCCCGGACGGCGCGCACGGCATCGCGACGCAGATCGGCGGAATGCGCCTGGACATCGGGGACCTGGCCACCTACCGGCCCGGCACCCGCGCGTCCGAGGGCCTGCACCTGACCCGTGCCTCCGCCGCACGCCTCGCGCACGAGACGAAGAAGGCGAAGGCGCTGTTCGCGGTGCCCGCGGTGGTACGGCGGCTCGGCGTCCCCGACTCCGCCGTACGCGCGGCCCTGCGCTCCGACGCCGAACTGGCGCGCGTGACGGGCTCCCCGCGCTTCATCCACCGGGCCGTGCGGCTCAACCTGATCGACCTGGCCCTGGAACACCCGGCCCTGCTCAAGCGGCTCGGCTTCGACCCGTCCCTGCTGAACGCCCTGCCCCGGCTCACCCGCCCGGTCCTGGCCGACCGCCTGTCGCTGGGCTTCCGCCTGCCCACACCGGACCGCGGTGAGCTGCGGCTGCGGGACGTACGGGTGGAGAAGGACGGGATCCGGGTGCGGATCGAGGGGTCGGGGCTGACTGTGGGCAGCTCCGGCTGAAACTCGATAAAACCTGTGTGAGTGCGGATCCGGTTCCGTAAATGACATAAGAATCTCCCACAGGATCAACTCAGCAACCTCTAAGGGGAATTGGTCTTTTCTTGCTCCGGGAATGCCGTAACGTTTTCCGTGTCGAAAGCGAACGACGCGAAACGAAAAGCAATTCACGGAAAGAAAGGCAGACTGTCATGAGCTTCCACAAGATCGCCCCGGTGAAGAAGAACGACTGCAAGAAGGGCGCCCCGGCGCCGAAGAAGAAGGCCCCGAAGAAGCCCGCTCCGGCCCCGAGGCGCCGGCCCGTCGGTCACAAGGGCTGAGGTACGCCGCGAGGCGGGGTCACCGGGCGGCGAGCGTCGCTCGCCCGGTGGCCCCGCCTCGGCCATGTCCGGCGCCGGCACCGGCGTACGAGAAGGGAGTTGTCGACCATGGGTGAGGTCCGTGCGGCCTTCCGTCGTTTCTGGCCGCTGACCCGCGGCGACCGCAAGTGGCTCGCGGCGATCGTCGCGTGCGTGGTGGTGTCCGCGCTCGCCGAGACCGCCTCGATCCTGCTGTTCGCGGAGCTCACCGACAACGCCCTGAAGGCAGGCTCGCTCTCGGCGTTCTGGGGGCCCGCCGGTGCCTGGCTGGCCGTCGCCGTGCTGGGCGCGCTCGTCGGCTATTTCGGCAACTCGCTCGCCACCTGGACCGCGGAGAGATTCGTGCTGCGGCTACGGGCGGGCGTCTTCCGGCATGTCCAGGGCCTGCCGCCGCACTTCTTCCAGAAGCACCGCCAGGGCGATCTGGTCGAGCGGCTGACCGGTGACGTCGAGGCCATCGAGCAGATGGTCGTCTCCGGTGTCGTCGGCACGGCATCCGCCGCTTTCTCCGCGGTGTTCTACTCCTGCGCCGCTCTCTGGCTGCGCTGGGACCTGGCCCTGGCCACCTTCGTCCTCGCGCCCCTCTTCCTCCTCGCCGCCCGCCGCTTCTCCGGCCGTATCAGGACGGCCTCCCAGGACGAACGGGTCGCCGACGGCGCGATCACCTCCGTCGTGGAGGAGTCGCTCGGCAACATCGTCCTCACCCAGGCCTACAACCGCCGCCGGGACGAGGAGCAGCGACTCGACCGCGAGGCCCGCGCCTGGATGACGGCATCCGTCCGCGGGGCCCGCCTCAGCGAGATGTACGAGCAGTTCGTCGAGGTCGTCGAGACGCTCTGCGTGCTGGCCGTCATCGGCCTGGGCGTCTGGGAGATCTCGGCCGGCCGCATGACCCTGGGCCAACTCCTCGCCTTCGCCGCCTTCATCGGCTACCTCTACCCGCCGGTCCGCAACCTCGGGCAGCTGGGCCTCACCCTCACCGCCGCCACCGCGGGCGCCCAGCGCCTGAACGAGATCCTGGACGCGGAACCCGCCGTCGCCGACCCCGCCCGACCGGTCGCCGAGTGGCCGGTGCGCGGCTGGGTCGCCTTCCACGACGTCTCCTTCCGCTACCCCGGGTCCCGGCGGGCCTCCCTGCGCGAGGTGACGTTCACCGCGGGCCCCGGCGAGCTGGTGATCATCACCGGCTCCAGCGGCGCCGGCAAGTCCACCCTCTCCAAACTCCTCACCCGCTTCTACGACCCCTCACAGGGCACGATCACCCTGGACGGCGTCCCGCTCACGGACGTGCCGCTGGAGTTCCTGCGCGAGAACGTGGCTCTGCTGCCCCAGGAGACCCTCGTCCTCAGCGGCACCATCCGCGAGAACATCGCCTGCGGGCGGCCCGGCGCGAGCGACGAGGAGATCGAGCGGGCGGCCCGCGAGGCGGCGGCGCACAACTTCATCACCGCCCTCCCCGAGGGCTACGACACCCACATCGCGCCCGGCACGGCCGCCCTCTCCGGGGGCCAGCTGCAGCGCGTCGCGATCGCCCGCGCGATGCTGCGCGCCGCACCGGTCCTGGTCCTCGACGAGCCGACCGCGGGTCTGGACGCGGTGGCCGCCCGCCAGGTGGTGACCCCGCTGCGCAGGCTGATGGCGGGCCGTACGACGATCATGATCACGCACGATCTGAGCCTCGCACCGGACGCGGACCGGATCCTCGTCGTCGACCGAGGCCGCCTGGTGGAAGCGGGCACCCACCGGGAGCTCCTCGCCCGCTCGGGCACCTACGCCCGGCTCGCCGAGCCACTGCCGGACGCCGTGGCCGACGTACCGTCGGCGCAGGACGAGACGATGATCCTCAGGTGGTAGTGCGGGGCGGGCGGCCCGGGCACCGAGGGTCCGCGGCGACCCTGTGGTGGGGCCAAGGCGGAGCGTACGGCCATTCACGTGTCCCGGCAGGCCCGCGACCGTCTCGCCCAGGTGGCCAAGGAGCGGGGGATGACTTTGAGGCGGCTGGTCGAGCAGGTGGTCTCGGAGCAGTTCACGGCGGAGCAGATCGCGGAGCGCGTCGCCGCGGACCGCGAGGTACTGCGTGAGCGCATGGGCTGCACGCTGACCGACGAGCAGTTCGGTCAAGAGCCGGATGCCCTGGTCGACCTCTACGCGATGGCTACCGAGAAGATGCACAGCCTGCGGGGCAGGTCCGCGTGATCATTCTCGCCACGAGCGCGCCATGGCACGGTCGGCAGGATGTTCCGGGACTGGTGGGGCGGTCCCGACAGGGCATGCTCGGCTTCCACTGACCCGGACACTACGGCTGCTGTGGCAATGTGCGCGGGGGACGGCTGGTCCAGTACCGGTCTAGTGCGGCGCCCAGGACGCCGAAGGAGGCCAGCGGCGCGCACACGAACAGCAGGAACTCGTGCTCCGGACTCCCGGTGGCGACCATCCCGATGTCCAGCACGAGCATGACGCCGAACGTGATGAGCGCGCCGTACGCAGCCCATGTCCAGGCCCTGCGCCGCGCCGCGCGCCGCAGGATCAACTCCTCGACGTGGGGCTGACGTTCCCAGGTGAGGCTGCGATGGGGGGCCGCGGCCAGGCACAGGTCGGAGACCTCCGCGTAGGGGTCGGCCAGCTGCCAGTCGTCGAGGTGCCGGAGCAGGAAGCGGCGGCCTTCGAGGTCGTAGAGGTAGGTGAGCCACTGGGGACCCAGCTTCCCGGTACCGCGCGGAGCCTGCTCGACCCGGATGTCGTACACCTCGTGCCAGGCCCACGAGCGTGAACGGAGGTTCCCCTGGGCGGTGACGCCCGAGGCGGTCACGCGGGTGTGCGCCCGGAACTGCTCCAGGGCGACCCGGACGAGGGTCGCCACCGCGAGCAGCCCGATCAGCCACGGCCCCCATCGGGGCACAGCCGGGTCGTCGGAGACGCGGCCGGTCTGAAGGAGGGCGTTGAAGCACACCAACGCCACCAGGCCGATGTACTGCCACGGCAACCTGCGCCGTCTTCGGTACACCCGCTCGATCCCGCCCGTGTCCCCGCCCATACGCCCTCCCCGGCATCCATGTCCGAGGTGATCGTAAGGCGGGGACCTGTCCGGGTCAGGAGGCGGTCGGCGTTGCTTGTGCCGCAGGCACGCCCAGCCCCGACGTGAGGAGGAGGTGCCACCTTGACCGCTCTCGCCCATGAGAGGCCCGAGACCATGTCTCACGCTCCGGCTGAATCCATGAACGGGCCCGACCTGGACGAGGCCCTGTGGCAGGCGTGGAAGGCCATGGAACTCCCCGAGGGCTACCGCGCTGAGATCATCGAGGGAGCCATCGAGGTGTCACCCACCGGCCGCTTTGCCCGTTCCCAGGTCGTCAATCGTCTCAGGGACGCTCTGACGATCTATTTGAAGGGCAGCGAGTACGGCGCCTGGAACGACACGAACGTGATCCACGCACGCAGGGCGTGGATTCCAGACGGGCTCGTGGCACCTCGAGACGCAGAGCTGATCGAGGATGAGGACGGCCTGGGCATCAAGGCTTCCGCACTCTCGATGGTTGTCGAAGGCGTCTCCCCCGGCAAGCGCAACCAGGACCGCGACCGCATCCGCAGGCGCCGTGAATACGCCCGCGCCGGCACCCCCGTGCACGTCCTCATCGACGACTACGACGGCCAGGGCGCCGTCACCCTCTTCACCGGCCCCGCCCCGACAAGGCCGACTGGGAGGACATCCACCGGGTCCCCTACGGCACCGACGTCACCATCCCCGAGGGCCCCGCGAAGGGATTCGTGATCGGAGAGACGATCACCGGCCCGAAGCGGGGCTGAGGCCGGCCGGGCTACGGCCCCTCCGGCGGCGGCATCGGCGCCCCCGGCAGCCGTACCGTCGCCACCGTGCCGCCGCCCTCCGCGGGGGTCAGGGTGACCTCGCCGCCCGCCTGCCCCACCGTCCGTGCGACTATCGAAAGACCCAGGCCCGAGCCCGGCAGCGCTCGTGCGCTCGGTGAGCGCCAGAAGCGGTCGAAGACATGCGGGAGTTCCTCGGCGGGGATGCCGGGGCCGTGGTCGCGGACCGTCAGGATGCCGCTGCCGAGCTCCACCTCGATGGTGCCGCCCTCGGGGCTGAACTTCACCGCGTTGTCGAGGATGTTGACGATCGCCCGCTCCAGGGCGGAGGGCTCCGCCCGTACGTACCAGGGATGCAGCTCCGCCGTGATCGTCAGCTCCGGCCCGCGCAGCCGCGCCCGGCGCAGCGCCGCTTCCACGATGTCCTCCAGCGAGACCACCTGGACACGCTCGCCCCGCTGGCCCTCCGACCGCGACAGCTCCTGCAAGTCGCCGATCAACGCGGCCAGTTCGGTCATCTGCGCCTTCACGGAGGCGAGGAGCGCCTTGCGGTCGGCCGGAGGGAGGGGGCGGCCGGTCTCCTCGCTGCGGCTGAGGAGTTCGATGTTGGTGCGGAGGGAGGTGAGGGGGGTGCGGAGTTCGTGACCGGCGTCGGCGATGAGCTGCTGCTGCAGGTCGCGGGAGCTGGCCAGGGAGGCGGTCATCGAGTTGAAGGAGCGGGAGAGCCGGGCCACCTCGTCCTCGGCGTCGTCCTCCACCGGGATGCGGATGCTCAAGTCCTCGGTGCGGGCTACGTGTTCGACGGCCTCGGTGAGCTTGTCGACGGGGCGCAGCCCTGCGCGGGCGACCGCGAGGCCCGCGGCGCCGGCGCCGAGGACTCCGACGCCGGAGACGAGGAGGAGGATCAGGGCGAGGTCGTTGAGGGTGTTCTGGGTTTCCTTGAGGGACACGCCGACGACCAGTGCGTAGTCGGGGTAGAGCTGAGCGTTGGGTCCGAATCCCGCCACCACGAGGGGAGTGGTCCGCACCCTCACGTCGTGGCCGCGGCCGTCGGTGCTGGTGTGGAAGGTGCGCACACGCAGGTCGGGGTCTGCCGCCACGTTCCTGTCCTCCGCCGTGGCCTTGACGGCGCCCGCGGAATCAGGGAACACGCAGACGGTGCCGTCCGACTTCACCAGCTGTACGTAGTAGTCCCTGGGGCGCATGCCGTGGGACGAGTCGCTCGCTTCCTTCGGACAGGCGGCCAGCACAGCAGCGACGTCATCCTGGTTCAGCCGCAGACTGGCACCGTCGAGCTGCGTGTCGACCTGGTCGTACAGCTTCCCCTGCACAATGAACCAGCACGTCACCGAGACCGCCGCCACCGCAAAGGCCACCGCCGCAGCCACCAGCATCGCCAGCCGGGAGCGGATCGGCAGGGTCTGGAAGCGGCGCAGGACCTTCCTCACTCCGCGCCGCCCTGCCGCAGCACATACCCCACGCCCCGCACCGTGTGCACCAGGCGCGGCTCGCCGCCCGCCTCCGTCTTGCGGCGCAGGTACATGACGTACACGTCCAGGGAGTTCGAGGACGGCTCGAAGTCGAAGCCCCAGACCGCCTTCAGGATCTGCTCCCTGGTCAGCACCTGACGCGGGTGCGCCATGAACATCTCCAGGAGGGTGAACTCCGTGCGGGTCAGCTCCACCTGGCGCCCGCCCCGCGTCACCTCCCGCGTCGCCAGATCCATCCGCAGGTCCGCGAAGCTCAGCGCCTCGTCCTCCTGGAGGGCACCGGCGGCCGCCGCGGCGGCGTACGAGCTGCGCCGCAGCAGGGCACGGACGCGCGCGAACAGCTCGTCCAGCTCGAAGGGCTTGACCAGGTAGTCGTCGGCGCCGGCGTCGAGGCCCGTCACCCGGTCGCCGACCGTGTCGCGTGCCGTCAGCATCAGGATCGGCGTCGTCGTGCCCGCCCCGCGCATACGGCGGGCCGCGGTCAGGCCGTCCATGCGCGGCATCTGGATGTCGAGGACGACCAGGTCGGGCTGGTACGCCGTCGCCTTCTCCAGGGCGTCGGCGCCGTCGACCGCGACCTCCGTCTCGTAGCCCTCGAAGGCGAGGCTGCGCTGGAGTGCTTCGCGTACGGCCGGCTCGTCGTCGACGATCAGGATGCGCTGCGGGTCACGGTCGCCATCGGCGGGGCTCATGGGCTTCGGGTTCCTCGGTGCGGTGGGACGGCAAGGGCCTGAACCAGCGGAAGACGCTGAACGTGCTGAACGCCTTCAGCCTCGCATATCAGCCACGCATCGCCGCGATACGCTTCAGCGGCACCTTGCGGCGGTGCGGGCGGGCGGCCGTGGTGTGCAGGCCCATCAGCTGGGGGGCCACCTCCGGCGCCCGGGTCGTCGGTGCGTGGAGTTCGTACGCCACCGCGAGGGCCAGGGCGAAACCGGCCGGGTCGGTGCCGGCGACCGTGTGCGAAACCTGCTGGATCATGACGTACTCCCTGTTCGTGAAGGCGGGATTCAGCTGTCGGAGCCGCCGGCCCGGAGGCTGGCCAGGTCGGACTTGACGGTGTTGATCGGGATGGCGAAGCCGAGGCCGACGCTGCCGGCGTCCGACAGACCCGAGGACGACTGCGAACTGGCCGAGTACATCGCGGAGTTGATGCCGATGATGTCGCCCGCTGCGTCGATCAGCGCGCCGCCGGAGTTGCCCGGGTTGAGGGACGCGTCGGTCTGGATCGCCTTGTACGTGGTCGTCGAGGACCCCGTGTCACCGTTGAACTGCTGGCCGCCGAAGGAGAACGGCCACCGGCCGTCACCGCCGCCCTGCCCCTGGTTCTGGCCCTCGTCGGTGGAGACGGTGACGTCGCGGTTCAGGGCCGAGACGATGCCGCTGGTGACCGTGCCGCTCAGGCCCTCGGGGGAGCCGATCGCCACGACCGTGTCGCCGACCTGCACCCCGTTGGAGTTGCCGAGGGTCGCCGCCTTCAGCCCGGACGCACCCTCCAGCTTGATCAGGGCGAGGTCCTTCTTGCTGTCGGTGCCGACCACCTTCGCGGTGTAGCTCTTGCCGTTGCTGGTCGTCACCTTGATCGACGAGGCGCCGGCGATGACGTGGTTGTTGGTGACGATCTCGCCGCCGCTGGTGATGATCACCCCGGAGCCGGTCGAGGAGCCGTTGTCCAGGGTGGCGTTGATCTCGACCACGCTCGGGCTGACGGCCGCGGCGATGGTGGCGACGTCGCCCTTCTTGCCGGCCGGCACCACATTGGTGCTGGTGCTGCTGGTGGCGACGGTGTCGTTGCCGGTCAGCTCCTGGAAGGCGTACGCGGTGCCGCCGCCGATCGCCGCGGCGACGATCGCCACGGCGGCCAGCAGGGCCAGGGGGCCCCGGGTCCGCTTCCTCGGTGCCGGAGCGTGGGCCGGCTCGACCATGGCCTGCTGCACCGGCGGCTGCGCCGGCGGGGGCGGCCACTCGGGGTTCACAGGGGAGGAGGCGTGCTGCGGGGCGCCCTGCTGCGGGTTCCCGTAGCCGTCATAGCTCTCGTACTCGCCGCTGCGGCGGAAGCTCTCGGTCATGACAACGAGCTTGAACCGTGACCATGAGAGCTTCCTGAGTGCCGGCTGAGAAGCCCGGCAGAACCTTGTTTGCCCGATATAAAGAGGCTTCCCGCAGCCCGGCGGGAGCCTTCAGACACCTTTCATGCGCCGGTGCACGGCCCTCATGCGCAGCCGCAGGAGGTCCGCGTGACCAGTCGTGACGGGAACTGCTTGAGCCGTTCCCGCCGCGCCCCCACCACCCTGAGCCCGTCGTCGAGTACGAGGTCCACGGCCGCCCGGGCCATCGCGGAGCGGTCCGAGGCGATCGTGGTCAGGGGCGGGTCGGTCAGCGCCGCCTCCTTGATGTCGTCGAAGCCGGCGACCGCCAGCTGACCCGGCACATCGATCCGCAGCTCGCGGGCGGCCCGCAGCACGCCGATCGCCTGGTCGTCGGTGGAGCAGAAGATCGCGGGCGGCCGCTGCGGCCCGGAGAGGATCTCCAGCGCCACGCGGTACGCGTCGTAGCGGTTGTACGGCGCCTCGAAGAGCCGCCCCTCGGTGGAGATCCCGGCCTCGCCCATCGCGCGCCGCCAGCCCTCGACGTGGTCGGAGACCGGGTCGCCGACCGCCGGGGTCTCGGCGGTGCCGCCCATACAGGCGACGTACTCGTAGCCGTGCTCGATGAGGTGGCGTACGGCGAGCTCGGCGCCGCCCAGGTCGTCGGTGACGACGGCGACGTCGTCGATGGCCTCGGGCCTCTCGTGCAGCAGGACCACCCGGGCGTCCCAGGCGTCTATCTCCGCTGCGGCCTGGTCGTTGAGGGCGTGCGAGACGAGGATCAGCCCCGAGACCCGCATGCCCAGGAAGGCGCGCAGGTAGTGGACCTCGCGCTCGCTGACGTAGTCGGTGTTGCCGACGAGCACCATCTTCCCGCGCTCGGAGGCGGCCTGTTCGACCGCGTGCGCCATCTCCCCGAAGAAGGGCTGGCGCGCGTCCGGGATGATCAGGCCTATGAGGTCCGTACGCCGGGACGCCATCGCCTGGGCGACCCGGTCCGGTCGGTACCCCAGCTCCTTGATGGCGGCGAGGACACGCTCGCGCGTGGCCGGGGCGACCGGCCGGGGTCCGTTGTTGATGACGTAACTGACGACGGCGGTCGAAGTTCCCGCCAGCCGCGCCACATCATCCCGAGTCACCTTGGCCACGCGCGGAGTCTACGCGGATATACCTGCTCTGGGCAGGGCGAGAAGGAGCTTGCCCCCGCGCCGGCTGTGTGGAAGCCGTGCGGAAGCAATGCCCCTTCCGGCGGTCCGCTATGCCTCGGCCGACACCTCGGCGGTGTCCAGTGCGGCGGTCTCGTCCGCATCCTCCGCCTTTGCCCGGTCTGCCTTGGCCTTGGCCTCGTCGGAGACGCGATCGGCCTTCTCGGGAGTAACGAATCGATAACCGACGTTCCGGACGGTCCCGATCAGCGACTCGTGCTCGGGGCCCAGTTTCGCGCGCAGACGTCGTACGTGGACGTCGACCGTGCGGGTGCCGCCGAAGTAGTCGTAGCCCCAGACCTCCTGCAGCAGCTGGGCGCGTGTGAAGACGCGGCCCGGGTGCTGTGCGAGGTACTTGAGGAGCTCGAACTCCTTGAAGGTGAGGTCGAGGACCCGCCCCTTGAGCTTCGCGGAGTACGTCGCCTCGTCAACCGACAGGTCGCCGTTGCGGATCTCCATGGGGGAGTCGTCGTTGACGATCTGCTGCCGGCCCATGGCCAGCCGCAGTCGTGCCTCGACCTCCGCAGGACCTGCGGTGTCGAGGAGCACGTCGTCGATGCCCCAGTCGGCGGTGACGGCCGCGAGGCCGCCCTCGGTGACGACCAGAACGAGCGGACAGCCGGGGCCCGTGGAGCGCAGCAGCTGGCACAGGCTGCGGACCTGGGGCAGATCACGGCGGCCGTCGACGAGGATGACGTCGGCACCGGGGGTGTCGACGAGGGCGGGGCCCTCCGCCGGAGCCACTCGCACGTTGTGCAGGAGCAGACCGAGGGCGGGGAGCACCTCCGTCGACGGCTGGAGGGCATTGGTCAGGAGCAGCAGAGAACTCATACGTCTGGTTCCTCCTCGGTCCCTGCGAGGACGTGTGTGGTGCATCACCTGCTCTGCGATCCCGAAAAGCCCCGTACACCTGCGGTCACCTTGAGTTTCCCGCTTCGTATACAACGCTTCCGAAAGCACAAAAGGACCCGGGGGCTACGCTGCCCGAGTCCTCTGCCCAGCAGAATAGCCCACATGAGCATCACTCCGGCAGGTCATGTGGCGCGATCCACCGTTCGTCCGAATTCTGAGACGGGCAGACAGGGGCCTTTCCGTACGTTTCTGCGCACTGACGACGGGATTGCGATCGATTCCGTATACGACCCGGGCGCGGCCGTATACGACGCCTCCACGTCACCTTCCGTTGTTCCGGTGTTCGTCGTGGCCCACGGGTTCACGGGCGATGTGGACCGGCCGCATGTTCGACGGGTGGCGGAGGCGTTCGCGCAGTACGGGGCCGTGGTCACGTTCTCCTTCCGCGGCCACGGCGCCTCGGGCGGCCGCTCGACGGTCGGCGACCGGGAGGTGCTCGACCTGGCGGCCGCGGCGGAGTGGGCGCGGGGGTTCGGGCACGCGCGCGTGGTGACGGTCGGCTTCTCGATGGGCGGCTCCGTGGTGCTGCGGCACGCGGCGCTGTACGGACAGGGGCGCGAGGGGCGCACGGAGGCGGCGACGGACGCCGTGGTCTCGGTGAGTGCCCCCGCCCGCTGGTACTACCGGGGCACCGCCCCTATGCGGAAGCTCCACTGGCTGGTGACGCGGCCCGAGGGGCGGCTGGTGGGCCGCTACGGATTCCGTACCCGGATCCACCACCGGCAGTGGGACCCTGTGCCGCTGTCGCCCGTGGAGGCCGTACCGCGGATCGCCCCGACGCCGTTGCTGATCGTGCACGGCGACCGGGACGGCTACTTCCCGGTCGACCACCCGCGCATGCTCGCCGACGCCGCCGGTGACCGGGGCGAACTCTGGCTGGAGCACGGCATGGGTCACGCCGAACACGCGGCCACCGACGACCTGCTGGCCCGGATCGGGGCCTGGGGTGCCGCGCAGGCGGGCTAGCCTGACCGTGTACACCGCCGATGCACCAGTCGGCGATCCACTACTTGAGGAACCGGATGCCAAAGGTCACGGTGCGCTACTGGGCCGCCGCGAAGGCCGCGGCCGGGGTCGCCGAGGAGCCGTACGACGCGGCCACCCTCGCCGAGGCGCTCGACGCCGTGCGCGCGCGACACCCCGGAGAACTCACGCGCGTCCTGCAGCGATGCTCGTTCCTCATCGACGGTGATCCCGTGGGCACCCGCGGACATGAGACGGTACGGCTGGCCGACGGCGGCACGGTCGAGGTGCTCCCGCCGTTCGCAGGAGGGTGACGATGACCGACCAGCCGTACGAGGGTTCGTACGACGCGTACGACCCGTATCAGCAGCAGCACCAGCAGCAGCCGTACCAGGGGTATCAGGGGTACCAGGGGTACGACGACGCGCACGCCGCCCAGGCGCAGCCGTACCAGCAGTACACGCAGCAGTGGCAGGCGCAGACGTGGGAGGCGGCACAGCCGCAGGGGTATGCCGGGACCGGAGCTGCAGTTGACCCCGGGTACGACGCCCCCGGCGGTGGTGGCCTTGCCCACCCGTCCCGCCTGGGGGTCCCCCCAGGCCCTTCAGGCACTGGGGGAGGGACGACTGCCCAAGGCGGCGGGGAGGATGCCGAGGCCGACTCCGACTACGGGTCAGCGACGCTCGCCGGGAACTCCCGCATCACGGACGCCCAGCGTGCCCGTGAGGAGGGGCGTTCGCCCATCATCGAGCCGGGCATGCAGCCGGCCGGGCTCACGGCGCTGCTGGGACTGCTCGTGTCCGGTGCGGCGGCGGTCGGCTCGTACGCCCTGCTCGTCCCGCTCGTCGCCCTGCAGGCGGTCACCGCGGCGGGCTGGTTCCGGCTGAACGGCATGTGGCCGGCCCGGCAGGGCATCGCGCTGGCCTTCCTGGGCGCGCTGGCCGCGGATGTGGCGGTGCTGGTGGCGGGCCGGGAGAACGCCCCCGCGGCGATCCTGGGCACCCTCGGCGTCTGGGTGCTGCTCTCCCTGGTCCTGCAGCTGCGCTCGCACGCCAACCCGGACGAGCGGATGTACGGCCTGATGGCGACCGTCGCCTCGGCGGCGCTGTCCATCGTCGCAGCCGGATATCTGGCGGCCGAACCGGACGCGGTGACCGTCGGCGCGGCCGCCGTGGCGGTGGCGGTCCTGGCCCGCGCCCTGCCGCTGCCCACCCCGGCGTCGGTCGTGGTCTCGCTGCTCGCCGCGGCGGGGGCCGGCATCGCGGTCGGCGGGATGACCGGCTTCGGCGCGAAGGGCGCACTCCTCGGCGCGGGCGCCTCAGTCTGCGCCCTGATCGGCCACCGCGTGGCCGGCTACGACTACCCGTCGAGATTCGTCCACTTCACAGCAGGCGTGGCCCTGCCGCTGACCGCGGCGGCACCGGTGGTGTTCATGCTGGGCCGGGCGCTGGCGTAACCCAGCCCGTCCGGCGTTCGAGAACGGCAAGCTCTGTCACAGCTGATCGACAACTCCCTGATCAAATCCAAGTGCAGGGTTACGCTCGCGCTGGACGGCCACCCGGTCGTCACAACCGTCGTCGTCCGGCCAGGTGGGGGAAACACCGCATGCGCGCCCTGCGAATACTTCTGATCGTCGTCGTGGTCCTGGGCGGCCTCTTCGTGATCGCGGACCGCGTCGCGGTCCACTTCGCCGAGAACGAGGCGGCGGACAAGGTGAAGACCACGGAGAACCTCGCCACCACCCCGGACGTGTCCATCAAGGGCTTCCCCTTCCTCACCCAGGCCGCCTCCGGCGAGCTGGACGACGTCGAGATCGGCATCAAGGACTACGAGGCCGACACCGGCACCGCCACCAGCGGCAACGGCGGCCCGAAGACGATCCGTATCGACGACCTGAAGGCCGACATGAAGGGCGTCAAGTTCTCCGGCGACTACAGCTCCGCCACCGCGACCACCGCGACGGGCACCGCCACCATCGCCTACGACGAACTCCTCAAGGCGGCCAAGTCCGAGCCGACACGGATCTTCCCCGGCATCGACGCCCAGGTCGTCGGCCTCTCCGACGGCGGCAACGGCAAGATCAAGGTGGACATCAAGGTCACCGCCATGGGCGCCACGCAGACGTACCCCGTGCTCAGCTCGGTGAGCGTGGACGGCGACACCGTCAAGGTGCACGCGGACAACCTGCCCAAGCTGGTCGTCGACCTCGCGGACTCCCGCATCCGGGCGATCACCGACTTCCAGCAGGCCATCCACCAACTCCCCGGCGGTGTGAAGCTGGACAGTGTGCAGGCTGCGAAGAACGGTGTGGAGATCACGGTGAAGGGTTCGAACGTCAGGCTCGCGGGGTAGGACGACGGGCGGTGGACGCCGAGCGTCCGAAAGGCGAGACGTTCGCGTCCGCACCGTAGATGTGATGACCAACAGATCCGCCCGCGGACCGTGCCGATGCACCCCGCGCAGTGATCGCTTCTCACATTCCGGACGATCGCATCTCACGATACGACACCCCGGTGACACGCCCCGCTGTCCGTCCCTACGATCGACCGCATGAAGCGACAGGCGGATCTCACGAAGCGGCGGGCAGTCGACCTGTGCCGCGTCGCCGCCATGCTCTGTCGCCCCTTCTGAGCGGAAGGCGCAGACCTCCGCATCCCCCGCCCTGCTCAGGGCACCCGTGCGCGCCCCGGCACTCCGCCGGAGGCACCCCGCACCCCCTGCACTCGCACGCCCCGCCGCAACTGCCCCGGAGGAGAAAGAGCATGAGCCGCAGCGACGTCCTGGTCGACGCCGACTGGGTCGAGGCCAACCTCGACAACCCCAGCATCGCGATCGTGGAGGTGGACGAAGACACGTCCGCCTACGAGAAGAACCACATCAGGAACGCGATCCGCATCGACTGGACCAAGGACCTTCAGGACCCGGTCCGCCGCGACTTCATCGACCAGGAGGGCTTCGAGAAGCTCCTGTCCGCCAAGGGCATCGCCAACGACACACTGGTGATCCTCTACGGCGGCAACAACAACTGGTTCGCGTCCTACGCCTACTGGTACTTCAAGCTCTACGGTCACGAGAACGTCAAGCTCCTCGACGGTGGCCGCAAGAAGTGGGAGCTGGACGCCCGCGAGCTGGTCGAGGAGATCCCGGAGCGCGCCGAGACCACCTACAAGGCCAAGCCCCAGAACAAGGCGATCCGCGCCTTCCGCGACGACGTCGTCGCCGCGATCGGTTCGCAGAACCTGGTCGACGTGCGTTCGCCCGACGAGTTCTCCGGCAAGCTGCTCGCCCCCGCGCACCTGCCGCAGGAGCAGTCGCAGCGTCCGGGTCACGTCCCGACCGCCCGCAACATCCCGTGGTCGAAGAACGCCAACGACGACGGCACCTTCAAGTCGGACGACGAGCTCAAGGAGCTCTACGCCGAGGAGCAGGTGGACCTGTCCAAGGACACCATCGCCTACTGCCGCATCGGTGAGCGCTCGGCCCTGACCTGGTTCGTCCTGCACGAGCTGCTCGGTGTCGAGAACGTCAAGAACTACGACGGCTCGTGGACCGAGTACGGCAGCCTCGTCGGCGTCCCGATCGAGCTCGGCGCCAACAAGTAAGACCCAACCCGCAAATCCCGACCGGCCTTCCTCCGGTCAGACCCCTCTTGGAGAAAGACATGTGTGGAGCGAAGGCCGGCGGCCCGGACGCCTCGACGATCAAGCCCGGTGAGACCACCATCCAGGGCCAGGTGACGAAGGACGGCGAGCCCGTCGTCGGTTACGTCCGCCTCCTGGACTCGACCGGTGAGTTCACCGCGGAGGTCCCGACCTCCGCCACCGGACAGTTCCGCTTCTACGCCGCCGAGGGCACCTGGACCGTCCGCGCCCTCGTCCCCGGCGCCACCGCGGACCGCACCGTCGTCGCCCAGCAGGGCGGCCTCGCGGAGGTCGCGATCGCGGTCTGACCCGCCGACCACCCAAGGGCCGCACCCCCCGGGGTGCGGCCCTTCGGCGTGCCCGGGCCTACGCTGGAGGCATGCTGGCACGTCGGCGTCACGTTTATTTCGCCATGATGGGCACCTGCATCACGCTGTTCGTCCTGGCCTGGGGAGTCGTACGCATCTGGTCGGTCCCGGTGGCGGTCGGGATGTGCGTGGTGGCGATGGTCATCCCTCCGGTCGCCGCCATGGTCGCCAACCGCCGGGGTCCGGACGACCGCTGGTGGGACGATCCGTCCGGCGATCCGAAGTCCGACGAGTGGTGGGACGAGCTGGACGGCAAGAAGCGGCCGAGGTCCTAGCGGCTCGGCGGACCGGCTCCGTAGAAGCGTCTCAGGAGACCGGCTCCGTGGCGCGTCTCAGTAGACGAGAGCCTGCGTCTCGTCGCCCAGGGCCTCCTGGACGAACACCTGCGCCCCCGCGATCCGTACGCCCTCGATGACGTCCTTCTCCGTGATGTCCCGGCGGGCCGCGCACTGGGTGCACAGCGTGACGTGGCCGGCGGCGAGGATCGCGTCGAGCAGGTCGGGCAGCGGGGCCGCGTGCGGGAGTTCGAACTCGGCGGCGCGGCCCGGCAGGGCGAACCATGCGGACTCGCCGGTCAGCCACAGGGAGACGTCGACTCCGCTGGCCACGGCCACCGCCGCCACCGTGAACGCCTGCGAGCACCGCTCGGGCGCGTCGGCGCCCGCCGTCACCTTGATCACGAGCTTCTTCGCCATGGCCGAATCGTAATCAACGCCCCTACAACCAGCAGTGCCGGCCATGGGTCTCCTGTGAGCGCGCGTACGGAATGCGCGCTTCAAGTTTGTGGGGGGACGTGTTGGAAGTACCCGAAGAGGTGGTCGAAGCGCCGGTTGCGGAGGTTGCGCCGGATGCGTCCGGCCGCCGCGGCCGCACCGCTCTGCTCATCGCCGGCGCCGCACTCCTCGGCGTGGTCACCGGCACCTGCACCGGCTATCTGATCCAGGCCGACCGCAGCCCGACGGCCCTGCCCCCGCTGTCACAGCCGAAGCTTTCACAGGCGACGGGCAAGGCACCCGCACCGCTGTCCGCCGCCCAGGACCGCCAGGTGAAGACCGACGGTGACCTGCGCAAGCTGCTGCTGAAGAAGCCGGGCGGCGCGAAGACGGCGGCCTGGCTGGCCGGCGGCGACGGCTGGATGGACCTGACCGAGTACGCCGAGGACTTCGAGAAGCCCGGCACCATGTTCGGCAACCTCGTCCGCGACGAGTTCCGCCGCGCGGCGGTCACCGGCTGGGAGACCGACGGCAGACAGACCGTGGAGATCCGGCTGGTCCAGTTCCGCCAGCAGGAGTCCCTGGAGGCCGCCGACTCCAGCGACAACAGCCAGTACTGGGCGGACCGGGAGTCCGGCACCGACAGCTGGTCCGTCCCGGGGACGGGCAGCGGTATGGCGTACGTCCACAACCGTCCGGACACCAAGGCCGGCTATGTGCCGCTGTACAGCGCGGAGGCCCACGCGTACCGCGGTGACATCGCCATGGAGGTCTGGATCTACGACACCAAGCCGATCACCAAGGCCAGGATCATGGACCTGGCCGAGCGGCAGATGGAGCGGCTGTGAGCGAGAACGTCAACGAGCCGGTCCAGCCGGTCCAGCCGGTCCAGCCGGTCGAGCCGCTCGAGCCGGTCGAGCCGGTCGAGCCGGTCGTGCCGGTACAGGCGGTCGAGCCGGTCGTGCCGGTACAGGCGGGTGAGCCGGTCGTGCCGGTACAGGCGGGTGAGCCGGTCGTGCCGGTACAGGCGGTCGAGCCGGTCGTGCCGGTACAGGCGGTCGAGCTAGGTGAGCCGGTACAGGCGGTCGAGCCGGTCGAGCCGGTACAGCCGGTCGAGCCGGATGAGCCGGTACAGGCGGGTGAGCCGGTACAGGCAGTCGAGCCGGTCGAGCCGGTACAGCCGGTACAGGCGGTCGAGCCGGTACAGCCGGTACAGCCGGTACAGGCGGTCGAGCCGGTGCAGCCGGTGCAGCCGGTACAGCCGGTACAGGCGGTCGAGCCGGTGCAGCCGGTTGAGCTCACCGTCGCTTCCGAGCAGCCCGCCGCCCCCGTCGGCAGGCCCCGCCGTCGTGGCCGTATCGTTGCCGTCGCCGGGTCCGCCCTGCTGGCCGTGGCAGTGGCCGTCGGCGTCGGCTACACCGTCGTCACCGTGAACGGCGCCGATCGCGACGCCGGTGCGGCCGTCTGGAAGTTCCCGAAGCAGAAGAGCGCCGAGAGCGAGAAGAAGGCCCGCGCCAAGGGGCTCTCCGGGATGCTCCTGACCTACACCGACGGCTGGAAACCCGGCCCCGACCTCGGCAACTTCGCCGCCGACACCGAGCTCAGCGGCGCCCAGGCCACCGCCCTGCGCAAGGAGTCGCTGCGGAACCTGCCGCGCACCCAGCGCAGACAGCTGGAGAAGCTGATCGACAAGCAGCACATCGAGGGCATGGCGATGCGCAGCTACGTCAAGGGGGCCGGCAGCGAGTTCTTCTCGGACACCGCCGTAGCCGTGAACATCCAGCTGTCCCAGATGAAGAACAGGGCCGCCGTCCGGAACATCTCGGCGTCCCAGAACGAGTTCCTCGACAGGCTCGACGTCTTCCGCAAGGGGCCGAAGATCGAGGGCTACAAGGACGCCGCGTGCTTCCTGCCGCCCAAGGACTCCAGCGAGGACCTGGAGGCGATGTTCTGCTCCGCCTACCGGGGAAACGTGCTGGTCACCGTCACCGCGGACGGGGTCAAGCCGTTCGACTCCAAGGGGATCGCGCAGCTCCTGAAGGACCAGCTCGACCGCATCGCCGAGCCGGGAGAGGCCGTATGACCGAGCAGACCGAGCAGACCGAGCAGACCGAGCAGACCGAGCAGACCGAGCAGACCGAGCAGACCGAGCAGACCGAGCAGACCGAGCAGACCGAGCCCACCGTGCAGACCGAGCCCACCGTGCAGACCGAGCCCACCGTGCAGAGCGAGCCGCAGGCCGTTGTGGTCCCGCCGCAGCCGTCGGCCCCGGACGAGGACCCGGCCCCCGCCCCGGCGAGGAAGAACCGCCGAGTGCTGAACGCGGCCCTTCGCTGGACCGCCGCCGTCGTGGTGTTCGCGGCGGCCGGTGCGGGGACGGCGTACGGCATCCAGTCGATGAAGCGGACCGACGTACCGGGGCTGGCGACGCAGTCGGACGGACGCTGGGACTACCCGACGCTCGTCAGGCCGCCGCTGCCCTCCGGCAGTCCGGGGCCCTTCGCCGAGGACAACACGGCCGGCGCCCACTACGCCGACCTGCGTGAACTCGTCCTGCCCGCACCCCGGGGAGCGGTGCAGGACGAGAAGCTGCGCGGCAAGGACGGCTGGCTGGCGACGAAGGACTTCCTGGCCGAGTTCGCTCCGGGCTCCGCCCGCGACGACCTGCGGCAGGAGATCGTCGACGATGGTCTGCGGCACATCGCGGCCCGCGGCTGGACCACGCCGGACGGCACGCGCACCCGCGTCTACCTGCTGCAGTTCGGCACGGCGGAGGTCGTGGACCAGCTGTTCTCCCAAGAGGCCCCGATCGACGGCCCCCGACAGCAGGTGCGCGGCGCGGACGGCTCCGTCTTCGACACGGACTTCCCGGCCGAGGCCCACGACCACAATGTCAACTACTCCGTCTACCTCGAGGAGAGGCCGCACGGCGCCGAGCAGACCCGGCAGGGATACCTCTCCGCCGGTGACGTCCTCGCGGTGATCCTGCAGTCCAGGAAGGGTGCGGCGAAGGCCGTACCGTTCCGGCAGACGGTGGCCCTGCAGAGCGAACTGCTCGGCTGACGTCCGCCCGAGTCCCGCTTGGGCGTACCTCACAAGGAGTGCCGGACCCCGGCCGCGTAAGCTGGGGCCCGGCCTTTGTGTACCGCCCACCCTCAGCTCATCAAGGAGCACCCCGTGCTTGAGGCATTCTTCGAAGCCCTGCTGATCCTGGTCTGCGTCGGCGTCCTCGCCTTCGCCGGGCTGACCGTGAAGAAGCTGTACCAGGGCCAGCGCTGACCCCCATCAAGGTCCCCTCAAGGAACTGCCGACCCATGATCGAGATCCCGTCCGACCTCCACAAGGACCTCGTCCCCCTCGCCTTCCTGCTCGGCAGCTGGGCGGGCGCGGGCGTGCACGACTTCCCCGGTGCCGAGAAGTGCAACTTCGGGCAGGAGGTCACCTTCAGCCATGACGGCCGGGACTTCCTGGAGTACCAGTCCCGCACCTGGGTGCTGGACAACGACGGCAACAAGGTCCGCCCGCTGGAGTCCGAGCACGGCTTCTGGCGCATCGACGCCGACCGCAAGGTCGAGGTGACGATGGTCCGCGACGACGGTGTCGTCGAGATCTGGTACGGCGAGATGGCCGACAAGAAGCCGCAGATCGACCTGGTCACGGACGCGGTCGCCCGGACGGCCGCCTCCGGCCCGTACAGCGGCGGCAAGCGCCTGTACGGCTACGTCAAGAGCGACCTCATGTGGGTCGGCGAGAAGCAGACCCCCGAGGTCGAGCTGCGCCCCTACATGTCGGCGCACCTGAAGAAGGTCGTCACCCCGGAGGACGTCGAGCGCTGGGCCAAGGCCCTGCCGGACGACATGCCGGACGACGGCATCGCGTTCTTCAAGTAGTCCGGCCGTGCCGAGCAGCCCCGTGGCGTTTTCCGAGTAGTTCTGACAAGTACAAGTAGTTCTAGACTCTTCGGTGTGGTGAGCACCGACTGGAAGAGCGACCTCAGGCAGCGCGGCTACCGGCTGACGCCGCAGCGGCAACTCGTGCTCGAAGCCGTGGACGCCCTGGAGCACGCGACCCCCGACGACATCCTCACGGAAGTGAAGAAGACGGCGTCGGGGGTCAACATTTCCACGGTCTACCGGACGCTGGAGCTGCTGGAGGAGCTGGGCCTCGTCAGCCACGCCCACCTCGGGCACGGGGCGCCGACGTACCACCTCGCGGACCGGCACCACCACATCCACCTGGTCTGCCGGGACTGCCAGAACGTGATCGAGGCCGATGTGTCGGTGGCCGCCGAGTTCACCGCGAAGCTGCGGCGGGAGTTCGGCTTCGAGACGGACATGAAGCACTTCGCGATCTTCGGCAGATGCCGGGACTGCTCGCTGAAGAGTTCAACTACCGAGTCGTAGGCTTGTGCATATGAAGAGCCCCCTCCTGTCCCTGCCCGGCGCCGTCCCCGCCGAGGGCGTGGACGAAGGCGTCGCCGCCCACTACGGCGAACTGTTCCGCGAGCAGCGCGCCCTCGCCGACGGCACCGGTTTCGTCGACCTCTCGCACCGCGGGGTCGTCACCGTCACCGGCGAGGACCGTCTGAGCTGGCTGCACCTGCTCCTCACCCAGCACGTCAGCGACCTCCCGGCCGGCCAGGCCACCGAGGCGCTGATCCTGTCCGCGCACGGGCACATCGAGCATGCGCTGTATCTGGTCGACGACGGCGAGACGGTCTGGGCGCATGTCGAACCGGGCACCCAGGACGCGCTGATCGCGTACCTGGAGTCGATGAAGTTCTTCTACAAGGTCGAAGTGGCCGACCGAACGGCCGAGTTCGCGGTCGTGTACCTGCCGGCTGGCTCGATCGCCGAGGTGCCGGAGGGCGTCGCCGTACGCGAGACGCCGTACGGCCGCGACCTGTTCCTCCCGCGCACGGACCTCGAGTCGTACGCGGAGAAGGCCGGCCCGCCCGCCGGGATCCTGGCGTACGAGGCGCTGCGCGTCGAACAGCACCGCCCGCGCCTGGGCTTCGAGACCGACCACCGCACCATCCCGCACGAGCTGGGCTGGATCGGTACGGCGGTGCATCTGCAGAAGGGCTGCTACCGGGGCCAGGAGACGGTGGCTCGGGTGCAGAACCTGGGGAAGCCGCCGCGCCGCCTGGTCTTCCTGCACCTGGACGGCAGCGAGGTCCACCTCCCCACGCCCGGCACGGAGATCCGCCTCGCTGACGAGGACCCCGACGGCCGCAAGATCGGCTTCATCACGACCTCCGTACGCCACCACGAGCTGGGCCCGGTCGCACTGGCCCTGGTGAAGCGCAACGTCCCGGTGGACGCGCGGCTGGTGGCGGGGGACACGGCGGCGGCGCAGGAAGTGATCGTCGAGCCGTAGGTCCCCCGTTGTCAGCGTGGTACGGCGACCTTGGCGGCCAGGGCGAAGCCCGAGCCGGTGATGGTCACGGCAGTGCCGAGGGCCTCCATCACGCCCGGCATCACCAGCAGCACGGTGATGCCGCCGACCAGGGTCGCGACAGCGATGATCACCGCCGTGATCGCGTTCGACATGGGAAGCCGCGCGACGCCGGGGCCGGTGGCCTGCGGTGGTGGCGTGGGCGGGTCCTCCGGGGTCTGTCCTGCGGGTGGTCGGTGTTCCATGCCGCTTCTCCCTTCAACGCGTTTTCAGCCCAGGTGAGACTCGGAGGACGCGGTAGCAGCCGCATATTCCGTGCTCCGAGAGATGCCCGTCGGCGGGGTACTCCAACACGGTGCGGCTGTACGGGATTTGGGGCGGAAGAACAAGGGAGACGGGGGTCCGCCGTCTGCCGTACCGAAAGCACGACTGGGGCCCCGGCCGGGAAGTGATCCGGCTGGGGCCGCCCCTGTCTTCGGAACCCGCTGCTACGGGTTCCGGGAGTCGGCTGCCATGGGGTCGAACGCCTGGCTCACCTGGGCTGACAGGGAGAAGCTTCCGCCAACTCCATCAAGTTGGCAACCAACTACGATTAAGTTATCCCCACCTGGTCCCCACTGATAAACAACTCTCGAAGAACTGCCCTAAGACGACGACAGGTTGTAGCCTTTGGCCGCTCACATCTCCAGCAGAACGGTGAACGGCCCGTCGTTCGTCAGGGACACCCGCATCTTGGCGCCGAACCGGCCCGTGGCCACCGTCGCGCCCAGTGCCCGCAGCTGGGCGACGACCTCGTCGACCAGGGGCTCGGCGACGTCCCCCGGCGCGGCGGCGTTCCAGGTGGGGCGGCGGCCCTTGCGGGCGTCGCCGTAGAGCGTGAACTGGCTGACGACGAGGAGCGGGGCGTCGATGTCGCTGCACGACTTCTCGTCATTCAGCATGCGGATCGACCACAGCTTGCGCGCGAGTTGCGCCGCTTTCTCCTTGGTGTCCTCGTGTGTGACTCCCACCAGGGCGCACAGGCCCTCACCACGGATCTCCCCGACCGTCTCGCCGTCGACGACGACGCTCGCGCCGTCGACCCTCTGCACCACTGCTCGCATGCAGCCATGATGCCGTGCGGACGGGGGCGACCCGCTGAGGGGTTCGTCAATGATCCTTAACCCCCCATCTGGGGCTGTTCGGGGGCACTCGGTCACATAGCGGCCACTTGGGGTGGCACGATGCTCCCACACGCCGGTCGAGGGGACGGTTGAGGCACATGAGCACACCGAGTACTGGGCAGCCTCCTGGGGTTGTCTCGCTGATCCGCGCGGGAGAGCGGGCGCCGCTGCGGCCGCCCGTGCAGCGCACGGACAGCCCGGACAGCGGGGAAGGCAGAGAGAGCGGGGACAGCCTCGGCGGCCCGCGACTGCCCGACGGTCCGCCCGAGCACGATCTGGCCGTGCTGAGCCTGCCCGAACTGCGCACCCTGCGCAGGGACGCGCAGCGCGACGAGGCGGACCTCAGCTATGTACGGCGACTGCTCCAGGGCCGAATCGACATCCTGCGCGCCGAGCTGGCGCGGAGGTCGCCTGCAGGAGCGGCCTCCGTCGTCGAGCGCCTCCCGGAGATCCTCACGGACGCCCCGGCCCGCCACCGCTCCTCGGCCCGCCACGTCACCCTGGGCACACCCCACAGCGAGGAGTATCGGCAGCTGGCTGCCGACATGCTTGCCGAGGTCGAACTCTCCGACCTGGCCGCACGCACGGACCTGGAGCTGAACACCGCGATGGGCCGTCTCGTCGGGTACGAGCAGCAGGTCTCCCGGCGCCGGCAGCGACTGCAGCACACGACAGACGAGTGCAGCGCCGAGATCGCGCGACGGTACCGGGACGGGGAGGCTCAGGTGGACGACCTGCTCGTGTGACGGTACGACGCCCTCTGGGAAACCACCGCCGCTGGGCCGACACTCTTCTGGTGACCTCTGATACGGCGCAGACGGAACCGGTGGCAGCAGATGCGGAGAACCTGCGCGAGCTGATCGTCCGAGCCCGCTTCGTCCTCTTCGCATTCGACGGGCCGATCTGCCGCCTGTTCGCGGGGTATCCGGCACGGGATGTCGCAGCGTGCTTGGTGTCCTGGCTGGAGGGTCAGGGGTTTCGGGGGCTGTTGACGCCAGAGGAGAGGCAGCACCCGGATCCGCAGGTCGTCCTGCACGCGGTCAACGAGCGCCGTCCGTGCAGTGATCTGCTGGGCGAGTTGGAGGAGTTGCTGACGCAGCACGAACTCGAGGCGGCCCGGACCGCGTACCCCACGGTCTGGGCGGATCCGCTGATACGCACATGGACAGCCGTCGGCACGCGGCTCGCCGTGGTGACCAACAATTCCGCGCGTACGGTGACCCGGTATCTCGGCGGCCGTCAGCTGCTCGGCTGCTTCGCCCCGCACATCTACGGTCGTACGAGCAACCTCGACCTGCTGAAACCGCATCCGCACATCCTCAACCAGGCCGTACACGCCATGGGCGCCACCCCTTCAGCCACTTTGGTGATCGGTGGCAGCCCTGGGGACCACGAGGCGGCACGGCGGGCGGGCATACCCTTCCTCGGCCATGCGCGCACCGAGACGTCCGCGTGCCTGCTCAGGAACGCGGGTGCCGAGACCGTCGTGTCCTCCCTGCAGCCGCTCCTGGAACTGGTGCGCGAGCTGCACTGAAATTCGTGCGACGTCCTCCTTCCCGCCACCTACCGTGGCCCTCATGACCTCCGCACACTCCGCTATCGACGTCCGCCCGATCACCGAGGCCGAATTCCCCGAATGGATCCGCGCGGTGAAGGCCGGTTTCCTTCAGGGGCCCACCCCTTGGGAGACCGAAGTCGAGTCCCGCCGCACCCAGTTCGAGCCCGGACGCTACCTCGGCGCCTTCGACGGGGTCCGGTGTGTGGCGACGTTCCGCTCCTTCGCCCAGGAGGTCACCGCGGTGGGCGGCGCCGCGGTCGAGGCCGACGCCGTCTCCGGCGTCACCGTCACGGCCACCCACCGCCGTCGCGGCCTGCTCACCCGCATGATGAACCGGGACCTCGCCGCGGCGAAGGAGCGCGGGGACGTCGTGGCCACGCTCATCGCCGCCGAGTACCCGATCTACGGCCGCTTCGGCTTCGGCCCCGCCACCTCCGCCGCCGAGTGGACCGTCGATCTCCCGCGCACCGGCCTCGACACCCGCTGGTCGGGCCCGGAGGGTGGCGCCCGTATCGACCTGGTCGACCCCGAGGACGTCCGCAAGATCGGCCCTGAGCTGCACGACCGCTTCCGCCGCGCGACCCCGGGCGCTGTCAGCCGCGGTGACTGGTGGTGGCAGCTCAACACCGGTGCCGTGCGTGTCGACCCGAAGTGGACGGAGCCCTTCTTCGCCGCGTACCGCTCGGCCGACGGCACGCTGGAGGGGTTGGTCGCGTACGAGGTGGACGACAACTGGGGTGACGCCAAGCAGCCGGCCGACACGGCGACGGTCCGCGGCCTGATCACCACGACCCCGGCCGCCGAGCAGGCCCTGTGGCGCTACCTCGCCTCGATCGACTGGGTCACCCGCCTCAAGAGTGGTCAGCGGGCCCCCGACGATTTGCTTCCTCTCCTGCTGCCGGACCCGAGAGCCGCCGGTATCACCTCGCAGACGGACTGGTTGTGGGTTCGGATCCTGGACGTCGTACGGGCTCTGGAGGCGCGGACGTACGAGGGTGCGGGCTCGGTGGTGCTGGAGGTGAGCGACCCCGGTGGGTTCACCGGCGGGCGCTACCGGCTGGAGGCCTCGCCGCAGGGCGCGTCCTGCACGCCGACGACAAGCAGCGCCGAACTCTCCCTGCCTGTCGCTGAGTTGGCGCGGCTGTGGCTGGGCGACGAGTCGGCGCTGAGGCTTGCGGCACTGGGCCGGGTGCGGGAAGAACGAGCGGGCGCCGCCCAGGTGGCCGACGCCCTGCTGCGTACGTCCAGGCGGCCTTGGTGCCCGGACATGTTCTGAGGCCTCCTTCCGGCAGGCGGTGTCGATGACTCATCCGTAGCTGTGCTCTGAAGTTGTGACTGTGCGATCAGATCTCTTCGGTTGTGGCTGTGCTGCGGAGCTGTTCTGTTGTCGGTGTTCAGTTGTGACTGTGCGCTTGGCACAGACTGGCCGGGCTCCCGGCTCCCCTCCGGAAGGGAGCCCGGCCAGCCGGAAACGGGTCCGGCCGACGGAAAGTCAGCTCGGTTGGGCGAGCAGCATCACGAGGATCACTGCTCCCAGGCCGCTGATCGCGGTGTTCCTGGCCTTGAGTCCGAGGGACAGGGCGACGAAGGCGATGATGCCCATCGGCCCGTACCTCCACTGGATGAGCTGCTCGAATCCGATGGCGAGGGCCGCCATGGCGAGGGCGACGAGAGGCATGGAGTTCATCCTTCCGAGCGGCGGAGCGGGCTCCGCCGATATGAGGTGCTGAGCCGCCAGAACAACCAACCACCGGAAAGTGCAACCATGTTGAGTAAGTTGGTTACCAACTTACTCCAAGTTATGCTTAGTTGGAAGTCTCTGGTTACCATCTTCTGGATAACTGCCGAAAGATGGCTCGAAGTTGTAATCTTCCGATGTGAACGCGGACGACGCCCCACCCAACGGGCAGCAGCGGGCCCCGCGGCCTGAGCCGTCGCACAAAGCGGTGGCCGACGAACTGCGTGGGCGGATCAAGGCCGGTGTGCTCAGGCCGGGGCAGCGCATGCCCACCCAGGCGATGCTGGCCGACGAGTTCGGCGTCGAGCGTGGCGCGGTCCGACAGGCGCTGCGCATCCTGCAGTCGGAGAACCTGCTCACCAACGTGTCGAAGGGAAGCCCCGCGACCGTCGCCTCCCACCTGGGCGTCGGCAGGCCCCTGGGCGGCCCAGGGGCCCCGCCGACGCCTACGATGGCGGGGCTGGCCCCGCGTATGGCGGAGGCTTTTGCGGCCCCGCACGTGGAGATCGACGCGCTCTGTCTGACCGCCGTCTCCCTCAACCTCGCGATTGGCGAACCCCTGCGCCAGATCCATGCGGGGCGACTGAAACCGGCCAAGGTGGACGTCCGCGTCCTGCTGCCCAGCCGCGACATCGACCTGGCCTTCCCGACACCGGTGGACGCGTCCGCCGACGGCCGGCTGCAGCGCCGCTGGCTGTCCCAGCGCAACGCTCAGGGCCAGGTCCTCAGTCACAACCTGCTCGCCCTGCGCAGCACGCACGGCATCGACGTGCATGTCTCTTTCCGCGCCCTGCCCTTCACCCCGCCCGTGAAGCTGTACCTGCTCAACGGCACGGAGGCGCTCTTCGCGTACTACACGCTCACGCGGCGCGAGGAGCAGGTCGATCAGGAGCGCCTGGAGACGTACGCCGCCGAGGGCACACAGTCCATGCTGTTCGCCTTCGCGCAAGGCGCCGGCCTGCGTGACACCACCTTCGTGGAGCAGTCGCAGCTGTGGTTCGACGCCCTGTGGGAGACAATCAGTTCGGATCTCTCGCTGGAGAGCTGATCCCGGCCGGTTCACAACGCCGGCCTTGTGACCAGCAGGGCCAGGACCACCGCGCCGATGGTGCTGCAGGTGTGGTTGCGTGCCCTGATCCCGACGGCGAGCAGTATCAGCGCGACGATGCCGACCGGGCCGTACCGCCACTGGGCGAGTTGGTCGAGGGTCATGACGCAGACGGCGAGCAGGAAGGCGATCACGGGCACGGCGGTGCCTCCTTCGACCTGATGACTCGGCCAACTTGGCGAAGTTGGTTGCCAGTCGTCTTGAGTTGCTCCGAGTTGGCCGACATCTGAGAACAGCTTCCGAACAAGTCCCTGCGGATGGGTCGCAGTTGTAGCGTTTGGTCGTGACCCAGGAGAACGTGGCAGTGAACGGCAGGAGAAGGCACTCGCCCGAGGAGATCGCCGACATCCTCCGGGAACGCATCCGCTCGGGCGACCTCAAGGCGGGGGACCGGCTGCCCACCCAGGCCGAACTCTCCGACGAGTTCGGCGTGGAGCGGGGCACGGTCCGCCAGGCTCTGCGCGCCCTCCAGGAGGACGGGCTGCTCAGCAACGTCAGCAAGGGGAGCCCGCCGCGGATCGCCGTACCTCCTCGGAACGGTGACGAACCCCAGCCGACGATGGTGAGCCTCGCCCCACGCCTGGCTGCGGCGTTCGAGGCGGAGGAGGTGCGGATCGACGCGGCCTGCCTCACGGCGGAGACGTTGATGCTGGCCTTGGGAGAGCCGCTCCGCCTCATCCACGAGGGCCGCCTCCGACCCAGGTCCGTCGAGGTCCGCATCCTGCTGCCGTCGCGCGACATCAACCTCGCGTTCCCGGTCCCGGTCGACGGCCGTGACGACGACGACCCTGTCCATCAGCGCTGGCTGGCCATGCGCAACGCCCAGGGCCAGGTGCTTCGGCACAACCTGTTGGCCCTGCGCAGCACGTACGGCATCGACGTGCACGTCACCTTCCGCGCCCTGCCGTTCACCCCACCCGTCAAGCTCTACCTGCTCAACGGCTCCGAGGCGCTGATCGGGTATTACATGATCACCAAGCGGGAGGAGGAGTGGGGCAGCGAAACCTTCGAGATGTACGACGCCTTGGGCGGCATGTCGCTCCTCTTCTCCTTCGAGCAGAGAGGGGGCCAACGGGACGCCGCTTTTGTGGAGCAATCCCGGAAGTGGTTCGACGCCCTCTGGAAAACCATCACGACGGACCTGACGCTGAGCTGATGTCGCCCGTGGGCCGGATGCCGTCGACCACCGGGTGTGGCGCAGACTGAACCGGTGGCGACACAGACGGAGAACCTCCAGCAACTGATCACGCGAGCCCGTTACGTGCTCTTCGACTTCGACGGCCCCATCTGCCGTGTGTTTGCCGGACACAGCGCGGACGGCGTGGCCCGCGGACTCGTCCAGTGGCTCGACGGCCTGGAGGCAGGGCATCTGCTGACCGACGAGGAGAGGCAGACGACCGATCCCTGGGACGTGCTGCGGGCGGTCGGCCGCCGGCGTCCGGGAAGCGGTCTGGTGACCTCCCTGGAGGAGCGGCTCACTCGCGAGGAACTCAAGGCCGTATCGTCCTCCATGCCCACCCACTACGCGGACCCGCTTGTCCGCACCTGGGCGGCGAGTGGTGCGCAACTGGCCGTCACCACGAACAACTCCCCCCTGGCGGTGCGGAAGTACCTGGAGGGGCGACGACTGGACGACTGCTTCGCGCATGTCTGCGGGCGCACCCGGAACCCGGGCCTGCTCAAGCCGCATCCACACTGCCTTGAGCAGGCACTGCGTGCCTTCGGGGCGACCCCTTCGGACGCTCTGATGCTCGGCGATTCGCCCCCGGACGTCGAGGCGGCCCGGCGTGCCGGCGTCGCCTTCCTGGGCTACGCGCGCAACGAGAGGAAGGAGAAGGAGCTGCGGGAGGCGGGAGCCGGGTTCCTGGTGCACTCCCTGGACGAAGTGCTGGGGGTGCTCGCCGGGCCTTGAGCGGCCCTGCTCGGAGAGGCTCGTCGTGATCGTCACCGCTTCCTCCCCTCGCACATCCCTGCACGTGCCTGTCAATTGGATGGGTTGCCTGATGGTTACCTGCCCAACTGGACTGATCGACTAACCTTCGGCCGATCGGCTTACTTGTCGATCCCAGAAGTGGGCTGGTTCCGGACTGGAGGAGTACGATCGCTGCGTGAGCGAAGGACCCAACGGGCAGGTCGAAGAGCGGGCCGGGGACGGAGGCGGCGCCGAGTTCGAGCGTGTCAAGGGTGAACTGCTGAACCGCCTGACCAACGGGACGTACGCGCTCAACTCGAATCTGCCGCCTCAGCGCGACTTGGCGGTCGAGTTCGGTGTCTCCCGCGACACCGTCCAGAGGGTGCTGAAGACGCTCGTCAACGAGCGCTGGATCGAGTCACGACGGGGGAGTGGCTCCAGGGTCATCAGGACCGGGTCGCTCATCCCCTCCGTCAGCGGGGACAGCGTGTCGCTGGGGGCCGTGATCGACAAGGCCTTCGAAAGGGACGAGGTCGTCCTGGACGTCTTCACCCTGACATCCGAGACGCTGAACAGGCACATCGACCGGCAGGAGCAACGCATTCGCGGCGGTCTGGTGCCTGCTCCGCATCACATCGCCCTGCGCATGCTGCTGCCTGCCGAGAACCTGAGGGAGCGGCCCTACCCCGAGGCCGTGGACCCTCAGTACGAAGAGGCCGTACACCAGCGCCTGTTGGAGACCACCCAGTGGAACACGGCCGCCATCCACACAAAGCTCTACGACCTCAGGGCCGAGCGCAAGGTGAAGGACGTCGACCTGGAGGTCCGCCATGTGCGGCTGACGCCGACACTCAAGCTCTACCTGCTCAACGGCGAGGAAGTCCTGTTCGCTCCGTACATGCCGGTCGAACGGCCCGTCAACCTGCGGGCACTCGACAAGGACGTCCAGGCGATCGACGTGGAGGGTTTCGGCGCGCCGTTCACCTACATCGTCAAGGACAGCAGCGAGGACTCGCAGGCCTCGGCCGCCGTGACCACTTGGCAGTCCTGGTTCGACAAGGTCTGGGACGTGCTCGCAAGCGAGTGAACCCACGCTGCGGACTGTCCGTGACAGGAGGTCGTCCACATAGTGACACCACGTGGGATCGGGCATTCGATGGAGTACCGTGCCGCCTCATGTCGCTCCAACTGCTCCGCCGAGGGCATGGGTTGTTCGCGCGTATCGTCGCTGAATATCGCCTTCGGACGGCCCAGGAAATGGTGATCATGGGTCACCACAACATGAACCACGTCCAGAAGCTCGGACAGCCGCTGGCCCGGCTGCTGGGCGAACGGTCCGGCCAGGTCCGGGCCAAGTTCCGAACGCCCCTCCAGACGATCGAGGTGGTCCAGCGGACCTGGGCACACGAGTCGGACATTCTGAAAGCCGTCGCGCCCTACGTGAGTCGCACACCGCGCTGTCTCGCGGACTTCGGGGAGCTCTCCGTGTACTCGTATGTGCCCGGACGCGTGCTGTCCGACGCGGTGGGGAAGGGAACGATCGGCATGGACCGGCTGGCGCAGCTGGCCGACTTCTTCGCCGAGCTGGCCGACGTCCCGCCGGACGTCCTCCCGCCCCGGCCGCCGAACTGGCCCCTCTCCGGGGACAGCCTGGGCTTCCTGCATCATCTGGCGCGGTTCGTCGCGTCCCGGGTGCACTGGGCCAACCTGCCGCGTTTCGGCGAACTGTTCCGCGCGGTGGGCATCCCGGACGACGCGATGGAGCGCTTCCTGCGCGCCGTGCCGTCTCTGACCTCGCGGCCGTTCATCCTGCTCCACACCGATGTCCATCGGGGCAACCTCGTGCTCACCCCGGGGCTGGACGGCGAACAGATCGTGGTCATCGACTGGGAACTCGGCATGTACGGCGACCCTTTGCACGACCTGGCCATCCATGTCGTACGCATGGATTACGAGGAGACGGAACGGGACCACATGGTCCAGCGGTGGGCCGAGGCGATGCACCGCACCGGGCACTCGGCGGTGACGCAAGGCCTGGCCGACGACCTGCCCGTGTACCTGGGCTTCGAATACGCCCAGTCGGTGTTCCCCGATGTGATGCGCGCAGCCCTCACCCTGTCGGACCACCCGACGGACCAGGAGTTCGCCGGCGCCGCCACCCGGATATGCAGGGCGGTACGGCGCGCCCGGGAGCCGCTGGGGCTCCCGTATCTCCAGGTGGACGAGGAAGAGGCCGTGGTGGCGCTGAGGCGATGGCACGCGTCGGAGCAGCGGGCCGCGATGGCCGCCGGAAGCAGGAAGGGGTCCCGTGGATGGGACGAACCGCGCGAACAGCGGAACGACAAGCCGCAGAGCCCGCATCCGCGGGGCGGGGCGGTCGCGACGGCGGCGCGGTGGCTGATCGGAGCGACGTGGCTGATCGGGACGGCATGGCTGCTGGGGTAGCCGCCGCGCGGATGCTCTTCGGGGACGGCTCGGACGGCAAGGACGGTGCGCGCACCCGGTGTGTCCTTTTCGACTTCGACGGGCCCGTCTGCCGGCTGTTTCCTGAGGGCTCCTCGATCGTGCTGGCCGACCGGCTGCGGGCTCTCGTCGCTGACTTCGGCCTCACCCACCTGCTGACGGGGGAGGAACTGAACCACAAGGACCCCCACTTGGTGCTGCGCGCGATCCACGGGGCCCGATGGAAGGCGGACCCCGGCGCTCTCGGCGTCACAGACGAGGACCTCGCGGCCGTGGTGGACACACTGGAGCGGTGCGTGACGGTGGGGGAGATGGAGGCGGCGTGGTCCGCCTGGCCCACGCCGGATGCGGACAGTTTCGTCCGCAGGTTGGTCGGGGCCGGGCTGCGCCTGGCGATCGTCACCAACAACTCGCCGCTCGCGGCCGACCTCTACCTCCGCTCCCGTGGCCTGCGCGAGCACTTCACGGTCATCCACGGCCGGACCGCCGACCCCGACCTGATGAAGCCCCACCCGGACGTCCTGCTGCGAGCTCTGCGCAGCCTGGACCTCCCGCCGGAGGCGGCGGTGATGATCGGGGACACCCCGGCGGACGTCGAGGCCGCCGCACGGGCGGACGTCCGGTTCATCGGGTACGGCAGGAACGAGGCGAAGAGAGCCCGGCTGCGACAGGCCGGGACCGAAGTCGTGCTGGAGGCGTACGCTCCTTTGTCCGGCGAGCTGTGGGAGAGGGGTGCCCATGAGCCTGGAGTCGGCGCTGTGGGCGAGGCGGCGCGTCGATGACGACCTGTTGACCGGCGCCAAGGTCATCAAGGGTCCCCTGGAGGGCTATCACCACGAGACGTACGTGCTCCTGCTGCCGGGCGGAAAGCTGCCCGTCAAGTTCCGCGAGCCGCGCGAGGGGGTCCTCTGGCTCGACCGGCGCTGCTTCGCATCCGAAGAGCAACTGCTGCGCAGCCTGGCGGGGCACATCACGCCGATCCCCGATGTCGTCGCGGTCGAGGGCGTCGGACTTCAGAGGTTCATCGAGGGTCGCACCCTCCCCACACGCCGTATGGCGGGCGGACGGGTTCCTCACTCGGTGTTCGACCAGATCGTCGACCTGTTCCACGAAACGGTGCGCATCAGACCGGAGGATCTCTGGGCCGAACGACGCTGTGAGCACGAGGACCGTGCCGCGGACGGTGACACCGACGGCTTCCTGGACCTCCTGATCGTCTTCATGCAGGAGCAGGTCTACGCAAGGAACCTGCCGCGCTTCGAGGGCCTGTTCCATGAACTCGGCCTGACGCACGAGTCATTCACCTGGCTCAGGAAGCGCGTGTCCGGGATGAGGACCCGGCCGTTCTGCCTGCTCCACGCGGACCTGCACCGCAAGAACCTCATACTCGATCCACAGGGTCGGCTCTGGGTGATCGACTGGGAGCTGGCCACGCTCGGCGACCCCCTCTATGACCTGGCCACGCACCTGTACCTGATGCGGTATCCGCCTGTTCAGGGAGTCCGCATGGCCCAGGAGTGGTGCCGGGTGGTGGAGCGTGTCAGGCGCGGAAGCTCGTACGGCTGGGCGGAGGACCTGCCGAGGCTCCTCGCGTTCAAGCGAGCGCAGTCGGTGTTCACCGACGTCATCCGCACCACGACGTCGTTGAGCCGCGGACCGGAGTTCCACTGGGTGGCGTTGCCCCGGGCCGCCTGGCGACTCCAAGAGGTCCTGGCGGCTGCGGCCGAGCCGCTCGGCCTGGATACGCTGCCGACCCGGGCGCAGATCATGAGGGCACTCGTTCGACAGCACCTGGAACATGGGTGCTGACCCGCTGCGTAAGCTCTTCTCATGAGCGAGACGGCCTCCCCTGGGCCCGGCCTGCGTGAACGCAAGAAGCAGCGGATGTATCAAGAGGTCTCCGAGATCGCCGTCCGGCTGTTCCTGGAGCGCGGCTTCGATGCCGTGTCCGTCGCCGAGGTCGCCGCAGCCGCCGGGATCTCCAAGCCGACCCTCTTTCGGTACTTCCCGGCGAAGGAGGATCTCGTCCTGCACCGGATCGCCGATCACGAGGGGGAGGCCGCTCGGGTGGTGGCCGGGGGGCCCACGCCGCTCGCCGCGCTGCGGCGGCACTTTCTCGACGGGCTGGAGCGGGGCGATCCGGTCACCGGGCTCAACGACCATCCGCACGTCCTCGCCTTTCACTCCCTCCTCTACGGCACCCCCTCCCTCGTCGCCCGCGTGTACGCCTACCAGCAGCGGTCCGAGGCCGCCCTGGCCGAAGTCCTCGGCGGTGGGCTGGAGGCCCGGCTCGCCGCCGGGCAGATCGTTGCCGTGCAGCGGATTCTGGCCATGGAGAACTGGCGGCGGATCGCCGACGGGGAGCGGGTGGAGGACGTACGGGCGGATGCCCTGGCCGCGGCGGAGCGGGCGTTCGGGGTGCTGGCGGCGGGCCTGCCGCATCTCGCATAGGTGAGACTCGGTAAAATATTTAACCCGGTTACGTTAGTTGGGTACGCTTGTGCCCATGACGTCAGCCGACCCCGCCCCGCCCGCCCTGAAAGAGTCCCTCCACCGCGAACGCGCCCATCACGACCGCTGCCGCAGCGCCCTCGCCGCCATGGTCGACGGGGCCCAGGAGCAGGTCGTCACCGGGGAGGACGTCTCCGCCTCCGGTGCCGACGCCGAGGTGCTCGGGTACCGGCTGCGCAGTCGGGCGAAGGAGATGCGGGAGCTGCCCGAAGGGCCGTTGTTCTTCGGGCGGCTGGACACCGCCGAGCAGTCGCTGCACATCGGGCGGCTGCGGATCAGTGAGGACGTCGCCGCCCCGCCGCTGGTCGTCGACTGGCGGGCGCCCGTCTCCCGCGCCTTCTACCAGGCGAGCGCCGGCGACCCGCAGGGCGTCGCGGTCCGGCGCAGGTTCGGCTGGGCCCCCGGCAGCCGCGGCGACTCCGCCGACCTCACCGGCCTCGAGGACGAGCACCTCGACCGGGGCGAGTCCCGGGCGAGCGACATCGTCGCCCGGGAGATCGAGCGGCCCCGCGTCGGCCCCATGCGGGACATCGCGGCGACCATCCAGCCCGAGCAGGACGATCTCGTACGAGGGGATCTGGGCGTCTCCGTGTGCGTGCAGGGTGCTCCCGGCACCGGAAAGACCGCCGTCGGGCTGCACCGGGCCGCCTATCTCCTCTACACCCATCCGCAGCGCATGAAGCGCGGCGGACTGCTCATCCTCGGGCCCAACCGGACCTTCCTCTCCTACATCTCCCAGGTGCTTCCGGCCCTCGGCGAGACGGGCGTACGGCAGTCGACCCTCCAGGAGGAGATCGCCGCGCACCCGGTCAGGGGGACCGACAGCGAACGGGCCGCCGTCGTCAAGCACGACGCCCGGATGGCGGAGGTGCTGCGCCGGGCGCTGTACGCGCATGTCTCCAGCGAGGGGGTCGAGCCGCTGTCCGTGGACGACGGTTCCTACCGGTGGCGGGTCGGGGCCGGTGAACTCGTGCGGATCGTCGAGGGCGCACGGCGTGAGGAGCCGCCGTACGGGATCGGGCGTGAGCGGGTGCGGATGCGGGTCGTGCGGTGCATCCAGGAGCAGGCCGAGCGGCGGGCCGGGCCGCAGTCGAACGCCTGGGTGCAGAGGATCTCGCGGGCGCGGGCGGTCCGGGAGTACGTCGACGCCGTGTGGCCGCGGGTGCGGGCCGAGGAGGTCGTTGCCCGACTGTTCGCAGAACCAAGGGCGTTGGCTGTCGCCGCCGACGGGCTGCTGGACGCCGACGAGCAGCGGGCACTCCTGTGGGACAAGCCCCCGCGGTCGTGGAAGTCGGCTCGCTGGTCGGCCGCCGACCTGGTGCTTCTCGACGAGGTCGCCGGGCTCATCGGGCATCCCGAGGGGTACGGCCATGTCGTCGTCGACGAGGCGCAGGACCTCTCCCCGATGGAGTGCCGGGCCATCGCGCGGCGGGCGCCTTTCGGGTCGCTCACCGTGCTCGGCGATCTGGCGCAGGGGACCACGCCCTGGGCGGCGCGCTCCTGGGACACGGTCCTGCGGCACCTGGGGAAACCGGACGCGGCCGTGGTGCCGCTGACCACCGGCTTCCGGGTGCCTCGGGCCGTCGTCGCGCTCGCCAACCGGCTGTTGGAGCGGCTGGACGTCGACGTTCCGGCGGGGCGGTCGCTGCGCAGGGACGGAGCGCTGAGGGTGCGGGAGGCGGGGGCCGATCTGCCGGGTGCGGTCGTGGACGCCGTACGCGAGGCGCTCGGTCATGAGGGATCGGTCGGGGTCGTCGCCGCCGACGCCGATGTGGAACGGGTGACACAGGCGCTCGGCGCGGCCGGGATCGAGGCCGCGGGACCGGAGGAGCTCGGCGCCCGCGTGACCGTCGTACCGGCGGGGCTCGTCAAGGGACTGGAGTACGACCATGTCGTCGCCGTCGAGCCCGCGGCGATCGCGGAGGCGGAGGCGCGCGGGCTGCACCGGCTGTATGTCGTGCTGACCCGGGCGGTGTCGCGGCTGGATGTGGTGCACGGGCGGCCGCTGCCGTTCTAGCCCGGAGGGCCGAGGTCGGTGCGGCCGCCCGAGGGTCAGGCGGGGGCGTCGAGGAGGGGGATCAACTCCTGCTCCTCGTACGTCAGATGGGCTTCGAGGTCGAGCGTGAGGCGCTCGACCTCGGCGCGGGCGGCGGCCGGGTCCTCGGCGGCCAGCGCGCGGCGCAGCTCCGCCACCAGGACGGCGATCTGCTCGTGCTCCTCGCTCAGGCGCTTGAGTACCGGGTTCGCTTCGGGGCGACGGTCGGCGAGGAACGGGAACATCATCGTGTCCTCGCCGGTGTGGTGGTTGTGCAGCCCCTGGCAGAAGGTCAGGCAGTTGACGCGCAGCTGGGCGCCGAGGGTGCCGTTGCCCGCCGCCATCTCCTTGCGGATCAGGGCGAGTTCACGGCGGAACGCGTCGTGCACCACCTTGATCGCCTCGCCCGGCGAGGAGGCGTTGATCTGCCCGGGGCCACCGTCCGTGATCGCGTGCAGGGCGACCACCGGGATGATCCGCTCGGTCTTCCTCTGGTACTCCGCCCAGCCGGGGTCGGCCTCCACCGCCCGCGCCCAGGCTTGCTCCCGCTCCTCGCCTGTCAGTACGACGGCCTCGGCCTCGTACGTGAACACACCGCTCTCCACGGTGACCCGGGGGTGGGCGAGGAGATTGTGGTACCAGTCCGGGTGCTTGGGGGAGCCGGCCGCGGAGGCGATGACCAGGACACGTTCGGGGCCGTCTGGGAAGTAGGCGACGGGAGTGGTGTGCGGGGTGCCGGAGCGGGCGCCGGTGGTGGTCAGCAGGAGCAGCCGGCCACCCTCGAAGGGGCCGCCGACGCGGCCGTGGTGGGCGCGGAACTCGTCGATGACCTGCTGGTTGAAGTCGATGAACTTCTTGTTGTCGTCGTCGGGCATTCTCTTCTTTCTCTGCAGCTGGTGTCTTCCGAAGGATTCGAAGGCGGCGCAGAGAAAGAGGCGGGCTTCGCGCCCGCCGTGGCCTCACTCAGAGGCCGGGCACCCAACTCGCTCACGGCACAAGGCCGACCCGGCAGTCATGCCCGGACGATAACGTCCGACGTATGACTGACGCCACCGAGTTCCGGGCCGTTCCCACCACCACCCTCGCCGACCTCCTGGGCCACGGACAGGTCATGGACATCGGGATCCGCCCCCTGTGGGGGCCGCACGAGCGGGTGGCCGGACCGGCCTTCACCGTCAGCTGCCCGCCCGGCGACAACCTGATGCTGCACGCCGCCATCCACCGCGCCGGGCCCGGATCGGTCGTCGTCGTGGAGTCCGGCGACCTGGACTGGGCGCTCGCGGGCGGCAACGTCTGCGCCGTCGCCCAGCGGCGCGGTGTCGCGGCCTTCGTGCTCGACGGGCTGATCCGCGATCTGGCCGAGGTTCGGGAGGCACGGTTCCCGGTGTTCGCCCGCGGTGTCATCCCGATCCCGGGCGCCAAGTCAGCCGTACGGCCGCTGGGCGAGCCGGTGACGTGCGGTGGGGTACGCGTCGAGGCGGGCGACATCGTCGTGGCCGACGAGGAGGGCGTCGTCGTCGTGCCCGCCGCCCGCGGTGCCGAGGTGCTCACGGCCGCCCGGGCCAGGCTCGCGAAGGAGGCCGGCGAGTCGCCGGATGCGTGGGAGGCGGCACACCGGGCACGCGTCGACAAGATCCTGGCGGAGCGGGGGTTCGAGGGCTGATGCTGCTGAACCGGCTGCCCGTCGGCTACCGGCGGGTGGTGTGGGCGACGGCCTCGGCGATGGCGGCGGCCAGCGGTTCGGGGGCCTCCACCGGGAGGAAGAACACCGAGCCCGGGAGCGTCACCAGACGGGCGTTCGGGCAGCGCTCCAGGGTGCGGCGCTCGGCGTCGGTGAGCCCGCCGTCGCCCTTCTCGGCGTGGACGATCCAGGTCGGCACGCCCGCCTGGCACAGTCGGACGGCCCGCTGCTCGTCCTGGCGCAGCCACCGCGTGTACTCCAGCAGGATCAACCGCATGACCGCCGGGTCGTTCCTGTCGAAGTCGGCGCGTAGTTCGGCCTGACGCTCCGTGGACATCCGCATGTGCTTGAGCATCACCCCGGTGGCCTTGCCCAGCAGCCTCACCGGGATGCCGCCGAGTACGCGGCCCAGCGCCACGAGCGCGCGGAAGAACGCCGGATCGTCGGGTGAGCTGAGGCTGACGCCCGACAGCACGACCGGGCCGGAGAACGCGCCGGAGGTGACCATCTCCACCGCGACGCACGCGCCCATGCTGAACCCGGCCACGACGTCCGCCCGGATCTCGGCCGCGAGCTCCGCCGAAACCCGCGCGTAAGACGCCATGCTGCAGTCCTCAAGAGGCGGTGCCCCCGCGTGTCCCGGCATGGTCGCGGCGACCAGCCGCAGCCGTCCGAGCTCGGGTTGTGCCATCACCTCCGCGAACGAGTCGGCACTGCACATGCCCCCGGGAAGCAGCAGGACCGTGTCGGCGGCGTCTGCCGGGCCGGATTCGCGCAGCTGCCAGTCAGGGCCCATCACCCATCGCCTCCTTGCTGCCGTACGTTCCACGCTAGGAGCCTTGATCGTGCTGCGCGACCGGCGTGGGTGCCGGAGCGGATGCCCGGAGATCACGGAGCGGTTGCCGTGCTGCACCCTCCCGAGTGGCATGGCGCACTATTGCAAGCGGCTGCTTGCAATAGTTAGCGAGGATGGTGCAAGGTGGAGGCATGGCATCGCTCAACGTCGGCAATCTCGGCGAGTACCTGCGCGAGCAGCGGCGCACCGCGCAGCTGTCGCTCAGGCAGCTCGCCGACGCCGCCGGGGTGTCCAATCCGTATCTGAGCCAGATCGAGCGCGGGCTGCGCAAGCCGAGCGCGGAGGTGTTGCAGCAGGTCGCCAAGGCGCTGCGGATCTCCGCCGAGACGTTGTACGTCCGCGCCGGCATCCTCGACGCCGAGCGGGACCGTGACGAGGTGGAGACGCGTGCCGTCATCCTCGCCGATCCCACGCTGAACGAGCGGCAGAAGCAGGTGCTGCTCCAGATCTACGAGTCCTTCCGCAAGGAGAACGGGTTCGGGATCGCCGCGGCGGACGAGGTGACCGAGGCGCCCCTGGAGGTCGGCGCGGTGGTCCTGTCCGCCGAGCCCGGCCAGGGCGCCACGGACATTCGGGACGCCCAGGACACCGACGCTGCGATACGCCGCCCCCGCGAGGACGACGGCGAGCAGAACGGTGAGCGCCGTACCCGCAAGACCCGCACGGCCGACGGACGCAGGTCCGACACGCGCCGCACCCGCACATCCGACGGCAACGATGCCGAACCGCACGACCCGCAGCGGCCCACCGGTTGAGCAGACCGGCCACGCCGCCCGCGGCAACCAAAACCCTCAAGCGCAAGCGATCCGGGAGGACCATCACCATGGCCATCACCGACGACCTCCGCAAGACCCTCAGCGACCCGACGCCGCTCTACTTCGCCGCCGGCACCGCGGACCTGGCCCTTCAGCAGGCCAAGAAGGTGCCTGGCCTCGTGGAGCAGCTGCGCGCTGAGGCCCCGGCCCGTTTCGAGGCCGTCCGCACCACCGACCCGAAGGCCGTCCAGGAGAAGGCCCAGGCCCGCGCCAAGGAGGCCGGTGCCAAGGTCAAGGAGACCCAGGAGAACCTCCAGGCCAAGGTCACCGAGTTCCTGGCGACCCTCGACGGTGACATCAAGAAGCTCGGCTCCACCATCGACGCCGACCTGAAGAAGCTCGGCGAGTCGGCCCAGGACCTCGCGCTGCGCGGTGTCGGCGTCGCCGCCGAGTACGCCGTGAAGGCCCGCGAGACCTACGAGAAGGTCGCCGAGCACGGCGAGCAGGCCGTGAAGACCTGGCGTGGCGAGGCGGCCGAGGAGATCGAGGACCTCGCCATCGCCGTCGAGCCGAAGGCGGAGCCGGCCAAGGAAGAGGCCGCCAAGCCGGCCGAGGCCACGGCCGCCCCGGCGAAGAAGCCCGCCGCCAAGAAGGCGCCGGCCCGCAAGACCACCACCACCGCCAAGAAGACGACGCCGCCCGCGAAGTAACACGGACGGGTGATCGGTAACGGGTCGGGCACTCCTGGAGGGCCCGGCCCGTTGTGCGGGTAGCCGGTGTTCGGGAACGGGTACGGTGACCGCGTAGGAACAAGCCGAGTCTGGTGGTGGACGTAGTGCTGATGCAGGGATTCGCAGGGTTGATGTGGCTGCTGAGCATGGCCCTGATCCTTTTCAGCGGCTTCGCGCTGATCGACGCGGCCATCCGTCGCGAGGACGGCTACCGCGCGGTCGGCAAGCAGACCAAGCCGTTCTGGCTGATCATCCTCGGCCTCGCCTTCGTGGTGAACCTGATCTTCCCGATCCTGTCGTTCCTGCCCGCCATAGGCCTGGTGGCCAGCATCGTCTACATGGTCGACGTCCGCCCGGCCCTACGAGGCCTGGCAGGCGGCGGCCGCAACCGCAGGGGCTCCAGCAGCGACGGGCCTTACGGTCCGTACAACGGCGGCCGCTGAAGCGCTCCGCTCAAGCCCCGCGGTCCAGCAGCAGCACCGCAACGTCATCCGTGAGCTCGCCCCCATTGAGCTCACGAACCTCGTTCACCGCAGCCCGAAGCAACGCCTCGCCCCGCAACCCCTCGGCCAACTGCCGCCGGACCATCTCCACCATCCCGTCCTGCCCCAGCCGCTCAAGGCGCCCCTCCCCGAGCCGCCCCTCGATCAGCCCGTCGGTGTAGAGCATCAGGCTCCACTCTCGCCCCAACTCGACCTGCATCCGAGGCCACCGCGCCCCGGGCAGCAGCCCGAGGGCCGGCCCGTTGTTGTCGTACGGCAGCAGCTCGGCCGGCCGCCCCGGCCGGGCGATCAGCGGCGACGGGTGCCCGGCCAGGCACAGCCCGGCCCGCCGCTCGTCCGGCGAGATGTCCACCGTGCACAGCGTCGCGAAGATCTCGTCGTCGGACCGCTCGTGCTCCAGCACCTGCTGCAGCGTCCCGAGCAGCTCGTCACCGCACAGTCCCGCCAGGGTCAGCGCCCGCCAGGCGATCCTCAGCTCCACGCCGAGTGCCGCCTCGTCCGGGCCGTGCCCGCAGACGTCGCCGATCATGGCGTGCACGGTGCCGTCCGGCGTCCGTACGACGTCGTAGAAGTCACCGCCGAGCAGCGCCCGCGACCGCCCCGGCCGATACCGGGCGGCGAACCGCAGCGACGAGCCCTCCAGCAGGGGGGTGGGGAGCAGCCCCCGCTCCAGACGCCGGTTCTCCTGCGCCCGCACCCGGCCCTCGGCGAGCCGCCGCTCCGCCGTGTCGGAACGTTTCCGCTCCACGGCGTAACGGATCGCCCGGCTCAGCAGCCGGCCGTCCAGTTCGTCCCGGAAGAGATAGTCCTGGGCGCCGACCCGCACGGCCTCGGCGGCGCGCTCGGCGTCGCCGGAGGCGGTGAGCGCGAGGACGGCATGCCGGGGCGCGAGCTCCAGTACGTGCTTGAGCACGGCGAGCTCGTCGTCGTCATCGCTGCGGCCGGGGGCCGGCAGCGCGAGGTCCAGCAGGATGCAGTGGACGTCGTCGGTCAGCAGCCGCGCGGCCTCGGTGAGGTTGCGGGCGGCGCGGACGCGGATCGGACGGCCGGCCGAGTCCTGCAGCTCGGGTATGACGGTGGCGCCGCCGGGATCGTCCTCGATCAGCAGCAGCGTCAGGTTCGTGGCGGTGGCGGCGTTCTTGTCGACCGTGGCTTCCTTGCGCGGGGTCTGGTCCGTGGAGGTGCCGCCTTGGTGCGCGGCCTGCGCCTGACCACTCTCCGCGGCCGGGATCGCTCTCTGCCGCGGTATGGGTACGGGCATCTTGTTGAGTTCCTTCCCTCCCCCCGAGGGCAGGTGGAGCGAGAGATCTCGATCCACCGACGGGGACCATAGCGGGTGCCGGCGCCGTAAAGGAATGGCGTGAGACACGCTGCTTGGCCAGGCGCCGCTGTCATATGCCGCGATCCGTACCGCAGTTGGACAGGAGGGACGCGGGCCGGGAATGACGAACGTCACGTCCACCGCGGGTTTGCGGGGGCGTTCTGCGTGCGGTGGGTCACGTGACGGGGTTCACGCGACCGCCCGGCCGAACCTCCCTATGCGTCAGGGCGCACCACCCCGAGGATCGGCATGGACCCCGCCCCCGTGATCGTCACCGTCCGCCCGGGCCGCGGGGCGTGCACGATGGCGCCGTCGCCGATGTACATCCCGACATGGCTGGCGTCGTCGAAGTAGATGATGAGGTCGCCGGGCCGCATGTCCTTGATGTCGACGTGCCGCAGCTGCTTCCACTGCTCCTGCGAGGTGCGCGGAATGGCGTGCCCCGCGGCCGCCCAGGCCTGTGAGGTCAGCCCCGAGCAGTCGTACGTCTCCGGGCCCTCGGCGCCCCATTCGTACGGCTTTCCGATCTGCGCCGTGGCGTATGCGACCGCCTTCTTGCCCAGTTCGGACGCCTTGCCGTTGATCTCGTCGAGGATCCCGGAGTCCAGCCAGGCGGTCTGCGCCTGGAGGGCGGCATCCTGCTCCAGCTCGGCGAGGCGCTCCTTCTCCTTCTTCTCCAGCCGGCTCTCGAGCTTCTCGGCGGCCGCGATCTGCTGCTTGATCTTCTTCCGGGCGGCGTCCTTCGCCTTGCGGCCCGCCTCCAGCTTGTTCCACTGGTCGGCGGCGTCCGCGGCGTACTGCTTCAAGTCCTGCTGGGTGCGGGTCATTTCCACGATCAGGCCCTTGGTGGCGCGTTCGCCCTCCAGCACCCGGCCCGCGCCGTCGAGGAACTGCTGCGGGCTGTCGCTGAGCAGCAGCTGGGCCTCGTCGGGCAGTCCGCCGGTGCGGTACTGGGCGGCGGCCGCGGCGCCCGCCCGCTTCTTCAACTCGTCCAGCTTCCGCTGACCCTTGACGATCTTCTGCGCCAGGTCGACGATCGCGGCGGACTGCTGCTTGGCCTTCTCCTCGGCCGCGTTGTACGCGTCCGTGGCGACGGCCGCGTCGTGGTAGAGCTGGTCGAGCTTCTCGCGGATCGCCTCGAGGTCCTTGCTCGGCGCGGGAGTCGCGGAGGCGGACGGGTCCGGGGAGGGAGAGGTGCTGGGGGAGGGCGTCCGGCCGGCATTCGCGAACGCCGTCCCCGGCGCCGCCAGCACGGTGACCGCGCAGACCACGGTCACGGCCATCGCGACGAGGCCGCGCTTGCCCGAACCCATACCGCTACCCCCAAAGCTGATTTACCGTCAGTAACTTACGGTGCCTGGGGGATCGTGCCACGCCGGCGCGCAAAGCGACAGAGCCGCACGCAAGTCGGATTTCCCCCCTCCTCCGTGCCCTACGCGATCTCCCCGCCTTTGTGACGAACGACTCACGGAGATCGTTCCCCGCAGGTCAGGGGTGACGGCCGGTCAGCTCCGGGGCGCCAACGCCTCCCAGGTCACCGTCACTTCACCCTGCCGCCACCGCCCGGCCCGGTCCGTCACCGGCCAGTCGGACGTCAGATCCCGCACCGCACGGATCCAGCGCTGGCGGGCGCCGTAGGCGGCGTAGGGCGCCGCGGCGGACCAGGCGCGGTCGAAGTCGCGCAGGAAGGCGTGCACGGGTTCGCCGGGGACGTTGCGGTGGATGAGCGCCTTGGGGAGGCGTTCGGCGAGGTCCGAGGGCCGGTCCAGGGAGCCGAGCCGGGTCGCGAAGGTGACCGTCCGCGGCCCCTCGGGCCCGAGCGCGACCCACACGTGCCGGCGCCCGATCTCGTCACAGGTCCCCTCGACCAGCAGCCCGCCGCGGGAGTGCGCGGTCGCCGGGGCCAGCCGTGCGCACAGCCGCTGCCACACCGCGGCGACCTCGGCCTCGTCGTACTGGCGCAGCACGTTGGCCGCGCGGACGAGCTGCGGCCGCTGGGGGAGGGGGATCTCGAACCCGCCGTGCCGGAAGGCGAGCCCGTCGCGCTCATACGGCTTCGCCGCCGTCACCCGGGCCGGTTCGATCTCGACGCCGACCACGCGCGTGCGGGGCGCCGCCGTGCGGAGCCGGGTGAGGAGTTCGACGGCCGTCCAGGGGGCGGCGCCGTAGCCGAGGTCGACGGCGACGGGATCGACGGCGCGCCGCAGCTCGGCGCCGTGCGTGGCGGCGATCCAGCGGTCCATGCGGCGCAGCCGGTTGGGGTTGGTCGTCCCGCGTGTGACCGTGCCGACGGGTCGGGGGGTGGTGCGGGATGTCATGCGTACGAGGGTATGCGGCCAGGGGTGATGCTCGCCCGGCGCTGGAGTGGCCGCCCTGGGGGATGCCGCCCCCAGACCCCCGCTTTCGGCCTGACGGCCTCGTCCTCGAACTCCCCCACTCTCGGCTTCGCTCGAGCGGGGGGACCCCCTCGACGGACTGGATTTGGTTGAGCCCCGACCGTAATACCTAGGCAAAATCCACTCCCCCCGGAATGGGAACCCCTCCCCGCGCTGTTGCCCCCCTTGGAGGGCGCCCCACGCCCTCCCCCAGGCATGCCCGCACAAGGAGGAACGCCACGTGAGCCAGTACGTCAGCAGGCTCGGGCGACGCTCCCAGGCAACGCCCCCGCGGCTGAGGCTGCACCGCCGCCCGCGCCGCGTCGCCATGCTCTCCGTGCACACCTCACCGCTCCACCAGCCCGGCACGGGTGACGCCGGCGGCATGAACGTCTACATCGTGGAGCTCGCGCAGCGCCTCGCCGCGATCAACATCGAGGTCGAGATCTTCACGCGCGCGACCACGGCCGCCCTCCCCCCGAGCGTCGAGCTGGCCCCGGGTGTCCTCGTCCGCCACGTCGACGCGGGCCCGTACGAGGGACTGGCGAAGGAGGAGCTGCCGGCCCAGCTGTGCGCCTTCACGCACGGGGTGATGCAGGCCTGGGCGGGCCACCGCCCCGGCTACTACGACCTCGTGCACTCCCACTACTGGCTCTCCGGCCACGTCGGCTGGCTCGCCGCCCAGCGCTGGGGCGCCCCCCTGGTGCACGCCATGCACACCATGGCCAAGGTCAAGAACGCCAACCTGGCCGACGGCGACACCCCCGAGCCCGCGGCCCGCGTGATCGGCGAGACCCAGATCGTCGAGGCCGCGGACCGTCTCATCGCGAACACCGCCGAGGAGGCCGACGAGCTCGTACGGCACTACTCGGCCGACCCCGGCAAGGTCGCCGTGGTCCACCCGGGCGTCAATCTGGACCGCTTCTGTCCGGCCGACGGCCGCGCCGCCGCCCGCGCCCGCCTCGACCTCCCGCAGGACGCCCTGATCCCCCTCTTCGCGGGCCGCATCCAGCCCCTGAAGGCCCCGGACGTGCTGCTGCGCGCGGTCGCCGTCCTCCTCGACGAGCGCCCCGAGCTGCGCTCCCGCATCCTCGTACCGATCGTCGGCGGCCCCAGCGGCAGCGGCCTCGCCAAGCCCGAGGGCCTGCAGAAACTCGCCGCCCGCCTGGGCATCGCGGACGTGGTGCGCTTCCGGCCGCCGGTCGGGCAGGACCAGCTCGCGGACTGGTTCCGGGCCGCGTCCGTCCTCGTCATGCCGTCCTACAGCGAGTCCTTCGGCCTGGTCGCCATCGAGGCGCAGGCGGCCGGCACACCGGTGCTCGCGGCCTCGGTCGGAGGACTTCCGGTGGCCGTGAGCGACAGGAAGACCGGTTTCCTCGTACGGGGCCACAATCCGGCCGACTACGCGCGCGTGCTCTCCGACTTCGCCGACGACGCGACGCTCCCGTCGCGCATGGGGGCGGCCGCCGCCCGGCACGCGCAGTCCTTCGGCTGGGACACCGCGGCCGCCGCGACGGCGGACGTCTACGCGGCCGCGATGCAGTCGCACCGGCGTCGCGTACGCTCCCACCATGGCTGATGCAGAGAAAGCGGCCCAGGTGATCGAGGGCGTCCTGAAGGACGCCGAACTCGAATGGGAGAGCCCCGCCCCCGGCACCTACGTCGTACAGCTCCCCGGCACCCGCAAGCTGAAGACGACCGTCTCCCTCCTGGTCGGCCGCCACTCCCTGTCCGTCAACGCGTTCGTCATCCGCCACCCCGACGAGAACGAGTCCGGCGTCCACCGCTGGCTCCTGGAACGCAACCTCAAGCTGTACGGCGTGAGTTACGCCGTCGACCAGCTCGGTGACATCTACGTCGCGGGCAAGCTCCCGCTCTCCGCCGTGACCCCCGAGGAGATCGACCGCCTGCTCGGCCAGGTCCTGGAGGCGGCGGACGGCAGCTTCAACACCCTCCTGGAACTCGGCTTCGCGTCCGCGATCCGCAAGGAGTACGCGTGGCGGGTGGCGCGGGGGGAGTCGACGCGGAACCTGGACGCGTTCACTCATCTGACCCAGCGCTCTGCTGAATAACTCCCGCACGCCCCCTTTCCGAGCACCTGCCCTCGTGGCATGCTCACGGCCGACGTAGATCTGAACGTCGTTCACATCCATGAAGAGCCGCATGGAAAGGACGTACGGAATGAGCACGGCGCACCAGGGCATGACCAGACGGAGCCTTCTCGTCGGCGCCACCGCTGTGGCCGCCGCCGCGGCGACCGGTACACCCGCCTCCGCCGCCCCGACCGGCGGCCAGGTCCCCGGCATCTGGCGGGAGTTCACCCGCACCCCCTTCACCCACCCGCAGATCCCGTACGTCGGCCGGGCCGGCTGCCTGCGCGGGGCGGCGCGCTTCCCCCGTCGTCCCACCGTGGCCGACGTGCGCGACTACGGCGCCGAGGAGGGCGGTTCCACCGACTGCGCCCCCGCGATCAACCGTGCCCTGGCCGCCGCCGGGAGGGCAGGCGGCGGCACGGTCACCATCGGGCCGGGGACCTTCCGCATCGACGGCCTCATCCACATCGGGTACGACAACGTCGTGCTGCGCGGCGCCGGAAGCGGCCGTACGACGCTGTACGCGACGAGGAGCCTCACCGAGCTGATCGGTGTCTACGGCTCCCGGTACGGCGGCACCAAGTCGGCCTGGTCCTGGGCCGGAGGGCTGATCTGGCTGGCCCCGCAGGCCCGTTGGGACTCCCTGGTCGCCGCCATCAGGGCCCAGGCCTGGCCCTTCGAGGGCTGGACCGGCAACAAGCGGGACGAGTGGGAGACCCTGACGGCCGTGGAGCCCGCGCGGCAGGGGGACTGGACGGTGACGGTCGCCGACCCGTCACGGCTGCGCCCCGGCCGACTGGTCCTGCTGCGCATCGCCGACGACGCCGGCCACACCCTCCTCCAGCACATGTCGGGCGGCGGCCCCGGGCCGGCGGCCTACTCCTGGCAGGACAAGACCAAGCTGCTGTCGTACGTCCCCTACGAGTGGCCGGTCCGGGTGGCCCGCGTCCGCGGCCGCAGGGTCAGGCTGGAGCGCCCGCTCCCGCTCGACCTGCGCCCGGAATGGAACCCCGAACTCACCACGCATGTACGGGAGTTGACAGGAGCGGGCGTCGAAGGTCTCACCCTCGACGTCATGGAGACCCCCCAGTCGCCGCACCTCCTCGACAAGGGCTACAACGGCGTCACGCTGCAGTGCGCCTACGACTGCTGGGTGGACGACGTGACCGTGCGCAACGTCGACAACGGGTTCGGGCTGGTCGCCGCGTCCTCCTGCACCCTGCGCCGCACCAGGGTCGGCGGTCGCGGCGAACACCACCCCTACTACTGCCGCGAGGGCTCGCACGACAACCTGATCGAGGACTTCACGATCGAACAGCGCACGGTCCCGGCCCCCGAGGGGACACAGCTGCACGGCATCAACGTCGAGGGCCTGTCCTCCTACAACGTCTGGTCGCGCGGCACCATGCAGATGGGCACCTTCGACTCCCACCGGGGCCTGCCCTTCGCGGACGTCCGCACCGACATCACCCTCGACAACAACGGCCGCCACGGCGGCGACGCGAACGCCGGCCCCCTCTACGGCGCCCGCTTCACCCACTGGAACATCCGGGTGACGAACGGCAGGGCGGGCCTGGTGAAGATCGACGGGCTCGCGCCGTACTCCGCGACCGTCGGAGTCAACGAGGTCACGGAGTTCGACCAGACCGACGTGCCGGACTTCACCGGGGACCTGCATGCCCGGCTGGAGCTGTATCCCACGGCGGACGAGGTCCGGCCGCGGAACCTGTACGAGGCGCAGCGGGAGCTGTGACCGGGGCGCGGCGCAGGGTGTCGTAGCCGATGAAGTCGAACATGCGCTGCCCGGGGTCCAGTGGCTGGGGTTCACCGGCGAAGCGGTGGGCTCCGACGCCGAAGCCGAGGCTGGGGTCGGAGACCCACAGCCGCTCGAAGCCGCGCTCCTCAAGCCAGGCGCAGATCCGGGGCACCAGGTCGGGCTCGAAGTGCCGGGTGCGGGTCCAGACGACCGTGCCGCCCGGTCGGCAGAGTTGCGTGAGGTGGTCGATCGTCCGCTCGACGTCGGCGTCGACCAGGTTGCCCAGCACTCCGCAGACGAGGACCAGGTCGGCGGGCACGAGAGGGGCGTAGTGGTCGGTCAGCGAGGCGTCCCCGGCGAGGACTTCGACGTCAGGCAGTCCCGCGGCCCGCGCTGCCGCCCGTGCCGCCGTGACGTTGCGTTCGTCCAGCTCGACCAGCCGGGCCCGGACGTCGGCCCGCCGGGGGTGGTCGTGGAGCACACCGATCAGATCGCGGCCCTGGCCGGCGCAGAGGCTCACTGCGGTGAGCGGGCCGGGTGGGGCCTCGTCGAGGGCGAGCCGGATGCGTTCCTGGACGAGGGCCAGGCGCCGGCCCAGATAGGAGTCGGGTGAGTCGTACGCATCGTGCCACTCATGCCAGTCCATGAGCCGGACGATAGGGCCGCGGGCCTCGCAAGGAGGTCCTTGTCACACCTTCTTCGCATAACGCCCCGGGGTCACCCCCACCAGCTTCCGGAAGTGCCGGGTGAGATGGGACTGGTCGAAGAACCCGGTGGCGGTCGCGACCTCTCCCGCCGACCGGCCGTCGAGCAGGAGCCGACGGGCGCGGTCGACGCGGCGGGAGTTCAGGTACTGGTGCGGTGCGATGCCGTAAGCGGTGCTGAACGCCCGTACGAGATGCGCGGGATGGGCGTGCACGAGCCCCGCGGCCTCGTCGAGGGTGAGTCCGTCGACGACCCGCTCGTCGAGGAGTTCGCGCAGGCGACGGGCGAGGACGGGATCGGGCCGCGGGGTGTCGGCAGCGGCGCTCGGCCGCAGCTGGGAGCGCAGCCGCTCCCCGATGAACGTCAGCCTGCTCTCGGCCTCCAGCTCGTCGCCGGCGTGCGCGAGCGCGGTGTGCAACTGCCCGACCCGCCGCCGCAGCACGGGGTCGCGCAGGTCCGGCTGGTCGACGGCGGCCCCGATGAGGTCGTCGGGCAGCTGGGTGCCGTCGAGATAGAGGACGCGCTTGCGGAAGCCGTGCGGGGTGGCGGGGGAGCCGTTGTGCGGTACGTGCGGCGGGAGGAGGGTGACCGTGTCGTGCGGGGTCCCGTGCTCGTGCCGGTCGAGGTCGTACCGCACGGCGCCGTCGTCCACGATGAGCAGCGTCCACGCCTCGTGCACGTGCATCGGGTAGGCGTACTCGGTGAAGTGCGCGTGGAAGACCTCCACGACGCCGGGTATCCGGGGGCGCCAGGCGGAGACCTCCTGCCGGGGGCGCTGAGCGGCCATGCAAAGAACGTACAAGACGGGGTCCTGCGGCGGTCGGCAGTCTCGGTGCATGAGCACTGAACCGATGCGCTTCGACACCAAGATCGCCGTCCTGCTGCGGGAGGACCTGGAGCCCTGGCAGCGGCTGAACGTGACCGCGTTCCTGGTCAGCGGACTGGGGACGGCGGTTCCCGAGGTGATCGGCGAGCCGTACGAGGACGCGGACGGCGTCCGGTACCTGCCGATGTTCCGCCAGCCGGTCCTGGTCTTCGAGGGGACGAAGGAGACGCTGACGGCGGCCCACGGGCGGGCGCTGTCCCGGGCCCTGCCGCGGTCGCTCTTCACGTCCGACCTGTTCGCCACGGGCAACGACCGCGACAACCGGGCGGCGGTACGAGCCGTGGGGACCGGTGATCTGGACCTGGTGGGGATGGCGGTTCACGGTCCGAGAAACGCTGTGGACAAGGTGCTGAAAGGCGCGCGGATGCATCCGTGACCGAATCTGCACAGTGAATGCGCAACCGTGCGCAACTTCGGCGCGAATGAGTTCTGTTGATGTGGGGTTGTCCTGTTCGTGGCAGCCGGGGCAAGACCTGTCGGCTCCCTGTGTGGCGCAAGGTGTAGAGAAGCTGCCCCCAATTCGTGTGCATCCCCACACGCTTGGGTGGCCGGCCGTTTCAACTGCCCAGCTCCGGGCGCCTTCGCACTGGCTGCCGGGCACGCTCCGTGGTTTGATCCTGCGCACCGACCCCGCCTTCTGTCCCCCCGCGGGGCCGCTCCCCCTCTGGCACATCCATGCGAAGGGCAGTTTCAGCATGAACTCCGCTCCCCAGGTTCAGACCGCCGAGATCTCCGACGCCGACCTCGACGCCGTCTCCGGTGGTCTGGCCCCGCAGGTCTCCCTCACTGCCGGCTCCACGACGCTCAGCAGCGCGGACGCCCTGGCCGAGCTCGACTCGCTCAAGGCGACGGCCCTCGGCACCGTCGGCGGCACCCTCGGTGTCCTCCCGCACCAGGTCGGCCTGAGCGCCAGCTTCTGACCGACGGCCGGCGACCTGACAGCGCCGGCACCGGTCGACAGCCACGGCGACAAGCCCTCCACCGGCGGACAACCGCAGGTGGGGGGCGCTGTCATGTCTTCTCCTACGCCCGCACGAGTGGTGCCTGGTGCGACGCATTCGGGTGCTTGTGCGCAGGTGGTGCTTCCCGCCCGGCGGCTGGGCGGCATACCTCCGGCAAGCACACACCTACCGAAGGAGACGCTCATGCGTGCACGTGCCGTGCTGGCCGCCCTCGCGCTCGCCGGGACAGTCCTGCTGGGAGGCGCGGCCCAGGCCCTCGCCGACGGCCACGAGGACTGGCCGGCCAGCGACGTGGGCAAGGTCAACGGCGACCCCGACTTCGACAAGCTGGAGGGGACGTTCAACTAGGCCCTGCCATTTGGATCAGCTCGGCGTCGCGGGCCCTGGCACGCACTCCCCACTGCCTCAAGGGCGTGGGGGGACCCCAGCGGCGTTGTCGTCACTCTCCCCCACTCTCGATTTTGCTCGAGCGGGAGGGGCCCCCATCGCTCCGCGTCGCCCGCCGCGGCAGCGGCTGATGTCACAGCCTGCTCCGCCTTGCAGCTGCACGCTCCCCCACTCTCGGCTCCGCCCGAGCGGGGGGACCCCCATGACCCCGCTCGGGGCGGCTGCAAGGCGCGGTTCCCTACGGCCGACCTGATCCAAACGACAGGGCCTGGGCTTCCGGGCACCACCGTGTGCCGGGCGTTGCTCGATTCCCCGACCCGCGCCTTGATGTTCCCGGTGCGGGCGGGGGCTTTTCCGACGCCCTCCATGCCCGGGCGCCGGGCACCTCATCCCGCCGCGACTTCCGCCCCGGTGGTCGCCGGAACCGTAGCCGTCGCCTCCGTCGCCGGAAGCCGCCGCATCAGAGCGCCGTACCCGACGGCCGCCGCCGTGCCCACGACCGCGCACAGCCCCCACAGCCACTCGGCCCCGAACCGGTCGATCACCACGCCGGACATCAGTGGAGCCACCAGCGCGGCGAGGGACCACGACAGCGTGTACACGCCCTGGTAGCGCCCCCGCCCGTGTACGGGCGACAGCCGGACGACCAGCCCCGTCTGCGTCGGCGCGTTGACCATCTCGCCGAGAGTCCACACGCACACGGTGAGCGCGAAGACGCCGACCGACCCGGCGAAGGCGGTGAGCCCGAAGCCGTAGCCGGCGAGCAGGGACGAGACGACGAGCAGCCGCCGGGGGTCCCGGCGCTCGATGAGCCGGGTGACGGGGATCTGCAGCGCGACGATCAGCACGCCGTTGACGGCGATGGCCATGCCGTAGTCGGCAGGAGTGAACCCGGCCTCTCCCATGGCGACGGGCAGCCCGACGGACCCCTGCTGAAAGACGAGCGCGACCAGGAACGACAGCCCGACGACGCCCATGTACCGCTTGTCGCGGACGACGGTGCCGAGGCCGACGGCCTCCTCCCGCACCCCCTTGGAGAGGGCGGCGGCCGGCCGTGACTCGGGCAGCTTCAGGAAGACCACGACCGCACAGACGGCCGTCATCCCGGCCTCGATCAGGAACCCGGCGAGATAGCTGAACTCGGCGATGAAGCCCGCGGCCAGGGAGGAGACGGCGAACCCGAGGTTGATGGCCCAGTAGTTGAGGGAGAAGGCCCGCACCCGGTCCTCGGGCCGCACGATGTCGGCCATCATCGCCTGGACGGCCGGCCGGGAGGCGTTGGACGCCATGCCGACCAGGAAGGCGACGGCGGCGATGGCGACGGGATCGTGCACGAACCCGAGGAGGGCGACGGAGACGGCGGTCGACGACTGGGCGATCAGCAGGGTGGGCCGCCGCCCGAGCCTGTCGGCCATGACGCCGCCCCCGAGCGAGGAGACGACCCCGCCGAGCCCGTGCAGGGACGCGACCAGACCGGCGTAGGAGGCGGAGTACCCGCGGTCGATCGTCAGGTACAGAGCCATGAAGGTGGCGACGAACGCCCCGAGCCGGTTGACGAGGGTGCTGGTCCACAGCCACCAGAACTCGCGGGGCAGTCCGGAGACGGTCTCCCGGGCGGCGCGTCTCAGACCGGCGACTGACATCGAGAATCCCCCATGAACGTAAGTGGCGCAGACAGCATGCACAACTTACGCATGGGTGGAGCGGCCCGGCCACTCAATTAACGGATGCCGTCAACTGTCCGCCTGCTGGGCGGGCCTCCTGTGGCCCGTATGCGTGGATTACGCTCTGGGACATGGCCGACGCACCGTACAAGCTGATCCTCCTCCGCCACGGCGAGAGCGAGTGGAACGCGAAGAACCTGTTCACCGGCTGGGTGGACGTGAACCTCAACGAGAAGGGCGAGAAGGAGGCAGTCCGCGGTGGCGAGCTCCTGAAGGACGCCGACCTCCTGCCCGACGTGGTCCACACGTCCCTCCAGAAGCGCGCGATCCGCACGGCGCAGCTCGCGCTGGAGTCCGCGGACCGCCACTGGATCCCGGTCCACCGCAGCTGGCGCCTGAACGAGCGCCACTACGGCGCCCTCCAGGGCAAGGACAAGGCGCAGACCCTCGCGGAGTTCGGCGAGGAGCAGTTCATGCTGTGGCGCCGCTCGTACGACACCCCGCCGCCCCCGCTCGAGGACGGCACGGAGTTCTCGCAGAGCGACGACCCGCGCTACGCCTCCATCCCCCCGGAGCTGCGCCCCCGCACGGAGTGCCTGAAGGACGTCGTCGTCCGCATGCTCCCGTACTGGTACGACGGCATCGTCCCGGACCTCCTGGCCGGCCGCACGGTCCTCGTCGCCGCCCACGGCAACAGCCTCCGCGCCCTGGTCAAGCACCTGGACGGCATCTCGGACGCGGACATCGCGGGCCTGAACATCCCGACCGGCATCCCGCTCTACTACGAGCTCGACGCCGCCTTCAAGCCGGTCACCCCCGGCGGCAAGTACCTCGACCCGGAGGCGGCCGCGGCGGCCATCGAGGCGGTCAAGAACCAGGGCAAGAAGAAGTAAGCCGTACTGATCAAGCCCCCTGTCTGCGGTTGGGCGCCGCGGACAGGGGGCTTGTTGCTGTTACCGAATGCGGACAGATCCGGCTGAACGATGCCTGGCGGGGCGTCATCTCATGGGGTGCAGCGAAACAGCAGACCATGGGGGAGCTTTCATCATGACCACGCACCGTACGCGCACCGCCGCCCGTTCCGCCGCTCTGGCCGCCGTCACCGCCGCGCTGGCGCTGGGCCTGACCGCCTGCGGCGGTTCCGGGGACGGCTCGAAGGCGGCGAGCGGCGACCGCGTCGGCGGTACCGCGCAGAACCTGTCCGCGTCCAAGGGGGACGGCAAGGGCAGCGCGCAGCAGGCAGCCGGCAGCGCCGGCAACGCCGAGAAGGGGGCCCGCCCGGCAACCGCCTCGGGCGGCGCGAGCAAGGGCACGACGGCCGGCGCCCAGCAGTGCCGCGGAGACGAGATGCTGGTCACCGCCGTGCACCGGTTCGCCGGTCAGCAGGGCGACCACCTGCTGATCACCGCGGTGAACGAGGGCACCAAGCCCTGCTGGGTCACCTCGTACCCGGCCGTGGTGCTCGACTGGAAGGGCCACGACGTCGCACTGCCGCACTCCAAGGAGGACAACCCGGGCGGCGACAAGCACATCACGCTCCAGCCCGGAGGCACGGCCTACAGCGCGGTGAACCTCTTCGCCTACGGCTCGAAGAACCACACGGCGCAGTCGCTCGCCATCGCGCTGCGGGGCGCGGACGGCCACGACGGCCCCTTCTACTCCGTCGTCATGAAGGGCCAGAAGCAGCAGTTCACCTGGAACGAGGCCGACGTGCTGAACTGGAGCACCAAGAAGCCGTACGACTTCTGACAGCCGTCGGCATTGTCAGGGCAACCGTCCGGACGCAGCCCGGTCGTCGCTCGGCGGCCGGCTGCCTTGAGCCCGTGACCGGTGGAAGCAGACGCTTCAAAGCGGCGGCCTGGGTTGGTGTCCGGTGGATCCTGACGACAGTCGTGATCCGCTTGGTCGGCTTGGGCATCGACGAGTTCAGGAGTTGGCCGGCGTCCGCCGGGTTGGCCGCTGCTGCCGTCGCGACCGAGGAGCTGTCGGACCGCTGGCACCGGCGTCGGCGAGGGAGGAAGGCGCGCACGTCTTCCGGCTCCCTGGCGACCCGCGAGTGATCGCGGCTTCCGTCACGCCTCCGGGCCCCAGTGTTCCGGCCCCACTCCCCGCCAGTCGATCCACGGTGACTGCGCCACGTCCGCCGGGTCGATCTCCAACCCCGCCCGGCGGAGGAACTCCGCGACGTCGGCCACGTTGTACGCCAGCCCGAGGATCTCGCCGTCCACGCGCACGCGTCGGCCTCCCGTGGGTGACGGTGGATGCACGATCACGCGAATCGGTCCGGCCATGCCTTCAGGATCATCCGGGATGTCCGGGCCTGCACTCCAGCGAGTCATCGAGGAAGCCGCCCACTGGCGTTTCCGTGTGAGCGTCCCCGGTCCCGCAGTTCCCACCAGGCTGCGGGGCTGGGGCGCCGTTGCTGCCAGTAGGGGTGGAAGTACAGCTGGGCCGACAGCTGGTGCAGGCGCCGGCGCAGCTCGGTGCGGCCAGGGTGCTCCGCGAGCCGGCGGTAGGTGGCGCTCCAGTCCTGCTGCGCCCGGGCGAGGTCGTCGGGAAACGGTCGCATGGCCGAATTCAAGCATGTGTTCGATTTTTGGGGCCAGTCCGATCGCTGTCGGGCGGATGTAGGCGACCCCTCGGGGCTGTCGGGTGGATGTAGGTGGCGCGTCGGTGGGGGCTGACACGTTCCAGGGAAGGGGCCGGCCGGAGCTCGCCGGGCGGCCCGAATCCCTGAGGAGTCACCATGAACACACCTGTCACGATCATCGGCGCCGGACTCGGCGGACTCACGCTCGCCCGCGTTCTGCACGTCCACGGCATCCCGGCCACCGTCTACGAGGCGGAGGCCTCCCCGTCGGCCCGCGCACAGGGCGGAATGCTCGACATCCACGACTACAACGGGCAGCTCGCCCTTGAGGCCGCCGGTCTGATGGACGAGTTCCGCGCCATCGTCCTGGAGGGCCGCGAGGCGATGCGCGTCCTCGACCCGGACGGGACCGTCCTGCTCGACAAGGACGACGACGGCACCGGCGGACGCCCCGAGGCGATGCGCGGCGAGCTGCGGAAGATGCTGATCGACTCGCTCCCGGCGGGCACCATCCGGTGGGGGCACAAGGTCAGCGGCACACGCGCACTCGGCGAGGGGCGCCACGAGGTGACCTTCGCGGACGGCACGACGCTCGTCACCAGCCTGCTCGTCGGTGCGGACGGCGCATGGTCACGGGTCCGGCCGTTGCTCTCCGACGCCACACCCACGTACACCGGAACGTCGTTCGTGGAGACCTATCTGTACGAGGCCGACACCCGGCATCCCGTCGCCGCGAAGGCGGTCGGCGGCGGGATGATGATCGCGCCCTCACCGGGCAGGGAGATCTTCGCCCACCGGGAGAGCGGCGACACCCTGCACATGTACGTGGCGCTGGCCGAGCCGCTGGACTGGTTCGCCGCGATCGACTTCTCCGATGCCGCCGCGGCGCTCTCACGGATCGCGGCGGAGTTCGAGGGCTGGGCACCGGAGCTCACCGGGCTGATCACCGACAGCGACACCGCGCCGGTCCTGCGTTCCCTGCACGCCCTGCCGACGGGGCACCGCTGGGACCGGGTGCCGGGCGTGACCCTGCTCGGGGACGCCGCCCATCTCCAGGCCCCCAACGGCGAGGGCGCCAACCTCGCCATGCTCGACGGCGCCGAACTCGGCAAGGCCATAGCCGCGCACCCGGACGACATCGAGGCCGCCCTCGCCGAGTACGAGCAGGCCATGTTCCCCCGCAGCGCCGAGGCGGCCACCTTCGAGGGCGGCGAGATGCCCGGGATCGACTCCGAGGCCAACACCGCCCGCGACCTGATCGCCCTGTTCACCCAGAAGGGCGAATGAGTCGCGCTTGCTTCCGGGTGCACTCCCTACGGTCACGGCCCCCTGCCCGCGCACTGCGCAGGCAGGGGGCCGTTCGCTGATGACGCGCCGAGGTCAGACGGACAGCGGCACCGCATGCACCTCGTCCGCCTTGTGGCCCGACCGCTCATGGATGCGCTGCACCGCCTCCGCCGAGGGGGCCTCCGAGAGGCAGTAGACCGTGCCGGACTCGGGGTCCGCCCAGGCCTTCTCGAAGTGGACGCCCTCTTCCTCCTCTATGGCGAGATCCGCCTGGTGGGCCTGTTGCAGCTGCTCGGCCGTGATGCCCTTCATCCCGTGGTGTACGTCCATGAACTGCGCCATGGCAGCGCACCTCCTTCCGATCCTTGCGACGGCGGCTTCTCCGCTTCCCTGCTTCCATGCTGCGCTCGCACGCAGCCCGGGGCGACTTACGGCAAAGGGCCCCGGCACTCTCACCGGGGCCCTTCACCGTCGTACGAGTCGTAGCAAACCGACCGGAGCGGTCAGCCGCACTGACAGGGATTACCCGACTGGCACCCGCAGCCGCAGCCCGAGCCGCAGCCGCATGCGCCGAAGAGCGGGAGGCTCCTGATCTCGGCGGGCTGGTCCGTCTCGCGCTCCTGCGTCGGGTCGGGCGTGGTGGGGGCTTCGGCCATGGGTCCTCCTGGAGGCCTAGAGGCTGGTGCCTGTGCCCATTGCATGCCCGCTCTGCTGGGCGCATCAACGGCGCACTGTGGCGTCCGCACGCCCCGCCGTCGAGGTTTACGCCCCCGGGATCCCGCGGCCCTACGCGCCGTCCCCCCCGCCCACCGGCTGGATCTCCGGCTGGATGTCGGCCTGCAGCTCGTCCGCGTGCTCACCCGTCACCAGGAACACCACGCGCTTGGCGACGGCCACCGCGTGGTCCGCGTACCGCTCGTAGTAGCGGCCGAGGAGGGTGACGTCCACCGCGGTCTCGATGCCGTGCTGCCAGCGGTCGTCCAGCAGGTGCTGGAAGAGGGTGCGGTGCAGCAGGTCCATCTCGTCGTCGTCCTGCTCCAGCTGGAGCGCCAGGTCGACGTCCTTGGTGATGATCACCTCGGCGGCCTTGGCCATCAGACGCTGCGCGAGCTGGCCCATCTCCAGGATGGTCGCGTGCAGGTCGTGCGGGATCGCACGCTCCGGGAAGCGGAGGCGGGCGAGCTTCGCGACGTGCTGCGCCAGGTCGCCCGAACGCTCCAGGTCGGCCGACATACGGAGCGAGGTGACGACGATACGGAGATCCGTGGCCACCGGCTGCTGACGGGCCAGCAGGGCTATGGCCCGGGCCTCGAGATCGTGCTGGAGTTCGTCGACCCTCTTGTCGGCCTCGATCACGTTCTCGGCCAGCTTGAGGTCGGAGTCGAGGATGGCGGTCGTGGCGCGCCCGATCGCCGACCCGACCAGCCGGGCCATCTCCACCAGACCGTCGCCGATCGAATCCAGTTCCTCGTGGTACGCGTCCCGCATCAGGGATCCCTCTCTTACGTGTCCTTCGGGGCTGCCGGGGCAGGGGCTCGTGCGTCCGACGGCCGAAAACCGACCGTTCGAAAACGGCGCTTCGCACCCCACGCTCCCACGTTCCGGCCCGCACGCGTCCGTTTCCGTCATCCCAAATGAACCATCACTGGCTCCAAGGTGAACTCTGGGCGACGAGTGTTCGAGCTCGCACCTCGACGGCTGTGGTGATGTCGTACCCCATGCCTAACCTGTTTGCATGGACGTGAACGCGGCGGTCGCCGCAGCGGCAGCGATCGCCGGGGTGCTCACCGGCGTGATCGCCATGCTGGCGTTCCGCTGGAGCGAGCGGGAGCAGAAGCGCCCCACCCGCACCTCCCTGCACACGGACCCGGTGCTTCCGCCGGGCGTGGACACCGTCCTGTCCGTGCTCCGCTCCTCGGCCGTCGTCCTCGACGAGGCCGACGCGGTCGTCAAGGCCAGCTCCGCGGCGTACGCCCTGGGCCTGGTCCGCGGTGGCAGGCTCTCCGTGGAACCGATGCTGCAGATGGCCCGGGACACCCGGCGGGACGGGGAGATACGCCAGGTCGAGCTGGACCTGCCGCGGCGGGGCACAGGGCGGGGCGGCGAGGCGCTCGCCGTGTCCGCGCGCGTGGCCCCGCTCGGCTCCCGGCTGGTGCTCCTGCTGGTCGAGGACCTCACCGAGGCTCGCCGCATCGAGGCGGTACGACGCGACTTCGTCGCCAATGTGAGCCACGAGCTGAAGACGCCCGTCGGCGCTCTCTCCCTCCTCTCCGAGGCCGTCATGGACGCCTCGGACGACCCGGAGGCGGTGCAGCGCTTCGCCGGCCGGATGCAGATCGAGGCCACCCGGCTCACCAGCCTGGTGCAGGAACTCATCGACCTGTCCCGGGTGCAGAACGACGACCCCCTCGAGGACGCCGAACCCGTCCGGGTGGACGAACTGGTCGCCGAGGCCATCGACCGCTGCCGCCACCAGGCCGGCGCCAAGCAGATCACCATGGCCGCCGGCGGCACCGCCGACCTGTATGTCTGGGGCAACAGGGGTCAGCTGGCCGCCGCCCTGGGCAACCTTGTGGAGAACGCCGTCAACTACTCGCCCGCCCGCACCCGCGTGGGCATAGCGGCCCGCCGGGTGACCGCACCCGGCGGTGATCACATCGAGGTCGCCGTGACCGATCAGGGCATCGGCATCTCCGACAAGGACAAGGAGCGCATCTTCGAGCGCTTCTACCGCGTGGACCCCGCCCGCTCCCGTGCCACCGGCGGCACGGGCCTGGGACTCGCGATCGTCAAGCACGTGGCCGCCTCGCACGGCGGGGAGGTCACGGTGTGGAGCTCCGAGGGTCAGGGCTCCACGTTCACCCTGAGGCTGCCGGAGGCGGGGGCTGCCCGCGACCGCGCGCACCACCATCCCGACCCGGACGATCTCGACGACGAGGCCGACCGAAACACCCCCCAGTCATCCCCGTACGAACCGCTTCCCGCCCCGGAGGTCCTTCCGTGACCCGAGTGCTCGTCGTCGAGGACGAGGAGTCCTTCTCCGACGCCCTGTCGTACATGCTCCGCAAGGAGGGCTTCGAGGTCGCGGTCGCGACCACGGGCCCCGACGGACTCGACGAGTTCGAGCGCAACGGCGCCGACCTCGTCCTCCTCGACCTGATGCTGCCCGGCCTGCCGGGCACCGAGGTGTGCCGTCAGCTGCGTGGCCGCTCCAACGTCCCCGTCATCATGGTGACCGCCAAGGACAGCGAGATCGACAAGGTCGTCGGACTGGAGATAGGAGCCGACGACTATGTCACCAAGCCGTTCTCCTCGCGTGAGCTGGTCGCCCGCATCCGGGCCGTCCTGCGGCGCCGCGGCGAGCCCGAGGAGGTCACCCCGGCCGCCCTGGAGGCCGGCCCGGTCCGCATGGACGTGGACCGCCATGTGGTCACGGTCTCCGGTTCCAAGGTCGACCTGCCCCTCAAGGAGTTCGACCTGCTCGAGATGCTGCTGCGCAACGCGGGCCGGGTACTGACCCGCATGCAGCTCATCGACCGTGTCTGGGGCGCCGACTACGTCGGCGACACCAAGACCCTCGACGTCCACGTCAAACGCCTGCGCGCCAAGATCGAACCGGACCCGGGTGCCCCGCGGTACCTGGTGACGGTCCGCGGCCTCGGGTACAAGTTCGAGCCCTGACAGGCCCGCGCGTCGCGGAGCTCCCGCGGGGGTGCGAGACGTGTGTGGAGGGGGGTGGGTTCCTCGGCGCCCCTTTCATGTGCCCGCGCGCCGGGCTTGAGTTGGCCCCGGGTGCCCCGCGGTACCTCGTGACAGTGCGGCCTCGGGTACGAGTTCGAGCCCTGACAGGCCCGCGCGTCGCGGAGCTCCCGCGGGGGTGCGAGACGTGTGTGGAGGGGGGTGGGTTCCTCGGCGCCCCTCTCATGTGCCCGCGCGCCGGGCTTGAGTCGGTCCCGGGGGCGCCGCGGTACCTCGTGACAGTGCGGCCTCGGGTACGAGTTCGAGCCCTGACAGGCCCGCGCGTCGCGGAGCTCCCGCGGGGGTGCGAGACGTGTGTGGT
>NZ_JBITLY010000006.1:304385-531612 GCF_044465725.1 Streptomyces sp. NPDC049541 | reverse complement strand
CCGGGCTTGAGTTGGCCCCGGGTGCCCCGCGGTACCTCGTGCCAGTGCGGCCTCGGGTACGAGTTCGAGCCCTGACAGGCCCGCGCGTCGCGGAGCTCCCGCGGGGGTGCGAGACGTGTGTGGAGGGGGGAGGGTTCCTCGGCGCCCCTCTCATGTGCCCGCGCGCCGGGCTTGAGTTGGCCCCGGGTGCCCCGCGGTACCTCGTGCCAGTGCGGCCTCGGGTACGAGTTCGAGCCCTGACAGGCCCGCGCGTCGCGGAGCCCCCGCGGGGGTGTGACAGGCGCGTGCGTCGCAGAGACCCCGCAGGGGTGTGAGAGGTGCGTGGAGGGTGGCCCCTCGGCGCCTGCCTCATGTGCGCGGGCGCCGAGCTTGAGTCGGCCCGGGCCCCGCGGTGACTCGTGACGGTCCGCGGCCTGGGTTACCGGTTCGAGCCGTGGGCCGGTCGGCGGGCCTTGCGGCGAAGGGCGGGACCTCCTGGTGAGGTCCCGCCCTTCGCCGTACTCGTACGCGTGCTCAGTGTCCGGCGGCCGGCTTCGACGGCGAGACGCTCGCGGAGGCCGCGTCGGTCGGGGTGGCCGAGGTGGACGGCTTCGAGGCCGAGGCGGACGGGTTCGGGGACGCCGTCGTGCCCGGCGAGGGGCTGGTGCTCGGGAGGCCCGTCGGGACCTCGCTCGGCCCCCACTTCTTGAAGTAGCTCTCGGACGGCACCACGAAGGCCCGCAGCGTCACCGCGCCGGTCTCGCTGAAGGTGAAGGTGATCTTCTGCGCGTTGCCGTCCTGGACGGCCTCGCGGCTGCTGGGCAGGGAGGCCGAGGCGTTCCCCTTGCCGCCGATCACGAGGGAACCGTGGGCCGGGACCGTCAGCGGGCCCTTGCCCTTGGCGGGCTTGAGCTCGGCGGTCTTGCCGGTGCCGGGCAGCGTGATCGAGTCCAGCGTCTGCGGGGTGTCGCCGTTGTTGAAGAGGGTCGCGGCGATCGCGGCGGGACCCGTCGACTGCAGGTCGGGCTGCGTGATGATCAGGACGTTCTGGACCTTCAGGTTCCCGACCTTGGCCGCCGCGTTGTCCGGCTTGACCTCCAACGTCTGGGCGTCGCCGCCCGCGCCGCACGCGGCGAGCGAGGCGATCGAGAACGCGATGGCGGCGGCGGCGAGGGCGCCGCGTCGAAGGCTGCTGCTCACGGCGGCGGCAACTCCTTGACTCGAGCGTGGCGACCCATGAAGCCGCCCTAAGTGTCTGTCAGCGGCCTTAGGTTACCGAGCCGCCCCCGAGTCGCCGCACCCGACCCTCCCTCCGGCCCCGGCATGGCTCACCAGGGAGTAGCCCACAGGAGGTAGCCCACGCCCGTCCGGCATTCACATAAGTCCGCCGGCATACCCCGTCCGACCGGTCGCAAAATTTCCGTGAAGGAATGCGCGGCCACCCCCGGAATTGATCACCACACGGAACAAGCCACGGAACAACATGCCACGTAGTCGGGGGCCCGTGATCAATTCCGGAATCGACGCGGAAGCGACTCCTGACACCGAACGGAGTAGCGGAAGTCGCACACTTGGAACCGGACATATGTGGATGTTCCTCCCCTTGGAGGGGCCTCCGGATGTGTGTAACGTACGCGTTTCACCTCCCCCGGAGAGCCGCTCCGACCTGCGAATACCTTCTTCCGCCGGGCCCGCGCAGCACGTTCCTGTTGCTGTTGTCAAGCCCCGAGATATGCCCTGACCTGCGAAAACGCCATTCAGAACCCGCGGTTTCCGTGTTACCCTGGATAGCCACGGAAGGGGTACCTGTCACATGACGTTCAAGGTTGGCGACACCGTGGTCTATCCCCATCACGGGGCCGCGCTGATCGAGGCCATCGAAACTCGCCAGATCAAAGGCGTGGACAAGACCTACTTGGTGCTGAAGGTCGCCCAGGGTGACCTGACGGTACGTGTGCCAGCGGACAATGCGGAGTTCGTCGGCGTACGTGATGTGGTCGGTCAGGACGGGCTGGACCGGGTCTTCGAGGTGCTGCGCGCGCCGTATGCCGAGGAGCCCACGAACTGGTCGCGTCGTTACAAGGCAAACCTGGAGAAGCTCGCCTCCGGCGATGTCATCAAGGTCGCGGAAGTAGTGCGTGACCTGTGGCGTCGTGAGCGCGAGCGCGGACTGTCCGCCGGTGAGAAGCGCATGCTCGCCAAGGCCCGCCAGATCCTGGTGAGCGAGCTCGCCCTCGCGGAGAACACGAACGAGGACAAGGCCGAGGCTCTGCTCGACGAGGTTCTCGCGTCCTGAACCTGACAGCAGGCGCAAGCCCGCTTCAGCACTCAGTACATTGAAATGCCGCGGTGCCCGATGACGTATTTCCTGTCGCCGGGCGCTGCGGCATGTTCATACCCAGGCGCCTTGCGTACATCGTCACTGCCGGGGAGGTTCCCCCGCGATACTTGGCGTGCCGGGCCCGGGCAGCTGGCTCGACCGGTGTCACGGAAGGGTCCGGTCAAGGCGTCGCGCCCGGCACTTCCCAGGCCATACCCACGCAAGGCCAGCACACAAACCTGACAGGAACCGATGTCTGACGATTCGCGCCCTTCGCCCGCCGGAACCCGTACGGCCGCGGTGATTCCGGCCGCCGGACGGGGCGTACGCCTAGGTCCGGGCGCCCCCAAGGCGCTCCGCGCGCTGGGCGGCACCCCCATGCTCATCCATGCCGTGCGGGCCATGGCCGCGTCCCGCGCGGTCTCCCTGGTCGTCGTCGTGGCGCCGCCCGACGGCGCGCCCGAGGTCAAGTCGCTTCTCGACGCCCATGCGCTGCCCGAGCGGACCGACTTCCTCGTCGTCCCGGGCGGAGACTCGCGCCAGGAGTCCGTGAAACTCGGCCTCGACGCCCTGCCGCCCGGCTACGACATCGTGCTGGTGCATGACGCGGCTCGGCCGCTGGTCCCGGTGGACACGGTGGACGCCGTGATCGAGGCCGTACGGGAAGGTGCGCCGGCCGTGGTGCCCGCGCTGCCCCTCGCCGACACCGTCAAGGAGGTCGAACCGGCGGCGGCTCCGGGCGAGCCGGAGCCGGTGGTGGCCACCCCGGAGCGCTCCCGCCTCCGCGCCGTGCAGACCCCCCAGGGCTTCGAACGGGCCACGCTCGTCCACGCCCACGAGACCGTGACCGACGACGTCACCGACGACGCCGGCATGATCGAGCAGCTGGGCCTGCAGGTCGTGGCCGTGCCCGGCCACGAGGAGGCCTTCAAGGTCACGCGCCCGCTGGACCTGGTCCTGGCCGAGGCGGTCCTGGCCCGCAGGAGGCTGAACGATGGCTTCTGACTCCTTCGACGGGCCGCTGCCCCAGGTCGGCATCGGCACCGACATCCACGCCTTCGAGGAGGGCCGCGAGCTGTGGTGCGCGGGCCTGAAGTGGGAGGGCGAGGGCCCCGGCCTTGCCGGCCACTCCGACGCGGACGTCGTCGCACACGCCGCGTGCAACGCGCTCTTCTCCGCCGCCGGCGTCGGTGACCTGGGACAGCACTTCGGCACCGGGCGTCCCGAGTGGTCGGGCGCCTCCGGCGTCAGCCTCCTGACGGAGGCCGCCCGTATCGTCCGCGAGGCGGGCTTCCGCATCGGCAACATCGCCGTACAGGTCGTAGGCCCCCGTCCGAAGATCGGCAAGCGCCGCGACGAGGCGCAGAAGCTGCTGTCCGAGGCGGCCGGTGCACCCGTGTCGGTATCGGGCGCCACGACGGACGGCCTCGGTTTCCCGGGCCGCGAAGAGGGCCTGATGGCGATCGCGACGGCACTGGTGGTGCGGGCCGACCGGGGGTGAACGTCACGAAACCGTGCCCCTTGAGCGGAAGGGGCGCAAGGCACTGCCCTGCGCCCACTACCCTGGAGTGGTGACCATTCGCCTGTACGACACCAACGCCCGGCAGATCCGTGACTTCGCCCCGCTCACACCGGGTTGTGTCTCGATCTACCTCTGTGGTGCCACCGTGCAGGCGGCCCCGCACATCGGGCACATCCGGTCGGGCCTCAACTTCGACATCATGCGCCGCTGGTTCGAGTACCGCGGCTATGACGTGACGTTCATCAGGAACGTCACGGACATCGACGACAAGATCATCACGAAGGCGGCCGAGCAGAACCGCCCCTGGTGGTCGATCGGTTACGAGAACGAGCGCGCGTTCAACGACGGTTACACCGCGCTCGGCTGCCTCCCGCCGACGTACGAACCGCGGGCGACCGGCCATGTCACCGAGATGGTCGAGATGATGCAGGGCCTCATCGAGCGCGGACACGCCTACGAGGCCGACGGCAACGTCTACTTCGACGTGCGCTCCTTCCCGGGCTACCTGGAGCTGTCCCGGCAGGAACTCGACAACCTCCAGCAGCCCTCGGGCACCGGCGAGACCGGCAAGCGCGACCCGCGCGACTTCGCCATGTGGAAGTCCGCCAAGCCGGGCGAGCCGACCTGGGCGACGCCGTGGGGCCGCGGCCGTCCCGGCTGGCACCTGGAGTGCTCGGCGATGGCGCACAAGTACCTGGGCACCGCCTTCGACATCCACGGCGGCGGCCTCGACCTGATCTTCCCGCACCACGAGAACGAGATCGCCCAGGCCAAGGCCTTCGGCGACGACTTCGCGCAGTACTGGGTGCACAACGCCTGGGTGACCATGGCGGGCGACAAGATGTCGAAGTCGCTGGGCAACAGCGTGCTCGTGAGCGAGATGGTCAAGCAGTGGCGGCCCATCGTGCTCCGCTACTACCTCGGCACCCCGCACTACCGCTCGATGATCGAGTACAGCGAGGAGTCGCTGCGCGAGGCCGAGTCGGCGTTCGCGCGCATCGAGGGCTTCGTGCAGCGGGTGGTGGAGAAGGCCGGCACCGTCGAGCCGTCCGCCGAGGTGCCGCCCGCCTTCGCCGAGGCGATGGACGACGACCTGGGCGTCCCGCAGGCCCTCGCCATCGTGCACACCACGGTCCGGCAGGGGAACTCCGCCCTCGCCGCCGACGACAAGGAAGCCGCCGTGGCCCGCCTCGCCGAGGTGCGTGCCATGCTCGGCGTCCTCGGGCTCGACCCGCTCGACCCGCACTGGGCCGGTGAGGCCGACCGCGGCGAGGATCTGCACGGCGTGGTCGACAGCCTCGTACGCCTGGTCCTCGACCAGCGCGAGGCGGCCCGCGGCCGCAAGGACTGGGCCACCGCGGACGCCATCCGCGACCAGCTCAACCAGTCGGGTCTCGCCATCGAGGACGGACCGCAGGGCCCGCGCTGGAGCCTCGGCCCGCGCTGAGCGCGCAGCTGATCCGAAGATCGATTGTGCCGCCCGGCCGTCCGGGCGGCACACTTCATAGACGTACGAACGCACGCTTCACCCTTTTGAGAGCAGACAGGTAGGTCATGGCAGCCAACAACCGCCGCATGTCCGGCAAGAAGGGCGCGCAGGTCGGCAGTGGCGGCCAGCGGCGCAAGGGCCTGGAGGGCAAGGGCCCGACCCCGCCCGCCGAGATGCGCAAGGGGCACAAGAAGAACCGCATCGCGACCGCCAAGGCCAAGCAGGCGCAGCGCCGTCCGGTGGCGCGCGGCCGCGGCGGCAAGTCGTCGTCCGAGCTGGTCGTCGGCCGCAATCCGGTGGTCGAGGCGCTGCGCGAGGGCGTGCCCGCCTCCACGCTCTACGTCCAGCAGTTCATCGACAACGACGAGCGGGTCCGCGAGGCCCTCCAACTGGCCGCCGAGCGCGGCGGGATCAACCTCATGGAGGCCCCGCGCCCCGAGCTCGACCGCATGACCAACGGCCTCAACCACCAGGGGCTCGTCCTCCAGGTCCCGCCGTACGAGTACGCGCACCCCGAGGACCTGGCGAGCGCTGCCTACGACGAGGGCGAGGACCCGCTGATCGTCGCCCTGGACGGCGTGACCGACCCGCGCAACCTGGGTGCCGTCGTCCGTTCCGTCTCCGCCTTCGGCGGCCACGGCGTCGTCGTGCCCGAGCGGCGCGCGGCCGGCATGACCGCCGGCGCCTGGAAGACGTCCGCCGGTACGGCAGCCCGTACACCCGTCGCCCGCGCCACCAACCTGACGCGCGCCCTGGAGGCGTACAAGAAGCAGGGCATCGCGATCGTCGGCCTCGCCGCCGACGGCGAGCACGAGATCGGTGAGCTGGAGGCCCTGGAGGGCCCCGTCGTGATCGTGGTCGGCAGCGAGGGCAAGGGCCTGTCCCGCCTCGTCGGCGAAACCTGCGACTTCCGCGTGCGGATTCCGATGCCGGGCGGTGCGGAGTCGCTGAACGCCGGTGTGGCGGCGGGGATCGTTCTGTACGAGGCGGCTCGGCGGCGGGTCTGACGGAAGCCGGCGCAGGCAGGCGGAGGCCGCCGGTCGGAGGCCGGTGCAGCCGTCTCGAAGCCGCCGGTGTGCGAGGGTGGCGGTCGAGAGGGGGCGTGCGACTTCCGGGTGCGGATGTCGATGCCGGGTGGCGCCGAGTATGAGGCGGCTCGGCGGAGGGCTCGACCGCGGGGCGGCGCAGGCAGGCGGCGCCCACCGGTCGGAGGCCGGTGCCGCCGCTCGAAGCCGCGCGGCCTGTGGTTGGACACGCGTTCGTGCCGTCACTCGTGCGGGTCAATCTGGGCGTCACGGACAACGTTGACGCGATCCGGACACATCCGGCGGGTCAAAGCAGTGTCCTAACGACACGTCACTCGGTTAGATGAGTGTGGACACCAGAACACCCCGCACGCCCCCGGGGGACGGCCCGTCGGGATTCGATGACGCTCCCGCGCTGAGCATGGTGAAGGTGCCGAGCGATCCGGCGCAGGTCATCGTCAATCATGCGAGCTTCCGTGTGCAGCTCGGCGCCTCGGCCCGCACCCGATCGCCGCGGATCGCACGGCACTTGACCGCCACCCAGGACACCGCCCGCACGCCCGCCGCCGGTACCGCCGCGGGCCGAGCGGGCGCGGGCGCCCGACGTCGGCCGGTCGTCTGGAGCGGCAGGTCGGCCCCCGACGACACCGGCGCGCACCGCCTGCTCCAGGCCGTGCGCGGCGGCAGCGTCCGGCACGGCGACGACCAGTCGGCCGACGCGGGAGCCACCCAGGTCATCCCGCGCGTCGAGGTCGGCGGCTACGACGAGGCCTACGACGAGCTGGAACAGACCGTGGAGACCCCGATCGTCGGCGCCCAGCGCGGCCGCCCCACGGGCGACATCGTCGGCACCCGACTCCTCCCCGGCATGCGCACCGCCGGCAGCGGATACGACGAGGAACAGGCCTACGGCGGCCAGGAGTTCGAGGACTTCGACGAGACCGGCGAGTTCGACGACCCCGAGGGGTTCGACGACTCCGACGAGTTCGGCGAGTTCGACGAGGAGGACGCCGACCGGCCCGCCAGGCGCCAGGGCGTCGACCCGGCACGGCACGCCTACTACCCGGGCCGCCGGATGAACCTCGGCGTCGTCCTGCTCCCGCTGCGCATCTTCCTCGGCTTCATCTCCATCTACGCCGGCATGGGCAAGCTGTGCGACCCCGTCTACTTCGACGGCGGCAAGCGCGGCTCCATGGTCAAGTGGCTGAACACCCTGCACCCGTGGGAAGTCGCCGAGCCGCTGCGGCAGTTCGCCCTGCAGCACCCCGTCGGCTCCGGCCTGGTCATCGCCTTCGCGCAGGTCGTCGTGGGCGTGCTGACGGTGCTGGGCTGCTGGCAGCGGGTCGCCGCCGTCTTCGGCGCACTGCTGTCGGCCGCGCTGATCGTCACCGTCAGCTGGAAGACCGTTCCCGCCTACGACGCCCCCGACATCATCTACCTCGCCGCCTGGTCCCCGCTGATCATCGCCGGCGCCCCCGTCTACTCCGTCGACGGCCGCCTCGCCGGCAGCGCCTGGCGGCGTCTGGGACCCTCCTCCGACATCTGGGACCTGCGCGCCTACGTCCTGCGCCGCGGCGCCCTCATCACGGCGATCGTGACCGGCCTGACCCTGCTCATCGGCTCGCTGCTCGGCGGTGCGGTCCGCGACGCCGACCGGGTCATCGTCCCCGGTCCCGGCGAGGCCCCGCGCAACGAACTGCCGGGATCCCCGCTCCCGCAGCAGCCGCACAAGAGCCACAGCCAGTCGCCCTCGGCCTCGCACACGCCGACCCACGGCGCCACCGCCGGTTCCACGCCGACCGGCGCGGCGACCACGCCGGGCGCCACCGCGACCGGCGGCGCCCCCAGCCAGACCCAGGGCACCGCGGGCCGCACCCCGCGCCAGCACTCCTCACCGTCCGGCGGCGGCGCCCCCAGCACCAGCTCCGGCCCCACCTCCGGCGGCACGGACGGCGGCACAGGCTCCGGCGGCTCCTCCTCGGGCGACCCGGGCCTGGTGGGCGGCCTACTGGGGTAACCCGAGCCGATGGGCACCGAGTCCATACAAAGGGGCCCCTGCACGGAGAACGTGCGGGGCCTCTTTGCGTCCGGGAGTTGCAACGCCCTGCTTTTAAGGGGCGCGGGGAACTGCGCGACAAGCCCCCACTCACCCGCAGACGCACAACAACCTGGTCGACCGAGCTCTCACCCGCCTAGGAGCGCCTCACCGCCCCAGAGCGGCCAGCTCCTTCGCCGCCTCGGTCAGATCCTTCGCCGTATCGATGGCGCGCCAGTACGCCCCCTGCGGGATCGTGAACCCGGCCAGCCGCCGCTCACGGGCCAGATGAGGGAACGTCGTCCGCTCGTGATCCCCCCGCTCCGGGAGCAGATCGGCGAACTCGGGAGAGAAGACGTACACACCCGCGTTGATCTCGAACGTCGACGGCGGCGCCTCGATGAAGTCCGTGATGTGCCCGAAGCCGTCCGTCTTCACCGCGCCCCACGGGATGCGCGGCCGGGCCAGGGCCAGCGTCGCGACCGCGTCGCGCTCCGTGTGGAAGTCGGCCATGTCCCGCAGCGAGAAGCGGGTCCAGATGTCGCCGTTGGTGGCGTACCAGGGCTGGTCCGGGTGGGGAAGCCGGGCGGCGGCGTACTTCAGCCCGCCGCCCCGTCCGAGAGGCTCCGTCTCGACGACCGTCGTCACCTTCACCGGCAGGTCGGCGGAGTTCAGCCAGTCCTGCAGCACCTCGGCGAGATGGCCGCAGCTGACCACCACGTCCGTCACGCCCTCCTCGGCCAGCCAGACAAGCTGATGGCCGATGATCGGAGTCCCCGTGCCGGGGATCTCGACCATCGGCTTGGGCCGGTCGTCGGTGTACGGGCGCAGCCGTGAGCCCTGGCCACCGGCCAGGACGACGGCTTGAACGGGGCGGGTCGCGGCGCTCGGATGGGTCATGACCGAACTGTACGGTGCCTCCCGCCCACGCCCGGAGCCGGCAGCCGTTCCTTAATCAGCCGTTACCCTCCTCCGAACCGTCCGTGGGGCCCACGGCGGAGGAGGGACGGTTCCGTCTCAGCTGAGCGCGGCGGCGACGCCCGAGGCGAAGGAGGTGTCGCAGACCGGGCGGGCGTACGACTGGGCGCGCGTGGGGCCGTACATGCGGACCGCGGCGCGGCCCAGGGACCGGGCGATGGACACGCAGTGCTTCGCGAGCGACGGGCGCTCGTTCACGGCCTGCTGCAGATGCGTGAGGACCGTGCCCGGGTCCTCCTCCTGGAGCTCGCCCAGGAGCTTGTCGCGCAGCACGTCCTCGGGGGCGCGGTGGGCGGCCTTGGCGTCCGAGGTGATGTCGGACGCGTCCGAGGCGGTGAGCACCGAGTCCGCGGGGTTTCCCGTCCAGTTGACTCGGGTGACCGCGAGGGTCCCGGAAAGCACCAGGACGACGGGCAGGACAAGGGCGAGCGTACGGCCGATCCGGCGGGCGGGGCCCCGGCCGCGTCGCGTCTGTTGGTTAGTGGAGTGCTTCACGCGAGTGAGAGTAGCGCCAGGTGATGATTTGGCGACATTTAGTAATCAATTCGGGGGACGAGAAGCCGCTTCGAATCGTGCGTGAAGTTGACGCACGGTGCTCGAAATGACCGATGTGCCGGGGTAAATATCGACAACAAGAGGGGCCCCGCAGGCGTCTGCGGGGCCCCTCTTCGTCAACCTGGGTGAATTACCCGGGTTGGGTGTTTCGGGAGTTGCCGGTCGGCCGAGTGGCCTCAGTCGGTGAGACGCTCACCCGTGGAGGTCGAGAACACGTGCGTCTCGCCCGGGCGGGGCACCACGTGCAGGGTCGAGCCCTTCTCCGGCACCCGGCGGCCCTCGACACGGACGACCAGGTCCTTGGTCTCGCCGCCGACCTCGGCGGTGCCGTAGACGTAGCCGTCGGCGCCGAGCTCCTCGACGACGTTCACGGAGACCGCGAGACCGGCCGGCTTGTCCTCGGTGTCCTTCGACAGGGCGGCGGCGACGCCGCCACCCTCCTCGACGATGTCGAAGTGCTCGGGACGGACACCGACGGTGACGGTGCGGTCGCCCTTGTCGGAGGCGGCCTTCAGGGCGTCACGGTTGACCGGGACGACGCTGTTGCCGAACTTCACGCCGCCGTCGGTGATCGGGACCTCGACCAGGTTCATGGCGGGGGAGCCGATGAAGCCGGCGACGAAGAGGTTGGCGGGCTTGTCGTACATGTTGCGCGGCGAGTCGACCTGCTGGAGCAGACCGTCCTTGAGCACGGCCACGCGGTCGCCCATCGTCATGGCCTCGACCTGGTCGTGGGTGACGTAGACGGTGGTGATGCCGAGACGGCGCTGCAGCGACGCGATCTGCGTACGGGTGGACACACGGAGCTTGGCGTCCAGGTTGGACAGCGGCTCGTCCATGAGGAAGACCTGCGGCTCACGGACGATGGCGCGGCCCATCGCGACACGCTGGCGCTGACCACCGGAGAGGGCCTTCGGCTTGCGGTCCAGGTACTCGGTGAGGTCGAGGATCTTCGCGGCCTCCTCGACCTTCTTGCGGATCTCCGCCTTGTTGACGCCGGCGATCTTGAGCGCGAAGCCCATGTTGTCGGCGACGGTCATGTGCGGGTACAGCGCGTAGTTCTGGAACACCATGGCGATGTCCCGGTCCTTAGGCGGCAGGTGCGTGACGTCGCGGTCACCGATGCGGATGGCGCCGGCGTTCACGTCCTCGAGCCCCGCGAGCATGCGGAGCGAGGTGGACTTGCCGCAGCCGGACGGACCGACGAGGACGAGGAACTCGCCGTCCCCGACTTCGATCTCCAGACCGTCGACGGCGGGCTTCTCGGTGCCCGGGTAGATCCGGGTCGCCTTGTCGAACGTAACAGTGGCCATGGTGATGGGCCCCCTTCTACCGGCAGGAACGTGCCGGACGATCCGTTGTAGGAAGGTGGTGTAGTCCACGAGGGTGAACTGGCTCAGGACGCTACCTGGCGTTCGCCTGATCTGTCAGTACCCCCGGGCCTGTGAACTTCGCGGAAATTTTCGACAGGCGCCGGCCGGGACCTGGGTACACTGCACGGGCACGCACGCGAAGCCTGCGTGCAGGCCTCCTTAGCTCAGCTGGTCAGAGCGCCGCTCTTGTAAAGCGAAGGTCGTCGGTTCGAATCCGACAGGGGGCTCGGTGAACAGGGGGCGGCCCCGTGCGGGGCCGCCCCCTGTGCGTTGCGTTCAACCGGCGAGTTCGTGCGGTGCGAGTTCGCTGGCCCGCTGCTCGCCGGCCACGGTGAGGATGACGTCCCGCAGCCGCTCGACGTACAGCCGCATGTTCTTGTACGCGATGTCGGTGTCGGGGTAGCGGCAGGTGAACCACAGGCCCTCGTGCAGCCGGTTCAGCCAGATGCACACCTGGTCGCCGTAGGAGACCCGCACCAGTCCGTAGGCCGCCAGCTCGTCCCAGCGCTCGGCCCCGGGGATTCCCCGTGCGTCGACGAACGAGACGATCGAGTACAGGTCGGGCGAGGTCGGCCGGAAGTCCTCGCCGAGCAGCCGCAGCACGCGGGCGAGCGGCATGCGCGCCAGCGACCTGTTGGCCTGCAGCTCGGCGCGCACGGCGGTCAGCGCGGTGGGGAAGTCGGGTGCCTCGTCGATGGCGACCTCGATCGGGGCGCCGCCGACGTACCAGCCCACCGAGTTGGACCACTTGGACTTCACCCGGGTGTGGAAGGGCACGACGGCGCGGTAGACGGGCTGTCCGCCGATCTCGTGGACGATGAGGCTGGTGGCGGCCAGGACGCCGACGAGGCTGCCGCCGAAGGGCCGGCAGTACGACTCGAACGCCGCGGCGGCGTCCGCGTCGACCAGCATCTCGCGCATCAGCTTCTGCCTGGGCAGGTCACCACCGGGCTCGACACCCAGGTCGACGGGGAAGTTGGGCAGCTTGCCGTTGCACCGCCGGATGAAGTCCCGCCAGCGGCCGACGATGGCGTGGGTGCCGTCGATGCGGTCCGCGTCCGCGCGCTCGATCTCGCAGAAGTCGACGTAGCTGCCGACCGGTGACTCCTCGACGGGGCGTCCCTCGGCGGCCGCCGTGTAGAGCTCGTTGATCTCGGCGGGCATGCGCTGGATGGAGTAGGAGTCGACATTGCTGTGGTCGAAGGCGATGTACAGGCTCGCGCCGTCGTCCCTGACGACCGCCGTGTAGAGGAAGTTGGGCCAGCTCAGCGCGCTCGCGGAGGAGTCGAAGCGGTCCTGGAGGTGCTGGACGAGCAGCGCCGGGTCGGGGAAGTCGCCGATGTCCTCCCGGTGCAGGGACACGTCCTCGGTGGCGAGCGTGAAACGGCGCATCTCGTCACCGTCCCAGCGGAATCCGCTGCGCAGCGTCTCGTGCCGGAGCGTCCAGCTGCGCAGTGCCTCCTGCAGCGCGTCGAGGTCGATCGTGCCCGGGATGTCGAATGCCGTACCGACCCAGGTGGGCACGAACAGGCCGTCCTCGTGCACCGATCGGGCGGTTCTGATGTGCGACTCCTGGACGTACGCCGGCGGCCGGGGGTCCTCCGGAAGTCCCTCCGCCACGGTGACGGTCGCCGGACTGAGCGCCCACTCGACGAGCCGTCCGGGCCGGACTTCGCAGCGCTGGATGTCGGTGATTCGCACGGGCGTCTCCTGTCGCAGTTGGAGCCCGAATCGGGCGGACCCGATCAAGGGAATGCCGCGACCGCGAAAGGAGATACCCGGAACATGGGGTGTTCCCACTTTTGAGTGGATTGAGTGATCGGCGGATGTGCGCCAATCGGTTGGCGGGACACCGCTATTCACTGGTCCGGGCATTTCAACATACGAACAAGTCGCGCTCGAGAAACCGGAGTTCATACCGGCCGGGGGCGAGTGGCCTCCATTCTCGTACAGGGAGAATACGCGCACCTTCGAACGGACTTTGCGTAAGCCGGAGTTGCCGCGCGTCGAGTGGACACGGGATATCGGGCAGTGTGGAATGCCTAGTCGTTACTGCTAGTGTTCGTCCAGTCACAGTAGGCAATCTGCCTCGACATCCAGGCAATGAAGGACCGAGGGTTTCATGCGCAAGCTTCAACAGGCCATGATCGCAGCAGCAGTGGCGGCTGGCGGTCTCTCCGTCATCGGTGCCGGCGCCGGCACCGCCTACGCCCACGGCCATGGCCACGGCCACGTTCGCGACACCAAGCCGAAGGTGACGGAGCACTACCGGCCGTACCAGGAGTGCAGTCCGCAGACCGTGGCCGACGGCGACCTCCCGATCGGCGTGCTCGGTCTCTCCGAGACCTTCGACACCACCTGCGGTCAGTTCAACAACGCCTTCACTTCGTAATCGTGCGCGACGCTTTCCGCGAGCCCCTCGGGGTCACCCCCCGCAGGGGCCCGTTCACGTGTGGCCGCCCGGAGCGCGAGGCCGCGCCGGTGGCCCGCATGCGTTCGTGATGGCACTGGAAGTTCCTTCAGCAGGTCAGCCCTTCACTTCGTAGGCGAAACGGGCCGGTCCGCGGCGCACGGCGCCCGGGTGCCCCTCACAAAGGAAACGGATCACATGCTCAGTAGGAAGAAGATCGCGGCCGTCTCGGGGCTTCTGTACGGCCTCGCCGTGACCTGCGCCGGAGCCACTCAGGCGTACGCGGCAGCGGGCCCGGGAGCCTGCACGGTGAGCGCGTCGGGCGATGTCACATGTGTCCAGCGGTTCGCGGGCAAGACGTCCGACGGTGAGGACTTCATCGTCCGCCGGGCCAACACCTGCACCCCGCAGAAGCCCATGGAGCTGCCCGTCATCCCCCTGCTGAACAGCGGGAGCACCAAGATCGGCCCCGCAGTGACCTGTTCCCCCAACGACACAGGGGTCGACGACAGGGACACCCCCTCGGAACTGCCCGGTGGCATTCTGGGCTGAGGCCCGCACTTCAAAGCGACGGACGGCCGGACCGGGGCGACCCGGACCGGCCGTCCGCTTTTTCTGTGCCGTTTTTCTCGGCCCTCCGTGGCAGATGGGTGACTGCCGCTTCCCGACCGTGACTTGGGCCGGGGGAATCGTCGTTTTACGGGTGAGCGCCGAGTGCGCGACCGAGTCGCATCATCAACTGCCCGTCCCGCAACATCCCTTTCCTCTCCCAGTCCGCGGCCGAGCGGGCGGAAGGCTGCTTTGGCATAAGCCGACACGGTGCACAGAAGGGCCCAAGATCCCAAATGACTACGTTTCGTGTGTATATGCTCACATTAAGTAGTCGAGCCAGGGCTTCCCGCCCAGCTAGGAAAGGGTCTAATCATGCGCAAGTTTCAGCGCGCCGCGGCAGTGATTGCAGCGGTCGCGGGGCTCTCCGCCCTCGGGGCCGGCGTCAGCAGCGCCACCGACGGCTGGGGCGGCGGGGCCACCGCGGTGGCTTCCTCGCAGGCCAACGCCGTGGCCTACGGCAGCGGCGGGGGATGGGCTCCGCACGACGCGCCGCAGGCGGCTCCGTACGGTGCCCCGCAGGCCGCTCCGTACTTCGCGCCGATGAACGTCAACTTCGCGCCGCCGGCCGCGCCGCAGGCCGCCCCGATGGCCGCACTGCAGCCCGCGCCCCAGTACTTCGTGCCCCAGTACGTCGCCCCCCAGTACATTGCCGCGCCGCAGTACGCGCCCCAGTACGCCGCACCCCAGGCGGCGCCGCAGTACGCGCCGCAGTACGCCACCCCGTACGGCTCCAGGTAAAGAAGCCTCTGGCGCAACGACCTGAACAAAACCCTCAACGGCAAAGGCAGCCCGGACGCGCAGTAAACCCATCAGGGTGCGCGTCCGGGCTGTACCAGTATTTCGATCAAAGGAACACAGCGCATGTTCAGTCGGCAGAAAATCGCAACCGTCTCGGGGATCCTCGGAAGTCTCGCCGTGATCTGCGTCGGGGCCGTGCACGCGCAGGCGAGCGAGAACCCGCGTGGCTGCAAGACCAATGCTGCAGGGGAAATCATCTGCGTGCACAAGAGTGAGAGTGTCCACAAGGACAAGCACGGCACGTTTGTCGTCAAGCAGTCGCAGAGCTGCTCGACGACGGCGCGGCCGCGACTGGTGCTGCCCGAGGACGGCATGCTCAACAACGGGTCGACGCATGTCGGGCCGGTGGTGGACTGCACCAACAAGGCGCCGACGCCCAAGGGGTTCAAGCGGCCTCACATCAGGGCGTTCCATGTCACGGCGCCCCATGTCACGGCGCCGCGTGTCAAGACGCCGCACTTCGACTTCTGAGGTGCGATCGACGAATGCCGGACCGGGACAACTCCCGATCCGGCATTTCGGCATTCCGGTCCTGTGCGGCGTTCCGGTCCTGTGGGACGTTCCGGCCCTGTGAAAGCCCGGGTGCCCCGGCCGAACGGCCGGGGCACCGAGGACTGTTCTGACTTTCGGCCTGCTTTCCGGCTTACTTGCCGACGCTGTTGTTGCAGCCCATGTCCGAACCCAGATGGGTGTCCTGGGCGCCCGGGTTGCCCTCGCCGTTCAGCAGGTTGCCCGCCACGCCGTTGAGGATGCCGACCTGGCCGAGGACGTCGACGTTGGCGTCGTGCGAACGGCAGGTGGTGCTCTGCAGAATGTTGAAGCCACCGCCGCGATGGCCGCCTTCGCCCGAGCCGAAGCCGCCCTGATCGGCGTGGGCGGCGCCGGCGCTCAGGAGTCCGACGCTGCTGAGGGCAGCGACCAGGACGGCAGCCTTGCGAAGCTTGTGCATGACATCTCCGGTGGAGTGAAGTGGATGCGATCCGTGACGGATCGACTTCGTGCAGTTACGGAGGCTAATAAGAAATACCCGTAAAAGACTGTGCGGCGCGCCGAATTCGGGATCATCCTCACTGCCCTGGTCGATGCCCGGAAATATCACTGGCGTGACAAAAAAAGGGGGCCCCGGCACCGAGTCTGGAGCTCGGTGCCGGGACCTGCTTCCCGCTCTCGGCCGTCTATGCGACCGTCATTCGACTAGAAGGCGCTGTTGTTGCAGCCCATGCTCGAGCCGATGTGGGTGTCCTGGCCTCCGGCGTTGCCCTCGCCGTTGAGCGCGTTGCCGAGCAGGCCGTTGAGGATGCCGACCTGGCCGAGGACGTCGACGTTCAGGTCGTGCGACTTGCAGTTGGAGCTCTGCAGCACGTTGAACTTGTCGCCACCCTTGCCGCCCTTGCCCCCGTCGTCGTGAGCCTGAGCGGTGCCGGCACCGAGGAGTCCGACGGTGCTGAGGGCGGCGACCAGGACGGCAGCCTTGCGAAGCTGGTGCATGTCATCTCCGGTGGAGTGAGTGGGTGCGATCCGTAACAGATCGACTTCTTACAGTTACGGAGAATAATAGGAAATAACCGACAATCACCTAGCGACGCGCCGTGTCCTGTGATCTTGTTGCGGCAGCTCCCTGAAGTCGTCCGGCGATCCCCGGTGGGCCTCGGCGGCTCCTAGTGGGCCTTGGCGAGGGCGTTCGCCTGGCTGTTGGCCTGGGTGCACGCGACGCCCTTGGTCTCGGCGGCGGCGAGCACGGCGACCGGAAGGTTCGCGTTGAGCACGGACTGCGGGCTGCACTCCTGGGCGGGGCGGAAGAGGTTGAACTGGTCGGCCGCGCCACTGGACTGCGTCGGCGCCGACGGCGAGGAGATGTGCGGGTTGAGCTGCGGGTTGATCTGCGGGTTGACCTGCGGAGCCACCTCGGCGGGCTGTGCCGGGGCCGCCTGGCGGGGGGCGGAGGGGCCGGACGGACCGGACGCGTGGGCGGTGGCCTGGGTGGCCGTGAAGGCGCCGGCCATGGCGGGGCCCGGGGGCGGAGCGCTGTTGCCGTGGGCGACGGGAGCGGCGGCGACACTGGGGCCGACGCCGATGGCGGACAGACCGCCGGCCGCTGCTACGACGAGCGCGACGTGCTGGAACTTGCGCATGGAACCTTCGGCCCTTCATTGACCTGGCATGGACGTACTGAAATAGCAGATGAGCCAGTGGAGTTGTGGCTGCTCTTGCTGCCCTGGGCGGCTGCGGTGGGTGATGGGTCTTCGCTCTGTCCCCGTGGGGAACGAAGCAAGTTCCGGGCCAGTCACGGCAGTCGGGGAGCAGTCACCCGTTCGCCCCCCGGCAGGCCGGTTATCCGATCAATTCCAAATGGGTGACGGAATTCTTGATCCCGTGACCGCTCAGAAGGAAATGTCGTTGCCAGCAGGGAGAGGGCAGCGACCATGAACCGGTGAGAGGGGCAAGGGGATCCGCTGTCGGCTCCGGCGTGAACATCAGACTGAGCGCACGCAACACAGCACTGAATACAACGGATTTCCCTGCAAAGGTATTGAAGGGCCGAGGGTTCCATGCGAAAGATTCACAAGGCCGCGCTCGTCGTAGCAGCGGCCGGCGGTCTGTCCGCCATCGGCGCCGGCGTCAGCCATGCCGACGCCTACCCCGGGTACCCCGGTGGCGCTCCGGCTGCCCCCTACTACCCGGCCCCGGCGCCCGCGTACTACCCGGCGCCGCAGTACGCGGCCCCGGCGCCCGCCTACTACCCGGCCCCGGCACCGCCCCCGCAGTACTACCCGGCCCCGGCTCCCCAGTACTACCCGGCACCCCCGCAGAGCGCTCCGCCGCGGGCCGTTGCCGCGTCCACCGCGGACAGCACCGCGCAGTCCGGTGGCCCGCAGTCCTACGCCCAGCCGGCCCCGCAGTACGTGCCCCAGGCGCCCGCCCCGCAGGCCGCGCCGCAGCCGAGCCAGGCCACCGCCGTCGCCTCGTCGGTGGGCGGTGCGCAGGCCGGTGCGCCGGCGTCCGCCCCGCAGGCCGCGCCGCAGCAGCAGCCGCTGGTTCAGCCGCAGGTCGCCCCGCAGTCGTCGCCCGAGGTCATGCCGAAGGTCGCCCCGCAGGTCGCCATGCCCCAGGTCTTCAACCCGGAGCCGGCTCCGCATGTCGCCCCCCAGGTGAACCCGCAGTTCAACCCCCAGGTGAACCCGCTCATCGACCCGCTGGTCTCGCCCGCCAGCGCAGCACCGCAGGTGCCCGGGCTCGGTCTCGGACAGGTTGCGGCTCCTCCCGTCGGGAACCTGGGTCTGCCCCGACTCGGCTGATGGCCGCCCGCTGGTTGCCCGTCGTCCCAACTCGATCTGCTGCAGATCACTTCCGCTCGATCAATGGAGAAGAAATGCGCAAGCTTCAGAAGGTCGCCATCGTGGGCGCCGCTGTCCTCGGCAGCATCGGCGCCTTCGGGGTCGGCCCGGCCTTCGCACACGGCGAGCCGGGGCACGACATCGACGTCATGCAGGACATCGAGTGCCGCTCGCACGACATGAACGTCGACGTCATCGGCAACCTCGGCGCCCTCAACGGCCTGCTGGGCGGCGCGCTCAACGGCGAAGGCGACCCGGGTGCCCAGCCCGCCCACCTCGGTTCGGACATGGGCTGCAACAGCAAGGCCCTCTGAGCAGCCGCGCTACCGCTTCTCGCCCAGGTCAGGAGCAATCCGGCCTGGGCTTTTGCACTTCCTGGCGTCAGCTGCTCCGGTCGGCCAGCTTCTTGAGCGCGTCGTCCGTCAGCCGGTACACCGTCCACTCGTCCTGCGGGCGGGCGCCGAGGGACTCGTAGAAGGCGATGGCCGGGGTGTTCCAGTCCAGGACGGACCATTCGAGGCGCTCGTAGCCGCGCTCCGCGCAGATGCGGGCCAGCTCGGTCAGGAGGGCTCTGCCGTGGCCGGCGCCTCTGGCGGTGGGGCGGACGTAGAGGTCCTCCAGGTAGATGCCGTGGACGCCGCGCCAGGTGGAGAAGCTGAGGAACCAGAAGGCGAAGCCGACGGGGGTGCCGGTGGTGTCGTCGGTGGCGATGTGGGCGTAGGCGGCGGGGCGGCCGCCGAAGAGGGCGTCGTGGAGCTGGGCCTCGGTGGCCCTCGCCTCCTGCGGCGCCTTCTCATAGGCGGCCAGTTCGCGGATCAGGGTGTGGATGAAGGGGATGTCGGCGGGGGTTGCTTCGCGGATCACTCCGTGAGGTTACGCGGGGTGGCTTGATTTGTGTGCCCCTCACGGGGCGCTGCGCAGGCGCCTGGCGATCTCCAGGTCGCTGGGCTCCGGTGTGCGGCCGTCCTCCACGTCCCAGAGGGTGTTCTGCAGGAGCCTGCCCAGCGTCCAGGCACGCGCGCGTGCGCGGTCCAGGCCCAGTACGTCCGTCATCGCGTCGAAGCGCCAGCGGATCTCGTCGGCGTCGAAACGGTTGGCGAGGGCCGGCCAGAGTTCGAAACCTGGGTCGCCCGCCAGGGGTTTGGGGTCGATGGCGAGCCAGGGGGCGCGGTCTGCGGCCAGGACGTTCTCGTCGTGCAGGTCCCAGTGGAGGAGGCGGTCGCCCGGTTCGTCCAGGACTTCTCGTACGGCGGCCGCGCAGTCCGTGACCAGGCTGCGGGTTTCGGGGTCCGGGATGTGTTTCAGGGCCCAGGGGACCCGGTCCAGCATGGCCTGGGCGATGTCGCCGAGGCGGCGCATGCCTTCCGGGGCCGGGGTGGTGGTGAGGTGGGCGAGCAGGCGGGCGATGACCAGGACGGCCTCGCGGGTGTCGGGGAGCCGCGCGAGCATGCGGGTGTGGTCGAGGCGTTCCAGGAGCATGGTGTGGGTCGTCCCGTCGTGGGCGAGGAGGCGGACCGCGCCGTCACCGTCCCACAGGCGCAGGGCCACCGGCTCGCCCACGCTCTCCTCGTCCAGCAGTTGCAGCTTCAGCACGGCAGGGGTGTCGTCGGAGCGCAGGACCGGGAGGACGAGGGCGGTGACTCCGTGCATGGGGCGCCCGTCCAGTCGTAGCTCCCAGCGGTCGAGGAACTCCTCTGCCAGGTGCGGCAGGCCCGCGATGAAGGCCCGTCCCGCCTCGCCGTTGAACTTCTCCTGTGCCGCCGCCAGCTCACCCGGAATGTCGATCACCCTTGCGACGATACTTACGTGCGTGAATCGCCTCATGCGAATTGACCGGGGGCTCGGGCAGCGGGTGTGGGCCTACGTGTGCAGCGCGCCGGGCACGTATCTGTGGCTGGCCGTCCTGTTCGTCACCACCGTCGCGTTGCATCACATGTCGCCGCACTTCGAGCAGGAGTTCCTGCGGCAGCGGTCCACGAACATCCATGAACTGTCGAACGACCCCGGGCGGGTGCTGCTGCAGAGCGCGATGTGGATCGACGGCGGTGACTGGTTTCCGTATGAGTTCCTCTACGTCGCCTTCCAGTACACCGTCTTCCATGCGCAGGCCGAGCGGTGGCTGGGGACGCTGCGGTGGCTGATGGTGTGCGTGGCCGCGCATGTGCTGGCGACGCTGATCAGCGAGGGGGCCCTGCTGAAGGCGGTGCAGGACGGGGTGGTGAAGCACTCGGCCGTCAACACCCTCGACATCGGGGTGAGTTATGCGCTCGCAGGGGTGGTGGGGGTGCTGGCCTACCGGATCGCGGCGCCCTGGCGGTATCTGTATCTGGCGGTCGTCTTCTTTGTGTACGGGGCTCCGCTCGCGGGCGCGCCGACCTTCACCGACTTCGGGCATTTTGTGTCGGTACTGATCGGGCTCGGGTGTTATCCGCTGGTCAGGGGGCGGGGGAAGGCATGGGATCCGAGGGAGACAGTTTCCGCCCTGAGGGGTTAGCTTTCCGGCCATGAGCAGCTCGGTGAGCAGTGTCGTGAACGGCGGTGTCTCGTACTGGTATGCGGACGACGGTTTCCCGGCGGTGCGGGAGCCGCTCGGCGGTGACGCGTCCGCCGACGTCGTGATCGTCGGGGGCGGGTACACGGGACTGTGGACCGCGTACTACCTGAAGAAGGCGGCCCCCTTCCTCCGGATCACCGTCCTGGAGCAGAAGTTCTGCGGGTACGGGGCCTCCGGACGCAACGGGGGCTGGCTGTACAACGGGATCGCCGGACGTGACCGGTACGCGAAGCTGCACGGGCGTGAGGCCGCCGTACGGCTGCAGAAGGCCATGAACGGGACCGTGGACGAGGTGGTCAGGGCGGCGCACGAGGAGGGCATCGAGGCCGACATCCACAAGGGCGGGGTGCTCGAAGTCGCCACCACTCCCGCCCAGTTGGCGCGGCTCAAGGCCTTCCACGAGCTCGAGCTGTCGTACGGGGAGAAGGACCGTGAGCTGTACGGCGCCGGGGAGACCGCCGAGCGGATCCGGGTCGCGGACGCGGTCGGGTCGACCTGGACCCCGCACGGGGCGCGGCTGCACCCGGTGAAGCTGGTGAAAGGTCTGGCGGCCGCCGTGGAGGCACTCGGGGTGACGATCCACGAGCTGACGCCGGTGGCGGAGATCCGGCCGAAGCACGCGGTGACGCCGTACGGGACGGTCCGGGCACCCTATGTCCTGCGCTGCACGGAGGGCTTCACCGCGAGTCTGAAGGGGCAGCGGCGCACCTGGCTGCCCATGAACTCCTCGATGATCGCGACCGAGCCGCTCAGCGCCGAGCAGTGGGAGTCGGTCGGGTGGGACGGGCTGGAGACGCTCGGGGACATGGCGCACGCGTACATGTACGCGCAGCGGACCGCCGACGGGCGGATCGCGCTCGGCGGGCGCGGAGTGCCGTACCGCTTCGGGTCGAGGACCGACAACGACGGGCGGACGCAGGCGGAGACGGTCGAGGCGCTGCGGGAGGTCCTGGTGCGGTTCTTCCCCTCGCTGGCGGGAGTGGGGATCGAGCATGCCTGGTCGGGGGTGCTCGGGGTGCCGCGGGACTGGTGCGCGACGGTGACCCTGGACCGGTCGACGGGGCTCGGCTGGGCGGGCGGCTATGTCGGGTCGGGGGTGGCGACGACGAATCTCGCGGCGCGGACGCTCAGGGACCTGGTGCAGTTCGACTCGGGGCAGGGCGGCCGGACGGAGCTGACCGAACTGCCGTGGGTCGGGCACAAGGTGCGCAAGTGGGAGCCGGAGCCGTTGCGGTGGCTCGGGGTGCAGGGGATGTACGCCACCTACCGGGCCGCGGACCGGCGGGAACGCGCCACGTACAGCGCGGAGTCCTCGAAGCTGGCGCAGTTCGCCGATCGGGTGGCCGGGCGGCACTGACGAAAAGGGGAGGGGCCCGCGGTCCGTGCGGCCCCTCCCCGTTCTCGTGCCCCCTATGCGACCGGCTCCGGCACCGGCGTCTCGGCGGCTGCCCCGTGTTTCGGCGCCTTCGCCGTGACCATCAGGCCCGCGACCAGGCCGGCCAGCAGCATGATTCCGGCGGCCCACCAGATGGCGACGGTGTAGCCGTGGACGACGCCCTCCTTGACGATCAGGGCCTTCTGCGCCGGGTTGTGGAGATGGGCGGCGATGTACGCCGTGCTGCTGGTGGTGGCGATGGTGTTCAGCAGGGCCGTACCGATCGAACCGCCCACCTGCTGCGAGGTGTTGACGGTCGCCGAGGTCACACCGGAGTCGTGCGGGGCGACGCCCGCCGTCGCGGTGGCGAAGACCGGCATGAAGGTCAGGCCCATGCCGAGACCCATCAGGATCAGACCGGGCATGATCTCGGTCGCGTACGACGAGTGCGTGGTCATCCGGGTCAGGATCATCATGCCGCCGGACGCGAGGACCATGCCGGGGACCATCAGCATCCGCGGCGCCACGTGCTGCAGCAGCCGGGCGGAGATCTGCGTGGAGCCGGTGATGATCGCGGCGGTCAGCGGCAGATAGGCCAGGCCGGTCTTCACCGGCGAGTAGCCGAGCACCACCTGCAGGTAGTAGGTCAGGAACAGGAACAGGCCGAACATGCCGATGACGGCGAGCATCATGGTCAGGAAGCACCCCGCACGGTTGCGGTCCTTGACGATGTGCAGCGGAAGCAGGGGCATCGGGGCCCGGTTCTGCCACCACACGAAGACCACGAGGAGCGCGACGCCGACCGCGAACAGCGCCAGCACCAGCGGGTCGGTCCAGCCCCTCGGCTCGGCCTCGCTGAAGCCGTAGACGATGGCGACCAGTCCGCCGCAGCCCAGCACCGCTCCCGGCACGTCGAGGCGGGCGCCCTTGCGGCCCGGGCGGTCGTGCAGCAGGGCGAAGGCGCCGAAGACGGCGATGATCGCGATGGGCACGTTGACGTACAGGCACCAGCGCCAGTCCAGGTACTCGGTGAGCAGACCGCCGACGATGAAGCCGATCGCAGATCCGCTGCCGGCCAGGGCGCCGTAGATGCCGAAGGCCTTTCCGCGCTCCTTCGGGTCGGTGAACGTCGTGGTGAGCAGGGACAGCGCGGAGGGCGCGAGGACGGCGGCGAAGACTCCCTGCAGCGCGCGGGCGCCGAAGAGCATGCCGGAACCGGTGGCGGCGCCGCCGAGCGCGGACGCGGCGGCGAAGCCGATCAGCCCGAAGACGAACGTCCGCTTGCGGCCCACCAGGTCCGCGATGCGCCCGCCGAGCAGCAGCAGACCGCCGAAGGCCAGCGTGTAGGCCGTGATCACCCACTGCCGGTTGCCGTCGGACATGCCCAGGTCGCGCTGGGCGGAGGGAAGCGCGATGTTCACGATGGTCGCGTCGAGGACGACCATGAGCTGTGCGAGCGCGATGACCACCAGGCCCCACCAGCGGCGGGGGTCGGCGTCCACGGGAGGGGTGGCTTCGCCTGTACGGGTGACGCTCACTCGGTCAGAAGACCATGAATCGGTAGGTATCGCATCTGCGGATGCCTTGTGCCTGGTCATGGCTCCAGTACCACCTTTCCGCTCGTTCCGCGCGTCTCGAGCGCACGGTGCGCGGCCGCCGCCTCGGCCAGCGGGAAGCGCTGCACGACGGGGGTCAGCCTGCCCGCGGCTGCTTCGGCGAGGGCGCGCAGTTCCAGGGTCTGTACGGGGTTGGGGCCGCCGGCCTTCCGCATCATCACGGGGCCGAGGACCTGTTCGGAGACGCCGTCCACGAGATAGGGCTCGCCGCCCCGGACGCCCGCGGCCGACCAGCCGAAGACGAGGTGTCTGCCGCCGGGGCCGAGCAGCTGTGTGCAGTGGCGTGCGACCTCGCCGCCCACGCCGTCGAGGACGACGGTGGCGGCACGTCCGCCGAGGTGGGCGCGGACCTTGTCCGGCCACCCCGGTTCCTCGTAGTCGACGGCGAGGTCGGCACCGCCTGCCGCCACCCGTGCCGTCTTCTCCGGGCCGCCCGCGAGGCCGACGACGGTGGCGCCGGCGTTCTTCGCGTACTGCACGAGCAGGGTGCCGATGCCGCCCGCGGCGGCCGGGATCACGGCCACGGCGTCCGGGCCGAGCTCGGCGAACTGCACGATCCCCATCGCCGTACGCCCTGTTCCGATCATGGCGACGGCCGCGGCGAAGTCCAGGTTCGCGGGGATCTCGTGCACACGGTCGACGTCGGCGACGGCCAGCTCGGCGTAGCCGCCGGGGGCGAACCCGAGGTGGGCGACCACGCGCTTGCCGAGCCAGAGCGCGGCGACGCCCTCGCCGAGCGACTCGACGACTCCGGCGACCTCGCGGCCCGGAACGGTGGGCAGCCGGGTCGGCTCGGGCAGCGGTCCCTGCTCGCCCTCCCGGAGGGCGGTGTCGAGCAGGTGCACTCCCGCCGCCGCTACGGCAATACGGATCTGGCCGGGGCCCGGCAGCGGGTCCTCCACCTCCTCGTAGCGGAGGTTCTCGGCGGGGCCGAAGGCATGGAGCCGGATGGCGTGCATGGTGAAATCCCCCATCGATTGCTTGTCAGGCCCCCAGCGTTCAACCTCAAGCTCGCTTGAGGTCAAGGTGGCCGGTATCCCTCGGTGCGGCCGGGTCCCTCCTCCTTTCGCGTCTGCCGTCGTTGCCGTTGTTGCATACGACGGTTTGGGCCCCCGGAATGTGACAGAGGTGGCGTTCTCCCTGGTCAGGACCGTTGTCAGTGGCGGAGTGCACCATGGGGGCATGGCGCGGAGAGAGGCGGGCGGGATGGGCGGTTCCAGCGGTACGGCGGTGAAGGGGGCGCGGCGGCCGGAGGTGCGACTGCCTGCGCTGGAGCCGTTCGAGGGCGGGGAGTTGGAGCCGGACGGGGACTACGACGGGCTGGAGTTCCGGGAGGCGGACCTCGCCGGGCAGGACGGCGGCGGCGCCCGCTTCATGGACTGCGCAGTGACGGGGTGCGCGCTGGACGAGACGGGGCTGCAGCACGCGCGGATCCTCGACTCGGTCCTGACGGGGCTGCGCGGGGTCGGCACGAACCTCGCCGAGGCCACCCTGCGCGACGTCGAGGTGGTCGACGCCCGCCTCGGCGGGGTGCAGCTGCACGGGGCGGTTCTGGAGCGGGTGGTGATCCGCGGCGGCAAGATCGACTACCTGAACCTGCGCGCGGCCGGACTCAAGGACGTCGTCTTCGAGAGCTGCGTGCTGGTGGAGCCGGACTTCGGGGGCGCCCGGCTCGAGCGCGTGGAGTTCGTGGACTGCGTCCTGAAGGAGGCGGACCTCACCGCGGCGACCCTGAAGGACGTGGACCTGAGAGCGGCGGCGGAGCTCGGCATCGCGCGCGGCGTGGACCGGCTGGCGGGGGCGGTGATCAGTCCGGGTCAACTGATGGATCTGGCGCCGGTGCTGGCGGCGGAGATGGGGATTCGGGTGGAGGGTTGATTCGGGGTGGGGGCCGAGGGGGTTCGTACTTTTCGGCGGGGTTCGGATTCTTCGGTATCGGCCGGGCTCGATCTCTGCCGGGCGGGGCTTGATCCTTTCAGCCTGTCCGGCGTTTGAGGACGAGGCCGTTCAGGCCGGAGCGGGGGTCTGGGGGCGGCAGCCCCAGGACGGTCACGCCGACTCACGGCAACCGGGGAAACCGGGCCTGCAGGGTCCAGATCGCCGGATTCTCCCCGAGGTCCTCATGCAGATCGACCAGGTCGGCGATCAGATCATGCAGAAAGTCCCGCGCCTCCCGCCGCAGCTCACCGTGGGAGAAGCTGAGCGGCGGCTCCTCCGCCGGCATCCAGTCGGCCTCCACGTCCACCCAGCCGAACCGCCGCTCGAAGAGCATGCGGTCGGTGGACTCGGTGAAGTCCAGCTCGGCGCGCTGGGGCCGCGACGCGCGCGAGCCCGCCGGGTCGCGGTCGAGGCGCTCCACGATGTCGCACAGCGCCCACGCGAAGTCGAGCACCGGCACCCATCCCCAGGCTGTGGACAGTTCCCGGTCCGCCTTGGTGTCGGCGAGATAGACGTCACCGCAGAACAGGTCGTGCCGCAGGGCGTGGACGTCCGCGCTGCGGTAGTCCGTCTGCGGGGGATCCGGGAAACGGTTGGAGAGGGCATAGCCGATGTCGAGCACGTACGAGATGGTGTCACGCCGCCATAGGATCACCGGCGTGCCCAGACCCGTACCCGTCGTCCCCGCAGCCCGCCGCGCCCGCGTGGCGCGCCGAGCGCCCGCAGTTCTCTGCGCCCTCGCCGCGCTCCTGGCCCCGGCCCTGGCCGCGTGCAGCGGCGGCGGTGTCCACGGCACGCCGGGCGGCTCCGGCCTGCGTGACCCGTACTTCCCGAAGGCGGGCAACGGCGGGTACGACGTCGGCCACTACGACCTGAAGCTCGCCTACGACCCCGCCGGCGGCCACCGCCTCACCGGCACCGCCACCATCACCGCCCGCGCCACCCAGAACCTCTCCGCCTTCGACCTCGACCTCGAGGGGCTGCACGTCGACGAGGTCACCGTGGAGGGCAGCCGCGCCCGCTGGAACCGCACCGGCCAGGAGCTCACCGTCCGCCCGCGCGACGACCTCCGGGCCCGGGAGACCTTCCGGGTCACCGTCCGCTACTCCGGCAGCCCGGTGACCATCACCGACCCCGACGAGTCCGAGGAGGGCTGGCTGCGCACCGCCGACGGCGCGCTCGCGCTCGGCGAGCCCATCGGCTCCATGGCGTGGTTCCCCGGCAACAACCACCCCTCCGACAAGGCGTCGTACGACATCGCCGTCACCGTCCCGAAGGGCCTGCAGGCCGTGTCCAACGGGGAGCTGACGGGCGAGACGAGCAGCGCCGGCCGTACGACCTACACCTGGCACACCGCCGAACCGATGGCGACCTACCTCGCCACCCTCGCCATCGGCCACTACGACATCAGCCGGTACACCATCGGCGGCAAGCACCTGCCGGTGTACGTCGCCGTCGACCCGACCGAGGCGAACGCGAGCCGGGAGGTGCTGGCGAAGCTCCCCGAGATCATCGAGTGGGAGGAGACCAACTTCGGGCCGTACCCCTTCTCCTCCACCGGCGCCGTCGTCGACCGCCCGGACGACGCCGGGTACGCCCTGGAGACCCAGAACCGGCCCGTCTTCCCCGGTGCCCCCGACACCGGCACGCTCGTGCACGAACTGGCCCACCAGTGGTACGGCGACTCCGTCACACCGAAGAGCTGGCGGGACATGTGGCTCAACGAGGGCTTCGCGACGTACGCGGAGTGGCTGTGGGACGAGGACCACGGCGGCGACACCTGCCAGGAGACCTTCGAGTCCCGCTACGAGGACGGCGACAAGGACATCTGGGCCTTCCCGCCGGCCGAGCCGAGCGATGCGGCGCACATCTCCGACAGCCCCGTCTACGAGCGCGGCGCGATGGTCCTGCACAAGATCCGGCAGACCGTCGGCGACGACACCTTCTACGACATCATCCAGGGCTGGGCCGCCGCTCACCGCCACGGCAACGCGGACAGCGACGACTTCACGGCGTACGTCGAGAAGAAGGCACCGGACAAGGACTTCGAGGAGATCTGGAAGGACTGGCTGTACGGGGAGGGAAGGCCGGACCACCTGTGACGGGTGGTCCGGCAGATCAAGCCCCGGTGTGCGGACGTCAGTTGACGTTGACGGCCTTCCAGGCCGCGGCCACCGCGTTGTACTCCGCGCTGCCCGCGCCGTACAGGTCGCTCGCCGCCTGGAGGGTGGCGGTGCGGGCGCCCGCGTAGGTGGTCGAGGAGGTGAAGTACGTGGTCAGGGCCCTGTACCAGATCTGGTCGGCCTTGGCGCGGCCGATGCCGGTGACCGTCGAGCCGTCGTATGTCGGGGAGTTGTAGGAGACCCCGTTGATGGTCTTCGCCCCGCTGCCCTCGCTCAGCAGATAGAAGAAGTGGTTGGCGACGCCCGACGAGTTGTGGACGTCGAGGCGGCCGACGTTGCGCGACCAGTAGTCTGCCGAGCTGCCGTCCTTGCTGGGCTTGTCCATGTAGCGCAGCGGGGTGCCGTCGCCGTTGATGTCGATCTTCTCGCCGATGAGGTAGTCACCGGGGTCGGAGGGGTTGTTCGCGAAGAACTCCACCGAGGTGCCGAAGACGTCGGAGGTGGCCTCGTTGAGCCCGCCCGACTCCCGGCTGTACTTGAGGCCGGCCGTGGCCGCGGTCAGCCCGTGGCTCATCTCGTGCCCGGCCACGTCGAGCGAGGTCAGCGGATGGGTGTTGCCCGAGCCGTCGCCGTACGTCATGCAGAAGCAGCTGTCGTTCCAGAACGCGTTGACGTACGCGTTGCCGTAGTGGACCCGGGAGTAGGCGGCCTTGCCGTCGCCCGCGATGCCGTTGCGGTTGAAGGCCGACTTGTAGAAGTCCCAGGTGACGGCGGCGCCGTAGGCGGCGTCGACGGCGGCGGTCTGGCGGTTGGCCGGGGTGCCGTCGCCCCAGGTGTCGTCCGCGTCGTGGAGGAGAGTGCCGGTGCCGGACGTACCGCCGTTCAGGTCGTACGTCTTGTGGCCGCCGCGGCCGCCGTCGATCAGGTCGTAGCCGCCGGAGGCGGAGGCCGTGGTGCCGAGGGTGACCGTGCCGCTGTACTCGCTGGTGCCCGTGCCGGTGTCGACGGCCTGGTACTCGTAGATCTTCTTGCCCGTGGTGGCGTCCGTGATGACGTGCAGCTCGCTCGGGGTGCCGTCGTGCTGCAGGCCCTTGACGACGGACTCGTAGGCGAGGACGGGCTTGGCCCCGGCAGCCCAGACGACCTTGCGGGCGGTGGCCGTCGAGGCCTTGCTCCCGGCGAGGGCGGACTTCTTCGCGGTGGCGGCTGATATGGAGGCGTCCGTCGACGCCACGGATATCCGCGCCTTGGTCGCCTTCGAGACACCCTTCAGCGCGCCGCCCCTTGCCACGTGGGTGACCAGGTCGCCGCCGAGGACGGGCAGGCCGGCGTAGGTGCGCTGGTAGCGGGTGTGGACGGTGCCGTCGGCGTCCTTGACGACGTCCTGGACGACGAGCTTCTCCCGCGCGCCGAGCCCGAGTTCCCGGGCGGTCGAACCGGCCGCTTCCTGGGCGGACTTGATGGCGGCGGCGCGGGCCGAGGCGCTGAGGGGAAGGGCGGTGGCACCGCTGCCGTGGTCGGGGGCCGCGGTGGCGGCGCCGTTCTGCAGGGCGAGCACGACCATCGCGGCGGAGCCGATCAGGGCGGCGGTGCGAAGGGCGGTCTTGCGGGTGCTGCGGGTGCCGTGGGAACGCTGTCTCACTCGGTCTCCTTCGGGCCGGCCTCATGGTGGAGGCACAGACGTGACATAGACGTGGCACAGGTGGGGCACAGAGTTGCGGCGAGCGAGGAGAGGGTGACACCCGAAACGGCCTGTTTGACAGGCCGCCGTCAAGACTTTACGTGTTTGTGTCCGAAAGCCGTTGCTGCGGATCCGCTATGCGGACGGGTGGGATCGGGTCAACTCCAAGTTCTGTAAGCGCAGTTGGTCGAGGATCCGTCACACGCGGTGTCGTGGGCCGTTGTCGTTGACGTATCCGCAGCACGCGCTGACCTTTGGGAAGATTTCCCGGTAGCCACACCACGATTCCGGGGACGGACGACGATGACGACACCGCCGCAGCCGCCGTACGGCCATCAGCCCTCGTACGGTCAGCAGCCACCGCCCCCGCCGCCGCACTCACCTGCCACGGCACCGGCCGGCTTCGGTCCGCCGCCACCGCAGTACGCCGCTCCGCATCCGGGTGCGTATGCCCCGGTCCCGACTCCGCCCCAACCCCCTGCCGACGGACCGGAGTTCATGGCCGTCGACGTCCACAACTCGGTCGTGGTCGACGTCGCGGGCGTCGCCTTCGAGGATCACGGTGCGGCCATCGAGTTCTCCTGGCAGGAGATCGGCAGCATCCACTACAAGGCGAGCCCGAACGGCAAGGCGCTGATGGTGGCGGTGGTCCTGCCGAGCGGCCAGTTCTACGAGTGCGTGGTGCAGGCGAAGCCGAGGGCGCAGCTGGGGGAGTGGTTTGCGCAGTTGGCGGCGGTGTTGGGTTACTACCGGCCCATGGGCTGGTAGCGCGGCAGGCCGTCCGTGGAGATCGTCCAGTCGCCGATGGTGACGTCCTCGCCGTGGACGAAGTCCTTGCGGGTGGCGTAGCGGGGGCCGTCGGGGGTGGGGTGGATGTCGGTGAGGACGGCGCCGGTGCCGGTGCGGGGGTCGAAGATCTTGCCCAAGGATCTCTGGACGCAGGTGCAGAGCAGGGGCCCTCGGTGTCGACCGAGGGCCCCTGGATCGCTGTGCAGCGTCCCTCAGACGTTCACGCCGAAGTCCTGGGCGATGCCCACCAGGCCCGAGGCGTAGCCCTGGCCCACTGCGCGGAACTTCCACTCCGCGCCGTTGCGGTAGAGCTCGCCGAAGACCATGGCCGTCTCCGTGGCCGCGTCCTCCGAGAGGTCGTAGCGGGCGATCTCCGCGCCGCCGGCCTGGTTGATGATGCGGATGTAGGCGTTGCGGACCTGGCCGAAGTTCTGCGAGCGGTTCTCCGCGTCGTAGATGGAGACCGGGAAGACGATCTTGTCGATGTCGGCCGGGAGGCCCGCCAGGTTGACGTTGATCGCCTCGTCGTCGCCCTCGCCCTCGCCGGTGCGGTTGTCACCGGTGTGGACGATGGTGTTGTCCGGGGTCTGCTTGTTGTTGAAGAAGACGAAGTGGGCGTCCGAGAAGACCTTGCCCTGCGCGTTGACCGCGATCGCGGAGGCGTCGAGGTCGAAGTCCGTGCCGGTGGTGGTGCGGACGTCCCAGCCGAGGCCCACGGTGACGGCGGTCAGGCCCGGAGCCTCCTTGGTGAGCGAGACGTTGCCACCCTTGGACAGGCTTACAGCCATGGTTGGGAGTCCTTTCCCTCGTTTTGCGTACGGCGATGTGGCCGGTACGGGTCGTACGGGCATGAAGCTACAGCTACCCCTACCAACGCCAAGAGGGGTGCCCAAGGTTCCATGTGTCTTTACTTTCTTTACCGAACACGGGGTGAACGTTATTCGCGTGACGTGTGCCGGTCAGCTGCGGGACCATGGTGGGCATGTCCGGTCCCTACCTCATCCGCGGCTCCGTCTCGCTCCCCGAGGCGGAGCTCATGTGGCGTTTCTCGCGGTCGTCGGGGCCCGGCGGGCAGCACGTCAACACCAGTGACTCGCAGGTGGAGCTGCGGTTCGACCTGGCGAAGACCGAAGCCCTGCCCGAGGTGTGGAAGCAGCGGGCGCTGGAGCGGCTGGCCGGACGGCTCGTCGACGGTGTCGTCGTCGTCCGTGCCTCCGAACACCGGTCCCAGTGGCGCAATCGCGAGACCGCCGCCGTACGGCTCGCCGCCCTCCTCGCCGAGGCCAGCGCGCCGCCGCCCAAGCCGCGCCGGCCGACCCGTATTCCGCGCGGGATCAATGAGCGGCGGTTGCGGGAGAAGAAGCAGCGCTCCGATACGAAGCGGGGGCGGTCCGGGCGGGACTGGTCGTAAGGCGGCCCGGGGCGCGGAAAGCATTCGTAGAACGTCCTTTGTCACATCGCCCGCGTCCGGTCCGTCAAGTAGGAGACCTGACGGGCCGGAGTGCGGGAGCTGTGACGATGAACAAGAGCGAATTTCCGTTGGACGGCGAATTCCTTGCCCGGCGATTCGAATCGCACCGGAGTCATCTGCGGGCCGTTGCCTACCGAATGCTCGGTTCCGGCGCCGAGGCTGATGACGCGGTGCAGGAGGCGTGGTTTCGGCTGAGTCGTACCGACGCTCGTCAGGTGGACAACCTGGGTGCCTGGCTCACGACCGTCGTCGGGCGGGTCTGTCTGGACATGCTGCGCTCCCGCAAATCGCGGGCGGAGGAGCCGTGGGAAGGCGGGACGGCCGACGCGCGCGTGGCGGCCGTTTCCGTCGGGGCCGACCCCGAGCAGGACGCGTTGCTCGCGGACTCCGTCGGCGTCGCGTTGCTCGTCGTACTCGAGACGCTGACGCCTGCTGAGCGGCTGGCGTTCGTGCTGCATGACCTGTTTGCCGTGTCGTACGAGGAGGTCGCGGAGATCGTGGGGCGGAGTCCGGAGGCGGCGCGGCAGTTGGCCAGTCGGGCGCGGCGGCGGGTGCGGGGGGCGGAGGCGCACGATGCCGATCGGGTGCGGCAGCGGGAGGTTGTGGACGCGTTTTTGGCGGCCGCGCGGGAGGGGGACTTCGACGCCCTGGTGGACTTGCTCGACCCGGACGTCGTTGCGCGCACCGATGTCGGTGTGACCACGGGGGCGGCAGCGGTCGCCAAGGGGGCGTCCAGCTTCCGGCACTTCGGGGCGGTTTCGCGGCCTGCGCTGGTCGACGGTGTCACGGGGCTGGCCGTGTTCATCGATGGGCGGCTGGACCGGACGTTGGCCTTCACGTTCGTACGGGAGCGGATCGCTGTCATCGACATCGTGCTGGACGCTGCGCGGGTGGCGGAGCAGGAGGTCACCCTCGTGGGCTAGGACTGTCCCGGGGCGGTTTTATCGCCCCCGCCGCCCCTACCCGTCCCGTCCCCAGGGGCTCCGCCCCTTCGACCCCGTCAGGGGCTCCGCCCCTGGGCCCCGGCGGGGACTGCGTCCCCTGCACCCCTCGCGGGGCTCCGCCCCTGCACCCGGTTTCGGGGCTCCGCCCCGGACCCCGATCGGCCTGAACGGCCTCGTCCTCCGACGCCGGACGGGCTGAGAGATGCGGGCCCTGCCCCGTCCTCCGACGCTGGACGGGCTGAGAGATGCGGGCCCTGCCCCGTTCTCCGACGCTGGACGGGCTGAGAGATGCGGGCCCTGCCCCGTTCTCCGACGCTGGACGGGCTGAGAGATGCGGGCCCTGCCTCGTCCTCCGACGTTGGACGGGCTGAGAGATGCGGGCCCTGCCTCGTCCTCCGACGCCGGACGGGCTGAGAGATGCGGGCCCCGTCTCGTCCTCCGACGCCGGACGGGCTGAGAGATGCGGGCCGGTGCTCGGAGGGGGCCCCGCCCCGTTCTCCGACGCCGGACGGGCTGAAAGGTGTGCCCAGTTCAGCCCAACTGCCGATACCGCCCCCGGAAGTACGCCAGCGGTCCCCCGTCCGCGCTCGGTACCTCAGCCGTAAGCACACGGCCGATCACCAGGGTGTGGTCGCCGGCCCGTACGCGCTGCTCCGTGCGGCACTCCAGGGTGGCCAGGGCGCCGCCCACCAGGGGAGCCCCGGTCGCCTCTCCTCGGACGTACGGGATGTCCTCGAACAACAGGCGGTCGCTGATGCGGCCCTTCATGGCGAAGCGGCCCGCGATGTGGCGTTGGCTTTCGGAGAGGACCGAGACCGCCCACAGGGGCTGCTCGTCGAGCAGGTCGTCCATGCGGGAGCCCTCGCGCAGGCTGACCAGGACCAGGGGCGGGTCCAGGGAGACGGACATGAAGGCCGTCGCCGTCATGCCGACGTCCTCGCCGCCCGGTGCCGTCGGGTCGTCCGGATCGAGCGGCGGCTCCTGCGCGGTCACCAGGACCACACCCGCGGCCAGCCGGGACATGGCGGCGCGGAACTCCTCGTTGCTCACCCCCTCAGCATGCCCGGAGGCGGGCGGGGCAGTGATCGGGAACGTGGCAGCGGGAGTGTTCGGCACGTTCCGAGACGCTAGTGTCCGCCCAGTGCCCGCCGCATCGGGCCCCGGGCCGATACCGGACCTAGGACCATCGGCGGAGAGTTCGAAGGTTCTTCACATCCCCACAAACTTTGCGTTCAGTAAACGCATCGGGAAAACGCAGAAACACCACTCAATTGTTCATCTTTAGCTGTGACTTGAGTCACAAGAGCCATTAATTGTTGACCCTGTGTACCGAGTGGGCAGCGCGCTGTGATTCAGTGGCTGGGAAGCTGCCAATGACGATACGCCGATGAGAACCCTTGATTCGCTGCGAGGTCTCGGGGGGAGGGCGAGCATGGAGACCGAGTCGGAGCCGTACGTCCGTCTTGCGACCCTGCGACAACTTCACCAGGTCATGGCTGACATGAACACGGCCCGAAGCCTGGCGGACACACTGCAGACCGTCGCCGACGGCGTGGTCAACGGTCTCGGGTACGAGCTGGCGTGCGTCAATCTCGTACGTCCGGACGGAGACCTCGTCGTCGCCGCCTTCGCCGGAAACCCGGCGGCCGAGGCGCTCATCACCGGCCGGGTCGGCTCCCGCGAGTCCTGGGAGCGCCGTCTGACCATGGGCGAGCACTGGGGCGACCTGGTGTTCATACCGCACACCGAGGGCTGGGTCCTCGACGACGACGACGTCCCGCAGTGGTACACCGACGGCCCCGCGCCCCGCTTCGACGACGAGTGGCACCCCTCGGACCGGCTGTTCGCCCCCATGTACACGCCCCCCTCTCCCGGCGGCAGCTGCGGCGAGCTGATCGGCGTCCTGTCCGTGGACCGGCCGCGCAACGGCCGGCGGCCGGGCGCATGGGGTCGCGAAGCGCTCCAGATGTATGCGTTCCAGGCCGCCATCGCGATCAGCAACGCGCGTCTACGCGCGAATATGCAGCGGGCACTGGTCCGACTCGAAAGGGACCAGCAGGCCCTGCGGGCAAGTGAGGAAAGCTTCAGGCAGGCCTTCGAGTACGCCCCCTCCGGCATGGCGATCGCGGAGATGGGCGGCGACCAGCACGGCCGGATCCTCCGCACCAACGACGCGCTGTGCCGCCTGCTCGGCCGCCCCGCCTCCGCGATGCGCCGCTACGCCTTCTCCGACCTCGTCCACCCCGAGGACATCGGCACCCTGCTGAGGACCTCGGCGGAGGGCGGGCGGGCGGAACTGCGCCTCGGACGCCGCGACGGCACGTACGTCTGGGTCAGCCTGCGCAACTCCGTCGTCGCGGACGCCGCCGACGGTCCCCGCTTCCTGCTCACCCACGTCGAGGACATAGAGGACCGCAAGCGGCGGGAGCTGCAGCTCGCCCACCGCGCCTCCCACGACTCGCTCACCGGCCTGCCGAACTCCGCCGAGCTGCGCTCCCGCCTCTCCTCCCGCCTCTGTCAGCGCACCGGGAACCCCGGCGCCCTGGAGTCCCTGGACGCGGCGTACGGCCATCCCGTCTACGACGCGGGCGGCCACGGCTTCGACTTCCGGTCCGGCGGCGTCGAGGTGTACGACGGCTTCGACCACCATGTGCACACCGCCGCCCCCCAGAGCGACCACGACGACGGCACCAAGGGGCTCGCGGTCCTCTTCTGCGACCTCGACGGCTTCAAGTCGATCAACGACCGGTTCGGGCACAACGCGGGTGACGCAGTTCTCATCGAGGTCGCCCGGCGGCTGTCGCGGGCCGTGCGCGACGGCGACACGGTCGCGCGGCTCGGCGGCGACGAGTTCGTGATCCTCGCGGACGGGCTCGGCCGGGCCGACGCTCAGGACCTGGCCGTACGTCTGCGCAACGAGATCATCCAGCCGATCCGCGCCGAGGGACGGGCCGTGCGCGTGGGCGCCAGCTTCGGCATCGGGTGGGCGCACTGCGGCATGACCGCGGACGAAGTGTTGAAGTCCGCCGACGAGCGGATGTACGTAGAGAAACGATCTCGTCCCAAACAGCACAGACGCGCGGGCTGATCTCCAGGTCAGGGGCCGGGTCCGCGGACGGATGCGATCCGAGTCACCCGTTTGGGGCAGCCGGAGCGGGTAGGCTCGCCATTCTGACCCCACGTATCGCGTTCGACCCGCACCGCTGAGGAGTACCACGGAGATGACGTCCGGCAACAACGGCGCCAGCACGCCCGAGGACGACGACCCGTTCGGCTACCTCTACGCCGACGGGCAGGCCAACGGAGCGCAGCCCCCGTCCGGTGGCGGCGGCTACGGCTACCCGGGCTCCGTCAACCGGAACCGCGCCGTCGGCCAGCGCCAGTACGGCCAGCCGGCCCAGGTCCAGCAGACGGCCGCCTACGGGCAGGTCCCGCAGCAGCAGGGCGCGTACGGCCAGCCGAACGCCCATTACGCGGCGCCGGAGACCCTTCCCGGCGGCGGCGCTCCCACGGCCCCGCAGCAGCCGGCGTACAGCGGCGGCGGTCGCCGCGGCCCCAACACCAAGGGCCTGCTGATCGGCGCGATCGCGGTGGTCGCCGCCGTCGTGATCGGCATCGGCGTGGCGATGATGAACGGCAACTCCAACAACGACAAGGCGGGCGGCGGTTCCTCCAGCACGCCGTCCACTTCGCAGAGCGCTGAGCCGAGCCAGTCGGCCAGCAGCAGTGCTTCGGCGGAACTGCCGAAGACCGATGCGAAGGATCTTCAGCTGGGCGGTACGGCCGCCAAGGCGTCGGACGTCCAGGGTGCCAAGGCGGCGGACGGCACCTATGTGGGCAATCTCAACAACGTCGGTTCCTCGGTGACCTGGACCATCGACAACATTGCCGAGGCCGGTGACTACACGGTCTTCGCGACCTACAGCGTCCCCGGTCAGGACCAGTCGATGACGCTCCTCGTCAACGGCACGCCGTCGGGTCGGAAGTTCAACCTGAGCAACTTCGCGCATGGCCCGGACGGCGACTTCACCAAGGGCTGGACCAAGACCTTCGCCTGGACCACCCTCAAGAAGGGCCCGAACACGCTGACCCTGACCTGCCAGGCCGGCGACAAGTGCAACGTCCTGCTGGACCAGTTGTGGGTGAAGAAGGGCCAGGTCAAGAACTAGGGGCCGGCTTCAGGCCGCGGTGACCTCCCCGGTCACCGCCACCCGCCCCACCAGTTCCTCGTACGCCCCGCGGTCGAACTCCCCCGCCACCGGCGCCAGTACGGTCGCCGCCGACAGGGCCACCGCGCGGGACAAGCGGTCCGGCCAGGGGAGTTGTTCCGCCAGGCCCGACAGCAGGCCCGCGACCGCCGAGTCGCCCGCGCCCGTCGGGTTGCCGTGGAGGCGGGCCGGTGGGGTGGCGTGCCAGCGGCCTTCCGGGGTGACTGCCAGGAGGCCCTGTGTGCCCAGGGAGGCGACCACCGACCGGGCGCCCCGGCGGCGGGCGTCCTGGGCGCCGCGCAGGGGGTCGTGGGAGCCGGTGAGTTCGGCCAGTTCCTCGGCGTTCGGTTTGACGAGGTCCGGGCGGGCGGCGATCCCACGGCGCAGGGGCTCGCCGCTGGTGTCCAGGAGCACGGGCACCCCGGCGGCCTTCGCGAGCCGTATCAGGCCCGCGTACGCGCCCACCGGCACCCCGGGCGGCAGGCTGCCGCACAGGGCCACCGCGGACGCCGGTGCGAGCAGGTCCTCGTAGGCCTCCTGGAAGGCGGACCACTCGGCGGGGGCGATGGTGGGGCCCGGTTCGTTGAGTTGCGTGGTGTCGCCGGTCCGGTCGTCCACCAGCGCGATCGTGCGCCTTGTGGGACCCGCGACCGGGACGAGGGCGTCCACCAGGCCGGGGGTGGCGGTCAGCAGGTCCTGGACCGTGCGGCCCGTGGCGCCGCCCGTGAAGCCGGTGACCGTCACTTCGTGACCGAGGGCCGCGAGCACGCGCGCCACGTTCAGGCCCTTGCCGCCGGGCCGTTCGGTCACCTCGGTGATCCGGTGCGAGGAGTGCGGCTTGAGCGCCGGTACGCGGTAGGTGAGGTCGAGAGCGGTGTTCAGCGTGACCGTGAGGATCACCTGGGCCGACCTCCCCCGAAGACGCATGCGGAACGCCCGCCGAACGGACGGCGGTCGTCCCATTTTCGCAGGACGACCGCCTTCCTCAACAGCCGGACAGATCAGCCCAGTTGGGGATCGACCACCCATTCACCGCGCCGCATCACGCCCTTGAGGGCGAATTGATGGTCAAGAACGACCAGGTCGGCGTCCTTTCCGGGCTCCAGGGAGCCGATCCGGTCGTACAGGCCGAGCAGCTTGGCGGGGTTGGCCGAGATGGCGGTGACGACGTCCTCCACCGGCAGCCCGTCCACCGTCACCGCCCGCTGGAACGCCCGGTCCAGCGTGAGCGTCGACCCCGCGATGGAGCCACCCTCCACCAGACGGGCCACGCCGTCCGTGACCTCTACCTCCAAGGGGCCCAACAGATAGCGGCCGTCGCCGAAGCCCGCCGCGTCCATCGCGTCCGTGATGAGGGCCACCCGGTCCGCGCCGGCGTGATGGAAGGCGAGCTGGAGGGCGGCCGGGTGCAGATGCGTGCCGTCGTTGATGAGCTCGACGGTGACGCGTTCGTCCTCAAGGAGGGCGGTGATCGGACCGGGGGCCCGGTGGCCGATCTGCGGCATCGCGTTGAACAGGTGGGTCGCGACCGTGGCGCCCGCGTCGATCGCCGCCACCGTCTGCTCGTACGTCGCGTCGGTGTGCCCGATCGCCGCGATGACGCCGAGTTCGGCGAGGAGGCGTACGGAGTCGAGGCCGCCGGGGAGTTCGGTGGCGAGGGTGACCATCCTGGCCGTGCCGCGGGCCGCGTCGATCAGTTTGCGCACCGCCGCCGGGTCCGGGTCGCGCAGCAGCTTCTCGGAGTGGGCGCCCTTGCGGCACGGGGAGATGAACGGGCCCTCGAAGTGGATGCCGGCGATGTCGCCCTGCTCGGCGAGCTCGCTCAGCAGGCCCGCCCGCTGGGCGAGGAGGTCCATGTCGTCGGTGACGGTCGACGCGACCAGGGTGGTCGTGCCGTGCAGGCGGTGGGTGTGGATGCCCTTCAGGACGTCCTCGACGGTGCCCGAGGTGAAGGAGGCTCCGCCGCCGCCGTGGTTGTGCAGGTCCACGAAACCTGGCACCAGCCAGTGCCCCGTCACGTCGACGGCCTTGGCGTTCTCCGGAGCCGCGCCGGCGATGCGGGAGCCTTCGACGATGACACGGCCGTCGTTGACTGTTCCGGTGGGGAGGACCACGTTTGCGCCGGTCAGGACGAGGGGCGCTGTGCCGGTTGCGGGCTGCGGGTTGTCCGTGGCTGGTCGCGCCCGCGCGGCGGTAGCCGCAAATTCAGCGGGGCCCCGCGCCCCTTGGGGGGTTGCCATCAGGGCGTTACCTCCGTGCCGTCAGTTGTAGTGAGGAGATCCCAGGCCAGGAGCCCGGCACCGAGACAACCCGCCGTGTCACCCAGCGCCGCGGGGACGATCGTCGGCAGTTTCTGGAACGTGACCCGCCGCCCGACGGCCTTCCTGAGCGGTGTGAACAACGTGTCCCCCGCCTCCGCCAGGCCGCCGCCGATGATCAGGGTGCGGGGGTCCAGCAGGGTGAGGGCGGTGACCAGGCCGTCGGCCAGGGCGTCGATCGCGTGCTGCCAGACCCGGACGGCGTTCGGGTCGCCGGACGCGACTGCCTTCGCGCAGTCGGCGGCGTCTGCATCCGGATCTCCGCAGGCCTGCGCCCAGGCCTCGCTGACCGCCGCCGCGGAGGCGTAGCGCTCCAGGCAGCCGCGCTGGCCGCAGGGACAGGGGCTGCCCCCGGGCCGTACGACGATGTGGCCGATCTCGCCCGCGAAGCCGTGCGCGCCCGCCTCCACCCGGCCCGCGATGCCGATCGCGCCCGCGATGCCGGTGCCGAGGGGGACGAAGAGGAAGCGGTCGGCGCCCTGGCCGGCGCCGATGCGGCCTTCCGCGAGACCGCCGGTGCGTACGTCGTGGCCGAGGGCGACCGGGATGCCCAGCCGGTCGGCGAGCAGATCGCGCAGGGGGATGTCGCGCCAGCCGAGGTTGGCCGCGTAGGAGGCGATGCCCCGGTCGGCGTCGACGATGCCGGGGACGGCGACGCCGGCGGCGGACGCGGGCTCGCCGAACTGCTCGGCGCCGTGGGCGCTGAGTTCGGCGGCGAAGTCGAGGATGCCCTCGACGACCGCTTCCGGCCCGCGCTCGCGGCCGGTCGCCCGGCGCGTCTGGTGGAGGAGGGCGCCGTCCTGCGCGACCAGCGCGGCCTTCATCCCGGTGCCGCCCACATCCAGGGCGATGACATGTCTCACGGGGGACAGTGTGGCCCGAGGACCCGCAAGAGGTCTAGTCCACTTACGTGGTGTAGACCTATCGTGTCCACATGTTGAACAGCGAGACAGTAGGGTTGGGGTCAACAGCAGTGCAGCGGCGGGGTAGGACAGGAACGATCGCGGCGGTGTCCGCACTGGGCATGACGGCGGTCCTCGGCGGCTGCGGCCTGACCGGCGGCGGCCCGGGGGACGTCACTCTGAAGCTGATCGCCGCGGACTACGGCGACTCCGCCGCCAACAGCTCCCAGAAGTACTGGGACCGGCTGGTCCGGGAGTACGAGAGCCGGCACTCCGGGGTGAAGATCGACGTCACCGTGTACTCCTGGAACGACGTGGACCGCAAGGTCAAGGAGCTGGTCGACGCGGGCGAGGCGCCCGACATGGCGCAGATAGGCGCGTACGCCGACTACGCGAACAAGGGCCTGCTCTACTCGGCCGACGACATGCTCTCCATCAGCACCCAGGCCGACTTCGCCTCCCAGCTGGCCACCGCCGGGCAGGTCAAGGGCGTGCAGTACGGGCTGCCGTTCGCCGCCTCCACCCGGCTGCTCTTCTACAACAAGACCCTCTTCAAGAACGCCGGCCTCACCCCTCCGAAGACCTGGAACGAGCTCGCGGCCGACGCCAAGGTGCTCAAGGCGCGCGGTGTGAAGTTCCCGTACGCGCTGCCGCTCGGCCCGGAGGAGGCGCAGGCCGAGACCATGCAGTGGCTGCTGAGCGGCGGCGGCGGTTACACCGACACCGTCGGCACCTACGGCATCGACTCCGCGCAGAACATCGACACCTTCAACTGGCTCAAGGACGACCTGGTCGACAAGGGGCTGACCGGTCCCGTCGCGCCCGGCAGCCTCAACCGCGCCTCCGCCTTCGCCGCCTTCGCCAGGGGCGAGGTCGGCATGCTCAACGGGCACCCCTCGCTGATGAAGATCGCCGCGCAGAAGGGCGTGAAGTTCGGCATGGTGCCGATGCCCGGCAAGGACGGCGTGAGCAAGAACGCCATGGGGGTCGCCGACTGGATGATGGCCTTCAAGAAGAACGGCCACGCCGAGCAGATCGGCAAGTTCCTCGACTTCGTCTACAGCGAGAAGAACGTGCTCGCCTTCTCCCGCGAGTACGACCTGCTGCCGGTCACCACCTCCGCCTCCGACGTCATGAGCACGGGCAGGCAGGACGCCGCCCTGGCGCCGTTCCTCAAGCAGCTGCCGCTGTCCGAGCTCTACCCCGTCGACAAGACCTCCTGGGCCTCGGTCGCCGTGGCCGTCAAGAAGCACATAGGCAACGCGGTGGCCCCCGGCGGCAACCCCGCGGTCACCCTCGCCCAGCTGGAGTCGACGGCGTCCATGGCGGAGAACTCCCACTAGACGCGGGCGCTGTCAGTGGCGCAGGTTACGGTTCAGGACATGGACCAGGAGCAGGGGGGAGGCCGCGCGTCGCGTGAGCCTCTGGGCGAGCGCGAGCAGGCCGTCCTGGCGCTCGAGCGCCGGGGCTTTGCGGGCCCCGGCGCCAAGGAGCGCGCCATACGCGAGGAGCTGGGCCTGGCACCCGTCCGCTACTACCAGCTGCTCAACGCCCTGCTGGACGACGAGCGGGCCCTCGCTCACGACCCGGTGACGGTGAACAGGTTGCGCAGGGTGCGCGAGACGCGCCGAGCGGAGCGCTGACGGCCGGCGCTCCCCTGAGCCATGGGTGCGCCCTGCCCCGCGCGGTTATGGTCACCGTATGGGCACCCATACGGACAAGGACTCGACGCACTCCATGGACCCCCTGCCGACGCCCGCCACGCAGGCAGGCCGGGACGGGCTCGCCGCGATCCTCGCGAACCCCGCGAAAACGGTGGTCGGCCTGGACTTCGACGGCACCCTCGCCCCGATCGTGGCGGACCCCGAGCAGGCCCGCGCCCACCCGGAGGCGGTGCCCGCGCTCGCCGCCCTCGCCCCGCGGATCGCCTCCGTCGCGGTGGTCACCGGCCGCCCGGCCGGCGTCGCCGTGCGGCACGGCGGCTTCGCGGGCGTCCCCGGCCTGGAGCACCTGGTCGTCCTCGGCCACTACGGCGCCGAACGCTGGGACGCGGTCAGCGGCAACGTCAGCGCACCCGCCCCCCACCCCGGGGTCGCCGCCGTCCGCGCCGAACTCCCCGGCTTCCTCGACCGCATCGGCGCCTGGCAGGGCACCTGGATCGAGGAGAAGGGCCGCGCCGTCGCGGTCCACACCCGCCGCGCCTCCGACCCCCAGGCGGCCTTCGAGGCCCTGCGCGCCCCCCTCACCGACCTCGCCACCCGTCACGGCCTGATCGTCGAACCCGGCCGCCTGGTCCTCGAACTGCGCCCCCCGGGCATGGACAAGGGAGTGGCCCTCCTGGAGTACGTCCGCGAGATCGACGCGTCGGCGGTCCTCTACGCAGGCGACGACCTCGGCGACCTCCCCGCCTTCGCCGCCGTCGACAAACTCCGCTCCGACGGCACCCCCGGCCTCCTGGTCTGCAGCGGCAGCGACGAGGTCACGGAACTACGGGAGCGAGCGGACCTGGTGGTGGACGGCCCGGAGGGGGTCGTGCGGTTGCTGAGGAGCCTGGCGGAGCACGTCAGCCCGTCCGGCGTTTGAGGACGAGGCCCCTCAAGGGCCGAAAGCGGGGGTCTGGGGGCGGCAGCCCCCAGACCTCACCCCCGCAAAGCCTCCAGCTGGTCAACAAACCACTGCGCCGGCGGCAACGCCGTAGCCGCAGCAGCGAGCCGCTTCGACCGCTCCGCCCGCTCAGCCGCCGGCAGGCACAACGCGGCGTGCAGCGCCTCCGCCGTAGCCCTCACGTCGTACGGATTCACCGTCAGCGCGTCCTCGGCCAGTTCCTCGTACGCCCCCGCCTCCCGCGAAAGCACCAGCGCGCAGCCCTCGTCGGAGACGACCGGCACCTCCTTCGCGACGAGGTTCATGCCGTCCCGGATGGGGTTCACCAGGGCCACGTCCCCCAGCCGGTACGCGGCCAGCGAGCGGGCGAAGTCGTCCTTCAGGTGGAGCACGACCGGGGTCCAACCCGGCGTTCCGTACCGGGAGTTGATGTCCTCCGCGACCCTCTGCACCTCTGTCATGTAGTCCCGGTACACGGCCAGGTCCTGCCGCGACGGGTAGGCGAAGGCGACGTGCACGACCCGCTCCCGCCACTCGGGCCGGTCGTCGAGGAGCTGCTTGTACGCCAGCAGCCCGCGCACGATGTTCTTGGACAGCTCGGTGCGGTCGACGCGCACGATCGTCTTCCGGCCCTCGCCGATCTGCTCCCGCAGGGCCGCCATACGCTCGTCGACGTCCGCCTCGTGCGCCCGCCTGCGCAGGAAGTCCGCGTCCGCGCCCAGGCCGTGCACGCCGATCTCCGTGCCCCCGAGGCCGCCCACCACCGCCGTGGCGCACGCCGTGAAAGCGTCCGCCCAGCGCCGGGTCAAGAAACCCAGCCGGTCGGCGCCCAGCATGCCGTGCAGAAGCTGCTCGGCGATGTCGTCCGGCAGCATCCGGAAGTAGTCCACCGGCGCCCACGGCGTGTGCGAGAAGTGCCCGATGCGCAGATCGGGACGGAGCTCGCGGAGCAGGCCCGGCACCAGACACAGGTGGTAGTCCTGCACCAGCACCGCCGCGCCCTCGGCCGCCTCCTGGGCCAGCGCCTCGGCGAAGGCCCGGTTGTAGGTCTCGTACGAGGCCCACTGCCGCCGGAACTCCGCGTCGAACACCGGCTCGAGCGGCGTCTGGTACAGCATGTGGTGGACGAACCACAGCACCGAGTTCGCGATGCCGTTGTACGCGTCGGCGTGCACGTCGGCCGGGATGTCCAGCATCCGCACGCCGTCCTCGCCGACCCCGCGCCGTACCGCCTCGCGGTCGCCGTCGGACAGCGCCGAGCACACCCACAGGGCGTCCGCGTCGGGCCCGATCGCGGAGAGGCCGGAGACCAGCCCGCCGCCGCCGCGCCTGGCGGCCAGCGAGCCGTCCTCCTGCACTTCGTACGAGACCGGGCCGCGGTTGGACGCGACCAGCACCTGATGACCTGCGTGATGACCTGCGCCGTGCGTGGAAGCCATACGCCTCAACCTAGCCCGGCCCGTAAACGCTCAAACGTACGCATGCGCTCTGCGGGTGGACCGTATACACCGCGTCCACCCCGAAACGCGCCGCCTCAGGCGACCTTGCGCGACGCGTACTCCGCGATCTCCACCATCGGTGGCCGCTCCTCCGTGTCCACGGAGTAGGTGCGCGGCTCGAAGCCGTCCTCGCCCCGTTCGAACTGGGTGAGGGAGGGACGGATGAGATGGCCGCGGGCCAGCCGCAGCTGTGCCGTGCGGTAGATCGCGGCGGACATCCGGCCCAGCGCCTGCCCGTCCTGGTGGCGGTGCTTGCGCACCCCGACGTCCACCTGGGCGAGCGCGTCGAGGCCCACCAGGTGCAGGGCGTCGACCAGCATGCCCAGCTCGACGCCGTACCCGACGGGGAACGGCAGCTGTTCCAGCAGGCTGCGGCGGGCCGCGTACTCGCCGCCGAGCGGCTGCACGAAGCCCGCCAGCTGCGGCCAGTGCATGTTCAGCAGGGGGCGCGCCATCAGCTCGGTGACCCGGCCTCCCTGGCCCTGCGCGCCGGCCAGCGGACGGTCGTACATGCCCTTGACCAGGTCGACCCCCGGCTCGGTGAGCAGCGGGCCGACGATCCCGGAGACGAAGTCGGAGGAGAACTCCTTCAGGTCGGCGTCGATGAAGCAGACGATGTCCCCGCTCGTGACCAGGAGCGAGCGCCACAGCACCTCGCCCTTTCCGGGAACGGTCGGGATGCGGGGCAGGATGTCGTCACGGTGGACGACCCTGGCCCCGGCCGCCGCGGCGACCTCGGACGTGCGGTCGGTGGACCCCGAGTCGACGACGACGATCTCGTCGACGAGCGGAACCTGCTGCATCAGGTCGTGACGGATGATCGCGACGATGTCGCCGACCGTCTCCTCCTCGTTGAGCGCGGGCAGCACGACGCTGACCGACTGCCCGGTGCGCTGCTTGGCGGCGAGGATCTGGTGGAGAGGGCGATCGGTCAGGGACCAGGAGCGGGTGCTCAGCCAGCGCTCGACTTCTTCCAGCACGTAGGCGGCTCCTCTGCGTTCTCTCGGCGAGCGCGGGATCTGTGATCCATCTCGCGGTTCGGACGACTATCTCAACTGTCCTGGCCTTCGGTTACAGTCTTGAACAACGCTGGTGACCATCGCATGTCGGGGGTCGTCCCGCGTTGAACTAGTTGAACAACCGAATACCGCTCATCCAGAGGGGCAGAGGGACACGGCCCGATGAAGCCCCGGCAACCCTCCAGCCGGTCTCGTACCGATCGATGCTGATCGTTCCGCGAGGCTCCCGGCTAGGGAAGGTGCCAAATCCGTCTCACGGCGAGATGCGTCGTGAGGAAGATGAGGAGAAAGGGCCTCGCCTCACATGGCTGCGCAGACTGTTGCAAGCACCACCGACTCCACGACCGTCGACCTCGGTCCCGCCGCGGCGCTCTCCTGCCGAGAGTGCGGTCACCAGGTGCCCCTCGGCCCGGTCTTCGCCTGCGAGGAGTGTTTCGGCCCGCTCGAGATCGCGTACGACTTCTCGGCCTACGAGACCGAGGAGCTCCGCAAGCAGATCGAGGCGGGTCCCGCGAACATCTGGCGTTATGCGCCGCTGCTGCCCGTCCCGGCGGACGTGGCGGACAAGCCCAACATCAACCCCGGTTGGACCAAGCTCGTCAAGGCCGACAACCTCGCCCGCGAGCTGGGCGTGACCGGCGGCCTGTACGTCAAGGACGACTCCGGCAACCCGACGCACTCCTTCAAGGACCGGGTCGTCGCCCAGGCCATCGAGGCCGCCCGCGCCTTCGACTTCACCACCCTGTCCTGCTCGTCGACCGGCAACCTGGCCGGTGCGGTGGGTGCCGCGGCCGCCCGTGCCGGCTTCCGTTCCTGTGTGTTCATCCCGCACGACCTGGAGCAGGGCAAGGTCGTCATGGCCGCGGTCTACGGCGGCGAGCTCGTCGGCATCGACGGCAACTACGACGACGTGAACCGTTTCTGCTCCGAGCTGATCGGCGACCCGGCCGGCGAGGGCTGGGGCTTCGTCAACGTCAACCTGCGGCCGTACTACGCGGAGGGGTCCAAGACCCTGGCGTACGAGATCTGCGAGCAGCTCGGCTGGCGGCTGCCGGACCAGCTGGTCGTGCCGATCGCCTCCGGCTCTCAGCTCACGAAGATCGACAAGGGGCTGCAGGAGCTGATCAAGCTCGGGCTCGTCGAGGACAAGCCGTACAAGATCTTCGGGGCGCAGGCCGAGGGGTGCAGCCCTGTCTCCGTCGCGTACAAGGCGGGGCACGACGTCGTACGGCCGCAGAAGCCGAACACGATCGCCAAGTCGCTGGCCATCGGCAATCCGGCGGATGGTCCTTATGTCCTCGACATTGCCCGGCGTACCGGCGGGGCGGTGGAGGACGTGAACGACGAGCAGATCGTGGACGCGATCCGGCTGCTCGCCCGGACCGAGGGGATCTTTGCGGAGACCGCCGGTGGGGTGACCGTGGGTGTGACCCGCAAGTTGATCGAGAACGGTGTTCTCGACCCCGCTCTCACGACTGTCGTGCTGAACACGGGCGATGGCCTCAAGACCCTCGACGCGGTGGCCGGTACGGGGCTCACTGCGACGATTCGCCCGAGCCTTGAGTCGTTCCGTGAGGCGGGGCTCGCGTAGTTGCGCCCCGCGGCGGAGCCGCACATGGACACAGCCCCGCGCCCCTCAAAAGCCACACCCTGACCGGAGGTTCATCGTGAGCGTCAACGTTCGTATCCCTACCATCCTGCGCACCTACACCGGCGGGCAGGCCGAGGTGACTGCCGAAGGCGGCACCCTCGGCGAGGTCATCGCCGATCTCGAGAAGAACCACACCGGGATCGCCGCTCGCGTTCTCGACGACCAGGGGAAGCTGCGCCGCTTCGTCAACGTGTACGTGAACGACGACGACGTGCGGTTCGAGCAGGGGCTGGAGACGGCGACTCCGGACGGGGCGGGCGTCTCGATCATCCCGGCCGTGGCCGGAGGCTGACCGAAACAGGTCGGACGACCGATTATTACCGTCGGTAACGTTGATTACCGAGAGTTCATCGAATTGCCCCCTCCGTGAGAGAAGCGGAGGGGGCAATTCTGCATGGTTGAGCGCGGTACAGTTGGGGAACCTGCTCGACTCCGCTTGCCGCATGCATATGAGTTCTCACTTCTCGGGCAGCGAGAAGTAGCCAAAGTGTGCAGGTTTTTTGCGTCTTATGCTCCATTTATGGGGCCCGACTTGCCCTGAATTCGGGCGAATTCTCCCTAAAGTCCGGACCGCTCGTGCCCGGAATTCTCGTCCGATTGACCTGTTGCAGACGGCAGTTGGACAGATACATTCAGCCGCGGTCGACGCGTTCCGGCGCACGCCCCCAACCGTGGGGGGTGAGGTCTGACCCGGATCCGCGAAGTGTGGATCCGTGCAAGGGCCAGTAATAGGGGAGTTAGGCATGGCTCAGGGCACCGTCAAGTGGTTCAACGCGGAGAAGGGGTACGGCTTCATCGCGGTCGACGGTGGTGCGGATGTTTTCGTCCACTACAGTGCGATTCAGATGGACGGCTACCGCACCCTGGAAGAGGGTCAGCGGGTCGATTTCGAGATCTCGCAGGGCCAGAAGGGGCCGCAGGCGGACATGGTCCGTCTGGCGACCAGCTGAAGCACGCGCCGGGTTAACTGCAGCGACGTTCTTCTGTTCTTGATCGAAGGGTCCGCACCTGAGGGAGCGGGCCCTTCGGCATGTCCGGGGGCGGCCGCGGAGGAGGGGCCACCTCGCGAGAGCCGCTTGCACTCGCATGGGTCGAGTGCTAATCATTGGCGTTAGCACTCTGAAGGTGAGAGTGACAAAGATGGACCGGGTCGGTGAGGCCCGCAGGCCAGGTGGGGCAAGGAACCACGAGGCATGCGTGCCGTCCGTCGCGGGCGCGGGCGCGGTCCGAAGGAATCACCCCCAGTCCTGGAGGGACCACTTCACATGGCCAAGATCATCGCGTTCGACGAGGAGGCGCGGCGCGGCCTCGAGCGCGGCATGAACCAGCTCGCGGACGCCGTGAAGGTGACGCTCGGCCCCAAGGGCCGCAACGTCGTCCTCGAGAAGAAGTGGGGCGCCCCCACGATCACCAACGATGGTGTCTCCATCGCCAAGGAGATCGAACTCGAGGACCCGTACGAGAAGATCGGCGCCGAGCTGGTCAAGGAAGTCGCCAAGAAGACGGACGACGTCGCCGGTGACGGTACGACCACCGCGACCGTTCTCGCCCAGGCCCTGGTCAAGGAGGGCCTGCGCAACGTAGCCGCCGGCGCCAACCCGATGGCCCTCAAGCGCGGTATCGAGAAGGCCGTCGAGGCCGTCTCCGGTGCCCTGCTCGAGCAGGCCAAGGATGTCGAGACCAAGGAGCAGATCGCTTCCACGGCCTCCATCTCCGCCGCCGACACCCAGATCGGCGAGCTCATCGCCGAGGCCATGGACAAGGTCGGCAAGGAAGGCGTCATCACCGTCGAGGAGTCCCAGACCTTCGGTCTGGAGCTGGAGCTCACCGAGGGTATGCGCTTCGACAAGGGCTACATCTCGGCGTACTTCGCCACCGACATGGAGCGGATGGAGGCGTCGCTCGACGACCCGTACATCCTGATCGCCAACTCCAAGATCGGTTCCGTCAAGGACCTGCTCCCGCTCCTGGAGAAGGTCATGCAGTCGGGCAAGCCGCTGCTGATCATCGCCGAGGACGTCGAGGGCGAGGCCCTGTCGACCCTGGTCGTCAACAAGATCCGCGGCACCTTCAAGTCCGTCGCGGTCAAGGCCCCCGGCTTCGGCGACCGCCGCAAGGCGATGCTGAACGACATCGCCATCCTCACCGGTGGCGAGGTCATCTCCGAGGAGGTCGGTCTCAAGCTGGAGAACACCTCCCTCGACCTGCTGGGCCGCGCCCGCAAGGTGGTCATCACCAAGGACGAGACCACCATCGTCGACGGCGCCGGCTCCACGGAGCAGGTGCAGGGCCGGGTCAACCAGATCCGCGCCGAGATCGAGAACAGCGACTCGGACTACGACCGCGAGAAGCTGCAGGAGCGCCTGGCGAAGCTCGCCGGCGGTGTCGCGGTCATCAAGGCCGGTGCCGCCACCGAGGTGGAGCTCAAGGAGCGCAAGCACCGCATCGAGGACGCCGTCCGCAACGCGAAGGCCGCCGTCGAGGAGGGCATCGTCGCCGGTGGTGGCGTCGCGCTCATCCAGGCGTCCTCCGTCTTCGAGAAGCTGGACCTGCAGGGTGACGAGGCGACCGGCGCCAACGCCGTGCGCATCGCGCTCGAGGCCCCGCTGAAGCAGATCGCCGTCAACGCCGGCCTCGAGGGCGGCGTCGTGGTGGAGAAGGTCCGCAACCTCACCCCGGGTCACGGCCTCAACGCCGCGACCGGCGAGTACGTCGACCTGGTCAAGGAAGGCATCATCGACCCGGCGAAGGTCACGCGCTCTGCCCTGCAGAACGCCGCCTCCATCGCCGCGCTCTTCCTCACCACCGAGGCCGTCATCGCCGACAAGCCGGAGAAGGCCGCCGCGCCTGCCGGTGGCGGTATGCCGGGCGGTGACATGGACTTCTGATCGGCCTCCGGCTGATTCGGGTTCCAACCGAGGGCGGCACTCCCTGGAAACAGGGGGTGCCGCCCTCGGGCGTGTTCGAGGTCATAGGAGAGTTGCTTAAGCGGGTGCAACAATGCGTGTGCACATACCAGACGGTTGACGCAGCCACCGCACGAGGAGCCCACCCACGTGACCACCGCCCCCTCCCGCGCCGCCGAGGTCCTCTCCCGGCCCACCGCGATCAACGGACTGACCGTCCCCAACCGCATCGTCATGGCCCCCATGACACGCATGTTCTCCCCGGGCGGCATACCCGGCGAGGACGTGGTGTCGTACTACGCCCGCCGGGCCGCCGCCGGTGTCGGACTGATCGTCACCGAGGGCACGTACGTCGGCCACGAGTCGGCCGGCAACAGCGACCGCGTACCGCGCTTCCACGGCGAGGAGCAGCTCGCGGGCTGGCAGAAGGTCGCCGAGGCGGTGCATGCGGCGGGCGGCACGATCGTTCCGCAGCTGTGGCACATCGGCACGGTCCGCAACCAGGGCGACGGCCCCTACCCGGACGCCCCCTCGCACGGCCCCTCCGGTCTGCGCGTCACCGGCGTCGAGGACGCCACCCCCATGACGCAGGCCGACATCGACGCCGTCATCGGCGCGTTCGTCGAGTCCGCGGTCGCCGCCGAGCGCATCGGCTTCGACGGCGTCGAACTGCACGGCGCGCACGGCTACCTCCTCGACCAGTTCCTGTGGGCCGGCACCAACCGGCGTACGGACGCGTACGGCGGCGACCCCGTGGCCCGTACGAAGTTCGCGGCGGAGATCGTGGCGGCCGTACGGGAGGCCGTCTCGCCGGAGTTCCCGGTCATCTTCCGGTACTCGCAGTGGAAGCAGGAGGCGTACGACGCCCGGCTCGCCGAGACGCCGGAGGAACTGGAGGCCATCCTCGCGCCGCTGGCCGCCGCCGGTGTGGACGCGTTCCACGCCTCCACGCGGCGGTACTGGCTGCCGGAGTTCGACGGCTCCGACCTCAACCTCGCGGGCTGGACGAAGAAGCTGACCGGGCGGCCGACCATCACCGTCGGGTCGGTCGGGCTCGACGGGGACTTCATCCGCGGGTTCGCCGGGGAGGGGTCGCCGGTCCGGGGCATCGATGACCTGCTGGACCGGCTGGAGCGCGAGGAGTATGACTTCGTCGCCGTCGGACGGGCGCTGCTGCAGGATCCCGAGTGGGCGGCGAAGGTGCTGGCCGGGCGGAGTGATGAGCTTCAGCCGTACTCGGCGAGTGCGTTGAAGACGCTGAGCTGAGCAGCTGAGCTGTGCGGTGCGGGCCGGTGGGGGTGCGCGGCCCTTGGGGGGTGCGCACCCAGACCCCCCATCGGCCTTGGGCCTCGTCCTCAAACGCCGGACGGGCTGAAAACAGCGGCCGTACGGGCTGGTTGAAGATGGGCGTATGACGCACACTCCAGCCCGCCTCGCCACGCCCGCCGACATCGATGCCATCGTCTCCGTCTTCACCTCCGCCTTCCTTCACGACCCGGTGTGGGGGCCCGCCTTTCCCGACGAGGGGCGGCGGGCCGAGCAGGCGGCGGTCATGTGGCGGGTTTATGCGGGGTCCGCTCTGCGGTATCCGTGGACACTGGTGACGCCGGGCGTCGAGGCTGCCGCCGTCTGGATTCCGCCGGGCGGGGTCGAACTCACGGCTGAGGAGGCGGAGGGGCTGGAGGGGCGTCTGGCCGGGGTCACGAGCCCCGAGGTGGCGCGGGCGGTCATGCGGATCGGGGAGCAGTTCGAGGCGGCACATCCCAGCGAGCCGTTCTTCTACCTCACCATCCTCGGCACGCACAGCGATCATCGCGGCAAGGGGCTCGGGATGGCCCTGCTCGCCGAGAGCCTCGCCCGGATCGACGCCCTCGGAGCCCCCGCCTACCTGGAGTCGACCAACCCCGCCAATCTCGAGCGGTACGAGAGCGTCGGATTTACCGTGAGGGACGAGATCACCCTTGCCACCGGCCAGGTGGTGACGACCATGTGGCGGCCCGCAGCAGTCCAGACCAGGAGTTGATGATGACGACCACTGTCGTGCGTACCGTCGCCGGAGCCGTGCGTGGGCGCCGTGAGGACGGGCTGACGGTGTTCCGCGGCATTCCGTTCGCCGAACCGCCCGTCGGGAAGGACCGGTTCGGGGCGCCGCGGCCGGTGCGGGCCTGGGAGGGGACCCGGGAGGCGTACGAGTTCGGGCCGCCGCCTCCCCAGGAGTCCGGCTTCCAGGGGCGCAGGGCCGTGCTGAACGTCCCCGAGGGCGATGACTGGCTGACCGTCAATGTCTGGACTCCGGAGGCGGATTCGGGCGGTCTTCGGCCGGTGATGGTGTGGATCTACGGCGGGGCCTACAAGCTGGGGCACTCCGGCAGTCCCGGTTACGACGCGCAGCGCATCGCGCGTGACGGTGACCTGGTCGTCGTGACGCTCAACTACCGGGTGGGGATCGAGGGGTTCGCGCTCATCGAGGGGGCGCCTGCCAACCGCGGGCTGCTCGACCAGGTGGCCGCGCTGGAGTGGGTGCGGGACAACATCGCCGAGTTCGGCGGGGACCCCGGGCAGGTGACCGTCTTCGGGGAGTCCGCGGGGGCCGGGTCGGTGGCCTCGCTGCTGGCCATGCCGAGCGCGCGGGGCCTCTTCCGGCGGGCGGTCGCGCAGAGCGTGCCGGGCACCTACTTCTCCGGCGAGCTGGCCCGTGACATCGCCTCCGCCATCGCGGAGGAGGCGGGACTGCGGCCGACCGCGGCCGATCTCGCGACCGTCGATCCCCTGCAACTGACCTCGGTGGGCGAGGCGTTGAGCGCGCGGATGATGTCGTACGCGGACCGGTGGGGGCAGGTGGCGCCGACGGCCACCCCCTTCTCGCCGGTGGTCGACGGCGAGGTGCTGCCGTGCACGCCCTGGCAGGCGCTGAGGGCGGGCGCGGCGAAGGACGTCGACCTGCTCGTCGGGCACAACCGGGACGAGTTCCGGCTGTTCCTCGCGCTCGGCGGGATGCTGGGCAAGATCGGGGAGGAGCAGGCGGGCTGGGCGCTGCGGACGTTCGGGCCGGGGCCGGACGGGGAGCGGGCGTACCGCGCGGCCTTCCCGGAGGCCACGCCGGGTGAGCTGTTCGAGCGCGTGCAGACGGACTGGCTGTTCAACATGCCTTCCCTGCATCTGGCCGAGGCGCAGCTCGCGGGCGGCGGTCGCGCTCACCTGTACGAGCTGACCTGGGCGGCCCCCGGCGGCGGGGGCGGCCTCGGCGCCTGCCACGGGCTGGACATTCCGCTGCTGTTCGGCACGTTCCAGGCGGACCTGGGGCAGTTGCTGTTCGCGGGTACGGGGGCCACCGCGGAGGGGGAGGCGCTGTCGTCCCGTTTCCGGGAGTCCTGGACGGCGTTCGCGCGGACCGGGGATCCGGGCTGGCCGGCGTTCGAGCCGGGGGAGCGCCTGGTCCAGGTGCTGGACGCCGGGCCGAAGGCGCAGGTCGGGCCGTATCCGGAGGAGACCTCACGACGGCTGTGGGAGGGGTACGAGTTCGCGCCCCTCCCGCTGCTCAAGTAGACGGCGCTAGAGGTTTCCGAGCGGCTCGATGTCGACCTTCACGGGTGTGCCCCAGACGCGCAGCACCTCGTAGTCGGTGAACTCGTGCACCAGCCGGTACGCCATCGCGGGGCGGGGCCCGCGGCGCTGAGCGGCCAGATACAGCTCGGCCTCGCGCCGGTCCCGTCTCGGCGTCCCGCACAGGTGCCAGGTCTGGCCGTTCCACGCCTCCGGCAGCCAGCGCTGCTGGGGCTGGGGGCGGTCGGCGCTGACGCCGTAGCGGGAGGGGGCGGTCTCGGTGGCGTGCGCGGGAACGGGGCCGCCGTTGAACTCGGCGCGGCGGGCCGCACGGCGCCGGGTCTCGCAGAGCAGGCAGAGGTCGTGGGCGTTCTCGTCGACCGGGCCGTTCGGGTGCTCGCGGCAGCGGGTGGCGGGCGCGGCGGACGTGACGCTCTCGTCCAGCAGGTCCAGTGCGCGGCGGAGGTCGGCCTTGACCTCGTGGAGCCTGGAGTCGGGGGTGTCCGCGGTGAGGGCCTCGCCGTGCTCGCCGAGGAGGCGGAGGGCGCGGCCCAGGGCGGTCAGTTGGGCGTGGTTCATGGTCGGTCGGCCCGGTCCTTCCGTTGCTCGGGGGCTCAGGGTGGGCAACATCCCTCAGGAACACGGGGAGGCGTCATGGGCAAGGGTAAGCGGGAGCGTGACAGAGCGCTGGCCATGGGGGCGGACGCTGCCTATGGCCGCTACGTGCGGTTCGCCTGCCCTGCCTTTTCGAATGCCTGGATCTTCTTCGGGCCCCCGGCCGCGTTCATGGGGTGGGGCACCACGCTCGATCTCGTGCACATCGTCAGAGGGGAGGGCGGCATCGGGCACGGCTGGTTCGCCCCCCTCGGTGTATTCGTGACCCTGGTCTCGGGTTACGCCACTTTCTCGGACCGCATCGAGCGCCGCGTGGGCGGCCCCACTCCCCGGCTGTACTGCTTCCAGCACGGTGTCGTGGTGGCCACCCGAGGTGTCCTGAGGGCCTATCGCTGGACCGAGCTCACCATCCACCACCAGAAATGGGAGAGGAGCACCGGGGAGGGCATCGACGCGGGAACCAGAAGCACCGTGAAGGCGCAGGACGGCAGCGTGGTCGTCGTGTTCACCGGGGACGAGCCGGACCGCGCCGGGGGCTGGGAGATGGAACAGCTTCACAAGGCGGCGATGCCCGGACCCGGTACCCCGGCGCCGGTCACGTCATCGACGCCACGCCCTCGACGAACGCCGCCCAGGCCGCCGTACCGAAAGCGAGCTTCGGGCCGTCAGGGTTCTTGGAATCGCGTACGGGGACGACGCCGGGGTGGGCGTCGGTGACCTCCAGGCACTCATTGCCGCCGCCGCCGCTGTAGCTCGACTTGAACCAGGTGGCCGCGATCAGGTCGTAGTCAGGGATGTTCCTCATGGGCGTAATCCTGCGCCAACGCCTCGATCAGGGCCAGGGACTTCTCCTGCGGGAGTGCGGAGGCCACGAGAAGGTCGAACCTGAACCTCAGTCGAGAGACCGTGGCCGGGTCGTCCTCCAGCCGCCCGGTGCCCGGCCCCTCGAAATAGACCAGCGGTGGCGCGTCCTCGAACTCCATCAGTCTCAGGGCACCTTCCATCGCCGCGTGCGCCCCCGCGCCGAATGGCAGCACCTGAGCGATGACCCGCCTTCGGCGGATCAGGGAGGTGATGTGGCGCATCGACTCCGCCATCACCTCTCGACCCCCGGTCTCCCGGCGCAGGGCCGCCTCGTCAATCACCGTCCACAACACCGGCTTTGTTGGGTGGTCGAGCAGGCGGGTCCGGTCCATGCGGCCTTCTACCCAGGCGTCGATGGTTTCCTCCGACGCCGTGGGGTCGTACGCGCGGTTCACGGCCCGTGCGTACGCGGGTGTCTGGAGCAGCCCGGGAATCAGGAGTTGCGCGTACTGCCTGATCATCGTCGAGTGGGCCTCGGCCTCCGCTGCCTCCACGAAGTCCTCGTGATACTTGGACTTGGCCGCCGCCTTGCAATTCCGGGCGAAGAAGCCCCCCGTCTCCAACACCTCATCCAGCAACCGCGCATACTCCGGCTGCATCCGCCGAGTCCCCGCCTCCAACTGCCCGATGAAAGACCCGCTCACGAACAGCCGTAGCCCCAGCTCCTCCTGGCTCAACCCGGCCTTCTCGCGCGCGTGCCGCAATTCCGCGCCCAGCAGAGCCCGTGGCGATGACGACGGATCGAGGTCCTTCGGTCCCGGCATGTGCAACTCCCTGTCGGACGGAGGGGGTTGTTGGAACGTTTCGTATGGCCAGGTTAGGGGCGTTGCGGACACGCTGTGTTGTGAACAGCAAACTCAGCGTGGAGGTAGGAGCGACGTGCGGTCGACCGAAGAAGTCGTCGAAAGCCTGCGGGAGGCCCTCACGGGCGTCGGGGTGGCGCTGCCGTCCCTGTGCGTCGATCCCGTGACCGCGGCGAGCGAGGAGCCGTTCGCGCTCGTCGACCTCGGGCGCTGCAATGTCCGTACGGCGGAGAAGCTGGCGTCCGTGCTGCGCGGGGAGCGGCCGGCGGTCGGTGCGTACGCAACCGATGTGCGGGACGGGCGGCTCGGTGAGGTCATGGGGCATGTCGGCGGGCGGGTGCAGCTGCGGCCGGTCGGCGGCGGCCGGGAGTGGGAGTGCCCGCCGGAGGCGGTGGGGGTGGCGCCGCCGGAGGAGGTGCTGCGGGCTCGGGTGCGCAGGGCCAACAACGAAGGCCGGCTGCCTTGCTGAGGGGTGAGTACACCGCAGCCTCGGTGTCAGGCAGCCGAATGTGCGACGAAAGTGACCTCCTCGCGATCGTCGTCCAAGGCGATGTTCAGGGAAGCGTCCAGGGCCAGGGCCAGGCGTCGCAGCAAGGGGAGAGTCGGTACGGTGTCGGCGCCTTCGACGCGGGAGATCTTCGCCTGGGTGAGCCCGGCGCGCTCGGCGAGCTCGGCCTGGGACAACCCCAGTTCCTTGCGGCGGTCGTACACGGCCTTGGCGAAGGCCATGGCCAGCCGGATCTCCGCGCGCTCGGCCGCGACCTCCGGGGACTCCGTGTCCCCCTCGGCCAGCTTCTTCTCGCGGGCCAGCCTCCAGTGGGTGTGGTTCATCGCGGGGCTCCTTCCTCGCCGCGGCTGTACGTCCTGTGAGCCGGTCCGTGCCCGTCGGCGCACACCTTACGGGTGGCCACCGCACGGGCAACCTGTGCCGCCTCGTGCATCCGGGTCTTGCGGAAGACGGTGAGCAACACGATGCGGTGCTCCGGTGCGAACCAGTACGTGATCCGCGTGGCCACACCGCCCAGCGTGGGGCGCAGTTCGTACACCCCTTCTTCCAGAGGCCGAGCGAATGGCATGGGTGTCCGCGGCCCCAGGGTGGCGAGCACATCGGCGTACTCCTCCACCTTCCGGTGCTGGTTGTCGGGAAGCAGCTCAAGCCAGGACCGCACCTCGGGCTCCAACTCGATCACGTACAGGTCGTTCATGCCGCGCACCGTATTATGTCGCCAACAGCATAAACTCTGTGGTGGGCGACGGTCACCGGAACGAGTGATACAGGGCCTGCAGAATGCCTGCCTGCAGCCCTGACGGTCAGCGGGCCGCAGCCGCCAGCGCCGCCCGTAGATGCCCGTCCGAGTCCTCCAGCAGGCGGGCCGCCGTGGGGCCGTCGACGTCGGCCAGGAGGGTGAGGATCGCGTTCTTCACCTCGCCGTCGGTGGCCGCGAGGGCGCGCTCGATCTCGTCGTCCGAGGCGCCCGTGGCGAGGGCGACGATCCGGCGCGAGCGGGCGCGCAGCTTCTCGTTCGAGGCGCGTACGTCGACCATCAGGTTCCCGTAGGTCTTGCCGAGCCGGATCATCGTGATCGTCGAGAGCATGTTGAGGACGAGCTTCTGCGCCGTGCCCGCCTTGAGGCGGGTGGAGCCGGTGAGCAGCTCCGGGCCGACGACGACCTCGATGCCGTGCTCGGCGGCCGCCGCCAGCGCGCTGTCGGCGTTGCAGGCGAGGCCGATGGTCAACGCTCCCCGCGCGCGAGCGTGCCGCACGGCGGCGATCGCGTACGGGGTGCGGCCGGAGGCGGAGACGCCGACCACGGTGTCGGCGGCGAGCAGGCGCAGGGCGTCGAGATCGCTGCGGGCGAGCTCCGCGGAGTCCTCGGCGCCCTCGACGGAGGTGACCATGGCGTCGGGGCCGCCCGCGATCAGGCCGACGACCTGCTCCGGGTCGGTGTTGAAGGTGGGCGGGCACTCGGAGGCGTCCAGCACGCCGAGCCGGCCGGCGGTGCCGGCACCGGCGTAGATCAGCCGCCCGCCCCGCGCCATCCGCTCGGCGACGGCGTCGATCGCGGCGGCGATGGCCGGAAGCTGCCGGGCCACGGCTGCCGGGACGGTGGCGTCCTCGCCGTTCATGAGCCGGGCGATGTCGAGCGTGGGCAACCGGTCGATCTCGGCGAGCTCGGGCCGGAAGGCCTCGGTGGTCAGCGATTCCAACTCGGCGCGGAGATCACGGGGGTTGGAGGTGGAGGTCATGGGGGCGGCTCTTTCAGATGTGCGGTCCGGTCTCGTGTCTGCGACTGCCTGCACTGCCTACGACGTCTGCTGTGACTACCTGTGACTACCTGCGGTGCCGGTGCGCCAGTGCCTCGTACGAAGCGGCCAGCGCCGGCGCCGCCGTCTCGTACGTCTTCTGCGCCACCCCCACGAACAGGCAGTCCACCACGAGGAGTTGACTGGTCCGGGAGGACATGGCCGCGGGCCTCAACTCGCTCTCCCGCGCGGTCGACGTCGTCAGCACATGGTCGGCGTACTGGGCGACCGCCCCGTCCGGCCGGCCCGTGATCGCCACCGTCGTGGCCCCGCGCTCGAAGGCGACCCGCAACGGCTCGATGACGTCCCCGGTGGACCCGGAGTGCGTGATCGCGATGGCGACGTCCCCCGACCGCAACTGCACCGCGTTCGTCACGGCCAGATGCGGATCACTGTGCGCCTGGGCTATCAGCCCTATCCGCAACAGCTTCTGGGTGAGGTCCTGGGCGACGAGGCCGGACGCCCCGACGCCGTACACATCGATGCGCCGCGCGACCGCCGCCGCGGCGACCGCCGCCCCCAACTGCACCGTGTCCAGCCCGGCCGCCGTGTCGGCCAGCGTCTGCTGCTCGTCGTACGCGAGTTTCGCCACGACGTCGGCGATCGGATCGTCGACCGCGATGTCGGTGGTGATGGCGGGCGCCCGCCCCGACTGCTGCTGCGCCGCGAGCCCGGCGAGCGCGAGCCGCAGATCCCGGTATCCGGGATACCCGAGCAGCCGGGCCGTCCGTACGACCGTCGCCTCGCTGGTGCCGGTCAGCTCGGCGAGGCCGGTGACCGTGAGGGCCGCGCAGCCGGCCGGGTCGCCCGCGACGGCCTCGGCGACGCGCTGCATGGAGCGGGTCATGGAGGGTGCGAGCGTGCGCACCTTCGCGGCGAGGGCGGCGGGAGCGGGGGGCGCGCTCGCCCGGCCTGCCGCACCGGAGAAAATTTCCTTCACGTCCTGGGTCACTCATGAAAGATATTTTCGGCGCGGTGTCCCGGTCAAGAGTGCGCACAATGGGGGCATGCACCCCATCAGCCCCCTGGAGCAGGCGCTGCACGCGGCACGCGCCCTCGTACTCGCCGATCTGGCCGCGGGCGAGGTCGCCGCGGCGGACGTGGTGTCCATGGTCGAGGAGTCCGTCGTCCAGCGGCGATGGTGGGTGGAGCAGTGGCCGGAGGGCGTCGAGTACGTCGCCGGGCTGGTCGCGCAGGACGTCCAGGACGCCCTGCTGGAGACATACGGCCGCTGGCCCCTGTGCCCGGTCTGCGGCGGCGGCGACCCGCACGCCCTCGACGTCGAGCCGGAGCTCGGCCCCGACCCGCACTGGGTCTGCCACAAGGCGGGCGTGAAGGTCGCCCCGGTCGGCACGCTGGGCACCGCAACGGGCGGGTCGTCGTCCTCGTGACCGTGTACATCGACCCACCGACCTGGCCCGGCCACGGTCGCATGTGGTCCCACCTGATCAGCGACGTCTCCTTCGACGAACTGCACGCGTTCGCCGAGAAGCTGGGCGTCCCCTCGCGCGCCTTCGAGCGGGACCACTACGACATCCCGTCGCACCGGTATGCGGATGTGGTCGCGGCCGGTGCGGTGGAGGTCAGCAGCCGGGAGGTGGTGCGGCTGCTGACGGGGGCGGGACTCCGGCGGCCGAAGGGGCGGCCTCAGCGCCCCAGTTCGTAGACCAGCCCCTCCTCGTCCTCGCCCGTCTTCCTGAAGCCCGCGCGGGTGACCACCGAATGGGAGGGGATGTTGTCCCGTTCGATCGTGGCGAAGAGGGTGTGGACGTCGTCCCTTGCCAGGGCCCAGTCGGACAGGGCGCGCACGGCCTCGGTCGCGTAGCCGTGGCCGCGGGCCGGTTCGGTGAGGTCGTAGCCGATCTCCGTGCGGCCCTCCTCGTCGGGGACGCCGTGGAAGCCGATGCCGCCGATGGCGCGGCCGTCCTCGCGGCGTACGAGGGCGAAGACGCCGAACTCCGGGCGGTGCAGGCCCTCTTCGTACGCCTTCAGCATGAAGCCCGAGGCCTCCCGGGTGCCGTCGTACGGGCCGCCCTCGATCCAGTCGAAGCCGCCGTCGCCGCCCGCCGCCAGGTCACGTGCGGCCGCGGGGGTGATGCCCTGGAGGGTGAGGCGGTCGGTGGGGAGGACCAGGTTGTTGTTCCAGCGCCACTCGGTGAGGCGGGCGCGGCCGGGGAGTTCGCCGCGGCCGGTGGCCCAGAGGAAGGTGCGCCAGTGGTCGGGGGACGGCTGGACGTGCGGGAAGATGCGGGTGAGGACGGACTCGGCCAGTGCGGCCGGGGGCTCGTACTCCAGGCCGAGGCCGCCCGCGATGTCGTATGTGTGGGCGAGGACCTCGGCCACGCCCATCGCGGCGAAGCCCTCGCGGTTCGCGCTGCGGAACGGGTACGGGTGGAAGGCGCGGGCCTCGCGCGGCGCGGTGCGGACGGCGGCGGCGAGCAGGGCGCCCATCGACTCGATCAGGTGCAGCAGGCCGGTGTTGTCGGTGCCCTCGTCGAGGGTGATCTCGAAGGGGACGTAGCCGTCCTTCGCGCCCCCGGCCAGGTTGGCGGCGTACCCGATGAGGTCCTCCGCGATGTGGAACGCCGTCTCGTGGCAGCTCCACTCCAGCCCGGAAGCCTTCACCTCCGTCCAGTCCCGGTCCACCGCCGGCCGCAGCGCTGCCACGCAGCCCGCCACGGCCTCTTCCACCTGGTCCCCGCCCCATGAATGCATGGGGCGCAGGCTATGCGGACGGGCCGGTCGGGAGCGACAGCATTTCCAGCTCGGAGGCGAGGTTGTACCGCGCCGTCGCCTCCCACTGCGTCTGGCCGTACGGCGTCCTGAACAGGCTCGGCAGGTCGAGGAGTTGGCGCAGGATCGCGGCCCGGCCCGTGCGGAAGGCCTCGCTCGGGACGAAGTGGTACTCCTCGCGTACGGCGGCCGTGTACGCGGCGTACGCGGACGGGGGCGAGGCGAGGATCGCGAGGTCCGCGTCGCACAGGACCTGGCCGTCGCGGTCGTCCTCGGCCGGGTCGTGGCCGACGGTGAGGCGGACCAGGCGGGCCACCTCGGCGGTCTTCGTCTCGGAGAGGCCCGCCTCGGGGAGGGCGCGCTCGGCGAGGCGGGCCGAGCGTTCCTCGTTCTCGGAGCGGTCGGGGAAGTAGACCGCGTCGTGGAACCAGGCGGCGAGGCGTACGACGTCCGGGTCGGCCGCGTACTTCTCCAGTACGTCGACGTGGTCGAGGACCGCGGTGAGGTGCGCGAGCGTGTGGTAGTGGCGCTGCGGTTCCTGCCAGCGGGCGAGGAGGTTGTCCGCGTACGGGGCCGGGTCGGGCCCGGCGGCGGGAGCCCGGGCTCCTTCCAGGGCGCGGGCCCAGCGGGTGCGCAGGGCGTCGACATCGGGGCGGGCGGGATCGGCCATGCGCTCATTCTCCCGCCTCTCCGGCGGGAGCGGCCTCTCCCGTCGATCACCCCGTGCCCCTAGCGTGACCCTCATGACGACCACTGATGACGTACGCGACCCCGAACTGCCCGGACGCCTCCTGACCGTCGAGCGCGACGCCCTGATCCCGCTCCTCCGCGCCCGCCCGGACGCGGACTTCGCACTGCCCACCACCGCGTGTCCGGGGTGGACGGTGCGGGATGTTCTCGCGCACTGTTCCTCCGCGCTGCTGAGGGTCGTGGAGAGCCGTTTCGAGGAGGGCGTCTTCTCGCCCGCCTCCAACGACCGGGACATCGCCGAGCGCGCCGACTGGACGAACCAGCAGGTCGTGGACGAGCTGGAGCGCGGGATGACCGAGGCGGGACCGGCGATCGCCAAGGCGGGCGGTGTGCTGGACCGGGTCGCGCTGGGCGAGTGGGTGCACGCGGGCGACGTACGGGACGTCTGGGGTGAGCCGGGGGCTTACGGCGGCCCCGGCCTCCCGGACGCCCTCGCCCTCCTCGCCCGGATCACCCGCGAGCGGGGCCGCCTGCCGCTGCACGCCGACCTCGACGACGTGGACGAGCCGCTGCTGCTCGGAGAGGCGAGCGGGGAGCGGAACCCGGCGCGCTTCATCGGCCACTCCGCAACCCTCGTACGGCTCTACGCGGGCCGTGCGGTGCCGGAGGGCACGTCGTACGAGCTGGTGGGAGCGGAGCCGGCGGAGCTGAACATGTTCGGCTGACGGACCGCGGCTGGGGCCGGGGCCGGGGCGATCGCCCCCGCCGTCCCTACCCGTGGCGTACCGGGGGCCGGCCCCCGGACCCCCGCTCCTCAAACGCCGGAGGGGCTGAATTTTCGCCGGCCGGAGCTTGATCCTTCAGCCCGTCTGGCAGGCCCTGTGGGCCGCGGCGCCGGGGGGGCGATCTCGCGGGGGCCGGCCCCGTCGTCGTACCCTGAGATTGGACTAGACCTGTAGCCGCTCCAGGGGAACACCGACGGAAGGGGTCCTATGAGCATGCGTGCAGTCCTGGAGGTGATCGCCCTCGACGCCGAGGACGCGGTTGCCGCCCAGGCCGGAGGCGCGGACCGGCTGGAGCTGGTTACCGACATGGCGGCCGACGGGCTGACCCCGCCGGTCGAGACCTTCGCCGGGATCCGGGCCGCCGTCGAGATCGACCTGCGCGTGATGCTGCGGCCGGCGGACGGGTTCGCGGCGGGAGACGACGAAGGAGTCGCGCGGCTGGTCCGGGCGGCCCGGGAGCTGCGGGCGGCCGGGGCCGACCAGTTCGTGCTCGGGTTCCTCGACGCCGGCGGGCAGGTCGACCTGGACGCCGTGGAGCGGCTCGTGGCGGAACTCGACGGCTGCCGCTGGACCTTCCACCGCGCGATCGACCGGGCCGCGGACCGGGACGCCCTGCGCAAGCAGCTGGACGGCCTGCCGGGGCACGACACCTACCTCACGGCCGGTTCGGCCGCCGGGGTGGACGACGGCCTCCCCACCCTGCTCGCCGAGGCGGCACGGTACGGGGAGCCCGGCTACGAGCCGCGGATCATGGTCGGCGGCGGGCTGCGCCTGGACCATGTGCCGCAGCTCAGGGCCGCCGGGATCGACGCCTTTCACATCGGCGGGGCCGCCAGGCCGGGAGGCTGGCAGCACCCGGTCTCGGCGGAGTCGGTACGGGAGTGGCGGCAGGTCCTGGACGGGTCTTGAGCGGGGCCCCCTACTCGGCCAGCTGCGGCGGCAGCGGCGCCGCATGCGTCACGATCAGCCCGGACACCGCGCGGGTCAGCGCCACGTACAGGCGGCGCAGGCCGGTCCGTTCGTCGGGCTCGCCGTCCACCACCGCCTGCGGCTCGTCCAGGACCACGTAGTCGTACTCCAGGCCCTTCGCGAGCGACGCCGGGACCAGGGTGAGGCGGGTCTCGGCCGTCGTCTCCTCACCGGGGTCCAGGTAGCCGATCCCGGCCGCCGTCAGCGCCTTTGCCAGTGCCGGCACGCGGGCGTCGGCCGCGATCAGGCCCGTCGAGCCCTCGTTGCGGAGCAACTCCTCGCAGGCGGCGACCACTTCGGAGTCGTCCTCGATCGGGCGGAGGGCGAAGAAGCCCGGGTTCTCGCGGACCGACGCGACCGGCGTGAGGCCGGGCGCGATGTGCGGCAGCAGCCGGGAGGCGTAGGTGATGACGTCGGTCGGGACACGGAAACCGGCCGTCAGCTCCTCGATCAGGCCGTCCGGCTTGCCGAGGTGGGCCAGTGCCTCGTCCCAGCTCCGGGTCGCCCAGGGCGTGGTGCCCTGCGCCAGGTCGCCGAGGACGGTCGCCGAACCGGTGGTGCAGCGGCGGCCGACCGCGCGGTACTGCATGGGGGAGAGATCCTGCGCCTCGTCCAGGACCACATGCCCGAGGGAGTGCGTCCGCTGCACGAGGTCCGTGGTCTCGTCGATCAACACGGCGTCCGCCGCGGACCACTTGGCGGCTTTGACACTCCGTACGGCCCTTTTGCCAGATCCAGGCAGCGCCCAGAGGATCGCCTTCTGCTCCTCCTCGTCCAGGATCCCGTCGGCGTGTTCGGCGAGGAAGTCCGCGTCCGTCAGCAGGCGCAGCACCAGTTTCGCCGGGTCGACCGGCGGCCACATCTGTTTGACGGCCGCCTTGACCGCCGCGTTGCGGGCCACCGCGTCCTGCACCCGGTCGTCCGGAGCCTCCCCCGACCGCTCCATCTGCACCAGCACGGCGTGCGCGATGCGCTGCGGGAGGGCCTCGCGGGCGGCGCCGTAGCGGATGCCGCGGTCGAGCAACTCCCGGACGATGGCCTCCAGTTCGTATGCGGGCACCCGCCAGCGGCGGGAGCCGCGCACGACGACGACCGGTTCGGTGGGCATGGTGACGTGGGAGTGGACGGCCCGCCGCAGCACCTCCGCCATCCTCGCGTCGCCCTTGACGACCGCGGCCGCCGCGTCGTCGGTGCCCCGGATCTCGATGCCCCCCGCCACGAGGTCGTCCACGGTGGCCTGCTGGACCGTCAACTCGCCGAGCGCGGGCAGGACCTGCTCGATGTAGTGCAGGAAGGACCGGTTCGGCCCGATGACGAGCGTGCCGGTGCGGGCGAGCCGCTCGCGGTGGGCGTAGAGCAGATACGCGACGCGGTGCAGGCCGACGGCTGTCTTCCCGGTCCCGGGGCCTCCCTGCACGCACACCGTCCCACCCAGCCCGGACCTCACGATCTCGTCCTGCTCGGGCTGGATGGTCGCCACGATGTCCCGCATCGGGCCCACGCGCGGGCGCTCGATCTCCTGCTGGAGCAGTTTGCTGGTGCGGGCGGCCTCCGCCGGGTCGGAGAGGTGCTCGTCCTCGTACGCGGTGATGTCGCCGCGGGTGTACCCGAAGCGGCGGCGCAGCGCGATGTCCAGCGGGTCCTTCTTCGACGCCCGGTAGAACGGCTGGGACACCGGCGCACGCCAGTCGATGACCATCGGGTCGCCGTCGGCGTCGTGCACATGCCGACGCCCGATATAGAAGCGCTCGCCCGCCGCCCCCTCGGCCTGCTCGGCGCCGGGAGCGTGCAGGTAGTCGAGCCGGCCGAAGAACAGCGGGGTGTCGCTGAGGTCGGCCAGCGCCTTGATGCGGTCGTCGATCTGGCGGGCCAGGACCTCGGCGTTGACCCAGTTCGCGGTGACGTCGCTGATGTCGAGCGACTCGACGTCCTCCCGCATGGCGCGCAGGGCGGCACGGGACTCCGCGAGGTGGGCGCGCTCGCGGGAGAGGGGGTCGTCGAGAGGGGCGGGGTCGTCGACGGGCGTGGACAAGGCGGTGCCTCCGAAGGTGCTGCGGGCTGGGGCTGCGAGGTGCCGGCCGGTTTCCGTCCGGGCGGCGGCTCTCCGTGGAGGGAGGCGGGCAAGAGCGGAGATTCTAGGTGAACGAGGGAGACGGAGGCCAACGGATTTTCGGCCCCCCGGTCCAGCTTCCCGGCCTCCCGCCCCAGGACCCCCTCCCCTCAGGGCCCCCTAGGGGATGTCCCCGTCATACCAGGGAGGGACGGCCAGGACCGGAGTCGTACGCGGCGGCGAAGGAGGTTCGGTCCGCAGGCCGATGCTCCCCTTATGCCTGCCGATCCACCATGGATACATGAGCGCAGCAACCATCACCCCAGGCCCCGGCCGGCCGGGCCCGCCCGGCGCCACCCCCGTCCTCGGCAGTCACCGCCACCGCCTCGGCGACGCCCTGCGCGCCCTGAAGGTGTTCGCGGGCGCCGCCTTCGACGTGGTCATCCTCGGCGAGTACGGCGAGGAAGCGGGCGTACGCCGTAAGTGACGGCGCCGGTTCACCGTGCCGACCATGCGGGGGACTTGCTGTGCTCAGCCCTCCGCCAGGAGTTCGTCCGCGTCCACGATCCGGTACGCGTAGCCCTGTTCCGCCAGGAAGCGCTGGCGGTGGGCGGCGAAGTCCTGGTCGATGGTGTCGCGGGCGACGACCGAGTAGAAGTGCGCCTGGTGGCCGTCGGACTTGGGACGCAGTACCCGTCCGAGGCGCTGGGCCTCCTCCTGGCGTGAGCCGAAGGTGCCCGACACCTGGATGGCGACCGTCGCCTCCGGCAGGTCGATGGAGAAGTTCGCGACCTTGGAGACCACCAGCACGCTGATCTCGCCCTCACGGAAGGCGTCGAAGAGCTTCTCGCGCTGGGCGTTGGAGGTCTCCCCCTTGATGACGGGCGCGTTCAAGTGCTCGCCCAGCTCGTCGAGTTGGTCGATGTACTGCCCGATGACGAGGATCTGCTGGCCGGCGAACCGGCGGACGATCGCCTCGGTGACCTTCCGCTTGGTCTCCGTCGTCGCGCAGTAGCGGTACTTCTCCTCCTGCTCGGCGGTGGCGTAGGCGAGCCGCTCGGAGTCCGTGAGGTTGACCCGGACCTCCACGCAGTCGGCGGGCGCGATGTAGCCCTGCGCCTCGATCTCCTTCCACGGCGCGTCGAACCGCTTGGGCCCGATCAGCGAGAACACGTCCGACTCGCGTCCGTCCTCGCGTACGAGGGTCGCCGTCAGGCCCAGCCGCCGCCGTGCCTGCAGGTCCGCCGTGAACTTGAAGACCGGCGCGGGCAGCAGATGCACCTCGTCGTAGACGATCAGCCCCCAGTCGCGGGAGTCGAACAGCTCCAGGTGCGGGTAGATGCCCTTCCGCCGGGTGGTCAGCACCTGGTACGTGGCGATGGTGACCGGCCGGATCTCCTTGCGGGTACCGCTGTACTCACCGATCTCGTCCTCGGTGAGACTCGTGCGCTTCACCAGCTCGTGCTTCCACTGCCGCGCCGAGACGGTGTTGGTGACGAGGATCAGGGTGGTCGACTTCGCCTGTGCCATGGACCCGGCGCCGACGAGCGTCTTGCCCGCGCCGCAGGGCAGGACCACGACGCCGCTGCCGCCGTGCCAGAAGTTCTCCACGGCCTGCTTCTGGTACGGGCGCAGCGCCCAGCCGTCCTCGTTCAGCTCGATCGGGTGCGCCTCGCCGTCGACGTATCCCGCGAGGTCCTCGGCGGGCCAGCCCAGCTTCAGCAGGGTCTGCTTGATCTGCCCGCGCTCGGACGGGTGCACGGCCACGGTGTCCGGGTCGATCCGCGCCCCGACCAGCGGAGCGATCCGCTTCGAGCGCAGGATCTCCTCCAGCACCGGCCGGTCGGTGGTGGTGAGCACCAGCCCGTGCGCCGGGTCCTTGCTGAGGGTCAGCCGCCCGTACCGGTCCATGGTGTCCGCGACGTCGACCAGCAGCGCGTGCGGCACGGGATACCGGCTGTACTGCACGAGCGCGTCCACGACCTGCTCGGCGTCGTGCCCGGCCGCCCGCGCGTTCCACAGCCCCAGCGGCGTCACCCGGTAGGTGTGGATGTGCTCGGGCGCCCGCTCCAGCTCCGCGAACGCCGCGATGGCCCGACGGCACTCGTCGGCCTGCTCGTGGTCGACCTCCAGGAGCAGGGTCTTGTCACTCTGGACGATGAGCGGTCCGTTCACGAACGTATCCCTTCCGCACGGCCAAACATCCAGTGTGCCGCATGCCCCGACGATCACCGCGGGCGCACTCGGGCGGCCGTGGCTCCTGCCGCGTAGCGTGGGAGGCGGAGATGAGGGTCATGACCGGACAGATATTGACCGAGGTCAGCGCCGTTGTCGCGGCCGAGCGTGCGGCCGGTCTCGTTGCGGCCTACCGCGAACTCGTCACCGGCCCGCTGCCCGACGGGCTGGTGCGCACCGAGCTGCTGAGCGGGCCGGACGGGCGCTGGCGCATCCAGACCCTGTGGCGGGACCGCGCCGCTCTGGACGCCATGCGCGCCGGCCCGGAGCCACCGGCGGCGCCGCGCCTCTTCCGCGAGGCGGGTGCCGACCCCGAACTCGCGGTCTTCGAGGTCGCGGCCGGTCACGTCGCGCCGGTCGAACCGGGCTGATGCGGTCCGACGGTGGCAGGACGAGCGCAGGACCCGTCAGTCGGCGGCGAGTTCCGCCACCCCCGTGACCCGGTGCAGCGGATACGTCCGCACCTCGTCCGCCGTGTGGTCGTACGCCGTCACGAAGCCGCCCTCGACTCGGATCGGGGCGATGACGCGTTGGCTGGCGGCGCCCTCGGCGTTGACGTAGCCGATCCAGAGGGCCTCACCGGTGAGGACGGCGGCCTGCATGGTGGCGAGGGTCTCGGCGGGGGTGGTGCGGGGGAGGTCGCCGGTCGGCGACGTCGACGGGGTCTGCTTGCGGGGGGTGGTGGAGGCCAGATCGCCGGCCCGGATCGCGCGGATCGCCGCCGCCAGGAGCGTGGGGTCGGGGGTCGGCGGGCCCTCCGGGACCGGCTCGGGGGCGGTGCGCGGCGGGGTGCGGTGGGCGTCGGCGCGGGTGATCAGGACGTCGCCCTCCGCCGACTCGGCGGCCGGCGCGAAGCCCATCGCGCGCAGCCCGTCCAGAAGGGTCGCCGGGTCGGCCTGGGTGGCGAGGACGGTGGGCGCGAGGCGGCGCAGCCGCAGGGCCGCGGCGCGCTTGTCGGCCATGATCTCGTTGAGCATCGTGTCGTCGTCGCAGCGGACGTACGCCGAGGCCGCGCCCACCCGCAGATGCCCGTGCTTACGGGCCACGTCGTCGATCAGATAGGTCAGCGGCTGCGGTACGGGCGTGCGGGAGTGGGCGCTCAGGAAGGCGTGCAGGTCGGTGGCCGTGCGGCCCGCGTCCAGAGCGCGCCGTACCGAACCCGGTGTGAAGCGGTACACCGTGGCCCCGCCCTTCGACTCCACGTCCGCCAGTACGTCCAGCATGTCGGCCAGCGGGCGCTTCAACGGGCCGGGGGCCACCGCCGTCAGGTCCGCCTGCAGCAGCACGTGGTCCAGGGGTTCGGGGAGGAGCGGGGCGAGGAGACGGACGGCCGCGGCGGAGGCGGTGGCCTGTTCGGTGGGGGAGAGGGGCTCCACGGTGAGCGGCACGTGGTGCACGGGGAGCTTGTCGCCGGGGCCCTCCTGCGCGGGCTCGGCGTCCTTCGGCGCGGGTGAAGGCGCGGGCGCCCCGAGGAGCGCCCTGCCGTGTGCCGACAGCGCGCCCCGGCCCGTCACGCCCAGCATCTCCGCCTCCGACAGCGTCCAGGTGGCGAGCCGTCCGCGCAGGTCGTCGCTCTGCTGGGGGCCGCGCAGGGGCCGCTCCCAGCGCAGCCGGGCGAGGACGGACTCGGCGGACGGCGAGGCGCCCTCCGGCAGCCCGGCCAGCAGGCTCAGCACCCGGTGCCGCACCTCCGGGGCCGCGGAGCGGTCCAGGCCCGGTCCCAGCGCCGACAGGGTGCGTTCCTTGGCGTCCCGCCCCCCGACGACGCCCGCCGTCCGCGTCGCCGTCAGCCACGCCTGCGCCAGCTGCGCCCAGCGCTCGGCGGCCGGCAGCTCCAGCCACTCGTCGTAGGCCGGGGTCGCCGCATACCGCTCGTCGGCCTCCCCGTCGGAGGCCAGCAGCCCGGCCGCGTACGCGAGCTCGACCCAGAAGGCGGCGACGGGCTCGGACACGTCGAGGGCGACCGCCGTGCGCTTGAGGTCACGCACGCTGAGGCCGCCGGCCCGCAGCACCGAGGGCCCGCCCTCGTCCCAGTCCTTCAGCAGCTCCTCCACCGTCGCCAGCGCCGTGTACGCCTGCCCGGCCGCCGTCGTGTCCACAACCTGTGGACGGTGCGTGGCCGTCACCTCCAGGGCGGGCGGCAGCGGCTCGACGGCACGATGCGCACGGCCGTCGCGCAGGTGCAGGGCCACTTCCCGGGGGAGTACGACGGTCCCGGGTGCCGTCGGCAGCAGCAGCCCCCGGTCCAGGAGCCAGCGCAGCCGGGGCGCCGGATCGGCCGTCACCTGCCCGTACGGCGGCCCCCACACCAGGCGGTCCAGCACCTCGCGGGACTCCGGGGGCGCCTCGGCCAGCAGCGCGGTCATCCGGGCGCGGTCGCCGAACAGGGCGGTCAGCGAGGCCACGGCGGAGACCGAGTCGTGCGTCGAGGGCAGCCCGACCGCGGTGACGATCTCCTGGATCCGGCCCGGCGACATACCCGACGTCGCCTCCTGCACCGTGGGCCCGAGCCCCGTCGGCGACGGGTGCTGCGGCGACGGCGCGAGCAGCTCACGAGCCGTGCGCACCAGCCGCAGCCGGTCGTCGCCGCCCCACACCAGGGCCTGCTCACGCAGGGTGCCCAGGGCACGGGGGAGCGACGCTACGACCGCCGGGTCGCCCCCGTCACCGCCCATCAGGCCGAGCAGTTCCTCGTACCCGGCCGGATCCGCGGCCACCGCCAGCGCCTCGGCCGTCTGCAGCGCGAAACGGTCCAGACGCTCCAGCGCCCGCACGACCGACGCACGGGTGCCGGCGCGGGTCGCCAGCTGGGTGAGGTCGGTGGGGACGGGCGTGATGAGGTCGGGGCGGGCGCGCAGCAGTGCCGCCAGGGAGGCGTCGTCCCTCGCGCGCAGCGCCTCCGCGAGGGAGCGTGGCGGGTTGGCCGGGGTGCTCATCCGACCCACGGTAGCGGGTTGCCTCCGGCGGTTGCGCGGAGCAGGTGCGGGTGAGTAGGGGCTCGCGTCCCTGGTGGCTCCGCCCCCAGACCCCCGTCGGCCTGAACGGCCTCGTCCTCAAACGCCGGACGGGCTGGATGTGGCTGAACCGGTCTCGCCCCTGCACGCCGGACGGGCTGGATGTGGCTGAAACCGTATCGACGACATGCCGCCCACCCTCGACGGCGTCGAGAACGGCAGCTACCCGTACTGGCAGACCGAGTACGCCTACACCTACGGCGAACCGCCCGCCGACTCCGCCGCCGCCTTCCTGCGCTACCTCACCGATCAGGGCGGCAAGGACGTGCTGCGCCAGTACGGCAACCGCCCCTGCTCGGGGACCCGATACCCGCTGGTGTGCCGGCCGACGTGACCCGCGGCCTGCGCTACCGTCGTCACGGGAAGTACCACGGGAAAACAACGCACCCACCCCAAAGGGGACTTCGTGGGTATCGAGAGCGACAAGGTCGTCTACGAGTATCTGAGCCGTGTCGGCGACGTGGCGCAGCAGCGGCAACTGCCGTCCGCCGCACGCATGCGCCTGGTCTCGGAGCTGCGGGGCGAGATCGACCGGCGCCGGGCGAAGGCCACCGTCGACAGCCCCGCCGCGGTCCGCCGCATCCTCTCCCGGCTCGGCACCCCCGACGAGGTCGTCGCCGCGGCCGGAGGCACCGCCTCGGCATCCGAGTCGACCCCCACCCACGTGCCGGTACAGCGCGAGGACGAACCGGACGACAGCAGGCGCCTGCCGAAGAGCCTGCGCCGGGCCGTACCGCGCCCGCGCCCCGCGGAGCCCGCCCGGCCCGAGACGATCGCCCCCTCCCCGCCGCACCTGGCGAGCGCCGAGGAACTCGGCAACAGCGCCACCCAGCCCGACTGGTGGCGGGTCGACAGCACCCCCTTCGGCGAAAGCGTCCCCGGCTTCACCGGCGGCGTGGAGATCCCGGACCTGCTCAGGCCACCGCGCCCGAAGGAACTGGAGAAGGAGCCGCCGGCGGCCGTCGAACAGGTCCCGGAAGCCGAGGAGGAGACGGCACCCGAGGCCGCCGCCCCGCGTCGCCGCCTCGCGCTCCCCGTCGGCGGCTGGAGCAACCCGCTCCTCCTGATCGCCGCCGGCCTGCTCGTCGTCGGCGCGATCCTCGGCAACTGGTTCGCCCTGCTCCTCGGCTGGCTCATCGCCTACGCCTCCCGCCGTCTCACCCGCACCGAGTCCAAGTGGGCGGTCATCGGCATGCCCGCCCTCGCCGTCACCTCCGGGCTCATCTGGCTCTGGGGCAGAAACACCGGCCGCTGGGGCACCCCCATACCCCAGGGCCACATGAACGAGGCGCTCGCGGAGACATGGCCCTGGGTGGTGAGGGGCGCGGCCATCCTGTCGGCACTCTTCATCACCTGGCGCTCACAGAAGCGCCCTTAAGGGGGCGCCGGCATCGCCGCTGTTCACCGCTTGGCGCCCACAGCAGCGGCTTCAAGGGGCGCGGGGAACTGCGCGACAAGCCCCCACACACCCGTAGCCGCCAGGCAACCAGCAGGACCGAGCTACTAGGCACAATGGCCCATATGGCCTACACAACCCCGCTCCCGCCCACCGTCGGCTTCGACCTGGACATGACCCTCATCGACTCCCGCCCCGGCATCCACGCCTGCTACCTCGCCCTCTCCGAGCGAACGGGAACGTACATCGACGCCGACCTGGCCGTCACCCGCCTGGGCCCACCCCTCGCGGACGAGCTCATCAACTGGTTCCCGCAGGAACAACTGACGGAGATGGCCGACCTGTACAGGTCGATGTACCCCACGATCGCCATCGCCGCCACGCCCGCGCTGCCCGGCGCCCGCGAGGCCATCGCCGCCGTACAGGCGGCCGGCGGACGCGCCGTCGTGGTGACGGCCAAGTACGAGCCGAACGCCAAGCTGCACCTGGAACACCTCGGCATCCACCCCGACGAGGTCGTCGGCGACCTGTGGGCCGAGCAGAAGGCGGAGGCGCTGCGCGAGCACGGCGCCGGGATCTACGTCGGCGACCACATCGGCGACGTACGCGGCGCACGCAAGGCCGACGCGCTGTCGGTGGCCGTTGCGACCGGACCGTGCAGCGCGGAGGAGCTGAGCGCGGCCGGGGCGGACGTCGTCCTCGGGGACCTCACGGAGTTCCCCGGCTGGCTCGCGGACTACCGCCCGGCGCGGGCCTGACGGCGGCCCGCCGCGATCGACCGCAGCACTCCGGCGCCGGCGATCAGGAAGCCGACCCCCATGAGCATGCTCAGTCCGAACATGTACGTCGGAAATGGCTTCGCGTGCAGGAACAGCGGAGCCACTGTGACGAGTGTGGCCAGGGCACCGAGGAAGAACACGATGGCACCGGCACGGATCAGTCGGTCACCGGGCTCGGCGGAATTCGTTTGGGTTTTGTCACGCACCGGACCAGGGTAGTTCCCTGCGCGAAGGAACAACCCGGCGACGTCTTGTCACCGGCCTGAAGACCATTAGCCTTGGTACCGGCGGGTCCGCGGCGACCCGCCCGAGTGCTATCAAGAGCCGTTTCCGAAGCAGTTTTCCGACGAGTACGAGGACGAGGACAGACGTGCCTACCGGCAAGGTCAAGTGGTTCAACAGCGAGAAGGGCTTCGGCTTTCTCTCCCGCGACGACGGCGGCGACGTCTTCGTCCATTCCTCGGTCCTCCCCGCCGGAGTCGAGAGCCTCAAGCCGGGCCAGCGAGTGGAGTTCGGTGTGGTCGCCGGCCAGCGCGGCGACCAGGCACTTTCGGTCACCGTCCTGGACCCGACCCCCTCGGTGGCGGCCGCCACCCGCAAGAAGCCGGACGAACTGGCCTCCATCGTCCAGGACCTGACGACCCTCCTCGAGAACATCACCCCGATGCTCGAGAAGGGCCGCTACCCCGACCGGGCTTCCGGCAAGAAGATCGCGGGCCTGCTGCGCGCGGTCGCCGACCAACTGGACGTATAACCCTCAACAATTCCTGTTTCCGCTACGGGAATTCGAGCGCATCCGGGCCGAGGGGCGGCACCAGCCCCTCGGCCGCCGCACGAGTGAGCAGTCCCCGTACGGCCGCATAGCCGTCCACGCCCAGGTCGTGGGTGAACTCGTTGACGTACAGGCCGATGTGCTGGTCGGCGACGGCCGGGTCCATCTCCTGGGCGTGCTCCATGACGTACGGGCGGGAGACCTCCGGCTCGTCCCAGGCGGCCCGTACCGACGAGCGGATCGACTCGGCGAGGCCCGTCAGTGCCTCCGCCCCCAGCGACCGCTTCGCGATGATCGCGCCCAGCGGGATCGGCAGCCCGGTGGTGTCCTCCCAGTGCTCGCCCATGTCGGCGAGCTTGTGCAGGCCGTAGTTCTGGTACGTGAAGCGCGCCTCGTGGATGACGAGCCCCGCGTCGACCTTCCCGTCCCGCACGGCGGGCATGATCTCGTGGAACGGCATGACCACGATCTCGCCGACGCCGCCGGGCACCGTGTCGGCGGCCCAGAGCCGGAACAGCAGATACGCCGTCGACTTCTCGCTCGGGACGGCGACGGTACGGCCCGTCAGATCCACCTCGGCCTCGCGCGTGAGCACCAGCGGCCCGCAGCCCCGGCCCAGCGCACCCCCGCACGGCAGCAGCGCGTACTCGTCGAGGACGTACGGCAGCACCGCGTACGACACCTTCAGGACGTCGAACTCGCCGCGCTCGGCCATGCCGTTGGTGATGTCGATGTCCGCGAAGGTCACATCCAACGCGGGCGCGCCCGGGATGCGGCCGTGGGCGAGGGCGTCGAAGACGAAGGTGTCGTTCGGGCAGGGGGAGTACGCGATCTGCAGGGGCTGTGCGGGGTGTACGGGCTCACTGGTCATGCTGGTTCCAACTCTCCAGTACGGGCGCAAGCTTCCCGAAGGCCTCCGTCAGGGCCGTCAGGGCGTCGCCGATGCGCCAGGCGGCGCGGTCGCGCGGGCCGACCGGGTTGGAGACCGCGCGTATCTCCAGCACCGGCACCCCGTGCGCGGCGGCCGCCTCGGCCACCCCGAAGCCCTCCATGGCCTCGGCGAGGGCGCGGGGGTGGCGGGCGCGCAGGGCGGCGGCGCGCTCGGCGGTGCCGGTCACGGTGGAGACGGTGAGTACGGTGCCGGTGGGCGCCCCGGTCGCGGCCGCGAGGTCTCTTACGAGTGCTTTCGGCGGACGATGGGTGACGGTCCCGAAGCCGAGCTCCGTCACCGGGACGAAGCCCTCGGGCGTCTCGGCGCCCAGGTCGGCCGCGGTGATCTCGTCGGCGATCACCAGGGAGCCGACGGGGGCCTCGGGCTGGAAACCGCCGGCGATTCCGGCGGAGACGACGAGGTGGTAGGGGGTGCCGCTGAGGGCGGCGGTGGTGAGGGCGGTCGCGGTGGAGGCGGCGGCGAGCGCCGGGCCCACACCGGCGGCGATCACCAGGTGGCCCTCGCCCGTGAACGCCCGGGCCACCGCGTCCCGTTCGACGGGAACCGCGGTGGCCACGAGGACGCGTACGGAAGACACGAAGGATCCGGCGGGCTCGGCAGGCGGGGTCAGTCGTTCTTCTTGAGCTTGAAGGACCACAGGCCGGTGACCGCGTTGCCGCTCTTCTTGCCGTCGCCGGCCTTGATGGAGACCAGGGTGGAGTTGCCCTGGGCGCCGTACTGGGCGTTGAAGAAGACGCTGCCGGGGATGGTGCGGTAGGTCTTGTCGCTGTCCTCGGTCAGGGGCTGACCGTTCAGCAGGATCGTCCACCGCTTGTCGGCGATCTTGGGGTCGACGCCGAAGCGGACGGTGTCGTCGGGGTCGACCTTGATGGACTTGATGTCCTTGTCCTTCAGGCACTTCGCCAGGTCCGCGGTCTGCAGGGACTTGCCCTCGCCGCCGCAGGTGGCCTCCGCGCTGACGGAGGAGCGGCCGACCGTGATGGTGGACAGCGGCGTCGGCTTGTCGCACGCCGACAGGACGAGCAGTCCGGCGGAAACGGCGCCGGCGGCGGCGACGGCGCGGCGGCGTCGCACAGCATCGGATTGCATCGAGGTCATGGGCGAAGGCTATAGGGCGTGTCCGACGCTCCCTTTACCTGGGGGGCGGCGTGCCTGTGTGTTACGCCACGCGAGGCTTCGACGCGCCCCCGTGCCGGGCCGAGCCGAGCAGCCCGCGGACCGTGGTGGCCCAGCCGAAGGCGATCACCGCGGCGGCCAGGGACAACCCCGCCGCGCCGTTGAGCGGCATCACGATACCGATCGCGCCGCCCAGCACCCAGGCCATCTGCAGCATGGTCTCGGAGCGGGCGAACGCCGACGGGCGCACCGTCTCCGGCACGTCCCGCTGGATCAGCGCGTCCAGCGCCAGCTTGGCCAGGGCCTGCGAGAACCCGGCGAACGCGGCGAGACACGCCACCAGGAACGCGCCGAAGAAGATCGCCGCCGTGATCGCCACGCCGAGCACGATCGGCAGCACCGAGACGACGATGACCTCCGGCGCCCGCTGCCGCAGCCACGCCCCGACCGCCGTACCGAGCGCGTTGCCCGCGCCCGCCGAGACGGCCACCAGGCCCAGTGACACCGCCGCGCTCTCGCCGGTCAGCGGATGCTCGCGCAGCAGGAAGGCGAGGAAGAAGGTCAGGAACCCGGACAGCCAGCGCAGGGCCGCGTTGGCGCCGAGGGCGTGGGTGACCGCGATACCGACGGTCCTCAGGCCCGGCTTCTTCACCGGTTTGATGTGCGGCCCGTGCAGATGCTGCTCGTCCGCCGCGAGCAGCGCCGTGTCCTCGCCCTTGGCCGAGTCCACCTTCGGCGCCAGCGAGAAGGACAGGAACATGCCCCAGATGTAGATCACGAAGGCGCCGTACAGCGGCCAGCGCGGACCGATGGCATGCAGCCCCGCCCCGATCGGCGCCGCGACACCGGTGGCGAGCAGACCGCCGAGCGTCACCCGGGAGTTCGCCTTCACCAGGGAGAACTTGGGCGGCAGCAGCCGGGGCACCACCGCGCTTCTGACCACCCCGTACGCCTTCGACGCGACCAGCACGCCCAGCGCGGCCGGATACAGCTCCAGGCTGCCGCCTGCGACGGCCCCGGCGATGATCAGCGCCAGCAGCGCCCGGGCCAGCATCGAGCCCGCCATCGCGGCGCGGCGGCCGTGCGGCAGCCGGTCCAGGAGCGGGCCGACGACGGGGGCGAGGACGGTGAAGGGCGCCATGGTGATGGCGAGGTAGAGCGCGACACGCCCCCGCGCCTCGTCGGTCGGCACGGAGAAGAAGACGGTGGAGGCGAGGGCGACGGTGACCATGACGTCACCGGCACCGTTCACCGCGTGCAGTTCGATCAGCTTGCCGAGGCCCGACTCACCGGCGCCGTGCGCATGCGTGGCCTTCCTGATCCCGCGGGCCGTTCCGGTCACCGGGAAGTGCAGCGCACGGCCGACCGCGCGGACGGACCCGACGAACCGGCCCGAACCGCCACCACGACTGCTGCCCCTTATCCCACCGGCCCTGGTGGCCCCTGGGGGCGTCCTTGCGGCTGCCACTCCGTCATAGTGCCCCGAGAAACCTGTGTGTAGTGCGGTTACCGCGCGTATGGGCGCGTAGTTCCTCTGCTTTTCCCAGGTGCATGCCAGATAGTTGCCCAGCCCGCGGGGGGAAACCTCCCGTCGGTGTAGGCCGAGCGGTCGGGAGAAGGTAGCGTGCGTAGCGCGTCGTGGCGAACGTTCTCGGCCGCGCGCCTCTCGGACATCCCGCAGAATGGATGCATGAGGTGCGCCCGAGTGCGATCGGGCGCGGACGTCGACGCGGCCCTCCGGTCCGCTCCGTCCGCACCCACCGCCTTCAGGCCGGCGCACCCGAGTGACGGCGTAGGAGAGAAGCGATACCTGTGAGCGCAGCGACAACGCGAAGCCGCACCCCTGACCGCCTGTGCGCCGAGGCCGTCGACCTCGCCCGCGCCGCCGCCGAGGAGGCCGCCGCGCCAGGCGTGGTCGGCGAGCATGTCGGGCTGGAGTCCGAGGGCGACCGCGTTGTCACGCACTTCTTCGAGTGCAAGGAACTCGGGTACCGCGGCTGGCGCTGGGCCGTGACGGTCGCCCGCGCCTCCCGAGCCAAGTTCGTCACGCTGGACGAGGTGGTCCTCCTCCCCGGCCCGGACGCGCTGCTCGCCCCCGAGTGGGTGCCGTGGAGCGAACGCCTGCGGCCCGGCGACCTGGGCCCCGGCGATCTGCTCCCGACCGACGCCGAGGACCTGCGCCTGGAGCCCGGCTACACCGGCGAGGAGGAGCCCGTGCCGAACTCGGCCGTCTCCGAGGAGATGGCCGAACTGGTGGAGGCGGAGGACGCGGAGGTCACCGCGGGCGCCCCCGCGACCCTGCCCGCCGTCCCCTCCCGCGGCTCCATCGCCTCGGTCGCCGAGGAACTCGGCATGCGCCGTGCCCGGGTCCTGTCCCGCTACGGCCTGCATGTCGCCGCGGACCGCTGGGAGGAGTCGTACGGCGCCAAGACGCCGATGGCGCAGGCGGCACCGGCGTCCTGCGTGAGCTGTGGCTTCCTGCAGCCGATCGGCGGTTCACTGGGGCAGGCCTTCGGCGTCTGCGCCAACGAGTTCTCCCCGGCGGACGGCCGGGTGGTGTCCCTGGCCTACGGCTGCGGAGGCCATTCCGAGGCGGCGGTCATGCCGAAGCCCCCGCAGCCGGCACCTCCGGTGATCGACGAGACGAGGGTGGATCCGTTCCCCCTGCGGCCGGCCCCGGACTCGGGCTCCGTACCGGTGCTCGCGGACGAGGATGCGGCGGAGTTGGGCCACTCGTAGTCGGCCGGGCTGTTCAGCCCTCGGATTCCGTGCCGGTCCTGTCCTTGTAGAGCGGCAGGCCGTCCGTCGGGATCGTCCAGTCGCCGATGGTGACGTCCTCGCCGTAGACGAAGTCCTTGCGGGTCGCGTAGCGCGGGCCGTCGGGGGTGGAGTGGATGTCGGTGAGGACGGCGCCCTCGCCTGTACGAGGGTCGAAGATCGCGTAGACCGGGATGCCGATCAGCGGGTAGTCCCGCATCTTGGTCACCCAGTCGTTGTCGGGGTTGGAGCGGGAGACGACCTCGATCGCGGCGATGAGAGTGCGGGGGTCGAAGGAACCCGGGACGTCCATGTCCACCATGGCGATCACCATCACGTCAGGGCGGCGCATGATGCCTTCGGACTCGTCCTCGACATCAGGTTCGCCCGTGTGGGCCACGTTCTCTTCGGGCATCACCTTCTCAAGGCGCCGCCGGAGGTGCACAGTGGTCAGCTCATGTGGGCCGACGGGCGCCATCATGTCGTGAACGATCCCTTCCTTGGTGATTTCGAGCTTGCCGGGCAGGGTGTCGTCCGTGGACTGAACGAAAGCTCGAATGGCCCGGTACCGGTGGGAGGCGCCCTGTCGCGCGTCGTCCGGGGCGATGGTCATGGCGCTCGCTCCTCGTCGTCTGTGCCCAGGGGCAAGGATCGTCGCTCTCATGCTAGGCGGCCTCCGGGAGATCGGGTCGGCAACGGCGGCAGCGGCCGGGGCGAGGTGCGCGGAAGGCGCGGTCGCAACCGTCGCAGTTCTGCAGTGGGTGGCGCTCGGCGGGCGGCGAAGCAGGCGCCCGGAAGGGTGGCGGCGGCAGCTGGGCCGCGAGGCGGTGGGCCAGGAGGGCGGCCGGGCGGCACAGGGGCTCCGACGGCAGGTCTTTGATCAGGGCTTCGCGTACGGCTGTGGGTGTCACGTCCCGTTCCAGCCAGGCCGCGACGCCGGGGGCGAGGTGGGCGGTGTCGCAGGTGGAGAGGAGCAGGCGGGGGTCGTGGCGGTGGAGGCCGGCGAGGAGGGCGGCGGCTTGCTGGAGGAGGGCGGGGGCCGGGTAGCCCGGTTGCGGGACGGCGGGGAGGGCTTTCTTGCGGGGTGCCGGTTTCTTTGTCGGCGTGGGGTTCGGCGGCCGCTGTGCGGGGCTGTGGTCGGCCCGGCGGTGATGGCCCGGCTGGTTGCAGGAGGTCGTGCGGGTGATGATGCGGCCGCTGGGGAGGCGTTCGCGTTCGCGGCGCAGGTAGCCGTGGGTTTCCAGTTCGTTCAGGGCGGAGGCGATACGGGTCCTGCCCTCGGGGAAGCGGGCGGCGAGGGTCTTGATGTCGACGCAGGACTGGGCCGGGAGGGACTGGATGTACACGGCCAGTCCGATGGCGAGGCCAGACAGGGAGGGGTGCTGGGCGAGGTGGTTGCCGATGACCGTGAAGCGGGTGGTGTGGCGGGTGTTGTCGTGGATCAGTCCGCCGCCGCCCGCGTGGGGGTGGTTTTTGCCCGCGTTACGGGACTGGGCGGGTGCGGGCGCGCTAGGGTTTTGGGTGTCCATCGGGAAGGGTCTGACTTCCTTGGTGGTCAGGCCCTCGCATTGGGATGCCAGTCCCGGCGAGGGCCGTTGCATGTCTGGGGCATGTCTGCGGTTGCGTTGTGTTGCGATGTGTCGCGCTGAGCGTAGGGCAAGCAACCGGCCCGAAATCCAGCCGAGTTGGTGATGTTCACCCGGGCGGGTGAGGGGCGCGTCCGCGGCGGGAGGAGGGGTGGGGCTTGGTATGGGTCTTTTCACCATCGTGGTTCTTGGGGGAGAGGGCCCGTGTCACCGGAGTACGGGTTTCTGACGTCCGGTGGAGGTTCAGTTCCGCCCACACGGTCTTGCGCGGACGCGGCCCCAGGGCCGTGCCCCAGCGGTCGGCGAGAGCGTCGACGAGGATCAGCCCCCGGCCGGACTCGGCGTCGTTACAGGCGCGTTGGGCCTGCGGGAAACGGTCACCCCGGGTGTCGGTCACCTCGATACGGAGGGTGTCGGCGACGACGTACAACACGAGCCGGAAGTCCCGCCCGGGCACGCGGCCGTGCGTGGCCGCGTTCGCCGCCAGCTCGGCCACGATGTGCACCGCCGGGTCCAACAGGAGCCCCCAGGAGCGGAGTTGCTCGGTGGCGAGCAGACGGGCGAGGCGTGCTCCGCGGGGCGTCGGGGACAACAGGACGCTGAAGTTGCGGATGGGGGTCGCGGGTTGGGCCGTGGGGGCGGCGGTTTCTTGATTCACATCACTCAGCGTGGCGGTGCCTGCCTACTGTGAACAGTGACGACGCGGTTGCGTAGAGCGACTTTCCAGGGCTTGTCCAGGGTGTCCAGGCTGTCGGGACGGTGCGTACGGGGAAGGGCGTCGCGGCACGGTCGTACGACGGAGGGTGCGGATGTCGGTGGACGAGGTGGACGCGGGGCGGCTCAGGACCGAGGCGGACGAGCCGGGCTGGGAGGTGGACCCGGACGACGAGTGGGGCGTGGCCGTCATCGCCACCGTGGGACGGCAGTTGAGGTTGCGGCGCGAGGCGGTGGGGATGCGTGTGCCCGAGTTCGGCAAGGCGGTCGGGTACGGCGAGGACATGGTCTACAAGATCGAGGCGGGGAAGCGGATCCCCAAGCAGCAGTATCTGGACACGGCCGACGAGGTGCTGCGGGCGGGTGGGCTCATCGCCGCTACGTGGGAGGACGTGAAGAGGGTCCGGTATCCGAAGAAGGTGCGGGACTTGGCCGCGATGGAGGCCAAGGCGGTCGAGCTACAGCTGTACGACCCGCTGAACATCCACGGGCTGTTGCAGACACCGGAGTACGCACGGGCGCTGCTCCTGATGCGGCGCCCCGCATACACCGTGGACGAGGTGGAGCGGTTCATCGCCGCGCGCGTGGCGCGCAAGGCGCTCTTCGAGCGGGACCCGGCGCCCGAGGTCAGCTTCGTCCTGGAGGAGTGGACGCTACGACGTCCCCTCGGGGGGAAGTCGGCACTGCGCCGCCAGCTGGAACACCTGTTGGAGACCGGGCAGTTGCGGAACGTCGAGCTTCAAGTGATGCCGTTGGATCGCGAAGAGCACGCGGGACTGGCAGGTGGTATCGAGGTGCTGAAGTTCGAGGACGGCTCGGCCGTGGGGCGTTCGGCTGCTGTTGCCAACGGCCGCCCGGTCTCCGAACCCAAGCAGCTCCGTATCCTTGAACTGCGGTATGGCATCATCCGGGCTCAGGCGCTCACACCGCGTGAGTCGACGGCCTTCATCGAGCAACTGCTGGGGGAAACATGATCCGCAACACCTCGGCTGGGAACACCTCCGAGCTGGCGTGGTTCAAGAGCAGCTACAGCAGCAGCAGCGAGGGCGACTCCTGCGTCGAAGTCGCGCTGGACTGGTTCAAGAGCAGCTACAGCAGCGGCACCGATGGCAACTCCTGCATCGAGATCGCCGTAGCGCCCCGCACCATCCACGTCCGCGACTCCAAGCACACCCAGGGCGAGGGCCCCCGCCTCGCGCTCACCCCCCAGGCCTGGGCCCACTTCGTGCCGTACGCGTCCCGGAGCCACTGAGCTACGGTCCCCTCTCCTCGCGGTACCTTCGTCCCGACGTCGACGAGGAGAGTGAACGTGAGCAAGTTCGTGCGGCCGGCCCCCGAGGGAGCTGACCCCTTCGGTACCGCCCGTCTGCGCCGCGGTGTACTCGACGCCTGGGCCACCAGCCCCGCCCGCTTCCGCGAGGACGCCAACGCCGAGGAGGACCTCGTCCTCGGCGGCTACCGCGACCGCCTCGTCGTGGAACTCGCCCAGAACGCCGCCGACGCCGCGGCCCGCGCAGCCGTCCCCGGCCGCCTCCGCCTCACCCTCCGCGACGGCGTCCTCGTCGCCGCCAACACCGGCGCCCCGCTCGACGCGACCGGCGTCGAGTCGCTGTCCACCCTCCGCGCCTCCGCCAAGCGCGACGCCCACGACACGGCGGTCGGCCGCTTCGGCGTCGGCTTCGCCGCCGTACTCGCCGTCACCGACGAACCCGCCCTGGTCGGCCGCCACGGCGGCGTCCGCTGGTCCCTCGCCGAGGCCCGGGAACTGGCCGCCGACACGGCACGGCACAGCCCGGGACTGGGCGATGAAATCCGGCGGCGCGACGGACACGTCCCGCTCCTCCGCCTCCCCTTCGCCGCTGAGGGGACAGCCCCGGACCCGTACGACACCGCCGTCATCCTCCCGCTGCGCGACGCGGCCGCCACCGACCTCGCCGAACGCCTCCTGGGCGCGGTCGACGACGCCCTGCTCCTCGCCCTCCCGGGCCTCGAAGAGGTCGTCGTCGAGATCAACGGCGAACCCGCCCGCACGCTCAGCCGCCGCACCAACGGCTCCTTCACCGTCGTGGACGACTCCCGCAGCGGCACCACCCACTGGCGTACGTCCGCCGCCCACGGCCCCCTCACCCCCGACCTCCTCGCCGACCGCCCCGTGGAGGAACGCCTCCGCCCGCACTGGTCCCTCACCTGGGCCGTGCCCGTCAACGCCACCGACAGCACCCCCGCCCGCCCCCGCACCAGCGCCGTCGTCCACGCCCCGACGCCGAGTGACGAGCCCCTGGGCGTCCCCGCTCTCCTCATCGCCTCTTTGCCGCTCGACACGACCCGCCGGCACGCGGCCCCCGGCCCCCTCACCGACTTCCTCGTACAGCGCGCGGCGGACGCGTACGCCGAACTCCTCGCCGACTGGCGCCCGGTGACCGGGGGCATCATCGACCTCGTACCCGGCCCGCTGGGCAAGGGCGAGCTGGACGGCGCACTGCGCCAGGCGATCCTCGAACGCCTCCCGCGGACCTCCTTCCTGCCGCCCGCCGCCGAACCCGGCAAGGACCACGACCACGACCACGACTCCGATCTCCCGGAGTCCCTGCGCCCCCGCGACGCCGAGATCGTCGAGGGCGCGGGCCACGACACGGTGCAGGTCCTCGCCGAGGTGCTCCCGACCCTCCTGCCCGCCGGGCTCGAACGACGCGTGGAACTGCGGACCCTGGGCGTCGCCCGGGTCCCGCTCACCGACGCGATCGACCGCCTCGCCGGTCTCGAGAAGGAGCCGGGCTGGTGGCGGCGGCTCTACGACAGCCTCGCCGGCGTCGACCCGGACCGCCTCTCCGGGCTGCCCGTGCCGCTCGCAGACGGCCGTACCACCATCGGCCCCCGGCAGGTGCTCCTGCCCATCACCGACGCCGTACGCATCGACCCCGAGGTGCTCGCCCGCCTCGGCCTGAAGGTCGCCCACCCGGACGCGGCCCACCCCCTCCTGGAGAAGCTCGGCGCCCTGCCCGCGACCCCCCGCGCCGTCCTCACCACCCCCCAGGTACGGGCCGCCGTAGCCGCTTCCCTGGACGACGAGGGCGGACTCGACTGGGAGCAGAACGCGCCCGACGCCGAGGAACTGGCCGACACGGTGCTCGCGCTCGTACGGGACGCCGGTCTGGAACCGGGCGACGAACCGTGGCTCGGCGCCCTCGCCCTCCCCGACGAGGACGGCGAACTCGCCCCCGCCGGCGAACTCGTCCTTCCCGGCAGCCCCTTCGCTCAGGTCATCCGCGAGGACGAACTCGCAGCTGTAGACGCCGAGCTGGCCGACAAGTGGGGCGAACAACCGCTGGCCGCCTGCGGCGTGCTCGCCAACTTCGCCCTCGTACGGGCCACGGACGTGGTGCTGGACCCCGACGAACTGGAGCCGCGCGAAGGCGACTTCGCCGAACCCGACGACGCGGGCCTGCTGGACGCCGTGGACGTGTGGAGCGAGGACGTCCTCGACCGCTTCCCCGACACACCCGTACCGCCGGTCGCCACGGAGCTGGTCGCCGTACGGGACCTGGACCTGGTCGACGACGACAAGTGGCCCGAGGCCCTGGCCCTCCTCGCCCAGCCGCCCCTGCGTGACGCGTTGACCCAACCGGTCCGCATCCTCCTCCCCGACGGCACGCACGAGGTCGTACGCCCCTACACGGCCTGGTGGCTGCGCGGCCACCCGGTACTCGACGGCCGCCGCCCGGCAGGCCTGCTGGCCTCCGGCGGCGACTCCCTCCTCCGGGGCCTGTACGACGAGGCCGACGCGACGGGCTTCGAGGACGAGCAGGTGCTGCGGGCGCTGGGCGTACGCACTTCCGTCGCCGCCCTCCTCGACGAACCGGGCGGCGCGGCGGAACTGCTGGACCGCCTGGCCGACCCGGACCGTCCCGTCACGAGCGCCCAACTCCACGCCCTCTACGGTGCGTTGGCCGACCTCGACCCCGAGCAGGTGACCCTCCCCGACGACCTCCGAGCCGTCGTCGACGGCCGGGTCGAGGTGGTGGACGCCGCGGACGCGGTGGTCGTCGACTCCCCGGACCTGCTGCCCTTCACCGAGGGCGTCCCCCTGCTTCCGGTCCGCCCCGCCCGGGCGGCCGAGCTGGCGGAACTCTTCCAGGTCCGGCGCCTGAGCGAGTCCGTCACGGGTTCGGTGGACTCCGAGGGCACGGAACACGACGTACCGGACTCGGTACGGGTCCTGCTGGGCGCCGCCACCCCCGCCACCTACGTCGAACACGAGGAACTCGTCGTCGACGGCGTGGAGCTGGACTGGCGCCTGACCACAGACGGGGTACTGCACGCGGCCACCCTGGAGGGCGTCGCAGCAGGCCTGGCCTGGGCCTCCGGCCAGTGGCCGCGGCGCTTCGAGGTGGCGGCCCTGCTGGAGGACCCGTCCCGGACGGAGGAACTGGCGCGGGACCGGTGGTTCGACTGAGGTTGGCAGAACGACAGGGTCGCCCCGACGGAGAGCATCCCGGCGGGGCGACCCTCCCCTGTTTGCCTATCCCTCGATGTGTGCGTACATCGCCTCGTAGCGGGCGTACATGCGGCCCAGTCGCCGCCGGTCGTTCCGTACGTCCAGGAACTCCAGGGCGAGCGACAGCAGGTGCTCCACCGCCTGTCGGTGCTGGTCCGGGGTCAAGTGGTCCGGGTCCTTCCAGCCTTGGAGCTTCATGTCAGGGAACAGGTCCAGGAGCACGAGTTGATGCCAGTAGAGGTTGTTGCACTCGCCTCTGCGGACGACCAGCCACTCCGTGAAGCCGCGCAGCAGCCCACCTGATCTGCCGAGGTCGATCCCTGTGAGGAACATTGCCGTCGGGTAGTAAGTGCCGTTCAGGCCGAACCCCTCCGGCCGGTCGCGGATCGCCTCGATGAACTCCTTGTCGTTCACTTGCCTCCTAGAACCCGAAGTCGATCTTGTCTGCTCGTGCCCATTGTGATTTGTACTCGGCGATCGTCTCGCCGACCCGCCCGGTCCAGGCGTCGTAGACGCGGCCGTTGCAGACCACCACCACGTGGTGGTACCAACCCGAATCCTTGCCCCGATACTTGGGAAGGAGCAGTTCCTCTGTCGGCTTGATGGTGACGAGCTTGCCGCCTCCGAGGCTCTTCTTGATCTTCTCCGCGCAAGCCTCACAGCCGAAGGAGTCGGGGATCTCGGAGACATCCCGGGGTAGCCCCGGAACGCCGTGCTCCCCGCAAGGCACACCCCGGGACCGTGCAGCCATCATCTGCAAGGACGCCGTCCGGACGGACGTGGTCGACCGCAGTGGGGCCTTGTCGATGATCTTGCAGCCCCGCTTCAGCAGCTTCAGCTCGTCGTAGGCCCGCTCCAGGGCCTTCAGCTTGGCGCTGAGCAGGGCGTCAACTGCGACGCCCTTGCAGCTGTCGAAGTCCTTGTTCTGCAGGCACTTCTCGAAATTGCTGATGCCCAGGAGTTCCTTCTCGCCATTCCACAGCTGCTCCATGGCATCGCCGAACTCCTTGCCGTGCGCCACGATGTCGCACTCGATCTCCGAGTGCTGGCACCAGCGGGCGAAACCCTGCGGATCGCAGGGGACCAGGCTCTGCTGGCAGCGGTAGATGTCGGCAGGGCGTCGGCCGTCCTCGGTCCTCGCCTTCTCCTTGGACTCGACGGCAGCCTTACGTCTGGCTGCTTCCTCCTGTGCGTACTTCGTAGCCGCGACCTTGTACCCGTCCGTCGCCGACTTGAGCGCGGCGTCGGCGTCCTTGCCCGCCGCCGGCTCTCTCTACACGTACAAGCGGGACGCCGACGGCAACCTGGTGAACCAGAAGAAGTCGATGTGGCCGGACAAGACGTGGAAGAAGAAGCTCATCGCCACCGCCGACTTCACCGGCGACGGACGGGATGACATCGCCGCCGTCGCGTCCGACGGTGCGCTCCATCTCTACCCGGGCAAGGCGGACGGCACCTTCGACAAGGCGAGGTCGATGTGGCCGGACAAGAGCTGGGACACCATGCGCACCCTGCTCGGCGGCGACTTCGACGGCGACGGCAAGGCGGATCTGGCCGCGCTGTGGTCCAACGGAGATCTGCGCCTGTACGCGGGTGACGGCAAGGGCGCCCTCGCGGCGGGCAAGACCATGTGGCCGACGGTGTGACACACGGCCGCCCTCGAACCAAGCGCCTCGAGGGCGGCCGTTTTCCCTTGGCTCACCAGGGCTTCGTAATACCCGAATAAAAATCCGCATCAGTCGTACAACCTTGCACAACCGCCACGGATCTGACCCTCTGAGCCAACAGGCTCCACGATCACTTTCTCCACTTGGGGAACACATGCGCATACGTGCCACCGTGGCCGCCGTCTCCGGCGCCCTGGCCCTTTCCACCTTCGCCCTGCCGGCCGCCCACGCCGCCGACGCCCCGTCGTACAAGACGGAGGCCGCGAAGATTCTCGCCGCGCACGGCAGGACCGCCTTCAGCAGCAGCGCCGCCGCTGCGGACCTGGGCGTCACCTTCTCGAACCTCAAGATCGCCAAGGCGATCAAGGTCGGCACCACGAACCACGTCGCCGTCACGGTCACCTACACGCTGACCCACGGGGCGAACTACGACATCAACTCCAGCGACTTCGACAACGGCCCCCTCATCTACAAGGGCAGCTCGCTCAACAACGCGCAGAACGTGCTCGGCGGCGAGCTGCCCGCCACCTGCGCGGCCACCTCGGCCACGACCGCCACCTGCAAGGGCGACATCGACATCTTCCCGATCAACGAGGAGGGCACCGCCGGTGACCTGCTCAACTCGGACGCGGGTAAGTGGACGGCCGGCGCGATCGCGCTGCAGTACAGCACCGGGGACCACTCCCTGCAGGGCGACCTCGGCAGCACCCTCGTCCAGCGCAACTCCAGGCTGACGGTCAACGCCACCCCCGAGCCGGTGAGGAAGGGCAAGACCATCACCGTGGTCGGCAAGCTCTCCCGGGCCAACTGGGAGGACAACAAGTACCACGGCTACAGCACCCAGCCGGTGAAGCTGCAGTTCCGCAAGAAGGGCTCCAGCACCTACACCACGCTGAAGACCATCAAGACGAGCACCACGGGTGACCTGAAGACGACGACCACGGCCACGGTCGACGGCTACTACCGCTACTCCTTCGCGGGCACCTCGACGACCCCGGCGGTCAACGCCGCGGGCGACTTCGTCGACGTGCAGTAAGCACCCCACCCGCTAGGCGGGAAAGCGGCGGTCGACCACCCTCCACAGCAGTTCCAGGGCGACCGCCGCCACCGCCGCGATGCCGACCGCGACCCAGGGCATCGTCTCGCCGACCAGCTTCAGCGCGAAGAAGTGCTGGAGCTGCGGCACGATCAGTACGAAGAGGAACGCCACGCCCATCGAGGCCACCAGGGCGATCCGCCACCAGGTGTAGGGGCGGGCGATGATCGCCAGGACCCACATGGAGATCAGGAACAGGGTCAGTGTGGCGGCGCTGGTCTCCGCGTCCAGCTGGCCGGGTCCGGTGTAGTGGTGGCGGGCGATCAGATACGTCACGAAGGTCGCCACCGCGGCCACCACCCCGCCCGGGACCGAGTACCGCATCACCCGCCGTACGAAGTGGGGTTTCGCCCGTTCCCTGTTGGGCGCCAGGGCGAGGAAGAAGGCCGGGACGCCGATCGTCAGGGTCGACAGGAGCGTCAAGTGGCGCGGCAGGAACGGGTACTCCACCTGCCAGCACACCACCAGTACCGCCAGCAGCACCGAGTAGACCGTCTTCACCAGGAACAGGGTCGCCACCCGCGTGATGTTGCCGATGACCCGCCGGCCCTCCGCGACCACCGACGGCAGCGTCGCGAAGCTGTTGTTCAGCAGCACGATCTGGGCCACGGCCCGGGTGGCCTCGGACCCGGAGCCCATCGAGACGCCGATGTCGGCATCCTTCAACGCCAGCACGTCGTTCACGCCGTCGCCGGTCATCGCGACCGTGTGCCCGCGGGACTGCAGGGCGCCCACCATGTCCCGCTTCTGCTGCGGGGTGACCCGTCCGAACACCGTGCCCTTGTCGAGCGACTTCGCCATCTCCTCCCGCTCGGAGGGCAGGTGGCGGGCGTCCACGGTCGTGCCGGTCAGGCCCAGCTTGGCGGCCACCGCGCCGACCGACACGGCGTTGTCGCCGGAGATCACCTTGGCGCGGACGTCCTGGTCGGCGAAGTAGCGCAGGGTGTCCGCCGCGTCGGGGCGCAGCCGTTGTTCGAGGACGACGAGGGCGGTGGGCCTCGCCCCGTTCGCGGGCTCGGGATCGTCCAGGTCGCGGCCGGCCCGGGCGAGCAGCAGCACACGTAGGCCCTGCTCGTTGAGCCGCCCGGTCTCCTTGAGGGCCGGATCGCCGGCGGCCAGCAGCACGTCGGGCGCCCCCAGCAGCCACGTACTCGACTCGCCGTTGCCCTCGCTGAAGGTGGCACCGCTGTACTTGCGGGCGGAGGAAAAGGGCAGGGACTCCGTGCAGCGCCAGTCCTCGACGTCCGGGTAGGCGTCGATGATCGCCTGGAGGGAGGCGTTGGGCCGCGGGTCGGACTCGCCGAGGGCGCCGAGGACCTTGCGTACGTACGACTCGTCGGCGCCCTGCAGCGGCCTGAGCTCCGTGACGTCCATGCCGCCCTCGGTGAGGGTGCCGGTCTTGTCGAGGCAGACGGTGTCGATGCGGGCGAGGCCCTCGATGGCGGGGAGCTCCTGGACCAGGCACTGTTTTCGGCCGAGTCGTATGACGCCTATCGCGAAGGCGACCGACGTCAGCAGCACCAGGCCCTCCGGGACCATCGGGACGATGCCGCCGACCGTCCGCGCGACCGAGTCCTTGAAGCCGTGCTGTTTGACCACCAGCTGGCTGATGACCAGGCCGATCGCAGTCGGGATCATCATCCACGTCACGTACTTGAGGATCGTCGAGATACCGGTGCGCAGCTCGGAGTGGACCAGGGTGAAGCGGGAGGCCTCCTCGGCGAGCTGGGCGGCGTAGGCCTCGCGGCCCACCTTGGTGGCCTTGAAGGCGCCACCGCCGGCCACCACGAAGCTGCCCGACATCACCTGGTCCCCGGGTTTCTTGACCACCGGGTCGGCCTCGCCGGTGAGCAGCGACTCGTCGATCTCCAGCCCGTCGGCCTCGACGCACACCCCGTCGACCACGGCCTTGTCCCCCGGCCCGATCTCGATCAGGTCGTCAAGGACGATCTCCGGCGTGCTGATCGCGGCGGCCACCCCGTCCCGCCGCACCGTGGGCCGCGCCTCCCCGATCACCGCGAGCGAGTCCAGGGTCTTCTTCGCCCGCCACTCCTGGATGATGCCGATGCCGGTGTTGGCGATGATCACGTACCCGAACAGGCTGTCCTGGAACGGCGCGACGAACAGCATGATCAGCCAGAGCACACCGATGATCGCGTTGAACCGCGTGAAGACGTTCGCCCGGACGATCTCGCCCATCGACCGGCTGCTGCGCACCGGAACGTCGTTGACCTGCCCCCGCGCGACCCGCTCGGCCACCTCGGCCGCGGTCAGCCCCCGCGCCGGCACCGGAACAGGAACGGGGTGCACAGGGTCGAGCTCAGCGCCCGCGTCGATGTGCGTCATGCATTCGACGGTACGTGCGGATTTACGCCTTCACCCGCCGAGTGCCCGGAAGATCCGACCTGGGGAGGAGCCGACTCGTGCGGTGGTTGTACGTCCTACTCGGTCACGGGCTGTTCGGCCGACCCCGACTCCAGCGCCGCCGCCCGCTTGATCGCCGCGTCCCGCTTCCGGACGAACCACACGCCGTACAGCCCGAGCACGCCCCCCGTCAGGCACGTCCACAGCCACCACAGATGCCCGTGGTCCTCGAACCAGCCGTAGAAGGGAAGCTGCACCAGGAAGAGGACGAACCAGAGGATCGTGCCGCCGGTGATGGTGGCGACCACGGGGCCCTCAAGGGGCTCCGGCGCCTCGTGCTGGGGGGTCCACTTCGCCATGCGCACAGCTTACGAGGCGGATGGGTCTACGCGCGGAGATAGCGCCCTCGGAGTCGTATGTTCATACTGAAACCGTTTGCGCACAGCGCTGTCTGCTTCTACTCGTAGGAACCTCCCATGTCCACCTCGGCCCCCGCCAAGGTCCCCACCCCCGAACAGTCGGGGAAGGCGCCTGTCTCCGGCGCCCTCGACCGCTACTTCAAGATCTCCGAGCGGGGCAGCACCCTGCCGCGCGAGATCCGCGGCGGCTTCGCCACCTTCTTTGCGATGGCCTACATCATCGTGCTGAACCCGATCATCCTGGGCAGCGCGAAGGACATGTACGGGCACCAGCTCGACAACGGCCAGCTGGTCACGGCGACGGCCGTGACAGCGGCGTTCGCCACCCTCCTGATGGGCGTCGTCGGCAACGTGCCGATCGCACTCGCCGCCGGTCTCGGTGTGAACTCGGTTGTCGCGCTCCAGCTCGCTCCCCGGATGTCCTGGCCGGACGCCATGGGCATGGTGGTCCTGGCCGGCTTCGTCGTGATGCTCCTGGTGGCCACCGGACTGCGCGAGCGCGTCATGAACGCCGTTCCCTACAGCCTGCGCAAGGCGATCTCCATCGGCATCGGCTTGTTCATCATGCTGATCGGCCTGGTCGACTCGGGCTTCGTCTCCCGGATCCCGGACGTCGCCCAGACCACCGTCCCGCTCCAGCTCGGCAGCACCGGACACCTCAACGGCTGGCCCGTCCTGGTCTTCATCATGGGCGCGCTGCTCACCCTCGCGCTCATTGTGCGCAAGGTCTCCGGCGCGATCCTGATCTCCATCGTGACGATGACGGTCCTCGCGGTGATCATCAACGCCGTCGCGAAGATCCCGACCTGGGGCCTCACGACGCCCAAGTGGCCCGGAAACCCGGTCGCCACCCCGGACTTCGGTCTGATCGGAAAGGTCAGCCTGTTCGGCGGCTTCTCGCACGTCGGTGTGCTGACCGGCATCCTCTTCGTCTTCACCGTGCTGTTGTCGTGCTTCTTCGACGCGATGGGCACGATCATGGGCGTCAGCGACGAGGCCAAGCTGACCGACGCCCAGGGCTATATGCCGGGCATCAACAAGGTCCTGTTCGTCGACGGCCTCGCGGTCGCGACCGGCGGTGCCAGCTCCTCCTCGGCCACCACCGCGTTCGTGGAGTCCACGGCGGGCGTCGGCGAGGGCGCCCGTACGGGCTTCGCGAACGTCGTCACCGGCGGTCTGTTCACCCTCGCCCTGTTCCTGACCCCGGTCGCCACGATGGTCCCCTCCCAGGCGGCCACCCCGGCCCTGCTCGCGGTGGGCTTCCTGATCCTGGCCGGTTCCGTCAAGGAGATCGACTGGGCCGACTACACGATCGCCATCCCGGCCTTCGTGACGATGGTGATGATGCCGTTCACCTACTCGATCACCAACGGCATCGGCATGGGCTTCATCACCTTCGCGGTGCTGCGCCTCGCGGCCGGCCGGGGCCGGGAGGTCCCGGTGGCGATGTACGTCGTCGCGGCGGTGTTCGGCTTCTACTACCTGATGCCCGCGCTCGGTCTCACGTGACGCCGTAGAACCTCTCGGTCTCACGTGACGCCGTAGAACCTCTCGGTCTCCTCCACGGCGGACTGGAAGCGCTCGTCGAAGTCATCGCGAATGAGCGTCCGGACGACATAGTCCTGGACGCTCATTCCTCTTTTGGCCGCGTGATGCCGGAGCCGTTCGAGCAGTTCTCCGTCTATCCGCAGGCTGAGCACACTGGTCCCCATGCCTACGAGGGTCGCGGCACGCTTCGGCGTGGTGTGTCACGTTCCGCGTCTCGACCACCCAAATGAGTGATGTTCCGGTTCAGTGGCGCGTGTCACGGGCATTCGGTGCGTCGCGCCTGGTCTTTAGCCAGAGTAATGAGTTACGCTAAAGAACATGTCGGACCTCAGCCATGGCGACGATGCTGCCGCCGTGAACTCCCTGCGATCAGCTGTCATGCGGCTGTCCCGTCGACTCAAGCACCAGCGGGTCGACGAGTCGCTCAGCCCCACCGAGATGTCGGTGCTGGGCACCCTCTCCAACTGCGGTAGCGCCACACCTGGCGAACTCGCCCGCAAGGAGCATGTGCAGCCGCCGTCGATGACCCGCATCGTCGCGCTGCTCGAGGCCAAGGGCCTGGTCCGGCTGGAGCCGCACCCCGAGGACCGGCGCCAGAAGGTCGTCACCAAGACCGAACAGGCCGAGGCCATGCTCGCGGAGAGCCGCGCCAAGCGGAACGCGTTCCTGGCCAGCCTGGTCGACGGCCTCGACGAGGACGAGTGGGCGAAACTCCGCGCCGCCGCCCCCGTGCTGGAGAAGCTCGCACACCTGTAAGCCGACAAAGAGGAGGCGAACCCTTTTGAGTACGGGACCCGGAGCAGCTTCCGCCCCCGCACCGGCACCTACTACCCCCGCTTCACCCCCGCTGTCCCGCAAGTCCTCGATGTTCAGCTCGCTGAAGGTCAGGAACTACCGCCTGTTCTTCATGGGCCAGGTCGTCTCCAACATAGGCACCTGGATGCAGCGCATCGCCCAGGACTGGCTGGTCCTGAGCCTCACCGGCTCCGCCACGGCCGTCGGCGTCACGACGGCCCTGCAGTTCCTGCCGATGCTGTTCCTCGGCCTCTACGGCGGGGTCCTGGTCGACCGCCTGCCCAGGCGCGGCACGCTGCTCGTCACGCAGACCTCGATGGCCGTCACCGGTATCGCGCTCGCCGCGCTCACCCTCTCCGGTCACGTCCAGGTCTGGCACGTGTACCTCGCCGCCTTCGCGGTGGGTCTCGCGACGGTCGTCGACAACCCGGCCCGCCAGTCCTTCGTCTCCGAGATGGTCGGCCCGGACCAGCTGCAGAACGCGGTCAGCCTCAACTCCGCCAACTTCCAGTCCGCCCGGCTGGTCGGTCCCGCCGTGGCCGGCCTGATGATCACCGGTGTGGGCACCGGCTGGGCGTTCCTCTTCAACGGCCTGTCCTTCGTCGCCCCGCTCGCCGGCCTGCTGCTGATGCGGGCGCGCGAGCTGCACGTCGTCGAGCGGGCTCCGCGCGGAAAGGGCCAGCTGCGGGAGGGGCTCCACTATGTCGCCGGGCGCCCCGACCTGATCTGGACGATCGTCCTCGTCGGGTTCATCGGCACCTTCGGCTTCAACTTCCCGGTCTACCTCTCGGCCTTCGCGGACGACGTCTTCCACGCGGGCGCCGGCTCCTACAGCCTCTTCAACACGCTGATGGCGGTCGGTTCACTGGCGGGCGCCCTGCTCGCCGCCCGGCGCGGCACCGCCCGGATGCGCGTCCTGATCGCGGCGGCGGTGGCCTTCGGCGCGATGGAGATCGTGGCCGCGACCGCCCCCTCGCTGTGGCTGTTCACCCTGCTGATGGCCCCGATCGGCATGTTCGGCATGACGGTCAACGTCACCGCCAACACCAGCATCCAGATGGCCACCGATCCGGCCATGCGCGGCCGGGTGATGGCCCTCTACATGATGGTCTTCCTCGGCGGATCCCCGATCGGCGCACCCATCGCCGGGTGGATCACGGATGCGTACGGCGTCCGGGCGGGCCTGGCCGTGGGCGGCGCGATCGCCACGGCGGCGGCCGTCACCATCGGTGTGATCCTGGCCAGGGTCGGCGGCCTGCGGCTGTCGGTCGGCTGGAACCGCGGCCACCCGCATGTGCGGTTCGTGCCACGGGAGCGGCGGGAGGAGCTGGCCGCGGCAGCGTGATGCGGGCCGGGTCAGTCGCGGGGGAACTCGTCGGTCTTGAGGACCAGGCCTACCGGAGTGCCGGTCAGGTCGATGTCTTCCCCGAAGGAGAAGCTGACGTCGCTGTGGTACTTGCCGTCCTTCGGCAGGGTGTGCAGGTGCCACTCGCCGGTGTACGGGTCCACGATCAGGTACACCGGCACTTCTGCTGCGGCGTAGGTGTCCTTCTTCGGACCGTAGTCGTTGCCCGCCGTGTCCTTGGAGATGACCTCGGCCACGAATTCGACGTCCTGATAGCGCCAACGGCCCTTGCCGTCCTTGACCGACCGCTCGGCCATCGCCGCCAGGTCGCAGGCGAAGCCGTTCAGATGCCCGGGGAAGTCGATCCGCACGTCCGATGCCAACCGCTTCTGCGAGTACTTGGCGTCCAACTGCTTCGCGATAGCGAAGATGATCTCCCAGTGGTTCTGCCGCTGCGGTGACATGAAGATGTTCCCCCCGACGATCTCGATCTTCGTACCCTCGGGGATGGGCATCTTCTCAAGGCACTCGAACAGGACGTCCAGCGTCAGCTCGCCGCACTCCTCGGCCATCTCGATCCTGTCGTCAAGGACGGTCATCGTGGCGCTCCTCCCCGGCTGCCGCTCGGTCACGGACAGCCGCGCAGTACAACGATACGCACGGTGACCAGGACACGCCCGGCTGACGGCACGGTGTGCAGACTGGCCTCATGAGACTCTTCGCCGCCGTGCTGCCCCCCGAGGGGGTCGTCGACGAACTCGCCACTGAGGTGGCGGAATGGAAGAAGCTGCCGCGAGCGGAGGCGCTTCGCTGGACGGCCCGGGAAGGGTGGCACTTCACGCTCGCCTTCTACGGCGAGGTCGACGACGGCCTCGTACCGGAGCTGTCGGCCCGGCTGGAGCGGACGGCACGGCGATCCGAGCCCTTCGAGCTGGCCCTGCGGGGCGGTGGCCAGTTCGGGCACGGGCGGGCGCTGTGGGTGGGCGCGGAGGGGGAACTGCCGGCCCTGCGGCTGCTCGCCGACCGTGCGGAGGCCGCGGCGCGGAAGGCGGGGGTGGCGATGGGGGAGCACCGGCGGTACAAGGCGCATCTGACGGTGGCGCGGAGCCGGGACGCGGTGGACGTACGGCCGTATGTCGCCGCCCTCGGGGAGTTCACCAGCCGTACCTGGACGGTGGGGGAGCTGGTGCTGGTGCGGAGCAGGCTGCCGAGGTCCGGGGTGCCGGGGGAGCAGCCGCGTTACGAGGCGGTCGCCCGTTGGGGGCTCGGGGGCGCCGGTTAGGCTCGATGCGTGGACCCGAAGACCCGGAACCGGATCATGGCCGGTGCGCTCGTTCTTTTGCTGGTGGTTGTGGCGGTGGCGGCGGCCGTCAGGTAGCCAGGCGGGGAACTGCGCGTTCGTTGCGGGGTGCGGGCCGTATGTGGCTTGTCGCGCCCACGCGGCGGAGCCGCATATCGAATGCAGCCCCGCCGCCCCGGTCGGGGTGTTGCCGGTGCTACCAGGCGAAGGCCTCCGGGGACGGCCCAGGCCCCGGGAAGACCTCGTCCAGGCCCGCGAGGAGCTCGTCGCTCAGTTCCAGCTCCGCCGCCCTGATCGCCGACTCCAGCTGCTCGGCCGTGCGCGGGCCCACGATCGGGCCGGTGACGCCGGGGCGGGTCAGGAGCCAGGCCAGGGCTGCCTCGCCCGGTTCCACGCCGTGCTTGTCGAGCAGGTCCTCGTACGCCTGGATCTGCGCGCGCATGGTGGTGTTGGCGAGGGCGTCCGCGGCCCGGCCGCTCGCCCGGCGCCCGCCCTCGACCTCCTTCTTGATCACACCGCCCAGCAGGCCGCCGTGCAGCGGTGACCACGGGATGACCCCGAGGCCGTACTCCTGCGCGGCCGGGATGACCTCCATCTCGGCGCGGCGCTCGGCCAGGTTGTAGAGGCACTGCTCGCTGACGAGACCGATGGTGCCGCCGCGGCGGGCGGCGATCTCGTTGGCCTGGGCGATCTTGTAGCCGGGGAAGTTCGAGGACCCGACGTAGAGGATCTTGCCCTGCTGGACCAGGACGTCGATCGCCTGCCAGATCTCCTCGAAGGGGGTGCGGCGGTCGACGTGGTGGAACTGGTAGACGTCGATGTGGCCGGTCTGCAGCCGCTTCAGGCTGGCGTCGACCGCGCGCCGGATGTTCAGCGCGGAGAGCTTGTCGTGGTTGGGCCAGGCCTCGCCGTCGGCGGCCATGTTGCCGTACACCTTGGTGGCGAGGACGACCTTGTCCCGGTGGGCCGCGCTCTTGGCGAACCAGTTGCCGATGATCTCTTCTGTACGGCCCTTGTTCTCGCCCCAGCCGTACACGTTGGCGGTGTCGAAGAAGTTGATGCCGGCGTCCAGCGCCGCGTCCATGATCGCGTGGCTGTCGGCCTCGTCGGTCTGCGGTCCGAAGTTCATGGTGCCGAGCACCAGTCGGCTGACCTTGAGTCCCGTGCGTCCGAGCTGCGTGTACTCCATGACCACCCAGCCAACGGCGTGGAGTGCGCTCTAAGCAAGGGAACTCGGGGGTACTCGGAGATCTTGACGCTAACTGAAGGTTAGTGCTTTCCTGTGGGAAGCGTGAGCTTGAAGTTTCAACATATCTCCAGGAGAGCCACATGCCCCCCACCTCCCCTGTCCGCCGCGCCCTGGTCGCGTTCGCCGCATCCGCCGCCGTGCTGGGTGCCGCGGCCGTTCCGGCCGCCGCGGCGCCGCACTCCGCGTCCGCTGGTCCCGTCGGTCACGGCGATTCCGCCCGCCTCGGCTACCAGAAGGCCGTCGCCGCCCGTGTCCTCAAGGGGGTGTTCGAGCGCGGGGACACCGCGGTCGTGGACCGTTTCGTACGGCCGGACTACATCCAGCACAACCCGCTGGCGCCGGACGGTGCACAGACGCTGAAGAGCCTGGCCGTCTCGGTGCACCAGCAGTTCCCCGATGCCGAGTACGGCATCAAGCGGGTGATCTCCGAGGGAGACCTCGTCCTGGTGCACTCGAACGTCGTGCTGACCCCGGGCACGCCGGGCTCCGCCGTCTTCGACATCTTCCGCTTCCAGGGCGGGGAGATCGCCGAGCACTGGGATGTGGGGCAGTCGGTGCCGGACAAGTCGGTCAACGGCAACAACATGTTCTCGACCGTGAGCTGGCCGCGGACCGAGCAGCCGGGGCCGGGCTTTCTCACCGCGTGCAACAAGAAGCTGGTGACGGCCGCGTTCGACCAACTCCTGGTGCAGAAGGACCTGTCGGCGATCGACCGGTACTGGGGACCCGAGTACGACCAGCACAACCCGAACATCGCGGACGGCGTGGCCGGCGTGAAGTCGGGGCTGGGCGCCTATTTCAAGCAGTTCCCGCAGCTGACCGTCACGCCGAAGCGGGTCATCGCCGAGGGTGACCTGGTCGCCGTCCACAGCCACTACGTGAGCGCGCCGGGGGAGCGGGGCCAGGCGGTCGTGGATCTGTTCCGGGTGCGGGCCGGGAGGATCGTGGAGCACTGGGACGTGATCCAGGACGTGCCGGCCGCTTCGGCGAACGACAACGGGATGTTCTAGGCGGCCGGTCGACCGCCCGGTCGGGCGCCACGCCTCGGGCGCCCGACCAGGCCTGCGCCGGCGGCCCGGTAGGACGCGGTGCACCCTCCGGGTCGTCCAACCGGAAGCCACCGGCCTTGGTCAACTCCGTCAACTCCGGTGCGGACGGGCCGCCTTGGTGGGCTCGAGGGTGTGTGGTGGATGATCTCCATACGACCGGATTCTCTCAGCCGGATCTTTCCTGTGCGAGAAGAATTCAAAAGACAAACTGCTGGATTACAAACGCTCTAGTCGATGTTTTCGTCGAATTGGCCTCACTCGTTTGCCGCGCATCCGGAGGAGGGGACGCGGCGTTAGCGGAATATGGCGAAAGCAAGGTTCCTTAACCCGTACCGTTCCGGAGCGACCGCGGAGGATCTGCCCCCCGCCCGTGCGGTGACAGTGGGGCGCTACACCTTCACGCCCGCCGCGGCGTACTCGGCGGCCGACGCGTGCGGCACCTTGCACGGGGACGGTGGGCGCATCGAACTGCAGGTCACCGGGACCATCTTCAGCGAGTTCCTGGGAATCCTGGACACGGCTCAGGAGGAACTCGGGCGGCGGTGGAACGATCAGGGACGGTCCGGCTGCCACGCGGTTACATGACGGGGGCGGACCTCTATGAACGACGAATACCTGGATCTTTCCTTCACCCCGCACGAACGGTATCCCGGTGACTACCCCACCGGGCTGGCCACCGGCCGCCACCGGGGTCCCGCAGAGGACATGTACGCCACCGGCCCCCTGGTGGAGGGCTGGGACCCGGTCGAGGAACTCACGTCCCTCCTGCAGAACGCCGTGACGGCGGAGCAGTCGGGCACCGTGTCGCCGCCGCCGCGTCGAGAGCCGCCGCCGTCCGACCTCGACTTCACGGGCGAGTCGATGGACAACCTGGCGAGGATCACCGCCGAGTTGCCCCCCATCAGGCGCCGTACCGTCCGGCACCGGAAAGTGCGGTTCCGGCTGCGCTTCCGCTTCGGGTGGCTGCAGACCGTCAGCTTTCTGATCGCCGCGCTCGCCGCCGTGATCGTTTCGATGGTGAGCGTGTTCGGCGGCATGGTGGCCTACGCACCTCTGCGGCACGTCGCGTCGGCCACGCAGGGCGGGATACTGACCTGGTGGCCGCTTCTGGTCTACGGCCCCTGGATGGTGGCCTCGCTCTCCATCCTGCGCAGCGCCCTCCACCAACGCAGGGCCGTGCACTCCTGGTTCGTCGTTCTGCTCTTCTCCTTCCTTGCGATGTCACTCTGCGTGGCCGAGGCCGACAGGAGTTTCACCGGTATCGCCGCGGCGGCCCTGCCGACGCTCGCGTCCCTGGCCTGCTTCCAGCAACTGGTCCGCCAGATCACGCTGACCCGGCCGCCACGCAGGAACATCTCCCGCCACCGTCATCGCCAGACGCCCGCAAGTGCCAAGTCCCCTGCGTCCAAGAGCGGTTCGGCCGCTTCGAAGCCGCGCCCCACCGGTGGCGGCACGGCCTCCCGAAGCTGAACAGGGATCAGGCCGGCTTCCGGTCGGCCTCCCGCGCCGCACGCTCCACCCGGTCCCGGTGGCTCTCCCACCAGGCCGCGTCGTCCGACGGCATGCTGTCGTTGCCCTGGTTCATCCCCACCGCGCCGTCCGTGAGTTCGCGGAGGATGTCGGCGTGCCCGGCGTGCCGGTGCGTGTCGGCGATCACGCGCACCACGACGTGATGCAAGGTCACCTCGTCCCTGTCGGCGGGCCACCACGGCACCCTGCCGACCGTGTCCAGCGGCAGCGCGTCGATCGTCGCGTCCGCGTGCGCCCACACCCGGCGGTAGAGGTCCACGATGTACTCGCGCGACTCGTCGGCGGTGGCCCACATGTCCGCGTTGGTTTCACCGCCCGCTGCCATCCAGGGCAGCGGCCCGCCGGACCACGGCCGCCCGAAGGTGTCGCCGAGGTAGCCCAGCTCCACGCCGGTCGCGTGCTTCACCAGGCCCAGGAGGTTGGTGCCGGTCGGTGTGCGCGGGCGGCGGATGTCGTACTCCGAGAGCCCTTCGAGCTTCCAGAGCAGGGCGTCGCGGGCGGACTGCAGATAGAAGTGGAGGTCGGCCTTGGCGTCAGGGGCTGGGGAGGTCATGGGGGCAGTCTGCCGTCGGCGCGATCTTTCTTCACCGGCTTTTCCCACTGGCTTTCCGCCGTGCGCGGGAGGGTGCCGGGTTCAGTCGCGGGGGAAGTCGTCGGTCTTGAGGGTGAGGTCGACGATGGTGCCGGTGAGGTCGATGTCGGTGCCGAAGTCCACGGACGTCCGTACGGCGTAGTCGCCGTCCTTGGGGTCGGTGTAGACGTGGCACCGCCCCTGATAGGGATCGGCGATGACGTAGACGGGGACCTCGGCGACCGCGTACGCCGTCTTCTTGGGGCCGTAGTCGTTGGCGGCGGTTCCCTTCGAGATGACCTCGGCGACGAACTCGACGTCCTGGTACCGCCAGTGGCCCTTGTCGTCCTTCCGCGCCGCGTCACTGAGCTTGGCGAGGCCGGGGCAGAAGCCGTTCTCAAAGCCCGGGAAGTCGATGCGCACGTCGGAGAACACCCTGGTCTTCCTCCCGAAGCGCTCCACGAAGGACAAGAGGATCTCGCGGATGATTTCCCAGTGAGTGTCCCGCTGTGGCGTCATGTGGACGTTGCCCCCGACGATCTCGACCCTGAATCCTTCGGGGACGGGCATACGCTCAAGGCGCTCGAACCACTCGTCCAAGCGCTTGGTGTTGGCGTCGGCGTCGGCCATCTCGATCCTGTCTTCAAGGACGGTCATCGTGGCGCTCCTCCCCGGCTGCCCCACGGACGAGCACAGCCGCGCAGTACAACGATACGCACGGTGACCGGGACACGCACGGATCAAGTCACCTTGTTCGAGCCATGTACGTTTCCCCCAGGTCCCACGCCTGATACATCGCCTCCGCGAACGCCTCCGCCAGCCGGTGCTCACCGCTCGCGTTGGGATGCGTACCGTCGTACGTGTCCAAGTGGATGTCGTACGACTCCGGCACCGACGCGAGCAGCAGCGGTGAGGACGGCTCGTCCAGGTCGGCGATCGTCTTCGCCAGCAGTTCGTTGAAACGGGTCACCTCCGCCGCGAACGGCGGGTCCGACTCCGCCCGTACGTTCGGGATCACCGGCAGCATCACCATCCGCACCCGCGGGTTCGCCTCCCGCGCCGCCGCAACGAACGCCCGCACGTTCTCCGCCGTCTGCTCCGCGTTCGTGTAGAAGCCCAGGTCGATCAGGCCGAGGGAGACCAGCAGGACGTCCGCGCGGCAGGAGCGCACCGCCTCGCCGATCAGCGGCGCCATGTGCAGCCAGCCCTCGCCCCAGCCCGCCAGATGGGCGCGCGGGAAGTCGGGGTCGGCGTACTCGTACGAGACCGGCGCGTCCGCCGCCTTGTCGTAGAGCGTCTCGCGCGGGCCGACCAGGGCGAACGGGCCGCCGTACGTCTCGCGCAGGTGCTCCCACATCCGGTAGCGCCATGTGTGTTCGCCCGCGCTTCCGATCGTCATGGAGTCGCCGACCGGCATGAACCTGAGCATCCGCTCATGATGGACGATCGGGGAGGGTTCAGGGAGGGACCAATGGGACGGGTGGGGTGTGAGGCCTGCCACGCGCCCCTGCCCGGCCCCCGCCCCGCGCCCCGCCCGTGAACACCGGGCCGGGATGGCAGGCTTGGGGACATGCGCCGACCGTTCGCTCTCCTCGCCGGGGTCCTTCTCGTGGGCGCCTTCGCCGTGCCCGCATCCGCCGCCGACGGCGACGGCAAGGGTGACCAGGGGTTCACCATCAAGGACTCGCGCATCACCGAGTCCAGCGGCCTCGCCGCCTCCCGTCTGCACCCCGGCATCTACTGGACCCACAACGACAGCGACGACGGCCCGTACATCTACGCCGTAAACAGCGGTACCGGGAGGACGGTCGCCCGCGTCACCCTCAGCGGAATCGGTTCACCCCGTGATGTCGAGGCGATCTCCATCGGCCCCGGCAACCAGATCTACGTCGGCGACATCGGCGACAACCTCGGCGGCAAGTGGCCGTATGTGTGGATCTACCGGCTGCCCGAGCCGAAGAAACTGGTCGACCAGACCGTGCGGGCCACGCAGTACGTGGTGAAGTACTCGGACGGGGCACGCAACGCCGAGTCGCTCGTCGTCGACCCGAAGACCGGGCGCGCCTACATCATCGACAAGAACGAGAACGGCGGGCACCTGTACGAGGGGCCGGCCAGGCTCTCCGCCTCCGGCACGAACTACTTCAGGCCCGTCGCCACCGTCGACCTCTGGGCCACCGACGCCGCCATCTCCCCGGACGGCAAGCAGCTCGCCGTGCGCGGCTACTTCGGCGGGATCTACTACGACTGGAACGGCGGCAGGATCAAACGCAAGGGGCGGCTGAACGTTCCGCTGCAGGGGCAGGGCGAGTCCATCACCTACTCCGTCGACGGCACCAAGCTCCTGTACGGCAGTGAGGGCGCCGACAGCTCCGTGCAGGCGCAGGACGCGCCGGGCGGGAGCGGGGGTTCCAAGTCGCCCTCCGCGAGCGGGAGTTCCAGTGCCTCGGGCGGGAGCAGTGGCGGTGTGGGCGGGAATCTCAAGGTCGGTGCGCTCGCCGTCGCCGTCGCGGCAGCGGTGGTCTTCGGAATCCGGCGGCTGCTGCGCCGCTGACCGACGTCGTAGAGCTTGACGTGTTCATGTGGCATGGCTTCCATGGAGGTGCCGGGTTGTGGGAGCGCTCCCACTCGTTTCGGGCCCGCGCCTCCCGAGAGGAAGCAGCAACATGTTCCGCAGCCTGCGAAGAGCGCTGTGCGCCGTTGCCGCGGCGCTCCTGTTACCGCTGGGGCTCGGTGCCTCCACCGCACACGCGGCCGCCGCCCCCGGCGCCGGCTACTGGCACACCAGCGGCCGCCAGATCCTCGACGCGGCCGGGCAGCCGGTCCGGATCGCCGGGATCAACTGGTTCGGCTTCGAGACCGGCAACCACGTCGTCCACGGCCTCTGGTCCCGCGACTACAAGTCCATGATCGACCAGATGAAGTCGCTGGGGTACAACACCATCCGGCTGCCCTACAGCGACGACATCTTCAAGTCGTCCACCGTCCCCAACAGCATCGACTTCAGCAGCGGCAAGAACGCCGATCTGCAGGGGCTCAGCTCCCTCCAGGTCATGGACAAGCTGGTGGCGTACGCCGGTCAGGACGGCCTCAAGGTCATCCTCGACCGGCACCGGCCGGACTCGGGCGGACAGTCGGCGCTCTGGTACACGGCGGCAGTCCCCGAGTCGACATGGATCGCCGATCTGAAGGCGCTCGCGGCCCGCTACAAGGGCCAGGACACGGTCATCGGCATCGACCTGCACAACGAGCCCCACGATCCGGCCTGCTGGGGCTGCGGCGACACGGCCACCGACTGGCGGCTGGCTGCCGAGCGGGCCGGCAACGCGGTGCTCTCCGTCAACCCCGACCTGCTGATCTTCGTCGAGGGCGTGCAGACCTACGCCGGGGTGTCGGGGTGGTGGGGCGGCAACCTGATGGGCGTCGGCCAGTACCCGGTCCGGCTCGACGTGGCGAACCGGGTCGTGTACTCCGCCCACGACTACGCGACCAGCGTGGCCCAGCAGCCCTGGTTCAGCGATCCGGCGTTCCCCGCCAACATGCCGGGCGTCTGGGACAAGTACTGGGGCTACATCTTCAAGCAGAACATCGCGCCGGTGTGGGTGGGCGAGTTCGGTACGACGCTGGCCTCGACCGTCGACCAGAAGTGGCTGGCGGCGCTGGTGAGCTATCTGCGGCCGACGTCGACGTACGGGGCCGACTCCTTCCACTGGACGTTCTGGTCGTGGAACCCCAACTCCGGTGACACGGGCGGGATCCTGAAGGACGACTGGACGACCGTGGACACGGTGAAGGACGGCTATCTGGCGAGCGTCAAGGCGCCGTTGTTCCCGAGCGGAGGCACCGGCGGCGGTGGGGGCGGAGGCGGGGGTGGCGGGAGCACGGCCGCCTGCAGTGCCGTCTACACCGTCAGCAGCGACTGGGGGAGCGGGTTCAACGCCGAGGTGAAGGTGACCAACACCGGGAGCAGCTCGATCAGTTCGTGGAAGGTGAGCTGGACCTGGAACGGGTCGCAGCAGGTCACCACCATGTGGAACGCCTCGTACACGCAGACCGGTTCCACGGTCACCGCCGTGAACGCCGCGCACAACGGGAGTGTCCCGGCGGGGAGTTCGGTGAGCCTCGGGTTCGGGGGCGCACCGGGGGGCGGAGGTGTGCCGAGCGTGAGCTGCACGGCTGCCTGAGGTCTTGGCCCCTTCCAGGGCTGGTGACAGGGGCGCTCGGTGTGTGCCGAGTGCCCCCAGGTCACAGGAGGTTCAAATTTTTCCCTCAGGTGTTTCTTGTCTTCGCGCTTCTTCGAAAAAATCCGGCCAGGATCGTGAACCTTTCGGTCCGTCCCAACCCCCCATGTGCTGAGAGAAGTTCATGAAGAGAAGCGCAGCTGTGCTGTGCGGTACGGCCGTCGTCCTGGCCGGCACGGTCACCGCCGTTCCCGCCGAGGCCAGTCCGTCGTCCGCCGCGAACGCCTTCGCCACGGCGAAGGTCACCTGGAAGAAGTGCGGCACGGACGACTACCCGACCCTCCAGTGCGGGTCGGTGCAGGTGCCACTCGACTACGCCAGGCCGCAGGGACGGAAGATAACCCTGGCCCTGTCACGCGTTCCGCACACCGCTCGCACGTACCAGGGCCCGCTGCTGGTCAACCCCGGCGGCCCCGGCGGCAGCGGCCTCACCCTCGCCGGCTTCGTCGCGTCCTCGCTGCCCAAGTCGGTCGCGGCCCAGTACGACGTCATCGGCTTCGACCCGCGCGGTGTCGGCAAGAGCAAGCCCGCCCTCGACTGCAAGCCCGGCTACTTCAACCCCGTCCGCCCGGCGAGCGTCCCCAGCACCCCGGCCATCGAGAAGGCCAACCTGGAGCGCGCCAAGTCCTTCGCCGCCGCCTGCGGCAGGAAGTACGCGGACGTCCTGCCGTACATCAACACGATCAGCGCCGTGAAGGACATGGACTCGATCCGCAAGTCCCTCGGCGCCAAGAAGATCAACTACTTCGGCTACTCGTACGGCACCTACCTGGGCCAGGTCTACGCCAAGCTCTTCCCGCACCAGGTGCGCCGGCTGGTCCTGGACTCGATCGTCAACCCCGATGGGGTCTGGTACGACGACAACATCGGCCAGGACTACGCCTTCGACGCCCGCCACAAGGCCCTGATGGCGTGGATCGCCAAGTACAACAGCACATACAAGCTCGGTACCGACCCGGCCGCGATCGAGGCCAAGTGGTACGCGATGCAGGCCGAGCTCGCCAAGAACCCGGCCGGCGGCAAGGTGGGCGCCGCCGAACTGGAGGACACCTTCCTGCCGGGCGGCTACTACAACGGCTACTGGCCCTACCTGGCCCAGGCGTTCGCCGCGTACGTCAACGACCACAACTCCGCGCCGCTGGTCCAGGACTACGAGAAATTCGCCGCGATCGACGCCTCCGGCGACAACGGCTACAGCATCTACGCCGCCGTGCAGTGCCGGGACGTGGCCTGGCCACGTGACTGGAAGCAGTGGGAGAAGGACAACTGGGCGGTGTACGCCAAGGCGCCGTTCAACGCCTGGAACAACGCCTGGTACAACGCGCCGTGCGCCTTCTGGCCCACGAAGTCGCTGAAGCCGGTGAACGTCGCCAACTCCCAGCTGCCGCCGGTGCTGCTGTTCCAGGCGACCAACGACGCGGCCACTCCGTACGTGGGCGGTGTCACCGTCCACCGCCTGCTCAAGAACTCCAGCCTGGTCGTCGAGCAGGGCGGCGGCAACCACGGCATCTCGCTGAGCGGCAACGCCTGCCTGGACAAGTACCTGGCGAAGTACCTGACCGACGGCACGGTGCCGCGCGGTCACGGCACGGCCGACGCGGTCTGCCAGAAGACCGCCGACCCGAAGCCGCTGAGCACGGCGGGGTCCACGCTGTCCGCGCTGACCTCGCAGCAGCCGGCGACCGCACCGCGCGGTGACGCCCTGCACGGGATGCTCGGCTTCCGCGGCTGACCGGCACACGCGAAGGGCGCCCGGTACTCACCGGGCGCCCTTTTTCGTACGAGAGACCGCTGTCGTACGAGAATCCGTTACAGCTTCTCGATCACGTAGTCGATGCACTTCGTCAGCGCCTCGACGTCCGCCGGGTCGATCGCCGGGAACATCGCGACGCGCAGCTGGTTGCGGCCGAGCTTGCGGTAGGGCTCGGTGTCGACGATGCCGTTGGCGCGCAGGACCTTGGCGACGGCGGCCGCGTCCACCTCGTCGGTGAAGTCGATCGTGCCGATGACCGCCGAGCGCTTGGCCGGGTCGGTGACGAACGGGTTGGCGTACTTGATGTCCTCGGCCCAGCCGTAGAGGGTGCGCGCGGAGGTGGCCGTGCGGCGGACCGCCCAGTCCAGGCCGCCCTGGCCGTTGAGCCACTCCAGCTGCTGGTTGAGCAGGAAGAGGGTGGCGAGGGCCGGGGTGTTGTACGTCTGGTTCTTGCGGGAGTTGTCGATCGCCGTGGGGAGGCTGAAGAACTCCGGGACGTGGCGACCGGAGGCGTGGACGCGCTCGGCGCGCTCGATCGCGGCCGGGGAGAAGACGCCGATCCACAGGCCGCCGTCGGAGGCGAAGGACTTCTGCGGGGCGAAGTAGTAGACGTCCGTCTCGGACACGTCCACCGGGAGTCCGCCGGCGCCGGAGGTGGCGTCGACCAGGACCAGCGCGCCCTCGTCGGCGCCGGCCACGCGCTTGATCGGCATGGCGACACCGGTGGAGGTCTCGTTGTGGGTGAAGGCGTAGACGTCGACGCCCGCCTCGGCCTGCGGCTCCGGGTGGGTGCCCGGGTCGCTGGCGATGACGGTCGGCTCGGCCAGCCAGGGGGCGAGCTTGGCCGCCTTGGCGAACTTCGAGGAGAACTCGCCGAAGTTGAGGTGCTGCGACTTGTTCTCGATCAGGCCGTGCGTCGCGATGTCCCAGAACGCGGTGGAGCCGCCGTTGCCGAGGATCACCTCGTAGCCCTCGGGCAGGGAGAACAGCTCACTGATGCCCTCGCGCACCTTGCCGACCAGGTTCTTGACCGGGGCCTGGCGGTGGGAGGTGCCGAGGAGGGAGGTACCGGTCGCGGCCAGCGCGTCCAGCGCTTCCGTCCGCACCTTGGAGGGGCCCGCGCCGAAACGTCCGTCGGCGGGCTTGATGTCAGCGGGAATCTGGATCTCAGCCACGGGGTGAGGTTAGCTGTTTCGGGAAACATGGGTGAAACCTCGTCCGTCGGGTGAGACGGCGGTGTCGTGCGCGTTGGAACTGGGGGCTGCGCCCCCAGACCCCCCCTTCGGCCTGAACGGCCTCGTCCTCAAACGCCGGACGGGCTGGTTGGTGCCGGCGCTGGCTGATTGGCTGGCCCCATGGTGGATCTCGAGGCACGTTTGCGCGAGGTTGTCCGGGGTGAGGTGCGGTTTGACGCTGCCGCCCGGGCGCTGGTCACGATGGACGCGTCGAACTACCGGCGGGTCCCGCTGGGGGTGGTCGCCCCGAGGGACGCCGACGACGTGGCCGCCGTGCTGGAGGTCTGCCGGGCGCACGGCGTGCCCGTCGTGCCGCGCGGGGGTGGCACCTCCATCGCCGGGCAGGCCACCGGAACCGGTGTCGTGCTGGACTTCACCCGCCATATGAACCGGATCGTGTCGCTGGACCCCGAGGCCCGTACCGCCGTCGTCCAGCCGGGGCTCGTCCTGGACCGGCTGCAGGAGGCCGCCGCGCCGTACGGGCTCCGGTTCGGGCCCGATCCGTCGACGCACAGTCGGTGCACGCTGGGCGGGATGATCGGGAACAACTCGTGCGGCTCGCACTCGGTGGCATGGGGGACCACCGCGGACAGCGTGCGGGAGCTGGACGTGGTCACCGGGCGCGGGGAGCGGTTGCGGCTCGGGCAGGGGTGGGCCGGGGCGCCGGACGGGCTGCGGGGACTGGTCGAGGGGGAGTTGGCGCGGCTGCGGACCGGGTTTCCGGAGCTGCCTCGCCGTATCTCCGGGTACGCGGTGGACGCGTTGCTGCCGGAGAAGGGGGCCGATGTCGCCCGTTCCTTCTGCGGCAGCGAGGGCACGCTGGGGGTGCTGACGGAGGCCGTCGTACGGCTCGTGGAGGCGCCACGCGCGCGTGCGCTAGCCGTGCTGGCGTACGCCGACGAGAGCGGTGCCGCCGAGGCCGCGGCCGGGCTGCTGCCGTACGGGCCGCTGACCGTGGAGGGGATGGCCGCCGATCTGGTGCCGTCCACGGCGGGGCTGCCGCGGGGCGGGGCCTGGCTGTTCGTGGAGACCGGCGGGGAGACGCAGGCGGAGGCACGCGCGCGTGCGGAGGCGGTCGTGCGGGCCGCCGACGTCGTCGACTCGCTCGTCGTCACCGATCCGGGCGGGCAGCGGGCGCTGTGGCGGATCCGGGAGGACGCCAGTGGTACGGCGACCCGGATGCCGGACGGGAGCGAGGCCTGGCCCGGGTGGGAGGACTGCGCGGTGCAGCCCGCGCGGCTCGGCGCCTATCTGCGGGACTTCAGGCGGCTGCTGACCTCCCACGGGCTGCGCGGCACCCCGTACGGGCACTTCGGGGACGGCTGCATCCACGTCCGTATCGACTTCGACCTGCTGAGCGAGACGGGTGTCGGCCGGTTCCGGCGCTTCTCGGAGGAGCTCGCCGACCTGGTCGTGGCGCACGGCGGATCGCTGTCCGGGGAGCACGGGGACGGGCAGGCGCGGGCGGAACTGCTTCCGAGGATGTACGGCGAGGACCTGGTCGCCGTCTTCGAGCGGGTGAAGGGCCTCTGGGACCCCGACGACCTCCTCAACCCCGGCATGCTGGTCCGCCCGGCACCGCTCGACACGAACCTCCGCTTCTCGGTCCTGCCCCGGAAGCCGGTCGACGTGGCCTTCGGGTACCCGGCGGACGGCGGCGACTTCTCCGCGGCCGTGCGGCGCTGCGTGGGCGTCGCCAAGTGCCGTACGACCTCCGCGTCCGGCGCGTCCGTCATGTGCCCGTCCTTTCGGGCGACCGGCGAGGAGGAGCACTCCACGCGCGGGCGTGCCCGGCTGCTGCACGAGATGCTGGCCGGCGAGGTCGTCACCGACGGCTGGCGGTCGACGGAGGTGCGGGACGCGCTCGACCTGTGCCTGTCCTGCAAGGGGTGCCGCTCCGACTGCCCGGTCGAGGTCGACATGGCCACCTACAAGGCGGAGTTCCTGCACCACCACTACGCCGGGCGCCGCCGCCCCGCCGCGCACTACAGCATGGGACGGCTGCCGGTGTGGCTGCGGCTGGTGGACCGCACCCGCACCGCCCGGCTGGTCAACTTCCTCGCCTCGGTGGGCCCGTTGGCGGCTCTTGCCAAGCGGGTGGGCGGGATCGCGCCCGAGCGGGGGATTCCGCGGGTGGCGCCGGAGACGTTCAGCCGCTGGTTCGGGCGCCGGGCCAGAGCGCGGGAGCGGCAGATGATCCGCGAGCTGGGGCTGGAGTACGAGGTGCCGTTCGGCAGGCCTGTGCTGCTGTGGCCGGACACTTTCACTGAACACCTCTCGCCGGAGGTGGGGAAGGCGGCCGTGCGGGTCCTGGAGGCGGCCGGACTGACACCGGTCCCGCTGCCCGAGCTGCCCCCGCACTTCAAGGAGACCCGGCACTTCAGGAAGACCCGCCGCCACCCCGTCTGCTGCGGGCTGACGTACCTCTCGACCGGCCAGCTCGACCGCGCCCGCGAGGTGTTGCGCCGCACCCTCGACCAGCTCGACGTCCTGGGCTCCCCCGAGGTGGCCGAGACCTTCGCGCCCCTCGTCGTCCTGGAACCCAGCTGCGCCGCGGCCCTGCGCACGGACCTGCCGGAGCTGCTGCACGACGATCCGCGCGCCGCCCGCCTCGCCGCCTCGGTCCTGACCTTCGCGGAGGCGCTGGAGCGGTACGCCCCCGACTGGGTGCCGCCCGCCCTCGACCGCCCGGTCACCGGGCAGACCCACTGCCACCAGCACGCGGTGCTCGGCGACGCGGCGGACCGGCGGCTGCGTGCGGCGGCCGGGCTGACGGGCGAGTTGACCGGCGGCTGCTGCGGCCTCGCGGGCAACTTCGGCTTCGAGAAGGGGCATTACGAGGTGTCGGAGGCATGCGCTGAGGACCAGTTGCTGCCGGCGGTGCGACAGGCCCCCGAGGGCGCGGTGGTCCTGGCGGACGGCTTCTCGTGCCGGACACAGCTGGAACAGCTCGCGGGGGTGCGGGGGCGGCACCTGGCGGAGGTACTGGCGGAGGGACTTGAGGAGGGCGTCGGCGGGGGGACTTGAGGAGGGCCGGCGGGGGGACTTCTCAAAGGGTCCTCACAGGATTCATAGCCGGCTCTCAGACTCATAAGCCGGCTCTCAGGTTCATAAGAGAACTCTCAGGTTCGGCGGGGCTCACCCAGGATTCACCCAGGTATTCACAGCCCCTGTTTGCCGTTACCCGGTCGACTTTGCCGTTTCTTGAACTGTCGGGCGTGTAGGTTCATCGATGTCGGGAGCCGGACGCGGAATTCCCGAAGTCACTGAACTGCGAAACCATCAGGAGTTGGAATGAGCCTCAAGAAGCTCGCGCCGCTGCCCCCGAAGCCCAAGAACAAGCAGCTCCCCCCGCCGCCCCCGCCGAAGCCCAAGAAGAAGCACCCCAAGCCGCCGGTGCCGAAGCCGATCCCCGGCGACGACAACTGAGTGAGCTGTGAGAGGACCGACGGCATGCCGTCGGTCCTCGTTTTTCGCGGAATTCAAGGGTCGTTGAATTCAAGAATTGCGGAGGGTGTGTGACATGGATAGGGAAGAGGGCGGGGGCGGGGATCTCGAATACGAGGGTGATACCCCCACCATTCCGGCCCGCACCGCCTTTCGCCGCTTCTGGCCGCTGACCAAGGGGCTCAGGAAATGGCTGCTCGCCGTCTGGGTGTGCACGGTGCTCGCCGCGCTCGCCGAGACCGAGGCCGTCCTGGTCTTCAGTGACCTCACGGACAACGCCCTGCAGAAAGGGTCGCTGGCCGCGTTCTGGGCGCCCGCCGCGAAATGGCTGGGCGTGGCCGTCGTCGGCGCGGTCGTCGCGTACGCCGGAAACTCCGTCGCCGCCTGGGCCACCGAACGGTTCGTGATGAGACTGCGCGAGCATGTCTTCGACCACGTGCAGCAGTTGCCCCCGCACTTCTTCCAGCGCCACCGACAGGGCGATCTGCTGTCCCGGCTGACCAGTGACGTCGAGGCGATCGAGACGATGGTCGTCTCCGGGCTCGTCGGCGCCGCCTCCGCCGTCTTCTCCGCCCTCTTCTACGCGGTCGCCGCCTTCTGGCTGCGCTGGGACCTGGCGGCCGCCACCTTCGTCCTGGCCCCGCTGTTCTGGCTCGCGGCCCGGCGTTTCTCGGGTTCCATCAAGGACGTGTCGCGGGAGGGCCGGGTCGCGGACGGCGCGATCACCTCCGTGGTCGAGGAGTCGCTCGGCAACATCGTGCTGACCCAGGCCTACGACCGCCGGGACGCCGAGCGCCGCCGACTGCACGAGGAGGCGAGCGCCTGGTTCCGCGCCTCCGTCCGCTCCACCCGCCTCAACGAGGCCTACGAGCAGCTCGTCCAGGTCATCGAGACGGTGTGCGTGCTCGCCGTGATCGGCATCGGCGCCTGGGAGATCTCCACCGGCCGGATGACCCTCGGCCAGCTCCTCGCCTTCGCGGCCTTCCTCGGCTATCTCTACCCACCGGTGCGGGGCCTGGCGCAGCTGGGCCTCACCGTCACGGCCGCCACGGCGGGAGCGGAACGGCTGATCGAGATCCTGGACGTCGAGCCATCGGTCACCGACCCGCGCCGCGGCACCGAGACCGGCCGCCCCGACGGCGCGGTCGAGGTCCGGGGCGTCACCTTCAGCTACCCGGGGGCCGACACCGTCGCCCTCCGGGACCTGTCGTTCACCGTCAGCCCCGGCGAGCTGGTGATCGTCACCGGCCCGAGCGGCGCCGGCAAGTCGACGGTCTCCAAACTGCTGCTGCGCTTCTACGACCCCGATGCCGGCGACCTCCTCCTCGACGGCGTCCCGCTGCGCGACTTCCCGCTGGCCCGCCTGCGTGAATACGTCACTCTGCTCCCGCAGGAGACCCTCGTCCTGCACGACACCGTCCGCGCGAACATCGCCTGCGGCCGCCCCGGCGCGAGCGACCAGGCGATCGAGGCGGCGGCACGGGCGGCCGACGCGCACGAGTTCGTCATGGGGCTCCCCGAGGGCTACGACACCAAGGTCGACCCCAACTCGGCCCGGCTGTCCGGCGGTCAGCTCCAGCGCCTCGCGATCGCCCGCGCCATCCTGCGCGATGCCCCCGTACTGGTCCTCGACGAACCGACCACAGGCCTCGACGCCATGGCCGCGCGCCGGGTCGTGAAGCCGCTGCGCCGCCTGATGGCCGGTCGTACGACCATCATGATCACCCACGACCTCAACCTCGCCCCCGACGCCGACCGCATCCTGGTCGTCGACCGCGGCCGCATCGTGGAGAGCGGCCGGCACGAGGAACTGCTCGCGCGGGGCGGCGCGTACGCCCGGCTGCACCGTTCGCAGAACAACGCGGTGACCGATACGGGGGAGCTGCGGATGCCGCTGTTCGCGGAGGGGTTCACCGAGGCGCCGGCGGCCGTTGTCGAGCCCGGGTACGGGCATCAGGGGCACGAGGGGTACCACGGGTACGGGACGTACGAGGCGTGGCAGGCGCCGTCGTACGCCTACGACCAGTACGTACCGCAGCAGGAGGAGCCCTGGCCGGGTGTCTGAGGCTGCCGTGTCCACCATTCAGGACAGCTGCAAAACGGGTTCACACGCCTGACCGAGTCCACTACCCTGGACCTGGCAGTGCATCGCGATGAACGAATCGTGAACCCCGAGCCGAGCACCTGGACCGCCCGTGACCAGCCCCAGCACCACCACCTCACCGTCAGCGGTGCGCACCCCGACGGGCCCGCACCGCCGAGGCTCCCTCGGCCCGGTCGGCCTGGTCCTGTCCGGCGGGGTGTCCGTGCAGTTCGGCGCCGCGCTGGCGGTGAACCTGATGCCGCGAGCGGGCGCGCTCGGCGTGGTCACCCTCCGGCTCCTCGCCGCGGCCGCCGTCCTGCTGCTGGTCTGCCGCCCCAAGCTGCGCGGCCACTCGCGTACCGACTGGGGAACGGTGATCGTCTTCGGTATCACCCTGGGCGCGATGAACGGCCTCTTCTACCAGGCGGTCGACCGCATCCCGCTCGGCCCGGCGGTCACCCTGGAGGTCCTCGGCCCGCTCGCCCTGTCGGTCCTGGCCTCGCGCCGCGCGATCAACGTCGTCTGGGCCGGGCTCGCCCTCACCGGCGTCTTCCTGCTCGGCGGCGGAGGCTTCGACGGCCTCGACCCGGTCGGCGTCGCCTTCGCCCTGGGCGCGGGCGCCATGTGGGCCGCGTACATCGTGTTCAGCGCGCGTACGGGCCGACGGTTCCCGCAGGCGGACGGGCTGGCGTTGGCCATGGCGATCGGGGCGCTGCTCATGCTCCCGCTGGGGATCGCCGAATCCGGCGCGAAGCTCACTGACCCGACGACGATCGCGCTGGGCTCCGCGGTGGCCATCATGTCCTCGGTGCTGCCGTACACCCTGGAACTCCTGGCCCTGCGCCGCCTCCCGGCGTCCACCTTCGCGATCATGATGAGCCTGGAACCGGCCCTCGCCGCGACCGCCGGCTTCCTCGTCCTCGGCCAGTCCCTCTCCGCCTGGCAGGCCGCCGCGATCGCCCTGGTCATCGGGGCGAGCATGGGGGCGGTGCGGACGCAGGTGGGGCGGGGGAAGGCTCCGGTGCCGGAGGCCTGACGGCCTGTGCCGGAGGCGGTCAGCCGCCGGGCTTCTCCCAGACCGACACGTGCTGCCGGCTGTCGCTCGTGAAGGGTTCACGGGTCCAGCCGTCCCACCGGTCGCACAGCCGCAAGCCGGCCAGCCGGGCCATGAGGTCGAGCTCCGAGGGCCAGACGTAGCGGAAGGAGACGGCGAGATACGAGCCGTGTCCCTCGCCGTCGATCCGCACGTGGTGCGAGCTCATCGACTGGGTGGCGACGTCGTACAGATCGAATCCGAGCCGTCCGTCCTCCACCCGGAACGGTACGGCGTTCTGCCCGGGCGGCAGCCGGCGCAGATCGGGGACGCCCACCTCGACGACGAATCGGCCGCCGGGCTCCAGATGCTCGGCGACATTGCGGAAGCAGTCGACCTGAGCATCCTGCGAGGTCAGATTCATGATCGTGTTGAAGACGAGGTACGCCAGCGAGAACCGGCCCTCCACCTTGGCCGTGGCGAAGTCCCCGATCGTCACGCCGATCGTGTCACCCCCGGGCTTGGCCCGCATCCGCTCGACCATCGCCCGGGACATGTCGATGCCGTGCACCTCGACGCCTCTTCGCGCGAGCGGCAGCGCGACTCGTCCCGTCCCGACGCCGAGTTCCAGCGCCCGCCCGCTCCCGGCAAGCTCCGCCAGCAGCTCGACCACCGGATCCAGCGTCTCCGCCGCGAACATCTCCGCCGCCGACTCGTCGTACCCCGCCGCCACGGATTCCAAGAAGTAACCGTCCTCATCGATCACCGGAGGACCGTACTGCCCGGGGGGTGGGCGGCGCGCCTCGATTTTCAGCAGTCGGCGCTGTAGCGGACGCAACCGGGCGGCGGGGAGTGGTCGTGGTTCCACTCCCGCTGTGCGGCCGTCAGCGCTGCGCCGGCCAGCAGGGCCACCAGCAAGTGTGCGACCACGGTCCAGCGTGCACGGCAGACGCCCGCGACGACCGCCAGGACGAGTACGGCGATCAGCAGTTCCCGCAACCGCTCCATGTGCGCGAGGGCAGCCGCGTCGATCTGCGCCTGGTCGCCCTGCGCCGCCCATACCTCCAGCCCGTAGCCGTATATCCAGTCCAGCACGAGCCACCCGGCCTCCAGCAGGAACAGCGGGATCGCGAGGGCGAGGTCCACGCCCAGCCGCGTTCTGCGCGACCAGGGGCGCCGGCGTGCCGAGCGTACGAGGGTGTCGGTCATGCGTGCAGCGTGCTGCGCCGGGCGACGACACGCATGAGCACCCGTACTCAGGCGCGGGGGTTCTGGGCGGTGCCTCGGACGAAGGCGGAGAATGCGGCGGGGCTGAGGGTGAGGATCCCTGCCGGGGGGTTCTTGGAGTCGCGGACGGCTATGCATGCGGCCAGAGGTGCTACTTCCACGCAGTCACCTCCCGTGTCGCCGCTGTACGACGACTTACGCCACCGCGCTCCGGTCAGGTCCTGATGGTTCTGCATACCGTTCCTCCCGTACACCGGCGATCAGCGCTGCCGAGTCCTCGACCGAGAGGGCCGCGGCCTGAAGATGATCGTAACGGGCTGAACCTTCCTTGAAAGCGTCCGTGTTGGCCGTCATGTGCCCCTGGATGAAGTCCTCCGTGTACACGATGTCCGGGTCGTTCGCGAAGCGCAGGAGGTTGAACGAGCCCATCAACCCGGTGTGCGCGCCCGCCCCGAACGGCAGCACCTGTATGTCCAGCCACTTTCGCTCCTGCATGGTCAGCAGATGCGCCAGTTGCTCCCGCATGACCTCCCGGCCACCGACTTCCTGATGCAGCACCGCCTCGCTCAACACCACCCACATCATCGGCGGTTCGTCCCGGTCCAGGATGCGCTGCCGATCCATCCTCGCCGCCACCTTGGCGTCGAGGTCGCCGTCCTCGCGGACCCCGAGGAGCGCTCGCGCGTACGCGGGGGTCTGCAGCAGGCCGTAGACCACCTGGGCCTGGAACGCGGAGATGTATGCCGCCCGCGCCTCCATCTCCGCATACGGCTGAAACCAACTCGGCAACTGGTTGCGCAGAACCAGCCCCACCAACCGCGAGAACGTCCCGTCCGTCCCCAGCGCCGCGTCCACCCGCTCGGAGAACTCCCGCGTCGGCACCCTCAGTGTCGTCTCGACCTGGCCGATCAGCGACCCCGTACAGAACACGATCGAACCGAGTGCCTGTTGGGTCAGCCCCGCTGCCTCCCGGGCACGCCGTAGTTCGAAGCCGTAGTAGTCCAGCGGCGACGCACTGGGATCAAGTTCGCGGATATGCACGGCGATCACCTCCATTCACTGAGGGTAGCCAGTTGACTGCGAACAGGTTCCGGACCTGTGGAAAACAAATTAATGCAAGCATGCTTGCTTGTTTCTGGGCCCCCTGCCATGCTCGCCCCATGGCTGACCCGACGCCCGTGATCGACGATCTCTGCGCGGAGAGCGAGGAACTCGACCTGCTCGTGGCCGAGTTGAGCCCGGAGCAGTGGGCGCTCGCGACCCCGGCGCCCGGCTGGACCGTCGCCCACCAGATCGCGCACCTCGCCTGGACCGACCACTCCTCGGTGCTGGCCGTGACCGACCAGGACGCCTTCGCCCGCGAGGTCGAGAAGGCGCTGGCCGCGCCCGGGAACTTCGTGGACAACGGCGCGGAGGAGGGGGCAAAGAAGCCGCCCGAGCAGTTGCTCGCGGACTGGCGGGCCGGGCGCAAGGCCCTGGCGGACGCACTCCGGGCCGCACCCGAGGGAGCCCGCTTCCCCTGGTACGGCCCGCCCATGTCCACCGCCTCCATGGCCACCGCCCGCCTCATGGAGACCTGGGCGCACGGCGGGGACGTGGCAGACGCGCTGGGTGTGGCCCGCACCCCCACCGACCGGCTCCGGCACATCGTCCGCCTCGGTGTCCGCACCCGCGACTTCGCGTTCGGCGTGCACGGGCTGACCCCGCCGTTCGAGGAGTTCCGGGTCGAACTGACCGCCCCGAACGGCGAGTTGTGGGTGTACGGGCCTGAGGACGCCGACGACCGCGTCACCGGCCCCGCCCTCGACTTCTGCCGCCTGGTCACCCAGCGCGCCCACCGCACCGACCTCGCCCTGCACGCAGAGGGCTCCGAGGCCGACCGCTGGCTGGACATCGCCCAGGCCTTCGCGGGCCCACCGGGTGACGGACGCCCGCCGAAGGGCGGCGGCACCGCATGACGGCGACCCTGTGCATCGGCAACGCCTCCGGCTTCTACGGCGACCGTTTCGACGCCATGCGCGAGATGCTCACCGGCGGTGAGCTGGACGTGCTGACCGGCGACTATCTGGCCGAGCTGACCATGCTGATCCTGGGCCGCGACCGCCTGAAGGACCCCGCGGCCGGATACGCCCGCACCTTCCTGCGCCAGCTGGAGGAGTGCCTCGGCCTAGCTCACGAACGCTCCGTCAAGATCGTCACGAATGCCGGTGGTCTCAACCCCGCCGGACTCGCCGACGCCGTACGGCGGTTGGCCAACCGGCTCGGCATCCCCGTTCGCGTGGCGCATGTCGAAGGCGATGACCTCAAGGCCGCCTACCCGGACAGCCTCGCCGCCCACGCCTACCTCGGCGGCTTCGGTATCGCGGCCTGCCTCCGGGAGGGCGCGGACGTGGTCGTCACCGGGCGGGTGACGGACGCGGCGCTGGTCACCGGTCCCGCGGCCGCGCACTTCGGGTGGGGGCCAGGGGACTACGACCGGCTCGCGGGGGCCGTGGTCGCCGGGCATGTGCTGGAGTGCGGGGCGCAGGCCACCGGCGGGAACTACGCCTTTTTCCGTGACCGCGCGGGTGACCTCCGGCGCCCCGGCTTCCCCCTCGCCGAGATCCACGAGGACGGCAGCTGCGTCATCACCAAACACGCCGGCACCGGCGGTTTCGTCGACGTCGGCACGGTCACCGCGCAGCTGCTGTACGAGACGGCCGGCGCCCGGTATGCGGGACCGGACGTGACGGCCCGCCTGGACACCGTCCGCCTCACCCAGGACGGCCCCGACCGCGTCCGCGTCGAAGGCGTGTGCGGTGAGGCCCCGTCGCCCACCTTCAAGATCGGCCTCAACCGCCTCGGCGGCTTCCGCAACGAGGTCGTCTTCGTCCTCACCGGCCTCGACATCGAAGCCAAGGCCGCCCTCGTGCGGGAACAGATGGAGGCCGCCTTCGATGAGGTCAAGTCCCGGCCGCGTGAGGCCAGCTGGGACCTCGTCCGCACCGACCGCCCCGACGCCCCGACCGAGGAGACGGCGAGCGCGCTGCTCCGGCTCGTGGTGCGGGACCCGGACGAGCGGCTCGTCGGGCGAGCGCTGAGCGGAGCCGCCGTAGAGCTGGCACTGGCCAGCTACCCCGGTTTCCATGTGCTGGCGCCACCCGGAAAGGGCGCGCCTTATGGGGTCTTCGAGGATGTGTATGTCCCCCGTGGCGCCGTCGACCATGTAGCGGTCCTCTACGACGGGCGCCGCATTCCTATAGCCCCGGCACACGACACCCTCGTACTCGACAACCTCACGAGCCCCGAGTTGCCCGAACCACTCCCGGACGGGCCCACCCGGCGCGCCCCGCTCGGCCTCGTCGCCGGCGCCCGCAGCGGGGACAAGGGCGGGAACGCCAATGTGGGCGTGTGGGTGCGGACGGACGAGGCGTGGCGGTGGCTGGTCCACGAGCTGACGGCGGACCGTTTCCGCGAGCTGCTCCCGGAGAGCCGTGAGCTGCCCGTCACCCGGCACGTCCTGCCGAACCTGCGCGCCCTCAACTTCGTCGTCGAGGGCATCCTCGGCGCGGGCGTCGCCGCCCAGCACCGGTTCGACCCGCAGGCCAAGGCCCTCGGCGAATGGCTGCGCTCCCGCCACCTGGACATCCCGGAGGCCCTCCTGTGACCGTTCTGCCGACCACCCTGGACACCAGCGGACCGGACTACCGGGCGGCCCGCGAGGCCATGCTCGCCAAGCTCGCCGATCTCGACGCCGAGCACGCCAAGGCCCTCGCGGGCGGCGGCGAGAAGTACGTCGAACGGCACCGCAGGCGCGGCAAGCTGCTCGCCCGCGAGCGCATCGAACTGCTCCTCGACCCGGACACACCCTTCCTGGAGCTGTCCCCGCTCGCCGCCTGGGGCAGCGAGTACGCGGTGGGCGCCTCGCTCGTCACCGGCATCGGCGTGGTGGAGGGGGTGGAGTGTCTGATCACCGCCAATGACCCGACCGTGCGCGGCGGCGCGAGCAACCCCTGGTCGCTGAAGAAGGCCCTGCGGGCGAATGACATCGCGCTCGCCAACCGCCTCCCCTGCATCAGCCTGGTGGAGTCGGGCGGCGCCGATCTGCCCTCCCAGAAGGAGATCTTCATCCCCGGGGGCGCCATCTTCCGGGACCTGACAAGGCTGTCGGCGGCCGGCATCCCGACCGTCGCCGTCGTCTTCGGGAACTCGACCGCCGGAGGCGCGTACATCCCCGGCATGTCCGACCACGTGATCATGGTCAAGGAACGCGCGAAGGTCTTCCTCGGCGGCCCGCCCCTGGTCAAGATGGCGACCGGCGAGGAGAGCGACGACGAGTCGCTCGGCGGCGCCGAGATGCACGCGCGCGTGTCGGGTCTCGCCGACTACTTCGCCGTGGACGAACCGGACGCCCTGCGCCAGGCCCGCAGGGTGGTCGCCCGCCTCAACCACCGCAAGGCGTACGACGATCCGGGGCCGGCCGAGCCACCCAAGTACGACGAGGACGAGCTGCTGGGCATCGTCCCGGAGGACCTGAAGACCCCTTTCGACCCGCGCGAGGTCATCGCCCGGATCGTCGACGCCTCCGACTTCGACGAGTTCAAACCGCTGTACGGGACGAGCCTGACGACCGGCTGGGCCACGCTCCACGGCTATCCCGTGGGCGTGCTGGCGAACGCCCAGGGGGTCCTCTTCAGCGAGGAGTCCCAGAAGGCCGCCCAGTTCATCCAGCTGGCCAACCAGCGCGACATCCCGCTCCTCTTCCTGCACAACACCACCGGGTACATGGTCGGCAAGGAGTACGAGCAGCGCGGCATCATCAAGCACGGCGCGATGATGATCAACGCGGTCTCCAATTCGAAGGTGCCCCATCTGTCGGTCCTGATGGGCGCCTCCTACGGTGCCGGTCACTACGGCATGTGCGGCCGCGCCTACGACCCCCGGTTCCTGGTCGCCTGGCCCAGCGCCAAGTCGGCCGTGATGGGCCCGCAGCAGCTCGCCGGCGTGCTGTCCATCGTCGCCCGGCAGTCGGCGGCCGCGAAGGGCCGGCCGTACGACGAGGACGGCGACGCCGCCCTGCGCGCCATGGTGGAACAGCAGATCGAGTCCGAGTCGCTGCCGATGTTCCTGTCCGGGCGGCTCTATGACGACGGCGTCATCGACCCCCGCGACACCCGCACGGTCCTGGGCCTGTGCCTGTCCGCCATCCACACCGCGCCGTACGAGGGTGCGCGCGGCGGCTTCGGCGTCTTCCGGATGTGAGGCTCATGATTACGTCTGTCCTGGTGGCGAACCGCGGCGAGATCGCCTGCCGTATCTTCCGCACCTGCCGTGAGTTGGGAATCCGGACGGTCGCGGTGCACTCCGACGCCGACGAGAACGCCCTCCACGCGCGCGTGGCCGACGCGGCCGTACGGCTGCCCGGCGCGGCACCCGCGGACACGTACCTGCGCGGCGACCTGATCGTGAAGGCGGCCGTCGCCTCCGGCGCGGACGCCGTCCACCCCGGCTACGGCTTCCTCTCCGAGAACGCCGACTTCGCCCGCGCCGTCATCGACGCCGGACTGGTGTGGATCGGCCCGCCCCCCGAAGCGATCGAGGCGATGGCGTCCAAGACGCGTGCCAAGGAACTGATGGGGATCCCATCCCTGGACCGGGATCGGATCACCGAGGCCGACCTGCCCGTCCTGGTGAAGGCGGCCGCGGGCGGCGGAGGGCGCGGGATGCGCGTTGTGCGCCGCCTGGAGGACCTCGACGCCGCCCTGGAGGGCGCACGGGCCGAGGCCGCGAGCGCCTTCGGCGACGGCGAGGTCTTCGTCGAGCCGTACCTGGAGCACGGCCGCCACGTGGAGGTCCAGGTACTCGCCGACACCCACGGCACGATCTGGACCCTGGGCACCCGCGACTGCTCCCTCCAGCGCCGCCACCAGAAGGTCATCGAGGAGGCCCCGGCACCCGGCCTCCCGGACAGCCTCGTCGAGGACATGTACGCGCTGTCGACACGGGCCGTGCGCGCCGTCGCCTACGAGGGCGCGGGCACCGTCGAGTTCCTGGTCGCCGACGGCCGCGCGCACTTCCTGGAGATGAACACCCGCCTCCAGGTCGAACACCCCGTCACGGAGGCCGTCTTCGGCATCGACCTGGTGGCCCAGCAGATCCGCGTCGCCGAAGGCCACCGCCTGGAGAACGACCCCCCACGCGCGCGTGGCCACGCGATCGAGGCCCGCCTCTACGCCGAGGACCCGGCGAACGACTGGACCCCCCAGACCGGCACCCTGCACCGCCTGACCGCCCCCGAAGGCATCCGCCTGGACACCGGCTACGGCGACGGAGACGCCATCGGCGTCCACTACGACCCCATGCTCGCCAAGGCCGTCGCCCACGCCCCCACCCGCGCGGAGGCCGTCCGCCGACTGGCCGGAGCCCTGGAGCGCACCACGATCCACGGCCCCACCACCAACCGCGACCTCCTGGTCCGCTCCCTGCGCCACCAGCAGTTCACCTCGGCCGCCATGGACACGGCCTTCTACGACCACCACCTCCCCGAACTGACCACCCCGACCCCGGACCCGTACGCCCCCTTGGCAGCCGCTCTCGCCGACGCCCGCTCCCACCCCTCCCGCTTCGGCGGCTTCCGCAACCTCCCCTCCCAGTCGCAGACCAAGCGGTACGCCATGGCGGGCGAGGAACACGAGGTCCACTACCGCCACACGCGGGCGGGCCTGGAGGCGGACGGGGTACGGGTCGTACACGCGGACGCGCGTCTCGTCGTACTCGAAGTGGACGGCGTCCAGCGCAAGTCCGAGGTGGCACGGTACGGCGACGAGGTGTACGTGAACACCACCCACCTGACCGCCCTACCCCGCTTCCCCGACCCGACGACCCAGCACGCCCCCGGCTCCCTGCTGGCACCGATGCCGGGAACGGTCGTCAAGGTCGCCGAGGGCTTGACGACAGGAGCCGCCGTAAAGGCCGGGGAGCCGTTGCTGTGGCTGGAGGCGATGAAGATGCAGCACAAGATCACAGCCCCGGTCACGGGCACGCTGACGGCTCTGCAGGTGGTACCTGGCCAACAGGTGACGGTCGGTGAATTGCTGGCGGTAGTGGAGCCGACCTAGAGGGGCGCGGGACTGCATCGACATGCGGCTACCGCCGCGTGAGCGCGACCAGCCACAACCAACCCGCACCCCGAAGGAGCCGAGATGGCCCACATCGAATCCGAAGAACAAAAAGCCCTCCGCTCAGCGGTCGCCGCCCTAGGCAAACGCCACGGCCGCGACTTCGACCGAGAAGCCCTCTGGTCAGAGGCGGCAAAGCTCGGCTACCTAGGCGTCAACCTGCCGGAGGCACACGGCGGCGGAGGCGGCGGTATAGCCGAACTCTCCATCGTCCTGGAGGAGTTGGGAGCCGCAGGCTGTCCCCTCCTCATGATGGTCGTGTCCCCGGCGATCTGCGGCACAGTGATCGCCCGCTTCGGCACCGAGGACCAGAAGCGCACATGGCTCCCGGGCCTCGCCGACGGCACCCGAACCATGGCCTTCGGCATCACCGAACCCGACGCCGGCTCCAACAGCCACCGCATCACCACCACGGCCCGCCGCGATCCGGACAGCGGCGACTGGCTCCTCACCGGCCGCAAGGTCTTCATCTCCGGCGTCGACATCGCGGACGCCACCCTGATTGTCGGCCGCACCGAGGACGCCCGCACCGGCACCCTCAAACCCTGCCTGTTCATCGTCCCGCGGGACGCCCCCGGCTTCACCCGCCGCCAGATCGACATGGAACTCCAAGCCGCGGAGAAGCAGTTCGAGCTGGCCCTGGACGACGTACGCCTCCCGGCGGACGCCCTCGTCGGTGACGAGGACGCGGGCCTGCTCCAGCTCTTCGCGGGCCTCAACCCCGAACGCATCATGACCGCCGCCTTCGCCATCGGCATGGGCCGCTACGCCCTCGCGCAGGCGATCACCTACGCCCGCGACCGCACCGTCTGGAAAACCCCCATCGGCGCCCACCAGGCCATCGCCCACCCCCTCGCCCAGGCGCACATCGCCCTCGAACTCGCCCGCCTGATGATGCAGAAAGCGGCCTACCTGTACGACGCCGGAGACGACGTCGGCGCAGGTGAGGCCGCCAACATGGCGAAATACGCGGCCGGAGAGGCCTGCGTCAGAGCCGTCGACCAGGCCGTGCACACCCTCGGCGGAAACGGCCTCACCCGCGAATTCGGACTCGCCTCGTTGATAACGGCCGCACGCGTGGCTCGTATTGCTCCGGTGAGCCGGGAGATGATTCTCAACTACGTCTCCCACCAGACTCTGGGCCTTCCCAAGTCGTACTAGACCGCCAGTCGTAACGGACCGCCGTGGCCGCCTTGGAGGAACCGTGTTCCGCAGCGAGTACGCAGACGTCCCGCCCGTAGAGCTCCCCATCCACGAAGCGGTGCTGGGCCGGGCCGCCGAGTACGGTGACGCGCCCGCCCTCATCGACGGCACCGACGGCACCACCCTCTCGTACGAGCAACTGGACCGCTTCCACCGGCGCATCGCGGCCGCGCTCGCCGAGGCCGGCGTACGCAAGGGTGATGTGCTCGCCCTGCACAGCCCCAACACCGTCGCCTTCCCGACCGCCTTCTACGCGGCCACGCGCTCGGGTGCCACCGTCACCACCGTGCACCCCCTGGCCACCGCCGAGGAGTTCGCGAAACAGCTGAAGGACTCGGCGGCCCGCTGGATCGTCACCGTGTCACCCCTGCTGGAAACGGCACGCAGGGCCGCCGAACTCGCCGGCGGCGTCGAGGAGATCTTCGTCTGCGACAGCGCGCCCGGACACCGGTCGCTGATCGACATGCTGGCCTCCGCCGCGCCCGAGCCGGAGGTCGCCATCGACCCGGCGGAGGACGTCGCCGCACTGCCGTACTCCTCCGGCACCACCGGCATCCCCAAGGGCGTCATGCTCACCCACCGCCAGATCGCCACCAACCTCGCCCAGCTCGAACCCGTGATGCCGTCCGGCCCCGGCGAACGCATCCTCGCCGTCCTGCCCTTCTTCCACATCTACGGCCTGACGGCCCTCATGAACGCACCCCTCAGGCAGGGCGCCACGGTCGTCGTCCTCCCGCGCTTCGAACTCGAGACCTTCCTCGCGGCCATCCAGAACCACCGCATCACCAGCCTGTTCGTGGCCCCGCCCATCGTCCTGGCCCTCGCCAAACACCCCCTGGTCGCCCAGTACGACCTCTCGTCCCTGAAGCACGTCATCAGCGCCGCCGCCCCCCTGGACGCCCAGCTCGCCGCCGCCTGCTCCCAGCGGCTCGGCCTGCCACCCGTCGGCCAGGCCTACGGCATGACGGAGCTGTCGCCCGGCACCCACGTCGTTCCCCTCGACGCCATGCACCAGGCGCCCCCCGGCACCGTCGGCAAACTCATCGCGGGCACCGAGATGCGCATCGTCTCTCTCGACGACCCCGACAAGGACCTCGGCGCCGGCGAGTCCGGCGAGATCCTCATCCGCGGCCCCCAGATCATGAAGGGCTACCTCGGCCGCCCCGACGCCACCGCCGCAATGATCGACCCGGACGGCTGGCTGCACACCGGAGACGTCGGCCACGTCGACACCGACGGCTGGCTGTTCGTCGTCGACCGCGTCAAGGAACTCATCAAGTACAAGGGCTTCCAGGTGGCCCCCGCCGAACTCGAAGCCCTCCTCCTCACCCACCCGGGCGTCACCGACGCGGCCGTCATCGGCGTCTACAACGACGACAACAACGAAGTCCCGCACGCCTACGTCGTCCGCCGCCCCACCGCCACCGACCTCTCCGAAACAGAGGTCATGATGTACGTCGCCGAACGCGTCGCCCCCTACAAACGCGTCCGCCGGGTCACCTTCATCGACGGCATCCCGCGGGCCGCCTCCGGCAAGATCCTCCGCCGCGAACTCCGGGCACTCCAGGAGCGCACATGACGTTGATCGGACGCACACGCGCGCGTGGCATCGAGACCCTCAGCCTCGACTCCCCGGCCAACCGCAACGCACTCTCCGCCGCACTCGTGGGCGAGCTGACCGACGCCCTGACGGACGGCGCCAAGGACACCGACGTCCGCGCGATCGTCCTCACCCACACCGGCAACACGTTCTGTGCCGGCGCCGACCTCCGCGACCCGCCGGCCCCGGACGCACTCGTCGGGCTGCTGCGGCAGATCGTCGAACTGCGCAAACCGGTCCTGGCCCGCGTCACCGGCCACGTGCGCGCAGGCGGCCTCGGCCTGCTGGCCGCCTGCGACATCACCGCCGCCTCGACACAGTCCACCTTCGCCTTCACCGAGGTACGCATCGGAGTGGCCCCCGCGGTCATCTCCCTGCCGCTGCTGCCCCGCACCGACCCCCGAGCCCTCGCCCGCTACTACCTCACCGGCGAGCGCTTCGAGGCCCCCGAGGCGGCCCGCATCGGCCTGCTGACCGCCACCGGCGACGACGTGGACGCCGTACTGGAACCCATCCTCGACGGACTGCGCCGTGCCGCCCCGCAGGGCCTGGCCGAGACGAAAGCGCTGCTCACGGCTAAGGTGCTCGAAACATTCGACCGGGACGCGGCCGACCTCACCGCGCTCTCGGCCCGGCTGTTCGCCTCCCCGCAGGCCCGCGAGGGGATGACGGCCTTCCTGGAACGACGGGATCCCACATGGGTGCTGTGACCACCGACAACGGCGTCGAACGCGCCGACCGCGTACCCAAACAGGACCGCAGCCGAGCCACCCGGCAGCGCCTCCTGGAAGCCGCCGTGGCCTGCCTCGCCGAACACGGCTGGGCAGGCTCCACGGTCTCCGTCGTCGCCGAACGCGCCGGCGTCTCCCGCGGCGCCGCCCAGCACCACTTCCCCACCCGCGAGGACCTCTTCACGGCAGCCGTCGAATACGTCGCCGAGGAACGCTCGACGGCGCTGCGCGCCCTGTTCCCGCAGGGCGCGGCCGGAGACCGCCGGGCGGTCGTCTCAGCCCTCGTCGACCTCTACACCGGCCCCCTCTTCCGGGCGGCACTGCAACTGTGGGTCGCCGCCTCCAACGAGGACCAGCTCCGCCCCCGCGTGACGGAACTCGAAGCCCACGTCGGCCGCGAGACCCACCGCATCGCCGTCGACCTCCTCGCCGCCGACGAATCCCGCCCCGGCGTCCGCGAAACCGTCCAGGGCCTCCTGGACATGGCCCGCGGCCTAGGCCTCGCCAACCTCCTCACGGACGACACCGGACGCCGGGAGCGGGTCGTGGCGCAGTGGGCGGCCGTCCTGGACCGGGAACTCAGGGACTGAGCCGCTCCACCCGCCACCCCCCGTCCGCCTCCGCCACATACCGCAACCGGTCGTGCAGCCGGTTCTCGCGGCCCTGCCAGAACTCCACCGCCTGCGGGGCGACCCGGAAACCACCCCAGTTCGGGGGCACCGGCACCTGCTCGCCCTCCGGGTAGCGGGCGGCCAGTTCGGCGTACGAGGCGTCCAGGTCGGCGCGGGTGGAGATCACGCTCGACTGGGCGCTGGCCCAGGCGCCGAGCTGCGAGCCGTGCGGACGGGTGCGGAAGTAGGCGGCGGTCTCGTCACGGCCGGTGCGGCGCGCGACGCCCGTGACGATGACCTGGCGGGCCATCGGATGCCAGGGAAAGAGCAGCGAGACGTACGGGTTCTCGGCGAGGTCTCGCGCCTTGCGGGAGTCGTAGTTGGTGTAGAAGACGAAACCCTGCTCGTCGAAGTGCTTCAGCAGCACTGTGCGGGAGCTGGGACGGCCTTCGGCGTTCGCCGTGGAGACCACCATGGCGTTCGGCTCGAAGAGGTGGGCCTGAGTCGCGGCCTGCTGGAACCAGCGCGCGAACTGCGCCACCGGGGTGGCGGCCAGATCGGACTCGGCGAGGCCCTCGGCCCGGTACTGCTTGCGCATCGAGGCGGGATCAAGGGGGACGGCGTCTCGGTCGGTCACCCGATCATCCTGCCGTATGCGCAGGTGCCGTTCGCCATGGCGTCCGTCATGATTTCGGCATGGGCGCCCGTCGCCGACCTCGAGCACCTGTGGCACTGAGTGCCGCGAAGTCTCCCCAAAAGTGGCACTCGGGGATATCGTGCTGCTGCGTTCTGGTTGAGCGACCAGCCGCGTGGGGCATCACCAGGGTGGCCACCCAGGACCACGAGTCGCACGATACGACCGGGGATCCAGCGGCCGAGCCGCCGTTCTTCTGCCCTGCACATCTGTCGTACACATCATGAGGAGCCGCCTGATGTCCGACTTCGTACCCGGACTCGAGGGAGTCGTCGCGTTCGAGACGGAGATTGCCGAACCGGACAAGGAGGGCGGCGCACTCCGGTACCGGGGCGTCGACATCGAGGACCTGGTCGGTCATGTCTCCTTCGGAAACGTCTGGGGGCTCCTCGTCGACGGCGCCTTCAATCCCGGTCTGCCGCCCGCCGAGCCGTTCCCGATCCCCGTGCACTCCGGCGACATCCGAGTGGACGTCCAGTCGGCACTGGCCATGCTGGCACCCGTCTGGGGCCTCAAACCCCTCCTCGACATCGACGCCGAGCAGGCCCGCGCGGACCTCGCCCGAGCCGCCGTCATGGCCCTCTCCTACGTCGCCCAGTCGGCCCGCGGCCAGGGCCGCCCCATGGTTCCGCAGCGGGAGATCGACAAGGCCCACTCGATCACCGAGCGCTTCATGATCCGCTGGCGCGGCGAGCCCGACCCCAAGCACGTCGCCGCCGTCGACGCCTACTGGACCTCCGCCGCCGAGCACGGCATGAACGCGTCCACCTTCACCGCCCGCGTCATCGCCTCCACCGGAGCGGATGTCGCCGCGGCGCTCTCCGGGGCCGTAGGTGCGATGTCCGGCCCGCTGCACGGCGGCGCGCCCTCCCGGGTCCTCGGCATGATCGAGGAGATCGAACGGACCGGGGATGCGGAGGCGTACGTCAAGCAGGCCCTCGACAAGGGCGAGCGGCTGATGGGCTTCGGACACCGCGTGTACCGCGCCGAGGACCCACGCGCGCGTGTGCTGCGGCGCACGGCCCGCGAGCTGGGCGCTCCGCGGTTCGAGGTCGCCGAGGCGCTGGAGAAGGCGGCACTGGCGGAGTTGCACGCGCGGCGCCCGGACCGCGTCCTTGCCACGAACGTCGAGTTCTGGGCGGCGATCGTCCTCGACTTCGCCGAGGTTCCGGCGCACATGTTCACCTCGATGTTCACGTGCGCCCGCACGGCCGGCTGGTCGGCGCACATCCTGGAGCAGAAGCGCACGGGCCGGCTGGTGCGACCGTCCGCACGGTATGTGGGGCCGGGCGCGCGGCGTCCTTCGGAGATCGAGGGCTACGAGGGCATCGCCCACTGAGAGCCGGCACGGAAACGCAGACGACCCGCGAGCTCGGGTCCCTCCGCCTCGGCGGAGGAGCCGGCCGGACGTGCCGGCGAGCTCGCGGGTCGGGTGACTGCTTGGGATTGGGCCGGCTGCACGGTTCTCTCCCGCGCTGGTCCGGCACCGCACTCGGTGTGGTGGCGAGCCGCTAGCCCGCAGTCACCTCACGCGTCCGGTATTCATACATCTGCCGAACCACCTCCCTTCTCGTGTAGCCCACACCCTAAGAACCGGTCGGCGCACGATCAACCACTTTTTTTGACGGGGCCGGTGACCTAGCTTTTCGACCATGACGGAGCGACGCGCGATTCTCAGTGGATCGACCTTTGAGGAGCAGATCGGTTACGCACGGGCCGTGGTCGACGGGGACTGGGTGCATGTGTCCGGGACCACGGGGTTCGACTACTCGACGATGACGATCTCGGACGACGTCGTCGAGCAGGCCGAGCAGTGCATACGGAACATCGGGGCGGCGCTCGCGGAGGCGGGGTGCGGGCTGGGCGATGTCGTGCGGGTGCGGTATCTGCTGCCCGAGAGGGACGACTTCGAGCCGTGCTGGCCGGTGCTGCGGGCGGCGTTCGGGGAGGTGCGGCCGGCGGCGACCATGTTGGTGGTCGGGCTTGCGGATCCCCGGATGAAGATCGAGATCGAGGTGTATGCGCGGCGCCCGGTGCTGCGGATCGAGGCCGTGGACTCCGAGGCCATGCTGGAGGAGTGGCGGTTCGTCCACAACGAGATCGTGCCGCCTGCCGCCATGTCGCTGGACGAGGCTCGTGAGCGGCTCGGGCGTTATCGGCTGGAGAACGCGTATCTCGGGGATGTTCTCGTCGGGTGTTCGACCGTGCGGCCGCCGGAGGGTGATGAGGGTGTGGCCACGGTGATCGCGCGGGTGTTGCCCGAGTTCCGGGGGCGGGGGTTCGGGCGGGCGATCTACGAGAAGGGATTGGCGCACGCGCGTGTGCTGGGCGCTGGGGCGGTCGAGACCTGTGTCCTGGCGGCCAATGAGGGTGGGTTGCGGTTCGCCGAGAAGTGCGGGTTTGTGGAGACCGAGCGGTATGTGCTGGACGGCGAGAGTGATCTGTGGATTGATCTTCGGCTGGTGATGGCCGGATCATAGGGGTCGGCGGGTGTTACAACGATTCCTTCAATCTTGGGGGAACTCGGTGTGTGCTGCGTCACGTTCCAGTTAGATGATTGCGAGTGAGCGAACCGACGCGCCGTACGTGCGGACGCAGCTTGGCAGGGGGTCCAGGTGAGTGCTTCCCGGCGTAGTGGGACCACCGACGAGCTGGGGCCTGATGAGCCCGAGCGGGCCGGCCCGGTGGGTCCTGACGGCTCCGATCTGCTGGCCGCGCTGCTCGACGGTATGGATGCGGCGCTGTGTGCCTTCGACGCGGGCGGGGTCGTCACGCATTGGAATCGTGAGGCCGAGCGGATTCTGGGGTGGACCGCGGCCGAGGCGGTGGGCCGGCAGGGGTTCGCGGGGTGGGCGGTGCGGCCCGCGGATGCCGAGGAGGTCGAGCGGCGGCTGATGTCCGCCATGGAGGCCCCGGGGCGGCAGGTGCACGAGTTCGCGCTGCTGACGAAGGACGGCGGGCGGGTGCTGGTGCGGACGCAGTCCGCGGCGGTGCGCGGGCCCGACGGCAAGCCCGCGGGGGTGTACTGCGCCTTCAGTGAGGTGCATGCGCAGATCGATCTGGAGCGGTCGATCGCGCTCAGCGAGGCGTTGTTCGAGGACGCGAGCTGGGGTGTCGTGCTGGTCGATGCCGATCTGCGGCCCGCGGTGGTGAATGCTCATGCGGCGCGGGCGCTCGGCATCGGGCGTACGTCGGCGTTGGGGCGGCCGCTGGGGGAGTTGCTCGCCCAGGGTGTGGAGGAGCTGGAGAGCGCGCTCACGCATGTGCTGGCGGAGGGTGCGCCGCCGGCGCCGGCCGAGATCTGGGTGAGTGTGCGGACGTCGGAGGGGGACCAGCGGCGCTGCTGGCGCTGCGGATTCGTACGGCTGGCGTCGCCGCTCGCGGAGGAGCCGGTGCCGTTGGGTGTCGCGTGGCTCTTCCAGGACGTGACGGAGGGCAAGCAGGGCGAGCAGGAGGCGGCGCTGCTGCGGTTCCGGACGAATCAGCTGCATCGGGCGGCTCGGGCGGCCGCGGAGTGCGAGGACCCGGGTGAGGCGGCGACCGTCCATCTGGACTTTGCGCTCGCCGGGTTCGCCGACCATGCGCTGATCGACCGGGTGGCGGGCGGTGCGGTGGCCGACGGGGCGGCGGAGGGTCCCGTACGGCTGGTGCGGGTCGCCACTACGCCGTCGGGGGCGCCGGGGCCGAGTCTGCTGACCGGGCAGGCGGGGTTGCCGGTGCGGTACGGGCAGGGGCACCCGGCGTTGCAGTGCGTGGAGCGGGCCGGGTCCGTGCGGGCGAGCGTGGGGGCGGTGCCGGCGGAGCAGGCGCGGGAGTGGGCGGAGGCTCGGCAGTGGCCGGCGGATGCCGTGCACGCGTTGTGTGCGGTGCTGCGGAGCCGGGGGCGGACGTTGGGGGTCGTGACGTTTCTGCGGGGGAGTGGGCGGAGTCAGTTCGAGCGGGTGGACGCGGTGTACGCGGAGGATGTCGCTGTGCGGATTGCTGCGGCGTTGGATCTGGCGGGGGTTGTGGGGCGGGCATAGGCCCGTGGCCGGGTGGGGGCGGGATCGCTTCCCCGCGCGTGCGGGGTGCCGCTCTCCTTGGGTCGGGAGCCGCCCCAGCGACACGACTGCCCGCAGCTACGACTACTGCTGGTAGAAGATCCGGTCCCCGTATTCGTCCATCACTCGTGCGTTCCATTCGTGGCCGCCGTCCACGTTGCCGGACCGCAGCAGTGGCGGTTCGATGCCCCGCTCGGCCAGGGTGCCTGCTGCTGTGGCCATGACCGCCTGGAGGATTGCGCTGGTGACGACCGTGGAGGCCGGGGCGAAGGGGGCGGGGATGGTGTCGAGGGTGAGGGTGGCGTCGCCGATGGGGATCTTGGAGTCGAGGACGAGGTCGCAGTGGTCGCGCAGATAGGTGCCGGAGCTGTGCCGGGACCGGGTCTCCGTCGCGTACGCCACTGAGGTCACACCGATGACCTTCACGCCGAGCGCGCGGGCGTGCAGGGCCATTTCGACGGGGAGGGCGTTGCGGCCGGAGAGGGAGATGATCACCAGGGCGTCCCCGGCGCGGAGCGGCGAGGAGTCGAGGACGGCGGTCGCGAGGCCGTCGACGCGCTCCAGGGCGGAGCCCAGGGTGGCCGGCATGACGTCGACGCCGACGACGCCCGGTACGGCGAGCAGGTTCATCAGGGCGAGGCCGCCCGCGCGGTAGACGACGTCCTGGGCGGCGAGGGAGGAGTGACCGGCGCCGAAGGCGAAGAGGCGGCCGCCGCCGGTGACGGTGTCGGCCAGCAGGGTGCCGGCCGCCGTGATGGACTGTGTCTCCTCGTCCCGGACCCGTTGCAGGAGGTCGATCGCGGCGTCGAAGAACTGGCCGGCCAGTTTGCCGTCGCTCATGCGGGTCCTTCCGGGGCGGTGTGAGGTCCGGGCGCGGATGTGTCGCGGATCACCGTGCGGTCTGGACCAGTGCCGTGTCAATACGGGGGGCGAGTGCCCGGTCGTAACGCCGTGGTTCCAACGGCGAGGCACGGTTGTCAGTGGTATGCGTCAGAATTGAAGCCAGGGCCAGCGCACACGCCGGGAAGCTGTCGTGCTTCCGGCAGATCTCATCGAGGGGCACGTATGTCCGGACTGATCGACACCACGGAGATGTATCTCCGCACCATCCTCGAGCTGGAGGAGGAAGGTGTGGTCCCCATGCGCGCCCGGATCGCCGAGCGGCTGGACCAGAGCGGGCCGACCGTCAGCCAGACGGTGGCGCGGATGGAGCGGGACGGTCTCGTGTCCGTTGCGACGGACCGCCATCTGGAGCTGACGGACGAGGGGCGTCGGCTCGCCACGCGCGTGATGCGCAAGCACCGGCTCGCCGAGTGTCTGCTGGTCGACGTGATCGGTCTCGAGTGGGAGCAGGTGCACGCGGAGGCCTGCCGCTGGGAGCACGTGATGAGCGAGGCCGTGGAGCGGCGCGTGCTGGAGCTGCTGCGGCATCCCACCGAGTCGCCGTACGGCAACCCGATCCCGGGTCTGGAGGAGCTGGGCGAGAAGGACGGCGCGGACCCGTTCCTGGACGAGGGCATGGTGTCGCTGGCGGACCTCGACCCGGGCGCGGACGGCAAGACGGTCGTGGTGCGCCGTATCGGTGAGCCGATCCAGACGGATGCGCAGCTGATGTACACGCTGCGGCGGGCGGGTGTGCAGCCCGGTTCGGTGGTGAGTGTGACGGAGTCGGCGGGCGGTGTGCTGGTGGGCAGTGGTGGTGAGGCGGCCGAGCTGGAGGCGGATGTCGCCTCCCATGTGTTCGTCGCCAAGCGCTGACACCGTCAACTCCCCCTGTTCCAGGGGAGTTTGGGGAGGCCTGCGGGCTTGTCGTGATCTCTTCGGCCGCCGGTATCCGGTGCGTCGAAATCGCAGCGCTCGGACGTTTCGCGTGCGAGGCTGTCGCGTGAGGCATATGACCTGAGGGGGCCGGGAGGATGTGCCGCAGACGTGTGGAGGGCCCCGGCGCCGTGTGGCGCCGGGGCCTGTCCTCCCCTGTGTTGACCCGGAGCCCCGAGCTCTCAGGGTCATCCCCTTCGGACCGTTTTCCCCGAGCGGTCCGCCTCCCGCTGAAGATCTCCCCGCGGCGGCGGCGATCATTCCTCGGGCGAGGTCACTCGTACGAGGGGTGTTGCCCGCAGGCACCCTATTTTCGAATATCTATTCGATAGTCTTCAGTGACAGGTCACGCGGAATGTGCGCTTCAGGAGTGAGCGCCTCAGAAGCAAGCGCACCAGCACTGAGCGCACAAGAACCGAGCGCACACGAACAGGCAGCTGCACGACACGGCAGGACACGGTTCACAGGACCGGCCGCCTCGAGCGGGAGCGAGCGGGTCCGAGCGGAGCTTAGGGGGGTGCCAGAACCATGGCGCGACGCATCGACGTGACGGGTGCGGGCGGCGTACGCCTCGCGGCCTGGGAGTTCGGCGACCCTCCCAAGGCCGACCCGGCGCAACCCGCGCCCGAGGACACCCCCGGTGTGCTGTTACTGCACGGCCTGATGGGCCGCGCCTCGCACTGGGCGTCCACCGCCCGCTGGCTCTCCGGGCGGCACCGCGCCGTCGCGCTCGACCAGCGCGGCCACGGCCAGAGCGACAAGCCCGCACAGGCCTCCTTCACCCGTGAGGCGTACGTCGAGGACGCCGAGGCCGCGCTCGAGCAGCTCGGCCTCGCCCCGGCCGTCCTCATCGGCCACGCCATGGGCGCGCTGACGGCCTGGCAGCTCGCCGCCAAGCGCCCCGAACTGGTGCGGGGCGTGATCATCTGCGATATGCGGGCCTCCGCCCTGGGGGTCGCCTCGCAGCGGGAGTGGGCCGACTGGTTCAAGGCCTGGCCCGTCCCCTTCGCCACGCTCGCCGACGTACGCAAGTGGTTCGGCGAGGACGATCCGTGGGTGGAGCGGCCGAATCCGGCACGGGGGGAGTTCTACGCCGAGGTGATGCACGAGTCGCCCGACGGCTGGCGGCCCGTCTTCGACTACGAGCAGATGCTGCGTTCCCGGGAGACGTGGGTGTATGACGCGCACTGGGAGGAACTCGCGCAGGTGCGGTGTCCGGCGCTTGTCGTGCGCGGGGTCGACGGGGAGTTGGGACGGGCCGAGGCCCAGGAGATGGTGCGGGTGTTGCCTCTCGGCGAGTATGCGGAGGTGGCCGATGCGGGGCATCTTGTGCACTATGACCAGCCGGCGGCTTGGCGGGCGGCCGTCGAGCCGTTCCTCGACGCGGTGTTCACTGCGTGAGGCTGGGCCGGGGCGCCCAATAGCTCGGGGGGTTCTGTTTGCGGGCGGGTGCGGGTTGTTTGTGGTGGATCGCGCAGTTCCCCGCGCCCCTTTCAGGGGCGTTGCAGGCCTCCGGCGTTAGAGACGTACCCTCAGCCCTTGCTCACCGCGGTCAGGATCTCCGGGAGGCGGGCCGCCGTTCGTGGGGCTGCCAGGCGTAGGCCTGCCAGGGTGATGCCTGCGCCGTATGCCGCGCCGACCGGCAGCAGCAGCCAGCCCCACTGGTCGCCGTCCTTGGCCACGTTTGCCCAGATCGTGGCGATGATGACGGGAGCGGAGAGCAGGGCTGCGGAGACCATGCCGCCGAAGATGGAGATCCAGGCGAGGCCTGCCTGGCCGGGGGCGACGTTCTTGTAGCCCTCCTGGGGGATGGAGTACGGGAAGCGGGCGGACGTCCATGCGCCGGTCGCCAGCATGGCGCCGAGCAGCGCGAAGGACAGGCCGAGCACCTCGGGCAGGCGGGGCCAGTCGCCGAGCATCGCGGTGGTCAGGACGGTCACGAGGGTGGCGTACGGCAGGGTGATCACCAGCAGGGCGAGGGCTCGCCCGCGCAGCTCGACATAGGCGTCGTGCGCGGAAGAGATGGTCGTGGCGACCATCCAGAACGCCGAGGTGTCCTGCCCGAACTGGTTGTACATCTGGATGCCGAGCATCCCCGCGGCGAAGCACGCGAAGTAGATCGAACCGGTGCCCTGGAGTGCGTTGAAGACGGGCACGATCAGGCCGATGGCGAGCGAGGTGACCCAGGCCGCCTTGGTCTTGGGGTCGCGCCAGACGTAGCGCAGGCTGCGTTCCATGACCGTGCCGGTGCGGCCGGCGGGCAGCAGGCGGGCGAGGCCGCCGGTGGTCCGTTCGCGGGCGGCGGGCTCAGCGGCCTGGAGGGTGGAGCCGTCGGGCGAGGTCATCAGCCGGGTCAGATGGCGTGACCACACGGCGAGCAGCAGTGTCAACGCGGCCACGCTCAGGCCCAGTTGGAGGGCGGCGACGCCGTAGGAGCCGTTGCTCACCGAGTGCACCGCGCCGATGGCCGACGCGGGCGGCACCCACTTCAGGACGTCCGCCACCGGGTCGAGTTGCGAGAGGCCGGAGGAACCCAGGTGCTGCGCGCCGAAGTTGACCAGCTGCGCCCCGACCGCGATGACCAGTCCGCTCAGCACTGCCAGGTCGCGGCCCTTGCGGCTGGTCAGCAGGCGGATGTTGGCGGCGGCGACGGCCCGCGCGAGGGCCACGCACACCAGCAGTCCGAGGACGACGGCGAGGACACCGACGGCGTACGCCGCGCCGCCGTGTGCGACCGCGATCACCGAACCGGCCAGCAGAAGCAGCGTGAACAGCGGCCCGACGCCCACCAGCGAGGCCGCCAGCAGCGCCCGCACCAGCGGCCGGGGCCGCAGCGGCAGCATCACCAGGCGTGTCGGGTCGAGCGTCTCGTCGCCGCTCGGGAAGAACAGCGGCATCACCGCCCAGCCCAGCGCCAGCACGGCCACCAGCAGCGCGACCACGGACAGGGCGTGCGTGTTGCCGTGCAGCGCGATCAGCCCGAGCAGTTGCAGCGCCCCGAACAGCACCACGACGACGGCCGAGACGACATAGGCGGCCCGCCGTCCGCCGGACTGCCTGAGCCCGTTGCGCAGCAGCGACAGCTTCAGCCGTACGAAGACGGCAGTGAGGTTGGCTTCGCCCGTCATCGTGCGCCGCCGCCCAGCCAGTCCAGGCTCGACCCCGTGTCGCGGCCGCCCGCGCCGACGAGTTCGAGGAACGCCTGCTGCAGCGAGGCCGCCTCCCCGCGGACCTCGGCGAGCGTGCCGTGCGCGCGGATGCGGCCGGCGGCCATCACGGCCACCCAGTCGCACAGGGACTCGACGAGCTCCATGACATGGGAGGAGAAGACGACGGTGGCGCCCGACGCCGTGTACCGCTCGAGGACCCCGCGGATGGTCTGGGCGGACACCGGGTCGACGCCCTCGAACGGCTCGTCGAGGAAGAGCACTTCGGGGTTGTGGAGCAGCGCGGCCGCGAGGCCGATCTTCTTGCGCATACCGGTCGAGTAGTCGACGACGAGCTTGTGCTGGGCGCCGGCCAGGTCGAGTACGTCGAGCAGCTGCGTGGCCCGCTTGTCGACCTCGGCCCCGGGCAGCCCGCGCAACCGCCCGCTGTAGGCGAGCAGTTCACGCCCCGACAGCCGCTCGAAGAGTCGCAGTCCCTCCGGCAGCACCCCGATCCGCGCCTTCACCGCCACCGGATCCCGCCACACGTCGTGCCCGACGACCTCGACGCTCCCCTGATCGGGCCGCAGCAACCCGGTCACCATGGAGAGGGTCGTGGTCTTCCCCGCCCCGTTCGGCCCCACGAGCCCGATGAACTTCCCGGCGGGCAGTTCCAGATCAATCCCGGCAACGGCGACTTGCTGCCCGAACCGCTTCCACAGTCCCTGTACGCGCACGGCGGCTGACGTCATGGATCAACCCTACGGCGCTGCAGCCGCCCGACAGGGGCGCGGGGCTGTGCTGATCTGCGGCTCCGCCGCGTGGGCGGGAGCAACCACGCACAACCCGCACCCGCCGAACTACCGATCCCGCCCACACGCATAGGCAAGCGGCGAAATCAACTCCTCCGCATCCGGCAGCCACCGATTGGCGGGCGTGGGCCGACAGGCCCACTGAACGGCGCCCCGCGCCCCGTACCGCGTGGGCGGCGCAGCCACATACGCCCCCTCCCCGAGCGCAACAAGATCCAAAGACGAGGGCGACCAGCCCAACTTCCGCACGAGTTCGGGCATCTTCACCGCCGCGCCGGGCAGCACGAAGAAGTGCATCCGGCGATCCGGCGTCAACGTCACCGGACCGAGCGTCAACTCCATGCGCTCCATGCGCGCCAGCGCGAGGAACCCCGCGGTCTCGGCGACCTCGATCGCGTCGAACGTACGCCCCGTCGGCAGCAGGATCGACGCCGTCGGATGCTTCTGCCACATCCGGCGGGCGACGGTCGCACTGCCCGTCGCCAGCGCCTCCCAGTCGTCGTCCGCCGGATGCGCGCCGCGCGCGGCGCACGCGGTGTCGCCGCAGGAGCAGTGCCACACCCCGTCGACGGCTTCCAGCCAGGTGCCGGGGAAGACGTCCCAGTGGCGCTCCTCGGCGTAGCGGACGGCGGTCTCCTGCAGCGATTCCCCACGCTGCTTCGGAATCTGAGCGGCTTCGGGGCCGGCGATCGTCTCTTCCACGGTGAACTCAACTCCCGCATCCACCTGGAGTTACGGGGGTAACGCGCGCGGGGGAGGAGCATTGATTCCGTATCTGGGGCGCATGGATGCACGTGTGGGGGCGCGCGGGAGGAACCTCGGCGTGAGCTGGGTAGCCACCGGTGGGGTCGGGTTCCGCGTAAGAGCCTGTGTCTTACCCCGGCAATCCGCGCAAGCCTCGCATTTTAGGTCTGTCGGCGGGGCATTGATCTTCACGGCCGGATCTTTTCGCTTCAGGGAATTGTTCCCAGGGGGTACGCCATGGCCGCAAGGCCTCTCGTCGCGCGACAGCCGAACGAACGGTTGCAGGCGCTCATCCAGGAGGCGGGGTGCTCGAACGCCGGGCTCGCCCGCCGGGTCAACATGTGCGGCGCCGAGCACGGCCTCGACCTGCGCTACGACAAGACGTCCGTGGCCCGCTGGCTGCGCGGGCAGCAGCCCCGTGGACGCGCCCCGGCGATCATCGCGGAGGCGCTGGGCCGCAAGCTGGGCCGTACGGTCACGATCGACGAGATCGGCATGGCCAACGGCAAGAACCTCGCCTCGGGTGTCGGGCTCCAGTTCTCGCCGACCGTACTGGGGGCCATCGAGCAGGTCTGTGAGCTGTGGCGCAGTGACGTGGGGCGCCGGGACTTCCTGTCCGGCTCGTCCGTCGCCGCCTCCGCGCTGGTCGAGCCGAGCCGGGACTGGCTGATCTCCTCGCCCGACTCGCAGGTGTCACGCTCGGCGGGACCGCGGGTGGGACAGTCCGACGTGGCGGCCGTGCGCGCGATGACACAGGCGCTGGTGGATCTGGACCATCAGTACGGCAGCGGGCATGTGCGCCCGGTGGTCGTGCACTACCTCAACAGCGTCGTCTCGGGGCTGCTGGCGGGGTCGTACCGGGAGGCCGTCGGCCGTGACCTGTTCGCCGCGGTGGCCCGGCTGACCGAACTCGCGGGCTACATGGCCGTCGACACCGGGCAACCGGGCCTGGCCCAGCGGTACTACATCCAGGCGCTGCGGCTCGCGCAGGCCGCCGGGGACCGCGGCTACGGCGGGTATGTCCTCGCCGCCTCCATGAGCCATCTCGCCGCGCAGCTCGGAAATCCGCGTGAGATCGCGCAGTTGGCGCGGGCGGCGCAGGAGGGGGCGCGTGGGCGCGTGACACCGCGCGCGGAGGCGATGTTCTATGCGGCGGAGGCGCGCGGGCACGCGTTGATGGGCGATGCGCGGGCGGCCCAGGTGGCGTCCGGGCGGGCGGTCACGGCGCTGGAGTCCGCCGATTCCGCCTCCGGGGACGACCCGGCGTGGATCACGCACTTCGACGAGGCCTATCTGGCCGACGAGTTGGCGCACTGCCACCGGGACCTCGGGCAGGCGGAGGCGGCGGCGCGGCGTGCACAGGAGTCCCTGGCCGGGCTGCCCGAGACCAAGGCGCGCAGGCGGGCCATCGGGTATGTGCTGCTGGCCACCGCGCAGGTGCAGCAGCGGGAGATCGAGCAGGCCTGCAACACGGGTCTGAAGGCCGTGGAGCTCCTGGAGTCCCTGCGCTCCAACCGGGGCGCCGAGTACCTGGAGGACTTCCAGCAGCGCCTCGAGCCGTACCGGGACGAGCCGGTGGTGCGGGAGTTCGGGGCACGGCTCGACCTGCAGGCGGCCGCGTGAACCCACGGGAAACGGCCGGTTGCCGTGCGGGGCCGGCCGGAGTGGGTGACAGATACAGCGGTATGCAGAGCGGTTTTGTTACTGCTGTCACAGGGAAGGAGGTTGCGCCCTGAGCTGCGTGGCACCCGGCTCGGGGGACCCGGTAGCGTGAGCCGACGATTCCGAAGGTCCCCCATTCGTAGGAGTCCCGGTGACGCAGAGTGGACAGGGCGAGGAGCCCTCGCCGCGCGAAGCGCGCGAAGGCATCGTGCTGCCCTCCGACGGCGGCGAGCCCCTGCTGCCGGGCATGCTGGGCGCCCAGGCTCCGACCGGCCCGCAGCCCGGCCCCTACGGCGGACCGCCTGCCGGCGACCCCGCCGGGCAGCAGGCAGGCCCGTACAACGGCCGGCAGACGAGCTCGTACGGCGGTCAGCAGGCAGGCCCGTACGGCGGACAGCAGAGCGGCCCGTACGGCGGCCCGCAGGCCCCGGCCCCGCCCGGCGGTCAGGCCTGGGGCACGCCGTGGGGTCCGGACCAGCAGCAGAGCCCGGCCCCGCCGCCGGGCCAGGGCTGGCCGACGCCGCCGGCCCCGGCGTGGGGGGCACCCGACCAGCAGCAGTCGCCGCCCCCGGACCAGTGGGGTGCGCACGCGTCCGGGCCGCTGCCCCCCGAGAGCACCCCGGCCCCGTCCTACGGCGGGCAGCCCGCGACCTCGCTGCCTCCGGCGAACGCCCCGCTGCCGCCCGCCGCTCAGGGAGGACCGGCCGTGCCGCTGTCCCCCACTGTTCCCGGTGGTGCTCCGCTTCCGCCCGCTGTGGACGAGGGGGCCACCCAGTACATACCGCCCGTCGCTGCTGTTTCCGATGCCGAAGGGGCGACGCAGTACATTCCGCCCGTCGCGCCGGGGGCCTTGCCGCCCGAGGTGGGTGGGGGCGGATCGGTCTCCGAGGCGACGCAGTTCCTCGGGCATGCGCCGCATGCGGCCGGGCCCGACTCCCAGGCCACCCAGTACATGCCTCCCGTGACCGGGCAGGCGCCGTACGGCATGCCGCAGGGCGGGGACCGGCAGCCGCCCGCCGAGTTCGACAACCTGTTCCGCAGCGGGCCCGGTGCCGGGAGCCCCGCTCAGCCCACGCAGCAGATGCCGCGCTTCCAGCAGCCGCCGCCGCCCCCGCAGGCCGCGTACGCTCCGCCCGGCGACGGCGGCAGCAGCGGCCGCAACCGCTCACGGGTGCCGCTCATCGCCGTGATCGGTGTCGGCATCGTCGTGCTCGGCATCGGCGCCGGCGCGCTGCTCAACGGCGGGGGCGGCAGCAGCGGCGGCAAGGACAAGAACCAGACCGTGTCCGCCACGGCCCCGGCGACCGACGGCTCCGCCTCGTCGGCCGACGATCCGGCGAAGCAGCAGGCCACAGCCCTGGACAAGCTGCTCGCCGACAGCGGCGGCAGCCGGGCCTCGGTGATCCGGGCGGTGGACAGCGTGAAGGGGTGCAAGGACCTCGGCCAGGCCGCCTCCGACCTGCGCGACGCGGCCAAGCAGCGCGCCGAGCTGGTCACCCGGCTGTCCGGCCTGTCCGTCGACAAGCTCCCGAACCACGCCGCCCTGACCGCCGCGCTCACCAGGGCCTGGCAGGCGTCCGCGGCGGCCGACAACCACTACGCGGCCTGGGCCGACCAGGTCGGCGGCAAGAAGGGGTGCAAGAAGGGCCAGGCCCGCCCCACCGGCCAGACCGCGGCCGGCAACCGCGCAAGCGGCACCGCCAGCCAGCAGAAGGTCGAGGCGGCCCAGCTGTGGAACGCCATCGCGAAGACGTACGGCCTGACCCAGCGCCAGCCGACCCAGCTGTGAGGTGAGAGCGCGGACGTGAGCCTCAGTTCACGTTCGCGCTCTGCAGCGTCTTCGTCACGTCCACGAACCCCTTGTCCGCCGCCACGAGTTGGCCCTCGCGTACGACCTGGAGCGTCACGTCGGCGTTGACCACGCGGGACAAGCCGATGCCGGCCAGCGGGCCCTCGGAGGACCACTGCAGCGTCGGCGTCAGTCCGCCCGTGTCGACCTTCAGCCCCTCGTCGAGGGCCTTGCGCACCGTGTCGGCGGAGACATCGCCGCTGCCCAGCGACGCGATGACGGACCTGAACACCGTGTACGCGATCCATGTCGTCTGCACCCCGGTGTCCGAGGCGTCGATGCGGTTGTCGCCGAAGGCCTGCTCCTGGATCACCTTCTTCATGGCACCCCAGCGCGGATCGCTCGACACCGGGTACCAGCCGGTGACGTAGGACCCCTCGTACGGGCCCGACTGCCCGCCGGACTCGTTGATCACCGTCTGGTCGACGCTGTCGAGCGTGGCGGCGGTCTTCACCGCGGGGTAGTCCTCGCGGTCGCGCCGGAAGGAGTCCATGAAGGTGTCGGTGCGGTCCCCGAGCGCGGGGATCACGCACCCGCTCTTCGCCCGGGTGCCGGTCGTGGCCGTCAGCGCCTGCCGCGAGGGCCCGGAGTACTCGGTGGTGTCGTCCGCGGCCCGCTGGTCGATCGCGGGCCGGTGCCCGCCCGCCTTCAGTCCGGAGTCGAGCATGGCGGGCAGTTCGTCGCCCGCGATGCTGTCGGGCCGCACGAGCGCCACCGGGCCGCAGCCGCCGGCCAGTTCCTTGCCGAGGCCGGCCAGCAGGACGGGCTGGCCGCCGTTGACCGGGTAGGACATGGGGCTGGTGAACTCGGCGGTCGTGACGCCGTAGCCGCCGATGTAGGGGATGCCGGCGCCCTCCAGTTCGGGGAGGTAGGAGTCGCCGTACTGGCTGTAGGAGCCGACGACCGCGACGACGTTCTCCTTGACGGCGAGGCGGGCGCACTTCGCGGCGGCCACGCTGTCGTTGTGCTCGTTGCAGGTCAGGACCTTCAGCTTGCGGCCGTTGATGCCGCCCTGGGCGTTGATCCAGCGGGCGTAGGCCTGCGCGAAGGCCGGCATGCCGGGCTTGTTGGTCGCGTTGGTGTCCGAAGGTGCCCAGGTCATGACGGTGATCGGGGCATCCCCGGAACCCCCCGTGGTACCGGGGATGACCCCGCAACCGGCGGCGAGCGAGGCACAGACGACCAGTGCCCCCGCCGAGAGGGCGGTGGCTCTGCGCGGCCGGGTGCGTGTGGGGAGGAAGGTGCTGCGATTGCGTCGCCTGCCGGTCATGGGCACACACGCTTCCGCCACATCGCCAACCCGGGGGTGACCTTCGGTTATCAGCTGGTGACGTAAAGGTGAATTACGGGGGCCGGTGGGGCGCCCAGGCGTGAGAACGTACGATCGGTGACCGTGCAAGGTTCGGAGAACTCTTCCCGTCGCGGCCGTCGCTCCTCCACCATGGGCGACATGCCACTGAACGACATGCCGTGGTGGCGCTGGCGCAGCAATGTGCGCTCCGCGCTGCACATGCTCTCCGACCCGGCGTTCCAGCAGAACGTCTGGCTGGCCGGCGTCGACGGGTACGGGGACGTGACCGACGCCGTGTACCGCCTGGTCGAGGACACCTGGCTGGACAACTGGTCCGCCGAGAAGTACGTCGGCACGATATTCCGGGACTCCCAGGAGGCGGCCCTCGTCGACACCGCCGTGCTCCGGGTGCTGCGGATCATGCACCAGGTCGGGCCCGACGCGCCGGTCTCCGCATACGTCGAGAACCAGGCCTGGCCGGAGGCGGTCCGGGCGGCCCGGGACGCGCATGTGCGGATGGCGACAGCCGACGGCGAGGACCCGGACGCGCCGCCGCGCACGCTCGAGGTGCTGCGGATCATGACCAGGTCCGCGTAGCGGACCCAGGTCCGGACCGGGGCCCGTTTATGGGACCCTGTCCTGCATGAACGAGCAGTCCACCCGAGCCGCGGCGCTCGACGACCAGTACGTCCTCACGCTGTCCTGCCCCGACAAACGGGGCATCGTGCACGCCGTGTCGAGCTATCTCTTCATGACCGGCTGCAACATCGAGGACAGCCAGCAGTTCGGCGACCACGACACGGGTCTGTTCTTCATGCGCGTCCACTTCTCGGCCGAGGAGCCGGTGACGGTGGACAAGCTGCGGGCGAGCTTCGCGGCGATCGGTGACTCCTTCCACATGGACTGGCAGATCAACCGGGCCGACGAGAAGATGCGCATCGTCCTGATGGTCAGCAAGTTCGGGCACTGCCTGAACGACCTGCTGTTCCGGACGCGGATCGGGGCGCTGCCGGTGGAGATCGCGGCGGTGGTGTCGAACCACACGGAGTTCGCCGAGCTGGTCGGCTCGTACAACGTTCCTTTCCACCACATTCCGGTGACGAAGGAGACCAAGGCGGAGGCCGAGGCGCGGCTGCTGGAGATCGTGCGTGAGGAGGGGGTCGAGCTGGTGGTGCTCGCCCGCTATATGCAGGTGCTCTCCGACGACCTGTGCAAGCAGCTCAGCGGGCGGATCATCAATATCCACCATTCCTTCCTGCCGAGCTTCAAGGGTGCGAAGCCGTATCACCAGGCTCATGACAGGGGTGTGAAGCTGATCGGTGCGACGGCGCACTACGTCACCGCGGACCTCGACGAGGGGCCGATCATCGAGCAGGAGGTCGAGCGGGTGGGGCATGACGTCACGCCGGAGCAGCTCGTTGCCATCGGGCGGGATGTCGAGTGCCAGGCGCTGGCGCGGGCGGTGAAGTGGCATGCCGAGCGGCGCATTCTGCTCAACGGGCGTCGGACGGTTGTTTTCGCCTAGCAGTTCGGGGCTGCTGGTTTTCGGGCGGCTGCGGGTGCGTGGGGGCCGTTCGCGCAGTTCCCCGCGCCCCTAAAAGGGGCGCGGGGAACTGCGCGAGAAACCACGACGCACCCGCAGCCGCCGACGAAACCGCACCGCCCCCTACATCCGGCTCAAGGCAGCTGCAGCGAACAGCACATCCCTGATCGCCTCGCGGTCACCGACCTGCCCCACGGCCGCCTCCGCCGGAGGCACATGACCCGCTGCCAGGCGGCAGAACTCCGCGCCGTCCAGGGCCACATGGGCCACCTCGTGCGCGGCGGAGCCGACCGCCGCGGGGGAGTCGAGGGGGATCAGCCACTCGCCGCCGCCCATCCCCTCGATCTCAAGACGCAGGCTGCGCCCCGGCTCGCCCGCCGGGACCAGGTGCCGGTGGTGGGGAGGCGAGGCCAGGCCGGCCCGGCGGCGGGTCGCGAGCACGTCCGGCAGGACCCGCGCCGCGAGGTCGATCATGCGGTTCATATGGCGTGGGGCGGGCGGCTCGTACGGGTAGTCGACGGCCTCGGCGATGTCCTCGGCGTGCACCCAGCACTCGAAGGCCCGGTCCAGCATCGCGTCCCGCAGCGGCAGTTCGAAGTCGCCGTAGGAGACAGCCGGCCGGGCCGGCCCCGAGTCGCTGATGAAGGAGGCCGTGCGGACGAGGTCGTGGGTCTGCTCACGCCAGGGGGCCCGTACGGAACGGTTGGGCGGGAAGTGCGAGGCGCGCCAGTACGCCTCGGTGCGGGCCCGGGGTGTGGAGCCCGCCTCGGCGATGCCGCCGAGCGGGTCGTCCATGCCGAGGGCGACCGCGACCAGCCCGTCGACCGACAGCAGATGGGCGATGACCCCGGCGACCGTCGTACGACGGGTCATCGGGCCCTCCGCCTCGAACCAGCGCAGCCGCACCGGCCTGTGCCACTCGGCGTCCCCGATGTCCTGCAGCAGGGCGTCGAGCCGGGCGGCCTCCGCATCGTACGGAGCCGCCCACCCCGGCACCGGGATGCGGGGCGGGCGCCGGTCGAGGCAGCCGTCCAGGACACGGGTGCGCAGGCCCGGGTCCAGGTCGAGGCTCTCCGGCTGGTGCAGCAGGCCGACCGCCTCCCGCAGCCGCAGCGCCTCGTCGGCGCAGGAGCCGCAGTCGCCCAGGTGTTCCTCGAGGGCCGCCGTCTCCTCCGGTGAGCAGGCGGCCAGCGCCCATGCCCCGAGGAGCGACTTCAGGACGCGGTGCTCCAGGACCGGCGGGACGGGCCGCTGCGCCGTCTCGCCCAGGTCCTCCAGGGCGGGCAGCGGCCGTCCGCCGTCCTCGACGGAGGCGCGGGGCATCGGTATGCGGGGTGGCTGGTCGGGGCCCTGGGGGAGGTCGTTGCCGTTGTCGTGCGTGGGTCCGCCCGCGATGCCGTACCCCTCCTGCTGCTCGGCCCTGTCCTGCTCGTCGTGTTGGTCGCCTTTTTCTTCGAAGTCGCCCTTGTCTTCGAAACCGCCCTTGCCCGCGCGGCCGTTCATGCCGTCGGGGTCGTCCTCGCCGTCGAACCCCCCGGGGTCGAAGCGGTCCGCGCTGCCTGCGTCGTTCACACGGCACCCCCGTAACCGGGCGGTGCGCCGACGTCGTGGGCGGTGGACAGGAGCTGCAGGCCCAGGCGGAGCCGGCGGCGCGCCTCGTCCTCGGTGACGCCGAGGTCGGCGGCGGTCTGGCGGTAGTCGCGGCGCTGGAAGTAGGCCAGGTCCAGGGCGGCGCGCAGCGGGGCGGGCATGGACGTGACGATGTAGTCGGCGCGGGCGGCGACCGAGGCGCGGCGCACCTTGCGCTCCAGCTCCTCGGCGGAGCCGCCGGAGCCCTGGGCCAGGGCGGCGGTCTCGGTGGTGCGCAGCCGCTGCACGGCGAGGCGGTGGGTCAGCGTGGCGACCCAGGAACGCAGCGGGCCCTGCTTGGGGTCGTAGGCCTCGGGGTGTTCCCAGACGTGCGCGAAGACGTCACGCGTGATGCCGTCGGCCGCGCGCTCGTCCCCGAGGACGCGGTGGGCCAGGCCGTGCACGAGGGAGGCGAACCGGTCGTAGAGCTCGCCGAGGGCGGCCGCCTCACCGCGTGCGAGCCGCTGCTGCATCTTGCGGTCCCAGCGGGGCGGTGCGTCCTTCTTCGTCATACGGCCCCCTCGTCCCTGCCCGTTCGTCGGCCCGGCCTGCGTCCATCGTCTCCTCGAATGTAGTCGGCACCTACGACAGTGCACGTCGCTTTGTCGCAATGTGTGCTGCCTGCGTTCGGTGCCTGCCTACCCGCTCGACCTTCGATCAGACCTGATCGAACAGGATCGAAGTCGATTAAAACAAGCCTCTTCTGATCGGTTCCCGTTTCTTGCGTCGTGTTTCAGGGAACGGCCGCTGGGCAGCCGCGCTGCAAGGAAGCGTAGGGATGGCTTCCGTTTTGCGGGGACTCCGGCGAGCGAAGGGCATGGTGGTGGCGTTCTATGTGACCGGCGACGAGCAGGGCGACTGGACCGTGCTCCATGTGTCGGGCGAGCTGGACCTGGTGACGTCGCCGGTGCTGCGTCAGCGGGTGCACGACGTGGTGGCCGACGGCCGCCACGGCCTCGTCCTCGACCTCTCCGAGGTCTTCTTCTGCGACTCCAGCGGCGTCGGCGTGCTCATCGCCGCCCGCCGCCTCATCCGCTCCTGCCAGGGCACCCTGCGCCTGATACTCCCGGCACAGGGCGCGGTCGAGGGCTCACACGTCAACCGCGTCCTGGGCGCCCTGGGCGTGCGCCGGCTGTTCGACGTGTACGCCGACGTGGCGTCGGCGGTCGCGGAAGAGGCCGATCCGCTTTCGGCCTGACCTGGGCGGAAGCTGTGCAGGCGGTCACGGCTCACCTCTGTGTGCCACACAGTTGTCCCGAAATTCCCCCGGTCTTGGCACAAGCGCCGCTTTCCCGCGCCCGGACGGTCTCCCGCGTCGTACGCTCCGACGAGATGCACCCGAGATGACGTAAGGCGGCCCGAAAGACATGGTCAGCAGCGAGTACGAGCGCAGGATCGCCGCCCGGTTCGCCACCTTCGACCAGGACGGCAACGGCTACATCGACCGCGAGGACTTCAGTGGAGCGGCCAAGGCGCTGCTCGCCGAGTTCGGCGTCGCGGCCCGCTCCGACAAGGGCCAGGCGCTGTACGGCGGAGCCGAGGCGTTCTGGCAGGGCATGGCCGGAATAGCGGACCGGGACGGCGACCAGCGCATCGACCGCGAGGAGTTCGTGAACGGCGCGGTCAAGCGCCTGCGTGACAACCCCGAGCGGTTCGCCGAGATCGCCCGACCCTTCCTGCACGCGGCCCTCGACCTCGCCGACACCGACGGCGACGGGGCCGCCACCGTCGAGGACACCGCGCGCGTGCTGCGCAGTCTGGGCGTGGACGAGGACCTCGCCCGGACCGCCGCCGCCGCGCTCGACACCGACGGCGACGGCAAGGTCGGCGAGGCGGAGATCGTTCCGGCGTTCGCCCGCTACTTCACCGTCCCCGAGTAGCGCTCCCGCAGCTTGTACTTGAGCACCTTCCGCAAGGTCTCGTTGCGCGGCAGGGCGTCCACCACCTCCAGCTGCTCCGGCAGCTTGTGCACCGACAGCCCTTCCGCGCGCAGGTACGAGGTCACCGCGTCCAGGGTCAACTCCGCGGCGCCTTCCTGCTGTGCCCCCACCTCGATCACTGCGCACACCCGTTCCCCGCGCTCGGCGTCCGGCAGCCCGATCACCGCGACGTCCCCGACGGCCGGATGGGCGGCCAGCAGGTCCTCGATCTCCTTCGCCGAGATGTTCTCGCCCTTGCGGATGATCACGTCCTTGAGCCGCCCGGTGAGGACGAGATGCCCGCTGTCCGTGACGAACCCCAGGTCACCGGTGCGCAGAAACCCCTCCTCGTCGAAGGCCTCCGCCGTCTGTGCTGGATCCAGATAGCCCTGGCAGACGGCCTCCCCGCGCAGCCGCACCTCCCCGTCCACGATCCGTATCTCCATCCCCGCCGGCGGCCGCCCCTCCGTCGTCGCGAGGTTCTCCACGGTGTCGTCCGGCGCCCCCATGGTGATCATCGGCACCTCGGTCATGCCGTACCCGTGGGTGAGCTGCACCCCCATCTCCCGTACGACGGCGTGGTACACCTCCGGCGGCTTGGGCGCCCCGCCGCCCGCGAGCAGCCGCAGCGTGGGTATCACCTTGCGCCCCGGCTGTTTGCGCTGCTCGGCGAGGAACATCGAGTAGAACGCCGTGGACCCGCCCGCCACCGTCACCCCGTGCCTGCGGTACCCCTCCAGCGCGTCCGGCAGCGCGAACTGCTCGAACATCACCGCAGGGAAGCCGTACAGCAGCAGCATCACGGTGTAGTCGGGCCCGGCGATATGGGCGTACGGGAAGGCCATCGAGCCCACGTCGTCCGCCGAGAGCCGCAGCGCGTGTGCGAGACAGGAGCCGCCCGCGATCAGCGAACGGTCCGTGTGCAGCACGCCCTTGGGGTCGGAGGTCGTCCCCGAGGTCCAGTAGATCCAGCGCACGGAGGTGCCCTCGGAGGGCGGCTGGGGCAGTACGTCCGGGTCGCCGTCCGGCAGGTCGCCGTACGCCTCGAAGACGCCCTTGGCGCCGAGCCGTCGGGCCATCTCCGTGTGGTCGAAGCCCCGCCAGGTGCCCGGCACGGCGAAGAACTCCGCCTTCGACTCCCGCAGCGCGAAGCCGACCTCGCGGTCCCGGTAGAACGGGATGACCGGAGTCTGTACGGCACCCAGGCGGGCCAGCGCGAAGGACAGCAGGGCGGTCTCGATCCGGGTGGGCAGCTGCCAGGCGACCACCGTGCCGGGGCGTACGCCCATGTCGTACAGACCGGCCGCGACGCGCTCGGCACGCGCGCGCAGCTCGCCGAAACTCAGCGAGCGGTCGTCCTGGAGGAGCACGGGACGGTCGGGGGTGAGCCGGGCACGGCGCTCCACCAGCTCCCACAGCGTCCGGGAGGAACTCAGGGTGTGCGGGGTCTCCGTCATGTCTGCCCCCTGCCTTGGCTGACGACTCGTCAGGTGACATGCTATCTGACGGTCCATCAGATACGTACTGTCCGGCGGAGGGGAACCATGACCGAACTGCCCCGCATCATCAGCGTCGACGACCATGTGATCGAGCCCGCGCACCTCTTCGACACGTGGCTGCCGGCCAGGTACCGGGACCGGGGGCCGCAGCCGCTGACCGCGGGGATCGGTGAACTCGCCTACGTGGGCGGCAAGTACCAGATCACGATGGACCCCGAGGGCCCGCCGACGGACTGGTGGATCTACGAGGACCTCAAGTTCCCGTACAAGCGGAACATCGCCGCCGTCGGCTTCGACCGCGACGAGATGACCCTGGAGGGCATCACCCGGGAGGAGATGCGGCGCGGCTGCTGGGACCCCAAGGCCCGCCTCGAGGACATGGACCTCAACCATGTCGAGGCCAGCCTCTGCTTCCCGTCCTTCCCACGCTTCTGCGGGCAGACCTTCGCCGAGGCGCACGACAAGGAGGTCGCGCTGGCCTGTGTGCGCGCCTACAACGACTGGATGGTCGAGGAGTGGTGCGGCGACAGCGGCGGCCGGCTCATCCCGCTGTGCCTGATCCCGCTGTGGGACGTGGACCTCGCGGTCGCGGAGATCCGGCGCAACGCCGCGCGCGGGGTGAAGGCGGTGACCTTCTCCGAGATCCCCACCTACCTCGGCCTGCCCTCCATCCACTCCGGCTACTGGGACCCGTTCTTCGCGGTCTGCCAGGAGACCGGGACGGTCGTCAACATGCACATCGGCAGCAGCTCCCAGATGCCCGCCGCCTCCCCCGACGCGCCCCCCGCGGTCCAGGCGTCACTGAGCTTCAACAACGCCATGGCGTCGATGATGGACTACCTGTTCAGCGGGGTGCTGGTGAAGTTCCCGACCCTCAAACTCGCCTACTCCGAGGGCCAGATGGGCTGGATCCCGTACGCCCTGGAGCGTGCCGACGACGTGTGGGAGGAGCACCGGGCCTGGGGCGGGGTGCGCGATCTGATCCCGGAGCCCCCGTCGACGTACTACTACCGGCAGATGTTCTGCTGTTTCTTCCGCGACAAGCACGGGGTGGCCTCGCTGGACGTGGTGGGCCGGGACAACGCCACCTTCGAGACCGACTACCCGCACGTCGACTCGACCTTCCCGCACACCAAGGAGGTCGCCCTCGACCATGTGAAGGGCCTCGACGACGAGACGGTCCACAAGCTGATGCGCGGCAACGCGATCCGCATGCTGGACCTGGACCTCGACCGCTGATGGACCTGTCGTACACGCCCGAGGAGGAGGAGTTCCGGGCGCGGCTGCGGGAGTGGCTCGGGAAGGTGCTGCCGACGCTGCCCGCCAAGCCCTCCCCGGAGGACTGGCCCGGGCGCAGGGCGTACGACCTCGGGTGGCAGCGGATGCTGTTCGACGCCGGGTACGGCGACGTCCACTGGGACGCCTCCCCGACCGTCCGGCTGATCTTCCTGGAGGAGACCGAGAAGGCGGGCGCCCCCTATGTGGGCGCGAACTTCGTCGGGCTGCTGCACGCCGGGCCGACCATCGCCGCCGAGGGGGCCGAGGAGCAGCGGGCGCGCTGGCTGCCGCCGATCCTGCGCGGCGAGGAGGTCTGGTGCCAGGGCTTCAGCGAACCGGACGCCGGCTCCGACCTCGCGGCGCTGCGCACGCGCGCGTGCAGGGACGGCGACGAGTACGTGGTGAGCGGGTCCAAGATCTGGACCTCGCACGCCGAAGTGGCCGACTGGTGCGAGCTGTTGGTCCGTACGGATCCGACGGCGCCGAAGCATCGTGGGATCACCTGGCTGGCCATGCCCATGTCCTTGCCGGGCATCACCGTACGGCCGCTGCGGACGCTTGCCGGGTCGGCGGAGTTCGCGGAGGTGTTCCTCGACGACGTACGGGTGCCGGTCGCCAACCGGGTCGGGGACGAGAACGACGGCTGGCGCGTCACCATGGTGACGCTGTCGTTCGAGCGCGGTACGGCGTTCGTGGGCGAGGTGGTGGCCTGCCGGCGGGTGCTGGGCGAACTCGCCGCCGAGGCACGTCGGCGCGGCCGCTGGGACGATCCGGCGCTGCGGCGGCGCCTCGGAAGGCTGAACGCGGAGTTCCGGGGGCTGTGGCGCCTGATCCAGTGGAACGTGAGCGAGGCGGAGGCCTCCGGCGGGGTGCCGGGGGTGGGGGGTTCGGTTTTCAAACTGCGGTATTCGCATGCGCGGCAGGAGTTGTACGACGCCGCCGCCGACGTCCTCGGGGAGGACGCACTCGACCTCGGGCGGCCGTGGGTGCTGGACCGGTTGTCGTCGCTGGCGTACACCATCGCGGCCGGTACCTCGCAGATTCAGCAGAACATCGTGGCTGAGCGGATTCTTGGGTTGCCGAAGGGGCGGTGAGACGTGCGTTTTCAATTGACCGTGGAGCAACGGGCGTTGCAACGCACTGTCCGGGATGTGGTTGGTCGTTGGCCGTCCGCGGGTGGGTGGGGGCTGGTCGCGCCCCGCGGCGAAGCCGCACATCGACACAGCCCCGCGCCCCTGAACGGCAGTGCAGGACCCGGCGCCTACCAGTCCCGTCTCGACCGGGTCCTGTGGCGCACCCTCGGAGAGCTGGGCTTTTTCTCTCTACGGCTGCCCGAAGTGGACGGAGGGGCCGGACTCGGGCTGCCGGAGGCCGTGTTGGCGTTCGAAGAGACCGGGCGGGCTTTGGTGCCCGGGCCGCTGGTGGCCACGCATCTCGCCGCCGGGGTGGTTCCTGGGGCCGCCGCCGGGGAGGTCGTTGTCGCCGCTGCGGACGGGCGGCTTGTGGAGTGGCTGGACGAGGCTGATGTCGTGCGGCCGGGCGCCGAGGGGGCCGTACCGCTGCGGTCGGTGGACCCGCTGACACCCCTGCACCGGGTGCCCGCGCCGGCGCCCGCCGACCCCGTGACAGACCTCCTCACCGCCGCGGAGCAGCTCGGGACGGCCACGCGTGTGTGCGAGTTGGCCGTGCAACACGCCCGGACCCGTGAGCAGTTCGGGCAGCCGATCGGGGCCTTCCAGGCGGTCAAGCATCTGTGTGCGCAGATGCTGGTGCGCGCCGAACTGGCACGCGCCGCGGTCTATGCGGCCGCCGTCACCGCCGACCGCGGCGACATCGCCGCGGCCCGGCTGCTCGCCGACGAGGCCGCCGTGCGCGGCGCCCGCGACTGCCTCCAGGTGCACGGCGGCATGGGCTTCACCTGGGACTCCGAGGTGCATCTGCATCTGAAGCGGGCCTGGGTGCGGGCGCAGCGTGGCGGAGGCATCACGGAGAGTGAGGAGCTGCTCGCGGCCGATCTGGTGGCCTGAACGGCGCCGGCCTGGGATGTCGCGGAAGCCGCGCTCGTCGTTGTCGCGGATTGTGGCATACCGGAATTACGGAGCGTTGATATCGGGTTGTGTCCTACGCGTGACCCGTCACGTCCTGGAGTCGGCGTCCCGCTCCGGTACCTTCTGTGGGATGCGAGAGGCTGAGAGCATGAGCCGTACCGGTGTTGCCCCCGGGGTGATGCCGGAACTGGCCTGTTCGAGTCCCCGCAGTGAGCGTCGCACAGTATGCCGCACGGGTACTCCTTCGCGCTGGAATATGCCCGAAGCGCTTGTTGGCGTGACTGTACGTCAACCATGCTGTCTCTTAAGGGATTCACAGTCCGTGACCCTTGCTCTGGGCTCTGCACTGGCCATTGTTCTGGTCATGCAGAAAATGGCTACGATCGTGGCCCTCGTTGCGGCGCGCGCGTGGCGCGAGGTCATGTGTCCGCCGGTTCGGATGGTGTGAGCGGTGCAGGTGCTTCAGGTGCAGCTGGAAGTCCGGCCCGACCCCGCTGAGGTGGGGCGAGCCCGGCGGTGGGCGCGTTCCCGCCTCGCCGGGTCCGGGATAGAGGCCGACGAGCCGCTCGCCGAGACGCTGATCCTGCTCGTCTCCGAACTGGTCACCAACGCCGTGGTGCACACCGGCTGTCCGGCCGTGCTGCGGCTCTCCCTGCCCGGTGTGGCCGCCGAAGCGGCCACCGTCCGCCTCGAGGTGGCCGACAGCAGCGACCGGGCCCCCGTGCCCCGGTGCGCCGACGGTGATGCGACCGGCGGCCGCGGACTCGCCCTCGTCGACGGTCTCGCCGACCGTTGGGGCTGGAGCCCCGAGGGTGCGGGCAAGCGCATCTGGTGCGAACTCGACCGCTGCGCACAGACCCGGCAGACCGCACAGGCCTGTGTGGGCGGCGTGACGGCGTACGAGGGGCTGGCGTTCGAGGCGGTGTGACCGGCGCACGGGTGCGGGGGATCCGGCGGCGCGGGTGCACGGTCGCAGAAACCGCTCTCACGCCCTGGCCGACTGAGGCGATGCGCCGGGATGTGCTTCTGTGCGCGCCCGCGACAAATTGGGCTTAAGTAATAAATCCCCGTACGGGTGTTGACGCATCGTGTCCGTTTGATCACGCTTGTGGTCAGCGATTCGCCGTGAGGGGACGACGAGGGCTTCGGTGACGGGAGCCCTCGACGAGTGCGGATCGTGATTCGGCGTCGGCTCCCTCAGGGCCCAAGGAGTCGGGGCGGGTGCGCCGGAGTCGGTCGGCGGCGCGTGGTGCCGTGCTCGGGGCGGGAGCACCGCGCCGCCGGTCGACGAACCTCACAGGATGGCGACTGGGGCCACCGGAGTCCCGGTCGCGCCGACGAAGGGCTCGGGCATCGCCGAGAGCAGGAACGTGTATCGGCCAGCTTCTCCACAGGCTGTGGACAACTCTTCGAGATTCCAGTTCTGACCCTGCAGCATCCCCATCTCCACCAGGTCGAGCGCGTGTACGGGCAGCCACAGGTCCTCGATCTCGGGCGGGAAGATCTCGAACGTGAGGGTGTCGTTCGCGACGGCGGCGACATCGCGCGCGTGGAACCACTCCGGGGTGCGGATCGACAGACCCGGCGAGGGATAGCCGTACGCGTGCCTGTCCCCGGCGAGACAGACCTGGATCTGCCCGGTGCGTACGAGCACGATGTCACCGGCACGCACGCGCGTACCGGCCATCTCCTCGGCGGTCTCCAGGTCTTCGGGGGTGACCGCGTGCCCACCCTCCAGCCGGTCGACGCCACGCGCGCGTGCCACATCCAGCAGCACCCCGCGCGAGACGACGTGCCGCGTCTTGTCGATACCGCTGAACTCGGCGCCGCCGTGCGCGGTGACGGTGCCGGCCGGGCGGCCGTTGTAGAGCCGGCCCGAGTGCGAGACATGGGGCAGCGCGTCCCAGTGGGTGGCGGCCTGCAGTCCCATGGTCACGGCGTCGTCGCTGCACGCCACCGACCCCGGGCCGAACAGCTCCTGGTTGATCTGCACCATCGCGTGCAGCGGATTGACCCGCCCCGGGATCATCCCGGTCTGCACGCCGTCCTGCTGCAGGGGCAGCGCGAGGGGGATGCGGCGGCCCGTGCGGACGGTCGCGGCGGCCTCGCGGACGACCTCGTCGGTGATCAGGTTGAGGGTGCCGATCTCGTCGTCGGCGCCCCAACGGCCCCAGTTGTTCACGCGCTTGGCGATCTCGGCGAACTCCGCGGGCATCGACATCGGCTCTCCCCGGGGCTTGTCTCCAGGTATCTGACGGGTCATAAAATCTAACGGTCCGTCAGAAACCGCGGGAAGGGGCCGGACGTGGGGAACTTCTTGGCAGGCAAGGTCGTCGCCGTGACGGGCGCCGGACGGGGCATCGGCCGTGCGGTGGCGCTGGCCGCGGCGGCCGAGGGGGCGAAGGTCGTCGTCAACGACTACGGGGTCGCCGTCGACGGGGCCTCGCCCACCAGCGAGGTCGCCGAGAGCGTCGTCAAGGAGATCGAGGCGGCGGGCGGGGATGCCGTAGCGGTGGCCGACAACGTGTCCACGATGGCCGGCGGGCAGCGGGTGGTCGACGTCGCTCTCTCGTCGTACGGGCGGCTCGACGGTGTGGTGTGCGTCGCCGGGATCCTGCGCGAGCGGATGCTGTTCAACATGTCCGAGGAGGAGTGGGACCCGGTGGTGGCCACCCACCTGAAGGGCACGTTCACGGTGTTCCGGGCGGCTTCCGCGGTGATGCGGCGGCAGCGGGCGGGCACGTTGATCGGGTTCACCAGCGGGAACCATCAGGGGTCGGTCTCACAGGCGAACTACAGCGCGGCCAAGGGCGGGATCATCTCGCTGGTGCGGAGCGCTGCGCTGGGCCTGCACAAGTACGGGGTGAGTGCCAATGCGGTGGCGCCCGTTGCGCGTACGCGGATGTCGGCGAACGTTCCCATGGAGCTGACGGAGATCGGGGAACCGGAGGATGTGGCCGCCCTGGTGGTGTACCTGCTGTCCGACCGGGCGAAGGAGCAGGGGATCACCGGGCAGGTCTACACGATCGCGGGGCCGAAGTTGGCGGTTTGGGCTCAGCCGCGGGAGCTTCGCTCGGCGTATGCCGAGGGTTCCTGGACTCCGGAGCGGGTTGCGGAGGTTTTGCCGGGGGCGGTGGGGGTGGATCCGATGCCGATGCTTGAGCGGTTGGCTGCGATGGAAAAAGCCGCTGCGCGGGGCGACAGGCCGAATGCCTGAGAGCTCGGGGGAGCTTGTGGTTTGGCGGGTGCGGGTTGTTGGTGGCTTGTCGCGCCCACGCGGCGGAGCCGCAAATCGACACAGCCCCGCGCCCCTAGGGAGCTCATGCTGACCGGCGGTGAGAGGAGACCCCCAGTGGACTTTGGGTTCAGTGCCCAGGATGAGGCGTTTCGTTCAGAAGCGAAGGCGTGGCTGTCCGGGCACGTCGACGCCGGGCGGGACCGCCGTGCTTGGGAGCGCACTCTCGGGAAAGCCGGATGGATCGGGCTCGGGTGGTCGGAAGGCGGGTACGGCAATCGGACTGCCACGCTTACCCAACAAGTCGTCTGGGCCGAGGAGTACGCGCGGTCTGGAGCTCCGCCGCGGTCGGGGCACATCGGGGAGAAGTTGCTCGCGCCTACCCTTCTCGCGCACGGAACGCCGGATCAGAAGAGCCGGTTCCTTCCTCCTGTCGCCACCGGTGACGAGCTGTGGTGTCAGGGGTACAGCGAACCCGGTGCCGGGTCCGATCTGGCCGGGGTGCGTACGGCGGCCGTACGCGACGGGTCCGGTTATCGGATCACCGGGCAGAAGATCTGGACCTCGCTGGCGCACGAGGCCGACTGGTGCTTTGTGCTGGCCCGGACCGAACCCGGGTCCCGGCGGCACCACGGGCTGACGTTTCTCCTCGTCCCCATGGACCAGCCGGGGCGGATCGAGGTGCGGCCCATTCGGCAGCTGACCGGGACCAGCGACTTCAATGAGGTCTTCTTCGACGGGGCACGCGCCCGCGTGGAGCACGTCGTCGGGGGTGAAGGGGGCGGGTGGAAGGTCGCGATGAGTCTGCTCGGGTTCGAGCGGGGGGTTTCCACGCTGGCCCAGCAGGTCGGGTTCGCACAGGAGTTGGGGACTGTGGTGCGGGCCGCCGTCGAGACCGGGGCGGTCGCCGATCCCGTCGTACGGGAGCGGCTGGTACGGCAGTGGGCCGAGCTGCGGACCATGCGGTGGAACGCCCTGCGGACGCTCGGGGGTTCCGGAGATGCCGGGGCGTCCAGCGTGGCCAAGTTGTTGTGGGGCGGCTGGCATCAGCGGCTCGGGGAGCTGGCGATGCAGGTGCGCGGGGCCGCGGCGGGGGTCGGGCCGGTGGACTGGTCGCCGACGGCGCCGTACGAACTCGACTCGTTGCAGCATCTGTTCCTGTTCTCCCGCGCCGACACGATCTACGGCGGTTCGGACCAGGTCCAGCGCACGATCATCGCCGAGCGGGTGCTCGGCCTGCCCAGGGAGCCCAAGGGGGTCTTCTGATGCGCGGTGTGGTGTTCGACGGCAAGCGGCTCGAGGTCGTGGACGACCTGGAGGTGCGGGAGCCGGGGCCGGGGGAGGTGCAGGTCGCCATCTCGGCAGCCGGGTTGTGCCACAGCGATCTGTCTGTGGTGGACGGGACCATACCTTTCCCCGTTCCTGTGGTGCTCGGGCATGAGGGCGCGGGGGTGGTGGAGGCCGTCGGCGCCGGGGTCACGCATGTGGGAGTGGGTGATCATGTCGCACTGTCCACGCTGGCCAACTGCGGTACCTGCGCGGAGTGCGACCGGGGGCGGCCGACGATGTGCCGGCAGGCGATCGGGCGTCCGGGGCGGCCGTTCGTGCAAGGGGGGCGTCCGGTGTACCAGTTCGCCTCCAACTCGGCTTTCGCGGAACGGACCGTGGTGAAGGCGGTGCAGGCGGTCCGGATTCCCGAGGACATCCCCCTGCCGGCCGCCGCGCTGATCGGGTGCGGGGTGCTGACCGGGGTGGGCGCCGTGCTCAACCGGGCGAGGGTCGACCGTGGGGACAGCGTGCTGGTCATCGGCACCGGCGGCATCGGGCTCAACGTCATCCAGGGCGCACGGATCGCGGGCGCCCTGCGGATCGTCGCCGTCGACGCGAACCCGGCGAAGGAGGCGGTGGCCCGGCAGTTCGGGGCGACGCACTTCCTGACGTCGACGGACGGGGTGAAGGAGATCCTGCCCACGGGGGCCGACCACGCCTTCGAGTGCGTCGGGCGGGTGGAACTGATCCGGCAGGCGATCGACCTGCTCGACCGGCATGGCCAGGCCGTGCTGCTGGGCGTGCCCGCGGCGACCGCGGAGGCCTCCTTCCTTGTCTCCTCCATGTACCTCGACAAGTCCATCCTGGGCTGCCGGTACGGCTCTTCACGCCCGCAGCGGGACATCGCGCTCTACGCCGACCTGTACCGCGAAGGACGGCTGCTGCTCGACGAGTTGGTGACCGAGACCTACCCGATCGAGGACTTCGAGAAGGCGAAGGCGGACGCGGAGGCGGGGCGGGTGGCGCGCGGGGTGCTCATGTTCTGACGCCGGAGCGGAAAGTACGGCGATACGCGGTGGGCGTGACCCCCAGGACCGTCTGCAGGTGCTGGCGCATGGACTGTGCCGTGCCGAAGCCCGCCTCCCGGGCCACCTGGTCGACGGACAGGTCGGTCGACTCCAGCAGGTGTCGGGCGCGCTCCACGCGTTGCTGGGTGAGCCACTGGCCGGGGCTGACGCCGACCTCCTCGCGGAAGCGGCGGGTGAAGGTGCGTACCGACATGGACTCCTGCGCGGCCATGTCGCGGAGCTGGATCGGCTCGTGCAGGCGGCCCAGGGCCCAGGCGCGGGCGGCCGTCGTGGTCGCCAACTGGGGCTCGGGGACCGGGCGTTGGATGTACTGGGCCTGGCCGCCGTCGCGGTGCGGGGGTACGACCGTGCGGCGGGCGATCTCGTTGGCGACGGCGGTGCCGTGGTCGCGGCGCACCATGTGCAGGCACAGGTCGATGCCGGCCGCGACGCCGGCCGAGGTGAGGATGTCGCCGTCGTCGATGAACAGCACGTTCGGGTCGACGTCGATCTTCGGGAAGAGGCGTTGCAGCTGGTCGGTCTCCGCCCAGTGGGTGGTCGCGGGGCGGCCGTCGAGGTAGCCGGCCGCGGCGAGCACGAACACTCCGGTGCAGATGGAGGCGAGCCGGGTGCCGGGCCGGATGTGGGCGAGGGCGGCGGCCAGCTCCTCGGTGAGGACGCCCTCCTCGAAGACCGGGCCGAGTTCGTACGACGCCGGGACGATGACCGTGTCGGCGGTGGCCAGGGCCTCCGGACCGTTCTCGATCTGGATGGCGAAGTCGGCGTCGGTCTCCACCGGGCCCGGTGGCCGGATCGAGCAGGTCACGACCTCGTACAGATGCCGTCCCCGGGCATCCTTGGGGCGCCCGAAAATGCGGTGCGGGATGCCCAGCTCGAAGGGGAGCAGGCCGTCGAGGGCGAGGACGACCACGCGGTGCGGGCGGAAATCCGGGGCAGCCGGCTCTCTGCTCATGGCCCGATCCTAGCGAATGCTGTCCTTCGGGCCAGTGGATGCGTTCGGTTCCGGCCTGGATGCTCTATGTCGTGACCCAGACAACCGAACCCGCAGCAGTCGAGACGGCCCCCGAGTCCGGGCGATCCCCCCGCACCCGTGTCCACCGGGCGTGGTTCGTCGCCGCCGTCACCTTCGTGACGATCATCGGCGCGGCCGCCTTCCGCTCACTTCCCGGCCTGCTCATCGACCCGCTGCACCAGGAGTTCGGCTGGGCGCGCGGCACGATCGGGGCGGCGGTCTCCGTCAACCTGGCGCTGTACGGCCTCACCGCCCCGTTCGCGGCGGCGCTGATGGACCGTTTCGGCATCCGCAAGGTCGTGGCCGTCGCATTGACCGTGATCGCGCTCGGCTCGGGCCTGACGGTGTGGATGACGGCAGCCTGGCAGCTGCTGCTGTGCTGGGGACTGCTGGTGGGCCTCGGCTCCGGCTCGATGGCCCTCGCCTTCGCCGCGACCGTGACCAACCGCTGGTTCACCGAGCGCCGCGGCCTGGTCACGGGCATCCTCACCGCCGCCTCGGCCTCCGGCCAGCTGATCTTCCTGCCGCTGCTGTCCTGGATCGTCGAGAAGCACGACTGGCGCCCGGCGGCCGTCACGGTGGCCCTCGCCGCCCTCGCGGTCGTGCCCTTCGTCTGGCTGCTGCTGCGGGACCACCCTGCGGACCTGGGCCTCAAGCCGTACGGCGCCAAGGAGTTCGTGCCGAAGCCGGAGCCCGCGGTGGGGGCCGCCCGTCGAGCGGTGACCGTGCTGTTCACGGCGTCCCGCACCGGCACCTTCTGGCTGCTGGCCGGCACCTTCGCGATCTGCGGCGCCTCCACCAACGGGCTGATCCAGACCCACTTCGTGCCCGCCGCCCACGACCACGGCATGCCCGTCACGGCGGCGGCCTCGCTGCTCGCGGTCATCGGTGTGTTCGACGTGGCCGGCACGATCGCCTCCGGCTGGTTCACGGACCGCTTCGAACCGCGCCGGCTGCTGGCGGTCTACTACGCCCTGCGCGGCATCAGCCTGCTCTTCCTGCCGATGCTCCTCGCCCCGTCGGTCCACCCCCCGATGCTGTTCTTCATCGTCTTCTACGGCCTCGACTGGGTCGCCACCGTCCCGCCGACCGTCGCCCTGTGCCGGGAGCAGTACGGCGACGACAGCGCGATCGTCTTCGGCTGGGTCCTCGCCTCCCACCAGGTCGGCGCCGCGCTGGTCGCCTTCCTCGGGGGCGTCGCACGTGACGTCTTCGGCTCGTACGACATGGTCTGGTACGCCTCCGGGGCGCTGTGCGCGGTGGCGGCGCTGATGGCGTTGGTGATCCGGCGGAGGCCGGCCGCTCCTGCGGGAGAACTCGGGGCTGCGGGCCGGCCGCTGCCGGCCTAGAGCAGGAAGCCGTCCGGCACGGCCCGGCCGTACAACTCGTCCAGGCCGATGAGCAGCACCCCGCCGCGTGCTGCCTCGGTCCGCAGAGCCTCGCTGAATCCCGCTGCGCTGAAACACGCCAACCCGCAGTGCGATGTGTTCATGCCGCGCCCGTTGAGCAACTCCCTCGCCCTCGCGAGGCGCTCAAGATGGCCCACCCCCATGACCGTGCCCCACTTCGCCTCCCCGAGCAGGGCGACCGACTGGCGGCTGCCGCCGGACCCCTGTTCGACCACGGCCACGTCGATCTGGATCTGCCGGCGCTCTCTCGGATCGGTCACGACACCACCGCCGACCTCGCCCGAAGAGGTACTGAGCAGAGTCCTCCCGGGCCCCAGGACATACTCGCGGCACATCGCCTCGAAGTGCGGACCGACCACCTGCGCCGCGAAACGTTGTCCTGCCTGGGCCCACACCTCCGTGGCCTGGCCTCCTTCCAGCCGGGCCCAGGCGGGTCGCATGACGGCTTCGTAGAAGTTGATCAGGGGCTCCGTGATGCGGTACTGGGATTTGCCTGTCCGGAAGATGTCTGCCTCCCGCACCAGGAGATGGCTGTCCTCCAGAACATTGAGCGGATGTGAGATGTCGACGGACTTGCGGCCGATGTACCCGGCGATACCCCCCCGCGTGCTGTTGCCCTGCGCCACGGCGGCCAGTACGGAGTGGTACAGCGCCGTGTCCCGGATATCGGCTTCTTCGGCGAGCAGATACCGGGCCTCTCGGAAGAGCGGACTGAACGGCGAAAGGACCGTGCGGCAGATCCATTCGTCGAAGGCGCCCAGGTCGGCCGGGACGTCGTCCGCCAGGAACTGGCGCCGGTAAGCGGGGGTGCCACCCAGAACCGCGTGCAACCGGGTGGCGAGTGCCGGGTCGGCGGCCACGCCCCAGAAGTCCGCCGCCGCCCGGTAGCCGAAGGGACGTACGACCAGTTCGAGCTGGGCCCGGCCGCGCAGGGGCGCACTGCTGGCCAGCAGACCGCCCATGACGGACATCGCCGAACCGCACAGCAGCAGGCGCATACGGCTCTCTTCCACCTGACCGCGGTCGATCGCGCGCTGAATGAGCGAGGGCAGTTCGGGGGCGGCCCTGACCAGATAGGGGAACTCGTCGATGACCACGAGGAACGGTGTGTCCGGCGCGGAACCACCGGGCGTCCGGGTGTCGGAGGCGGCGAGCCCGAAGAGATAGGAGACCGCGTCATCCCAGGTGGAGAAGGAAAAGGCCACAGGGGAGCCCAGGTACTCGGCCAGGGCGGCGCTGAACTGTCGAAGAGACTCTGCCTCGGTGGCGTCGGTCGCCCCGAAGTAGAACCCGCCGCACTGCTCGACAAGCGCCCGCAGCAGATACGTCTTGCCCATGCGCCGCCTGCCGCTGAGGACTCCGAGGGCGGCGTGCGGCAGGGACCGGCCGACGAAGGCGGTGAGCGCGTCCCACTCGGGGCCTCGGTCGAAGACACGCGACGGCTTTGCCGGCCTGGGCTGCTGCATGACCACTCCTCCGCGGACGGGTAGACCTTAGGACTGCACTTCTAAGGAGTGTAGACCTAAGTACTAGCCGCTGATGAATTCACCGATCGTGATTCCCAGGACCGCGACTCCGGCGAACGCGGCCCCGCCCGCCGCGAGCGTGTGCATGACCCGGTCCCCGGTCGGGCGGCCTCCCTGCGCCACCCAGAAGACGGCGGCTGTCGAGGAACCGACCACTGCCGCACCGAGCAGGACGATCGCCACCCAAAGCCCTTTGATGTCATTGCTGCCGCCGCCCATGTGAGCCGCCCACCCCTCCGTCCGGAAGTACTCCGAACCATTGAGACCAACCGGGGGAGGAGCGTAGCAGTCATCTCAACACTCTCCGATAATTATGACACTCTCGTGGTGATAGGGTTCCGGGACGCGGTATTGCGCAAGGAATTGACCGGGAAGGGGCCAATGCCCGTCGACAACCGCCTGACCGCTGACCTGGTGCGGCTGATCGCCCGTGTCGAAGCAGACCTGGCGGAAGGAGTCTCCACCGACCCGGCCGTGCGGCAGTGGCGCGAGGAGTACGAGTCGGCCAGGAGCCGAGGCGCGACGGCGAAGACATGGCATACCTGGCTGGACGACAGGTTGTCCCGTACCGCGACGGCCTGGGTCCTGGTGACCGTGATGATCAGGTTCTGCGAGGACAACGGCCTGCTCGACATCTCCCTCGTCGAGGACACGTCGTCCGGCGACCCTGTCGGCGATGCAGTCGACCGATTCCGTGACCACCCCGGTATGGGCATGGTTTTCGCGGACGGCGTCCGCCGTCTGTGGGGTATGCGCCCGGGCCCGCGGGCGCGCGCCGAGCTGCTCGACTTCTGGCGCCGTCGGGCGCCCGACGGCACCCTTGTGCATGACTTCACCGATGCGGCGCGTTCCACGAGCTTCCTGGCGGAGCTCCACTCGTCACTCGACGAGGGCGCGCGACAGACGCACGGCCAGGTGCCGACACCCAGGTTCGTCGTCGATCTCCTCCTTGACTCCGCCCTCGAACCGGCCCTCGGTGAGCAGGTGTCCGACGCGGCGGGGCTCTCCGGTTTCCGGCTCGTCGATCCCGCCTGCGGAACGGGCGCGTTCCTGCTCGGGGCATACGAACGGCTCTTCCGCCGGTGGTCGGAGGTCAAGCCGGACATGAGCCCCTGGCAGCGCGCGGCGCGGGCGCTGCGATCCGTGCACGGATGTGACATCGATCCGTGCGCCGCGCTCGTCACACGGTTTCGCCTGTTGGTGGCTGCGATGACCAGTACGAGGGAGAAGCGCATCGACTACGTTCCGGACCTGCCGTTGGTGGTGGCGGTCGGTGACTCGCTCCTGTACGGCGCTTCCGGTGCGTACGACGCGCCGCGGCCCGCGGACGTCGACTCCGCGGCCGACGTCGACGCGTACGCCGACCGCTACGGGCTCCTCGCCCCCGCTTCCTATCACGTGGTGACGAGCAATCCGCCGTATGTCACGGTCAAGGACAAAGCCCTGTTCGTGGCCTACCGGGACGCCTACGAGAGCTGCAGCGGTCCCTTCGCGCTCGCCGTTCCCTTCACCGAACTCGCCTTCCGTCTCGCACGGCCGGGCCAGGCGGCGGGCCGAGTCGGCCTGCTGACGTCCAACGCCTTCATGAAGCGCGAGTTCGGGCGGAACCTCATCGAGCGCTTCCTTCCCACGGTCGAGATCTCCCATGTCATCGACACCTCAGGGGCATACATCCCCGGACACGGCACCCCGACCGCCGTCCTGCTGGGCCGCAACCGTGCGCCCGATCCCGAAGTGCCCGTGCACGTCGTCGTGGGGCGCCGAGGCGAGTCCGAGGCGCCTGTCGAGCCGGCCGAGGGAGCCGTCTGGAAGTCGTTGCGCGCTCTGGCGGGCGAACCCCGAGCGACGAGTGAATGGGCGGAGTCGTACCTCCAGGACCGTGATCAGCTGTTCTCGTTTCCCTGGACGCTCATCCCGTCGGAGGCCCGCGATGCGCTACGTCGGATGGAAACCGGGCCACGGCTCGGTGACCGCGTGGTCCGCATCGGATACGCCGCGAACACCGGGTCCGACGACATCTTCTGCGCCACGGCCGGCACCTTCCGGCGCTTCGGGGCCGAGGAGAGCGCGACCGTCCCGGTGCTGACCGGATCCGAGGTACGGGACTGGTCGGCGGTCCCGGCGCAGATGGCGTTCTTCCCGCGCACCGGGCACGACCGGACACCCGTCGACCTGCGGCGGATGCCCGGACACCACCGACGTCTGTGGCCGTACCGAACGGTGCTGCGCAAGCGGCCGGGTATGAGGAAGACGGCCCCCTGGTACGACTGGCACCAGATCGCGTCCGGCTCGGACACACACCCCTGGTCCATCGTCTTCCCCTGGGTGGCCACGCACCCTCACTTCAGCCTTCTCCGCGGCTCTGCCCTGCCGTTGAACTCCGCGCCGGAGATCAGGCTGGCACCGAGCGAGGCAGAGGACTCCCACCTCGGGCTCCTCGGCGCTCTCAACAGCTCGGCCGTGTGCTTCTGGCTCAAGCAGATGAGCCAGAGCAAAGGGGGGCCGCGCGCCGACCAGCTCCGTGGCGGTGAGGCATGGGAGAAGATCTACGAGTTCACTTCCACCCGGCTTCTCGATCTGCCCCTGCCCCGGGCATTTCCGTTCGAAGAGGCGGCGGAGCTCGACCGGCTGGCGGCAGAGGCGAGGCACGTTCTGGGGGAGCTCTCCGATCCGGACACCCGGCTCGACGACCAGACCCTCTCCTCGGCCGCGAACCGATGGCACACGCTGAGGTCGCGGATGGTCGCCCTCCAGGAGGAGCTCGACTGGAAGGTATACGTCGGGTACGGCCTGGTGGCCGACGAGGAAGGGCTGAGCGCGGGGGGTGATGTGCCCGCGGTCGCCCCGGGCGAGCGAGCGTTCGAGATCGCGCTGGCGAGGCGACTCGCGGAGGGCGAGATCCGGACCGATTGGTTCGCCCGCCACACGAGAGAAGCGGTGACGGAGGTTCCAGGACACTGGCCCTCGGGATACCGGACCTTGGTGGAGCGCCGGATGAACGCCATCCGGGAGAGCCGAGTGGTGGCGTTGCTGGAGCAACCCGAGTACAAGCGGCGCTGGGCTGCTCCGTCCTGGGACGCGCTGGTCCGCGGCATCCTCAAGGAGCGCCTGCTGGATCGCTGCGAGTCGCCCCGGCTCTGGCACGCGGACGCGGCTCAAGGCCGGCGCCCGGTCGTTCTGACGGTCCGGAAAATGGCCGAACTGCTCGCAAAGGACGAGGACTTCATCGCTGCGGCCGGGCGCTACCTGCCGCGGGCCGGCGTGAGCGAGGTGTTGCTGGACCTACTCGCCGACGAGCATGTACCGCAGGCCACGCCTCTGCGGTACAAGGCGTCCGGTCTGGCCAAGCGGCGCCAGTGGGAGGAGCTGTGGGAGGCCCAGCGCCAGGACGACGGAAAAGAGAACTCCGACACCGCGGTGCCCCGCACGTTGCCGCCGCGCTTCACCTCGGCCGACTTTCTCAGGCCCTCCTACTGGAAGCGGCGCGGGAAGTTCGACGTTCCGAGCGAGCGTTTCGTCTCCTTCGCGTCGTCGGCATCGCCGCTGACCCTCGCGACGTCGATCGGCTGGGGGGGATGGAACGCGTACGAGCGAGCCCTGGCGGTGACGGACCTCCTCGACACCGGTGCGCATGCCCACACACACCGTCCGGAGTCGGCCCTGCCGCTCCTGAGGGCGCTTGCGGACCTGCTGCCCTGGGTCACGGTGCCCGGGGACGGACCCGACGCGGACGCGGGCGCGGGTGAACACGTTCGCCGGTCGTATGCCGAGCATCTCGCCCGCCTCGGTCTGTCGGACGAGGACGTGATGGCGTGGCGGCCCGTCGCTCCGAAGCGGGGCAGACCGCGCAAGGCCGCTTGACCGGTTACAGGAAGCGCCCTTTGTGGAACAGCAGCGGCGACCGGGCCGGGGCGGTGCCCGTCCCCAGCGCGTCCACCCGGCCCACCACGATCAGATGGTCGCCGCCCGTGTGCACCGCGTGGATCGTGCAGTCGATCCACGCGAGCGTGCCGGCCAGCCGCGGGGAACCGGAGACCGGTGCCGCGTCGTACGCCACCCCCGCGAACTTGTCCGCGCCGCTCACCGCGAAGCCCCGGCACAACTCGCCCTGTCCGGCGCCCAGGACGTTGACGCAGAAGACGCCCGCGCGGGCGATGCGCGGCCATGTCGTCGACGTACGGCCGACCATGAAGGCGACCAGGGGCGGGTCGAGGGAGAGGGAGGAGAAGGACTGGCAGGCGAAGCCGGCGGGTCCGTTCTCGTCGTCGGCCGCCGGTGCGGTGATGACGGTGACGCCCGTCGCGAAGTTGCCCAGCACCCGCCGGAACTCGGCCTGGTCGACGGGCGCGCGCTCGTCCTCGCCGACGCACCGCAACTCCGGGCGCGGCAGCGCCTCTACGGGGGCCGGGGTGCCGGCCGACCTGAGGTAGCGGACGGCGGCGGCGGCCGCCCCTGCGTGTCCCATCACCCCTCCATTGAAGCTGACGGTACGTCAGATGGGAAGGTCAGCGGCCCTTGAACTCGGGGCTTCTGCGCTCCACGAAGCTCCGTACGCCTTCCTGGGCGTCCGCCGTCGTCATGTTGATCTCCTGGGCGGCCGCCTCGGCGGCGAAGGCCGTCGCTCGGTCGGACTCCAGGGAGGCGTTGACCAGCTGTTTGGTGAGGGCGAGGGCGCGGGTGGGGCCGGTGGCGAGGCGTTGCGCCCACTCGCGGGCCGTCTTGTCCAGCTCGGCGTCCGGGACGACCCGGTTGACCAGGCCCAGCCGTTCGGCGTCGGTCGCGGACACCGCGTCGCCGAAGAACATCAGCTCCTTGGCGCGCTGCGGGCCGATCAGGCGGGGCAGGAGATACGCCCCGCCGCCGTCCGGGACCAGCCCCCGCCGTACGAACACCTCGATGAACCTGGCTGACTCCGCGGCCAGTACGAGATCGCAGGCGAGCGCGAGATGGGCGCCGAGGCCGGCCGCCGTGCCGTTCACCGCCGCGATCACCGGCTTCTCGCAGTCCAGCACGGCGGCGATCAGACGCTGGGCGCCCAGGCGCAGGACGCGGGCCACGTCGCCGGCGACCCGCTCACCGCCGCCCGAGCCGCCCCGCAGATCGGCTCCGGCACAGAATCCACGCCCGGTTCCGGCGATGACGACGGCTCGTACCTCCGGGTCCGCGGAGGCCTCGCCGAGCAGTCGGATGATGCGTTCGCGCTGGTCGGGAGTGATGGCGTTGAGGGCTTCGGGGCGGTTGAGGGTGATGCGGCAGACCTGGTTGTCAGTGGCGTGCTGTACCAATGACTCAGTGGAAATTTCCGGCTCGGAAGTCTTCGTGCCGGTACGGGGGGAATCAGGCATGTCCATCTCATTACGCATGTTCATCTCAGCGGCACACCGCCAGCGCGTCCAGCGCCACGGCCCCCTGCCCCCTGGGCAGCACCATCAGCGGGTTGATGTCGAGCTCCGCGAGCTCGTCCCCGAGTTCCAGCGCCATGCGCTGCACCCGCAGGACGACTTCGACGAGCGCGTCGAGGTCGGCCGGGGGACGCCCCCGGACCCCGTCGAGCAGCGCCCGCCCGCGCAGGTCGCGGAGCATGTCCCGGGCCTGCTCCTCACCGAAGGGCGGCACGCGCACGGCGACGTCGTGCAGCACCTCCACCAGCACCCCGCCGAGTCCGACGGTCACGGTCGGGCCGAACAGCTCGTCGTGTGTGACGCCGACGACCATCTCCACGCCCCGCTCGACCATCTGGCACACCAGGACACCGTCCAGGGACACGCCCTCGTAGCGCGCGATGTCGGTCAGCTCCCGGTAGGCGTCCCGGACCTGGCTGGCGGAGGTGAGCTCGATCTTGACCAGTCCCAGCTCGGTCTTGTGGGCGATCTGTCCGCCGGACGCCTTCATCACCACCGGGTAGCCCACCTGGCCCGCCGCGCGTACGGCCGCTGCCGCGCTGGTCACCAACTGCTCGCGCGGTACGCGGATTCCGTACGCCCGCAGCAGCTGCTTCGCCGCGTGTTCGCTGAGCTGCTTGCCCGGGCGCATCAGTGCCTGCGCCTTGCGGAAGGAGGGCGAGGTGGTGCGGGGGGCCTCGTCGAAGGGGGAGCGGTAGCCGGTGGTGAAGCGGTGGTGGTCGAGGTAGGCGCGGACCGCGGTGATGCAGTTCGCGACGGTACGGAAGGTGGCCACCCGCGAGGAGCCCAACAGGACATCGCGGTAGGCCGGTTCGGTGCCGACCGGGGATCCCCAGACCACGCAGACCAGCTTGTCCGTCCGCTCGGCCGCGTCCACCAGGTCCTGGACCAGCCTGTCGCTGAGGGGAGGGAAGGGGCCGGTGATCGGGCAGATCAGGACGCCCACCTCGGGGTCGTCCAGGATCGCGTCGATGATCTTCCGGCCGCGCCAGTCGCCGACCGGATGCCCGCCGTTGTCGACCGGGTTGGCCACACTCAGATAGTCCGGTATCCACTGGTGCAGCTCGGCCTGCCTGGCCTCCGAGAGGACCGGCAGCCGCAGCCCCGCCTCGGTCGCCAGGTCGGCGAAGTGCGCGCCCGTGCCGCCCGAGATCGAATACACGACGACGCCCTCCGCGCGCGGCGGCCGGGCGCGCGCCAAGAGGGCCGCGGTGTCCTGGAGTTCGTCGAGCCCGTCCACCCGGATCACGCCGAACTGCCGCATCGCCGCGTCCACCACCGTGTCCGCGCCGGTCAGCTTGCCGGTGTGGGAGGCGGCGGTGCGGGCGCCGGTCTCGGTGCGGCCCACCTTGACGGCGACGACCGGCACCCCGCGCCGGGCGGCCCGGTCGGCGGCGAGCAGGAAGGACCGGCCGTCCTTCAGTCCCTCGACGTAGCAGGCGATGGCGCCGACCTCGGGCCGCTCGGCGAAGTAGGAGATGAAGTCGGCGGTCTCCAGGTCGGCCTCGTTGCCGGTGGGCGCCCAGTGGGAGAGCCGGATGCCGAGTTCCTGGAGGGAGAAGACGGGCCGGCCCTGGTGGCCTGACTGGGTGATGAGCGCGATGGCCGGTCCGTCGAGGTCGTCCCGGAACCGCTCGAAGGCGTTGAGGTTGGTGTTGGGCCCGAGCAGCCGCATCCCGGAGCGCCGAACGGCCGCCGCCAGACGCTCCTGTGCGGCCGCACCCTCCGCACCGGTCTCCGCGAACCCGGAGGCGAAGACGACCGCGAACTTCACCTTGGCCTCAGCCAGTTCCTCGAGCACAGGGAGGGGATCGGCGATCAGCAGTACGGCGAGGTCGACCTGCTCGGGCAGGTCGGCGACGGAAGGGGAGCAGGGTATGCCGAAGACGGACGGGCGGCTCGGGTGGACGGGGTGCAGTCGCGCCCCGACCCGCTCGGCCCAGGCCACCAGCTGCCGGGTGATACCGGTGTTGGGCCGCCCCTCGGTGTCCGAGGCGCCGATCACGGCGACGGACTCGGGCCGGAAGAACCGGTCGAGATCGGGTACGTCGGCGTACAGGGGCCGGCCGCTGACGTCGAGGTCGTCGACGTCCGCGGGCCTGCCGTGGACGGCGGGCCCGGGTTGCTCGCCACAGGCGATGACCCGGGCCCGGCGGGAGTCGGTGGTGAGGGTGCCGTGGGTTGATCCAAGCATCGGTCCGCCCGCTCCTCTGAGACAGCTCTGAGACGGCGCCAATAGCTGACGCTCAGTCAGATTACTGAACTGACGCCATGTCAGGAACGGGCGTGCACGCAAAGTTGAACGGGCACTCAAGGCCGGACGGGAAGCCGGCCGGCCCCGGCGGGGCGCCTCACAGCTCCGCAAGCACCTCCCTGGCCACCCGTTCCCCCGACCGCACGGCCCCGTCCATGTACCCGTTCCAGTAGGTGGAGGTCTCGGTGCCCGCCCAGTGGATGCCGCCGACCGGCGCCCGCAGGGCGGCCCCGTACTCGGTCAGGACGCCGGGCGGGGCGTAGGCGACCGGGCCGCCCCGGGAGAAGCCCTCGTTGTCCCAGCGCTGCAGCACGAAGGAGGTGGGCGACTTTGCCTTGTCGCCGAAGTAGTTGACGTAGTCCTTGAGCACGGCGGCCTTGACCTCGGCGACGCTCGACGCGTCGTACGCCCGCATCTCGTCGGCCTCGATGAAACCCATCAGGGCGCCGTAGGAGGCGTCGGGCGGTGAGTTGTCGAATGTCGAGCGGACCACGCCGGAGTCGCTGACGACCTGGCCGTTGAGGCCGTCGGCCCGCCAGAAGGGGGTGTCGTAGACCGCGATCGCCTTGCCGATCGAGCCCATCGGCAGCCGCTGGCTCAGCTGGTCCCGGGAGGCCGGCAGCAGCGGGTCGAAGGCGATGCGCGCGGCCAGCGGCGGAGGCACGGCGACGACGACCTTCTTCGCCGTCACCGTCACCCCGTCCGCGGTCACCACGTACTTGTTGCCCGACTGCGCGATCGACCGCACCGGCGCGCTCAGCACCACCCGGTCGCCGAGCGTGGCGGCCAGCTTGATCGGCACCTGCTGGGAACCGCCGACGAAGCGGGACTCCTGGGCGCCGTTCGCGGTGTCGGTGAGGCGCTCCAGGGTGCCGGCGTTGGACTCGTTGCCGGCGGCGGCGATGTAGAAGAGCACGAAGAGGAGGGAGAGTTCACGGGGCTGCGCGGAGAAGATCGACGTGCACGCCACGTCCAGCAGGAACTTGGCGGACGGGATAACCGCGTTGGCGTTCAGCCAGCTCTCGAAGGTCTGCTTGTCCCACTCGGCGGCCTTCGCGGCGGTCCAGGGTGCGTCGACCGGGACCTTCTTGGCCATGTCGTCCAGCGAGGCCTGCACGATCGCGGCGTTGGCGAGCCCGGCCGCGTCGACGGGTGGGACGGACCCGAGGATGCCGTCGGTGGCGTACGGGGTCCTCTTGCCGTCCTTGTAGAGGAGGTTCTTGCCGGTGTTGTAGGTGGTGAAGGTCGCCACGCCCAGGGAGTCGGCGAGGGCCTTGATGCGGTCCTGGGTGGGGCCGATGAACTCGCCGCCGCCCTCGGTGAAACCGCCGTTCGCCAGCGACAGGTTGACCACCCGGCCGCCCACGCGGTCGCGGGCCTCCAGAACGGCCACGGTCTTGCCACCGGCCACCAGGTCGCGGGCCGCCGTCAGTCCGGCGAGCCCGCCGCCGACTATGGCGACGTCCACGTCCCGCGTGGTCGCGGCGGAGGCCGTACCGGCGGCCGTGGCGGTCAGGGTGACGGCTCCGGCAGCGGCGGCACCGCCGAGCAGGGAGCGTCGGGAGAGGGCTTTCGGGTGGTGCTGTCTTTCGCGTGCCACGTGCGTCCTCCGTATGGAGAGAGTGTGGGGAGAGTGTGGAGCCAGAAAGTGAGCAGCGTTCACATTCTGGCCCCGAACAGCGGCACGCTTCAACGCTCCCGTCACATCTGACTCATGCGTAACGAGAGTTCCAGGGAAGGGAGTTGAGGGTTTTGGAGGGCGTTGAGGTTTTTCGGGGGGTGAGCGCTTCTACGTCATCCGGGCAGGCGGGACAGCGCGTCGCCGCCGTTCTTCACGATGGTCTTCGCGATCTTCTCGGAGTCCATCGCCACCTCGCGGAGCGTGCCGCTGATGGGGGTGGTGAAGCCGGTGAAGTGCAGACCGGGGGCGTGCTGCGGGGTGCGGGCGCCATGCGCCACGGGTCTGCCCCGCGCGTCGAGCACGTCGAGGTGACCGACGAGGCCTTCCAGGGCGCGGACGTATCCGGTGGCGGCGATGACGGCCTCCGGGGAGACGCGGGTGCCGTCGGCGAGGACGACCTTGCCGTCCTCGAAGCCGTCGACGGCGGCGACGACCTCGACCCGCCCCTTGCGGACGGCGTCGATGAGACCGACGTCCTGCACCGGGATGGCGCCCTCCTTGACCCGGCTGTACAGGCCGGTGTCGGGCCGGGGCAGCCCCTGTGCGGAGAGGTCGGGGACGCTGAGCTTCGCCATCGGCCGCGCGAGCCGGTCGACCAGCCCGGTCGGCAGCCGCCGTACCAGCACGCCTGTGTACTGGGCGGCCCATCCGGCGGTCGAGCGGCGCACGATGTGCGGGGCCGTCCGCACCGACAGCCGCACCCGCGAGGCGCCGCCCTCCACCAGGTCCACGGCGATCTCGGCGCCGGTGTTGCCGACGCCGACGACCAGGACGTCACGGTCGGCGTAGGGCGCGGGACTGCGGTACTCGCCGGCGTGTAGGAACTCACCGGTGTAGGCGTCGAGGCCGGGCCAGTCGGGGACGTACGGGGTGTGGTTGTAGCCGGTGGCGACGACCACCGCGGCGCCGGTCAGTTCGCGGCCGCCCGTGGCGTGCAGCAGCCAGCCCTCGCCGTCGGGGGTGCGCTCGACGCGGGAGACTTCGACGCCGGTGACGATCTCCAGTGCGTGCACCTCGGCGTACTTCTCCAGGTACCGCACCACGTCGTCCCGTGCCACCCATCGCCCGAAGCGGCGCGGCATCGGCAGTCCGGGCAGGGCCGACAGACGGCGGGTGGTGTGCAGGTGGAGCCGGTCGTAGTGCCGCCGCCAGGCCGCACCCACCCCGTCGGACTTCTCCAGGACGACGGCCCGTATCCCCCGGGCCCGCAGCGCATACGCGACGGAGAGCCCGGCCGGGCCGCCGCCGATGACGTAGACGGGGCGCCGGCGGTCCGGTGCGCTTGCGGACGGAGAGGAGTCGGCCATGAGCGCGAGCGTAATCACGCACCGGGTTGATGGGTCTCGGTCAAGCCCGGAATTGGTTGCGGATTGATCACGCCTGTAGGAGGGGTGGGTGGGACTGGTGACGTAGGCCACTCGGTTGTGATCATTCGGCGAGTGCGCCCGGGGCGGGGTTGCCGGGGTGGGATGCACGGCGCTTCCCGGATCGCGCGATCTGACGTACCGTCAGATTCATGGATGCGATCTGGCTCACGGGCGCGGAATGGCTGGCCGTGCTGCGCATAGGACTCGGGCTGTGGTGGCTGGAGAGCTGGCGGCACAAGGACCGCAAGGCCTGGTTCGAGCGCGGGACCGGGATCGCGTGGGCGGCGGGCATCGCCGCGAAGCACCGCTGGAACGCGGTCCGGTCCGGCTTCGAGGTCATGGTGGCGCCGCGCCCGCGGACGATGGCGTACGTCGTGGTGTACGCGGAGCTCGCGATCGGGCTGGGGCTGGTCGTCGGGTTCCTGAGTCCGATCGCGCTGGTCGGAGGGCTGCTCCTGAACGTCCTCTACTTCACGCTCATGATCCACGACGTGGCCGAGCAGGGGCAGAACTCGATGATGGCGCTGATGTCGGTGGTCGCGCTGTTCGGGATGTCGTGGCAGACGTGGTCGCTGGACGCCGTGGTGGGGTGGTTCGGGTGACCACGCGCCAGGACGTCCCCGAGACCGACGCCTTCACACGGACCTACTGGGACGCGGCCGCCGAGGGCAGGCTGCTGATCCGGCGCTGCGGGGCGTGCGGGCGGGCCCATCACTACCCGCGCGAGTTCTGCCCGCACTGTTGGAGCGAGGACGTGCAGTGGGAGCGGGCGAGCGGCCGGGCGGTGCTCTACACCTGGTCCGTCGTCCACCGGAACGAGCTGCCGCCCTTCGGCGAGCGGACGCCCTACGTGGCCGCGGTCGTCGACCTGGCGGAGGGGCCGCGGATGATGACGGAGGTGGTGGGGTGCGGGGCGGGTGAGCTGCGGGCGGGGGCCGAGCTGGAGGTGGCGTTCCGGGAAGGGGTGCCGGTATTCCGGCCGCGCAAGTGAGGCGTAGGGGTTTGAATGGGCTGATGAGCTCTGCAGACGCGCAGCACATCGAACGGCGTTCGCCAGCCCCTTCTTCCTCTTCCTCCTCGTCATCCTCCTCCTTCTCCATGCCCGATCTGCACGGTCATGGCATCCGTCTGCGCCCGTGGGACGCGGAGTCGGACGCCGATGCCGCGGCCTGGCTGCGTGGGCTCACGGACCCGGAGTTCCGGCGCTGGAACACCCCGCTCAAGCAGGTCGACGACCTGGCCGGCGCGCGCGAGTCGCTGCGGGGCAAGGTGCTGGCCTCGGCGGACGGTTCGGAGGCGCCGTACTGCGTGACCGACGCGGCGAGCGGTGCGGTGCTGGGGCACATCGGCGTCAATGCGATCGACTCCCTCCTGAGCGTTGCCCGGGTCGGGTACTGGGTGCTGCCCGAGGCCCGGGGGCGGGGAGTCGCCGTCCGCGCTCTGGCGGTGGTCTCCCGCTGGGCGCTGAACGATCTGGGGATACACCGGCTGGAGCTCGGCCATGCCCTCGGTCATGAGGCCTCGTGCCGTATCGCCGAGCGGTGCGGGTTCCGCTACGAGGGGACGTTGCGCGGCGCGATGTTCGAGGCGGGGCGGTACGACGCGTTCCGGGACGTGCATCTGCACGGGCGGATCGCCACGGATCCGGAGCCGCCCATTCGGTGACGGGAGCCGTGGGCCCGTAATTCGGAGGCGTCGGGGCGAAGGCGCGCGGGATCATGGGGCATGCGTCCCGATGACTGGTACCTCACCGACGACCTGGACACCTTCCTGACGCGCGCCGGGGGCTTCCTCCGCTCCCGCCCCGCCCTGCACACCGTCCCGCTCACGGTGACCGAGGGGCTGCGGACGCGCGGCTCGCGGTACTACGGCGCCGAGGCCCCCTACTTCGGCGTACTGGAGTCGGAAGGCGCAGTCAGGGCGGTCTACTTCCGCACGCCTCCCTACCGGCTGTGCGTCACCTCCCTCACACCCGACGAGGCCGACTCCCTCGCCGCTCACCTCGCCGGTCTGGGCCGCCCGGTCCCGGGAGTCACGGGTGAGCGCTCCACGGTCGAGGCCGTGGCACGCTCCTGGGAGCGGCACACCGGCGCGGCGACGACGCTGCACCAGCGGCAGCGGCTGTACCGGCTGGGCACGTTGACGGTCCCGCAGCCGGTCCCAGAGGGGCGACCGAGAATCGCCGACGCGACGGACCGGGAGCAACTGGTGCGGTGGTACGGCGAGTTCATGGAGGCCATCGGCGAGAGCGGCGCGGAGCGTGCGGAGGGGTGGGCCGACTCGCGCATCTCCTACGGCGGGACGACGTTCTGGGAGGCCCACGACGGGACCCCCGTGGCCATGGCGGGTGTGACACCGATGGTCGCCGGACAGATCCGGGTCGCCCCCGTCTACACCCCGGCCCATCTGCGCGGCCGCGGATACGCCGGGGCGGTCACGGCCGAGGTCAGCCGGGCGGCCCTCGCGGCGGGCGCGACCGAGGTGCTGCTGTTCACGGACCTCGCCAACCCGACCAGCAACGCGCTGTACCAGCGGATCGGGTACCGGGCGGTGGCGGACTTCACGGTGTACGACTTCAGGGCATGAGGGGCCGCGGCCTACGGCCACAGCAGCTCTTTGGCCCAACCGCTCTCGTCCCGACGGTAGTTCAGCCGTACATGCTGTCGGCGCTCGTCACCCTGGAAGAACTCCACCTCGTCCGGGCGGAGCCGGTACAGGGTCCAGGTCGGCACCGGGGCGTCGGGTTCCTGCTGGGCCCGTTCCCAGGCGGCCTCGGAGGCCTGTGCCAACTCCTCCACGGCGCCCAGGACTTCGCTCTGGCGTCCGGTGAGGGCGGCGGCGAGGGCGCCGGTCGAGCGGGCGTGCAGGTCTCCCTGGGACTCCTGGGCCGGGGCGGCGGTGACCGGGCCGCGCAGCCGGACCTGCCGGCCCAGCGCCGGCCAGTAGAAACAGAGGGCCGCATACGGCCGGGCCGCCAGCTGTCCGCCCTTGCGGCTCGTCGCATGCGTCGCGAAGGCCCAACCGTCCGCGTCCGCGCCGTGCAGCATCACGATCCGTACGTCCGGGGTTCCGTCCGCGTCCGCCGTGGCCAACGACATGGTGTGCGGCTCCTTCTGGCCGGCTGCCACCGCCTCGGCGAACCACGCCGTGAAGAGGGGCAGTGGTTCGGCGGGGGCGTTCGCCGGGTCGAACGGGCGCAGCTGCGTGACCTCCGGGTCCCAGACCCGCAGCGACCTCAGCAGTTCATGAAGATCCGTTCCCATGGGTCGAGTATCACCGTTCCTAGGGTGGTTGGCCGGTACCGGCCAACTCGCCGTCATCCGGACGCGCGGTACGGTGGCCCCCCGAACGGTCTTGGGGGCCGGGGAACAGCGCGAGCGACCACCGCCGACCAGCCGGCTGCCGGCGTCTGGACCGTGGGCGTCTCCTCACCCGGCCCCTTCCAGGACACCCCCGCCCCCGAGACCACCGCCGAGATCACGATGACGGCCACCACCGAGCCGGTCGACCCCGGCGCCACGGCCTCGACGGGAGCGTTCTGGGGCTACAGCGCCAAGCACGATTCCCTCCCGGTGGCCGCGGGCAGGACGGGCACGATGACCCTCACCCTCGCCCCGGCGGCCCCCGTCGGCACGGTCGTCCACGGGATCCTCCACGTGGACAACGACACGGCGATGGGCGGCGCGAACGGCTCCGAGATCATCGGCATCCCGTACACGTACACCGTCGGCTGACACGGCCGCCCACCGAAAACGACCGCGGCCGCCCCTTACTCCTAAGGGTCGGCCGCGGCGTCATCCGCCCGTTCATGCGGCGTAGAACTCCTGGCTCAGATCACCGACTTGTACCCGCCCCAGCCGGTGGCGATCTTCGTGCGTCCGCCGAAGGAGCCCGTGCCGTTGCCGTTGTTGCGCCACAGGGTGCCGCTGGAGTCCCGGGACACGAGGTCGGCCTTGCCGTCACCGGTGATGTCCCCGACGCCGACGATCACGTCGTACGAGCCGCCCCAGTCGCTGAAGAGCTTCACCGGCGCCTTGAAGGTGCCGTCGCCCTTGCCGTCGTACCGGTACAGGGTGTTGGACTTGTCCTGGGCGAGCAGATCCCCGACGCCGTCGCCGTTGAGGTCACCGGTGCCGACGACCTTCTTGTACGTCTTCCAGTTGTCGTAGAGCTTCACCCGCGCCGACAGCTTGCCCGTGCTGGTCCCCCTGTAGAGGTACACGGCACCGGTGGCGGCGTTGCGGGCGAGCAGGTCCGGGCGGCCGTCCTTGGTCACGTCACCGGGAGAGGTCAGGACGTCGTACTGCGTCCAGCCGCTGGTGCCGAGGGTGGTGTACGGCGTCGACGGGGTGACCGCCTTGCCGCAGCCCGGCGTGTACCGCCGCAGCGCTCCGGAGCTCAGCCGCACCAGCACGTCGTTGCAGCGGTCGCCGCTCAGATCGCCGTAGGACACGAACTTCGCGCTCGTCGGCCAGCCGCTGCCGGTGACCTTGCCGGAGAAGGTTCCCGTGCCGGTGCCCCGTTGGACGGTGAGTCCGCCGGAGGAGTCGAGGGTGAGCAGGTCGCCGATGCCGTCGTTGCCGGCGTGGTCGTGGAGCGCCGCCGAGCCTTCCGTCACCTTGGTGGTGCCGGAGCGGGTGAGGGGCGTGCCGGTGCCGTCGGCGGGGGCGGCGGTGAGGGTCCAGGTGTAGGTGCCGTTCGGGACGAGGCGGCCGGTGGAGTCCTTGCCGTCCCAGGTGGCCGTCAGGAGGCCGCGAGCGGCGGAGCCGGACAGGGAGCGGACCGTGGCGCCGGACGCCGAGCGGATCGTCACCTGCCAGCCGGCGGCAGGCTTGGAAAGCCACCAAGTTCCGGACCAGCCCGCCGGCTTGGGGGCGACGGCCGCGTCGATGGCGGTGAGCGCGGAGGTGGGGACGCCGGTCGGGACGATGTGGATGCGCTGCTCCCGGTCGGCGTAGGCGACCTGGCCGCCGAAGCGGTCCACGGTCCAACTCGTGCGCGCCCCGACGTTGTCCCGGCCGAGGTCGGTCCAGCCGGCGAGCTTGTGGTGCGGCAGATCGGCGTGGCTCCCGCTCGCCGGAAGGCCGTTGTGGAGGTCGAAGAGGGTCAGCCCGCTGTCCGATTCGATGCCGGCGAGGGCCTCGACGAGGTAGCCGTCGCCGAGCAGGACCTGGCCGTCCGGGGCGGTGGCCGTCTTCTTGGTCGTACGGTCGTAGACGCCCGAACCCTGGACGTCACCCCAGTTGTCCTCGCACACCCAGTACACCCAGCGGCCCACGGCCTGGAGATCGGACGGGGTGCAGCCGTTGCGGGTGGTGAAGGTCTCCCCGGCGGTGCCGGCGGGAAGCGTCGTCGCCGTCACCTTGCCGCCGCTCGCCGCGCCGCTCCACAGGGTGTCGCCCCAGACGGCCGCGGCGACCCGGTCGCGCTTCTGGAGCACCTTGCCCGTGCCGGTGAAGTCGACGACGTACTGCTTGCCCGAGGAGGCACCGTCGACGACGCCGTACCGCCCGGAGAGGTCCTTCAACCGCGGGGTGCTGTCGCCGGTGTCGACGGTCGGGCCCCAGTCGGTGGCGCCGTTGGCGCGCAGCATGGTCAGGTCGGACTCGGTGGCGTCCCTGCGGCCGTGGAAGCCGGTGCCGTCGGCGAACATCTGGATGCAGCGGGGGCGGTACGGGGAGCAGTCGCCGTCCCATCCCCTGACGAGACCGTCCACCGTGGACTTGGCGATCCCGCTGCCGGTGAGCCAGGTGCTGCGGTAGGCGCCGAGGATCGTGTGCGGCTCGTACAGCGTGCTGTCGTCGGCCGTGGTGAGGATGCCGCTGCCGAGGGAGAGGCCGTGGATCTGCGCGGGCATCGGGTCGACGGAGGTCACGCGGGTGCGGGTGAGGGAGCCGTCGTCGCCCTGCGCGATGCGGTAGATGCCCCAGTCGAGGTCGCCGCGCTCGACGTACTGCGCTGCGCCCGCCACGAGGAGGGAGCCGTCCGGTGTCTGGACCACGCCGTGCGCGGCCGGGTCCATGACCTTGGCCATGTCGGTGTCCGTGCCGTCGGTGCTGAAGGCGAACAGCGGCTGGCCCCGGTACTGGTTGTCGCCGGGGGCGATCGGTGCCAGGCCGATCAGCTTGTCGCCGACGACGCCGTACGACGCCTCGTAGGTCAGGGACGACGTGTCGAAGGTCCGCGGCGCGGCCGACAGGTCGTCACGGTCGTACAGGTCGGCCTTGCCGCGCCCGGGCCGGAGCCGCAGCACCGAGCCCTTCGACAGCCGGAAGCCGGTCACCTCCCAGTGGTCCGTGTCGTTCACCCGGTCGGGCAGCGCGCTGAACACGCCCGTGGTGAGGTCGACGATGCCCCAGTGCTGCTGGACCCCTTCGTCCCCGTCCGTCTCGTAGCGGAGGATGACGGACCGTGCGTCGCCGTCCTCGACCGAGAAGGACCGCTGTCCCTCCGGCAGGCCGGTCGCCGGAGACTCGGCGACTCCGCCACCGTCCTGGGCGCGCCGCAACCGCAGCGCACCGGTGCTCTTGCTCGCGGTGAGGACCGTGTCTCCGAAGGTGCCCAGGTAATCGTCGTACTCCGACACCGGTACGACCGTCGAGCCGCCGCCCTTGAGGAGGGTGACCTGGTCGTCCTCGTCGGAGTAGAGGGCCACGGTGTCGGAACCGCGCCCGTAGTAGCCCATCTGGAAGGACGGGGACGACTGGTAGGAGCCGGTGTCGATGTCGTACTGGACCGGCACATCCAGCCGCTGCTCCAGTGCCGTGGTGGTGCCGGAGGCGTAGTCCGTCCACAGCAGCCGGTCGTCGCCCTCCTGCGTCCAGAGGAACCCGCTGGTCCCCGCGTTGAGGATCTGCGTGGCCCGGGGCACGGCCCGCGCGGCGGCCGGTACGACGACCTCCCCGGCCGTGGCGGCGACGGACGGTGACGGCAGCGCGGCGAGCGGGAGGCTCAGCGTCAGCGCCGCCGCCAGGACGACCGCCGTACGGGCAGAGGGTCTGTGTCGGCCAGGTTGGGCCACGGTTCCTCCGGAAGGCAAGAAGAAGCATGGCGGGACCACGGCGACACCCTGGTCGCCTCCCGGCCCCCCGGCCGCTCCCCCCACGCGAGTGAGGGGAGACTAACAGCATGGGCATGGCAAGGTGCCAGGTGGTCGGGTCAGACCGTTCGGGTTGTTGTGCGCGACCCCCGCAAGGATCATGTCGCCGGCCCGTCGTGCACGGTCACCACAGCCCGAAGCTCCAGCCGGCGACTGCAAGACCGAACACGAGCATCACCGGCCCGAGAACGTAGTTGCCCCACTTCTTCTGATCGCTGACGCTCCAGAGAGCGATGGTCAGGGCGGCGCCGATGACGACGATCAGGCACCCGCCAACCCCGAGGAGCGCCCAGAAGAAGCCGGCCCAGGTGGCGGGGTGGTCCGGGTTGGGGTCCGAAACGGCCGCAAGCCTCACGTCGTCGATCATGCTTACGCGTCCTTCGCCAGATCCTGTACATCCGCCTCGATACCGGAGCCGGCAGCGTGGACGCCCGTGTGCAAGGCGGTGCGTCGGCCGTGAGCCCGCCGCCCACCTTGCCCACTGCGCCGTTGTCGGTGGTGCCGCTCAGAACAGCCACACGCCGAAGGCGATGATCGCAAGGCCCACGACCCCGAAGCACCCCGTCGTGGCGAGGAGAACACGCCACTGCCCGGGGTAACGCGGCTGTTCGGTGCTGCGCCACGTAGCGAATGATGCGAGCAGACCGACGAAGATGACCGCGCACCCGGCCATGACGATGAGCATCGCGAAGAAGCCGCCCCAGGTGGCGGGGTGGTTCGGGTTCGGGGTCCAGGTGGCCGCAAGTCTCATGTCGCCCCCACCTCGCTCGTCCGGTAAGGGAGAGGCACTGGGCCCGGATCGCCCGACGTCACGCGGTCACCACAGCCACACGCCAAGGGCGACGACGGCAAGACCGATCGTGATGGTCACCGGCCCGATCGCGTAACCGGCCCACTTCCTCCGGCCTACGAGGTCCCGCACACCGATGGACATGGCTCCACCGACAAGGACGATCACGAACCCCGCGAGCATGACGAGCGCTGCGAAGAAGGGGAGCCAGCCGGGGTCGTAGTGGGGGTTGTTGTGCGCGACCCCTGCCAGGATCACGCCCCCCAACTCACCGTGCACGAATCACTCGCTCGCTTTCTTGGCGTCCTTGACCAGTTCCTGGGCATCCGACTCGATGCCCGAGCCCGCCGCGTAGACCGCCGTGTTGAGGCCGGTGCCGGCGGAGTTCTTGTATGCGGCGTCGGCGAGCCTGCCCCGGTCGCTGAGGTGTTCGCCACCGAGGCTGCCGCCTTCCTCCATGTGGTGGAAGTGGGCGTCGTTGGCGGCGTTCCCGGTCGCTCCGGTCAGCGCGTTCGTCGCCGCGTCCCATCCGATCGTCGCGCCGTCCTGGCGGTTCCACACGTCAGCCGTGAGGCCGCCGCTGATGTTGCCCAGCGAGCCGTTGACCGCGCTGCCGACCCTGCCCTCGCCGCTGAGGACCTTGCCGACCGCGCCCGTCAGGTCGGCGCCCTCGGCCAGTGCCCCGCCGCCTGCGGTGAATGCGGCCGTGCCCAGGGCCTCCTTGCCGCCGGTGGAGAAATCCTTGCCCACCGTGATCGGCTGCCCGGTGACCGCCTGGTTGAGCATCGCGCTGCCCGAGTCCGCCACGAAATTGGTGACGAAACTCTCCGCCCCCTTCTTGAGGAACTTCGCGGCGAACTCGGCCACCTTCGCCAGCCTCGCCGCCCCGGCCTCGCTGAGCGCACCGAACCGCTCCAGCAGAGCCGCCACCTTCTCCGCCGCCGAGCTGAACAGCTTCACCAGGTCGACGATCCTGGCGACCCGGGTGGCCACGGCCGTGTTCGCGACGAGGTCGGAGAGGAAGCCGGTGAAGAAGGACAGCGCGGCGCCCGCGATCTCCATCTCGGCGATCTCGACACAGATGTCGATGATCTCCTCGTTGATCTTGTCGATCTCGTCGGCGTACGCCCGCAGCCCGTCGGCCACCTGGTGGAAGTTGTGGGCGACATCGTCGATGACGCGCTTCTGCTCCGCCCAGTGCTTCTCGAAGGCATCGTGGGCCTCGCCGTGCCAGCCCTGCTTGTCGATGCCCTGGATCTGCACGTCGAGGGCGTGCGCGACCTCGGTCAGCTCGTTGCCCATGGTGTCCCAGGCACCGGCGATCGTGCGGAGCGTGTCGCCGTTGCCACCCGGGAGCTCCACCCCGCAGGCCTGCAGGATGTCCAGAACCTTGCCGTCGATCCAGCTGTTGATGCTCACGCCGGGCCTCCCGCGGGCTGGGTCGCGGCGCGCAGATGGTCCACGGCTGTCTGGTCCGAGTTCTGGTAGTTGGTGGCGTTCAGGCGCAGGCGGTCGCCGTCGCTGGTGAGCACGCCGGGCAGCTGCCCGAGTGCCTTGAGAGTGCTGGTCAGCAGCGTCTGGTACTTCTGCGCCGCACCGTCGCAGGCGCCGAGCAGGCCGAAGGCCTCTCCGATCTGGGACGCGGACGCCGCGAAGGCGTCGATCGGCTTCGCCAGGTCCTTCGCTTCCCTGTCGAACTTCCCGGCGAGTTCGTTCAGCGTGTCCGGGTCGACACCGAACTGGCTCATTCCCGCTCCCCCGTTGTTGGTACATGAGCAGAGACCAGCAGTACCGGAGGCTGTGATCCGCCGGGAAGGGCTGTTTGCGGGTTCAAAAGGACTGTTTGCGGGTTCAAGACGCGATGATGACGCTCCCTTGGCCCCTTACCTCTCAGGTCATCGACCCCACCACGCCGGCCCTGCCACGATCGTCGGCATACGGACCCCGACCGACCGGAAGGACGGCAACACGCCATGACCGCCTACGCCATAGCCCACCTGCGGGAGGCCGCCCCGCACCCGGAGATCGCCGAGTACATCGAGCGCGTATCCGGCACCTTCGAGCCGTACGGCGGCCGTTTCCTGGTGCACGCCACGCAGCACGAGGTGAAGGAGGGCAGTTGGCCCGGGCATGTCGTGGTGATCGGTTTTCCCGGGATCACCGAGGCGCGGGCCTGGTGGGACTCGCCCGCGTATCAGGAGATCGCGCCGCTGCGCTCGCGGCACATCGACGGCGACATCATCCTGGTCGAGGGTGTCCCCGCGGGCTACGACCCCGCCTCCACCGCGCGTGCGATGCGCGAGGCCCTGGCTGCCCAGTAGCCCCCGCGAGCCGGTCACCTGCCCAGCACCACCGTCCCCGAGGAGCAGAACCAGCCCCCGGTGCCCGAGGCCACCCCCAGCCGGGGCAACTCCCCGTCCGACGCCCGCACCTGCCGCGCCCCCGCCTCTCCGCGCAACTGCCGTACCGCCTCCACCAGCAGAAACAACCCCCGCATCCCGGGGTGTTGGGCCGACAGCCCGCCGCCGTCCGTGTTCACCGGCAGCTCCCCGCCCTCGACCCTCAGCCGCCCCTTCTCCACGTACGCCCCGCCCTCACCCTTCCCGCAGAACCCGAGATCCTCCAGTGTCACCAGCGTCATGTAGGTGAAGGCGTCGTAGATCTGCGCGAAGTCCATTTCCGAAGGCCCGACCCCGGCCCGCTCGAACGCCAGCCGCCCGCTCACCGCCGCCGGCGACACCGTGAAGTCGGGCCACTCGGACATCGCGGCGTGCGAGACGTGCTCCCCGGTGCCGAGCACCCAGACCGGAGCGGTACGGCAGTCGCGTACGTACTCCTCGGCGGCCAGCAGCACCGCCGCCCCGCCGTCGGAACGTATGCAGCAGTGCAGCTTGGTGAAGGGGTCCGCGATCATCGGGCCGGAGAGGACCTCGTCCACGGTGACCGGGGTGCGGAACATCGCGTCCGGGTTCAGCGCGGCGTTCGCCCTCGCCTGTACGGCGACGGACGCCAACTGCTCGACGGTCGTGCCGTGTTCGATCATGTGGCGGCGGGCCGCCATCGCGTACTTGGCGATCAGCGTGTGGCCGTACGGCACCTCGAACTGCAGCGGGCCGCGCGCGCCGAAGGAGAGGTCGCCGGTGCGGCGGCCCGCCTTGATGTCCGCGCGGGCCGTCGAGCCGTACGCCAGCAGGACCGCGTTCGCGTGGCCCGCCGCTATCGCGTCCGCAGCGTGGGCCGCCATCACCTCCCAGGTCGAACCGCCGACCGCGGTGGAGTCGACCCAGGTGGGGCGCAGGCCCAGGTACTCCGCCACCTCGACGGGAGCGAGGGTGCCCGTGCCCGCCGAAGCGAAGCCGTCCACCACCTCACGGCCCAGCCCCGCGTCGGCCAGCGCCCGGCGGGCCGCCTGGGCGTGCAGGGTGTACGGGGTCGCGTCGTCCACGCGGCCGCAGTCGGAGAGGGCCACGCCGACCACGGCGACCTTCCGGCTCCGGGAAGTCATCTGCGTCATGCGAGGCCTCCTGCCTCTGTGCATATCGTTCCACCGCTCCTAATATGACGGACCGTCAGATCTGGAGGGAAGAGAGTGGGGACAGCCATGGACGCCGGCTTCACGGCGGAGCAGGACGGGATCCGCCGCACCCTGCGCGAACTGCTCCGCAAACGCTGCGGTCCCGCGGAACTGCGCGCCGCCCTCGACACCCCCGCCGGACACGACCCGGCCCTGTGGACCACCCTCGCCGACCGGCTCGGCCTGCCCGGACTCGCCCTCCCGGAGGCGTACGGCGGAATCGGCTGCTCGACGACCGAACTCGCCCTGGTGGCAGAGGAGTCGGGCAGGGCCCTCGCCCCCTCCCCGCTCCTCGCGACCTGTGTGCTCACCGCACCCCTGATCCTCGCCCTCGGCACCGAAACGCAGCGAGCCGCCCTGCTGCCCCGCATCGCCGACGGCACCCTCACGGCCGCCCTCGCCGTCCCGGGCGCCGCCCTCGCCACCGCCCTCGCCCTCACCGGCACGGGCGACGGCGACTGGTCGGGCGGGGGGCGCGCGGGAGGCGTCCAGGCCCGGCGGGCGGGCGACGGCTGGCGGCTGTACGGGCAGGTCGACCAGGTGCTGGACGGCCACAGCGCGCAGCTCCTGCTGGTCGCCGCACACACCGGCGGCTACGCCCGCTCGCGCACCCTCCTCTTCCTCGTGACGGGGGAGGCGCCCGGGCTCGTACGCATACGCCGGACCGCGCTCGACGCGACCCGTCCGCTGGCGGGTGTCCAACTGCGGGACGTGGGAGCCGAGTTGCTGGGTGCGGAAGACGGGGATGACGTCCTCGACGCCCTCTCCGCCGTGGGGGACACGGCCGCCGCCGTGCTGGCCTGCGAAGCCGTCGGGGCCGCCGACCACGCGCTGGAGCGGACCGTCGCATACGTGAAGCAACGCGAGCAGTTCGGCCGGGCGATCGGCTCCTTCCAGGCCGTGAAGCACCGGCTGGCCGACGTGTACGTCCAGGTGCAGGCGGCACGCTCGGCCGCCTACTACGCCGCCTGGGCCGCCGCCCACGGCGAGCGGGTGGGCGGGCTCGCCCTTGCGCAGGCCCTTGAGGCGCTGCGCGGCGCCGCCGCCGAAGGGATCCAGCTGCACGGCGGCATCGGTTTCACCTGGGAGCACGAGGCTCATCTGTACTTCAAGCGCGCCGCGGGCGACGAGCTGCTGTTCGGGCCGGTCCACCGGCTGCGGGCGCACGCCGCCGACGCGGCGCATCTCTTCGAGCAGGGTCGCGAGGTGGCGGTGTGATCGGCGAACGGCTGGTGCAGAAGGTGTCCTCCACGAGGGGCTTCGCGAAGGTGGCGCCACACGTGGTGCCGAGGCTCGACAGGGCCGTACACCGCCTGACGCGCGGAAAGTACCTGCTCAGCGCGCAGATGCTGCCCGGAGTGATCCTGACGACCACGGGTGCGCGCAGCGGCCTCCCACGTCGTACGCCGCTGGCCTGTATGCCGGAGGAGGGCGGCTGGCTCGTCATCGGCTCCAACTTCGGCCGCACCGACCATCCGGCCTGGACCCACAACCTCCTCGCCCGCCCCGACGCCGAGATCAGCTGGAAGGGCCAGGACATCCCGGTCAGGGCCCGGCTGCTGGAGGGTGAGGAGAGGGCGGCGGCCTGGAAGGCGTTGCTGGCCTTCTGGCCGCCGTATGCGACGTATCAGGCTCGGGTGGAGCGGGAGATACGGGTGTTCAGGGTGGTGCGGAGGTAGTCGGTGTCAGTGCGACGACTGGTTATGGGTGCAGGCCACGTCGTACTGGGAGACCGAGTGTGCGTTCTTGGAGTTCTGCGGCTGTTCGCCGGCGTAGTGGGTGCCGGCGTTGCCGGCGGGGTTGAAGGCAGAGCCGGGCGCACTGACCGAGTTCCCCGGAGGATTGGGGGTGTCCTCGCAGGACGCGCCGGGCTGGGCCGCGAAAGCGATGCCCGCGCCTCCGGTGACCAGCGCAGCCGAAGCCACCGCCACGGCTGCTCGCTTCAGGAGGTTCATGATCGCCTCTCCTTTCGCGGAGTACGTGCCCATACGTACGTAAACCGGGCGGGAAGTGTTCAATGAGCTACAACGTCGCCAACCGCTGCACCAGCAAAAACGCCCCGATCCCCAGCATCGCCGCCCCTGACGTCCGCGTCACCGCGCGGGCCGCGGACGGGCGGGTGCCCAGGACGGCTCGGGCGCCGAGGCCGACCGTGAGGTAGACGGCGGCGCAGCACGCCATGTGGAGCAGGCCGAGGGTGGCGGTCTGGACCGGGACCGGCAGGCTCCCGTGGGCGGTCAGGAACTGCGGCAGGACCGACAGGTACAGCAGCAGGCCCTTGGGGTTCAGACCGCTGATCGTCGCGCCGCGCAGGAAGACGCGGGCGCGGGAGGTCCCGGCGGGTTCGTCCGTCGTGCCGGGGGTGCCCGGGTGGCGCAGCACTCCCCAGCCCAGCCACACCAGGTACCCGGCCCCCGCGACGGTCAGCGCGGTCAGCAGCCGCGGCTCGCCCGCCACCAGCACCGCGAGTCCCGCCACCGCCAGCGCCGTGTGCACCGCGTACCCCGCCACCAGACCGCCCACCGCCCAGCCGACGGAACGCCCGCGCAGGCCGGCCGTGATCGCGTACGCCCAGTCTGCGCCCGGCACGCACACCAGCAGGAGGTCGAGGGCGAGGAAGGAAAGCAGCAGTCCGGTGTTCATGAGGGCGACATTAGGCCCGAATGTCCCGAAAGTGTTGCCGCATTTTGCTCACCGGGCCCGGATTCATGGAAGGAACTACTCCATGGACGACGTGGATCGGAAAATCCTTGCCGAGCTGCAGCAGGACGGGCGGCTGACCGTCACCGAGCTGGCCGGGCGGGTGCGGCTGAGTGTCTCGCCGTGTCATCGGCGACTGCGGGAGCTGGAGCGGTCGGGGGCGATCAGCGGGTACCGGGCGGTGGTGGAGCCGGCCGCGGTGGGGCTGACCTTCGAGGCGCTGGTCTTCGTCTCCATGCGGCAGGAGGACCGGGACACGGTCGCCGGGTTCGAGCGGGCGCTCGCGGACATCCCCCATGTCCTGGACGCGCAGCGGCTGTTCGGTGAGCCCGACTATCTGCTGCGGGTGGCCACCGCCGACCTCGCCGCCTTCCAGCGGCTGTACGACGAGCGGCTGGCGACGCTGCCTGGAGTGCAGCGGCTGACGTCGACGCTGGTGATGAAGCACGTGGTGCGGGACCGTCCACTCCCCGCATAGCGCAGCAGGCGGCGGCTCACCGTCGGGTGAACCACCGCCTGCCAGACAGGACTTGGGCCTGGAAAAAAGGGAGCTCTATTTCGTCGGCTTCTTGCCAGTCACACCCAGGTGCACCAACAGGGCCAGATTCGGCTTGAGTTCGGCCTGCTTGACGCCCCAGGTCTGGAATCCCTTCTGGTGCGAGGCGACCGCCGCGAGCATCGCGACCAGCGAACCGGCGACCGCCGCCGGGTTCACGTCCTTGTCGACCCTTCCCTTGGACTGCAGTTCGGTGATCGAGTCGGTGAGGGAGTTGTTCACCGAGTTGAGGATCTTCATGCGGATCTTGTAGAAGCGTTTGTCGCCCTCGGCCGCACCGAGGTCGACGACACGCAGAATCGCGTCGTTCTTGCGCCAGAACTCGAGGAACCCGTCCACGAGTTCCTGCGCGGCCTGCCAGCCGGCCTTGCCGACCCAGGAGCGGCCCTCCAGGAGGGTGGTCAACTGCCCGCCCTCGGCGGCCATTTGCTCGGCGATCTCCAGGACGGCGCCCTCGACGTCCGGGAAGTACTGGTAGAAGGTCGCGGGCGAAGTCCCCGCTTTCCGGGCGACATCGATGACTTTGACGTCCCGGTAAGGGGAGGAGCTGAGCATCTCGCTGAGGCAGTCGAGCAGCTTCTGCCGGGTCGCCTGCCCACGCCGGCCGGCCACGCGGCCGTCGACGGTACGCACTTGTCCTGTCATGTCGTCAGCTTACCGAGGGGTGATGGGAGCGCGATTCGGCCGACTGCAAATGGGGTGTGCGAGAGGGTGGAGACAGGTGTGCCTGGTCCTGCGGGGTGCGTGAGTCGCCGTTAGTTTGGCGGTATGGCCGAAAACAGGGCATCCGCGTACGGAGAGGGCGTCCCGTGCTGGGTGGACGCGCAGCTTCCCGATGTGGAGGCGGGGAAGCGGTTCTACGGCGAGCTCTTCGGGTGGATCTTCGAGGACCGGCCGGAGGCGCCCGGCGGCTTCGTGTGGGCCCGTAAGGAGGGGGAGCCGGTAGCCGCGCTCGCCCGTAAGACGGACGGGCGGCTGCCCACCGTGTGGACGGTGTACTTCGCGACGCCGGACGCCGAGGCACTGGCCGACCGGATCTGGGCGGCCGGCGGGCAGGTCGTCACGGCGCCCGCGCCGGTCGCGGAGCTGGGCACGGCCGCGCTGGTCACCGACCCCGAGGGCGCCGTCTTCGGGCTCTGGGAGCCGGGCAGCCACCCCGGCTTCGGCCGACGGCACGAGCCCGGCACCTTCGCATGGGCCGAGCTGTACGCCCGGGACGTGGAGGTCGCCAACACCTTCTACGGCGATCTCTTCCATGACGCCCTGTTCGGGCCGGAGGCCAGGCCCGACTTCGGGCGGGCGGCCGTCTCGGAGGTCTTCCCGGCCGAGATGCCACCCCACTTCCTGGTGCACTTCGGCGTCGAGGACTGTGACGCGGCACTCGGGACGGTGAGCCGTCTCGGGGGCCGGATCTGGGCGCCAGTATTCGAGACGTCGTACGGCAGGGTGGCCGTCGTCACCGACAATCAGGGGGCGTCGTTCGCCGTGCTGGAATCACGCAGGCAGACCGACTGAAAACTGCTGAAATAGACCGACTGAAACAGATCGTGCGGTGAAACGTACCGTTTTGGGGTGAGGCATCCCGACTCGGTCCCGGGTTCGCAACCAGTGCCCGGGACAGGAAGAATCAGGGTGCGTGCCGCCATGGCGGTGCGGTGGTGAGACGCTGCACGGGGTCGCGTAGAGATGTGGCCGGCGCGGCCCGTACGGGGAGGTGGCAGGCAAGTGGTGGATCAGCTGACACAGCACGATCCGCGGCGTATCGGTCCGTTCGAAGTGCTGGGGCGGCTCGGTGCCGGCGGCATGGGGCTGGTCTATCTCGCACGCTCGGCGTCCGGCCGGCGCGTGGCGATCAAGACGGTCCGTACGGAGCTCGCCGAGGACCAGCTGTTCCGCGTCCGCTTCTCGCGCGAGGTCGAGGCCGCCCGGGCGGTCTCCGGCTTCTACACGGCGGCCGTGGTCGACGCCGACGCACGCGCCGCCGTGCCGTGGCTGGCCACCGCGTATGTGCCCGCGCCCTCCCTCGAAGAGATAGTGAACGAGTGCGGGCCGCTCCCGGCCCAGGCGGTGCGCTGGCTGGCGGCGGGTGTGGCCGAGGCGCTGCAGTCGATCCACGGCGCCGGTCTGGTGCACCGGGACCTGAAGCCCTCGAACGTCCTCGTCGTCGAGGACGGCCCCCGGGTGATCGACTTCGGTATCGCCTCCGGCGTTTCGAACACGCGTTTGACGATGACGAACGTGGCGGTGGGTACGCCCGCCTACATGTCGCCGGAGCAGGCGAAGGACTCGCGGTCCGTGACCGGCGCGAGCGACGTCTTCTCGCTCGGTTCGATGCTTGTCTTCGCCGCCACCGGGCATCCGCCCTTCCACGGCGCCAACCCGGTCGAGACGGTCTTCATGCTGCTGCGGGAGGGCCCTGACCTGGAGGGCCTCCCGGACGAGCTGCGCCCGCTCATCGAGTCCTGCATGCAGATGGAGGCCACCGCCCGCCCCAACCCGGCCGACCTCCAGGCCCAGCTGGCCCCGCACCTCTTCGGCTCCGGCACCGACGACAGCGGTACGGCCTCGGCCTGGCTGCCCGAGCGGGCGGTGAGCCTGATCGAGGCGCGCCGCAACGGCCGCCCGGCGGCCAAGCCGGGCCAGGGCGGCGGCCGCAGCGGCGGCGGCGCCCGCCCCGCCCCCGTGCCGCCCCCGCCCCCGCACGACCCCGTCGTACCGGCGTCCCCCGTGTTCGCCGGCGCCCCCGACACCGGCCCCGTCCGGCTGGCCGGCGCCCAGGTGCCCATCGGGCCGGGGCCGCGGGTCGCCGACGTCCGCGCCGCCGCCGTGAAGGCACCTCCTCCGGAGGCCGCCCTGGCCGCCTCCTGGTCCAAGCCGCGCCCCGGAGTCAACGGCGCGGACCCCGTGGCACCCGCCGCGCTGCCCGCGCCCCCGGAGGCCGCGGCAGGCTGGCGCCCCTGGCGTTTCCGCATGTCGAACGACGTATGGGGCACCCCGTCGGTCTCCGGCGACCTCGTCTACGTCACCTCCTTCGAGGTGCACGCCCTGGACGTGGCCACCGGCCGCCGGCGCTTCAAGACGCGGGACGTGGCCTGGACGATGGCGGTCGCCGACGGCCGTATCCACGCCTCCGACGGACCGACGCTGTTCGCCCTGGACTGCCGTGAGGGCGCCGACCTGTGGCGGCTGTCCACGGACGCGTGGGTGTACTCCCTCAAGGCCGACCGGGGCACCGTCGTCACCGGCACGCGCGGTGGCGGCGTCCAGGCCTGGGATGCGTCCAACGGCCAGAAACTGTGGGAACTCACCGGGGCGCAGACCGACTTCGAGTCCCCGGAGGCCGGGCCCACCGTCCACGAGGGCACGGTCTACGTCTGGCAGGACGCCCGGCTGCGCGCCCTGGACGCCCGCACCGGCAAGGAGCGCTGGTCCTACCCGATCGGCGACGCGGCCTCCTGCGGCGGCGTCCCGGTACGGGTGACGCCCGCCCCGGACGGGTACGTGTATGTCTCCGCCGGCACCCGGGTCCTGGCGGTCGACGTGGCGAGCGGCCATGTGAAGTGGCACTTCGAGGCCCCCGCGGTCTTCCTGTGCCCGCCCACCTTCGCGCCCGGCCCCGCGGTCACCGGCGGCGGCATCTACCTGGTCGACTACCTCGGCACGGTCTACGCCCTCGATGCCGCCGACGGCCGCGACCGCTGGCGCATCGCCACCGAGTCCCGGGCGTCGATCGACCCCGTTCTGGTGGCCGCCGGGCACGTCCACGTGGGCAGCGGCAAGGGCCTGTACACCCTGGATGCGGTCACCGGCACCCCCAAGTGGCGCTTCCAGGCGGGCGGCGACATCGTGGGTGCCCCCGCGGTGGCGGAGGGCCGCATCCACTTCGGGTCCACGGACCACCTGCTCTACACCCTGAAGGCCGACGACGGGCGGCTGCGCTGGAAACTCGCCACCGGTGGCGAGATCACCGGCTCCCCCGTCGTGAAGGACGGCGTGGTGTACGCGTGCAGCAAGGACCGCTGTGTGTACGCGCTGGACGCGGAGAAGGGGACGGGGACCGCGCGGTCTGCCTGAGCTGTGGGGTGACGGCCGTCGTACCGGTGTCACGGAAGGGTGTGGACGGCGGCCGTCCCACCTAGACGCTACGCCGGGTACGCGGCGGTCGCCACGCGGTGACATGGCCGTGACAGCAGTTCGCTAGAGTAATGGCGTGAATACACGGGGGCGCACACTCAAGTACACGGCCGTCATCGGGTTCGTGGTCCTGTCGCTGACCGGCTTCTCGGGGCGGCACCACGGCATCGGCAAGCACCATCACAGCAGCGGCGGATGCAGCAGTTCGTCGCAGGACCACGACACGTCGTCGCACACGACGACCACCACCGGGGGCAGCGGTTCGTACGCGTCCCCGTCCACGGCCGCTTCGCTGTCGCCCGCCATGGCGGTCCTGCTGAAGTGCGCGACCGTGCAGCAGCCGTACGCGACCGTCGAGGTCAGCAACCCGAACGACACCGCGGGCACCTTCGAGGTCACCGTCACCTTCCGGGACGCGAAGGGTGGTGCCGCCGGAAGCCGGGTCGACATGGCGAACGTGCCCGCGCACGGGACGGCGACGGTGAGGGTGAACGTGGGCGGCAGCAACGACCTTGTCGCGCGCATCAAGCACTGCGAGGTGGCCGACCAGGCGCCGGCCGCGAGCTGACGTCCTATCGCGTCCGGAAATCCCTCCGCCGCCCGGCGAACAGCTCCGCCTGCCGCTCGTCCGGGAGGTTCCCGAGCGCGACCAGGTGCGCCGCCTGCGCGAACCCGGCGGCGACGGCGCCCTCCCTCGCCGCCCACAGGGCCCGCACGGTCCCCTGGACGCCCTCGGCCGGATACCCCGCGATCACGGTCGCGCACTCCGTAGCGGCCGCCAACGCCCCACCCGGCTCGGTGAGTTCGGAGACGAGCCCGATGTCGTACGCCCGTTCCGCGGACATCCGCTCCGCCGTCCCCATCAGCATCATCCGCGCCACTTCCCCGTACGGCATCCGCTGTGCCATGAGCACGGACTCGTACGCGCTGACCATGCCGTATGTGGTGTGCGGGTCGAAGAAGGCGGCGGTGGTGTCGGCGACGACGAAGTCCGACTCGCCGAGGAGATAGAAGGCGCCCCCGCAGGCCATTCCCCGTACGGCGGCGATGACCGGCTTCCACAGGTCGTTCGCCTTGGGGCCGACGTGGAGGAGCGGATCGTCGGCCATGTAGGGGGAGTCGGGCTGCGGGACGACGGCGCTCCGGTCCAGGCCCGTGCAGAAGGCGCGCTCCCCGGCGCCCGTGAGGACGACCGCGCGCACCGAGTCGTCGAACCGCAACCCCCGCCAGATCGCCCGCAGTTCGTCCCGCATGGTGAGGTCGACGGCGTTGAGCCGCTCGGGCCGGTCGAGGGTGACGACCGCGACGCCGGTGTCCTTGTCGGTCAGCACCTGCACGTTCATGGGCGCTCCAGAACCCACTGCGGAAGACCCTCGCCGGTGAACACCACCTGCACCCTGGCACCGATCCGGATGCGCCCGGCCGGCACCGAGTCGAGCCGCGCACCGGCCTCGGCGACGAGGTTGCCGACGAGTCGGATCCGTGGCGCGTCGGTGAGCTCCACGACGATCACGTTGTACGGGGCCTGGTCCGCGTAGTCGGGCAGGAGCGGCGGGTGGGGCACGACGTACGACCAGATACGGCCGTGACCGGCGACCTCCCGCCACGCGCTCGCGAAGGACTGGCAGTGCGGGCAGCAGGGCCGGGGCGGGAAGCGGGGCTCTCCGCAGTCGGCGCAGGCCTGGACGCGGAGTTCGCCCTGGCGGGCGTAGCCCCAGAAGGGGGCGCCGTCGGAGTCGATGACGGGATCGAGCATGGTCAGCTCCTCAGGAGGAGAGCGGAGGTGGGGACACCTTCCCCCGCCGTGACGAGGCAGGTGGCCGCGTCCGGGACCTGGGCGGTGCTGGTGCCGCGGAGCTGCCGTACGCCTTCGTTGATGAGGTTGAAGCCGTGGACATAGGCCTCGCTGAGCCCGCCGCCGCCGGTGTTGAGGGGCAGCCGCCCGCCGATCTCCAGGGCGCCCTGCTCGGTGAAGGCCCCGCCCTCGCCGCGGCCGCAGAAGCCGTAGCCCTCCAGGGAGAGCGGTATGAGCGCGGTGAACGCGTCGTAGATCTGGGCGACGTCGACGTCCTGAGGCGTGAAGTCGGCGTGTTTCCACAAGTGCCGGGCGGCGGTCCAGGCGGGGCCGGTGAGCGGGTCGTCGTTCCAGTAGTTGACCATGCCGTGGTGCTGGGCGGGCAGGCCCTGGGCGGCGGAGTGGACGTAGACGGGCCGGTGCCGGCAGTCGCGCGCCCGCTCGGCCGACACGACCACGCACGCCAACGCGCCGTCCGTCTCCAGGCAGTTGTCGAAGAGGCAGAGCGGCTCGCTGATCCAGCGGGAGGTCATGTACATCTCGCGGGTCAGGGGCCGCTCGTACATCACCGCGGCCGGGTTCTGGTTGGCGCGGTTGCGGCAGGCGAGGGCGACGTTGAAGAGGTGGTCGCGGGTCGCGCCGTACTCGTGCATGTAGCGGCGGGTCAGCATGGCGATCTCGTCGGCCGGGCGGAGCAGGCCGAAGGGGCGGGTCCACTGGGCGGGGGTGGGCAGTTGGACGGTGGTGTTCTTCCACGGGCGGGGGCCGCTGCCGCGTTTGCGGGACCGCCAGGCGACGCCGACCGTGGCCTGGCCGGCGGCGATGGCGGCGGCGAGATGGGCGACGGTGGCGCAGGAACCGCCGCCGCCGTAGCCGACCTTGCTGAAGAAGGTGAGGTCCCCGAAGCCGACGGCCTTCGCCAGCTCCACCTCGTCGGTCTCCTCCATGGTGTAGGAGGCGAGCGCGTCGACCTCGCCGGGTGCGATACCCGCGTCGTCCAGGGCGGCGAGGACGGCACGGCAGGCGAGGGTCCGCTCGTCCTCGTCGAGGCGTTTGGCGAACGGGGTCTGCCCGATGCCCGCGATCGCGGTGGCGTCCTTCATCCCGGTGATTCCGGCCATGCTGGTGCACCTCCGCATGCTGTCCCCTCAGCTGACAGGGCGTCAGGCTACAGCTAATCTGACGGGTAGTCAGCTAGTAGTAGGGGGCCGTTGTGCGCGGTGACGTGGAGTGGGGCAGCATTCCGGGACTCGTCCGGTCGGCGGCCGAGCGGTACGCCGACGCCGAGGCGGTGGTGGAGGGCCGTACCCGGATCTCGTACGCCGAACTGGGCGCCCGCGTCGAACGATCGGCGGCGGCCTGTGTCGCGGCGGGCGTCTCGCCGGGCGACCGGGTCGCGATCTGGGCCCCGAACTCACTGGACTGGATCGTGGCGGCGCTGGGCGCGGTGTCGGCCGGTGCGGTGCTCGTGCCGGTCAACACGCGCTTCAAGGGGGCGGAGGCGGCGGACGTCCTGCGCAGGAGCGGGGCGCGGCTGCTGTTCATCACGGGCACGTTCCTGGGCACGTCGTACGTTGCCTCGCTGCGGCGGGCGGTCGACCGGGGGCCCGGGCTGCCGGATCTCGACCAGGTGGTGGTGCTGTCGGACGACGCGCCCGAGGACTTCCGTACCTGGAAGGACTTCCTCGCGGGCGGGGACGGCCTCGGACCGGCCGAGGTGCGGGCGCGCTCGGCGGCGGTGGAGGGTTCCTGGCCGTCGGACATCGTCTTCACCTCCGGCACGACCGGCCGCCCCAAGGGTGCGGTGATCACGCATGCGCAGACGCTGCGGGCGTACGAGATCTGGTGCGACCTCGCGGGGTTGCGGCAGGGCGACCGCTATCTGATCGTGAACCCGTTCTTCCACACCTTCGGTTACAAGGCCGGGGTCCTGGCCTGTCTGATGCGCGGCGCGACGATGATCCCCCAGCCGGTGTTCAACATCGACACGGCCCTCGCCAACATCGCGGCGGAACGGGTCTCGGTACTGCCGGGCCCGCCGACCCTGCACCAGTCCCTGCTGGACCACCCCGCCCGTGACGCCCACGACCTCTCGGCGCTGCGGCTGGTGGTGACGGGCGCGGCGGTGGTGCCGCTGCAACTGGTGGAACGGCTGCGCGGGGAACTGGGCGTGGAGACCGTCCTGACGGCCTACGGCCTCTCGGAGGCCAGCGGCATCGTCACGATGTGCCGGCGCGGCGACGACCCCACGGTGATCGCCTCGACGTCAGGACGCGCGATCCCCGGCACGGAGGTACGGGTCGAGGCGCCGGTCGGCGAGCCCGGCGAGGTCCTGGTCCGCGGCTTCAACGTCATGTGCGGCTACTACGAGGACGAGGCGGGCACGGCGGAGGTCCTGACGGAGGACGGCTGGCTGCGGACCGGGGACGTGGGCGTCCTCGACGCCGACGGGAACCTGCGGATCACCGACCGGATCAAGGACATGTTCATCGTCGGCGGCTTCAACGCCTACCCGGCGGAGATAGAGCAACTCCTCGGCCTCCACCCGGATGTGGCCGACGTCGCGGTGATCGGCGTGCCGGATCCGCGGTTGGGCGAGGTCGGCAAGGCGTATGTGGTGCGCCGTCCGGGCTCCTCGATGACCTCGGACGACCTGATCGCCTGGGCCCGGCGGGAGATGGCCAACTACAAGGTGCCGAGGCGGGTGGAGTTCGTGGGGGAGCTTCCGCGGAACGCCAGCGGGAAGGTCGTGAAGGGGGAACTGCGCAGATCCTGAAACACACCGCGGCCGCGGTGGCTCCCCCTCCGAGCCACCGCGGCCGATCCCCGTTGCGAGGAGTCCGTGAGGAGTCCTCAGGCCTTCTCGTCGGTGATGTGGGTGTCGAGCGGGCCGACGGTCCCGGCCTTGGCGTCCGTGATGTGCGTGTCGAGCGGCGTGACCGTGCCCGCGTCGGCATCCGTGATGTGGGTGTCGAGCGGGTTGACGGTGCCGGCCTTGGCGTCCGTGATGTGCGTGTCGAGCGGCTTGACGGTGCCGTCGGTCTTCTTCGGTTCAGCCATGGTGTTCCACTCCTGAAACGTCCTGGGACAGTGCTGACAAAGTCCGCCCGGCGACTCCCCCGAGGACCGCCGGACGGACTGAACGGGCCGTTCACCATAAGTGATGGGCCGCATCGCCGATCCGTCTGCCCCCCGACGCGACGCATCGACACGTTCAGAGTGTCGGAGCGCGATAAACGAACGATGAACGCCCGCGCAGGCGCGTCAGGCGGCGGCCAGCGGGGAGATGAGGGAGCGCACCTCCGCGGCTTCGGCCGAGCCCAGTTCCTCGTAGATGGACAGTGCCTCGCGCCAGCAGGCCTGGGCGCGGCCGGGCTGCCCGATGCCGTCGAGGGCCCGGCCCAGGACGGTCAGCACGTTCCCGCGACGCCATTCGCCGCCGATGCCCCGCAGTACGGCGAGGGACTGCTCGGCGAGGGCGGCGGCCTGCGCGGGTTTCCGTTCGGTCAGGCGCACTTCGGCGATGCGGAAGATGGCCATGCCCTCCCACAGGCGCTGCCGGCTGTCCCGGAAGACCTCGAGTGCCTCCGTGAACTGGGCGACCGCCTGGTCGAGTTCGCCGGTCTGGGCGAGCGCGAGCCCAAGGGCGTAGCGGCCGTTGGCGCCGCGCAGGGTGTGGCCGAGACGGTCGTAGATGCTGATGCCCTGCTGGGCCAGTTCCACGGCGCTTTCGGTGCGGCCCATCGCCAGGTGCGCGCGGGACAGATTGCACAGGGCGCTCGCCTCGCCCGCCAGGTTCCGGTCGGCCCGGAAGTTGTCGATCGCTTCCTGCAGGTGCGCCGCGCCCTCCGCGTGGCGGGTGCCGTAGACGGCGATGACGCCGCGGTGGTTGGGCACCCAGCAGTTGAGCGCGGCGTCGTCGAGCCCGTGGCCCAGGGCCGCCGCCCGCTCCGCCTCCTCGGCCGCCTGGTCGAAGCGTCCCGCGGCGAGGTGGGCATCCGTGAGGGCGGTGCGCGCCCGCCCCTCGGCGCGGGCGTCGCCCGCCTCGGCGGCGGCATCGCGTGCCGTCACCGCGTTCGCGCCGTAGTCACGGGCGTTCGCACCGGACTCGGCGAGATCCTTCGCGGCCCACAGGAGGTCGACCGCCCGGCGCAACCTGTTTCCCTCCAGGGACTGGTGTACGCAGGCCAGCAGGCAGTTGGCCTCGGCGTACAGCCAGTCCTGGGCGGCGTGGCGTTCGGTGAACCGCAGCCCGGGGTAGTCGGTGGGCTCCAGGTGGTCCACCAAGCGGTCCCCGGGCCGTTCGATCGCGTACACCCCGGCCGCCGTGGCCAGATAGAAGTCCAGCAACCGCGACATCGCCGCGTCGCGCTCGCTCGGCGGCCACTCGTCCCGCTCCGCGCATGCACGCGCGTAGAGGCGTACGAGATCGTGGTACCGGTAGCGGCCGGGGGCCGCCGACTCCAGCAGCGAGGTGTCGACGAGGGCCTCCAGCAGGTCCTCCGTCTCCTCCACCGGCAGGTCGAGGACCGCCGCGGCGGCCGCCAGCGAGATGTCCGGGCCGTCCGCGAGGCCCAGCAGCCGGAACGCGCGGGCCTGGGCCGGTTCCAACGCGCCGTAGCCGAGTTCGAAGGTGGCCTTGACCGCCAGATCGCCCGCCTGCAGTTCATCCAGGCGTCTGCGCTCGTCCGCGAGCTTCGCGGCCAGCACGGAGACCGTCCAGGTGCGGCGGGCCGCCAGCCGGGATGCGGCGATGCGGATCGCCAGCGGCAGGAAGCCGCAGGCCGCGACCACGTCCAGGGCGGCCTCGCGCTCGCTCGCCACCCTTTCCTCGCCCACGATCTTCGTGAACAGCGCCAGCGCCTCTTCGGGGGACATCACGTCCAGGTCCACCAGATGGGCCCCGGCGAGGTCGACCATCCGCACCCGCGAGGTCACCAGCGCCGCGCAGCCCTCCGTGCCGGGCAGCAGCGGCCGTACCTGCGCCGCGTCCCGTGCGTTGTCGAGCAGGACCAGCACCCGGCGGCCGTCCAGGACCGACCGGTACAGCGCCGCCCGCTCCTCGAGGGAGTCCGGGATCGCCGAGTCGGCCGTGCCCAGGGCCCGCAGGAAGGACCCCAGGACGGTCTCCGGCTCCGCCGCCCGTGCCCCCGCGCCCTGCAGGTCGACGTACAACTGGCCGTCCGGGAAGGTCGTCCGCGCCTGGTGGGCGACGTGCACGGCCAGCGTGGTCTTGCCGACGCCGCCGATGCCCGCCACCGCGGACACCGCCATCACCCGGCCCTCGGCCGAGGACAGCACCTCGCCGAGCTCCTGGACGAAGGCCGCGCGGCCCGTGAAGTCGGGGACGGTGGCGGGCAGTTGGGCCGGGCGGACCGGGGCGGCGGCCGGTTCGGCCTGCGGGGACGCCGGCTCCGCGAGCCCCGGGTCGGCCTGCAGGATCCGCTGCTGCAGCTCCCGCAGCCCCGGCCGCGGGTCCACCCCCAGCTCGTCCGCCAGCAGCCGGCGGGTGTCCGTGTACACCGCCAGCGCCTCCGCCTGGCGGCCGCTGCGGTACAGGGCCAGCATCAGCAGTTCGCGCAGCCGCTCGCGCAGCGGGTGGGCGGCGGTGAGGGCGGTCAGCTCCGACACGGCCTCCCCGTGGCAGCCCTGTTCCAGGTCCATGTCCAGGCGGGACTCCAGGAGTTGCAGCCGCCACTCCTCCAGGCGGGCCCGCTGTGCCTCCGCGTACGGGCCGGGCACGCCGGCCAGCACCTCCCCGTCCCACAGCGCCAGCGCGCGGCCGAGCAGCTCACGGGCCCGGCCCAGGTCCCCGGCGCTCTTCGCCTTCTCCGCCTCGGCGGCCAGGTCCTGCGCCACCGCCAGGTCGAGGGCGCCCTCGGCCAGTCCGCGCACCGCGTACCCGCCGGACTCGCTCACCAGGACCCCGGGGTCCAGCACCTTCCGCAGCCGGGAGGCGTACGTCCGCAGCGCCGCCAGGGCCTGCGAGGGCGGTTCGTCGCCCCACACGGCGTCGATCAGCTCGCCCGCGGTGGCCGTACGGCCCTCGCGCAGCAGCAGGGCGGCGAGCAGGGCACGTTGCTGCGGGGAGCCGGTGCTCAGCTGCTCCGATCCGCGCCGGGCTCGTACCGGACCGAGCACGCCGAAGCTCAGCGGGGCAGGCTCCGCGCAGGAGCCGGCCCGCCTCTGTTCCGGCACTCGCGGTACACCGTCCATCGCCGTCTCCCTAGACACAGTGGGCAACCACGTCAGTTTGCCTTGTTCATGGCGGATGCGTCAGCTGCGGAGAGGGCTTGTACGGGCAGACGCGCGGGATATCACAAGGCCCTCACCTCCTCTTCGCACCCGCGGCGGAACCGCTGGTGGCTCCCGCATAGCTGACGGGTCGTCAGATCGGCGCTACCGTGACCGCCATGGAGACCACGAAGGACTTCCCGGACTTCCCGCTGATCATCTCCGTCGACGACCACACCGTGGAGCCCGCCGACGTCTGGCAGAGCCGCCTGCCGAAGAAGTACCTCGACACCGGCCCCCGCATAGTCCGCGCGCCGCTGAAGGAGATCTCCTTCCTCGGCGGCCGCTTCCGCCCGGTGATGGGCGCCCCCGGCGACGACGGGCCCCTCGGCGACTGGTGGCTGTACGAGGGCCTCCAGCGGCCCCTCACCCGCCTGGACACCGCCGTCGGCTACAGCAGGGACGAGATCAAGCTGGAGGTCATCACCTACGAGCAGATGCGCCCGGGCTCGTACGACGTCCCGCAGCGCCTCGCCGACATGGACGTCAACCACGTCCAGTCCTCGGTCTGCTTCCCCAGCTTCCCGCGCTTCTGCGGCCAGACCTTCACCGAGGCCGAGGACAAGGAGCTGGCCCTGCTCTGCGTCCAGGCCTACAACGACTGGATGGTGGAGGAGTGGTGCGGACCGCAGGCGCAGGGCCGGCTCATACCCCTCACCCTCATCCCCCTGTGGGACGCCGGGCTCGCGGCGGCGGAGGTCCGGCGCAACGCCGCCCGCGGGGTCCGTGCCGTCGCCTTCTCCGAGATACCCCCGCACCTGGGCCTCCCGTCCATCCACTCCGACGACTGGGACCCCTTCCTCGAGGCCTGCGACGAGACCGGCACGGTCATCGCCATGCACATCGGCTCCAGCAGCCGTATGCCCTCGACCTCCAAGGACGCCCCGCCCGCCGTGGGTTCCACCATCACCTTCGCCAACTGCTGCTTCTCGATGGTCGACTGGCTGATGAGCGGCAAGTTCGAACGCTTCCCGAACCTCAGGATCATGTACGCGGAGGGTCAGATCGGCTGGATCCCGTACATCCTCGAACGTGCCGACGTCGTCTGGGAGGAGAACCGCGGCTGGGGCGGAGTCGCCGACAAGGTCCACCGCCCGCCGTCCGAACTCTTCGCCGAGCACATCTACGGCTGCTTCTTCGACGACGCCTTCGGGCTGAAGAACCTCGAAGCGATCGGCGTCGGCAACGTCCTCTACGAGACCGACTACCCCCACTCCGACTCCACCTGGCCGAAGTCCCGGCAGGTCGGCGAGGCGCAGATGGGCCACCTGGACCCGGAGGTGGTGGAGCGGATCGTGCGCGGGAACGCCATCGAGCTGCTGGGCCTCACCCCTGAGGGACTCTGGCGGTGACCACCTTCTCGTACGGGATGCAGCTTCCCGTCCAGTCCCAGAGCACGATCTACGCCGAGGGCTGGGAGGCCGCTGCCGGTCCCGAGGACCTGCTGGAGATCGCCCGCAGCGCCGACCGCGCCGGCTTCGGCTACCTCGCGAGCTGCGACCACGTCGCGATCCCGCGCCGGCTGGCCCCCGCCATGAGCACGGTCTGGTACGACCCCGTCGCCACCCTCGGCTTCCTGGCGGGTGTGACCGAGCAGGTGCGGCTGCTCAGCCATGTCGCCGTCGTGGGCCTGCGGCATCCGCTGCTGACGGCCAAGCAGTACGCCACCGTCGACCACCTGGCGGGCGGCCGCCTGATCCTGGGCGTCGGCGCCGGGCACGTCCGGGAGGAGTTCGAGGTGCTCGGCGTCGACTTCGACCGGCGCGGGGCCGTGCTCGACGAGTCGATCGACGCCCTGCGCGCCGCCCTCGGCCCCGACGAGTTCCCCGAACACCACGGCAAGGTCTACGACTTCGAGGGACTCGGGCAGCAGCCGCGACCGGCCCAGGAGTACGTGCCGGTGTGGGTCGGCGGATCGTCCCCGGCCGCCGTACGCCGGGCCGCCCTCAAGAGCGACGGCTGGCTGCCGCAGGGCGACCCGCGGGACCGGCTGCCCGCGCAGATCGAGCGGATACGGCGGCTGCGGGACGAGGCGGCCCTCGACGGGCCGTTCACGATCGGCGCCATCACCGAGCCGCTTTACCTCGGCACGCCCGCCTGGGACGTCGGCCGCCGCACCCTGACCGGCCCCCCGGACGCGCTCGCGGAGTCCCTGCGGGCGTACCGCGCGATGGGCGTGCACCAGATCCAGGTGCGGTTCCGCAGCCGCAGCCGCACCGAACTCACCGACCAGATGGCGGCCTTCGGCGCCGACGTGGCGCCCCTTCTCTGAGGAGTTACGGCATGGGCAAGCTGGACGGACGCGTCGTGATCGTCACCGGGGCGGCGCGCGGACAGGGGGAGCAGGAGGCCCGCCTGTTCAGAGCGGAGGGGGCCGAGGTCGTGATCGCCGACGTCCTCGACGAGCAGGGCGCCGCCCTCGCGGAGGAACTGGGCGCGCGCTATGTCCACCTGGACGTGAGCCAGGAGGACCAGTGGCGGTCGGCCGTCAGCGCCGTGAAGAACTCCCTCGGGCGGGTGGACGGCCTGGTCAACAACGCCGGCATTCTGCGCTTCAACTCCCTGCTCGACACCCCCCTCGACGAGTTCATGCAGGTCGTACAGGTCAACCAGGTCGGCTGCTTCCTCGGCATCAAGACCGTCGCGCCGGTGCTGGAGGACGGCGGCACGATCGTCAACACCGCCTCCTACACGGCCGTGACCGGCATGGCGGCCGTCGGGACGTACGCCGCCACCAAGCACGCCGTCCTCGGCCTCACCCGTGTCGCCGCCCTGGAACTGGCGGGCCGGCGCATCCGCGTCAACGCCATGTGCCCCGGGGCCATCGACACCGCCATGTCCAACCCGGCCCGGCTGGACCCGACGGCGGACGCGGCGGAGACCGGCCGGGCCCTGGACGAGCTGTACCGCAAGCTGGTGCCGCTCGGCCGGATCGGGAAGCCGGAGGAGGTCGCACGGCTGGCCCTGTTCCTGACCTCCGACGACTCCTCGTACATCACCGGGCAGCCGTTCGTGATCGACGGGGGCTGGCTGGCCGGGGTCAGCGTCATCTGACTGCCCGTCAGGTATTGACCCTCCAGGTGGGTGGTGCCACAGTGCATCAAAACTGACGGTGCGTCAGAAAACTTCGGAACCGGGGACGGTGAACCGCCTTGGAATTCGGGCTCTTTGTACAGGGATACGTGGGCAAACGCGCCGAGACAGATCCGCTCGCGGAGCACAAGGCGCTGATGGAGGAGACCGAGTACGTCATCCAGGCGGACAAGTCAGGCTTCAAGTACGCGTGGGCGTCGGAGCACCACTTCCTCGAGGAGTACTCGCACCTCTCCGCCAACGACGTGTTCCTGGGCTACCTGGCGCACGCGACGGAGCGGATCCATCTGGGATCGGGGATCTTCAATCCCCTCGCCCAGGTCAACCACCCGGTGAAGGTGGCCGAGAAGGTCGCGATGCTCGACCACCTGACCGGGAACCGGTTCGAGTTCGGCAGCGGTCGCGGCGCCGGTTCGCACGAGATCCTCGGGTTCATCCCTGGTGTGACCGACATGAACTACACCAAGGAGATCTGGGAGGAGACGATCGCCGAGTTCCCGAAGATGTGGCTCCAGGACGAGTACGCCGGCTTCCAGGGCAAGCACTGGCAGCTGCCCCCGCGCAAGGTCCTGCCGAAGCCGTACGGGAAGTCGCATCCGGCGATGTGGTACGCCGCCGGGTCGCCGCCCTCGTACGCCATGGCCGCCCGCAAGGGCCTCGGGGTGCTCGGGTTCAGCATCCAGAAGGTCTCCGACATGGAGTGGGTGCTGGAGCAGTACAAGACGGAGATCGTGAACGCCGAGCCGGTCGGGGACTTCGTCAACGACAACGTGATGGTCACCACGACGGCCATCTGCGCGCCGACGCACGCCGAGGCGATCGAGATCGCGGTGAACGGCGGGCTGCACTACCTGCCGTCGCTGGTGTTCCGGTACCACGACACCTTCCCGCGGCCCGAGGGCTTCCCGGTGTGGCCGGAGACGCTGCCGGAGTACACGCCCGAGTTCGTCGAAGTCCTCATCGAGGAGGAGCTGTTGATCTGCGGGGACCCGGACGAGGTGCTCACGCAGTGCAAGCGGTGGGAGCAGGCGGGGGCGGACCAGCTGAGCTTCGGGTTGCCGGTGGGGGTGCCGAAGGAGGAGACGTTGCAGACGATTCGGTTGATCGGCGATCACGTCATCCCCAAGATCGACACGGATCCGGTGCATCGGACTTCCCGGTTCCGGGCTGCTTCTTGATCGCCGTTGCGGGGTGCGGGCGCGTTGTGGCTTGTCGCGCAGTTCCCCGCGCCCCTAGGGAGGCATGCCCAACGCAACCCAAGGAGTCACCGCATGCTTGATCATGTCATCAAGGGGGCGACCGTCGTCGACGGGACGGGTGCGCCCGCCTACACCGCTGACGTCGGGATCCGGGATGGCCGTATCGCGGCCATCGGCATCGTCACCGAAGCGGCCCGGAGCAGCGAAGACGCAACCGGGCTCGTCCTCGCCCCCGGCTTCGTCGACCCGCACACGCACTACGACGCCCAGTTGTTCTGGGACCCGTATGCGACCCCGTCCCTCAACCACGGGGTCACCACCGTCGCTGCCGGGAACTGCGGTTTCACGCTCGCGCCTTTGAACCCCTCCCGGCCCGAGGACGCCGACTACACGCGGCGCATGATGTCCAAGGTCGAGGGCATGTCGCTGGTTGCGCTGGAGGAGGGGGCGCCGTGGAGCTGGCACTCCTTCGGTGAGTATCTGGACGCCCTTGAAGGGCGGATCGCCGTCAACGCGGGGTTCATGGTCGGGCACTGTGCCCTTCGCCGGTATGTGATGGGACCGGATGCGGTCGGCGGGCAGCCCAGTGAGGAACAGCTGGCGGAGATCGTGCGGCTGCTGCACGAGGCCATGGATGCCGGGGCCTGGGGGTTCTCGACCACCCAGTCGTCCACCCACTCGGACGGCGACGGGAAGCCGGTCGCCTCCCGGCATGCGAAGCCGGCCGAGCTGCTGGCGCTCTCGCGTGCCGTCGGCGAGCACGAGGGCACGCAGATCGAGGCGATCGTCGCCGGCTGCCTCGACCAGTTCAGCGACGCGGAGATCGACCTGTTCGCGGAGATGAGCGCCACGGCCGGACGCCCCCTGAACTGGAACGTCCTCACCATCGACGCCTCCGTGCCCGAACGCGTGCCCCGGCAGTTGTACGCGAGTGAGCGGGCGCGGAAGGCGGGCGGCAGGGTGGTCGCGCTGACCATGCCGATCCTGACGCCGATGAACATGTCCCTGGGCACCTTCTGCGCGCTGAACCTGATACCGGGCTGGGGCCCGGTCCTCGGGCTGCCGGTGCCGGAGCGGATCGCCCGGCTGCGCGACCCGGCCGTACGCGCGCAGATGCTGGAGCACGCCACGTCCAAGGAGGCCGGTGTCTTCCGGCGGCTCACGAACTTCGGGCGGTACGTCATCGGGGACACGTACAGCGAGGCGAACGAGGGGCTGACGGGCAGGGTCGTCGAGGAGATCGCGCAGGAGCGGGGGCAGGATCCGTTCCAGTGCCTGGTCGAGATCTGTGTGGCCGACGAGCTGCGTACGGTGCTGTGGCCCATGCCCACCGACAACGATCCCGCGTCCTGGGCGCTGCGCGCCGAGACCTGGCAGCACGAGGACGTGCTGCTCGGCGGGTCCGACGCCGGTGCGCATCTGGACCGCATGTGCGGAGCCCCGTACACCACCCGGTTCCTGGGCGACTGTCTGCGCAGGCGGAAGCTGGTCGGTCTGGAGCAGGCGGTGAAGATGCTGACCGACGATCCGGCGCGGCTGTTCGGGCTCCGCGAGCGGGGCCGGGTGGAGGAGGGCTTCCACGCGGATCTGGTCCTCTTCGACCCGGAGCGGATCGACGCGGGTACGGCCACCCTGGTGCACGACCTGCCGGGTGACAGTCCGCGGCTGGACGCCAAGGCGATCGGGGTGCGCGCCGTGTGGGTCAACGGGGTCGAGGCGATCCGGGACGACATGGTGAGCGGCGCAGTGCCCGGGAAGGTGCTGCGGTCGGGGCGGGACACCCGGACGGTGAGCACGAGGTGAACCAAGGGGCGGACGGGCAGCGGCTGTTCGTCGATGGCCGGTGGGTCGAGCCGGACGGCGGCCACTACGAGGTCGTCGACCCGGCGACCGAGGAGACCATCGGGTGGGCTCCGGAGGCCTCGCGGGATCAGGTGCACGCGGCCTGTGCCGCGGCCCGCGAGGCCTTCGGGCCGTGGTCTCGTACGGCGCCGGAGGAAAGGGCGGCGGTGCTCGGCCGCGCGGCGGACATCATCGCGAGCCGGTTCCTGCCGTACGCCGAGCTGGCGCAGGCGGAGACCGGGGCGACCACGGGGACGGCGCGGGCGATGCAGGTCGGGGTGGGCGTGGCCCGTTTCCGGCGGTACGCGCGCGTGGAGCCCGCGGAGTGGGCGGTCCCGCCGCAGATCAACGAGGCCGGGCCGATGGGGAAGGCGGGCGTGATGGGCGCGCTGGCCGTCCGCCAGCCGGTCGGCGTCGTCACCTGCATCACCTCGTACAACAACCCGTGGGCCAACCCGGCGGGCAAGATCGCCCCGGCGCTGGCCATGGGCAACACGGTGGTGGTGAAGCCCGCCCCGCAGGACCCCTTGTCCGTGTACCGGATGGCGGAGGCACTGGAGGCGGCGGGAGTCCCGGCGGGTGTGGTGAACGTGGTCTCCGGGCAGTCGGCCGCGGTCGGCGAGGCGGCGGTGGATTCGGCCGACGTCGACATGGTGAGCTTCACCGGGTCGACGGCGGTGGGGCAGCGGATCGGTGAGGTGTGCGGCCGTTCCATGAAACGGCAGCTGATGGAGCTGGGCGGGAAGGGGGCGGCGGTCGTCTTCGACGACGCGGATGTGGGCTCCGCGGTGGCCGGGATCGGGACGACGTTCTCCTTCTACAGCGGGCAGATCTGCACGGCGCCGACGCGGGTGCTGGCGCAGCGGGGCGTGTACGACCGCCTGGTCGAGCAACTGGCCGGGTACGCGGGCCGGTTGACGGTCGGCGACCCCCGTGCTCCGAACACGGTGGTCGGCCCGGTGATCTCGGCCGCCCATCGCGACCGGGTGGAGTCGTACGTCGAACTGGGCCGGAAGGAAGGCGCGACGGTCGTGACGGGCGGCGAACGCCCGCCGTCCGACCGGGGTTTCTACGTCGCACCGACCCTCCTCGCGGACTGCACGAACGACATGCGGGTGGCCCGGGAGGAGATCTTCGGCCCGGTGGTGTCCGTCATCCCCTTCGAGGAGGAGGAAGAGGGCATCGCCCTCGCGAATGACACCGACTACGGCCTCATCGACTACGTCTGGTCGGGCGATGTGGCACGGGCCTTCCGCGTAGCCCGGCAGCTGCGGGCGGGCGGAGTGGGAGTCAACACGGTGGGCCGCAACATGGAGGCGCCCTTCGGGGGGTTCAAGAAGAGCGGGGTGGGGCGGGACGTCGGTGTGTACGCCCTGCACGCGTACAGCGAGGTGCAGGCGATCGTCTGGCCGGGGTGAACCTGGCCGACCGACGCCATCCCCGGATGCCGTCTGGTGCGGCGCGCGGACTGCGACGACCTGCCCACGCTGCGCGCCCCGGAAGCCGCCTGCGATCCGGTCCTGGAGCTGTACGCGCGAGCGGTCGGCTGACCCGTCCGCCGTACCGGTCAACGCTCCCGGCTCGACAGCAGAACCGTCCGGGTCCAGTTGGTCAGCTGACGGACCAGCGTCAGTGTGTGGGCGCTGCGGGAGCGCAGGAACGGCAGGACGAGGAGGGCGGGCACGAAGGCCAGCGTGACCACCAGGACGGGCACGAGCGCGAACAGAACGATGAGAACGCGCTGCGCCCAGCGGGCGCGGGCGAGCAGGGCGGTCCAGCGGGTGGTCATGAGCGAGGGGTCCTTCCGGAAGGGTGCGTGGGCCGAGGGATTACCGCCCGAACTCTCCGGCCGTTTCGGTATGTTGCGGAAGGCGCACCATGGTGCCAATGCCGAGTCAACACATCAGGGGGGACCGCCTTGGCCTCGGTGGCCCGTGCTTCCGCCAGTTCGTCCGAGATCGAACGCGGTGAGGTAGCCGAACTTGCCACGCTCAGCAACGTGTTGAGGGAGCTGTTCAACACGCTGGGCATCAGCCAGCGCCAGTACGCAAGGCGGATCTCTCTCGATCCGTCGGCTGTCTCGCGCTACCTCGCCGGGCAGCGGCTCCCGACACGGCAGTTCGTCGAGCGCCTCATTTCCGAGGTAGAGGAGGAGCGGGGCGATTCCGTCACCGTGCACGCAAAGGAGGCGATCCGCACCAGCTGGCTCACGGCACTGAGGGCCTGCGATCCTGACGAGTTCCAACTGGAGAGTCTGCGCGGTGAGTTGGCCAGGGCCAAGCGGGAGGCGGAGCGTGCCCACCGCAGCGTCGAGGCGCTGCATCTTCTACTGGAGCAGAAGGAGGCACAGGTCCGGGAGGCCGGTGAGGACCTAGCGCGTCTGCAGCTCGACTGGTCAGCCGAACGGGCCGACGCCACACGCGCGCAGATCGAGCTGCGCCGGGAACGGGAATCCCTCTCCGACTCACAGGAGGCCCTGCGGCTCGAGATCGAACGGCTGAGGAACGATCTGCGGGAGGCGGAGCGCCTCCGCGCGGAGGCCGAGTGTCACAGCCGTGAACTGCGCGAACGTGTTCTGAGGCTGGAGGCGGAACTGGCCGAACGCGGGCCCGCGGAGGGTGTCCCGCTGGAGGCCTTCAAGGCGCAGCTGGAGCGGATGTGGGAGGAGGAGAACTTCCCCGAAGCCACCCGGGACTTCACCGAGGCGGCGTGGGCGCGGCCGGTGGCGGAAGTGCTCGATCTGGCGGGGTGGTTGGCAGAGCGGGGCGACGAGGAGATGCTCGCCGCTTTCGTGACGGACGTCTGCCGTCTCCGGCCGGCGGAGGATGTGGTGTCCGTGGCTCGGGGGATGGGTCCGGAACTCCGGGACACCCGGCCGGTCAGGGCTGCGCTGGTCAGGGCGATCGCCACCCGTCTCACCGTGCGCAATGCCGCCTTCTTCCACCAGGGTCTGGACGGTTTGGGCCGCGGTTTCTTCCAGCTGAACGACATGGTGCTGGGCTCGGTCGTGCGACGTGTCGTCACCCCGTCGGATGCGATCGAGCTGATCAGCCGGGCCGTGGCCGGTTCCGAACGGCCCAGACTGCTCCAGGACACGGCTCGCGCGGTGGCGCGCAGGTACGTTCGGGAGGGATTTCCGTTCGTCGTCGCGCTCGGACTGGCGGAGGCCGGACTCACTGATGTCGGTAGCCGAATTCTCAGCCTGTCCCTTGGCGCCGGGGCGAGGATCTCCAATGACGAGATCCAGGCGATTCACCAGGGCCTCGGCGTTCTGGACGAGCGTGGTCTTCGCGCTCTGTTCTCACTCGGCGCAGCGCGGCCGAACCTCCGGGTGACGGGGCGTCTTTTCGCCACGGTCGAACGAGTGGCGGAGAAACAGGGCGACCTGAGGCTGCTCGACCTGATGCTGGAAACACTGTGGCCGATTTTCGTGCAACTCGCCCAGGAGTATCCCGACAGCGTGAGCCGCGAACTTCGTGCCTACGCGGCGACCCGAATCCGCACCTGACCTCAGTCCTCCAGATCCACCCGCACCGTCAGCAACTCCGCTCCGATCACCCGCACCGCCACGCTGTTCAGCGACCGCAGCGCGCGCAGGCGGGCGATCGGGTCGTCGTCCGGCAGGAGATGAGCCGTGCCGGTGTGCCACCGACCCCGGATCCGGACCCGTACCCGCGGGTCGGCCTTGATGTTGCGCACGTACTGCGACCGCTCCCCGAACTCCGACACCAGCCAGAACGAGTCCCCGACCCGGCGCCCGCCGACCGGGGTACGGCGGGCCAGCCCGGAGCTGCGTCCTGTGGTCTCCAGCAGGGTCTGGAGCGGAAGGCGGCGCATGACCGCGTTGAGCTTGCGCTGGAAGGCCGTGACGGCTCGGTACTTGCTCTCGGCGCGACGGGGCATCGTTTCCGGATCTCCTGTTGGGTGAAGCGGCTCCTCCCGCGTCCGCGGGAGGAGCCGAAGGAGCAGACTCAGCCGCCGCTCTTTCGCCGGAACGACCGCTGGCTCGCGGCCGGGCCGTGCGCGCCCCGAATCTTCGACGCGTCGGCGTTCGCAGACAGGGCCGCCGCGGCCTCCTCCTGTTTGCCGCGCTTGCGCGCCAGGGCCTCGCGGAACTTGCCCTTCAGGTCGTACTGGCCGTCCTCGTCGGGCGCCAGGGCAGGGCTCTCGGCCTCATCCGGCTCCGAACCTTCTTGCCGTGGAGACTCTGCAGTCATGGTGACCTCCTGGGTTCGGGCAGTGTGAGCACAGCTTGTCATGCCGGGTCCTCCGCTGGGCGCCCGCGTCCGGCGTCGAGCAAGCTGCAGCCGCAGGTCATCGTCCAGTGACGGGAGCCACGGGAGCGCAGGTCTTCAGCGCGTGGACCCAGGAACACCGGATTCGTGAACCCCGCCATCACCCCCGGCAGTGGCCCCAACGCCGTTTCATGCCGCAACTCCGCCCGCACGTAAGCCGCGTACGAGGCGGTTGTACGCCACTCCACCGTGCCGGAGCCCGCCACCGGCAGCGGATCGCTCGTGAACAGCACGCCCTGGTCGGTCACGAAGCGGATCGTGCAGCGCGGGGCGCCGGCCGCTTCCAGGCGTACGGTCACCGGCGTCTCGTGATCGACGATCTCCAACCGCTCGCCGGGACCCGCGACCTGATCAGCGGCGGACGCCGTGAAGGTCAGCGAGACATTCCGCGACTCGGCGACATACGACCGCCCCGCCCGAATGCCCTCCTGAATCGCCTCCCGCGTCAGGTCGTCGGCGAGGACGACCGTCTGGGGGCGGCCCACCACGTCCGGATCCCGGTGAGCGTCGCTGTTGCCCATCGCCGGGAGCCAGTCCCGGCCGCCCTCCCGCACGGATGCGACCAGCAGGTTGTCCCACTCCGCGAGCGTCACCTCGTCGTCCGGCGTCCACGGCCCGTTCCACACCTCCACCGCGTCCGCCTTGCCGAAGCCGAACTTCCAGCCGCAGCCGACACAGGTGCCGTGCGGATGGGCGGGGACGACCAGGCCGCCCGTCTCGCGGATCCGGTCGGCGAAGCGGCCGAAGCGATGGTCCCGGGCCCGGTATCGCCAGTCGACGAAGGTGCCGGGATCGGTGCCGAGGGCGAGGACATGGCCGTTCCTCGTCGTCACCTCCTCGCCGAGCATGATCAGCAGGTCCTCACCCGCCTCCGCGGCCCAATGCGGATGCGAGGAATGGGTGTTGTGGTCCGAGGAGTTGATGAAGTCCAGGCCGGCCGCCCGCGCCAGGGCCGCGATCTCGGCCGGGGTGCGGCGGCCGTCGGAGTACCAGGAGTGCAGGTGGCAGTCGCCGCGGTACCAGGCGCGTCCCCGGCCCTTCGCCCGCTCGGGTGGATACACCGGCTCGGGTGTCCCGCCCTGCTCCCCGTGCGTGAGCGTGACCGTGAGCTCGTACGACAGGCCCTGCGGCGCCACCGTGTACGGGCCCAGCACCACGTGCCAGGTGCCGGGCCGTATCGGACCGGGGATGTATCCGGGCGTCGCGTCGTCCGCCCGTACGAAGAACTCCGTACGCGCCCCGCCCGACCACCCCCGGAACCCCTCCCCGCCCAGCCCGGTCCCGCGCTCGTCGAAGAGGCCGATGTCGAGCGCGTTGCCGGGGGCACCGGGCGGTAGGGAGGGCCGGTCGTAGGTGTAGGAGACCTTCAACTCGCTCACACCAGGCGGGACTTCGACGGGTACGTAGACGTAGTCCGGGGAGCCCGGGGGCAGGGAGCCGCGGATCGTTGTCACTCCCTCAACGTAAACCTCCCTGGGGGCGCGGGGCAGTATCAATTTGCGGCTCCGCCGCGTGGGCGCGACCAGCCCCCACAGACCCGCACCCGCCGACGGTGATCAACCAGCCCCTACCTCATGCGTAAATCCCGACCGGTCGGTATCGACATATGAGGTCGCACCCGGTACAGATGACCCATGCGAATCGCCGTAACGATCTTCCTCACCGACGAGACCGTCACCCCCACCCGGCTCGCGCGGGAGCTGGAAGCGCGCGGCTTCGCCGGCCTGTACCTCCCCGAGCACACGCACATCCCGGCCGAGCGGACCACCCCGTACCCGGCGGGCGGCGACCTGCCGCCCGAGTACGGCCGCACGCTCGACCCCTTCGTCGCGCTCGGCCAGGCGGCCGCGGTGACCGAGCGGCTCGGCCTCGGCACTGGCGTCACGCTGGTCGCCCAGCACGATCCGATCGACCTCGCCAAGCAGATCGCGACCCTCGACCACCTCTCCGGCGGCCGCTTCACGCTCGGCCTCGGCTTCGGCTGGAACGTGGAGGAGGCCGCCGACCACGGGGTGGAGTGGCGTACGCGGCGGGAGCTGGTGCGGGACCGGATGGCGTTGATGAGGGCGCTGTGGAGTGACGAACCTGCCGCGTACGAGGGGGAGTTCGGGAGCGTACGGGCCTCGTACGCCCACCCCAAGCCGGTGCAGAACCCGCGCGGTCCGGTCGTCGGCCCGCGCACCCTCGTCGGCGGGGCGGCCGGTCCCAAGCTCTTCTCCCACATCTGCGAGTACGCCGACGGCTGGCTCCCGATCGGCGGCCGCGGGCTGACGGAGTCACTGCCGGTGCTGCGGGCCGCGTGGGCGGACGCGGGCCGTGACCCGGCGGTGCTGCAGGTCGTTCCGTACGCGGTCTTCCCCACCCCGGGCAAGCTCGCGCACTACGCGGAGCTGGGCATCGAGGAGGTCGTCGTACAGCTGCCCCCGGCAGGGGAGGCAGAGGTGCTTCGGGTGCTGGACGAGTACGGGAACCTGCTGGGCTGACCAGCGGGCACTGATCGGCTCGACCGTATGCTCGAAGAATGACGACATCCGCGACCGGAACCGGCCCCACCGACAACTCCATGCGTCGCGCCCTCAAACGCGCCCGTGACGGCGTCGCCCTGGACGTCACCGAAGCCGCCGTCCTCCTCCAGGCCCGCGGCGAGGCCCTCACCGACCTCGTCGCGTCCGCCGCCCGGGTACGGGACGCCGGCCTCGAACAGGCGGGGCGTCCGGGCGTCATCACGTACTCGAAGAGCGTCTTCATCCCCCTCACCCGGCTGTGCCGGGACAAATGCCACTACTGCACCTTCGTCACGGTCCCCGGCAAGCTGCGCCGGGCCGGCCACGGGATGTTCATGTCCCCGGACGAGGTCCTCGACATCGCCCGCAAGGGCGCGGCCCTCGGCTGCAAGGAAGCCCTGATCACCCTGGGCGACAAGCCCGAGGACCGCTGGCCGGAGGCGCGCGAGTGGCTCGACGCGCACGGCTACGACGACACCATCGCCTACGTGCGCGCCATCTCCATCCGCATCCTGGAGGAGACGGGCCTGCTGCCCCACCTCAACCCCGGCGTGATGTCCTGGACGGACTTCCAGCGGCTCAAGCCCGTCGCCCCCTCCATGGGCATGATGCTGGAGACGACCGCGACCCGCCTGTGGTCCGAACCGGGCGGCCCGCACTACGGCTCCCCGGACAAGGAGCCCGCCGTACGGCTGCGGGTCCTGGAGGACGCGGGCCGCTCCTCGGTCCCCTTCACGTCCGGCCTCCTGATCGGCATCGGAGAGACGTACGAGGAGCGGGCGGAGTCCCTCTTCGCGCTGCGCAGGATCTCCCGCGCCTACCACTCCATCCAGGAACTGATCATCCAGAACTTCCGCGCCAAGCCGGACACCGCGATGCGCGGCATGCCGGACGCGGAGCTGGACGAACTGGTGGCCACGGTGGCCGTCGCCCGCCACATCATGGGCCCGGCCGCCAACCTGCAGGCCCCGCCCAACCTCGTCGACTCCGAGTACGAGCGGCTGATAGGAGCCGGCATCGACGACTGGGGCGGAGTGTCCCCCCTGACGATCGACCATGTGAACCCGGAACGCCCCTGGCCGCAGATCGAGGAACTCACCGAGCGCTCCCGCGCCGCCGGCTTCGAACTGCGTGAACGCCTCTGCGTCTACCCGGAGTTCGTCCAGCGCGGCGAGCCCTGGCTGGACCCGCGGCTGCGCCCGCACGTCCGCGCCCTCGCCGACCCGGAGACCGGCCTCGCGCGACCGGACGCGACCGTCGAGGGCCACCCGTGGCAGGAGCCCGAGGAGGCGTTCGTCGCCTCCGGCCGCACCGACCTGCACTCCTCCATCGACACCGAGGGCCGTACGTCCGACCGCCGCGACGACTTCGACGAGGTGTACGGCGACTGGGCGGCCCTGCGCGAGGCGGCCGCGCCCGGCATGGTGCCGGAGCGCATCGACACCGACGTACGAGCCGCTCTGGCGACGGCGGCGGACGATCCGACGCGCCTCACGGACGCGGAGGCCCTCGCCCTGCTGCACGCCGACGGCCCCGCGCTGGACGCCCTCACGCGCATCGCGGACGACGTACGGAAGGCGGCCGTCGGCGACGACGTGACGTACATCGTCACCCGCAACATCAACTTCACCAACGTCTGCTACACGGGCTGCCGCTTCTGCGCGTTCGCGCAGCGGCGGACGGACGCGGACGCCTACACGCTCTCCCTGGAGCAGGTCGCGGACCGCGCCCAGCAGGCCTGGGACGTGGGCGCGGTGGAGGTCTGCATGCAGGGCGGCATCCACCCCGACCTGCCCGGGACGGCGTACTTCGACATCGCGAAGGCGGTGAAGTCCCGCGTCCCCGGCATGCACGTCCACGCCTTCTCACCCATGGAGGTCGTCAACGGCGCGACGCGGACGGGGATGTCCATCCGCGAATGGCTCACGGCCGCCAAGGAAGCCGGTCTGGACACCATCCCCGGCACGGCCGCCGAGATCCTCGACGACGAGGTCCGCTGGGTCCTGACCAAGGGCAAGCTGCCGACGGCGACCTGGATCGAGGTCGTCACGACCGCGCACGAACTGGGCATCCGGTCCTCGTCGACGATGATGTACGGCCATGTGGACCAGCCGCGGCACTGGCTCGGCCATCTGCGGACCCTGGCCCGCATCCAGCAGCAGACGGGCGGCTTCACGGAGTTCGTGACGCTCCCCTTCATCCACACCAACGCGCCCGTGTACCTGGCGGGCATCGCCCGCCCCGGCCCGACGACGCGCGACAACCGCGCGGTGACGGCGATGGCGCGTCTGCTGCTGCACCCGTACATCCCCAACATCCAGACCAGCTGGGTGAAGCTGGGCACGGAGGGCGCGGCCGAGATGCTCCGCTCCGGGGCCAACGACCTGGGCGGCACCCTCATGGAGGAGACGATCTCCCGCATGGCGGGTTCCTCCTACGGCTCGTACAAGTCGGTCAAGGACCTGATCGCGGTGGCGGACGCGGCCGGTCGCCCGGCGAAGCCGCGGACGACGCTGTACGGGGACGTACCGGAGGAACGGCAACAGGCGGCGGCGGTCTCGGACGGACACTTGCCGGAACTTTTGCCGGTCCTGGACTGAGTACGATGATCCGACCCCTGTTCCACGAGGACTTGGGGATGTGGAGCTGAGGAGATGCGTGCCGTGCCAGCCCCGAAGGTCTGGGTGACCGGTCTGACGGTGGGAGCGATCGCCGCTGTCGTCGTCCTGGCCGTACAGGCCGACAAGGGGCCGAAGCCCCACGCGGTCGCCGCCCGGCCGAGCGCTTCGGCGTCGGCCGGCGCGCATCCCACGCCCACGAAGTCCGCGGCACCGGCGGCGGTGCCGGCCGGCTCCGGGACCGGGCGGCGCGTCGTCTACTCCCTCGGGAAGAAGACGGTGTGGCTGGTCGACGCGAGCGATGCGACCCGCCGCACCTTCGCGGTGTGGCCGGGCACGGTGAGCCCGGAACCGGGCACGTACACGGTGGGCGCCCGCACCCGGGGCTCCATCACCGGCTCCGACGGCGTGAAGATCGAACACATCGTGTACTTCTCGGTGAAGTCCGGCGTGAACATCGCCTTCTCCAACGCGGTGGACGGGGCTTCACCGCCGCCCGCCTCGGGGGTGCAGACGGGCGGCATCCGGATGCGGGTCGCCGACGGGACGGCACTGTGGACGTTCGCCTCGGCGGGGACGAAGGTGACGGTGGTCAAGTAGCCGGGGCGGTCCTGGTCAGGCGGCCGAGTCGGTCCGCCGGTCCGTCAGCTGCACGACCAGCAGCGCGAGCCCGGTGAACACGATCACGCGGGTCGCCGCCTCCAGCCCGTTCCAGGTCTTCGACTGCCACATGGAGAACCACTCACCGCCGATCGCGATGAACCCGGCGCCGAAGAGCAGCAGGAGCATCAGCAGACCGTAGGTGGAGATGCTGCGCGCGCGGGCGTAGTCGCGGCGGGCCCAGAGCCAGGTGCCGTATATGAGGACGAGTGCGGCGAGGGTCTCCCAGATGATGATCGCGACGTACGCCGTGTTCTGAAGTCCCTTGTTGGTGATGGCTCTCCACATCAGGTCGTCGTCCTTGAACGTCGTGTCCATGGCCAGCACATGCTGCACGAACGCCTGATTGGTACCGAAGTCGGTGATGTTGCCGAAGGCCACGAGGGCGATGTAGAGCGCGACGCTGCCGGTGAGCAGGGCGGCGGTGAGGTGGAGTGCGCTGCGTGGGGGTGTCGATGCCATGACGGCCATCTTCCCTCACGGGGCGGCGAGTTCGAGATCGATTCGGACCAGAATCAGACCGGCCCTTGCTCGGGGATGCCGCCAACTCCTACGGTCCGTGGGCGGACAAGGATGACGAGTTCGACTGGTCGCAGTCGCTGATCGGGGCCGGAGCGGGAGCTGCGGGCGGCGGCATCGGAGGCGGACTGACACACGGCTCGGGAGTCGACGGAGCCGCGGACGCGGGTGGCGCAGACGGAGCTGCCGGCGCGAGCGACGGTGGCGGTGGGACCAGGCGACGCCCGACGGGGGAGCCGCTGCCGAGGGTCTGACACAGGAGCAGCGGAACACGCTGCGTGACGAGGCCACCAACAGCCGAGCGGGCGCCGAGACGGGTGCGGCCGGAAACCGGCTCAAAGAGGCGGACAGCCTCGAGGACGATCTGGCGGAAGGCCGGCAGAAGACGGCCCAACGGCTCCGCGAGCACACGAAGAACACGAGTCTGTGGACGACTTCGGATGATCGGGACGAACGGTTCGGACGGAATGAGCACAGGCGCCACGAAGGACACCGGACCCCGCAGGCTCGGCTCGGCTGTGCTTCTGGGCCTGATCCTCGGAATCGCCTGCGTGGTCGGCCCGCTCGCGTACGGCGTGTGTGCGGTCGTGACCCAGGACTCGGCTGCCCGGAAAGAGCCGGCCGGCCAGGGCACCGCATCAGCCGATAACTGAGCACTCAGGACCACTCCTGTCATGTCTCGCATACCCCTCCGCCCCCTAAACCGACCGTTCCCGTTCGATTACAGTGCTGAACTGTCATGCGTCGGGCGGAGCCATTGGGGAGGTCTTGGTGAGTGCGCCAGCCGGGGCCATCTGGGGCCGTGTCGAGCAGCAGGACTTTCGGAGCCGGGTGCGGGGGACGCTGCTCGGGGCCGCCGTGGGGGATGCGCTGGGGGCGCCCGTCGACGGGCTGGATCTCGACGGGATCCGGGAGGCGTACGGGGCCGAGGGCCTCGCGGACTTCGCCTTTGCGTACGGCAGACGCGGTGCCGTCACCCACATCACACAGCTGACCCTGTTCACCGTCGACGGGCTGATACGGGCGCAGGTGCGCCGCGACACCGGTGCCTGGCATCCGCCGACCGATCTGCACCGGGCGTATCTGCGCTGGGCGGCCACCCAGCGCGACTGGGGGCCCGACGAGCGTCGTAAGGACGACGGCTGGCTGGCGCGGGAGGAGTGGCTCTACGCCCGGCGGGACCCGGCGCGCTCGCTGCTGCTCGGGTTCGGGGACGAGCACATGGGGACCCTGGACGCGCCCAAGAGCCCCGGTGAGACCGGGCCCGAGGCGGCCGCGCGGTCCGCGCCCTTCGGGCTGCTCGTCGGCTGGGAACCGCAGCTGGTGGCCCAGCTGGCGGTGGAGTGCGCGGCGCAGACCCACGGGCATCCGGTGGCCTATCTGTCGGCGGGCGCGTACGCCGTGATCGTGCACGGCCTGGCCCGTGGCGAGTCCCTCGACGGGGCCGTGCAGCGGGCGCTCGCGCTGCTCGCCGCCCGGCCGGGGCACCAGCCGGTCTCGGACGCCCTGCAGCATGCGCTGGGCGCCGTACGGCAGGGGATGCCGACTCCCGTGCGGGTCGAGGAACTGGCCGGGGACGGGTCGGCGGAGGGCGTGCTGGCCGCCGCCGTGTACTGCGCACTGGTGGGGGAGGACTTCCGGCACGGGCTGTGCCTCGCCGTGAACCAGGACGGCCCCTCGGGCGCAACGGCCGCCCTCACCGGCGGCCTCCTCGGCGCCCTGCACGGCGAGACGGCCCTCCCGCCGGCCTGGCTGGCCGAACTGGAAGGCCGCCCGACGCTGCTGGAGCTGGCCGACGACTTCGCCATGGAGATGACCCAGGGGCCCGCACTGCACGGCCCGGCGGGGTCGTCCCCCGGGTGGCTCGCCCGCTATCCGCGGGCCTAGCTCTGCGGCGCTACTCCTTCACCGCCGTGCCCACGGCGTCCTCCGCCGGACCCGCCGGAGTGGGGATCGCCGCCGCGGCCGTGCCGTCGTCGTCCGTGTTGATGCGTTCGATGACGGCGAGGCGCTCCGGGGTGTCCTCGGGCTTGAGGTAGCCGATGAGGACGTAGAGGAGCAGGGAGACCGCGAGCGGGATCGAGACCTGGTACTGGAGCGGGACACCGCCGTCGACGTTCCAGTTGATGGGGTAGTTGACCAGCCAGAAGGCGAGCAGGCCCATGGACCAGCTGGTCAGCGCGGCCGTGGGGCCGGAGCGGCGGAACGGGCGCAGCAGACCCAGCATCATCGGGATGGCGATCGGGCCCATCAGTCCGGCGACCCACTTGATGACCACCGTGATGATGTCCTTGAAGGTGGGGGAGTTGACCTGTGTCGCCACCGCCATCGACAGGGCCAGGAAGACCACCGTGGTCACACGGGCCGCGATCAGACCCGTGCGCGGCCCCCACTCCCGGGCCCGCCTGGACAGCACCGGCGCCGCGTCCCGGGTGAAGACGGCCGCGATCGCGTTGGCGTCCGAGGAGCACATGGCCATGGTGTGGGAGAAGAAGCCGACGATGACCAGGCCCAACAGACCGTGCGGCAGCAGCTGTTCGGTCATCAGGCCGTAGGAGTCGGAGCCGTCCGGCTTCTGGGCGTGGACCAGGAGCGGCGACATCCACATGGGGAAGAAGAGGACCACCGGCCAGACCAGCCACAGCGCCGCCGACAGCCGCGCCGAGCGCTCCGCCTCGCGGGCGCTGCCCGTCGCCATGTAGCGCTGGGCCTGGTTGAGCATGCCGCCGTTGTACTCGAAGAGCTTGATGAAGAGGAAGGCGAGAAGGAAGACGGTTCCGTACGGGCCGACCAGTGGCTTTCCGTGGCCGTGCAGGGCCGGTTCGTCCCAGGCGCCGAAGAAGCCGATGCCCTTGTCGTTCAGTTTCAGCACGACGGCGACGAACATCGAGATGCCCGCCAGCAACTGGATGACGAACTGGCCGAGTTCGGTCAGCGCGTCCGCCCACAGACCGCCGATGGTGCAGTAGACGGCGGTGATCGCGCCGGTGATGAGGATGCCCTGGTTGAGGGTGATGCCGGTGAACACGGACAGCAGCGTCGCGATCGCCGCCCATTTGGCGCCCACGTCCACGATCTTCAGCAGCATGCCCGACCAGGCCAGCGCCTGCTGGGTCTTCAGGTCGTAACGGTTCTTCAGGTACTCCAGCGGGGAGGCCACATGGAGTCGTGAGCGCAGCCGGTTGATGCGCGGCGCGAACAGTTTCGAGCCGATGGCGATGCCCAGCGCGATCGGGAAGGACCAGGTGACGAAGGAGGTCACGCCGTAGGTGTAGGCGATGCCCGCGTAGCCCGTGAACATCACCGCGCTGTAGCCCGACATGTGGTGCGAGATGCCGGACAGCCACCACGGCATCTTCCCGCCGGCCGTGAAGAAGTCGCTGACGTCGTCCACGCGCTTGTGCGACCAGACGCCGATCGCGACCATCACACCGAAGTAGCCGATGAGCACGGCCCAGTCGAGACTGTTCATGTGTCCCCTCCGCAGGGTCCGCCTTGTGAACGGCTCGCTCATCGTGGGCGCGCCCACATGGGCACGACAAGCAAGCGTCAGGTCAAGGGACAGCAAAAATGTTCCTTGTGTTGACCTGCGTTCATACACATGAACCGTCTCTCGAGGTGGTCAGCGCATCAGCTCCCCAGCGTTGACCAGCAGCGACTGCCCCGTGATGGCCCGCGCCCGGTCCGAGGCCAGGAACACCGCCGCGTCCGCCACGTCCCCGTCCGTCGCCAGCTCCGGCAGCGCCATCCGTCCCGTCAGCCGCTCCAGTACGTCGACCTCGGGCACCCCCTCCGTCTGCGCCGTGAACCGGACGTACGCCTGCACCGGCGGCCCCCACATCCAGCCCGGCAGCACGGTGTTGACACGTATACGATGCGGCCCCAGCTCCCGGGCCAGGGAGTACATCGCGCTCGTCAGCGCCCCCTTGGAGGCCGCGTACGCCGCCTGCTTCACCTGGGTGGGGGCCGCCACCGCCGACTGCGTCCCGATGAACACCACCGAGCCCCCGCACGCCTTCAGCGCCGGCAGGCACGCCCGCGTCATCCGCAGCGAGCCCAGCAGGTTCACGTCGATCACCTGCTGCCAGCTCACGAAGTCCGCGTCCTGAAGGCCGCCGAAGTAGCCGTCCATCGCGGCCACATGGACGACCGCGTCGATCCGTCCGAACCGCTCCCGCGCGAGCGCCGCCAGCGCCTCGCACTGCCCCTCGTCCCTGATGTCGGTCGCCCGGTACGCCGTGTGCGCCCCGTCCGGATCGATCTCACCGGCGCTCTTGGCGAGATTGGCCTCCGTGCGCGCCCCGAGCACCGCGTTGCCGCCGTCGCGCACGACCGCCGCCGCGACCTGATGACCGAGCCCGGCGCCGACCCCCGACACGACGACGGTCTTGCCCGTGAGCAGTGACATCTAAGCCTCCCGGGTATGGCGGATTACCTGACGGGGCGTCAGAGTATGGGCGACCGGCGGAGGACGGAAGGGGAGCGACATGAGCGAGGAAACCCGCAGCGACGTGTACGCCGAGCTGGCCGCCGTGGGGCCGTACGGAGTCCGCCCCGGCCATGCGCTGATCACCATGGTCGAGCCGCACCCCGGCCACGAGTACGCGTACAACCGCTGGTACGAGGACGACCACTACTACGCCGGCGCGATGGCCATGCCCTGGATGTACGCCGGGCGCCGCTGGGTGGCGACCCGCGACCTCCAACTCCTGCGCTGTCCCGAGAAGTCGGCGATCGCCCAGCCGGTCACCGCCGGCTGCTACATCTCCACGTACTGGATCACGGACGGCCGCTACGACGACCACATGCGCTGGACCGTCTCGATCAACAAGCGCCTCAACCGGGACGCCCGGGTCTACCAGGACCGTACGCATGTCTTCACGGCGTTCCAGGACCACGAGGTGACGGTCTACCGGGACGGGGCCGCCGGGCCCCGCGACTTCCATGCCCTCGACCACCCTTACGCCGGTCTGGTCGTCGAGGTGATCGACACCGAATCGGCCGCGCAGCGGGCCGAGTTGCTGGAGTGGCTGCGCTCCCGGCATCTGCCCAAGCGGGTGGCGGGCTCACCGGCCGCGATGGTGACCGTCTTCCGCCCGACGCCCCTGCCCGGCGATCGCATGACCTACGTCAAGCAGGTAGAGGGCGTGGAGACCCGGCTGACCCTGCTGTGGTTCCTGGAGGCGGATCCACGCGACTGCTGGGAGGCGTACTTCGCGGACCTGGAGGCGCCGGTGCGGGAGGCGGGGCTGGGCAGGGTGGAGCTGGTGGCACCGTTCGTCCCGACGGTGCCGGGCACGGACAAGTACGTGGACAAGCTCAGGTAGGTGCGTGGACCGGCTCGGGTAGGTGCGTGGACCGGCTCGGGTGGTGGGCGCAGCCGAGCCCCCTCGGCAAGGACGGCGAGCTGGACGAGAGGGCTCTTCAAGTGCTGCTTGTGAAATTGTGTAAGGCGGACGCGGTCGAGGATCAGCAGATCCTCCCCCCTACGCCTTGATCGAGCCGACGAAGGTGTTCCACGCGTCGGCCGGGAAGGCCAGTACGGGGCCCTCGGGGACCTTGGAGTCCCGGACGGCCATGGCCGCGCGGACCGGCGACTTGATCTCGACGCACGCGCCGTTGCCCGTGGAGTACGAGGACTTGGTCCACGTGTCCGTGGCGCCCTGACGAATTGCCATTTTTGCTCCGGAATGCCAGTTGTTGAGTTGCTGTCACCGCACGACGGATCCGACTCCGAACCCACAGCGCGGTTTGCGCCAACCCTTGGTGTGTGGTGGCGTGATCGACGCTACTCGCCAACCTCGACGTACGAAGTGACCATTCACTCGACCGGGTGGCATATTCCAGATGGGTCTTCCAGTCCGACCCGGGGACGGTGTACCTTACGGCGCTTCAGCGCGCGTACTCCTTCGCGATGTCCGCGATGAACTGCCGTGACTGGTCCGGATTCAGGGCCTGGGCGCGCAGGTGCTCGTACATCACGCTGTATTTCTGCACGTCGTTGGCCTTCTCCAGGTACAGGTCGCTGGTGACGCCCTCGATGTAGACGACGCTGGAGTCGGCCGCGTCGGGGAACTCGAGGATCGCGTACTGACCGTTGAGCCCCGGGTGGGCCCCCATGTCGAAGGGGATCACCTGCACGGTGACGTGCGGGAGTTGGGACTGCTCGACGAGGTACTCCAGCTGGTCGCGCATGAGGGAACGATTGCCCACCACCCGGCGCACCGCCGCCTCGTCCATCACCGTCCACAGCCGGAGCGGGTTCTCCGGGGCGGTGATTCGTTCCTGCCGACGCAGGCGCACCTGCACGCGCTTCTCCACGTCGGTGGCGGCCGTCTCCGGCAACGCCCCCGCGATCAGCGCCTCAGCGTACTGCCGGGTCTGCAGCAGCCCCGGGACGACCTGGGGGTCGTACACCCGCAGACTCGCCGCATCCGTCTCCAGCCCGATGTAGACGCTGTACGGGATGTCACCGAAGGAATGCCACCATCCCTGCTGGCGGCTGTCCTTGGCCATCTGCATCAGCGAGTCGACGATCCGGTGGTCCTCCACCTCGTACACCCCGCACAGGTCGCGGACGTCGCGCTGGCTGATGCTGCGCCGCCCGTTCTCCAGCCGGCTGATCTTCGACTGCGACACCAGCAGCCGCTCGGCCACCTCTTCGGCCGTCATGCCCTTGAGCTCGCGGAGCCGACGCAGCTCCTGGCCCAGCCGGCGTCGCCTGACGGTGGGATTGACATTGGACGCCACGAGACGTGCACCTCCGGCTGCGTGCCTGCACTAGCTGTACTTTGCCACTTTGCGTATCTGCTGTTGAGCAGACTGCCACCAAGGGACTTGGTACCGCTGGGAAACGGCGTATATGCGCTGCGCCGACGGCAGTTCATGGGTTCATGGAAAAACGGCCGCGCGGGGCAGCGGAACCGTTACGGCATCCGTATGGACGGACGGCGTACGGCCCCGCTGCCCCGCGCGGACCAGCGGCTCCCGTACCGGGTCTCGGGGACTGCGCCTTCGCAGGCTCGGTGCGGCGCTCGGCGGTGCGTGGTGCTGCGGTGCGTGCTGCTGCTGCGGTGCGTGGTGCTCGTCGTGGGACTGCGGCTCAGTGGGCCACGACGCGCGCCATGGAACCGCGGCGCGGCTGCATCGGAACGCCACGAGCGGGTTCCGGTGCGGACCTGACCGGTCCGGCGGCGGCCTGACGGCCGGCCGGGGCCGGATTACGGCGTGGCTGTGCGCCCACGCCGTTCTGGACGTCCATCACGGCGTGCGCGACGAGACCGCCCATGGGGTCGTGCCTGATCAGATCCCGCAACCGGGACCGAGAGGACCGCCCCTCGTTCCCCGGATACAGGTGCTTGCCGAGGCCGACCGCGTGTGCCAGTGCGGCGAGTGCGGCGGTCCGCGGGTCCGGCGGTACGCCGGTGCGGATCGCGGAATCCAGTCGGGATCTGATCTCCCGGCTGATCTCGGTGTCCGTCGCCTGGTAGCGAGTCGTCGGCAGCACTCCGCACATCTGGCCCGCCACGGCATGCACCATGCCGCACCGCTCCAGATGCGAGAGATAGGTCTGGCGCAGTCCCAGCCGGGGCCCGCCAATCCAGTTCACTGCACGTACCGGAGCGCCACGCCTGCGCAGCAACTCCAACGCACAGTCCAATGTTGGATCTCCAGTCGGCCGTGGGGCTACCACGGCGATACGATCCCCGTCTGGGGCTATCCGTCCGGCCAGCGCCAGCTCCACTAGCTGTGCTCCGGCCAGACCGAGGTCGAGCGACTGCGGCTGTGCAGTGGTACCCGTGGCCGGGTCCAACGCCAGCAGCAGAAGCTCCTCCGGAAGTGTTCTGCGGCTCCTGCCCATCCATGCCTCCCCGCGTGGATGAAAGACAGGGTGACCCCTCTCACATTGGTCTGTCGAGGGTGCGTGACCTGTTTGTGAGGGAACCGGTAGGTATGTCGTTCTCGTCTACCGCAGGGGTTAAGCCCGCACACAGGACACTGGTACATGGTTCGGACAGCGCGTTTGAGCGGTGTTGCGGGCGGCGGTTCACGGTTCGGTAGGTCGCACGGAGCGCGTGCGGCATGGAGGAGGCATCGGTGGCGGGCGAGTCCCCCGACAGGTCGAAGCAGCGCGAGTCGTCGGCAGAACCGACGTCGGGGAACACGGGCCCGGTTCCCGAGCCCGCCCGCGATCCCCGTCTCTCGGTGTCCCGGGAGCCCGACTCCACCGACACGTCCGAGGCACACGGCGGCGTGGACACGGCGACGCGGGTGTTCTCCGTACGGGATCTGAAGACCGCGGTCGAGAAGGCCGGGGAGACCGCGGCTGAGGAGAGCACGGCTGAGCAGCCGGAGACCGCGGAGGCGGGTGCCGGGGCGGCTGAGGCCGGGGCCGGGGGCATGGCTGCCGGGGCGGCTGAGGCCGGGGCCCGGGGCGCGGCTGAGGGCCCTGAGGCCGGGGAGCCTGGGACTGCGGAGATCGAAGTCGGCAAGGCGGCGCCTGCGGAGTCCGTGGTCACGCGGCCGAGGGCCGAGGGGGCCGGGGCTGAGGAGCCGGGGTCTGCGGAGGCGGGTGCCGGGGCGGCTGTGGCCGGGGCCCGGGGCGCGGCTGCGGGGTCCGAAGGCGAGGAATCCGTGGGCGAGGGGCCCGCGGCGGAGGAGTCGGGGCCCGCGGAGGCGGGTGTCGGGAAGCCCGGGGCCGGAGGCGTGGCTGAGGGTGAGGAGTCGGCGGTCGCGGGGACCGCGGACGAGGAGCCCGGGGCTGTGGGGGCGGATGACTCCGACGGCGAGCACGCGGCGGCCGGGCGTGTCGATGCGGCGTCTGCGGGCGGTGATTCGGCCGACGCCACCGCTACGAGCAAGGGTGACGCGACCGGCGACGCCCGGCTTCGGGCTGCTGTGGCGGCCTGGGTCCGCTCCGGGGACTCCAAGGACTCCGAGGAGCCCGAGAGCGCGGAGACGGCCGCTGAGGCCGACGAGGACGGTGCCGCGGAGGCGGAGGCGGAAGCCGGGGCCGGCGCCGACAGCGATGTCGAGGACGGGGCTCCCGCCGACTCCCGCGTGGCGGAAGCGGAAGACGGACCGGAGGACGCCGTCCCCCAGCCCCAGTCCGAGTCCGAGGCGGGCGACGAGCCCGAAACCGGCGGCGCAGCCGAGACGGCCGGTGCCGCCGACGGTGAGGAAGCTCCGAAGGGGCCGCCCGCACCCGAGGACGAAAGTGGGAGCGCCGGGGGCGAGGACAAGCCCGTCGACCAGCCCACCGCCATCTTCAAGCGCCCCAAGCCCCAGGTCGACCAGCCCACCACCATGCTCAAACTGGGCGGCGCCAAGACCGCGGAGCCGTCCGAAGCCGAGCGCACCAGCAAGTTCGTGGCGCTCAAGCCCCTGGACGAACCCCGCACGCCCCGCAGGCCCGCGGACGCGACCGCGCCCGTCCCCCAGGTCGGCCCCGAGCGCACCGCCCAGCAGCCGCTGCCCCCGAAGCCGCCGCTGGACCTGCTGGCCGAGCTGACGAACACCCCGCCACCGCCGCAGACCCCGGTCCGCACGATCATCCGCAGGGTCAAGATCTGGACCCCGCTGGTCCTGCTCCTCGCGATCGTCTTTGCGATCGTGCAGTCCGTGCGCCCGCTGCCCACCCCCACCCTCGCGCTCACCGCCGACGACTCGTACACCTTCGCCGGCACCAAGGCCGGCCTCCCCTGGCCGAACGAGGGCCAGGGCTGGATGGACGTCAACGGCATCGGCACGATGGGGAACTTCGGCAAGCAGACCCCCGTCCCCATCGGCTCCGTCGCCAAGGCCATGACCGCGTACATCGTCCTCAAGGACCACCCGCTGAAGCCGGGCGAGGAGGGCAAGAAGATCAAGGTCGACGCGCTGGCGGAGAAGGAGGGCGGCTACTACAAGCAGCACGAGTCCACCCTCAACACCGTCAAGGAGGGTGACGTCCTCACCGAGAAGCAGGCGCTGTCGGCCATCATGATCCCCTCGGCCAACAACATCGCGCGCCTGCTGGCCCGTTGGGACATGGGCTCCGAGGCGGCGTTCATCAAGAAGATGAACGACACCGCCAAGGGACTCGGCATGAAGAACACGACCTACACCGATGCCTCCGGTCTCAAGGAGTCCACCGTCTCCACCGCCGAGGACCAGGTGAAGCTCGGCCACGAGCTGGTGAAGATCCCGGCCCTGATGGACATCACGAAGCTGCCCTCCTGGATCGACCCGTCCGGCAAGAAGTGGGACAACTACAACGGCCTGGTCCCCTTCGACGGCGCCATCGGCATCAAGACGGGCACGACCACCAAGGCCGGCGGCAATCTCCTCTTCGCCGCCACCAAGGAGGTCGGCGGGGAGACGGTCACCGTGGTCGGCGCGATCCTCGACCAGCAGACGGCGCCGATCATCGACACCGTCGTCCACGCCAGCAGGACGGCGATGCTCGCCGCCCGGGATGCGCTGACCTCGACGAAGATACTGAAGAAGGGCGACGTCGTCGGGTACGTGGACGACCAGCTCGGAGGCCACACGCCGATCGTGCTCACCAAGGACGTCGCCGCCGTCGGCTGGGCGGGCCTGAAGGTGAACCTGTCCTTCGACTCCGACGCCGTCCCGCACACCGCGAAGGCCGGCACCAAGGTGGGCACCCTCACCGTGGGCGACGGCACCAGCGGCGCGGTCAAGGTCCCGGTGGCGCTGCAGAAGGACCTCACGGAACCCGGCTTCACGGCGAAGCTCAAGCGCCTCGGCTGACCGCGGCCGCGGACGCCCACGCACCCCGTCGGGGGGGGCCCCCCGGGGGCCCCCCCCCGGGGGGGGGGGGGCGGGCCCGAACGGGGGGGGGCGCCCCGCACGGGGCGCGCCCGCGGCCTACCCCGGGCGG
>NZ_JBITLY010000006.1:0-304375 GCF_044465725.1 Streptomyces sp. NPDC049541 | reverse complement strand
GGGGCCCGCGCCGCGTGCCCCGCGGGCGCGCGCCCCGGCCCCGGGGGCGCCCCGGGCCGCGCCCGGGGGGGGGGGGCCCCCCGGGCGCCGGCCCCCCCCCCCCCCCCCGGGGGGGGCCCCCCCGGGGGGCCCCCCCGACGGGGTGCGTGCTAGCGTCACGAAACGGGGCAGGCCGCCGCTCACGGGACGCGACCGGGAAATCCCCGGGGACGCGGCCGCGAACCAGCGGACAACGGGACGCGTCCCAGAACAGAAGACGGGACACCACGGGGAGTGCCTTCAGGTGGCCACTGCGGAGCCGACACGCGCCGACGACGCCGATCCGGGACCGGGAAACGGCCCGCGAATACGCGTGCCCGCACCGCGCTCGGAGGACAAGCGCGGCATGCACGGAACTGACACCGCCCGCGCGCAGCCGGGCGAGCGGGCGGACAGCGACAGCGCATCACGTGTGCGGGCCGCCTTCCTCGCCCTGCGCGAGCGGATGCTGCGCCACCCGGTGCTCTCCGTCACCGCCCTCGCCGGCGTACTCCACATCGTCTGGTTCTTCACCTTCGCGAACAGTGGCGGCGATCTTGCGGCCCAGGACGCATGGGCCGAGTTCGTCGGCCGGCACCCCGACTCGGCGTACAACCTCGCCTGGTACGGCGGTATGCACCCGGTGTCGTACAGCGTGGTCTCGCCGTATCTGATGTCGGTGCTCGGTGTCCGTACGACGATGATGATCGCGGGGACGGTCTCGGCCGGTCTGCTGACGATGATCCTGATCCGCAGCCGGAGCGTGAAGAACCCGCTGTGGGCGTCGCTGGCGGGACTCTTCGCGTTCCTGTGTAACGCGGTCTCGGGCCGGGTGACCTTCGGCCTGGGCACGATGTTCGCACTGGGCGCGGTCGCCACCGTCTTCTGCTGGCCGTACAAGTGGCGCTACAAGCGGTGGGCGAAGGCCCTGTGCACGGCGCCGCTGGCCGCGCTGGCGACGATGTCGTCACCGGTCGCGGGCCTGTTCGTCGGGCTGGTGGCCGTCGCCCTGTTCCTGCAGAAACGCCGTCCCGGCGCCTGGGCCCTGGGGCTCACCCCGGCCGCGGTCGTCGCCGTGTCGGCCTGGTTGTTCCCCTTCTCCGGCACCCAGCCGATGACGATCTGGTCGGTGATCCTGCCGTTCCTGTACGCCGTCCTCGCCTTCGTGCTCGTCCCGAAGGAGTGGAAGACGGTCCGGCTGACCTCCGCGGTGTACGGCCTCTCGGTCCTCGCGGTCTGGCTGGTCAGCTCGCAGATCGGCTCCAACATCACCCGGCTGGCCATGCTGTTCGCCGGCGTGACGCTGGTCGCGGCGCTCCCGTTCACGGTCCCGCGCTCGCGCAAGTGGTACGTCACCGTGCTCGCCTTCGCCGGCTTCGTCGTCTGGATCGGCTTCAAGTCGGTCGACGACATCATCCACACCTCGCCCGCAGCGTCCTGGGCGCGCGAACTGGCCCCCCTCGTGAACGAGCTCCAGGGCGTCGGCGCCGAGAAGGGCCGCGTCGAGGTCGTCCCCGCCCGCTCCCACCGCGAGGCCTCCGCCCTCGCCCCGTACGTCAACCTGGCCCGCGGCTGGAACCGCCAGGCCGACATGGAGCGCAACCCCCTCTTCTACGACGACACCCTCAACTCGGCGAACTACCACGAATGGCTGCAGCGCTGGGCCGTCCACTTCGTCGTGCTGCCGAAGGGCGAGCCGGACGGCGACGGCGGGGAGCGCGAGCGGGAGCTCGTGCAGCGGGGCATGCCGTATCTGAAGCAGATCTGGGGCGACGCCAACTGGCAGCTGTTCCGCGTCACCGACCCCACCCCGCTCGCCGACCCGCCCGCCATCGTCGACCGCGCGGCCCAGGGCGAGCTGACCATCGAGGTCAAGAAGCCCGGCCGCGTCCTGATCCGCGTCCCGTACTCCCCGTGGCTCGGCCTGGTCGACACCAAGGGCAAGGGCGTCGAACCCCCACAGGAGACATACGCCTCCAAGCACCGCGCGGACGGCACACCCAAGTCGTACGACAACGTCAACGGCTGCCTGATGCAGACGCAGGAGGACGACAAGGGCGACAAGTGGACCATCCTGCTGGCCCCGAAGGCGGGCACCTACCGACTGGGAGCCCCGTACCAGCTACCCCGCGGCACCCCCTGCCCGGACGAACTCAAATAAGCCCGCCCGGCGGCTGAAACCCAGCCCGTCCGGCGTTTGAGGACGAGGCCGTTCGACGGTGAACCCGCCCCGTCCGCTGGCTGGAGCAGAGCCCGTCCGACGGCGAAATCCAGCCCGTCCGGCGGCCGAAATTCAGCGCGTCCGGCGTTTGAGGACGAGGCCGTTCAGGCCGAAAGGGGGGTCTGGGGGCGCAGCCCCCAGGGACGGGATGGGAAGGGGCGGCGGGGGCGAGGAAACCCCACGCCGACCCCGGAGCCGCTCACCTCACCGGAAAGGCCACGTCACACACCGCATCCTCCGGCCCCGCCGCAGCCCAGTCCGCGAAGTACACCTCCCGGCACGGCCCCGCCTGCTGAAGCCCCCGCGCAGCGATCCACTGCTCCACCGCCTCGAACGCTGCCCCGATCTGCGGCGCAGCCACCTGCGCCTTGGTGATCCGGGTGTACGCCAGCCGAGCCGCAGGCTCGACGCGTACCCGGGTCTCCCACGCCCGCCCATGCCGCTCGGCCCACGCCCGCGCCGCCGCCTCGTCGGCGACCGGCACACAGGTCTCGGCCGGTCCGTCGCTCTCCATGGACACCTCGGAGTGGTAGACGACATAGGGCGCCGCCGCGACACCCCCGCACTCGCCCGCCGCCGGCACCAGCCGGTCCAGCGACGCCCCGATCCACGCCGGCAACTCATCCTGCAGCGTGTGCCGCGACTGGGTGATCACCACCAGCTCGGGCACGTCCACCGTCTCGACCACGAACTTCCCGTACATCTCGGAGCTCCTCCCCGACAGTCGTCCACGGAGGTACTCGACGAGCGTCCGCTGCCCAGCGATCCGCGCCTCCACGTCCGCCCAGTAGGCGGCGAGCCGGTCGGCGGCCTCGGTGCCGTCCGCCTCCACCACCTCGGCGATCCGGGCGAGCGGCATGTCGAGCTGCCGCAGCAGGGCCACGAGGCGGGCCCGTTCCACCTGGTCGGCGCGGTAGTAGCGGTAGCCGCTGAGCTCGTCGACGTGCGCGGGCGCAAGCAGGCCGAGACGGTCGTAGAGCCGCAGTGCCTTGGCCGACAGACGCGACCTGGCCGCGAACGCACCGATGGTGAGCAGTTCCTCGTCCACCTGAGCATCCTCCGTCACCGGACGGGTCCTTTCCGCCCGGTGACGGGAACGCTCGCCCTTGCCCCAGGGGCAAGGTCAACGTCCGACTAGGCGAGGGCGCTCTCCACCGCCGCCACGACCTCCGCCGCCTCCGGCTCGGTCTGCGGGGAGAAGCGGGCGACGACCTTGCCGTCCCGGCCGATCAGGAACTTCTCGAAGTTCCAGCGGATGTCGCCGCTGTGGCCCTCGGCGTCGGCGAAGCCGGTCAGACGGTCGTAGAGGGGGTGCCGGTTCTCGCCGTTCACCTCGACCTTCTCGGTCAGCGGGAAGGTCACGCCGTACGTCGCCGAGCAGAACTCGGCGATCTCCTCGGCGCTGCCCGGCTCCTGCCCGAGGAACTGGTTGCAGGGCACGCCGAGGACGGTGAAGCCCTGCTCGGCGTAGCGCTCGTGGAGGCGCTCGAGCCCGGTGTACTGCGGGGTCAGCCCGCACTTGGAGGCCACGTTCACAATGAGGACGGCCTTGCCCGTGTACTGGGAGAGGTCGGCGGAGCCACCCTTGAGGGCGCCGATCTCCACATCGAGGGGACCGGCGCCGTTGCTGTCTGCAGTCGTCATAAGCGGATGCTAACTCCGGTACATGTCGTCCCGGTTCTGGGCCTCCACCAGAACGTCACCGGCCGCCGTCCGTGAATACAGCACCGAGCGTCCCGCGCGCCGCCGCTCCACCAGCCCCGCCTCCAGCAGCACCCTCAGATGCCGGCCCACCGAGCCGAGCCCCTGGCCGGTGACGGCGGTCAGCTGACTGGTGCTCATCGGGGAGGCGAGCAGGACGAGGACCGAGGCGCGCGCGGGGCCGAGCAGGGCGGCCAGACTCGCGGGCGCGGGGCGCGCGCGGTGGTCGGCGAGCGTCCCCGAGCACGGGTAGACGATGGCGTACCGGTCGGGCTCCTCCCACGACACCCAGCCCGCCTCGCTGGTCACCGGCACGAAGACCAGTTCTGCGCCGGAGATCTCCCGCGGCGGGTATTCGTGCAGGTTGACCTGGAGCCGGTTCTCGCCGAGCCAGCGGGTCCGGCCCGGTCGCAGATCGTCCAGTACGGCGGCCCAGCCGCCCTGGCTGACGCGGGCGGTGCGGGCGACGACATCGGCTTGGAGGATGTGCCGCCGACGGGCCCAGTACGGCCGTACGGTCTCGGCCCAGACGTACTCGAAGAGGCGGGCCGCCCGCTCGGGCAGGTCGTCGCGGTCGAGTTCGGCCGGGAGCCGGGCGGCGGGGGAGACGGTGGCGAGGGCGACGGCGAGCTGGGCGCGGGCGTCGGAGGGGGCGACCGCCCGGACGCGCGCGACGCCCTCCTCGAAGGTCTCGCCGTCCCTGGGGGCCGGGGTGAGGAAGTCGGCGATCCAGGTCCGGCCGAGCCCGGCGCGCACCAGGCGCGCGGTCACGGGATCGGCGGCCAGCAGCGCCCGGTAGCCCGGCAGATGGTCCCGCAGCCAGGCCTGTTCGCCGGGGTGCGCGGCCTGCCGCGAGTGCAGCAGCCGCAGCGAGGCGAAGGTCTCGGCGAGCGGGGAGAGGACGAACCGGCTGCGGGCGAGGGTGTCGGCGTTGATCTGCCACCAGCCCATGACCGCCACCCGCCTTCGGACGTTTCGCGTGTGTGCGAAACAGTAACCGGCGCCGGCCGGCCGTCCCGAGACTCCGTGCATGCGCAGCTACCGAGACCTCTTCCGCACCCCGGAGTTCACCCCGTTCTTCCTCGCTTCCGCCGCCCACACCGCGGCCCAGACGATCGGCGCCCTGGCCCTCGGCACGCTGGTCTACCGGATGACCGACTCGCCGCTGCTGTCGGCGGTGAGCATGTTCGGCCCGCAGCTGGCGCAGGTGCTCGGCGCCACCGTCCTCCTCTCCGGCGCCGACCGGCTGCCGCCGAGGTCGACGCTGGCCGGCATCGGTCTCGCCTTCGCCGCCGGTACGGCCCTGCTCGCCCTGCCCGGGCTGCCGGTCGCGGCCGTCTTCGGCGTCGTCCTCGTCCAGGGGCTGATCGCCTCGCTGGGCGGGGGAGTGCGCTGGGGGTTGCTGAACGAGATCCTCTCCAAGGACGGCTATCTGCTGGGGCGTTCGGTGTTCAACATGCTCTCCGGGCTGATGCAGATCGCCGGGTTCGCGACCGGCGGCGCCCTGCTGACGGTCCTGTCCCCGCACGCCTGCCTGCTCATCTCGGCGGCGCTCTACGCCACCGCCGCCCTCGGCACCCGGCTGGGCCTGACCGCCCGCCCGCCGCGCTCCTCGGGCCGCCCGTCCGCCGCGGCGACCTGGCGCACGAACGCCCTCCTGTGGTCCTCGCGCCCCCGCCGCCTCACCTACCTCGGCCTCTGGCTCCCCAACGGCCTGGTCGTCGGCTGCGAATCCCTCTACGTCTCCTACGACCCGCACGCGGCCGGCGCGCTGTTCGCCTGCGGGGCGCTGGGCATGTTCGCCGGTGACGTGACCGTCGGCCGCCTCGTACCGGCCGCGCTGCGCCCCCGGCTGGCCACCCCGCTGCTCCTCCTGCTGGCCACGCCGTACCTGCTCTTCGCCCTGCACCCGGCGCTGCCCTGGTCGGCCGCCCTCGCCGTGATCGCCTCCGCCGGCTTCGGCGCGAGCCTCGTCCAGCAGGAACGCCTGATGGCCCTCACCCCGGACGAACTGAGCGGCCACGCCCTGGGCTTGCACTCCGCCGGAATGCTCACCATGCAGGGCGTGGCCGCGGCCCTGGCGGGTTCGGTGGCCCAACTCACCTCGCCCGCCTCGGCGATGACCGTGACGGCGCTCGCGTCGCTCGCGGTGACGCTGACGCTGACGCTGGCTACGGCTGCTGCTCGACGGGCGGCGCCGGAGCCGGCACCGGCGCTGCGGGAGCCGTAGGAGCGGCCCCGGACCCGAACTGCTGGGCCGCCTTGTCGAAGTAGCGCAGCAGCTCCACCGGGAACGGCATCACGAGCGTCGAGTTCTTCTCGGCCGCGACCTCCACGACCGTCTGGAGAAGGCGCAGCTGCATCGCCTCGGGGGTGTCGGACATGATGCGGGAGGCGTTGGCGAGCTGCTGGGCGGCCTGGAACTCACCGTCCGCGGTGATGACCCGGGCCCGCCGCTCGCGCTCCGCCTCGGCCTGCCGGGACATGGACCGCTTCAGCGACTCCGGCAGCTGTACGTCCTTGATCTCCACGCGGTCGATGTGGACGCCCCAGCCGGCGGCCGGGCTGTCGATCATCAGGGCGAGCCCCTCGTGCAGCCGCTCACGGTCCGACAGCAGGTCGTCGAGGTCGCTCTTGCCGATGATGGAACGCAAGCTGGACTGGGCGACCTGCCCGACGGCGAAGACGTAGTCCTGGACCTCGATGGCGGCCCGCAGCGGATCCGTCACCCGGAAGTAGACGACCGCGTCGACCTTCACCGAGACGTTGTCCTTGGTGATGCCCTCCTGGGTCGGCACCGGCATGGTGACCACCTGGGTGTTCACCTTCCGCATCCGGTCGACGAACGGGATCAGGAACGTCACGCCCGGCTGCCGGTACGACGGCAGCGCCTTGCCCATCCGGAACACGACCCCGCGCTCGACCTGGTTGACAACCCGCATACCGCTGCGCAGCACGAGCAGGGCGGCCAGGGCCACCAGCACGACCGCGACCACAGTGCCTTCCATGGCACTCCATTCCTCGAAAGGATTCCCCGTAAGGATTGAGACAAGGAAGTAGACACCGCACGGAGTTGGCCGGATGCGCTCGTCTGCGTCAGGAGATCGTCAAGAAAACGGTCCTGCACACGGTCGTGCCGAGGGGCGGCGTCCCGTCGTCGGTACGCCGCCCCTCGGGTGCCGGTCCGGTCAGCTCCGGTGTGCGGAGCCGTGGACCAGGAGTTCGGTCACGTCCATGTAGCTGCAGCCCGACGGGCTCGGGTCCGTCGCGCACTTGGCGCCGTTGTCGGCGGCCTGGTTGCCGAGCATGGTCAGGCGGACGTACCGCACGTTCTGCCCGGTGCCGGCCTTGAGGGGCACGGCGTTCTCGCGGCCGGTGTCGGCGGGCTTGAAGTGGCCCTCGGCGGCGGTGACCCAGGTGGTGCCGTCCGTCGAGGTCTCGACCCGGTAGTCGCCGAGGGACGCCGTCAGGTCGTCCCCGCAGCCCGCCGTCGGGTCGATGCGCAGTTCGGTGACGTCGACGGCCGAGGGCAGCTCGACGGTGTTGTGCACCGGGTCGACCCCGGTGCCGTTGCTGCCGCCCTTGGCGTCCGAGCCCCAGACGGTGCCCGACATGTCGATCAGGCCGTTCGGTCCGCAACCGAAGTCGGTGTTGTCGGGCCCGGTGAACTCCGTGACCGTGGCACCGCCGGAGGCGGCGGCCCAGTCGCGGCGCAGTGCCCAGTCGGCGCCGCTCCCGGATCCGACGGAGACGGTGCGGATCTGCGGCTCGTAGCCGTTGCCGCTCGCGTACACCTTCCGGTACGTGCCCTTGGGGACGTTGTGGATCGTGTACGTGCCGTCCGCCCTGGTCACGGCGGAGAGGTCGGCACCGGGGAAGCCGGAGGCATGGCCGCTGATGCTGACGGCGACCCCGCCGACGGGGGCGCCGGACGCGTCGTCGGTGACCTTGCCGGTGAGGGTGGTCACCGGGGTGTGCGGGCCGGGCGGCAGCGAGAAGTCCTCGTCGGGCTTGGTGTCGTCGGCGCTGAGCGCGGCGGCGAAGTAGCCCATGCCGCGGTGCGCGAACACCTTCCAGATGCGGTCGTGGGCCCGGCCGCGGTTGACCACGGTGTCGGCCTGCAGGATGGCGTTGCGCTGGTCGAGGAAGGTGGGGTTCGCGGGCGACAGCTCCATCGCGCGGGTCAGCAGCGACTCGGTGAGCCTGCTGCCGAGCCGGTTGCGCAGGTCCCAGAGCGTCTCGCTCCAGATCTCGCCGTCGGCATGCACCTCGGGGCCGCGGCGCGAGATCTTCCCGTAGTCGCCGTAGGTGTACCCGCCCTTGCCCGCCGCCGAGGTGCCGGGGCACTTGGCGGAGGTGGAGCCGACCGGGCAGTCCAACGGCTGGGAGCGGGACGGCAGTTCGTCCGTCCAGTGCGGCGGGTCGAGGGCCACCTCGCCGTCCGTGCGCCGGCTGTCCTTGAGCAGTCCCCGGTCGTTGAGGAAGTCGAGTGCGTACCAGTCGCTCCACGCCTCGCCCATCGCCCCGCCCTGCTGGCCGGTGAGGGCCGAGACCCCGGCGGCGTCGACGACGAGCCGGTTGGACAGACCGTGCGTGTACTCGTGGTAGACGGTGGCGGCGTCGTCGCCCCAGTTGCCCTGCAGCACCGTGTAGCCGGGCCCGGAGCCGGTCAGGTACATCTGCATCGTGGGCGCCTGGCCGTCCGGCGGCGTCCCCATGTTGGCGTTGTTCAGGTGGTTCTCATCGGGCAGCCCGTGGTCGACCGCGGCGCCGTCGTCGGTCTGCGCGTCCACGGCGTCGCCGTCCCGGCCGTCGAAGTTGCCCGCGGCCCGGGTGAAGCCGATCGGGCCCGCCTCCAGGTGGTCGTGGTAGGTGCCGAGGTAGTAGTAGACCTGCGCGGCGTTCTGCTCGCGGTTGGTCTTCCAGGAGTACGGCGTCTTCTGGTCCCAGGAGCAGGGCAGCGGTACGTCGCAGCCGGGACCGGTGACGGGCTTGAACGGGAAGGAGAACGTCCCGTCGGCCGCCGGGGTGATCTCCTCGCCCGCGTCCACCTTGTTGTCGTCGTCGACGTCGCTGAAGACGTGCGCGATACGGCCGTCGAGGGTCTTGGCGCCGACGGGCAGCCAGCCCCGGGTGGTGAGGTGGCGGGTGTGCTGTTTGCCGCCCGAGGGGGCGCCGGGGTAGCGGTCCCAGACGAGGACCTTGCCGCCGCGCAGCAGCTTTGCCGGTGAGGAGGGCAGGGGCTGACCGGAGGAGGGTGCCGTGCCGGTCGCCGCCGACAGGTCGTCGGAGAGGTTCTGCCGGTACAGCACCCGGCCGGTCGCCGCGTCGACGATGTGCAGCCACATGCCGTGGCCGTCGGGCACGGTGACCGTCTGCCAAGCGCGCCGTGCGGTGCCGCCCGGCCCCGTGTAGACGACCTGCTTGGCGGTGTCCTGCTTGCCGGCGGCGTCGGCCTCGGCCCCGGCGATGTCACGGACGGCGGTGTGCCTGGCCTGCGTCGAGGTGACACGGCCGGGGGCCAGCCGCGAGGGCAGCTTCGGCACCGGGGAGCCGAGCACACTGATCAGCCGCCCGTCCCGGGAGACGTTCGCCTTGACGCCGTTGCCGAACACCGGGACGCCGTCGACCGACTGGACGAACGACAGATGGTGGACCCCGGCGACGTCGGTGTACTCCTTGCGCAGGGTCAGCTCGCGGACCTGACCGGCGGAGAGACCGAAGACATCGGGATGGTCCCGCAGATACTGCCGGACGATGTCCTCCGGGCCCTTGTCGCTGCGGGGCGTCAGATACCCGTCGAGCTTGGCCACCTGCCGCGCCGTGCCGGTGGCAGGGTCCAGCTCGAGCACGCCCTGAACCCCGAGCTGCTTGCGCAACTGCCGTACCCCGGACCGCTGTTCGGCCTTCGCGAGCCGCGCATCGCGGCGCACCAGCGTCTGCTGCGAGGGTATGGACGGGGTGGCGGACGGTGTGGGCGGCGGCCCGTCGGCCGCCGGGCCGCCGGGGGTCGCCTGCGCGGCGCCGGGCACAAAAGCGACGGCCAGCGTGAGGCCGGCCGCCGCGGTGAGTATGGTCGCGCGTCTCGCACGCGAGGAAGAGGCTCTCGCCATTTAACGCCTCGTGGGGGGTGAGGGGGCCAACGGCCGTGTTCCACGGCCGAGTTGTATGCCCCGCACCCTTTCAAGGCGACCTGCACGACAGAAGACCTCAAAGATCAAGTGTCACAGAACTCACACAGCTCCCGATAAGTAATGCCTGGATCAGCTGGTGGCCAGGGATGCTGTGAAGTCTGTCCATGCCTTCGGGGTCAGGCGGAGTATCGGACCCTCGGGGTCCTTGGAGTCGCGTATGGCGACGCTGGTGGGGATGTTGCGGGCGACTTCGACGCATTCCTGGCCGGGCTGGCTGTAGCTGGACTTCACGAAAGCGAACTCGGGCATGGGTTACGTTTCCTTACGCAGGCTGTTGATCAGTGTCAGGGAGTCCCGGGGTGCCAGGCTGAGCCTGGACGTGCGGTCGAACAAGTCACCGTACGTGCTGCTCCCGGCTTCGTTCTCCACCCACACCATGTCCGTGAGGCCATCACTCTGCACCACGTCCAGAGCGTCGTCCTCCGCGAAGGAGAGGATGCTGAACGGGCCGCTGATGCATGGATGCGCACCCGTCCGAAACGGAAGCACCTGTAGGCGCACGTTCGGCAGTTCGGATACCTCCAGCAGGCGTTCCAGTTGCGCGCGCCTGATGTGGGGCCCACCGACCTCCTGCCGCAGCGCGGCTTCCCAGATCACAGCGTGCAGTTGGAGGGGGCGCTCACCGAGAAGACGCCCTTGGCGCTTCTGCTTGACCTCCACGTCGCGCTCGATGTCGTCGGGGTCCTCCCAAGCGGCACTGGCAACACACAGCGCGCGCGTGTACTCGGGGATCTGAAACAGCCCGGGAATGAGCGAGGACTGCCAGCTGCGGATGCGTGTGGCGGCATCCTCCATCGCGAGGTACTCGGCCATGGCACCCGAGTCGACCGTGCCGCGCCACCACCCTTTCGCCTTACGGCGTTCGCGGTCCAGCCGGGCCAAGTCCAGTAGGCGGCCGAGCGCCTTGGGGTCGTCCAGGCCGTAAAACTCGCACAGCACCCGGATATCCGGGTCCCGCATCGGCACCCAGCCCCGCTCCATCTTCACGACTTTGGTGCCGGTTGCATTGATGGACTCGGCGGCCTGCTGCTGGGTCTTTCCGGCGGTGTCACGCAGGCGCAGCAGCTCTCCACCGAGCCTACGCGCCAGGACAGTTGAAACCTGTCCCTGCCGGGGCTGAGTTGGTCGAGTCATGGTCACAGTGTGTCCCAAGCCAGTTACCCGGTCGAGCAGGTTCCCGCTTTGAGGAAGAACTTCCTCAGTTCGATTGCGCTTAGATGAGCCAAGTCGCTACCTTCGGCACATGGCCGCTCACTCACCGGAGTTGCAACTCGGAGGTGCCACCCCATGCCCCGCACCAACCCCGCTTCAGACCCGCTCCGCCACGAAGACCAGCTCGACTACACCCCCGTCCCCCGCAGCGTCGCCCTCGCCCGACACCGCACCGCACGCCTCGTCACCGACTGGGGTCATACGCACCTCGCCGGCGACGTCGCCCTCGTCGCCAGCGAGCTGATGACCAACGCCCTGCTGCACGGCAGCCTGCGCGACCGGCTCATCCGGCTGCGGATCACCACTACGGCCACCACGCTCCGCGTCGAGGTCAGCGACCCTCGCGGAGAACGGCTGCCGTGCCCTCGGGACGCAACCGGCGAGGATCAGTTCGGGCGGGGACTGTTGCTGGTCGGAGCACTGGCGGACGGCTGGGGCGTCGCACCACGGGTGGGTGTGGGCAAGACGGTCTGGGCGGAATGGGGCCTCGGCCTCACCCTCTGCACCGGCGATCCGCTCGCGCGCACGCGGGTGTGACGGGAATGGCGCTAGCGTGGGCCCGTGCCGGAAGGGCGCTGGACGAGCGGAAGGAGCGGCCCATGACCACGCCGCACGCGGACGGGAACGGCCCGCTCATTCCCAGGCCCGAGCTGACCCTGCCGGCTCTGCGCCAGGCCGTGGCGACGGTGGCCCCCTCCCGTCTGCCCGAGTTCTTCGAGGACCTGCAGAAGGCGTTCGTCCGCGCCGGGGACGAGGACAGCGTCGTACCGATCCGCATGTTCTACCGGCAGTGGGGCGTGGTGGTGGAGATCGAGCGGCACCCCGATACGGCCCGTCGCCTGCACGCCGCCGAGCAGGCGATCAGCAGCCCCGACCCGGACGTACGCGAACGCGCCATCCACGAGGCCGCAGAGATCGTACGAGCCGCCCACCGCGAGGTCGCCGGTGGCTGACTGGCGCTGGGAGCTGTTCCAGGACGACCTGCTGGACGGCCTCCCGGATACGGCACGCGCCGAGACCGCCCGGCTGGCCAACGAGATCGCCGTACGCGAGTCGGTGGTCTTCCTGGAGGGAGCCGCCTACACCGGACCGGGGCCTGGCGTACGGACCGAGAGCCGCGGGCTCCTCATGCTCACCTACCTGACCGATGTCCGTGGTGAGCGGATCGTGGTCGTGCAGGTGAGCTGGTTCGGCTGAGGGACGGCCGGATCCAGGCCGTATCACTGGGCACACACGGACACGAGATCAGAAACACGAATCGGTTGGCGGCCCAGCGAAACTGCACCCTCGCACGAAAACACGGATCTTGTCGGCGCTCTGTGTTCCGAGGAGGATGTCCCTTTCAGCGACCAGCCGGGGGGAGAGAGCCATGCAGGGTGAGGGGGTATCCGCTGAGGCCGAGGCTGACATGCCCGACCGGGCGAGTTTGGCCACGGCTGCTGCTTATGGCGTCGCTTGTCTGCTGCATATCCTGACGGTGAGTTTACTGATCGGCGGTCTGCTGCTGATCGTTCTGGGCCTCAGGACGGTTGTGCAACCGCTGATCGGGCTCGTGCTACTCGTGTGCGCCGCCCTATTGCGTCCCCGTTTCGACAGACTCGACCCAGACCTACCCACGCTGCTACGGGAAGAAGCGCCCGCCCTGTACGCGCTGCTGGATGACATAGCGGACGCGGTCGGCGTACGGCGCCTCGACGTCGTGCAGGTCAGCACGGACTTTGCCGTACGGGTCTCCACCTACGGCGTACGACGCAGACGGCGACTGGTGCTCGGCTACCCCCTCTGGCTGACCTTTGCACCGCAGCAGAGAGTTGCTGCTGTCGCACATGAATTGGGGCACTTTGCATCTCGCGATGTCCGACGCGGGGCGCTGGTTGGTATCGCGCTCGCTTCCCTGGCCGACGGGGCGGAGCAGATGGAGCACCGGCCCGATACAGCAGAGGCGGCCTTCGCTACGTCCCCGCTCGCCCTGTATGCGGAACAGATGGCCGTAGCAGAAGCGCGGTTCAACGCTCATAGCCGAACTACGAATTGGGCACTCTGGATCCCAGGATTGCTGATGAAGGGCGCCGTTTGGCTGCTGGTTCGGCTCACGCTGCCAAGCGCTCGGCGCACAGAGTTCCGGGCGGACGCTGTGGCTGCTCGTGTAGCTTCTACGCAGGCGGCTGTCTCAGCCTTGAGCAACCGGCAACTGGCCGACATCGTCACCATCGAGGTACACCGACTGGCGATTGCGGCACGAACATTCGGCCGGACCGGCACTGTGCGGAGCATAGACCAGGACTTTTGGGCGAAGGTTGGCGCACACACGGCATCATTGCCCGATAGCGCACGGAACAAGCGCAACGGTGTCGGCTCAGACAACGGGGCAACTACAGATTCCGACCCTCTGGGCCGCCAAGCCAAGGATTCCGGTCTCCCAGCCATCGAACTGCGTGTTGCCCGGCTGTCCACTGGTACGACGTACCCGGCCACGGTCATGCTCGACGCGGCCCAGGCTGATGCCATCGAGGACGAACTCTGCGAACCGAAGCGCTTACTGGCTCGCAAAGTCGTTCAAGACCTAAAAGCCGTACCCGTATCGGCAGCCAGCCGCCCATGAACCCAGGTGAACGCCCCTGCACACACCCATCCACCCCACCACCACAGTTGGAAAGCGTGCACCCCATCCGGCGTAGCGTTCTGGTGGCTGACTCACGGGACTGGAGTCGGTCAGCCGTAGTACCCCTCCAGGTCGGCGATGACGTTGACGGCTCCCTGAGCATTGTTGATGCGGATGCAGCCGTCGGCGCCGACCGGGAGCACGGCGAGGACAGGGCGGGTCTCTCCGGCGGCCAGGTTGTCGTTGTAGACGTTCGGCAGGCTGCCGTCGCCGTAGGCCGTCAGATGCGTGACGGTGGTCGGCCCGACACCGGTGAGGCTGACCAGTACCGCGCCGGCGTCCGCCGGGACGCCGTCGACCCCGGCGACCTTCACCGTGAGGGTGCCGTCCGCGCCCAGCGGCTCAGCCGGGGCACCAGTGCCGTTGCGTGTGTCGAGGAAGCGAGTGGGACTGGTCGGCACGAACGCGCCTCCTCCGCCTGTGGCGTAGAGGCTCTGGAGGTCCGCGATCAGGTTGACATGCCCGCCACTGTTGTAGATCTCGATCTTGCCCCGACGGCGCGTGTGCCGCAGTCGGCGTCCATAGATAAGAGCGAGCGGTTCAGAAGCCGTAGTCCCGGCCCAGACCATGTGGGAACCTCCGCAGCGGAGCGCAGCCAGAGCGGCCACGGATGCGTCGTCGTTGCCGATCAGCAGTCGTTCGAGTAGCTCCCGCTCCATGCCGTCACCCCCACCAGGATCCTGCTGTACAGCAGCCGGATACAGCAACCGCAGCAAGCGGCACCACCCCGTAGCGTCCCCACGGGGCCGGTACGCGACCTTCTCGGGAAGACCAAAGGCCCCGGGAAGACGCGGGGCCTCTGCTGTTTCGGAGCCGTAGGGCTCCACACCGCGGGTTGATCAAAGGGGGACTGTCACCCTTAGCCGGATGTAGTCGCGGCCGAGTGGGCCAGAGCGGCGGGAACCGTCCGGACGCCAGCCGTGCCGGGCGTAGAAGGCCTGTGCACGTGCGTTGGCCTCCCAGCACTCCAGCACTCCGTCGGTGAGCCCGTCCGCGTGCAGCCGCCTCACGAACGCCTCGTGCAGCAGGCTGCCGACGCCGCGTCCCCAGCCGTTCGGTTCGACACCGATCTGCTGCAGCTCCCGCACCGACGAGCCGTCGATGTCGTCGAACTTCGGTGGCCCGGACATGAGGAAGCCGACCACACGGTCCTCGGACGTGGCAGCAACCTGCGCGCGGCCTTCAGCGACCGCCCGCTCCCAGTACGCGCTGATCTGATTCGCGCTGATCAGCTCGTTCGCCGGTAAGCCGCCCGCCGTGTAGTACGCCGTGCGGGTGCGGGTGTGGAGCGCGGCCAGGGCTGCGGCCTCCTCCCCACGAGCCGGACGGACACTGATCCGTGTATCAGTCATGCGGACGAAGACGCTCCGGTCCATGTTCCAGTTCCGCCCGCAGCTTCCCAAACTGAGGTGCCAGGGGCGTCGGCGAAGAGGAAACCGTAGGGTGCCGTCCATGGTGACTGCGACTGTCCGCGAGTGGGACGACGAGGAAGGGTGGGGCGTTCTCGATTCCCCCGACACCCCCGGCGGCTGCTTCGGCCATTTCTCCGACATCCAGGCGACCGGCTTCCGCACGCTGTCACCCGGACAGCAGGTCGAACTCACTTGGGAAGCCCCCGGCTTCAAGCAGGACGGGTACGACTACCGCGCGGTGAGCATCGTCCCTCGGCCTACCTGACATCCACAGCTGACATCAACGACGGCGTACGCCCACGGTCCCCAGCGGTCCGCCACGCCACCACACCCTTTCCCGCGGCACGCTGTAGCGCCCGGCTGATCGAACTCCTAAAGCGGTTGTCGACCGTGGAGTTGGGCATCAACGATCCGCCGCAAGTCGGCGAACCGCTCGTCCTGCCGAGTCCCACCTGCCAGATCGCTCAGGGCGTACGCCGTGTACGTGAACCGTCCATGGTGTGCAACTACGCACCCCAATTGCCGAGCCGCACCGCGCTGACACGCGACTATGGCCGCGCGCCGGCGATATGACAGAGTGATGGCCGGGGACAGCGTTGATCCCGAGGCTGCCGGTGCACCAGTGTGTACTGCCATGGACCGTGACCGGACCCCCCACCTTTTTCGTCCGACCCGCCGTCAACTCCTGGCCGCCACAGGGGCGTTGCCTCTCATCGGCGCGACCGCGCCGCCGCTGCGGCCCCGCACCGGCCTCCCCTCCCTCTCCTTCACCCAGGCCACCAACGGCTCGGCCACCCTCGCCCCCGCCGGAGACCGCCTGATCGCCGAGGTGCAGGGCACCCTCTGGTCGCTGCACCGCGCGGGCGGCGAGGCCCACCCGCTCACCCCGGCCGACCTCGAGCCCAACCGGCCCACCCACTCCCCGGACGGCGCCCTCGTCGCCTTCTGCGCCTACCGGGGCGGCGGCTTCCACCTCTGGACCATGCGCCCCGACGGCTCAGAGCTGCACCGCCGCACCGACGGCCCCTGGGACGACCGCGGCCCGGCCTGGTCGCCCGACGGCACCCGGCTCGCCTTCGCCTCCGAGCGCGGCGGAGATCCCGTCGCCGGAAGCCCGTACCGCATCCACGTCCTGGAGCTGCGCACCGGCCGTATCACCCGAGTCACCGGCCTGACCGGCCAGGACGGCCCTCTCCAGGACGGCCCCTGGGAGGACTTCGACCCCACCTGGTCACCGGACGGCAGCCACATCCTCTTCGTCCGCGGCAAGCCCGTCGCCACACCGCTGGGCACCGGCCTGGAGGCCCGTACGATCGCCGCCGTTCCCGCCGACGGCACCGGACCGGTCGTCGTACGCCACACCGAGTCCGAGGCCGCGCAGGTCATGACCCCGGCCCTGGCCGTCGACGGCCGTCTCGCGCATCTGCGCACCACGGCCGCCCCGAACGGCTCCTGCACCCTGGTCGTGGACGGGCACCCCGTCCCGGTGACGGGGGACATCGCTCCGGTGCCCCCGCGCTGGACGGCGGGAGGAGAGCTGCTGCTGACGCTCGACGGCGCCTTCACCCTCGTACGACCGGAGAAGCCGGAGCAGCCGCGGACCATCCCGTTCGAGGGGGCGCTCCCCGTGCGGCGGCCGCGGTACCGGACCAAGGAGTACGACCTCGGGGAGCCGGGCCGGGCCCGTCCGGTGCGCGGGATCCATCTGCCCGCGCTGTCACCCGACGGCCGGCAGATCGCCTTCGCCGCCCTCAACTCGCTCTGGTTGGCGGGCAGTTCGGGCGGTCGCCCGCCCCGGCGGCTGAATACCGCCTCCCGCACCCGGTATCTGCTCGCCCCCGCCTGGGCTCCCGACGGCCGGTCGCTCCTCTACGCCGACGACCGCGACGGCCTCCTCGGTGTGTACCGTCACGATCTCGCCACCGGAGAAGAGACCGCGCTCGCGACCGGCGGCCGGGTCCACCCGGTGCTCTCCCCGGACGGGCAGCGGCTCGCCTGCCTCGACCTGACCGGCCGGCTCCTCGTCAGCGACCTGGCCTCCGGCGAGGAACGCGTCCTCGCCACCCCCCTCGGCGGTGGCGGACTGCCCGGCCGCCCCAGCTGGTCGCCCGACGGCCGCCACCTCGCCCTCTGCGACCGCAACCGCCTCAACTCCCGCTTCCGGGAGGGCTACAACCTCGTCAGGATCGTCGACACCACGACGGGCACCGACCGGCTGCACACGGTGGCGCCCCACACCTCGATCTCCGACCGGTACGACTCCGGGCCCGTCTGGTCGCCCGACGGCCGCTGGATGGCGGTGATCGTCGAGTCGGCGCTCTGTCTGCTGCCCGTCACCCCCGACGGCACCCCCGCCGGCGAGCTGCGCACCCTGACCACCGAACCCGCCGACCACCCCTCCTGGTCCGGTGACTCGACGACGTTGCTGTACCTGTCCGGCAGCCGGCTACGGCTGATCGCCGTCGACGGCGGCCCCGCCCGCACCGTCCGCGTCCCCCTCGACGCCCCCAGACCCACCCCCGCGGACGTGGTGGTGCACGCCGGACGCCTGTGGGACGGCACGGGCGAGACGACCCTCGACGACGCCGACATCGTCGTACGAGCCGGACGCATCACCGCGGTCGAACCTCACGGGTCCTCCGGGCGCACGGCCGCCCTCCGTCGCGTCGACGCCTCCGCGCACACCGTGATCCCCGGCCTGTGGGACAGCCACACCCACCCCTGGCAGACCACCTACGGCGGCCGCCAGACCGCCGGCCAGCTCAGCTACGGCATCACCACGGCCGTCTCCCTCGGTGGCTTCGCCCACGAACAGGCCCGGATCCGTGAGGCGGTGGCCACCGGACAGCTCGCCGGGCCGCGGCTGCTGACCACCGGCGAACTCCTCGACGGGGCACGCGTCGCGTACAGCATGGGCCGCGCGCACCGCACCCGGGAGGGCCTCGCCCGCTCCCTGGAACGGGGCGCCGAGCTGGACTGGGACTTCGTCAAGACATATGTCCGGGCGCCCGGCTGGATCATGGAGGAGGCGGCCCGCTTCGCCCATGAACGCCTCGGCGTACGCACCGGAGGCCACCTGCTCTCACCGGGCGTGCAGCTCGGCCAGGACCTGACGACCCATCTGCAGGCCACGCAGCGCGCCGAGTTCGGGCACGCGATCACGGCAAAGGGGCGCGCGTACCAGGACGTGGAGGAGATCTACACCGCGAGCGGAGGGCGCTTCTCCATGATCGCCACCCCCTTCACCTCCGCACCCCTCCTCGGCGCGGACCCCGCCCTCGCGGACGACTCGCGGGTCACGGTGGTGATGCCCCCGTGGGACACGGCCGCCGTCCGCCAGTCGGCGGGCACCCCGCCCAGCCCGGCCCAACTCGCCACCCTCCGCACGGAGACCGACATCTACCGGCGCATCCTGGCTGCCGGCGGCCTGGTCGCCCTCGGCACGGACCAGCCGCTCGTCCCGGTGGGCCTCTCCCTCCACCTCGGCCTGCGCGCCCTGCACCAGGGCGGCCTCACCCCGGCCCAGGCCCTGCGCACCGCCACGGTCCTTCCCGCCCGGCTCTTCGGCGTCGACGGCGACCTGGGCACGGTCGAGCAGGGCAAGCTCGCCGACCTGACGGTCATCGACGGCGACCCGTTCACGGACTTCACCACCCTCGTCCGTACGGTCTCGGTACTCAGGGGCGGGGTGCCGTACACGACCGAGGAGCTGATCGCCGCCTTCGAGCCGTCGGCGGGGCGCACGAGGGCGGCGGAGGAGGACTGGCTGGGGCTGGGGCGATTGATGCGGCGGGACGGTTGCTGCGAAGCGCACGGTTCCTGAGCGCCCCTGTAGGGGCGCGGGGCTGTGTCGATTTGCGGCTCCGCCGCGCGGGCGCGACACGCCACGACGAAGCGGCAGACGACCGACGGAGAAGGGCGACCCCGGTCAAACCGCCCGCACCGAAGGTGCAGACCGCTCGCCGGACCCCCGGACGATCAACCGCGTAGGCACGGTGATCGTCCGCGCCCGCGACCGATCACCGTCGAGCCGCGCCAGCGCCGTCGCCGCGGCCGCCCGGCCGATCTCCTCCGGGTCCTGGGCCACCACGGTCAGGGCCGGTTCGAGCGCCTCGGCGAGCGGTACGTCGTCGAAGGCGACCACGGCGACATCCTTCCGCTTGCTGCGGGCGAGTTCGGCCACCATGCCGAGCGCGACCATGTTGTTGCCGGCGAACAGGGCGGTGGGCGGATCGGACAGGGCGAGCAGCTGGGCGGTCGCCGTCGCGGCCGCCGGCTGGTCGTGGGCGTTGGTGACCAGCGAGCGGTCGTAGGCGAGACCGGCCTCCTGGAGCGCCGTACGGTATCCGGCCAGCCGCTCGCGGCGGGTGTACAGCTTCACGGGCAGGTCGCCGATGAAGCCGATACGGCGGTGGCCGTGGGCGATCAGGTGGGCGACGCCGTCGTGGGTACCCGCACGGTTGGAGCTGACGATGCTGTCCGTGGACAGGCCCACCCCCGGCCGGTCCAGGAAGACCACGGGCAGCCCCGCCGCGCGGTGGCTCTTGAGAGAGGAGTGGTCGGCGCCGACGGACGGCACGATCATCAGGATGCTGACGCGCCGGGCCAGGAACTTGTCCGTCAGCGCGCGTTCGCGGTCCGGATCGTCCGCGGAGGAGCCCATGAGAAGCGTCAGCCCGCGTTCGCTGACGGTGTCCTCTATGGCACGGGCCACCGCGCCGAAGAAGGGGTTGCCGAGGTCGGGGATGACCAGGCCGATGGTGGTGTCCGGGCCGCCGACGCGGATGTTGCGGGCCATCAGGTTCGGCTGGAAGCCGAGCTTGGCGACGGCGGCGAGGACCTGTTCCCTGGTCCGGGCCGAGGCCGGCCCGTCCTCGTTCAGGACACGGGAGACCGTCTTCGCACTGACACCAACTTCCCGGGCGACGTCGGCCAGGGTGGGGCGGCGGCTCGCAGCCATGGAGGAACGTCTCCTGTCAGCCCTCGGGTTCCGGCCGCGGCCTCGGCCGGAACATGCGGGAGCTGGGTCGTGTGGTCAGGTGGCCTGAACTCCGGCCGCCTTCGCGGCCTGGGAATCCGCTACGACGGTACCTCCGGCCGCATCGACGGTGAGCGCGCCGGTCATGATGGCGACGACCTCCGCCATGGAGTAGTCGGACGGCTTGATCACCGCAGCCCGCTTGCCCAGCCGGTGGACGTGGATCCGGTCGGCGATCTCGAAGACATGCGGCATGTTGTGGCTGATCAGAACCACCGGCAGGCCCTTGTCGCGGACGCGCCGGATCAGGTCCAGGACCTGCCCCGACTCCTTGACGCCGAGGGCGGCGGTCGGTTCGTCCATGACGACGACGCTGCCGGCCCAGGCGACGGACCGGGCGACCGCGACGGCCTGCCGCTGTCCGCCGGAGAGGGTCTCCACCGACTGCGTGAGCGAGCGCAGACCGATCTTCAGGTCGGCCATGTGCTCGGAGGCCTCCTCGCGCATGCGCTTCTTGTCGAGCATGCGGAAGACGCTGCCGAGGATGCCGGGACGGCGCAGCTCGCGCCCGAGGAACATGTTCGAGGCGATGTCCATGGAGGCGGCCACCGCGAGGTCCTGGTAGACGGTCTCGATGCCGTGGGCGCGTGCGCTCTGCGGGCCGGAGAAGGTGATGGGCTTCCCGTTGAGGCGTATCTCGCCCGCGTCGGGGACCAGCGCACCGGTGAGCGCCTTGATCAGGCTGGTCTTGCCGGCGCCGTTGTCGCCGATGACGGCGAGCACCTCGCCGGGCAGCAGGTCGAAGTCCGCGCCGTCGATGGCGGTGACATGACCGTAGCGCTTGACCAGACCGCGGGCCTGCAGCACGGGCGTGGGGGAGGAGGTGGCGGTCATCGGGCCTTCTTCCGGGAGATCTGGTCGACGGTCACCGCGAGGATCACCAGCACACCGGTGATCAGGGTCTGGTAGATGGAGGCGACACCCATCAGCTGCAGGCCGTTGCGGAACACACCGACGATGAGGACGCCGATGAACGTGCCCAGGACCGAACCGCGTCCGCCGAAGAGGCTGGTGCCGCCGAGCACCACCGCGGTGATGCTGTCGAGGTTGTCGGTCTGCCCGGCCTGCGGGTCGCCGACTCCGGTGCGCGAGATGAGCAGCAGGGCTGCGATGCCGTAGAGCAGACCCGCGACCGTGTAGATGCCGATGGTCAGACGGGAGGTGCGGATGCCGTTCAGGCGTGCGGCCTCCTGGCTGTTGCCCAGGGCGTAGACGTGCCGGCCCCAACTGGTGTTGCTCAGCGCGTAGGCGAGCAGCAGGAACAGGGCGATGGTGACCAGCGAGCCGTAGGTGATGTCGGTGTGGCCGAGCGGGAAGGTCTCCCCGAGAGCCGTCAGCGGACCGGGCAGGCTGGTGACGGTCTGCTCGTTGGAGTAGATGTGGGTCAGCGCGAAGGCCACGTTGAGCATGCCGAGCGTGACGATGAACGGCGGCAGCGGGATCTTCTGCACCAACAGCCCGTTGAGCAGGCCGAATCCGGCGCATACGGCGATGCCCAGGGCGATGGCGACGAGCGGGGGCAGGGTGCCGTTGGCGGCCATCTTGGCGATCATGATGCTGCCGAACGCCATCACGGCACCGCACGACAGGTCGATGCCCGCGGTGAGGATGATCAGGGTCTGGCCGATGGCGAGGGTGCCGACGACCATGACCTGCTGGACGATCAGCGAGAAGTTCCCGCCGGTGAGGAACTGGTCCGTCGAGATCGAGAAGAAGGCACAGGCCAGGAGGAGGGCGACCAGAGGGCCGGTGGTCGGTGCCGTGAGCAGCCTGCGCAGCGTGGTCGGTGCTTTGAGATCGGCATACGGCGAGGACGTGCCCGGGGGCGTGGTCGTGGCAGTCATGCGAAGTCCTTGTCGGAAGACAGAAGTCCTTGTCCGCCCGGCACGTTCCTGGCAGGAGGACGGGAGGACGAGGGGGCGGCCGTCCCGGGCGGGGAGGAGGAGCCGGCCGCCCCGCTGAGGGGGAAGGGAAGGTGTCGCGGGCCTAGGGGGCGGCTCAGCCCCAGCAGTTCTGCAGGCCGAACGCCGTGTCCTTGGACGTGACGCCCGGCTGCGCCTTGTCGGTGATCAGGTTGACGCCGGTGTCGGTGTAACCGGACGCCTTCTTGCCGGTCTTGGCGTAGGAGACGACGGCCTTGACGCCCTCCGCGGCCATCTTCAGCGGGTACTGCTGCGAGGTGGCGGCGATCTTGCCGTCCTTGACCGCCTGGGTGCCGGTGCAGCCGCCGTCGACGGAGACGATCAGGACGTCCTTCTCGCGGCCCTTGGCCTTCAGCGCGGTGTACGCGCCCAGCGCGGCCGGCTCGTTGATGGTGTAGACGAGGTTGATGCCCGGGTCCTTCTGCAGGCAGTTCTCCATCGCGGTCTGGCCCTTGGCCTGGTCACCGCCGGTGTCCTGGGCGCAGGCGACGTCCTTGTCGGTGGCGCCGAAGCCCTGCAGGAAACCGTTGTGACGCAGGACGCCGACGGAGACGCCCGGTGCGAGGTCGAGGGTGGCTATCTTCGCCGTCTTGCCCTTCATGGCGGCCTTCGCGTACTGGCCGATGAGCTTGCCGGCGTCGAGGTTGTTGGTGGCGAAGAGGGCGTCGACCGCGCTCTGCGGCTCGGTCGGCGTGTCCAGGGCGATGACCAGGACACCCTTGGCGCGGGCCTTCTGGACCGCGGGCACGATCGCCTTGGAGTCGCTCGGGGTGATCAGGATGCCCTTCACACCCGCGGCGACCATGTTCTCGATGGCGGTGACCTGTCCGGCGTTGTCACCGTCGAACTTGCCCGCGGCGGTCATCAGCTGGACGCCGTCCTGCTTGGCGGCCTTCTCCGCGCCCTCCTTCATCTTCACGAAGAACGGGTTGGTGTCGGTCTTGGTGATCAGACCGACCTTGACGCTGCCCGAGCCGGCGCTGGTGGAGCTCGATCCGGAGCCGGATCCGCAGGCGGTGAGAGCGAGGGCCGCGACGCCCGTGACCGCGGCGGCCCTGAGGAGGGAGGGGGACAGGCGAGTGGTGCGAGACATGAACGACTCCTGCGGGATGCGGGACGGCGAGCGGTCGGATCGGAGCGGCTGCCCGCGGTGTCATCGTTGACTTATGTCATCGTTGACACCGCCTGGCGAGGATGATGGACTCCCGTTCGCGGCAACGTCAATGCCTTGTACTCGTCACAAATCGGCAACGTCCCCCCTGCCTTCGGAAAGAAGGGCGCCCATGAGCCCGCGTCGGATCACCGTCCTCGGAGAGTGCGTCGCGGACGCCTTCACCGAACCGGCAGACACTGCGAACGAACTCGCACTGCGCGTGCTGCCAGGCGGCGGACCTGCGAATACGGCGGTCTCCCTGGCCAGGCTCGGTACCCCGGCGCGCTTCCTGGCCCGGCTGTCCGGCGATGTGTTCGGGCGCCTGTTCCGGACCCGTCTCGAGGCGTCCGGCGTGGACCTGTCGTACGCCGTCGAGGCCGCCGAACCCAGCACCCTGGCGGTCGCGGAACTGGACGCCCTGGGGCAGGCCGCCTTCTCCTTCCACGCCCAGAACACGGCCGACTGGCAGTGGACCCCATCGGAACTGGCCAGGGTGGACCTGTCCGAAACCGCCTGTCTGCACACCGGTTCCCTCGCGCTGGTACGCGAACCCGGCGCCGGCGTGGTGGAGGACTTCCTGGCGGTCGCCGCTCCCCGCACCACCATCAGCATCGACCCCAACGTACGGCCGCTGCTGGTCCGTCCCGAGGTCTACCGCTCGCGGCTGGACCGCTGGTGCGGCCTCGCCGACGTACTGCGGCTGAGCGAGGACGACCTGGCACTCCTGCTGCCGGACACACCCCCCGAGAAGGCCTGCGACATCTGGCACAGCGCCGGCGCGCGGCTCGTCGTGATCACGCGCGGCGCCGAAGGGGCCCTGGCCTCCCTCGACGGCGAACGGGTCCAGGTGCCCGCGGTCGCCACGCAGGTGGTCGACACGGTCGGGGCGGGGGACTCCTTCACGGCCGGTCTGCTGCACCACCTCGGGGCCGGCGGATTCCTCGGCGGCCGGCTCGAGGAGCTGGACCTCGCCGCCGTCGCCGAAGCCTGTGCGTTCGCCACCCGGGTCGCGGCCCTGACCTGCGCGGTCGCCGGACCCAACCCGCCGTGGCAGAGCGAGCTGGCCCGGCCCTGAGCCCCCCGACATCCCACGACAACGCAAGGAGAGGGACCGCTGTGACCAAGACCCTGTTCGCCGAGTTCACCGCCCGCGAGGGAGCGGAGGGCGAAGTCACCCGTCTGCTGCGGGAGTACGCCGAGAAGGTCCGCGAGGAGGAGGGCAACCTCGCCTTCGACGCCTACACCAAGGCAGCCGGCCCGCGCGCCTTCTGGATCTTCGAGGTGTACCGCGACGAGGACGCCTTCCAGGCGCATCTGAAGCAGCCGTACGGCGCTCCCTTCAACGCCGCCCTCGCCCCGCTGATCGAGGAGGACGCCTCCGTACTGACGTTCCTCGATCCCCTGACCTGACCTCGCCGGCTCACGGCATCAGGTGTCAGCTGAACCGGTCGGCAGGGCCTGTTCGGTCCAGATGGACTTGCCGGTGCGGGTGTGCCGGGTGCCCCAGCGCCGGCAGAGGGCGGAGACGAGCTGCAGGCCGCGGCCGTCCTCGTCGGTGGCGGAGGTGTGCCGGATGTGCGGGGTGGTCAGGCTGGCGTCGGAGACCTCGCAGATCAGTGCGCGGCTGCGGAGCATGCGCAGCCGGATGGGCCCGTTCGCGTGCCGGATCACGTTCCCGACCAGCTCGCTGACCAGCAGCTCGGTGGTCATGACCAGGTCCTCGTCGGCCAGTTCCCAGTCGGCGAGCTGGGCGCGGACCAGCTCACGGGCCCGGCCCGCCGCCACCGGGTCCTCCGGCAGCGGCCACTCGGCGACGTTCTCCGCGCCCAGCGGGTGGGTGCGGGCCAGCAGCAGCGCGGCGTCGTCGGTCAGGGCACGGTGGGCGGGGAGCAGAGCGGAGGTGATGGCGGCGCACAGGCCGTCCAAGCCGTCCGCGGGTGCGCCCGGCCCGGCGTTCACGGACTCGAGGAGCAGCGCGGCGAGGCGGTTCATGCCGGTGGTGACATCCCTGTCCTTGCTCTCCACCAGCCCGTCGCTGTAGAGGGCGAGCAGACTCTCGGCGGGCAGTTCGGTCTCGAGCGTCTCGAACGGGGGAGTGGCCACACCCAGCGGCGGGTCCGGGGTCATGGGCAGGAAGGTGACCGTGCCGTCGGGCCGGGCCACCGCCGGGGGCGGCTGACCGGCGCTGGCGTACGACAGCTGCCGGGTCACCGGGTCGTAGATGCCGTACAGGCAGGTGGCGAAGGCGTCGGTGCCCGGTTCACCGACGATGTCGTTGAGGTGGCCGAGGATCTCGTCGGGCGGCAGTTCCAGCTCCGAGAGGGTGCGGACGGCTGTGCGCAGTCCGCCCATGGTGGCGGCCTCGGCCATGCCGTGGCCCATGACGTCACCGATCACGAGCGCCACCCGGGCCGCGGAGAGCGGGATCACGTCGTACCAGTCGCCGCCGACGTCGGCCCCCTGCTTGGCCGGCTGGTAGCGCGCGGCCACCGTCACCTCGGGCAGCTCGGGCAGCGCCTGCGGCAGCAGACTGCGCTGGAGGGTACGGGCCCGGGTCGTCGCCTCGTCGTAGAGCCCGGCCCGCTCCAGGGCCTGCGCGATCAGTCCGCTGAGCGCGGTCAGCAGCGTCCGTTCGTCGTCGTCCAGTGCCCGCGCCCGGTCGAAGCAGATCACCGCCGCGCCGATCCCGCGCCCCGACACCGCGAGCGGCAGAAAGGCCCACGCCTGCTCGTCGCCCTCCCGGATCAGGGCCTCGGACTGCGGATAACGCTTCCGGAACTCCTCCGGGGAGGCGATGTGCAGGGGGGTGCGGGTGTTCAGGGCGTCGCCCACCGGGTTCGTGGTGTCCCGTACCGTCCACTGTCCTTCCAGCGCCCGGGTGAAGTGCGGCGGGTATCCCCGGGAGCCGACCACGGCCAGCCGGTCGTCGACCACGCCGAGCATGATCAGTCCGGTGGCGCCGAGGGGGGTCATCACGCAGTCGGCCACCGCCGCCATCACGTCCTGGGCGGTGACGGCCTCAGCCAGCTCCCGCGTGATCCGCTGCACCAGGGCCGCCCGTTCCGCCGCCGCCCGTTCCGCGGCGGCCCGCTCGACCTCCCGCAGATGCCGCTCGGTGGTGTCGGTGATGTAGAGGGTGAGGCCTTCCGGCACCGGCACCAGCCGCAGGTGGTACCAGGAGGTCCCGTCCGGCCACGGCACGTCGAAGCCGGCCGGCCGGCCCTCGGCCGCGATGGCCCGGCACCGCTGCTCGAGCCCCGGTACGGCACGCACCGCGGGAACGTCCCCGAGCAGCGCCCCGGCCACCTCTCCCGCAGGTCCGAAGAGCCGCTCGGCGGCCTGGTTCAGGAACCCGATGCGCCAGTCCGTGTCCAGGGAGACGAAGCCGTCGCTCATGTGCCGCAGCGCCCGCCCCACCGACTCGGCGGCCGAGTGCGTCTCGCTGCTGTCCCGGATGGTGCCGGTCACCTTCACCGGCGCGCCCGCCTCGTCCGTGATCGTCCGGGCCCGGGCCTCGATCCAGACGTATGTGCCGTCCTGGCGCCGGATCCGGTACTCGTGCTGGAAGCCGCCGCGCTCCTGGATTCCGGTGTCGAAGCCGGCCACCGCCGCCGGCAGGTCGTCCGGGTGGATCAGCGCCGCCCACGCCTCGATACCGCCGGTCATGATCTCCGGATCGATGCCGGGCAGCACCTCGTCGACCGGGCCGCCGGCGGTCAGCTCGCCGGTACGCAGGTCCCAGGTGTACGTGAGGGCCGGCGCCCCTGCCGCCTCCTCCGCCGGAGCATCCCGCGGCCCCGGCCCGTGTTGCAGGGCCCGCAGCAGGGTGCAGGACGGGTTGAGGATCCCGGACGACCTGAGCCTCCCGGACATCCAGGCCGCCACCTCGGTCAGAAACGCATGCTCCGCCGGGCCGGGCTCGGTGCCGGGAGCGAAGAGCACGGAGAGCGCGCCGCGCCTGCCGCCCACGCCCGGGACGGGGACGGCCAGCTGCCCGATGCCCACGGGAAGCCCGGAAGGCCACAACGCGGCGGGGTCCCGGCCGGGCACGGGATCGGGCGGCGCCAGATCGGGCTGCCAGGCGACGGTGTCACAGCGGGCGGCCCTGCTGGGCGGCGCCTCGCCCCGGGCCGGGATGATCAGCCAGGGGCGGGTCATCGACTCCGGCAGCCCACTGTCGGCGACCAGGTAGAGAACGCCGCTCATTCCGCCGCCCGGCAGATGCACCATGCCGCCCAGGCCGTGCACCTCGGCCACCGCCTGCTGCAGCGCGGTCAGCAGCACCTCGACATCGCGCCGGTCCTCGTCCACGGCGCCGAGCAGTCGCAGCCGCATCCGCTGCCGCTCCAAGGGCCGCACGGCGCCTCTGGCATTCACCACGCCCGACTGTCGCCTCCGCTCACCGCTCGGGGATCCATCCGACCCGAGCAATTTAGGCGATTTCCCCGAGCTTGGGGAGGTTTTGGCAGCCGATCGACAAACCTCACCGGCCGTAGCCGCCCAGTGCACCGTGGGTCAGGACGCCGTTGACAGCAGTCCGAGGACGCCGAGCATCGCCCGGCTCGCCGGGGTGGGGGTTGAACCGGGTCCACACCAGACACTCGATCCGACGAGGTCCGTCGACGACCACCGGGACGAGCGCCAGTCCGGGATCGCCGGCGGCCCGCGGCCGGATGAACGCCGACGGCAGCAGCACGATGCCGAGCCCGCGCGCGATCAGGCGCGTGATCAGCTCCACGACACCGGCCTCGTACGCGACATCGCGCACCGCCGCGCATCGACGCCTCGGCCACCGCCGGGTATCTGTGGCTCGGCAGCGCGGGAGGGCTGATCGCGTCCACGCTGTGGTTCCGCGGCATCGGAAAACTGCCGGTCGGCGCGTCCGCACCGCTGGTCCTGCTGTCCCCGCTGGTCGCGGCCGTCATCGGCGTCGCCCTGAGCGAGTCGCTGAGCCTCCTGCAGACCTTCGGCTTCATCCTCGCCCTGGCCGCGCTGCTGGCGGCGCAGCTCAACGCCCCGAAGCTTTCGGGCCGGTTGACCCGCGGCACCGCCCACCACTCGGCCCCACGAAAGAAGGCTGCCCCGACGAAGAGCGGCCTGACGATCGCCGTACCGGGAGCCACCGGGATGGTCGGCAGCCGGGGGATCGACGAGGCCGGTGCCCGCGGACACCGGGTGCCGGCCATGTTCCGTAAACCCGCCGTGAACGCCGAGGTGCTGGCCGTGCGGACCGTGCAGGTCGACGAGGAGTTCCTGGTCGGCACCACCCGTACGGTGCTGGACATCGCCGCACGCCTCGGCATCCGCGTCCTCGTGATCGGCGGCGCCGGAGCCCTGCGCGGCCCCGAGGACCGCAACCTGCTGGTCACCGACAACGAGGCGTACGTGCCTGGGGAGAAGAGCCGGTGCCACCGCCTGAATCGCCCAACTGCGCACGTGCCAGTCCCACATGAATGCCCATCAGGTCTGCCCACCAGGCGGTCGCCGTGGTCGACGAACTCGAGACCCCCCTGGAAGCGACCCCCTCATCACGGTCGTCCACCACGACGAGCAGCCGGCGTAGGAGCCCGGCCGGGGAGCCGAACGGCTCAAGCCGCCTCACGCTCGCGGCACCGCCGCACGGGTGGTTCCGTACGCAGCGCCTACGCCCGCCCAGTCCTCGCTAAGCCTTGACGCCACAAGGGACTTGAGCCGGGAGCCGACCCGTCGCCCGCGCTCGTTGATCGGACGATCCGGCGTGCCAACAAGCAGATATAGGAAATTTGCGCATTAACCTCCAGTCACCCTAAGACGTGGCGGATCTCGTTCGCGTCCGTTTCAACACCCGGAGAAGAAATGCGCAAGCCTCGCAAGACCGTTGTCGTGGCCGTCCTCCTCGGCACCGTCGGCTTCCTCGGCGCCGGCACCGCTTACGCCCACGGGGACGGGCACGGGAGCAAACACGGACAGGGTCACTCGCGCGAGCACCACGGCCACGGAAACCAGACGATCCGTGTCAACCAGAGCACCACCTGCACGGTGACCGAAGACAACAGCGACGTACAGGGCGAGACCGCCTCATTCGGCCCCTACGGCCGACCCGCCACGCAGAACACCAACGTCGGTTCGAGCCTGGGCTGCAACAACACCGTCAGCTTCGGCAAGTAGCCCACCCGGGCACCTGTCAACCAGCCCACCCGGGCACCTGTGAGGAAGGCCCTCCGTGATCTCCACGGAGGGCCTTCCTCATGCTCATACAGCTCTTGACCCGGCTTCCTCAGGCAGCCTCGGATCACGCCGCACGGGGGTCCGGGACGGGGTCCTGCCCGTCCTCGGGCCAGAAGATCTCGTCCTCTCCGAAGTCCGGGGCCTGGAAGGGTGTCGTCGTCGGAGGCGGCGACGGTGCCGTGGAACGGCGGGGTCGCCCTTCCAGCGGGGCGGAGAACAGCGACGTCGAGTCGATGACAGGTCTGCCTTTCGTTACAGGTCCCTGATGGGTCCTGGCGTGCCGCGGCCGGGCACGGCGGCGCTACAGCTTGGTCATCTTGGCGTACGGGCTCAAGATCCGCATCTGCGTCGAGCCGAAGTCGACGAGCGCCGCGATCCCGTCCTCGACGCCGATCACCCGGCCGAGGCCGTACACGTCGTGTGTCACTTGGTCGCCCATCGCGAAGTGCTTGGGGGCCGGTGCGACCGGGGCCTTGAAGGGGCTGGTGGGCAGATGACGCTTCGGTGCCGCGGGCTTGGTCATGGCTCAGTATGAACCCACGCACCCGTCGAACGCTGTGGCCGTCGGCACAGATCCACACGGGGGCCTGCAAACCCCCGCCCGCACCGCATGCCGGCGGGTACGGTGGCATGCGCGCTGCCCCGAACGCACGACGGAAGTCCGACATGATCCGAGTTCCCACCTGCGTACTGAGCAGCTTCGAGCCGCCCCGACTGCGCAATGGCCACAGCCTGGACCTGTTCGTGCAGATCGGGTCGTTGACCAAACCGCTCACCGCAACCGTCCTGACCGCCTTGGCCGACCGCGGTGCCCTGAGCCTCGACGACCCGCTGAAGTCCTTCCTGCCCGCGCCCGAGGGCACCGGAATCACCCTGCGGCACCTCGCCGAACACACCTCGGGCCTGCCACGGCTGCCCCCTGGCGTCGGCGGCCGCGACCCTTACGCGGCCTTCGACGCCCAGGCCCTGGATGCGGTCGTACGACAACTGGACACCCTGGTCACGACGCCCGCGGGCACCACGGAGGAATACTCGAACCTCGGATACGCCCTGCTGGGCGCCGCCCTGGTCGCGGCCACCCGCACCCCGTACGAGGAACTCCTGCACCGGCATGTCCTCGATCCGCTCGGCGCCACCGACGTCACCGCCGACCCGCCGCCCGGCAGACGGCTGTGCCGCCGGGGGCTCCTCGGACGACCGCAGCGGCCCTGGACCATGACCGGCGCGATCCTGCCCGCCGGCGGCCTGTGGGCCACTCCCGAAGCCACCGCCCGCCTCGTCACCGGTCTGCTCGTCGACCGCAGGCTCGGCGAACCCGCCCCGGCCTGGCAGAAGGCAGGACACCTCCTGTGGCACAACGGCGCAACGGGCAGCGCCTCGGTCTTCGCGGGCGCCGCACCCCAGGGCTGGATCCTCGTCCACCGCCTGTCCGGCCGGAGCGCCGCGACGGACCGGCTGGCCGTGGAGACGTTCAGACGTTTCCTCGATGGTGCGTCCACCCAGACCTGAGGGTCCAAGTCCACAAGATGTCGCACGATCAAACGCTCCACAGAGGTGGCTGGATCATCCCATGTCTGCGTGACGAATGTGTGCGCTGAGTCTTGACCGCCTTGTGGGTCGCAGGCAAGCTCTTTCCGGTCCTGGCGAGTCGGGTGCAGGGTCACGCCGTCGAGGCGATGAAGATCCACCTGTCTTTTTCATCCCACGTATCGAGCGGCAATGCCGACTGCCCTCCGTGGGCGCCGCATCGCAATGGATTGGAAAAACCGAACACAAATAAACATGGCTTTGTGAGGAGACCTCGTGAACATCACGACGACGCGCTTACTGAGACGGCCGGGCGCCCGGCGCAGCGGCCTGCAGACCGGCCGGCGCCTCATCGCAGGCGCGGCGGCCTCGGCCCTGGCGCTGCTGGGACTGCTGGCCGGCGGCACCGCACGGGCCGCCACGCAGGCGCAGGCCGCCCCGGCGGCGGCCACCAGCCAGTTCCACGGAGTGAACTGGGCGGATCCGAACGACAACTTCATCACCGGCCCGAACATCCCCGTCGGTCTGTCGACGTCGGACGACTACGCCACCACGTACACGAAGTCCACGGCCATCCTCAAGGGCTTCCAGAACCTGGGGGCCAACACCGTCCGCATGGGATTCAACGCGGCGACCACCTCGGGAGCCTGGTGGGGCAGTTACACCGCGGCGCTGGACGCCGCCACCGCGCTGGGCATGAAGGTCATCGTCGCGCCGTGGCTGCAGAACGGGAAGGTCAGTGACACCGCGTCGTTCTACGCGATGTGGAACACGATGATCAACAAGTACGGCACGAAGAGCAACTTCTACTTCGACATCATGAACGAGCCGTACGGCTACAACGCCACCGACCTCACCAACTTCGAGGCCGACTGGCTGGCGCACTACCCCAGCCTCCCCCGCGACCACGTGATCGTCCCCGGCCTGTGGTCCGACGGGAACCTGTGCGCTGTCGGCGCCGACTCGCGGCTGTCCAACACCCTGCTGTCCATCCACATCTACAGCATGTTCGGCACCTCCCACACCACCGAGGCCGACTGGGTCAAGGAGTTCACCAACAACCTGTGCGGCTATGCGGACCGCGCCGTACTGACCGAGTTCGGCGTCCCGATGAACACCGGCGTCGACTACAACGGCCCCAAGGACGGCACCAACAACATCTCCTACTTCTACGCCATCACCGACACCGTACGGAGCCTCGGTATGGGTTCCGTCCTGTGGACCGGCGTCAAGGAGACCAACCAGACCCAGGGCCCCGGGCCCTGCGACAACGCCTCCTGCGCCATCACCTCCCTGAACGGCACCGGCACCAACCTGTCCCTGACCCTCAACAACCGGTCCGGCCTCGACCGTCTCCAGTGGGGCTGGGGCACCGGCACCAACCCCGGAGGCGGCAGCGGCAGCGGCAACGTGCTGCGCGGCGCCGGCTCCAACCGCTGCCTCGACGTGCCCGGCGCGAGCACCACCAACGGCGTGCAGACCGAGATCTGGGACTGCAACGGCGGCACCAACCAGCAGTGGACCCCCGACTCCGCCAAGGAGCTGCGGGTCTACGGGAACAAGTGCCTGGACGCCAGCGGCTTCGGGACCTCCCCGGGTACCAAGGTCGTCATCTGGGACTGCACCGGCGGCACCAACCAGCAGTGGAATCTCAACAGCGACGGCACCGTCACCAGCGTCCAGTCCGGGCTGTGCCTGGATGTCACCGGAGGCGCCACCGCGAACGGCGCCCTCGTCGAGCTGTGGACCTGCAACGGCGGCACCAACCAGAAGTGGACCCGGCAGTAACGCGGAAGAAGCGCGCCGGGGTTCGGTGGAGCCCCCCGTGCAAGGAGAGGCCCCGCCCCTGGTGGTGACCGTGCCGCCCGGGGCGGGGGCCGAGGGCGGTCGGGGGCAGGCGAACCCGCCCGGTGACCTCCACACCGGATTCCTGCCGCTTGCCCGCATGCTCGCGGCTCCTTCTGCGTTGCCCGGTCACGGCCGCACGATCTGTGTCTCGGTGGCGCTCAGGTCTGTGGCGGGCTGGGGTGCGGGTCGGCGGGCGGTGTCGCTGACCTTGATGAGAAGGGCGACAGCCGCCAGTTGGCGACCATGCCGGTGGCCGCGGGCACACCCGGCTCCGCCCGGTCCGGCGGTACGGCCGTCGCGGCGGAGGTCCGGCGCGAGTTCGGCACCGACCTCGCCATCGACCCGCCCGCCCCCGCCCCCGCCCCGAACCGAGTCGCTAAGACGATTCCCATTGATTGCAGACTTGCGCAACGGGGCAAGCGCCTGGCGAAGATAGGCCCGTGACCACCCATGACACCCCACCTCCGCAGCATCCCGGCCCCGAGCACTGGGCCGAGCTGCTGCAAGTCCGCCTGGAACGGATAGAGGGCCTGCTCGCTCCGGCGGAGCAGACGTCCGAGTCCGAGCGTCCCGCTTGGCGGCGGCGCACCCGCGGCGAGCAGCGCTGGGCCGTGATGGCGGCACTGCTGGTCGCCGTCTGGGTGCAGTGGGCGCTGCCGGAACGGCTCACCATCCACCCGCACTGGCTGCTGCCCGTACTGGAGCTGGTCATGATGGCGGCGCTGTGGGTGGCCCATCCACACCGGCGGATCGAGCACGGCTCCCGGCTGCTGCGCCCGCTGGGCCTGCTGCTGGCCGCCGCGGTCAGCCTCGCCAACGGCTGGTCGGCCGTCATCCTGGTACGTGACCTGCTGCACGGCACCGAAGGCTCCAACGCCGTGGCCCTGTTGATGACCGGCGGCGGCATCTGGCTGACCAACGTCATCGCCTTCAGCCTCTGGTACTGGGAGTGGGACCGGGGCGGTCCGGTGGCCCGCGCCCTCGGCACGCACCAGAACCCGGACTTCCTCTTCCCGCAGATGCAGCAGGAGGGCATCGCGCCCGAGGACTGGGAGCCGCAGTACATGGACTACCTCTATGTCGCCCTCACCAACGCCACTGCCTTCAGCCCCACCGACACCATGCCGCTGTCCCGGTGGGCGAAGCTGCTGATGTCCGTGCAGTCCACGATCTCCCTGCTGACCCTGGCGCTGATCATCGCGCGCGCAGTCAACGTCCTGAAGTAACCCGCGATTTGCCCGTGAACCATGGCCGACGGGAACCCTGCCCCCGCGTCCGCCATCAAACAGGGTGATCGTGATCCTTGATTATCAAGCTATTTTCATTCAGGCCAAGCGTCATATTTCAGACGGAAGCGAGGAACGGTGCAGCGGACGGCCCGGGGCAGGTTGTACACGTCGGTCGCCGGGACGGTCGCGGTGGCCGTCGCCGTCAGCGGCTGCGGTGGGGGCGGCGGCAGCAGAACCGGTCACTCCGCTCCCACGGCGCAGGGCGCCGCACCCAAGGGCAACCCGGCCGGCACTTCTCGCGCCGCCGAACTCGCGGCCTGGCACAGGTGGGGTCTGACACCGCTGCGGACCGCTCCGCAGCCGCCGGCCGACAAGCCGGTGAAGCTCTCAGCCAGGGGAACCGTTCCGGTCCTCACCCACATACCGACCTCGCAGAAGGTCGTCTTCATCACGGTGGACGACGGCCAGGAGAAGGATCCCGAGTTCATCAAGATGATGCGGGACCTGAAGGTCCCGATCACGATGTTCCTGATGAACGACGCGATCAAATCGGACTACGCGTACTTCAAACCGCTGCAGGCGCTGGGCAATCACATCCAGAACCACACCCTGCACCATCCCGTCATGAGCTCCGTCCCGCTGGCCCGTCAACGGGAAGAGGTGTGCGGAGACCAGAAGATCCTCACCGAGGAGTACGGCACCGCTCCGCTGCTGTTCCGGCCGCCCTACGGCGCGTACAACACCAACACCAAGACCGCGGTCGGGGAGTGCGGGCCCCGTGCGATCGTGTGGTGGCGGGAATCGATGCAGATCCGCAGCATGCAGTACCAGACCCCGGACAAGAAGTTGCGCAACGGCGACATCATCCTCGCCCACTTCCGCGGGCCCTCCGAGCTCAAGGGCCGCACGATGACCCAGATGTTCGCCAGCATGCTCAGGCTCATCCAGAAGCAGGGCTTCGCCGTCGCACGCCTCGAGGACTACATCCAGCCACCGGCCCGCTGAGGAAGGGCCTCGGTGGGCCGAGGAGCCATCCTGTAACCGGATCGTCCAGGCCTCTGGTTGGACTGCCCATGATCGGTCCGGGCCGTTTGACCTGGTCCCCCCGGCAGGATTCCAACCTGTGACACCCGCTTCGGGAGTGGGACCGAGTCCCTGCCGAGGGCTGCCTGGCGCTGCCGTACGGAGCTGTTTTCCCCGGTCAGAACGCGCGGCGAGCCGCTTGATCCGGCTCATGCCGCCGCCAAGCAGTGCATGGTCAGACCAGGCCGAGGTCGACCTCCACCGGGAAGGGGGCCGCGACCTTGAGGACGCCGGTGAAGACGTCTCCGTCCCGGTAGGTCTTCGTCGCGGAGTCGAGAACGTACGTATACACGAGAGGAACGCCTGTCACGGCCTGCTCGATCCGCCAGTAGAAGCCGATGCCTGCCTTGGCGTACTGGTCGGCCTTCACGAGCCGGTCGGTGGTCCGTGTCCGCGTTCCACTCCGGGCTCGGGGCGGCATCCAGGGCGTTCGCCGGAATCCGAGCGAGCCGGTTGCGCCGCTTGGACGCGCTCGGACTCACGACGACCATCCCGTCCACGACCTCGATACCAGCGCACTGCTCCTCGAACCAGGAGTCGTACGCAGTGATCTGCTCATGCATCCATGCCGGGGCCACCGCCGCAACGGACACCGCACCGGCGTCGAGGGCGCCCTCTCCCCAGCAGTCCACGGGTTCGGGCAGATCCCGCCACCGCAGCCTGCCAAGACCCGCTCCGCCCGGTTTGAGCCTCCGTAGCGGGTCAACTGGCCCTGCACGCCTGGCGTGTTACCACGATGGGGTGAATCCAGTAGGTAAGCGGCAACTGCCTGCCATCGTCACATGTCCCACATCTTGCTTTCGCCAGCAGACATCTTGGGGGGACCCGTGAGTAACCAGCAGCCGCAGCATCCCGGATGGGCGGGCCCGCAGCAGCCCTACGGCCAGGCCCCTCACGGCCAGCAGCCGTTTCAGCCGCAGCCGCCGCGAAAGGGACTCGGCGCAGGGAAGGCCATCGGTCTCGGCTGTCTCGGCCTCGTCGGCGTGGCCGTCGTGCTCGGCATCGCCGTCGCGGCCGTCGGCGGCAGCGGCGCAAAGTCCCCAACCGGCAACAAGGCGGCCGTCGGCGCCAAGGACGACAGTAGGGACAACAGCAAGGGCGACAGCAAGAAGGCCGGCGCCCCGAAGACCGTCGTCTTCAAAGTCTGGGGGACCGCCCCGGCCGGAGCGCTTGGCGGTCTCGACATCAACTACGGCTCCGACAGCGACACCCGCAAGGGCGTTTTCAAGAACGGCACGTTCGAGGCCACCCTGCCCCTCAAGGAGGGGGCGATGTACTACACGCTGAACGCCCAGCTGCAGGGTTCGGGGGACATCAACTGCAGCGTGACCGTGGACGGGCAAACGAAGTCCGGGCACGCGTCGGGCGGCTACAACATCTGCGATGCCCAGCTCAGCAGCGACTTCACCGGCGGATGGCAGTAAGAGGGGCCCGGATTCCCGGCCGCCCGTCCTCGAACCGAACAACTGCCCTGGGGGAACCATGACCGACGCCGACCCACCGCCGAAGCCGCCGTACAGCCCGACACCACCGGTGAAGAAGTCCCGCACCAACCTGATCATCGCGGCTTCAGCCGCCGCCGTCATCGCGGCGGTCCTAGGCACCGGAATGGTCGTCATGCACTCCGGCTACGGCGGTAAGCGGGCCGCGGCCGCCGAACCGACGGGCGGCCCCGCGGACCCGCCGACCCCCACGCCGTCGTACGGCGAGGTGACCGTCGACAGCTTCACCATCGAGCTGAGAACCACGAAACGGCAGTGTTTCGGGACGGCCGGCTGCAATGTGACGGTCGAGCCGGACCTCACCTACCTGGGGGACAGCGAGGGCATCGATCCGAGCGCCGTGTACGAGATCACTTACGAGATCCATGGCGACGAGTCCGGCCCGGTCATCGAGACCGCCGAGCTGTCGGACCGGACGAGCCTGAACTACACGCCGTCCGCGATCAGCATTGCTTCGGCGGGCACGAAAGTGTCCGTGGAGATCACCGACGTCACGGCCCGGGGAGGATGAGGCGTCGGAAGTCGAGGCGCGCAGGAGTGTCTGCACGCAGGTCCGTTTCCCGGGCGGGTTCCGGTGAGCACACCATTGCGAGACGGTGCCCTGCGAAGCGGTGAGCGGGCGTCCTGGGGCATGTAGGGCCGTCGGGACTACAGATCTTCGGGTAGGAGCCGGAATGCCGGGTGGCCGGTCAGGGGCCGGACCATGCGGAAGTGGTGGTCGGTGGTGAGCAGGGCGTCGGTGCGGTAGGCGGCGGCGAGGGCGACGTTCATGGCGTCGGTGAGGCCGATGCCTTTGCCGCCGTCGGCATCCGCGTAGCCTTCGGCGACCGCGATCGCCGCGCTCAGGTGAGTGCTCACGGAGGGCACCTCGAAGCGTCGGGTCGCGACGTTACGTTCGATGAAGCGCGCCGCGATCAGGGCCTTCTGAGCTCCGGCACGGGTTGAGATCAGGTAGTCCAGTTCGGCCAGGACCATGGGGGAGATGATGAGGTGGCTGGTTGCTGCCAGGGCCTTCTTGTGTTCCTGGTGGCCGGTGAGTTTCGGGTCGAGTAGGCGGTACAGGCCCTTGGTGTCGGCGACGGCGACCAGGCTCACGCGCCCATCCCCTTGAGGGTGTCCTCGATCTCGTCGTCGGTTAGGTCGGGCAGGCCGAGGTCGGGCAGGTCAAGGTCGCCCATGGCGTCGGTCGGGTACGGGGGTACCTCGGTGTCGTTTATCGGGACGACCCGCGCGACGGGGGTGCCGTTCTTGGTGACGGTGACGGTCTCGCCGCGGGCTGCTGCGGCGAGGATCTGGGAGGACTTCTGGTTGAACTCGCGGGCCGTGGTCTCCATGTAGTACATGTTACTACGCTAGTGGTGTGCATCGGTGAGCACCTCGTGTACATGAAGTACGGCTCTGACGAGCGGGACTCCGGCCCGGCGCGCACCATGGCGATCGAAGCGGTGCGGACCGCTTTCTCTGGAGGGTTCTCCGGCGCGCGCGGCCAGGTGTTTCCGTTGGTGCCCAGCATCGCCGAAGTGGTGCGCCAGGGCGGAAATGCCGTACGAGTCATGACAAAACCACGCGAAACCCCGCGGTGTCATCGACATAAAGCTACCTGGTGTTACTCATCGTGCCGTTCCCGGCAGGTTCTCATCAGGGATAAAAACGCCCCTCCGTGACATCCACGGAGGGGCGTTGTGTCCAGTTACCTGGCGTTTTGCTGTCCCCCGGCAGGATTCGAACCTGCGACACCCGCTTCAGGAGTTTTCTCGGGACGGGGCTGTGACCTTCGGAAACGTCGACTGCGGTCCGTCTGGCCTGGGAAAACACCCCTCCGTAGTTCTCACGTGTTCGCGGGGTTTCCCGGCCGCATGTGTGCTGAATCCGTTTCGCAGGTCAGCCCAGCTACGTTTACTGCTGTCACCGTCGCCACAGCCCTTTGGCTCTGCGCTCAGCGGTGTTGGCGGGCGGCGTGCTGGAGGAGCTGTTGGGGTCGTGGCTGGCGGCCTCGGCCTGGGTGAGGGCGGCGGCCAGGACCGGCCGGGCTGGGTCGTCGAGGACCTGCTCGGCGCGGTGGCCGCGGGCGGAAGGGGCCAGCGCGCGGGTGGTTGACGCGGAACCACACACAAATCACCGGCCCCAGTGCTCGGTCAGTTCTCGATCAGGGCCAGCTGCTTGTTGATCTCCTTCGGGTTGGTGTCGCCGGCGACCATCTGCAGGAAGGGGGTGTGGTCGAACAGGAGATCGCGAAGGGGCCGTAGCAGCGCCGGGGTGTGGTGGAAGACCTTGCCGAGCATCCAGGCCTGCTGGACCTGGCGGGCGGTGTGCGGCTTGCGCGGGCCCTCGTACGCCTGCAGTGCGGCGCGGACGGCGGCCAGGTCGGTGAGGTCGACGCCGCGCAGTGCCCTGCCGAGGAAGTAGCCGTCCTCGATCGACATGCCGGCGCCATAGGCGGCGTACGGCGAGGTCGGGTGGGCGGCGTCGCCGACCAGGGTGGCCCGCCCCTTGCTCCATTGCTTCAGCCGCGGGCGGTCGCGAAGCACCCAGCGCTGCACGTTCGCCGGGTCGGTCGCCTCGATCAGGCCGGGAAGCGGGGCGGGGAATCCGGCGGCGAGCGCGGCGGCGGCGGCCCTGAGGTCGTCCGGTGCGGGGGCGTCGGGGTCGGTGGCGGCGAGCATCCACCACTGGTGGCCGTCGCGGCCCTTGTGCCGGATCGAGGTCCAGCTGCCCTGGAGCGTCGCGCTGTGGGTGAGGACCGACATGTTGGGCCGGGTGCCGGGGACGTCGGTCAGTGTGAAGCCGCCGAAGACGTGCAGCCGGTGTTCCCGCTTAGGGGCGTCGCCCCACAGCGTGCGGCGGACCAGCGAGTCGATGCCGTCGGCACCGACGAGCAGGTCGTGTTCGGCGCTGCTGCCGTCGGCGAAGTCCAGGGTCACCGCCCGGTCGTCCTGCTCGATGCGCTCGACGCGCCGGCCGAACCGCAGCATGCCCTCGGGGAGGGCGGCGAGCATCCGCTCGTACAGCTCCGGACGCAGCAGGCCGATGAAGCCGCCGCCGTAGGCCCGCTTGACCTCCTCGTCGAGCTTGACGTGCACCCGGACCTTGCCACGCAGATTGCGGAACTCCGTGTCGGTGGGGGCGCCGAGGTCGTCGGTGTCCACCCCCAGCGAGCGCAGCGCCTTCAGCGGCGGGGGCCAGAGGTTGAGGATGTTGCCGGCCGGGCGGGCCTCCCGGTAGCGCTCGAAGACGACAACATCGTGGCCGGCCTGCGCGATGCCGAGCGCGGCTGCCATGCCGGCGGGACCGGCGCCGAGAACGGCGACCCGACCAGGACGGGCTGGAGTGGAGGACATACGACACCTTCCGCGAGGCAAAACAGTAGCGCCCACTACTGTTAGCGGTGAACGGTAGTGGGCGCTACAGTTTTGTCAAGGCTTCAGGCCGTCAACCAGGGAGGATGGGGTCGTGGCAGACGTCGCCGCCGATGACTTCGAGGTCCGGCCGCCGAAACAGCGCCGCAGCCGCGAAGCCTGGAACCGGGTCCTCGACGCCGGGGTGACGCTCCTGGAGGACGGCGGCTACGAGGCGTTCACCATCGCGGCCGTGTGCGATCGCGCGGGAGTGGCCCCTCCCGCCATCTACGCCCGTACGAACACGAAGGACGCCCTGTTCCTGGCGGTGTACGAGCACGGCATCGCGCGCCTGCGCGCCGAGCAGGAGGTCTTCACCGACGCGGACCACTGGGCCGGACTGGAGCCGGATGCGCTCGTGCGCTCGGCCGTCGCGGAGATGATCGGCATCTCACTCCGCCACACAGAGTTCCTCCGGGCCGTCGTCCTCACCTCAGCCGCGCACCCGGAGGTCCAACGGCGCGGCTCCCGTCACAGCCGGGAGCTCGGAGAGAGGTTCACGACGGTCCTGCGCCGCCTGGCGGGCGTGATCACGCACGACGACCCGGAGGCCGCCATCTGGTCCTGCTTCGACACCCTCTTCGGCGCCTCGATGATCCGGGTCGCGTACGGCCCCGCATTCGCCACGCCCGTCCCGGTCGACGACCACCGGTTCGTCGTCGACATGGGGGAAACGGCGGTGCGCTACCTGCTGGGCGGTGAATACCCCCGCGCCTGATCACAGCAACAGCAACAGCGGCAGCCGACAGCCAAGCCGCGCTCGGGGCTGCCGTCACCGACTTCTGACACAGGCACTGACGGGCCTTTTGTGTGGGTGTGGGCCCGCTAATGACGGACTTCGGGGCCGGGTTGGTATGCGCCACCAGGGACGGCGCGGGTGGGGTCTGATCCAGCCGTGGCCCCAGTGTCCACCGAATCGCTGCGAAGAGAACTGGCGATCTACGTGGACGACGGAGCCGTACCGGGCGTTTGTCAGCGTGAGGCACCTTCCGGCCACAGCACCCGGACAGGGACGCCGCTCCGTTCGGCGTAGGCCACGACGTTCGCCGTGCCGCCGTACCCCCATGCTGGCTTCCCGTCCCATACGGCGACCAGCTCGTCGGCGAGTCCGACGAGGATTTCAGAGCCTGTCATGTGCGCTTCGGAGTCTGATGCGGTCATGCCGGTCTCGTGCACGTCGCTCGCGCGGGACTTCAGCGCGTCGTACGTGGAGTGGTGCCACTCCGGCAGGCTGTCGCGGTACTCGGTGGCCGGGACGACGACCTCAAGGCGTCCGCCGGAAGACAGCACGGCCTCGGCGAACCATGCATCGGGGCCGTCCGCGATACACGAGACCCCCACCAGTTCCGCCGCGTCGTACCCGCCCACCGCGTCGCCCAGAAGCGTCCGCACGCGCTGCTCGACCTCTGGGCTCAGCCCGCGGTGACCGGTGATCCCCACCCGCATGTCTGTCCTCTACAGATAGACGCCGTGTAGCCGCTCGTCGAACTCGCGCACCACCTTGGGCGGTGAGCTGGTGGTCAGTGATCGGCGCACGGCACGCGCCCTTTCCACGATCCGGCCGGAACGGTAGCGGAATCCGGTTTCCAGCGCGCAGGAAGCGAGCGCGAAGGCGGCGTCAACACGCCCCGCGACGAGGTGACCGGCGGCGATGTCACAGCGAGAAGTCCTGCCACTCGTGCAGCGAATGATCAGGGCACGGCTCTGACCTGAGGCTTTGCGTGAAGACGTGTGCTGACCAGCGAAAATGCAACCCGGTAGTTCTCACTGATCGCCGCCGTTTCCGGTCGCCATGTGCCCTGGTTGTGCCCTCTGAGGGCACAACCAGGGTGCGCAGGCTCATACGGAGCGACATCAGACGGCGAAGCCTCTTCGAGCCCTCGGGGCGCGTGGTGTGGGTTGAAGCATCTGAGCGGAGGCGGGGAGAAGCCCGGTCTGGACGAAGTCCTCCTTCGCCTACCCATTCGCTGGCCTACCGAGGCTGGACAGGTAATGGCAGACCCTTCCCGGTCGGCGCATGAGTCGTACGGTGGGAGGGGGATGACGGGTGGCTGGCAGCCGCCCGGAGACGAGAGAAGTCACCGTGAAGCCGTCCGGCCGCGAAGGCGAGCGCGGTACAGAAGGGGGCCTTCGCCCTGCGGTGCCTGACGGACTCGACCGGGCCGACGCCGGGCTGTCGCTGCTCGAGCGTGAGGACGAGCTGCGGTGTCTCGGCGCGGCGATTGCAGGGGCGAAGGCCGGCAGAGGTGCGGTCGTCGTGGTGGAGGGCTCGGCGGGGATCGGCAAAACCCGGCTGCTGTGGGCGGCGATGGAGCTTGCAGCGGAGAGCGACGTGGCCGTGGTCAGCGCTCGCGGCGGGCAGATGGAGACCGAGTTTGCCTTCGGCGTCGCCAGGCAGCTGTTCGAGCCTGTGTTGGCCGCCGCGGAGACCGGCGAGCGTGGGGTGTTGCTCGAGGGAGCTGCCGCTCCTGCCGGGTGGCTGCTCGGTGGCGGCCCTGTGGATCGTCTCGGTGAAACAGCCGGCGGCGGCGATCGCAGCTTCGCCACGCTGAATGGGCTCTATGGGCTGACCGCGAAGTTGGCGGCGCGCGCGCCGCTGCTGATGGTGGTCGACGACGCACACTGGGCCGATATGCCGTCACTGCGGTTCCTGGGCTTTATGGCTCGGCGCGTGCACGGCCTGCCCGTGCTGCTGATGCTGGCGGTGCGCCCGGAGGACCCCGGCGCCCAGGGCCTGCTGTTCACGGAGCTGGTTGCGGGCCCGGAGACCGAAGTCGTCCGGCCGGAGCCGTTCAAACTCGACGCGGTACGAACCCTGGTGCAGGAAGCCTTCGCGGCAGCGCCCATCGATCCAGAGGTCGTCCATGGTTGCTGGACGACTACGGGCGGTAACCCGTTCCTGCTCACGCAGCTGATCGGCGCCCTGCGTGCCCGGGGCGCGCAGCCGACCTCGGCGGCAGTCGAGCAGGTCGGCGAGATGGGCCTGGAGACGGTGTCGCGGTGGATCAACCTGCGTCTGGCGGGCCTGCCGCCGTCGGCTGCGGCGTTGGCCGCGGCTGTGGCGGTGTTGGGTGATGGCGCCGAGGCCGTGCAGGCAGCCCGCCTGGCAGGGCTCGATCCGGCGAGCTGCGACGAGGCCGTCGATGGCCTTGTTTCGATGAGTATCGTGCGCGGCACCGGTGGCCTGGCATTCGTGCACCCGCTCGTCCGCTGGGCGATCTATGCGCAGCTTCCCCCTCGCCGCCGGTCACGAGGACACCGCGACGCCGCCCGGCTGCTGTGGCGCGCGGGAGCCGCGGTCGAGCGTGTGGCGTCGCACCTGCTGGCAGCCGCCCCGGCCGGCGATGGGGAGGTCGTCGAGATCCTGCTCGACGCCGCCCGCTCGGCGACCCGCAAGGGCGCCCCCGACCTGGCGGTGCGCTATCTCAAGCGGGCGCTCGCGGAGCCGGCACCCGATACGTGCAGGCCCGAGGTGCTGCGCGAGCTCGGTACGGCCGAGCAGCGCGCCGGCCAGTTCACAGCGGCTGCGGAAGACCTGGGGGCCGCGCTCGAGTGCACCGGCAACATCGCGGCGAAGATCGAGATCGGGTTCCGTCTGCGCACCGCGCTCGTGTGGTCGGACCGTGCGCACGAGGTCGCACCCGCTCTGGACGGCCTCATTGCGGAGGCCGCTGAGCGGGACTCCGAGGGCGCGCTGCTCCTGGAGGCAGCCGTGGCCGGGGCCTTGCAGGTGGATCTCTCGACACCGCGCGGCCTGCGCAACCGCGTCCGCCAGGTCGTAGGGCCTGCCCTCGCCGGCGAACCTGCCCCTCCCCACATCTCCAGTTTGGCGGCTGTAGAGGCACTCTTCGCCAACGAACCGGCCGAACGGGTTCTCCGCCTGGCCGAGGAGGCAGCCCGCGGCCGGTATCAGGCGCCCGAATTCGCACGTGCACCGATGAGCGCCCAGCTCCTCGTGGCGCTGATCTTCGCCGAGGGTCACTCGCTCGCCCGGCGGCTGCTCGACGACGAGGTGGAGGATGCTCGCCGACACGGGTCGGCCGCGCAGTTCTTGAATGCGGCCGTGCTCCGTTCGATGCTCTTCTACCGCTTGGGCGCGCTGGCCGAGGCCGAGGCCGATGCTGGAGCCGCGCTGGAGGTGGTTCAGCTCCATCCGGGGACCGGGCCGACCGGCAGCGGGCCGCCGGCTCACTCCCTGCATGCTCCGATGGCGGTCGCCGTGCTGGTGGACACCCTGATCGAACGAGGGAAAACCAGGGATGCCGAGCGACTGCTGACCGAGACCGGGCTGGCCGACGCCGATGGTCCTTTGCTGCTCTTTTCATTCCTGATCGGCGCGCGAGCCCGGCTGCGGGCCGCCCAGGGCCGCACGGAGGAGGCGATCAATCAGCTGGTGACCCTGGGAGCCCGGATGGAAGGCGCGGTTGTGACCCCGGGAATCGTGCCCTGGCGGTCGCAGGCGGCGCTTGCGCTGGCAGCCGCAGATGCTGGTGCGGCACATCGGCTGGCGTGTGAGGAGCTCGATCTTGCACGAGCGTTCGGCGCGCCGCGAACACTCGGGGTATCGCTACGCGCGGCCGCGCTGACGGCCCCCACGAGCGAGTGTGTGGGCCTGCTGCGAGAGGCGGTTGTGGTGCTCGAGGGCTCGCCGGCACGTCTGGAGCACGCGCGCTCACTGGTCGAGCTGGGCGCCGCGTTGCGCCGTCGAGGCCAACGCTCCGAGGCACGGACCGCTCTGGAGCGCGGGATGGACAGCGCCTGGTCCTGCGGGGCGACAGCGCTGGCACAGCGGGCGTGCGAGGAACTGCGGGCCGGCGGTGCGCGTCCCCGCCGCCAGGCGCTCAGCGGGGTCGAAGCGCTCACGGGCGCCGAGCGTCGCGTTGCCGACCTCGCCGGCCAGGGCCTGGCCAACCGGCAGATCGCGGAAAAGCTCGTCATCAGCCTGGCCACCGTGGAGACCCACTTGCGTCATGTCTTCCAAAAGCTCGGCATCCACTCGCGCCAGCAGCTCGCGGCGCACCTCGGCGGATCACACGAGCCCGCGGCCTCGTAGGCGCAATCCTCAGGGTCCCGCCCGGAAAATCTCAGCGTCGGCCCATCGATGCGAAGCCACCTCACGGCCGCCCACCATCGTGAGTGACCGACAACGAAAAGCGGGCCAGGGCCGTGGCGTCCGTATCCCGCCGGCAACAAGGAGGCATGCGATGTCTTCGCACGCGATCATCCAAGCGCCGGCCCTCGTACAGGACCGCCTCTTCATCGGCGGCGACATGGTCGAGCCGGAGGCTGACGACCTGATCGAGGTCATCTCTCCGGCCACCGAGGAGAAGATCGGCTCGGCTCCTTCCTCTACGCCTGCCGACGTTGCCCGCGCTGTCCGCGCGGCCCGTGCTGCGTTCGATGACGGACCGTGGCCGCACATGTCGCCTCAGGAGCGAGCGGACGCGCTGGAACCCTTCGCGGACTATCTGCGGTCGCGCGTCCCGCAGATCGCTCAGCTCATCACCGAGGAAATGGGCTCGCCGATCAGCTTCTCCCATCAGCTGCAGGCACCTCTTCCCGTGATGCTCCTCGACTACTTCCGAGGGCTTGCGGCGACGTTCCCGTTCGAGGAGGACCGAGCAGGTCTTACCGGACCGGCGCGGATCCTTCGGGAGCCGGTGGGCGTCGTCGGCCAGATCGTGCCGTGGAACGTCCCGCTCATCCTCACGATGGTGAACCTCGCCCCGGCCCTGGTCGCCGGTTGCACGGTGGTCCTCAAGCCGGCGCCCGAGACGCCGCTCGACGCGTACGTGCTCGCAGAGGCCGCGATGGAAGCGCACCTGCCTCCGGGTGTGCTGAACATCGTGCCTGCTGACCGGCCGAGCAGCGAGGCGCTGGTGCGCCATCCGCTGGTCGACAAGATCAGCTTTACCGGCAGCTCTGCCACGGGGCGACGGGTCGCCGCCCTGTGCGGCGAGCAGTTCAAGCGGGTCACCCTCGAGTGCGGCGGGAAGTCGCCCGCCATCATTCTCGAGGACGCCGACGTCGACAGCGTCGTGCCGGCCCTCATACCGTTCGCGATCATGATGTCCGGCCAGCAGTGCCTGGCGCAGACGCGGATCCTCGCTCATCGCAGCCGCTACCGGCAGGTTGTCGACGCGATTTCCCAAGCAGCCGCCGAGCTGACGGTCGGTGATCCGCACGATCCCGCCACCGAGGTCGGCCCGCTGGTGGCGGAACGCCAGCGGCGGCGGGTCGAGGAGTACATCGCCAGTGGGCGGCAAGAAGGTGCGGTAGTCACCGTTGGCGGCGGCCGACCCTCGAGCCAGCCGAAGGGCTGGTACGTCGAGCCGACGATCTTCGCCGACGTCGAGAGCGGCATGCGCATCGCACAGGACGAGATCTTCGGCCCCGTGCTCGTCGTGATCCCGTTCGGCGACGACAAGGACGCCGTCCGCATCGCCAACGACTCGAAGTACGGCCTGTCGGGAAGCGTGTGGAGCAGTGACGCGGACCGCGCCATGCGGATCGCCCGCCAAGTACGCACGGGAACCCTGACGATCAACGGGTACCGGATCGAGTTCGCCGCTCCCTTCGGCGGCTACAAGGAATCGGGCATCGGACGCGAGTTCGGACCCGAGGGGCTCAGCTCCTTCCTCGAGTACAAGACGGTCAACCTCCCCAACGGAACGGCCCACTGATGAGGAAGTACGGACCGCTCCGAGGCCCTGAACCGTTAGGCGGGACGGCCCCAATAGGGCCGTCCCGCCTCTGCGTTGGCCGTTAGGGCGCAGCCCTGTCTCGGTCGAATCACCGATTCGACGAAGGCCGTGGTTGTGCCGCCTGCGGAGACGGAAAGTGTGAGCGTTCGCGGTGTCGAGCAGTGGATGCCGGGGGCGAACTGGTGGCCGGGGTGGCGCCCGGTGCGTTGGAGGAGCCAGCCGGCGCTGGCGGGGTGGAGGGGGCCATCAAGGCGCTCTCCGAGTACCTCGGGCGCTCCGACCCAGGCTTCACCCTGCGTACCTACACGCACCTGCTGCCGACGAGATGGACGCGCACTCGCAAGGCGATCGGCTGGGCAGCCCCCTGGAGGGCCGCCCGTGGATGACGAAAGGCCAGGTCAGGTTCATATGTGTGCTGCGAGGACGAAGGCCCTCCCGTTCGATGGACGGAAGGGCCTCTGACCTGGCGTTTTGCTGTGCCCCCGGCAGGATTCGAACCTGCGACACCCGCTTTAGGAGAGCGGTGCTCTATCCCCTGAGCTACGAAGGCGGGGTCGTGGCCGTGGAGGCCACAGGCGTCAGCGTACCGGATCTGTTCGGGTGGGGGGTGGGGTCAGGTCGTCGGGACGCGGGTGAAGCGGCCTGCCACGTGGAGGTCCTGCTCGATGCGGGTCGCCGTGGCGCGGAGGTGGGGCAGGATGTCCCGTTCGCACTCCTCGGGCGTGTGGCGGGCCGCGTGCATGGCCACGTTCAGGGCGGCGACCGCTCGGCCGGTGCGGTCGCGGACCGGGACCGCGATCGAGCGGAGGCCCTCTTCCAGTTCCTCGTCCACCAGGGCGTGGCCCTGGGACCGGACCTCGGTGAGGACGCGGGTCAGGACCTCCGGGTCGGTCAGGGTGTGGGGGGTCAGGGGGCGGAGGGGGAGGGGGAGGGGGCGGTCGGACGGGGGGAGGTCCGACAGCAGGACGCGGCCCATGGAGGTCGCGTAGGCCGGCAGCCGGGTGCCCACCGTGATGTTCACGCTCATGATGCGGCTGGTGGCGACGCGGGCCGTGTACTGGATGTCGTGGCCCGCCAGCACGGCCAGAGACGTCGACTCGTGGACCCTCTGGGCGAGTTCGGCCATGTGCGGGGCCGCGATCTCGGGGAGGGACGTACGGGAGAGGGGCGGGAAGCCGAGGGACAGGACGCGGGGGGTCAGGGTGAAGGTGCGGTCCTGCGCATGGACCAGGCCGAGGTGTTCGTAGGTGATCAGGGCACGGCGGGCCGTCGCGCGGGCCAGGCCCGTTGCCTTTGCCACCTCCGTCAGGGTCAGGGCGGCGCGGCCCTCGCCGAAGGCCGTCAGGACCGTCAGGCCGCGGGCCAGGGACTCGACGAACTCCCGGCCCAGTTCCTGCTTCGACGCGCCGGTCCAGGTCGCGAGGCCCGAGGGCGCTGCGGCCGGCTGGGGCGGCGGTACCTCGCGCAGGTCGTCCTCCATCACCCGTACCGCCGCCCGCAGCCGGGGGAGCAGGGTGTCGCGCAGGTCCGCGGCGGTGTGCCGGCTGGTGTGGCTCACCACGTTCGCGGCGCAGGCGATACGGCCGGTGCGCGGGTCCCGTACGGGGACGGACACCGCGACCAGGCCCGGTTCGATCAGCTGGTCGTCCAAGGCCCAGCCGTGCGCGGTCGATTCGGACACCCGGCGCTCGAAGTCCTCGTCGGAGGAGGGGTGTTGGGGTGGTGGTACGGCCGGGAAGAGCGCCGCTTCCGGGTCCGCTGCCCTGCGGTGCCGCCATTCCCGCCAGTCGTCCTGCGTCCACTCCGTCGCGAACAGGGCGCCCGGCGCGGTGCGTTCGGCCGGCAGCAGGTCGCCGATGCGGAAGCTCAGGGACATCGCGCGGCGGCGGGTGGCCTGGTGGATGAAGCGGATGCCGTCGCGGTCGGCGACCGCCAGGGACACGGATTCGTCCAGTTCGTCGGCGAGGGCGTCGGCACGTGCGTCCAGCAGGGCGGGCAGCCGCAGGGCGGACAGGTAGGCGTTGCCCAGTTCCATCAGGCGGGGGGTGAGGATCACGTCCCGGCCGTCGAGGCGGACGTACCCCATGCGGGCGAGGGTGGCGGTGATCCGGTCGACCGTGGAGCGGGCGAGGCCCGTGGCCCGTTCCAGGGCGCTCGGGCTCAGCGTCCCGCCCTCCTCGGTCAGCCGTCGCAGCACGGCCACCCCACGGACGAGCGGCGCGACCGCCTCGGCCGGTACGGCGGAAGAGCCCGTCGGTGCGGCGGAAGCGGCGGCGCGTACGGCGGGAGAAGCGGCGTCCATCGTGGGCTTGGCGGGCATCGGGTCTCCGGTACGGCGGTCGGGGCATGCCTACCGTAATGCGGAGAACCCCGGTGCATTGCGGGCCGCTCAGCGCCGGGTCACCAGCACCCGGTAGCTGCGCGAGCCTCCGGAGCCGTCCGCCCCCGCCACCGCGATGCGGATCCCCCGCTTCGGGTCCTTGAAGACCTCGCCGGGGGTGAAGGGGGCGTCCGAGAGTTCCGCGTGCACATTGGGGCTGCGGGTGCAGCCGCCGCTGTCGCGCCGGGAGTCGTAGACCTTCACCGGCCCCATGCCGGTGTCGACGGCCGCGTCGACCTTGTAGATCAGTACGCCCGGGCGGCACACGGCCTCGTCGTTGCCCGCGCGGGTGCGTACCTCCACGGCGTACCCGGTGCGGCTGCTGAGCGGTACGAAGACCAGCTTCGGGCCGCCCGCGCGCTCCAGCGGGGTCAGCGTGTGCTCCATGGTGCCGTGCCCTGAGGCGCAGCTGACCTGGGACGGGTCCAGCCAGCCGAGCTTCCACTTGTGCCAGCCGAGCAGGTCGTTGTCGGCCCCCCAGTCCTCGCTCATGATGTCCCAGTGCCCGACCGCGCCGCCGCCGGCCTGGGTGTAGAGGTCGGGCAGGCCGAAGACATGGCCGTTCTCGTGCGGCAGCACCCGGTAGCCGGTCCTGCCGTAGGAGCCGGAGCCGTCGTCCTGGCGGGAGTACACGAAGGAGACGTTGGCGACGGGGACGCCGTCGGCGACCGGTGCCTCCGTGTTGCCGGCGAAGGTCACCGACAGGACGGTGTCCAGGGCGGACGGGCCGGCGTTCGGCGTCACCAGCACGTTCAGGAAGTCGTAGTCCTGGAAGTTCACCTTGGGGTCGGCGGCGCTGACGATGTCCTGGACGAACTCGCGGTAGCCGGAGTCGAAGGGGGCGCCGCGTTCTATGCCGTACGCCTTGAACGGCTTCGGCATGCGCAGCCAGTGCCGGACGGGGGTCTCGGGGCGGTAGTCCAGGCGGCCGTAGGAGGCGGTGCGGAACCACTGGCGGGTCTTCGGGAAGAACTCGTGGAAGCGGTCGAGGGCTTTGCCGGGGCCGGGTGCGTCGGAGAAGTCGACCATCAGGGTCAGGGCGTGGACGGTGCCCGTGGAGCGGGAGTAGCCGGCGCCGGTCGGGACGCCTTCCGACAGCTGGATGGCGTGACCGCCTCTGATCATGCAGGGATTGAGCACGGCGCTGCGGGCCGGCGCGATCGGGCCCGCTCCGGCCGTGGAGGGCACCGTCAGATGTCCGGTGCCGGCCGAGGTGCTGACCGCGAGGGTCAGGGCGGTCACGGACGCGAGGGCGGCCGCGCGGCGTGGACGTATCCCACGGCAGAGCTGCATGCACGCGTCCTTCGTCCATGGCAGCCGGCGGCATCGGACTGCGCCCTTTCGATCACCCTGGTTCGGGGGCTGCGCGGGCGCGCGCTGGAGGAGCCCGAACGTGGGGTTTCGAGGAGAGGTGGATGTGATTCAGGTCACATCAAATCTCTTCGTCAACCTGAAATAACCGGGGAGCGTCTCCCCGTTTAGTCAGGTGTCCGAGCGAAACGGGGAGTGCCTCCCCGGATCGCGGCACCGCCGACCACTCGCAGCAACCTTCACCGAGGAGCACACCGTGACCGCCACGACGACCGCGAAGGCCCCGCAGCGCAAGGTGACCCGGCCGCGCGCCGACGCCCTGCGCAACCGGGAGCGGATCGTCGCCGCCGCCCGGGAGATGTTCACCGAGTTCGGCCCCGAGGTGCCGCTCGACGAGATCGCCCGCCGGGCCGGCGTGGGCAACGCCACGGTGTACCGCAACTTCCCCGACCGCGACGCACTCGTCCGCGAGGTCGTCTGCTCCGTCATGGACCGGACGTCGGAGGCGGCCGAGCTCGCGCTCGCCGAGACCGGGGACGCCTTCGAGGCGCTCGAGCGCTTTGTGCACACCGCCGCCGACGAGCGGATCAGCGCGCTGTGCCCGATGGTCCAGAGCACCTTCGACAAGAACCATCCCGATCTCGAAGCGGCCCGTGAGCGGGTCGAGCAGACCGTGAACGAGCTGATGGACCGCGCCAAGGAGGCCGGTCAGCTCCGCCCCGACGTCGCCGTCGGGGACCTCATGATCGTCGTCTCGCAGCTCAGCCGGCCCCCGGCCGGCACCGACTGCTTCGTCAACGACCGCTTCGTACACCGCCATCTGCAGCTGTTCCTGGACGGACTGCGGGCCCCGGCCCGCTCGGTCCTGCCGGGCGCGCCCGTGACCGTGGAGGATCTGCGCCGGCCCTGCGATTAGTTCCGCACCCCAAGCCAGTCACTACACCGAACACACCGAACACCGAGTCACCGGCCGTCGTCGCAAGCCCGTGGACGAGCCGTCCCCGTAAGACGCCTTTTTTCCGTCACGAAGTCCCGAAGTGGGTACCCCCATGTCTGCAACAGCCTCAAAGGCTCCAGGCGCCGTCGAGAACACCGGCGACGCCAACCGCTGGAAAGCGCTCGTCTTCATAGCGCTCGCCCAGCTGATGGTCGTGCTCGACGCGACCATCGTGAACATCGCCCTGCCGTCCGCCCAGACCGATCTGGGCATCTCGGACGGCAACCGGCAGTGGGTCGTCACGGCCTACGCCCTCGCCTTCGGCGGTCTGCTCCTGTTCGGCGGCCGGATCGCCGACCTGTGGGGCCGCAAGCGCGCCTTCGTCGTCGGCCTCGTCGGCTTCGCCGCCGCCTCCGCGCTGGGCGGAGCCGCCACCACCGGCGCCATGATGTTCGGCGCCCGTGCCCTCCAGGGTGTCTTCGGCGCGCTGCTCGCGCCCGCCGCGCTCTCCCTGCTCGCCGTGATGTTCACCGACGCCAAGGAGCGCGCCAAGGCGTTCGGCATCTACGGTGCGATCGCCGGTGGCGGTGGCGCCGTCGGCTTCATCCTCGGCGGTGTGCTCACCGAGTACATGGACTGGCGCTGGACGTTCTTCGTGAACATCCCGTTCGCCGTGATCGCCGCGCTCGGCGCGTACTTCGTCATCCGTGAGCCGGAGGGCGGCCGCAACCGCAACCCGCTCGACATCCCGGGCGTGCTGCTGTCCACCCTCGGTCTGGTCTCGCTCGTCTACGGCTTCACCCGTGCCGAGTCCGACGGCTGGGGCGACACCACCACCGTCTCGCTGTTCGTCGCGTCGGCCGTCCTGCTGATCGCCTTCGTGGTCACCGAGGCGAAGGTCAAGGCGCCGCTGCTGCCGCTGCGTGTGGTGACCGACCGCAACCGGGGCGGCATCTACCTCTCGCTCGGTATCGCGATCATCGCGATGTTCGGCACGTTCCTCTTCCTGACCTACTACCTGCAGGTCATCAAGGGCTTCTCGCCGATCAAGACCGGTTTCGCCTTCCTGCCGATGATCGCGGGCATGATGGTCGGCTCCACCCAGATCGGCGCCCGGCTGATGACCCGGGTCCCGGCCCGGGTGCTGATGGGCCCCGGCTTCCTGGTCGCGGCCGGCGGCATGTTCTTCCTGACCCGGCTGGAGATCGGTTCGTCGTACGCCTCGCTGGTCCTGCCGGCGATGCTGCTGCTCGGCCTCGGCATGGGTACGGCGTTCATGCCCGCGATGTCCCTGGCCACCCTGGGCGTCGAGCCCCGGGACGCCGGTGTGGCCTCCGCGATGGTCAACACCTCGCAGCAGGTGGGCGGCGCGATCGGCACGGCCCTGCTGAACACGATCGCGGCGTCCGCGACGACGGCGTACATCAAGGACCACATCGCGGGCGCGACCTCCAAGTCGCAGGCGCAGCTGGTCCAGATGCAGGGCGCGGTGCACGGCTACACCAACGCGATCTGGTTCGCCGTCGGCATGCTGGTGCTGGCCGCCGCGATCGTCGTGGCCCTGGTCAACGCCGGCAGCCCCGGCTCGACCACCGTGTCGGGCTCGGCGGACGGCGTCGAGGACGAGCTGGCCGTCCCGGTGGTCGCCCACTGACGGCGGCCGTCCGGGGTACCTCTTCGGAACCATCCGTACGCGAGAGGAAGGGGACGCCTCTCGCGTACGACCCCCAGGCCCTGCCGTCACATTCGGGCCGTCCGCCCGAAAGGCGGGCCCCACGGCGTCTGGTGCGTGCGATCGCAAGGCGCCGGAAAGTCCTCGTAGCGGAGCTACCAGGGCTTTTCGGCAACGCGGCGAGCGGGCGTGCCAGGCATCGCGGGGCAGGCGGGAATGTGGCGGCAGGGCCTGCCTGCCCTGGCTCCCTGAGTGAGCGGCTCAGCGGAGCCAGGGCAGGTCCGCGCCCGCATCGCTGGGCTGGAGGCCCTCGGCGACGATCTCCATGATCTCGCCGAGGGCCTCCTGCTGCTGCGGGGTGAGCCGCTCGAACACCGCCTGGCGTACGGCCGTCACATGGCCCGGAGCGGTCCGCCCCAGCACCTCGGCGCCCGCGTCCGTCAGCACCGCGAACTGCCCCCGCTTGTCGGAGGGGCAGTCCTCGCGCCGCACCCAGCCGTTCTTCTCCAGCCGTGCGATCGCGTGCGAGAGACGGGACCGGGTGATCTTCGACTTCATGGCCAGCTCGGTCATCCGCAGCCGCCGGAGCGGGGCCTCGGCGAGGCCGACCAGCAGCCCGTAGTAGATGTGCGGCATACCCGCGTCCCGCTGCAACTGGCGGTCGAGATGGTCCTCGAGAAGCATGGTGGCGTGCAGGTAGGAGCGCCAGATGCGCTGCTCTTCGTCGGTGAGCCAGCGGGTCTGCCCGGCGGGTTTCGCCGCTGTGTCTGCTTCTTCAGCGGATGTGGGTGCCGTGTTCATGTATCCATCGTACGAGAGGTCTCCTTGAAAATTAAACAAACGGGGCGTATGCTCTGAAGCAGAGAGTTTGAGAGTTCAAGCATTGGGAGTCGACGCCATGTCCGCCGCCACTCAGGAGCGCATGCCCGCCCTCTATCTCAGCCACGGTGCGCCACCGCTCGCGGACGACCCGGTCTGGCCCGGCGAACTCGCCGCCTGGTCAGCCGACCTGCCGCGCCCCAAGGCGATCCTCATGGTCTCGGCCCACTGGGAGGAGGCCCCGCTCGCGCTGGGCGCGGTGGAGACGGTCCCGCTCGTCTACGACTTCTGGGGCTTCCCCGAGCACTACTACCAGGTGAAGTACGAGGCGCCGGGCGCGCCCGAACTCGCCGAATCCGTACGGAAGCTGCTGCGTGCCCCCGGCATACCCGTGCAGGACATCCCGGACCGCGGCCTCGACCACGGCGCCTATGTCCCGCTCGTCGAGATGTTCCCCGCCGCCGACATCCCGGTCCTGCAGATCTCGATGCCGACCCTCGACCCGGTGAAGCTGATGGAGATCGGCCGCAAGCTCGCGCCGCTCCGCGACGAGGGCGTGCTGATCGTCGGCTCCGGCTTCTTCACCCACAACCTGGCCGCGCTGCGGCACACGGGCGGGGGAGTGCCGAGCTGGTCCTCGGAGTTCGACGACTGGGGCCGCAAGGCGCTGGAGGCCCGGGACTGGGACGGCCTGCTGGACTTCCTCCACAAGGCCCCGGCCGGCCGCTACGCCCACCCGCGCACCGAGCACTTCGCCCCGCTGTTCGTGACCATGGGCGCGGCGGACGTCACCGGCGAGCTGGACGCGCAGAGGTCCGTGATCGACGGCTTCTGGATGGGGATGGCGAAGCGGTCGGTGCAGTTCGGCTGAGCCTGGGCTCGCCATCGATCGCCTGCGGCGCCGTCGGGGTCGCTCCCCCACTCTCGGCTTCGCTCGAGCGGGGGACCCCCATCGCGGCGGAGCCGCTGATCGGGCACAGCCCCGCGCCCCTTCAGGGCGCTGCCGCACCGCATCGGACCTCGCCCTGCCCTGGCCTGCTAGAGCTCCTTCTCGTACCAGGCGACGTCCCAGTACCTGCCGAACTTCCGGCCCACCTCCCGGTAGGTGCCGACGTAGCGGAACCCGAAGCGTTCATGCAGCCGCGTGGACGCTTCGTTGGGCTGGGCGATGCCCGCGTAGGCGCGGTGCAGGTCCTCCTCCGCCAGGGCCTCGAAGAGGGCCTTGTACAGCAGCGTGCCGATGCCGCGGCGGCCCGCGTGCGGGGCCACGTACACCGTGACCTCCACCGACGTCCCGTAGGCCGGTTTCATGCGGTAAGGGCTGGATGTGGCGTAGCCCAGAATTTCCTGTGTGTCCGCATCCGTGGCAACCATCAGCCGGTGCGGCCCGTCTACAGGGTGGGAGAGCAGCCAAGGACGACGCTCTTCCGGAGTGAAGACGGCGGTATCGAATGTGATGGGCGTCTCACGTACGTAGTGGTTGTAGATGTCGGTGAGAGCTTCGAGGTCCTCCTCGACTCCTGGTCTGACCTGCACCTCTGTACGTTCCGACACCGTCAGGCCTCCCTCTGTGGCCGGACAGGGTACTGCATGATCAGAAAAATTGGGGGGCGGGTTGGGAATTCTGTCCGGATTCCAGTCGTTGTTTCCTTCGGATGCAGGGCACCCGACCAAAGTGCTCAGCGGCACTCGAAGGCGAGTGCCCCGCGTCTGAGAGACCACCCGCCAGCCCACCATCGCAAGGGAGCACGCATGGCAACCCGTGCCGTCGCCCGTCGTAAGTCCGCCACCGGCGAGACGGCCGACGCGGCAAGCAGTGTTCGCGCCCACGCCGGCGAGATCGCCGACCGTGACCTGGTCGGCATGTACCTCGACGAGATCGCGCGCACACCGCTGCTCGACGCCGCCAAGGAGGTCGAGCTGTCCCAGATCATCGAGGCGGGTGTGTTCGCGCGACAGGTTCTCGACGGGTACGAGGAGTCCAAGGCCGAGGCCACCCGCGAGGAGCTCGAGGCCCTCGTGGCCGAGGCCGAGCGCGCCAAGGACATCTTCATCCGCTCCAACCTCCGCCTGGTCGTGGCCGTGGCCCGCCGTTACCCCCGTAGCGGTCTGCCCCTGCTCGACCTGATCCAGGAGGGCAACGCCGGTCTGGTGCGCGCGGTCGAGAAGTTCGACTACCGCAAGGGCTTCAAGTTCTCGACGTATGCGACCTGGTGGATCCGTCAGGCGATCACCCGCTCGATAGCGGACCAGTCGCGCACCATCCGTCTGCCCGTCCACCTGGTGGAGGAGCTGGGCAGGATCCGCCGTGTGCAGCGGGAGTTCAACCGCGAGCACGGCCGCGACCCGGAGCCCGCGGAGATCGCCGCCGAGCTCGGCTCGAACGCGGACCGTGTGATCGACGTCCTGGACTGGGCGCGCGACCCGGTGTCGCTGAACATGTCGGTGGACGACGAGGGCGAGACCCAGTTCGGCGACCTGCTCGAGGACACCTCGGCGGTCTCCCCCGAGCAGTCCGTCCTCACCCTGCTCCGCAGCGAGGAGCTCGACCACCTCATCGGCCGGCTCGACCCGCGCACGGCGTCCATCATCAAGATGCGCTACGGCATCGAGGACGGCCGCGAGCGCACCCTGACGGAGGTCGGCAAGGAGCACGGTCTGACCCGCGAGCGGATCCGGCAGATCGAGAAGCACGCCCTGCTGGAGCTGAAGAAGCTGGCCCGCGACACGGGCTTCGAGGCGGCGGCCTGACGAGCGGTCACGGGGGCGCGTACGGCACCCGGTGAGAGCCGGGTGGCGTACGCGCCGGTGGCCGCGCACGCCGGGTGGCGAAAGACCGCGCAAACATGGCGGTTCAACGCCGCTTCAACCGTCGGAAGCAGGGAACAAGACTTCAGGGCACAGGAGTTCGGCGGCATCATCCCGCCCCCTGAACGACCGCACTGCCACCACTGGACCACGTCCCGACGCACATCCCCCCCCGGCGGCGGGACTTTCCTGAGCCGGGCTTCGGCGCCCCTCCCCCCGGGCGCCGGGGCCCGGTTCTCCTTCTGGGGCGTGCTGGATCCTCGCCCGGACACACATGACGGCGGGCCACCCCAGACCTGAACACTGGGGTGGCCCGCCGTCGCGTGTGTCCCGCAGCGTGACACTCTGCCATATGGTCGTCACGTTTCGCTAACCCCCCAAGGTGAGGCGGGCCCCGAGGCACCTTCAGCGCGTGGTGTCAGCCGCCCCCGCCCGGACCAGCCGTTCCCCCAACTCCCGTACGCTCGCCACCAGTTCAGGCGGTTCCCGTACCGTGAACTCGTGGCCCAGCAGGGCCAGCCGGACCGCCAGCCAGTCCGCCGCGTCACTCGTGCGGGCGCGCAGGCGGCAGGTGTGCTCGTCGATCGGGTCCGGGGTGCCCAGCCAGGACGGGATGCGGGTCGCGACGGTTTCCGCGGGGGCCGCGAAGGTGACCTCGAAGTCGTACGACTCCTGGTGCCGTTGCATCGAGCGGCGCAGATATTCCGCCGCGTTTCCCGTCGGCAGCTCCCGCGGGGCGAACCGGGCGCCGGTTGCGAAGGGATCGCTCACCCGGTCGACGCGGAAGGTGCGCCAGTCGGCGCGGTCGAGGTCGTAGGCGACGAGGTACCAGCGGCGGCCGGTCGACACGAGGCGGTACGGCTCCGTCAGGCGCCGGGACTCGGTGCCGTCGCCGGCGCGGTACGCGAAGCGCAGACGCTCGTGCCCGGCCACCGTGGACGCCATGACGGTCAGTGTCTCCGGTGCGATGCTCGCCCCGTCCCCGCTGGTCAGCGGTGTGGTCGCGGCCTGGAGGGTGGAGACGCGGTGCCGCAGGCGGGAGGGCAGCACCTGTTCCAGCTTGGCCAGGGCCCGTACGGAGGCCTCGTCCACGCCCTCCAGGGCGTGCCCGGCGCCCGCGCGCAGTCCGACCGCGATCGCCACGGCCTCCTCGTCGTCGAGCACCAGCGGCGGCATCGCCTTGCCCGCGACCAGCCGGTAGCCGCCCTCGGCGCCCAGGGTCGCCTGCACGGGATAGCCGAGCTCGCGCAGCCGGTCGATGTCCCGCCGCACCGTGCGCCGCGACACGCCCAGCCGCTCGGCGAGCTCGCCGCCGGGCCATTCGCGGGGAGTCTGGAGCAGGGAGAGGAGTTGGAGGAGCCGGGCCGGGGTGTCCGTCGTCATGGTGAGAGCATGCCGCAGAAGTAGGACACGATCTGACCTACTAGGGGTCTAGCTTCGGGGTATGACCTCCACCGAGATCCCATCTGTTCCTCCCTCCGGCGACCGCAGGCGCTGGTTCGCCCTCGCCATCGTGATGACCGCGGCCTTCATGGACCTCGTCGACGTCACGATCGTCAACATCGCGATCCCGTCGATCAAGCGGGACGCCGGCGCCTCCGTGAGCCAGATCCAGTGGATCACCGCCGGCTACGCGCTCGCCTTCGCCGCGGGGCTGATCACCGGCGGGCGGCTCGGTGACATCCACGGCCGCAAGCGGCTGTTCCTCCTCGGCATCGGCGGCTTCACCCTCGCCTCCGCGCTGTGCGGCTTCGCCGCGAACCCGGAGATGCTGGTCGCCTCCCGGATCCTGCAGGGCGGCATGGCGGCGATGATGGTGCCGCAGGTGCTGTCGATCGTGCATGCCACCTTCCCGGCGCACGAGCGGGGCAAGGTGTTCGGGCTGTTCGGCGCGATCGTGGGGCTCGGGGCGGTCTCGGGCCCATTGCTCGGTGCGCTGCTGACGGAGTGGAACCTGTGGGGTCTGCAATGGCGTCCGATCTTCCTCATCAACCTCCCGGTCGGTATCGCGGGCCTGGTCCTCGGCAGCCGCTTCATCACCGAGTCGAAGGCACCGCGGGCGCTGAAGCTCGACCTGGTCGGGGTCGCCCTTGTCACTCTCGGTCTGACGATGCTGCTCTACCCGCTGACCCGCGGCCGTGAGCTGGGCTGGCCGCTGTGGGGGTACGTCTCCATGGCGGGCGCGCTCGTCGTCTTCGCGGTGCTGGTGGCGTACGAGCGGCGCAAGGCCGTACGGGACGGGTCTCCGCTGGTGGAGCTGTCGCTGTTCCGGGTGAAGAGCTTCGCGGCCGGGATCGCCGTGCAGACGGTGTTCGGGATCGCGCTCGGGGTGTTCTTCCTGGTGTGGACGCTCTACATGCAGACCGGGCTGGGCTGGAGCCCGCTGCGGGCGGGGCTGACCGGGGTGCCGTTCTCGATCTCCGTCTCCACGGCGGCCGGCCTGTCCGTGCAGAAACTGGTGCCGCGCTTCGGCCGCAAGGTGCTCCAGGCGGGCGCGCTGCTCATGGCCGCGGGCGTCCTGCTCTACATCTGGGAGTCCGGCCGCTACGGCCTCGCCATCGCCTCCTGGCAGATGGCGCTGCCCCTGGTCGTGATGGGCGTCGGCATGGGCCTGATCGTGGCCCCGCTGACGGACGCGGTGCTCTCGGACGTGCCGCGCGAGCACGCCGGCTCGGCGTCGGGGCTCATCAACACCGTGCAGCAGATGGGGAACGCGCTGGGGCTCGGGCTGGTCTCGGTGGTGTTCTTCGGGGAGATCGGCGACCGGCTGACGCGGTCCGAGGTGGGCCCGGCGTTCGTGAACGCCTTCCAGCACGCACTCGGATGGGTCGCCGCGGTGATGGCGACCATCTTCGTATTGATGTTCGCCCTGCCGAAGCGGGCGGGGGAGGCGGAGGCGCCGGTGGAGCAGGCCGAGACGGCCGAGCTGCACGCCGGGAGCGCACAGGACGCCACCGCTCACGAGGAGAATCTGGCCCCTGTCCGGTAGCGGACCTGACACCCTGTCCCTAGAGTCTTTGCAGGGGCGGGGTGTTGTGTAGCAGGGTGTCCTCGACACGTGTTCATCCGGGAAGCGACGGGACGTCATGGCATCGAGGAATCAGGCCACTCCATCCGAGGCGGCGGCGTCGGAAACGGCCATGTCCAGCTGGCTTCCCGACCTCTCGGGGCTTTCCCTCGGCGAGCTCAGCAGCCTGGACAGCATGGTTCTGGAATCCTCCGTCAAGCATCTGAGGCGCTGCGTCAACCAACCGCTTTCCACCATCGGTGGCAGCAGCGGTAGCTAGTAATCGCCCCGTCCTGCAGGAGTCCCCGAAAGAATTGGCAACACGGTCTCCGTGCAGGACCCGAGCGGTTAAATTTCACGGCACGTCACCCCGGCCGGGAACGAGGAAATCGTGCCGATGCACCATCACCAGCTCTCCGGGTCCGTTCTGCGGTCCCTGCTGGCCACCACCGAGGACGACACGGCGGTCGCCGTGCTCCTGGACGCGGAGTACAGCCGGCGGCTGCTCCTCATGCGGGGAATCCTGGACTCCTGCGCCGGGACCCCCGAGGCCGAGAGAGCCGGGGTCGAGGAGGCCTGGCGGCTGCTGGAGAGCGTCGAGAAGCGGGCCCCCGAGGCCGTTCGCGCCGTACTGCTCGATCCGCAGGTCGGCCTGTGGGCGGCGGCCCTGTTCCGGCGGCTGTCGCGGACCGAGCGGGACGAGAGCGCGCAGGACGTGCCGCTGTGGGTGGAACTGGGTTTCCTCAGCCAGTTCGCGGCCACCGTGTCGATCATGGCGGACGCCTCCTTCCGGGTACCGGTCCCGGTGCGGGACGGAAGTGTTTTCCTGCCCTGCCTGGGGCGTGCGCGGCTGGACACCGCCGAGCGCTGGGGGACCGCCGAGGTGCGGGCGCAGGACGGTGTGGTGAGCGTCGTCGGGGACGCCACGGTGGTGACACTGCCGGAGGATCCCGAACGGGACGGGCCCGGCTGGCAGGGGCTGCGCCGGCTGCGCGCCACCGCCGAAGGCCTCACCCTCACGCTCGCGATCGACGACCTCGGCCCCTACCCGGCGGTGTCCGGGCTGGCCGCCTCCCGGCGGCTGGCACCCGAGCAGTTCGCCGACTGGCAGCGCTGGATCTCCGCCATGTGGCCCCTTCTGGTGGCCGACCACCGGGCCGACGCCCGCGCGCTCTCCGCCGGGCTGCTGTCCCTCGTCCCGCTGCCCCACCGGGAGCGCCTGCGCGGGCGCACCGCCTCCTCCAGCGACGCCTTCGGCTGCGTACTGCTGACGGAACCCGACCAGGACACGGCGGTGCTGCCGCCGCAGCTCGGGGTGGCCCTCATCCATGAGTTCCGGCACACCCTGCTCAACGGCCTCATCTTCCTCGCCCCGCTCTTCGAGGACTGCGCCGACCTGTTCTACGCCCCCTGGCGGGACGATCCGCGTCCGCTCGGCGGGCTGGTGCACGGGGCGTACGCCTTCTCCGGGGTCGCGCGCTACTGGCGGGCACGAGGCGAGGAGGGTCTCGCGGGCTTCGAGTTCGCGCTGTTGCGGGACGCCCTGGACCAGGTGCTCACCACGCTGCGGGACCACCCCCTGCTGACCCCGCTCGGGCGCCGGCTCTGCGAGGCGCTCACCGAGCAGACCGCATCCTGGAGCACGGAGCCGGTGGGACAGCACGAGCAGGACCTCGCCCGGCTGGCGTCCGCCCACCACCACGCGACCTGGCGCGCCCACCACCTGCACACCCCCAAGGCCTACGCACAGGCGCTGGCGCAGGCCTGGCAGCACGGCGGCGCCCCGCTGGGGCCGGTGCCGGAGCCCGAACTGCGCACGGACCCCGGCGCCTGCCGGCTCGACACCCTGGCACTGCTGTCCCGCCTCAGCCTCGTGGACCCCGCGGAGTACGCAAGGCTGCTCGCCGACGCCGACCCGGCCGCCCAGATCCCCGGCGCCGCCGCGGCCGACCTCGCCCTGGTGGCGGGCGACGCAAGAACCGCGGTCAAGCTCTACGCCGAGGAACTGGCGCTCCCCGGCGCCAGACCCGCAGCCTGGGCAGGCCTGGGCCTGGCGCTGACCGAGACGGGCGAGGAGACCGCCGGGGCCGCCCTGACCAACAGCCCCGAACTGGCCGTGGCAGTAAGCCGTTTGTTGCCGGAACCGCCGGATCCGCTAGCACTGGCGCAGTGGCTGGCGCCCTGAAGGGGCGCGGGGCTGTATCGATATGCGGCTCCGCCGCGTGGGCGCGACACGCCACGACGGCGCAGCAGACGACCGACGAGCCAAGGCAGGGTTACAACGGCATGGGGTCGATGTCGCAATCGGCCCGGTGTTCCCAATCGGCGGCCAGCCGCACCGCAGGGTGGCTGCTGCCCAGCTTGCGGCTGAGACGTTCATGGGTGTCGGTGTGGAGCGTGGCCGCCTCCTCGGTATGGCCGAGCGCACGCAGGTCCATGGCGAGGTTGGCGGCACAGGCGAGGGTCGACGGATGATCGTCGTCGAAGACCTCACGGGACCGCCGCAGCGTCTCGGTGTCCAGTTCGTGGGCGGTGGCCGGGTCGCCCAGGGCGTAGTGGTCGCTGGCGAGATTGGTGCGGCACACCAGGGTCGACGGATGCATCTCGCCCAGTGTCGCCGTGAACTCCTCCAGCACCAGTGAGTTGATGTACTGGGAGGCCGCCGCGTTCCCCAGCAGCCGGTAGGTGATCGCCAGGTTCAGCGCGGCCGACAGGGCGTGCGCATGGTGTTTGCCGTACGTCTTCTCGTACTGCTCGCAGATCTCCGTGCCCAGCCGCAGCGCCTCCGGGAGGTCGCCGCTGTGCCGCAGATGCACCGACAACTCCAGGGTGGCGGCCATGGATTCGGGGTTGTCGGTGCCGTACCGGTGGATGAGGTCGGCGCGGGCCTGCTCGGCCGTCTCCATCGCCTCCCGGTGCTCGCCGGCCTTGCGCAGGGCCACCGCGAGATGGCGGTAGCAGGAGAGACTGAGTGGGTTGGTGCTGCCCAGCAGGGAGTTGCACCGGTCGACCAGCTCCCGGTGGTACGTCAGCGCGACGGCGTACTCGCCCAGTTCTCGGGTGTCGAGGATGAAGCCGAGCCAGCTGAGCAGCGAGAGCACATGGTCCTGGCCGTAGATCTCGGTGTAGCCGTTCCAGGTCTGCTGGTCGAGGTCGCGGGCACGGGCGAAGTCGCCGACCAGGCGGAGGCTGACGCCGAGGTTGTGGGCGGCGCGCAGGGTTTCGGGGTCGTCGGGGCCCAGCAGCCGTAAGTACTGCTGGTGGACGGATTCCGAGAGGCTGAGGGCCTCGCTGAAGGCACCCCGTACGCGGTGGTCGATGGCGACGTTGCCGAGGGCGTCGGCGGTGTCCTGGGCGTCGGGGCCGATGGTGCGCCGGTAGGCCTCCAGGGTGGCCGAGTTGAGCTCGGCGGCCTCCCGGTAGCGGCCCAGACTGAAGAGCAGGAAGCCCAGCCAGCGGGCCACCTGGAGGGTCTGGGGATGGTCCTGGCCGAGCTTGGCGGACCAGGTCTCGTGCGCGGTGCGGGCGAGTTCCAGACAGGGCTGGTAGTCGCCGAACCGCAGGAGGTAGATGACCTCGTTGACGACGAGGTTGCGCACCCAGCCCTCGTCGGACTGGGCCGCTTCGGAGACCAGCACATGCGGGTAGAGCGCGCCGTACCGGTCCCAGCGCAGCACGTTGTCCGGGTCGTTGGGATCGCTCGCCGCCAGCAGCAGATGCGCCCCCCGGCGCATCGTCGACCGGTCCTCCTCCGTCATCCGGTACAGCAGGGCGGCCTGGACCAGGCGGTGCATCTGGAGGGAGTTGTTGCGGTGGTTGAAGCGGGCCAGTGAGTAGCGGCCGATCTCCCGGATGACCTGGCCGAGGCGGATCGGGTCCTCCAGGGCCAGGTCCAGTTCCGGTGCGATCGAGCCGCGCGGCATACGGGCGAAGAGGGAGCGGGCGATGGGCTCGGGGGCGTAGAAGGAGCAGACCTGGAGGAGCTGGTAGGCGGCCGGGTTCTTGGTCTCCAGCTGGTCCAGGGAGATGTTCCAGGCCGCGATGACCGGGTGCTGGTTGTCCAGCGGGGCGGTGCCGCGCAGCAGGTCCACGCGTTTCTCGGTCAGCAGGCGCAGGTATTCGTCGACCAGCATGCCGGTCTCCGCGTGCCAGGCGGCCGCCTGCTCGATGGCCAGCGGCAGGTCGCCCAGCGCCTGGGCCAGCCGGTCGGCGTCCTCGTCGCTGATCTCAGGACCGCGCAGCCGCAGCAGCTGCTTGCTCTCCTCGCGCAGGAAGACGTCCACCTCCAACGGGCGGGCGATGGAGGCCCATTGGGGGTTGCGGGAGGTGATGAGGATGTTGCCGGGGCCGCCCGCCGGGAAGAACGCCCGTACCGCCTCAGGGCTCTCGGCGTTGTCGAACACCAACAGCCAGTTGGCGTACGGCCGTCCGATGCGCAGCGCCTCCAGGACGGCCGCGACCGTCGAGGAGGCGTCGCTGCCCGCGGAGATGCCGAGGCGCGGGGCGAGCTCCACCAGGGACAGGGAGATCTGCGCGGTGCGCTCGGCGGAGATCCACCACACCACGTCGTACTCGGACATCCGGCGATACAGGTACTCCACCGCCAGCAGACTCTTGCCGACGCCTCCCATGCCGTGCAGGGCGTGCGGCAGGACGGCCGTCGTCTTCTCCTGCAGCAGCCGCTGGTGGAGGGCCTCCAGGAGCTCCTTGCGGCCGGTGAAGTTCGGGTTGCGCGGCGGGATGTTCCCCCAGACCGTGGGGGTGGTCCTGGTGCGCTCGGTACCCGCCGTGTGCGCCGTGGCCTGCTCTGGCATCACCGGCCTCCTGTTCCCCTGATGCGTCGGGTGGTCGGCGTCGCCCGGGGTGCGGGCGACGGGGTCGCTGAGTGTGAACGGTGCGGTGGTGCTGGTGCGGGACGAGTGCCGGTGCGCGGGCTCCTCACGGAGGTCCGCGACCGCCTCGTCCACCTCTCCGGCCGGTTTCAGGAACGGCCCGGACAGGGCGTGGAGCACGGCGCTTTCCGCCAGCAGCCACGGACCGGACTCCGCGTCCACGGAGGGGACTTGGGACACGGACTCGCCGCGCAGCAGCCGGGGCAGTCGCCACAAGTGTTCCCCGCCCAGTCCCCGGCGATCCCCCACCAGTTCGACAACCCGGACCAGGTCGGTACGGCGTCCGGCGGCCAGCAGCTCCTCGCGTACGCCGGGCGCGAACTCGTAGGCGGGGAACGCGCGGTCGGCCGGGCGGACGATCCCCTGCGCGAGCAGCAGCGCGAAGTCCGTGAGCGAGCTGCCCGGCAGCAGCGCGTCCTGCACCTGCCGGACCAGCGGGTCGGTGAGGGGGATCGCGGCGAGCATGGTGGCCAGCGTGAAGACCTGCTGGGGCGCGGCCGACCGCAGCCGGGCCACCAGCGCGGGGGCGTCCTGCGGCAGCGGGTCCGGCTCGGCAGGGGCGGGCACGTGCGCGCGGGGGAAGGTCACGGTGAGCGGCAGCCAGCGCGGCGGCGCCCCGCTCAGCAGGCCCGACCAGGCGTCCAGCCAGCGGGCGGACAGCTCGAGGACGGGGACGGGTACGTCGGGCCGTCCGGCCGGCGGCAGGTCGTACGGGTCGGGGCCCAGCCCGCGGGCCCGCCAGCGCAGCCGGTTGTTGGGCGCTCCCGGAGCGGGGGAGCGCAGCTGCACCTGCCAGCCGCGCAGACCCGTCACCGGCCACACCGGATGCGGCAGCAGATGGATCAGGCAGACCGGCCCGGCCTGCGCCCAGCGCCGCAGCAAGGGCTCCACCGCGCGGTCGCGCCAGTGCGGCCCGGCACCGTCGGTGAGCAGCAGAGTCAGCCTGCCCGCCGCACCGTGCCGCGGCAGGGTCGCCGGGGCCCTTCCGCCCCCGTACGGGAGCCGGTGCACGGTGATCCGGCCGAAGCAGCCGGTGCGGTGCAGCGCGCCCGCGAAGGCCTGCACCGTCGGCTCCCAGATCCCCATGGTGGGGCCGGAGTCGGCGACGACGGCGACGTCCCAGCGGGTGCCTGCGGGGTGCCCGGCGGGCCGCCGCAGTGCGGTGCCGGTGCGGCGTAGTGCTTCGGGCAGTTCGGGGGATAGCGGGGGCCAGGTGGGGGGTGGGGTCATGGGGTGCCGGCCTCCGCTCCCGTGCCGGGGGTGGGGCCGACAGGTCGCGCCCCGGAGGGGCGCGGGGCTGTGCCGATCAGCGGCTCCGCCGCAGGGCGCGACCAGCCACGACGGCGCCGCAGACAACAGACGGCACAACGCGCTCTCTCCAGCGGAGCGCCCTTCACGGCTGTTCCGCCTCCGTCCACGCCCACACCGTGTCCAGGGCCTCCTGCCAACTGCGCTCCTCGGCCAGGGAGGCCAGTGCCCCCTGGGTCGTCAGGTGCAGGGCGCCCAGGAGACGGCGCACCACCGGGCCTCGGGCCGCCTCGGCGCGGTCCAGGAACGCGGCCAGGACGTCCTCCGCGAGGCCTTGCGGGAAGCGTGCGGCCGCGATGGCCTGCAGCGCCGCCCGGTCCGGCCGCGCCAGCGTCAACGGCACGCACTGCGCGGCCAGCGCAGGCGCAATGTCGCGGTCGCCGCCGGTGGTGATCACCACGAGGGGGAAGGCGTGGCACTGCACGGCCCCGCCGCGCAGCGCCACCGCGGCCTCCGCGTCGTCGTCGGTCGCCACCTGCGCGGGAGCCCCGGGCACCGTGAACCCGCCCGCGTCCAGCACCGTGCACAGATCCTCCGGCAGCGCGATCTCCGCCCGGTCCAGCCGGTCGAGGAGCAGTACCCGTGGTCTGCGGTACGGCAGGAAGGCGGTGCCCAGCGGGCCGAGCCGGCCGGACCCGTCGTAGAGGCCTTCCTGAAGGGTGGACACGCTGGTGAGGCGCCAGCGCAGCACCCGGCCGAGGCCCAGCTCGCGGCTGATCCGGTACGCGAGTGCCGACCTGCCGCTGCCGGGTTCGCCGGTCACCAGCAGCGGGCGGCACAGCGCCAGCGCCGCGTTGACCCGCTCGGCCTCGCCGGGCGCGGCCGGCAGGGGCTTCGTCCCGTCCCCGAGCACGGACGACGCATACGGGTCGTCGGGCGGCGCGGGCAGGCAGGGGCCGTTGTGGAACCGGCGCCAGGGTGGCGGCTCCGGCCAGGTGCCGGCGGCCGAAGAGCCGGGCAGGCCGGTTCCTCGGTAGACGCCCCAGGGCTCGGCGGTCGGCGACATCAGCGGTGTCCTCTCCGGTCGTACGGCTGTGCACGTGCCCCCGCCCGCGGTCAGGCCGGGTCCGGATCCATCGGGTTGCGTTCGGCGTCGTCCCACAGGACCGTCAGATGGCGGCCGATATGGCCGTTGCGGACGGTGGCGGCGGCCTCGCCGTGGTGGCCCGCGGCCTCGCGGCGATACGCGTCGACCCTGGCCGGGAACCGCTTCAGGCCGCCGCGGAGCAACTCGTCCAGGACCTCCCGCAGCCCCGACGTGGCCCGGTCGGCCCGGTTCCAGATCACCACCGGCAGGCCCAGGCGCAGCGCGGTGTGCAACTCCTCGCTGCCGTGCCCGGTGCCGGTCAGCGGCGGTTCGCTCAGCACCAGGGCGACCAGGTGCTCGTCCTCGCCGAGACGCTGCTCCAGGGCGTGCGGCGCACCGGAGCGGGCCCGGGTGTCGGCCGCGTAACAGACCGAGCGCGAGGGCGGCTCGTCCGCGCCGAGCTGCCGCCAGCGGGTGTTCCAGAACTCGTGCCACTCCCGGGTCTGCAGGCGGTCCAGGCTGCGGATGACCACCGGGAACTCGCTCGCCGACGTCGCCTGCGAGGCCCAGTCCCAGTCGTGCGGCCACCACTCCACCGGCAGGTTCAGAAGCTCGAACGGCAGTACGAACTCCAGGAAGAGCGGCGCCGGTTCGGCCGCATCGGAGATCCCCGCCCGCCGGTGCCGCTCGGTCTGCCGGACGATCGAGCCGACCACGTCCTCCAGCTGCTCCACCGGCACCTGGTGCCGCGGCTGCCCCTGCACCCAGCCGCGGCCCGGCCCGTCCGACATGTGCGAGGGGAACACGTTGTACTGGGTGTTGTTCAGCGGGTCCGCCTCGATACGGATCGCCAGGTACCGCCTCAGCTGCCGGGCCACCCCGGACACCGACGCCCCGCGCGCCCGGTTCCGCTCCTCGTCCAGCAGCTCGGACAGGCCCAGGCCCAGCGACCAGTGCCGGTTGCGGGCCATCACCTCCTCGCAGAGCTCCCGGCTCATGTACGGGGCGCACACGTCCAGGTGGAGCATCCACGGAGGCAGCTCACCGGGTGCCGTGTTCTGCCCGGCGAGATAGAGGAAGTCGTGCCACGGGTTCTCGGCGTGCGGCGGCGGTTCGCTCAGCCGCTTCCCGGTGGCGAGCCAGACCAGGGCGGAGCGCATTTTGTACGGGTACGGCAGTGGCTGCAGCGGCTGCAGCGCCTCGGCGAGATACTGCCAGGACCCGAGGACCGCCAGCCCCTCCAGCGAGCCCACCGCGGTCCACTCGTCGGCGAGCCGCTGCACGGCGAACACCTGCGGACAGTACGGGTCCATCCCGTGCACCACGCCCGCCAGCACCGACAGCCCGTCCGGGTCCACGGAGCAGTGCCGGAACACGTGCAGGAACTGCTCGGCCGCGGTGTCCTCGTCCCGCGTGGCGAGCGGACGCCCGGTCTCCCGGCCCACCGCGGCGACCAGCTCTGCGCGCCCCTCGGCCGAGCCCAGCGCACGCATGTCGAGCAGCGTGTGCGCCGTCCGCGCGCCGATCCACTTGCGTATCCAGGAGGCGTTGCGGTCCTCGCCGCCCGCCTCCGTCAACGCGGTCCCTCCGAGCGGGGGAAGGGGGGCGCCACGGTGGGTTTGGAGCGGCCGGTGCGGGCCCCGCCGACGCCCGCCAGCAGCTGCTCCTGGGCCGACTCGACGCTCAGCTCCGGCGAGGACAGATCGATGTACACGACCGAGGCCAGCAGGCCCTGCGGTGCACACCGGTGGACCATCACCGGCACGAGATTGCGCAGCAGACCGGTCGGGTCGCCGTTCTGGACCGCCTGCCACTCCAGCCGGCCGTAGACGGACTCCAGATACGCCGGGGAGAGGACCGCGATGGTGCGCTCGCACTGTGTCACGCCCCCGTCCATGCCGAACAGCCAGTTGGTGCCCGGGACGAAGTCCCAGTCCTGCACCAGGACGCTGTAGCCCGCCTTCTCCAGCTGCCACGCGATCCACACGGCCCATCTGCGGTCCGCGGCGGTGTACGAGACGAAGAAGTCCCGGCGCTCGTCGATCCGGTGCGCCGGTACTCCGGCCCCGTTGACGGCCGCAGGCGCCCGGGCCAGCCGCTGGCGCACCAGCTCGCCCACCACATGGGAGGTCCAGCTCGGGCCCTCGATCTGCTCCACCGCGTGTGCCAGCGCCATCAGACCACCCTGCTGCTCCTCGCAGTACCGCACCAGCTCCAGGAACTCGCGCATCAGGCTCGGCGGGTCCGCCGCCTCCGGCGGCTGCTCCAGCTCCGCCCCGACCAGCTCGAACAACAGTGCCCGGGTCAGACCGTCCGCGAGCTTGGGCGAGGCGAGCAGCGCCTGGACCACATTGATGGGCCAGCTGCGACCGCCGTCCGCCCGGGCAAGCGGGTTGGGGTCGTCCGTGTCCACAACACCCCCCGAAGAAGTTGCGTCCCGCCGTCCAGGATACGGACGGGGTGACAGCCCGTCAGGGCTTCCGCAGTCGGCTGCTCACTTCTGGGCACGGTTCTCGGCACGGATCCCGGAGCGATCTCGTGTATCTGGCATCGATGCCCGTTTGTGTCTGAGTTGTGCCCGAACCTGTTTACTTTCCAGAAATCCGGGCGTAGCCTCCGAGTGAAACCACAAGTTCGGGCATGAGGTCGGAGGTGAACGGACATGTACGCACCGGAGCGGCAGCAGGAGATCCTCCGGCTTGCCCGTGACGGCGGGCGGGTGGACGTGGTGTCGCTGGCCGAGGAGTTCCAGGTGACGGCGGAGACGATCCGCCGGGACCTGAAGGCCCTCGACCGTGCGGGGCTCGTCCGGCGGGTGCACGGCGGTGCCATACCGGCCGGGCGGCTCGACTTCGAGCCCGACCTCGCCGAGCGCGAGGGCACCTCCACCGACGAGAAGGACCGCATCGCCAAGGCCGCCCTCTCGGAGCTGCCGAGCGAGGGCACGGTGATCCTCGACGCCGGTACGACGGTGGCGAGGCTCGCCGCCGCGCTGCCCCTGGAGGCGTCCCTCACCGTCGTCACGCACAGCCTGCCGATCGCGGCCCGCCTCGCGGACCACCCCGGCATCCAGCTCCACCTCGTCGGGGGTCGGGTACGGCACCGTACGCGCGCCGCCGTGGACGCCTGGGCACTGCGGGCCTACAGCGAGATCCGGGCGGACGTGCTGTTCGTCGCGGCCAACGGCTTCTCCGCCGACCACGGTCTGACCACCCCCGACCTCGCCGAAGCCGCGGTCAAGCGCGCGGCGGTGGCCGCGGCCCGCCGGGTGGTGCTGCTCGCCGACTCGTCCAAGCACGGCCAGGAGCACTTCGCCCGCTTCGGCGACCTGAGCGACGTCGACCTGCTGATCACCGACAGCGGGCTCAGCCCGGAAGACGCCACCGCCATCGAGCGCGGCGGCACGGAAGTGCTGTGTGTGTAGAGCGGCACGGAAGTGCTGTGTGTCGAGAAACGAGTGCGCATGATCCTCACCGTCACCCCGAACCCGTCCCTGGACCGTACGTACGAGGTCCCCTCGCTCGACCGTGGCGAGGTCATCCGCGCCACCGGTGAACGCATGGACCCGGGCGGCAAGGGCGTGAACGTCTCGCGTGCGGTCGCGGCCGCCGGGCAGCGCACGGTCGCGGTGCTGCCCCTGGGCGGTGCGCCGGGCGCGCTCGTCGCCGAGCTGCTCGACGCGCAGGGCATCGAGGTCGCGCCGGTCCCGGTCGCCGGGGCCACCCGCTCGAACATCGCGCTCGCGGAGGCGGACGGGGTGCTCACGAAGATCAACGCTCCCGGTCCCGAGCTGTCGGCCCAGGAGCAGGAGCTGTTGCTCAACACCGTGCACCGGCAGTCGCCCGACGCGGACTGGATCGCCTGCTGCGGAAGCCTGCCGCGGGGGCTCGCGCCGGCCTGGTACGCCGATGTCGTCGCCCGGGTGCACGCCGGGGGCGCGCGGATCGCTTTGGACACCTCCGGGCCCGCTCTGCTCGAGGCGCTGCGTGAGCGGCCCGACGTGGTGAAGCCCAACGCCGAGGAGCTCGCGGAGGCCGTCGGACGCCCCCTGTTCACCGTGGGCGACGCGGTGAAGGCGGCCGAGGAGCTGCGCGAGCTGGGCGCCCGCGCCGTCCTCGCGAGCCTGGGCGCCGACGGACAGCTGCTCGTGGACGCCTCGGGCGTCTGGTTCGGCAGCGCGCGCGTGGACACCGTACGCAGCAATGTGGGTGCCGGGGACTCCTCGCTGGCCGGATTCCTGATCGCAGGCGGCAGCGGCCCGGAGGCCCTGGCCTCGGCGGTCGCCCACGGCGCGGCGGCCGTCCAGCTGCCGGGCAGCGTGATGCCGACGCCGCGGGACCTGGACCCGGCGGCGGTGACGGTGACGGCCGACGTGCCGGTGGATCGTGTACTTGAGGAGCCGGTGTCATGACGTACAGGCGAAAGACGGCGTACCGCGACCCCGTGGCGGAGCCGCGCACGGACACAGCCAGTGGGGCACCAGGGCGGCGAGGCTCCCCGTTACTCCTCGCGGCCGACCGGAGGCGGGGTTTCCCCGGCCCCGCCTCCACCTCCACTGATCCCACCCCCCGCAGCACCCCCGTCCCCACCCCCGCCCACCCCACCCCCCGGGCGATACGCGTGCGAAGGAGCCCGCGATGAGCGACATGATCACCGCGGACCTGGTCGACCTCGACCTGTCCGCCGATACGAAGGAAGCGGCGGCGCGTGCCCTCGCCGAGCGCATGGTGGCCCTCGGCCGGGTGACCGACCTGGACGGCTTCCTCGCCGACGTGGCCGCCCGCGAGGCACAGATGCCCACCGGCCTCGACGGCGGCATCGGCATCCCGCACTGCCGCAGCGAGCACGTGACCGAGCCGACGCTGGCCTTCGGGCGCAGCGCCGCCGGCATCGACTTCGGCGCGGCGGACGGCCCCGCCGACCTGATCTTCCTGATCGCGGCCCCCGCCGGCGCTGACGACGCCCACCTCACGATCCTGTCGTCGCTGGCCCGGCAGCTGATGAACGCCGAGTTCACCGACGCGCTGCGGTCGGCGGGCGACGCGGCGGCCGCGGCCGCACTGATCCGCGGGGACGAGCCGGCCGCGACCGGCTCCGAAGACTCCGCTGCGGCGTCGGGGGCGGCCTCCGCCGACGCCGCAGCGGGCAGCACGGCCCCGGCGCCGGGTGAGAGCGTCGAGGACGCGTCCGCCCCGGCGCCGGGCGCCCCCGCCGCGGACGAGCGCCCCTTCCGTATCGTCGCCGTCACGTCCTGTCCGACCGGCATCGCGCACACGTACATGGCGGCCGAGTCGCTGGAGAACGCGGGCCGCGAGGCGGGCGTCGAGGTCACCGTCGAGACGCAGGGCTCGGCCGGCTTCACCCGGCTCGACCCGGCCGTCATCGCCGCGGCGGACGCCGTGATCTTCGCGCACGACGTCCCCGTACGGGAGAAGGAACGCTTCGCCGGAAAGCCGACCGTGGATGTCGGCGTGAAGGCCGGCATCAACCGGCCCGGCGAGCTGATCACCGAGGTGCGCGGCAAGGCCGAGCGCGGTGAGGTGACCGCGGGGGCCGCCCCCGGCACCCCGGTCGAGCGCGCCGGTGAGTCCGGCGAGGGCTACGGCACCAAGCTGCGCAAGTGGCTGATGTCCGGCGTGAGCTACATGGTCCCGTTCGTCGCGGCGGGCGGTCTGCTGATCGCCCTCGGCTTCGCGATCGGTGGCTACAAGATCAAGTCGGCGCCGTCGGTGATGGACCACTTCGTGTGGACGCAGACCGACAGCTGGGCCGCGCTGATGTTCCAGATCGGCGCCGTGGCCTTCGGCTTCCTGGTCCCGGTCCTGGCGGGCTACATCGCCTACGGCATGGCGGACCGGCCGGGCCTGGTCCCCGGCTTCGTGGGCGGCATGATCGCCTCCACCATCAACGCGGGCTTCCTCGGCGGCCTGGTCGCCGGTCTGCTCGCCGGTGGTGTGGTGATGGCGATCCAGAAGATCAACATCCCGGCGGTGCTGCGCGGCATCATGCCGGTGGTGGTGATCCCGCTGATCTCCTCGGCGGTCGTCGGGTTCCTGATGTTCGTCGTGGTCGGCAAGCCCATCGCCTCGGCCCAGAAGGGCATGACCGACTGGCTGAACGGCCTCTCCGGCTCCAACGCCATCCTGCTCGGCCTGCTGCTCGGCCTGATGATGTGCTTCGACCTCGGCGGCCCCGTCAACAAGGTCGCGTACACCTTCGCCACGGCCGGGATCGCGGTCTCCAACCCGAGCGACTCCGCGATGAAGATCATGGCCGCGGTGATGGCCGCCGGCATGGTCCCGCCGCTGGCGATGGCGCTGGCCACCACGGTCCGCGGGAAGCTCTTCACCGAGACCGAGCGTGAGAACGGCAAGGCCGCCTGGGTGCTGGGTGCCTCCTTCATCTCCGAGGGCGCGATCCCCTTCGCCGCGGCCGACCCGCTGCGCGTCATCCCCTCCTCGATGGCGGGCGGCGCGATCACCGGGGCCCTGTCGATGGCCTTCGGCGCCACCCTGCGCGCCCCGCACGGCGGCATCTTCGTGGTCCCGCTGATCGGCAACGCCTTCCTCTACCTGATCGCCATCGCGGTCGGCGTCTGCGTCAGCGCCACGCTGGTGGTCTTCCTGAAGGGCATGCGCAAGTCGGCACCGGGGGCCGTGAAGCCCGGCACCACGGACGACAGCTCGACGGCGACGGCCCAGGCGAAGCAGCCGGTGGCGGCGTAACCGCCGGGTGCGCCCATCCCTTTGGTGGGATACATCACGGTCCGGGACCAAAGTCCCGGACCGTGATGTCTACTGGGGCGCATGCCCGATGAGCACGTCTCGATCCTCCAGTCGCTGGGCGTGGCCGTCCTCGCCTTCGCGGCCGTCGTCTGGGTGCTCGGCCTGCTCGGCGTCGTGCGCCGCGGCCGCTCCCCGCAGGTCCTCCCGCAGCAGCGGCAGGCGCCTCCCCACCGGGAGTCCGTGGAACTGACCCCGGCGGAGCGGGCCGCCTTCGCGGGCCTGGTACGACAGCTCAGCGACGGCCCCTGAGGGGCCGGCCGGCGGTCAGGAGACCTGCGCCGCCCGCCGCTCCATCGCGTCCCGGGCCGCGTCCTCGCTGTCGTACACCTCGCACATGTGCCGTCCGTCGGGTGTCGCGGTGTGCTCGACCTCCCACAGGGAGACCTCCACGCCGTCACGCAGCAGGAACGCGTGCTCGTAGAGCGAGAAGTACAGCCCGGCCCGCCCCGCGCGGCACGGGCGCCCGAAGGCCTGTGTGATCTGGTGCGCGAACGCCGTCGTGAGCAGCGCGGCCGTCTCCGCGCCCGGCCGGTCCGGGTTCTCCGCGCGGCGCAGCAGCCGGCGCGCATGATCCGCGGAGTCGTCCGGCAGATACGCGTGCCGAGGCGCCGGGACCGGCGACAGCTGCACCGTCACCGGAAGCTCGAAGTCCGGCGCGTCCGGAGACAGCGGCAGCCGGGCGGTGGCCGCACGCAGCTCCTCCTCGTCGACATACACCTCGTGCTGCGCGGGGCTGCCCGGGGCGGTGTTGTGCACGAGCTCCCACAGCGTGAGCGCCGAGCCGTCGACCAGCAGCCAGGTGTGCCGGTACGTCTCGCGGTGCAGCCCCGCGCTGTGGTGCGCGGAGTGCAGCGAACTGTCGTGCGCCAGCGCGCTGTCCAGCTGCCGTATCGTCTCGTCCGGCAGCTCGAAGGAGTTCAGGGCACGGCCGAGGAGTCGCTCGAGATGCTCCTCCGGAGACTCGGGCGACTCGGCTGGTTCGTACGCTGCCGTCTCGTACGGAACGCTCAAGGTTTCTCCCGGCGTTGCTGCATGTCACCTTGTGGGTGCATACCGTAGCCCCTCGGTCGGACATCATGTCCGGGAACCGAGAAAACGTACGCACAGAAAACGCGCGGGCCGTGTGAGAAGTTCCCACACGGCCCGACGATCTGTCAGAAAGTGCTGCTCAGACGGCGATCAAGCGGCACTCCCCGCCACCCACTCGCTCCACGGCATGTTCCAGCCGTTGAGCCCGTTGTCGGGGGCGACCGTCTTGTCGGGGGAGTTCTTGACGATCACGACGTCGCCGATCAGCGAGTTGTCGTAGAACCACTTGGCGTTCGTGGCGCCCTGGGCGCCCTGCACGTCCGCGAGCCCGACGCAGCCGTGGCTGGTGCCCTGACGGCCGAAGGGCGGATTGCCCCTGTTGTACCAGTAGTTCCCGTGGATGAAGGTGCCGGACCGGGTCAGACGCATCGCGTGCGGCACATCCGGGATGTCGTACTCGCTGCCCAGGTCCACCGACTCGCTGTTCATGCGCGTCTGCACGAACTTCTCGGAGATCACCATCTGCCCGTTGTAGGTCGTGTGCTCCGGGCTGCCCGAGGAGATCGGCACCGACTTGAGTGTCTGGCCGTCCCGCACGACCGTCATGGTCTGCGTGTTCACGTCCACCGTGGAGACCTGCGAGCGCCCGATGGTGAAGGTGACGGTCTTCTTCTGCACCCCGAAGACGCCGTTCGCGCCCTCGACGCCGTCCAGGTCGATCTTCATCGTGACCTTGGAGCCGGCCTTCCAGTACTCCTGGGGCCGGAAGTCGAGCCGCTGCGCCCCGAACCAGTGCCCGACCACCTTCTGCCCACTGCTCGACGTGACCGTGATGTGCGACTGCACGGCCTTCTTGTCGCTGATCGCCTTGTCGAAGTCGAACGACACCGGCATGCCCACGCCGACCGTCGTCCCGTTGTCCGGTGTGTACGTCCCGATGAAGCTGTTGGCCGAAGTGACGGTGGTGAAGATCGAGTTGGCGGCCGCCGTACGGCCGCTGCCGTCCTTCGCGGTCGCCGAGATCTGGTACTTCGTCCCGCGCTCCAGCTGCCCCTTGGGCTTCCACGTCCCGCCGTCCGCGGATACCGCCCCCGGAACCGCCTGACCCGACCCGGCCACCGTCATCTTCACCTCGGTCAGCCTGCCGTCGCTGACCTTCACACCGGTCGTGTTGATCGACGCGTCGGTCGAGCCGTCCTTCGCCGAGATGACGATCTTCGCCGTCGATGTCCTGGACGAGCTCCCGCCGCCCTTGCTGTTGCTCGGGGAGTTCGAGGAGTTGGCGTTGGCGTCGCCACCGCAGGCGGTCAGGGTGAGGGCGCCGACCATCAGGGCGGCACAGGCTCCCAGTACGCGTACGCGCCGCGCGGCAATGTCCGGCGTTGTCACGGGCTGCTCCAGGTTCGTGTGATGTGCGTTGTCCGTTCCAGTGCGTGGGAAAGGAGGGATTCGGCGGACCGTGAGGTTCCCTCCGAGCGCGATGAACGCGATCACGTGACAGAACCGGGACAATCGCGGGCGAACGCAGCCCTGTTGTTACCGACTCCCGTACAACTCCTCGTACGACGGCCACATCCCGCCGGGCCCGTCCACCGGCTCGGCGGCGCGCACGGCCCGCACGATCGCCCGTGTCACCAGGTCCGCGCCGGCCGCGAGGATCTCGTTCAGCGCGAGCGGGTGCCCCGCGTCGAGCGGGCGCGCTCCGGTCGCCAGGGCGAACACCGTGTCCCCGTCGTTGAGCAGATGCACCGGCCGCACGGCCCGCGCGATGCCGTCGTGCGCCGTACCGGCCAGCTTCTGCGCCTGCGCCTTCGACAGGTCCGCGTCGGTGGCGACCACGGCGAGCGTGGTGTTCAGGGGCGGGACCCCGTTCTTCTGCGCGGCCTCGGCCAGGCGCAGGCGCGCGGCCTCATGGACGTGCGGCTCGGGACAGTTCACGCGCCCCTGGAACAACTCCCCGTACAGGACGCCCGTTTCCGGATCCATCGCCGACCCCACCGCGTTGGCCACCACCAGGGCAGCCACCGTGACCCCGGAGCCGAGCACCGTGCTCGCGGTGCCGACCCCGCCCTTCACCGGCCCCACGGCTGCCCCGGTGCCCGCGCCCACGCATCCTTCCCGCACCCGCGCCCCGACCGCGCTCGCCGCGGCCGCCTCGATGGCCGCCCGGCCGGTGGCGGCGTCGGGCCTGGCCCGGAAGTCGCCGCCCCGTCCGAGGTCGAAGACACAGGCGGCGGGCACCACCGGGACCACGTGCGCAGGGTCCACCCCCACGCGCACCCCGCGCCCCTGCTCCTCCAGCCAGGCCATCACCCCCGACGCCGCATCGAGCCCGTAGGCGCTGCCGCCGGTCAGCACGATCGCCTCGACCTTCTGCACGAGGTTGCGCGGGTCGAGCGCGTCGGTCTCCTTGGTGCCGGGACCGCCGCCGCGCACGTCCACGGCGGCGACGGCGCCGCCTTCCGGGGCGAGGACGACCGTGGTGCCGGTGAGCCACCCGCCGCCGGTGCGCGTCGCATGCCCCACCCGCACCCCGGTGACGTCCGTCAAAGCGTCAACTGTCATGGAGTCAGTCTCGCCCGACCCGGCACGGCAGCGCCCCGTCAGCCGACCGGACTCGTCGTGCGCTGCCCGCTCGATCCGCTCGCCCCACGCTCCCCGGCGCCCCTGCGTGCCGCCAGCACCACCCCGGACGCCACCGCCAGCGCCGAGACCAGGCCCGCCGCGAACACCGCCCAGTGGCCCAGGAAGGTGCAGACGATCACGAGCAACGCCGTGCCCGGCAGCACCAGTTGCTGGGCGATGCCCACCTTGTAGTAACGCGAGTGCAGTGCCCACACGGTGAGCAGATACAGCGCCGTCGGGAGGGTCACCGCCGCCGACGCCTCCAGCGTGGAGATGTGCGCCTTGCCGACCGCCTGCTCCACCGCCACCTCCAGGCCCGCCCCGACCGCGGCCGCCGAGGCGAAGATCAGATAGTGGCCGTAGCCCCACAGGAACGCCTGCCCGTTGGTACGCAGATGACCGTGGATCGGCACCGCGAAGTAGATCCACCAGGCGGCGAAGATGATCAGTAGCCCGCCCGCCGCGATGGGCAGCAGATCGCCCAGCGCGTCGTTCTCGTCGATGCCCGACTTCACCGCGACGGTGGCCGCCGCGATGGTCTCGCCGAGCACGATGATCGTGAACAGCCCGTACCGCTCGGAGATGTGGTGCGGATGCCAGGACGTGGGGTGGTCCTTCTCCGCGTACGGCGGCACGCACATCTCCAGGACCGCCATCACCACGAAGACCCACACCCGGGCACCCACCGGCAGCACCACCAGACCGAGCCAGCCGACCATGCACAGCGACACACCCGCGGCATAGCGCAGCCCCATGGTCCGCTCGGCGCCCTCGGTCGACCGTGCCGCACGCAGCCACTGCGCCGTCATGGCGACGCGCATGATCACATAGCCCAGCCAGACCACCAGGAACTCGTGCTTCTCGAACGCCCGGGAGATCCCGGCCGCCAGCACCAGCACCCCGGCGATCTGGACCAGGGTGACGACCCGGTAGAGCACGTCGTCGTTGTCGTACGCCGAGGCGAACCAGGTGAAGTTCATCCACGCCCACCAGATGGCGAAGAACACCATCCCGTAGTTGAGGATCCCCTCGCCCACGTGCCGGGAGGCGATGGCGTGCACCAGCTCCACGCCCGCCTGGGCGACGGCCACCACGAAGCAGAGGTCGAAGAAGAGCTCCAGCGGCGAGGCGACGCGGTGCGCCTCCTCGCGGCCCCGGGCCGCGAGTCTGCGCAGTGGCCGGCGGTTCGCCGGCGGGCCGGAGGACGCGGGCGGCGGAGTCGAGCTGGTCGTCATGGGACCAAGCACAGCAGATAACCGGCGGGAATTCCTTGGCGGCAGTCAGGGGCCGCCCGCACGGCGCACGGCCCGCAGGCCGGGCGGGCCACCGGCCCGACCCGGCCGCCGCGCACCCCCGGGGCCGTACCCTGGACGCATGACCTCCGCCCCCGCCCCCGAGCCGCGCGCTCCGAAGCCCGCGCTGATCTTCGACGACCCGCTGGACCAGCAGTCCTCGGACGACACCGACCGCGGCTGGGGTGAGAGGCCGCGCTCCGACGGGGACTCCGCGGCCGACCTGAAGCGCTTCCTCGACGAGAAGCCGCCCCACCACCTCTGAGCGGCGCGGGCAGCTGCCGCCAGGCCCTGTCGTTTGGATCAGGTCGGCCGTAGGGAACCGCGCCTTGCAGCCGCCCCGAGCGGGGTCATGAGGGGTCCCCCCCCGCTCGAGCGAAGCCGAGAGTGGGGGAGCGTGCAGCTGCAAGGCGGAGGAGGCTGTGACATCAGCCGCGGCCGCGGCGGGCGACGCGGAGCGATGGGGGCCCCTCCTGCTCGAGCGAAATTCGAGAGTGGGGGAGAGTGACGACAACGCCGCTGGGGCCCCCACGCCCTTGAGGCAGTGGGGGGAGGGCGTGCCACCCCCCGCGACGCCGAGCTGATCCGAACGGTATGGCCTAGTGCCCGTCGCGCCCGGTCGCGCGCTGTGCGACCAGTTCGTCGCGGATCTGCTTCAGCACCTCCAGTTCGGTCACCTCGATCACCTCGTGGGTGCCCTCCCGCGCCTTGCGGCGGGCCTCCACGCGGGCCAGGTACTTCGCCATCGGCAGCACCATCAGGAAGTACACGACGGCCGCCGTGATCACGAAGCTGAGGGTGGCGCCGAGGACCGAGCCCCACATGAGCTGGATCCCGTGGTTGCCCGGGCACGACTCGCTCAGGCACGACTTGTAGTTGTCGAGGTTCGTGGTGCCGATCGCCCCGACCAGCGGGTTGATGAGCCCCTTCACCACCGAGTTCACGATGTTGGTGAACGCGGCGCCGATCACCACCGCCACCGCCAGATCGACGACGTTCCCGCGCATCAGGAAGGCCTTGAAGCCCTGCCAGATGTTCGGTTCCTTCTTCTCGCTCACCTCGGGTCCTCTTCTCGCGCGCACAGCTTGGGGAACAAACAGTTCCGCAACCTACGGCACCGCGGGACCGCCCTGCCCGTCCGGGTGGCCGGATCAGCACACCGTCACCGCCAGCCGTGCCGTGGCGCTCGCGCCGGCGAGGTGCGCCGCGGTGGAACGAGGAACCGAGAGCACCACCAGCGCCCCGCTGTCGGCCCCGCTGTCCAGGGGCTCGGGCACCTTGGTCACCCGTGCCCCGCGCGCGACCACGCGGGCATCGCCGCCCGTCGCCGTCTCCTGGGCGGCGACGACGTCCACCCGGTCGCCGGGCCTGAGCAGCCGGACCGTGGCCCCGTCGGCGATCCGCACCGGCGCCGCCACCATCTCGACGGCGCGGTGCTTGCGTACGGGATCCGCCACCGGATGCCCACGCGCCGGAGCGGTGACCCGTGGCCCTGCGGCCACCAGCGCGGCCGCGGTCACCGCGAGGCCCGCGGCCACGGCCCGCCTCCGGTGCCGTACGAGCCGCCGTAGCTGATACCGGCCGCCGCGCACCCGCACGGGAGCGAAGTGCGGGACCTCGCAGGTGGCGGGGGCGTCGGTGCCGGGCGGGCGCGGGGCGGAAGGGGAGGGGAAGAGGGACGGGGGAGGGAGGGACATGCGGATCACCGCCTGCGTCGAGGAGCCATCGAGGAATCGCCTTGCAGGCCCACGATGAGGCCTCGCCGCGATCTCTGCCGACGCCGGTGGACTACCGACGGGTTGTGGACAACTCCCTCACCGGAACGGGGAGTTCCGGAATCCCGAACCGCCCGAGGCTCCCCCGGCTCCCGTTACGGCAGCTCGAACCCCGGATCCATCCCGCCCAGCGCGTTCGTGCACAGGCAGTCCCGGTCCTCGTTCGCCGGCAGGGCGGCCACCGCGTCGAACAGCACGCCCCGCAGCCGGTCCACATTCGCGGCGAACACCCGCAGCACCTCGTCGTGCGAGACGCCCTCACCGGTCTCGGCGCCCGCGTCCAGGTCGGTGACCAGCGTCATCGTCGAGTAGCACAGTTCCAGTTCACGGGCGAGCGCCGCCTCGGGATGCCCGGTCATGCCGACCACCGACCAGCCCTGCGCCTGATGCCACAACGATTCTGCGCGGGTCGAGAAGCGCGGCCCCTCGACCACGACCAGGGTGCCGCCGTCCACCGGCTCCCAGTCCCGGCCGCGCGCGGCCTTCAGGGCGGCCGCACGTCCGACGGGGCAGTAGGGATCGGCCAGGGACACATGCACCACGTTCGGGATGGTGCCGCCGGGCAGCGGCAGTCCGTCGAAGTACGTCCCCACCCGGGACTTCGTACGGTCGACCAGTTGGTCCGGCACGAGCAGCGTCCCCGGCCCGTACTCGGGACGCAGCCCGCCCACCGCGCACGGACCGAGCACCTGGCGCACGCCGAGCGAGCGCAGCGCCCACAGGTTGGCCCGGTAGTTGATCCGGTGCGGCGGCAGATGGTGGCCGCGGCCGTGGCGGGGCAGGAAGGCGACCCGCCGGCTGGCGAGCTCACCGAGGAAGAGGGAGTCGCTGGGCGGTCCGTAAGGGGTGTCCACCTGGACCTCGGTCACGTCGTCGAGGAACGAGTAGAAGCCCGAGCCGCCGATTACACCGATCTCTGCGTTCGCCATGGCCGCACAGTATCCGGCGCCGACGGCGTGCGGTCAGGGGGATCAGGAGACGGCGAGAACCCTGCCGTCGTACGACGGCAGGGTCCCGTGAGCAAGTCCTAGGCGGCGGAGCTGCTGCTGGAGGTGGTGCCGGTGCTCGACGGCTTCGAGTCCGAGGACGACGAGGACGGAGCCGAGGACGAGGTGGACGTCGACGACTTCGAGGACGACGACGGCGAGCTGCTCGACGAGGAGCCGCGGCTGTCGTTCCGGTAGAAGCCCGAGCCCTTGAAGACAATGCCGACCGCGGAGAAAACCTTCTTCAGGCGGCCACCGCAGTTGGGGCACTCGGTCAGAGCGTCGTCGGTGAACTTCTGCACCGCCTCGAGGCCCTCGCCGCATTCGGTGCACTGGTACTGGTAGGTGGGCACTGTCTTCCTCCTGGCACTCTCACTCAATGAGTGCTAACGAAGGTCCATAGTGACGTATTCCTGAGGATCAGTCCACCGTCAACGGCACTCGGTGACCCACGCCACGTGCGACGGTCAGGCTGCGGGGCCGCGTCACGAGCCGTGACCGAAGGGTCAGGAGGGTCGTCAGCGCCAGTACGGTACCGGCCATCGGCACCAGGAATCCGGCCCCGCCCCAGAAGCGGTCCTCCAGCTGTCCGGCGACCGTGACGGCCGCGGCCTGGCCGAGTGCCACCGCGCCGGTCAGCCAGGTGAAGGCCTCGGTGCGGGCGCCGGCCGGGACCAGGCCCTCGACCAGCGTGTAGCCGGTGATCAGCGCGGGCGCGATGCACATGCCGACGAGCAGGCCGAGACCGGCCAGCAGCAGCACCGAGTGGGCGGCCCACAGACCGGAGGCCGCCAGGGCGAGGGCGCCGTACCCGAGGACGAGTCGCCGCTGCGGGGCGACCTTCCAGGCGACGGCGCCGCAGACGATGCCGGAGAGCATGTTGCCCGCCGCGAAGACCCCGTAGAGGACGCCGTTCAGGCCGGGCTCGCCGATCGACTCGGTGAACGCGGCCAGCGAGACCTGCATCCCGCCGAAGACGGAGCCGATGCCCAGGAAGGCCACGACCAGAACGCGCACCCCGGGGACGCGCAGCGCGGAAGCGTGCTCCACGCGCGCGTGCCCCGTCGCGGTGACCGCGGGCTGTGTGCTCTTCTGCGCGGCGAACAGCAGACCGCCGACGAGCGTCAGCGAGGCCTCGGTCACCAGGCCGGCGGCCGGGGTGACGGCGGTGCACAGGGCGGTGGCGAGCAGCGGTCCGAAGACGAAGGTCAGCTCGTCCGTGACCGACTCGAAGGCGGCAGCGGTGGTCATCAGGGGCGAGCCCTGGAGCTTCACGCCCCAGCGGGCGCGCACCATGGGCCCGACCTGCGGCACCGAGGCGCCGGTCGGCACGGCCGCCGCGAACAGGGCCCACAGGGGTGCGTGGGCCAGCGCGAGCGCGGTGAGGGTCAGGCCCGACAGGGCGTGCAGCAGCACGCCGGGCACCAGCACGGCGCGCTGCCCGTAGCGGTCCGCGAGACGGCCGCTGTAGGGCGCGAACAGAGCCATGGAGACGCCGGTGACGGCCGCCGCGGCGCCCGCCGCGCCGTAGGAGCCGGTGGTGTGCTGCACCAGCAGCACGAGGGAGATGGTGAGCATCGCGAACGGCTGGCGTGCCGCGAAGCCGGGGAGCAGGAACGTCCAGGCGCCGCGGGTGCGCAGCAGCTGTCCGTAGCCCGGGCGGGAGGTGACCGTGGATGCCACGGCCCGTGCCTTTCTGCCGCCTGGTAGCGCGGCCCCCTGTGGCGGGCGGCGCCGAGAGCTGTCCTCTTGCGCGGAACTGCGGTAGATACCGGCGGTCCACTGTCTGGGACGTCCCGGCCGCCATACGGTCGCGCCAGCACTGCGTCAGGCAGAGTTGGTTCGATCTGGGTGCGCCTTCATCGTACAGGGATCAGCGCCTGATGTGCCTGTGAATACGAGCACGATGCGGGCGTTCACCTGCGATTACCCAGGGTGTGAACCGTACGAAACACACCATTAACGCCCGGCTCCCGCCCCGTTCGTCCCGAGCCATCCGGCCAGCTTGCCGCCGTGGCCGACCGAGCGCAGTCGCCGCTCGGCCGCGTCCCGCACCGGGTCCGTGGTGACGACGAGTAGTTCGTCGCCGCGCCGCAGCACCGTGGTGGGCAGGGGGACAAACGATTTTCCTTCGCGGACGACCAGGGTGACGGCCGCTCCGGCCGGCAGGCGCAGCTCGGCCACCTCGACGCCGTGCATCTTCGAGCCCTCGGGGATCGCGACGGACAGCAGATGCCCGCGCAGCCGCTCCAGCGGGGCCGACTCGATGCCGAGGTCGGCGGCCTCCGCGTCCTCGCCCAGCCGCAGCTTGCGGGCGAGCCAGGGCAGCGTCGGCCCCTGGACCAGGGTGTAGACGACGACCAGCACGAAGACGATGTTGAAGATCCGGCGGCTGGCGTCGACGCCCTGCACCATCGGGATCGTCGCCAGGATGATGGGGACCGCGCCGCGCAGCCCGGCCCAGGACATCAGGGTCTGCTCCTGCCACGGCACCCGGAACGGCGTCAGGCACAGCACCACGCTCAGCGGGCGCGCCACCATGGTCAGCACCAGGCCGATGACGAGGGCGGGCACCACGTCGTCGCCGAGCTCGTGCGGGGTGACCAGCAGGCCGAGCAGGACGAACATGCCGATCTGGGCGATCCAGCCGAGTCCGTCGGCGAAGCCGCGGGTGGCGGGCCAGTGGGGCAGCTTGGCGTTGCCCATCACCATCGAGGCGAGGTAGACGCCCAGGAAGCCGCTGCCGTGCGCCAGTGCGCCGCCCGCATAGGCGGTGACGGCGATCGCCATCACGGCGATCGGGTAGAGGCCCGAGGCGGGCAGCGCCACATGCCGAAGACCCCAGGAGCCGAGCCAGCCCACCGTGAGACCGATGGCCGCGCCGATGGCGAGCTCCAGGGCTATCTCGCCCAGCAGCACATACCAGTGGTCGACCGGGCCGGCCGTGGAGAAGGCGACCACCAGGATGACCACGGGGGCGTCGTTGAAGCCGGACTCGGCCTCCAGCGTGCCCGTCACGCGCGCGGGCAGGGGAATCTTCCGCAGCACCGAGAAGACCGCCGCCGCGTCCGTGGAGGAGACCACCGCCCCGACGATCAGCGCCTGCCGCCACTCCAGCCCGATCAGGAAGTGCGCGGCCGACGCCGTGACCCCGACGCTCACCGCGACCCCGCCCAGTGCCAGTGCGGAGGCGGCCGGCAGGGCCGGCTTGATCTCCTTCCACTTCGTGCCGAGACCGCCCTCGGCCAGGATCACGACCAGGGCCGCGTATCCGATGACCTGGGTCAGTTCGGCGTTGCTGAAGTGGATGTCGCCGATGCCGTCCTGGCCCATGAGGACCCCGATCCCCAGGTACACGAGCAGGCTGGGGAGCCCGCTGCGCGAGGAGATCCGGACCGCTGCCACGGCGACGAGCAGGACGAGCGAGCAGACGAGCAGAAGCTGGTTGAGGTGGTGGACAGTCAGCGGCCGTTCCCTTCCCTGACTCACACGCATCCCGCGTGGGAGCTCACGTACATAGGACACGAAGCCGAGAAACTCCGCACCCAAGTACTTCGTTACCTTACCTAACTCTTGACGATTTCTTGACGCTCGCCGAGGCAAGATCGAACGCCCGCCCGGTCTCGTTCCCGACTCCGCGTCAAGGGGCACAGGGCCCTCGCCTATGGTTGCTCCAGCGCTCATTCAAAGTCACAGCCCCGCCTGCCGCTCGCGTTAGGACAGCAAGGACAGCGATGCCCCCCAACATCACCGCCACAACGGGTGACAAGCCCGGCAAGTCCGGCAGGAAGAAGGGGCGCAAAGCCCGATTGGTCGTGCTGGTCCTGGTCCTGGCCATCATCGGAGGCATCGCCTACGGGGCGTACTGGTCCATCAGCACCGTCCGCGCCTCGTTCCCGCAGACCAAGGGCTCGATCACGCTCGACGGCCTGTCAGGACCCGTCGACGTGAAGCGCGACGGCAACGGCATCCCGCAGATCTACGCCTCCTCCGACGAGGACCTGTTCATGGCGCAGGGCTACGTCCAGGCGCAGGACCGGTTCTACGAGATGGACGTGCGCCGCCACATGACCTCCGGCCGGCTGTCGGAGATGTTCGGCAAGGACCAGGTCAAGGACGACGAGTTCCTGCGCACCCTGGGCTGGGACCGGGTGGCGAAGAAGGAGTACGACACCAAGTTGTCGGCCTCCACCAAGAAGTACCTCCAGGCCTACGCCAAGGGAGTCAACGCCTACTTGCAGGGCAAGGACGGCAAGGACATCTCCCTGGAGTACGCGGCCCTGGGCTTCGTCAACGACTACAAGCCGGCGCAGTGGACCCCGGTCGACTCGATCTCCTGGCTGAAGGCGATGGCCTGGGACCTGCGCGGCAACATGCAGGACGAGATCGACCGCGCCCTGATGACCAGCCGTCTCGGCCCCAAGCAGATCGCCGACCTGTACCCGGAGTACCCGTACAGCCGCAACAAGGCGATCGTCCAGGAGGGCCAGTACAACGCGCTCACCAGGACGTTCGAGCAGAACGGCAGCTCGTCCACGAGCGGTGCGTCCGGTACGGCGGGCACGTCGGGGAGCGGCGCGACCGGCGCGTCCTCGTCGGCGGCCGGCTCGGCTCTGACGAGCCAGCTGTCGGGTCTCTACAAGGTCCTGGACAACGTTCCCACGGCCGTCGGCGTGAACGGCCAGGGCATCGGCTCCAACTCCTGGGTCGTCGCCGGGAATCACACCATCACCGGCAAGCCCCTGCTGGCCAACGACCCGCATCTGTCGGCCTCGCTGCCCTCCGTCTGGTACCAGATGGGCCTGCACTGCCGCACGGTCTCCAGCAAGTGCCAGTACGACGTGACCGGTTACACCTTCGCGGGCATGCCGGGCGTGGTCATCGGCCACAATCAGGACATCGCCTGGGGCATGACCAACTCCGGTGTCGACGTCACCGACCTGTACCTGGAGAAGGTCTCCGGCGACGGCTACCTCTACGACGGCACGGTGCGGCCGTTCAGGACCCGCGAGGAGACCATCAAGGTCGCCGGCGGCGCGTCCAAGACGATCGTCGTGCGCCAGACCGCCGACGGGATGCCCCTGCTCTCCGACCGCGACGACGAACTGGTGACGGTCGGCAAGAAGGCCACCGTGAACACCGCGGCGCCCGACCGCGGCGACGGCTACGGCATCGCGCTGCGCTGGACCGCGCTCGACCCGGGCACCTCCATGGACGCCGTCTTCGCCATGGACAGGGCGTCCAACTGGAGCGACTTCCGTGCCGCGGCCGCCCTGTTCGACGTGCCCTCGCAGAACCTGGTCTACGCCGACAAGGACAACATCGGCTACACGCTGCCCGGGAAGATCCCCACGCGCGCGAAGAAGGACGACGGCTCGATCCCGGCGCCGGGCTGGGACTCCAGCTACAAGTGGACCGGATACATCCCCAAGGACGCGCTGCCGTACGAGTTCAACCCCAAGCGCGGCTACATCGTCACCGCCAACCAGGCAGTGATCGACAAGGACAAGTACCCCTACACGCTCACCACCGACTGGGGCTACGGCACCCGCAGCCAGCGCATCACCGACCTGATCGAGTCGAAGATCAGGGGCGGCGGCAAGATCTCCACCGACGACATGCGCCAGATGCAGCTGGACAACAGCAGCGAGATCGCCAAACTGCTCGTGCCCAAGCTGCTGAAGATCGACATCACGGACAAGGACGTCCGCGGGGCGAAGGCGGTCCGCGAGGCGCAGGACCTCCTGGAGGGCTGGGACTACACCCAGGACGCCGACTCGGCGGCGGCCGCCTACTTCAACTCCGTCTGGCGCAACATCCTCAAGCTCGCCTTCGGTAACAAGCTGCCCAAGGAGCTGCGGGTCGACGGCCAGTGCCTGTGGGTCGATCCGGTCAACAGCACCGGGCCCGCGGACGAGACGAACAAGGTGCGCGAGTGCGGCGAGCGCGCCGCCGACCAGGCGCAGCCGGACGGCGGCGACCGCTGGTTCGAGGTCGTCCGCAACCTCGTGGACGACCAGAAGAGCGACTGGTGGTCCACGCCCAAGTCGCTCACCCGGCCCGGAGCGAGCGACAACCGCGACGACCTGTTCAAGCGCGCCATGATCGACGCCCGCTGGGAGCTGACGGCCAAGCTCGGCAAGGACATCGATACCTGGAGCTGGGGCCGGCTGCACCGGCTGTTCCTGAAGAACCAGACCCTCGGCACCGACGGCCCCGCCTTCGTGAAGTACATCCTCAACCGCGGCCCCTGGAAGCTCAGCGGCGGCGAGGCGACGGTCAACGCCACCGGCTGGAACGCGGCGGGCGGCTACGGCGTGGTGTGGGTGCCGTCGATGCGCATGGTGGTCAACCTCGCCGACCTCGACAAGTCGAAGTGGATCAACCTCACCGGCGCCTCGGGGCACGCCTACAGCGCCCACTACACCGACCAGACGAGCAAGTGGGCCAAGGGCGAACTGCTCGACTGGAACTTCTCGGACAAGGCCGTCGACAAGAACACCAGCGACACCCTGGTCCTGAAGCCCTGAGCCACCGGCCCTGGATCACGGGTCACCCGCCAGGCACGGAAAGTGCCCTCCACACGCGCGTGGAGGGCACTTCTCAGGTGAACCGCCGTACCCCCGACGGTGTCACCACCGCGTGCACCGGCCGGTCGTGCGCCTCCTCCGGGACATGCCCGACGACCTCGGAGTCGTACAGCAGCACCACCAGCGCGGGACGGGCCTCCGCGCGCTCCAGACGCGTGAGGACACGGTCGTACGACCCTCCGCCGCGCCCCAGCCGCATTCCGCGGGCGTCGACGGCGAGACCGGGCAGCAGCACGACGTCGGCACCGGTCACGGCGTCCGGTCCGAGGCGTTCGCCGGCGGGCTCGAAGAGGGCCATTTTCCCGCCGTGTTGGATGCGCGCGAGGGAGCCCTCCCCGGCGTAGGCGCCCCAGTCCAGATCGTTGTCCGGGAGAAGGGCGGGAAGCAGGACGCGCACGCCCCGCTCGCGCAGCGCGTCCAGCAGCGCGAGCGTGCCCGGCTCGCTCCCTACGGAGACGTACGCCGCCACCGTGCGCGCATGCGCCAGCTCCGGCAGCTCCAGGGCGCGGCCGGCCAGCGCGTCCGCGGATTCCCGCACGTCATCGGCTGTCAACCTGTTTCTCACGGCGAGGATCTCTCGCCGCAACATTCGCTTGTCAGCCTCGGTAGCACGTCCGATCTGACTCATAGGTCGTACCCGTACCCTTCTATATGTGCTCATATGAGAGCCAATTAACCGGAGCCTCAGATTCCCTGCCAAGGCACCGGATAAGGTTGCCGCCATGACCCAGTCGCACCCCAGGATCAGCAAGGCTGTCATCCCTGCAGCGGGCCTCGGCACCCGGTTCCTGCCGGCCACCAAGGCCACTCCCAAGGAGATGCTGCCGGTCGTCGACAAGCCGGCGATCCAATACGTGGTCGAAGAGGCCGTGTCGGCGGGCCTCGACGACGTCCTCATGATCACGGGCCGCAACAAGCGCCCCCTCGAGGACCACTTCGACCGCAACTACGAGCTCGAGTCCGCCCTCCAGAAGAAGGGTGACGCGGGCCGACTCGCCAAGGTCCAGGCGTCCAGCGACCTCGCGACCATGCACTACGTGCGGCAGGGCGACCCGAGGGGCCTCGGCCACGCGGTTCTGTGCGCCGCCCCGCACGTCGGCCGCGAGCCCTTCGCCGTCCTCCTCGGCGACGACCTGATCGACCCGCGTGACCCGCTCCTCGCGCGCATGGTGGAGGTCCAGGAGCAGCGCGGCGGCAGCGTCATCGCGCTCATGGAGGTCGCCCCCGAGCAGATCCACCTCTACGGCTGCGCGGCCGTCGACCCCACCGAGGACGCCGACGTGGTCAAGGTCCACGACCTGGTCGAGAAGCCCGCCGCCGCCGACGCCCCGTCCAACTACGCGATCATCGGCCGCTACGTCCTCGACCCGCACATCTTCGACATACTGCGCAAGACCGAGCCCGGCCGCGGCGGCGAGATCCAGCTCACCGACGCCCTCCAACAGCTCTCGCAGGACGAAAAGGTCGGCGGCCCGGTGCACGGCGTCGTCTTCAAGGGCCGCCGCTATGACACCGGCGACCGCGGCGACTACCTGCGTGCCATTGTCAGACTCGCATGCGAACGTGAAGACCTGGGCCCGGACTTCCGGGCCTGGCTTCGCAGTTACGTAGCCGAGGAGATGTAGCAACGTTGAGCGCCGCGCCCCGCACCACCGGCCAGGACCACCTCTGGTCGGTGGACGAACACCTGGAGGACATCCTCACGACCGTCCGCCCCCTGGAACCCATCGAGCTGCAACTCCTCGACGCCCAGGGCTGTGTCCTGGTCGAGGACGTCACGGTGCCCGTCTCCCTGCCGCCGTTCGACAACAGCTCCATGGACGGGTACGCGGTGCGGGTCTCGGATGTCGCGGGCGCGAGCGCGGAGTTCCCCGCCGTCCTGGCCGTCGTCGGGGACGTCGCGGCCGGTCAGGCCGACCTGCTCCATGTGGGTCCCGGCCAGGCCGCCCGCATCATGACCGGCGCTCCGCTGCCGCCCGGCGCGGAGACCGTCGTCCCCGTCGAGTGGACCGACGGCGGCCTCGGCGAGGGCCCGGCGACCGGTATGCGCGCCCGGTCCCTGGCCCCCGAGGGCGCCGAGGGACATGTGCACGTGTACCGCCCGGCCGAGGCACGCGCGCACGTTCGCGCGAAGGGCAGCGACGTGAAGTCCGGCGACCGCGCCCTGGAGGCCGGGACGGTCCTCGGACCGCCGCAGATCGCCCTGCTCGCCGCGATCGGCCGCGGCACGGTACGGGTGCGCCCCCGCCCGCGCGTGGTCGTCATGTCCACCGGCAGCGAACTCGTCCAGCCCGGCGAGAAACTGGGCAGCGGCCAGATCTACGACTCCAACAGCTTCGCCCTCACCGCCGCCGCCCGCGACGCCGGCGCCATCGCCTACCGGGTGGGCGCCGTCGCCGACGACGCGGAGACCCTCCGCTCCACCATCGAGGACCAGCTCGTCCGCGCCGACCTCCTGGTCACCACGGGGGGCGTGAGCGTCGGGGCGTACGACGTGGTCAAGGAGGCCCTGTCGTACGTCGGTGACGAGGACGAGCCGGGCAGCGGCATCGAGTTCCGCAAGCTGGCCATGCAGCCGGGCAAGCCCCAGGGCTTCGGCTCCATCGGCCCCGACCACACCCCGCTGCTGGCCCTGCCCGGCAACCCGGTGTCGTCGTACGTCTCCTTCGAGCTCTTCGTCCGCCCCGCCATCCGCACCCTCATGGGACTCGAGGACGTGCACCGGCCGCGCACCCGCGCGACCCTCACCGCCCGCAAGGCGCTGACCTCACCGAAGGGCCGCAGACAGTTCCTGCGCGGGACGTACGCCGACGGCTCCGTGACCCCGGTCGGCGGCGCCGGATCCCACCTGGTCGCGGCCCTCGCGCACGCCGACGCACTGATCGTCGTCCCCGAGGACGTGGAGTCCGTCGAGCCCGGCTCCGAGGTGGAGGTCGTCCTGATCGGCTGAGTGCTCCCGGCCCGCGATACCGTGTCGCGCACAACAGACCCACGCGCCGCACCGCGAGGGGCCCGGACGGGAGCGCCACACAGCCAATGAGTACGGACGATCGACTGACCCACATCGACGACGCGGGCGCCGCCCGCATGGTCGACGTGTCCGGCAAGGACGTGACCGCGCGCACCGCGCGCGCCAGCGGACGCGTCCTCGTCTCGCCCCGCGTGGTCGAGCTGCTGCGCGGCGAGGGGGTCCCCAAGGGCGACGCCCTCGCCACCGCGCGCATCGCGGGCATCATGGGCGCCAAGCGCACCCCGGACCTGATCCCCCTCTGTCACCCGCTCGCGGTGTCCGGTGTGAAACTGGACCTGTCGGTCGCGGACGACGCCGTCGAGATCCTGGCCACCGTCAAGACCACGGACCGCACGGGCGTCGAGATGGAGGCCCTCACCGCCGTCTCCGTCGCCGCACTCACCGTGATCGACATGGTCAAGGCGGTCGACAAGGGAGCGGTCATCACGGACGTACGGGTGGAGGAGAAGACGGGCGGCAAGTCGGGCGACTGGAGCCGGACATGACGTATCGCGCTCTGGTCGTCACCGCCTCGAACAGGGCGGCCGCCGGGATCTACGAGGACAAGGGCGGCCCGCTGGTCGCCGACGGCCTGAAGGGCTTCGGCTTCGCCGTCGACGGACCGCAGGTCGTGCCCGACGGGGACCCGGTGCAGGCCGCCCTGCGCGCCGCCGTCGACGCCGGCTACGACGTGGTCGTGACCACCGGCGGCACCGGCCTTTCGCCCACCGACCGCACGCCCGAGGCGACGCGTGCCGTGATCGACCACGAGGTGCCGGGCATCGCCGAGGCCATCAGGGCGTTCGGCCGGGACAAGGTGCCCGCCGCCGCGCTCTCCCGGGGCCTGGCCGGAGTGGCGGGAAGCACACTGATCGTCAATCTGCCGGGCTCCACCGGCGGGGTGAAGGACGGCCTCGCCGTCCTGGAACCCGTCCTGGTCCACGCCGTCGACCAGATCCGCGGCGGCGACCACCCCAGACCCGGCTCCACCAGTGGGGGTGCGAGCTGAACAGCCCATCCTGGCCCGTCGTGCTGACGGACGGCGACATCGTCCTGAGGCCGATAAAGCTGCGCGACCAGCGAGTCTGGCGCGAGGTCAACCGGCGCAACCGGGACTGGCTGCGCCCCTGGGAGGCGACCATTCCGCCGCCCACCCCGAGCGGGCCGATCGCGCACCGGCCGACCTACCGCCAGATGGTCCGGCACCTGAGGTCCGAAGCGCACTCCGGCCGGATGCTGCCGTTCGTCATCGAGTACCAGGGGCGTCTGGTCGGGCAGTTGACGGTCGCCGGAATCACCTGGGGCTCCATGTGCTCGGGCCACATCGGCTACTGGGTGGACGAGTCGGTGGCCGGACGCGGAGTGATGCCGACCGCCGTGGCGCTTGTCGTGGACCACTGTTTCCGCACCGTCGGACTGCACCGCATCGAGGTCTGCATTCGCCCGGAGAACGGGCCGAGCCGCCGCGTCGTGGAGAAACTCGGATTCCGTGAGGAGGGCCTCAGACCGCGTTATCTCCACATCGACGGGGCCTGGCGCGACCACCTCGTCTTCGCACTCACCGCGGAAGAGGTCCCCGACGGGTTGCTGAGCCGCTGGCAGCGGGCACGTACTCGGGGGAATCCCGCATAACCCGGAATTGAATACGTGTTCGAAATTGATCGAGCGGCGACCACCTCAAGGCGCTAAATTCACGCCCTCGGTGGGGTGCTGATCGCATCGGTCACAAAAAAAGTTCGAAATATCAGCCAGATCGTGCGACACACCGGCTCAATTGGCAGATGGCCTCACGCAAACCCCTCTACCGTGTGAGGCGTGAGCAGCAGCGGCCTCATCTACGCAGTCATTGTCGGGGCCTGGGCCGCCTACTTGGTGCCGATGTGGCTCCGTAGGCAGGACGAGCTGAACGAGGCCCGTCCGACGGAACGCTTCAGCACCGCCATCCGGCTGCTGTCCGGACGGGCGGGAATGGAGCGCCGGTACGCCAAGGACCTGCAGGCGCGCTCCACCGAAGCGGGGGAGTCCAGCGCCGGTCGTCCGGACGTCGTCACCGACTCGGTGGACGTCCGGGCCTTCGCCGTGCCTCCGACCCGTCCCCAGGCGCGTGCGGACGTACCGGCACAGGCACAGGCGCCGGCGCGCGCGCAACCGGCGCGGGAACAGACGGAAGCCCCGGCCCCGGCCCCGGCCCCCGCGCGCAAACGGGTGCCCGCGGCCCGGCGCTCCCCCTCGGAGGAAGCGGCCCTGGCACGCGCCCGGCGCATGAAGGCGCTCGCGCGACGTCGGCGGACCACCGTGATGCTCTTCATCGCGTTCACGCTCGGCGCGATCGTCGCCGCGGTCGGAGGGCTCGCGTTCCTCTGGGCGCCCGGCGTGCCCGCCGTGCTGCTCAGCGCGTACATCGCATACCTGCGCTCCCAGGAGCGCCGCCGGTTCGCCTACCAGATGGACCGGCGCCGCGCCGAGGACGCCGCCGAGCGGCTCCGCGAGCGTGCCCGCCAGCCGCGCCGCCGCGCGGCCGCCACCGAAGCGGAGACCGACGAGTCGGACGAGGGACCGGCGCAGGACACCGACCCCGGACTGTCCGCGCTCGCCGCCGACCGGCGTGCCCTCGTCGAGCAGACCGACCACGCCGAGTGGGTCGACCAGCAGCGCGAGCGGCAGCGGCGCCCCGGGCACGGGGACAGCTGGGACCCGGTGCCGGTGCCGTTGCCGACGTATGTGACCGCGCCGGTCGCTCCCCGGGCCACCGCGGACGTCGACCTCGGGGCGCCGGACACCTGGAGCTCGGCACGCTCGGGCTCCGTGGCCCGCGGCCAGGAGACGCAGGCCGCCACCGCGGAACCGGCCCCCGCGGAGGACAAGGCGGACGACGACGGGCGCAGTGACGCCCGCCGGGCGGCCTCCGCGCGGCGGGCCCGGGAGCGGGGGCGTACGCCGCTGTTCGACCAGTACGAGGAGGGCGAGCGGCCCCGCGCCGCCAACGAGTAGCCCCCCGACCTGTGCTGCTGCCCCGGCGGCAGGCAAGGAACGGATTTCCAAGCACACGGATCGGGGTGCTAGAGTTTCACTCGTTGCAAGGGCCTGTGGCGCAGTCCGGTAGCGCACCTCGTTCGCATCGAGGGGGCCAGGGGTTCAAATCCCCTCAGGTCCACCGCAACAACTGGTCAGGGAAACCTGAGGCAGTTGATGAGATCCCGTCCGATCGGAAGATCGGGCGGGATCTTTGTTGTGTCTGGCGGATGTGTCCGGCTGTTGTGCCTGACGTTCTGTCAGGCAGGCCGGTCACAGCTCCTTCGCGAAGCAGCGGCTGCTCTCGTAGTGCCGGTAGTAGCCGAACTTCTCGCACGGCTCGTACCCGCTGGACGTGTACAGGGCGATGGCCTCCGGCTGCTTGGTGCCCGTCTCCAGGACCATCCGCAGGCGGCCGGCCGCGCGGGCGTCCTCCTCCAGGGCGGCCAGGATGCGCCGGGCGAGCCCGCGGCCGCGCGCCGCCTCCACCACGTACATCCGCTTGACCTCGGCGTCCCCGTCGAGGTTGCCCTCGCCGTTGGTGTCCTGGGCGCGCCAGCCGCCCGTGGCCACCGGCGCGTCGTTCTCGTCGTAGGCGATGAAATACACGCCGTTCGGCGGCTCGAAGTCCGCCGGGTCCAGCGATGTGGCGTCCCCGCCGTCGCCGTAGCGCACGTGGTACTCCGCCTGGACCTCGTCGTTCAGCTTGACGGCGTCCGGGTGGTCGAAGGAGACACGACGTATAATCATGTGGAGAATCGTACACCTATGCGTATATATCCATGCACGTACACCCGTGCATGGAGAGGGTCCGGTCTGGATCCAGTGTGCCGGTATCGTTCCCGGGTGCTCACTGTGACCTCCGTCAATGTCAATGGACTGCGCGCCGCCGCGAAGAAGGGCTTCGTGGAATGGCTCGCCGGCACCTCCGCCGATGTGCTCTGCCTGCAGGAGGTGCGCGCCGAGCCGCAGCAGCTGCCGGAGCATGTGCGCACACCCGACGGCTGGCATGTCGTGCATGCGCCGGCCGCCGCCAAGGGCCGTGCCGGCGTCTCCCTCTACACCCGCCGCGAGCCCGACCGCATCCAGGTCGGCTTCGGCGCCGCCGAGTTCGAGACCAGCGGCCGCTATGTCGAGGTCGACCTGCCGGGTGTCACGGTCGCCTCCCTCTACCTCCCCTCCGGTGAGGTCGGCACCGAGCGCCAGGACGAGAAGATCCGCTTCATGGGCGAGTTCCTCGCCTATCTGAAGGCGCTGCGGGAGCGGGCCGCCGCCGGCGGGCGCGAAGTGGTCGTCTGCGGCGACTGGAACATCGCCCACCAGCCGGCCGACCTCAAGAACTGGCGCGGGAACCAGAAGAACTCCGGGTTCCTCCCGGAGGAGCGGGCGTGGCTCACCCGGGTCTTCGACCCCGAGGACGGCGGCTACGTCGATGTCGTGCGCGCCCTGCATCCGGAGGCGGAGGGGCCGTACACCTGGTGGTCGTACCGGGGGCGGGCCTTCGACAACGATTCGGGCTGGCGGATCGACCTCGCCGTCGCGACCCCCGGGCTGGCCGCCCGGACCGTCAAGGCGGTCGTGGAGCGGGCGGCCACGCATGCGGAGCGGTGGTCGGACCATGCTCCGGTGACGGTGACCTTCGAGAGGTGAGGCCCGGCGGCCTCACGTCGACAGGTGCTGCAACGGCAGTTCGACGACGGCGTAGGCGATCGCCGACAGGGGCAGTGCCACGAGCAGGGTCAGCGCCCGCTCCTTGCGCCCGCGCGCCATCAGCAGCGGGATCGCGACCAGGAGTGCCGCACAGGTCCAGGCCTGCGGGGCGTAGTGGAGAACCCATGCGTACTGGAGGGCCTCCATTCCGAAGACGCCCGCCAGTGCGGCCAGTGCGAGGACCCGGCGAGGTGTGGTCTCCCCGCGCCGCCACCACGCCCCCGCGGCACCGAACAGCGGGCCGCTGATGAGCGCCATCGCCAGCCACACCAGCGGCCAGAACGGGCTGCCCATGCCGCCGCGGCCGAGTTCGGCGTACCCGTAGTAGCCGATGACCAGGCCGACCGTCGTGCACAGGCCGGCGAGCACCGACCTGCGCGGTGCCAGGTGCCCGCCGGCCACCAGGGCGCCGGCGGCGAACGCCGGGACGCACCACACCGCGCCGGAGTTGGCGATCTGGTTCGCGGCGCCGGGGAGCCCGCCCTGGGCGAGGTTGGTGAGAATGCCGAGGCCGACTCCCGCCAGTGGCGCGGACATCCACCACCGGTCCGGCCCGAGGATCGGGCGGAGGGCTGTGCTGAGCGTCATGGGCGCGACTATACATGTCGTCTATACGCGAGATGTATAGATGGCCTCGCAGGTCGACGGGAGATCCCCGTGGGGTCTATCCCCGCTTGCGCAGCCGCCGGTCCAGCGCCAGTGAGAGTTCCGCCTCCACCACGCTCCGGGCCAGGGGGCGCAGGCGTTGCAGCTCGTCCTCGCCGACGTGACGCAGGACCAGTTCGGCGAACATCTCCGCCAGGTCGTCCACGTGTTCCCGGACCTGTTTGCCCGCTGCCAGGACCTCCGCGAGCGGTATGCCCTCGCTGACCAGGGCGGAGGAGACGTCCAGGAGGCGGCGGCTGATGTGGACGATCTCGTCGCCGTCGGTGCCGAGGTAGCCGAGGTCGAGGGCGGCGGCGAGGTTCTCGGGCGTGACCTGTCCCTCGAAGCGGGCGGCGAGCTCCTCGGGGGTGAGGCGGACCGGTTCCTCCTCGGTCGGCTCGATGCCCAGGAGGTCGGCGACGTCCCGGCCGTGGTCGAGAGCCTCCGCCAGTTCCGCGATGCCGGTGAGGGTGTGGCCGCGTTCCAGCAGCGCCGCGATCGTGTGCAGCCGGGCCAGGTGGTGGTCGTCGTACCAGGCGATACGGCCCTCGCGGCGGGGCGGCGGTATCAGTTTGCGTTCTCGGTAGAAGCGCAGGGTGCGTACGGTGATACCGGCCAGGCGGGCCAGTTCCTCCATGCGGTACTCGCGCTTCTCGGTCACGGACGCAGCCTATGTTGTACCGCGGGTAACTTTCCTTTCCGCTGACCCCTACCCATCGGTACGGAGCTGCTCTACGCTCCCATTGCGCCAGTGTTCACTGGCAGGGTCGCGTGAGGGAGGGCGTCGGCATGGCTGAGCGGGAGCATGTGCGGGTGGCGGTGATCGGGTCCGGGTTCGGCGGGCTCGGGGCCGCCGTGCGGCTGCGGCGCGAGGGCGTCACCGACTTCGTCGTCCTCGAACGGGCCGGCAGCGTGGGTGGCACCTGGCGCGACAACAGTTACCCGGGGTGCGCCTGCGACGTTCCCTCCCACCTCTACTCCTTCTCCTTCGCACCCCATCCCGACTGGCCGCGCACCTTCTCCGGACAGGAGCACATCCGGGCCTACCTGGAGCACGTCACGGACGTCTTCCAGCTGCGGCCCCACATCCGCTTCGACTCCGAAGTGAAGATGATGACCTGGGACGGCGAGAAGCTGCGGTGGGAGATCGAGACCAGCAGCGGATCGCTGTCCGCGGATGTCGTCGTCTCCGCGACCGGGCCGCTGTCCGACCCGAAGGTGCCCGATGTGCCGGGGCTCGACTCCTTCCCCGGCAAGGTCTTCCACTCCGCCCGCTGGGACCACGACTACGACCTGCGCGGCAAGCGCGTCGCCATGGTGGGGACGGGCGCCTCCGCCATCCAGATCGTGCCCGCCATCCAGCCCGAGGTCGGCCGGCTCACCCTCTTCCAGCGCACCCCGCCCTGGGTCATGCCGCGCGTCGACCGCGCCATCAGCGGCGCCGAGCGGGCCCTGCACCGCGCGCTGCCCTTCACCGCTCAGGCCCGCCGCGGACTGCTGTGGGGGATCCGGGAGCTGCAGGTCCAGGCGTTCACCAAGCATCCCAATGAGCTGGGGTTCGTGGAGCAGTTGGCCAAGCGGAACATGATGCGGGCCGTCAAGGACCCGGCCCTGCGCGCCAAGCTCACCCCCGACTACCGCATCGGCTGCAAGCGGATCCTGCTGAGCAGCACCTACTACCCGGCGCTCACCCGGCCCAATGTGGACGTCGTGGCCAGCGGGCTGAGCGAGATCCGCGGGTCCACCGTCGTCGCCGCCGACGGGACCGAGGCCGAGGTCGACGCGATCATCTTCGGTACGGGGTTCCATGTCACCGACATGCCGATCGCCGAGCGGGTGGTCGGGGCGGAGGGCAAGACCCTCGCCGAGGTCTGGAAGGGCGGGATGGAGTCGCTTCGGGGCGCCTCGGCCGCCGGGTTCCCCAACTGGATGACGATCATCGGGCCCAACACCGGCCTCGGGAACTCGTCGATGATCCTGATGATCGAGTCCCAGCTCAACTACATGGCTGACTTCCTGCGGCAGTTGGACGTGCTCGGCGGCCGCGCCGCCCTCGATGCCCGGCCGAGCGCCGTCGCCGCCTGGAACCACCGGGTGCAGGAGCGCATGAAGCGCACGGTGTGGAACACCGGCGGCTGCACCAGCTGGTACCTCGACCCGAGCGGCCGCAACACCACCATCTGGCCCGGTACGACGACCGAGTTCCGGCGGGCCACGCGACAGGTGGACCTCGCCGAGTACGAACTGCTCCGGGTGCCCGCCGGGCAGAAGGCGGAGGTGGAGGCGTGAGCCGGCTGATGCACGTCGAGTCCGGGCCGTACGCCCCGCCCACCCCCGACCGCGAACTCGTCGCCGTCTCCGCCGACGGCGCCCGGCTGCACGTGGAGGTGCACGGGCCCGAGAACGCGCCCGCCGTCGTCCTCGCCCACGGCTGGACCTGCTCCACCGCGTTCTGGGCCGCACAGATACGGGACCTCGCCGTCGACCACCGCGTCATCGCCTACGACCAGCGCGGCCACGGACGCAGCCCGGCGAGCCCGGCGTGCAGCCCGGACGCCCTCGCCGACGACCTCGAAGCCGTACTGGAGGCAACCCTCGCGCCGGGCGAGAAGGCCGTGATCGCCGGGCACTCCATGGGCGGTATGACGGTGATGGCGGCGGCCACGAGGAAGAGCTTCCGCGAGCATGCGGCGGCCGTACTGCTGTGCAGCACCGGCTCCTCGCGGCTGGTGGCCGAGTCGACCGTCGTACCCCTCGGGCCCGGACGGCTGCGGACCTGGCTCACCCAGCACATCCTCGGGGCGCGGGCGCCGCTCGGGCCGGTCACGCCCCTCGCGCGGCGGATCCTGAAGTACGGGACGATGGGGCCGGCTTCGGCGCCGCACATGGTGGAGGCGTGCGCGCGGATCGTGCACGGGTGTCCGCGCACGGTGCGTCACGCCTGGTCGCAGGTGCTCGCCGTGCTCGATCTCGACCACGGCGTACGGGAGTTGAAGGTGCCGACGGCCGTCGTCGTCGGCACGGCGGACCGGCTCACCCCGCCCGTGCAGGCGCGGGCGCTGGTGGCCGCGCTGCCGAACTGCGTGGGCAGCACCGAGCTGCCGGGCGTGGGCCACATGAGCCCGGTGGAGGCGCCGGAGCTGGTCAGCAGCCGTATCCGGGAGCTTGTGACGACGTACGCAACGATCAAGGAGGGCGCATGAGCAAGGTCAGCCTCGAAGGACAGGTCGCCGTCGTCACGGGCGCCGCGCGCGGTGTCGGCGAGCTGCTCGCCCGGAAGTTGTCGGCCCGGGGTGCCAAGGTGGCGCTGGTCGGCCTTGAGCCGGACGCCCTCAAGCAGGTCTGTGAGCGGCTGCACGGCGACAGCGACCACTGGTACGCAGATGTGACGGACCATCAGGCGATGACGCGGGTCGCGGGGGAGGTCAAGGAGCGGTTCGGGAAGGTCGACATCGTCGTGGCGAACGCCGGTGTCGCCACCGGCGGTCCCTTCGTGGACTCCGATCCAGAGGCCTGGCGGCGGGTGATCGAGGTGAACCTCATCGGGTCCGCGGTGACTGCCCGTGCCTTCCTGCCGGTTCTGATGGAGAGCCGCGGCTATCTGCTGCAGATCGCCTCCCTCGCGGCGATCACCCCGGCGCCGATGATGACCGCGTACTGCGCCTCCAAGTCCGGTGTGGAGGCGTACGCGCACAGTCTGCGGGCCGAGGTCGGCTACAAGGGCGTACGGGTCGGGGTGGGGTATCTGTCGTGGACCGACACCGACATGGTGCGGGGCGCCGACCAGGACGAGGTGATGCGGGAGCTGCGGCAGCGGCTGCCGTGGCCGTCCAGCAAGACATATCCGCTGGGTCCTGCCGTCGACCGGATCGTCGCCGGGATCGAGCGCCGGTCGAGCCATGTGTACGGGCAGTGGTGGCTGCGCGGGATGCAGGGCGTGCGGGGGTATCTGCCGGGCCTCATCGGGACGGTGGGGCAGCGGGAGATGCGGCGGTTCGGGTCGCGCTTGGAGGGCATGCGTTCGGGGCTCGTCGGCGCAGGTGGGGCGGCCGACGAGGAAGCCCGCGCTACGCACCGTAGTTGATCGAAATGCGCTCCGTGGTGGGCCGTGTGAATCTGGTCGAGGCCCGGTCAAGGGCCTTCCCCCCACCCACTACGGGAGTGAACCCACATGGGTATGAAGGACAAGTTCCAGGACCAGTCGCAGCAGTGGCAGGAGCAGGCCAAGCAGAAGGCCCAGCAGGCCCGTGAGCAGGGTCAGCAGCGTGGCCGACCGGGCCAGGAGCAGGGTCAGCAGCGCGGCCAGCAGCCGCAGCGCGGCAAGCCGGGTGAGCGCATGCGGGACGAGGAGACGGAGCGGTTGCAGCGCGAGGAGCAGGACCGGTTCGACCAGGACTATGACGTTTAGTCGTCTGGCCTGAGCCGCAATGAATGGGGTGCCCTGTGGTTTTGGGGCGCCCCATTCCTGTGCCCCTGTGCGCCCCGCGGCGGAGCCGCAAATCCAACACAGCCCCGCGCCCCTTAAGGCGTTGGCCTGGGCGGCAGCTTTGGACGTGAGCGGTCCGGGACGTTGCTGTAATCCGGAGGGGTTGCCGGAGGGTTGGATTCCAGTAGCTGCACCGCCAGTTGCACCGCGTCGTCCAGCTGCGCATGCCGTCCCTCGGCCCAGTCCAGCGGAGTCCGGAGGATCTCCAGGTCCGGAGTCACCCCCTTGTTCTCCACGGTCCAGCCGTAGGCGTCGAACCAGGCCGCGTTCATCGGGACGGTGATGATGGTGCCGTCGCCGAGGCGGTGGCGGCCGGTCATGCCGACCACGCCGCCCCAGGTGCGCTGGCCGATGACGGGGCCCAACTCGAGGAGCTTGATGGCGGCCGTGATCATGTCGCCGTCGGAGGAGGTCGCCTCGTCGGCCAGGGCCACCACCGGCCCGCGGGGCGCGTTGGAGGCGTAGGAGACCGGTTGGGCGTCGCGGGTGAGGTCCCAGCCCAGGATCGTGCGGGACAGTTTCTCGACGACCAGTTCGCTGATGTGGCCGCCCGCGTTGCCGCGTACGTCGACGATCAGGGCGGGCCTCGACACCTCCATCCGCAGGTCCCTGTTGAACTGGGCCCAGCCCGAGCCGCCCATGTCGGGGATGTGCAGATAGCCGCAGCGGCCGCCGCTCAACTCCCGTACGACGGCACGGCGTTTGGCCACCCAGTCCTGGTAGCGCAGGGGGCGTTCGTCGATCAGGGGGACGATCGCGACCCGGCGTGAGCGGCCCGCCTCGCCGTCCGCCGCGGTGAAGGTGAGCTCGACCGTCGTGCCGCCCGCACCGGCCAGCAGCGGGTACGGCCCGGTCAGCGGGTTGACCGGGCGGCCGTCGACATGGGTCAGTACGGCACCCTCCCTGATGCCCGTGCCCGCCAGCGGTGAGCGGGCCTTGGAGTCGGAGGACTCGCCCGGCAGGATCCGCTTGACCACCCAGCCCTCCTGCCTGTGCACGAAGTTGGCGCCGAGCAGGCCCTGGAGGCGCTGGTAGTGGGGTGGGCCCTCGTTGCGGCGGGCGGCGGTGACATAGGCGTGCGAGGTGCCCAGTTCGCCGAGCACCTCGCGCAGCAGGTCCGCGAACTCGTCGGGGGACGCGACCCGTTCGACCAGCGGACGGTACTGGTCGAGCACCCCGTCCCAGTCGATGCCGCACATCCCCGGATCCCAGAAGTACGCGCGGATGAGACGGCCGGCCTCCTCGTACGACTGGCGCCACTCGGCGGCCGGGTCGACCTGGTGCAGGATGCGGCGCAGGTCGATCCAGACCGTCGTGTCGCCGTCGCCGGACTCGGAGGAGGGGACGGCCCGCAGGTCTCCCTCGTCGACCACGACCAGGCGGGTGCCGTCGCCGCTGAGTGCGAACCAGTCCAGGTGCTCCAGGAGTTCGGACTTCTTTGCCTTGCTGATGTTGAAGTGTTCCAGGGTCGGGCGGCCGGTGGTGTCGTCCGGGTTGGCGAACGTCTCGCCGAGCGCCCCCGAGATCGGCCAGCGCAGCCAGACCAGGCCGCCGCCCGCCACGGGATACAGCGCCGAGTACTTGGAGGCGGTGACCGGGAAGGGGGTGACCCGGTTCTCCAGCCCCTCGATCTCGACGGTGACCGCGCCGTCGCCGCCCTCCTCCTCGTCCTCCACCGGGTCCAGGCCCCCGGCGGCTGGCCGGCCCTCCGGGGTCAGGGCGAAGGGGGAGGGGGTCGCGGAGGACAGCGGGACCAGGTACGGGCGGCAGCCGAGCGGGAAGGACAGGTCCCCGGTGTGGACGTCGTACACCGGGTCGAAGCCGCGCCACGACAGGAAGGCGAGATAGCGGCCGTCCCGCGTGAACACCGGATTCTCGTCCTCGAAGCGGCCGTTGGTCACGTCGACGATCAAACGGTCCTTTATGCGCGCCATCTTGATCTGCCGCAGGGAGCGCCCGATTCCCGGGTGGGACCAGGTCAGCCAGGCGCCGTCCGGGGAGAAGGCGAGGTCACGCACCGGGCCGTTGACCGAGTGGATCAGCTCGGTCACCTCGCCTCCCGCGGACTCCTCCGTCACATCGAGCAGCAGCAGGCGGCCGTCGTGCGAGGCGAGGGCGAGGCGCTCGCCCTGCGGATCGGCGACGAGTTCCTGTACGCGCCCCAGTGCGCCGGAGGCCAGCCGGCGGGGCTCGCGGTCGCCGGTCGCGCGCGGCAGATGGGCGATCTCGACCGCGTCCTCGCCCTCCGCGTCCGTCACATAGGCGACCTGGCCGGTCGAGCCGAGCATCTCCGGGAGGCGGACCCGTACGCCCGGGGTGTCGGTGATCGTGCGCGCCGGGCCGTCCCGGTGGGTGAGCCAGTACAGGCTGCCGCGTACGACGACGGCGCTCGCGCGGCCCGTCTCGTCGACCGAGATGCCGTCGACGTGCTGGGCGGCCGGGACCTGGTAGGTGCGCCGGCCCGCGCGCGGACCGCTCAGCCGTACGTCCAGGCGGCGCGGCCCGGAGTCGGCGGCCAGGTCGTCGACGATCCACAGGTCACCGGCGCACTGGTACACCACCCGGGTGCCGTCGCTCGAGGCGTGCCGGGCGTAGAAGGCGTCGTGGTCGGTGTGGCGGCGCAGGTCGGAGCCGTCGTAGGCACAGGAGTAGAGGTTGCCGATGCCTTCGTGGTCGGAGAGGAAGGCGATCCGGCCGCCGACGAACATCGGGGAGTGCAGATGGCCCTCCAGGTCGGCGAGGAGGCGTTCGCCATGCAGCCAGAGGCGGCCCATGGCGCCGCCGCGGTAGCGCTTCCAGGCGGCGGGTTCGTGGGGCGGGGTGCCGGTCAGGAGGAGGGTCTTGCGTTCGCCTTCGATGTCGGCGACCTGGATGTCGGAGACCGGGCCCCAGGGGAGCTTGCGGCCGGGGTCGCCGTCGGGGGAGACCTTGTAGGCCCAGGTGAAGTACGAGAAGGGCTCGCCGTGGGAGGCGACGGCGAGAATCGTGCCCCCGCTGTCCCCTTGGCAGGGTGTCCATCCGCAGACCTGGGTGTCCGCGGAACCCCAGTAGGTGAGCTGGTGGCCCGGTCCGCCGTCCACCGGGACGATGTGGATCTCGGGGACCAGACTGCGCCAGCTCGTGTACGCGATGGTGCTCCCGTCCGGCGAGAAACGGGGGTGGCCGAGCTTCGTACGGTCGACGGTGAGACGCCAGGCGCGGCCCGGGCCGTCCAGGGGGGAGAGCCAGAGGTCGTCCTCGGCCACGAAGCACAACAGGTCACCGCTGAGATGGGGCAGGCGCAGATAGCTCACCTCCCCATGCTTTTCCGCCGGATGGGGCCGGGCAACTCGTGGGGACTTACGGATCCTTCACCTACGTGAGCCACCACACGTACGAAACGGTTTCGTTTCGAAGGTGTACGGGGTATCTTCATGAACGTACGAAGCAGGCGCCGAGGCGGCGCATCCCGAGCGGGAAGGTGAGTGGCATGACTGAGGTCGCAACGGCGCGTCGCAGTCGGATCACGCCCGAGCGTGAGGCCGAGTTGTACGAGGCCGTGCTCGACCTGCTCCGGGAGGTGGGCTACGACGCCCTCACCATGGATGCCGTGGCGGCCCGCACCAAGTCCAGCAAGGCGACGCTCTACCGCCAGTGGGGCGGCAAGGCCGAGCTGGTCGCGAAGGCGGTGCGGCACAGCAAGCCGGGGCCCTCGTTCGAGGACATCGACACCGGCTCGCTCCGGGGCGACCTGCATGCCCTCACCCTGCGGTCGGACGACTGCGAGATGGAGGCGAACTCCGCGCTGATGCGCGGGCTGGCCATGGCGATCCACGGCAACCCGGACCTCCTCAAGGCGTTCCGGGAGCATCTGATCGAACCGGAGACGGCCGAAATCCGCCGTGTGCTGCAGCGGGCGATCGACCGGGGCGAGGTCCGTGCGGACAACCCGGCGCTCGACTACATGGTGCACATGATGATCGGTGGGTTCGCCGCCCGCAGCATCATCGACGAGCAGCCGCCGAGCCAGGCCTTCCTGCTCTCGTACATCGACGCGGTGGTCCTTCCCGCCCTCCGCGCCTGACACCTCCCCACCCCCTCCCCACTGCCTGACGTCACCGCTCAAGTCGTCGGGACGATCATCCCTGCCTCCCCGCCGGGCTGATCACCCCTGCCCTGAAACACCCACGACCTGACCGGGAGTACGCCTCCGTGGCCACGTTCCTCTACAGAATCGGCCGATTCGCCTTCAGGCGACGGCACTTCGTCGCCCTGTTCTGGGTGGCGCTGCTGACCCTCGCGGGGGTCGGCGCCGCCAATGCCCCCGCAGCGGGCTCCACCTCCTTCTCGATACCCGGCACCGAGGCGCAGAAGGCCTTCGACCTGCTGGAACAGCGCTTCCCCGGAATGAGCGCCGACGGTGCGACCGGACGCGTCGTCTTCAAGGCGCCCGCGGGCGAGAAGATGACCGACCGCGCCAACAGGGCGACCGTCGAGAAGACCGTGAAGGAGCTGGCCGACGGCTCCGAGGTGGTCTCCGTCGCCGACCCCTACCAGGCGCACGCCGTCAGCAAGAACGGCACCGTCGCCTACGCGTCCGTCAAGTACAAGGTCTCCGGCATGGAGCTCAAGGACGCCTCCCGGGACGCCCTGAAGGAGGCCGCGCAGGACGCGCGGCACGCCGGGCTGACCGTCGAGATCGGCGGTGACGCCCTGCAGGCCGGGGCCGAGCCGGGAGCGGCCGGTGAGGTCGTGGGCCTCGCCATCGCCGCGGTCGTCCTCGTCATCACCCTCGGCTCACTGGTCGCGGCCGGACTGCCGCTGCTGACGGCGATCGTCGGCGTCGGCATCGGTGTCTCCACCATCACCGTGCTGGCCAAGGCGCTCGATCTGGGTGACACCACCTCCACCCTCGCCCTGATGATCGGTCTCGCGGTCGGCATCGACTACGCGCTGTTCATCGTCTCCCGCTACCGCGGCGAACTGGCCGAGGGCCGCGACCGCGAGGAGGCCGTCGGACGCGCCGCAGGGACAGCCGGTTCGGCGGTGGTCTTCGCGGGCCTCACGGTCGTGATCGCACTCGCGGGTCTCTCGGTCGTCAATGTGCCGATGCTGACGAAGATGGGCCTCGCGGCGGCGGGCACGGTCGTCGTGGCCGTCCTCATCGCGCTGACCATGGTCCCGGCCCTGCTCGGATACGCGGGCAGGAAGGTCAGGGCGGCGGGCGAGAAGCGCCGGGGGAGCACGGCCGGCACCCCCGGCAAGCCCGGTCTGGGCGCCCGCTGGGCGAGCTTCGTCATCCGCCGTCCGGCCGCCGTACTGCTGCTCGGCGTGGTCGGCCTCGGCACGATGGCGGTGCCGGCCACCCAGCTGGAGCTGGGCCTGCCCGACGACGGTTCGCAGCCGACGTCGACGACGCAGCGCCGGGCGTACGACGTGTTGTCGGAGGGCTTCGGGCCCGGCTTCAACGGCCCCCTGATGATCGTCGTAGACGCCAAGGACAGCGACTCGCCCAAGGCGGCGGCCGACAAGGTGGCCGACGGGATCAAGGGTCTGGGGGACGTCGCCACGGTGACCCCGGCGGTGTTCAACAAGGCCGGCGACACCGCGACGATCACCGTCGTCCCCGGCTCGAAGCCGTCCTCGGTGCAGACCGAGGACCTGGTGCACGCCATCCGTGACCAGGGCGGCGAGATCAAGGCTGACACGGGCGCGAAGGTGCTGGTCACCGGCACCACGGCGATGAACATCGACTTCTCGCAGAAGCTCAACGACGCCCTGATCCCGTATCTGGGCCTGGTGGTGGGCCTCGCCTTCCTGCTCCTGATCGCGGTCTTCCGCTCCGTCCTGGTCCCGCTGAAGGCGGCACTCGGCTTCCTGCTGAGCGTGCTCGCCGCGCTCGGTGCCGTGGTCGCGGTCTTCCAGTGGGGCTGGCTCGGCGGCCTGCTGGGCGTCGAGCAGACCGGCCCGATCATGTCGATGATGCCGATCTTCATGGTGGGCGTGGTCTTCGGGCTCGCCATGGACTACGAGGTGTTCCTCGTGACCCGGATGCGCGAGGCCTACGTCCACGGCGAGACGCCGGGCCAGGCCGTGGTGACCGGCTTCCGGCACAGCGCGCGGGTCGTGGCGGCCGCCGCGGCCATCATGATCGCGGTCTTCGGAGGCTTCATCACCTCCAGCGAGTCCATGATCAAGATGATCGGTTTCGGCCTCGCGGTCGCCGTCTTCTTCGACGCGTTCGTGGTGCGGATGGCGATCGTCCCGGCGGTCCTCGGGCTGCTCGGCAAGAAGGCCTGGTGGCTGCCGAAGTGGCTGGACCGGGCGGTGCCGAACGTGGACGTCGAGGGCGAGGGCCTGAAGACCCTCGGCGACGGCGACACGAGGGACAGCGACCCGGACGAGGACCGGGAGCTGGTACGGGCCTGAGCCTCCGGCCGGTCGCGGGCTGCCTGGTCTGCCTGCGTACGGCGGGCGGTCCGGTCGCCGAGCGCCGCGGGCGCCGGGCGATTGTCAGTGGCGCCGCCTAACGTGGCGGCATGACCACACTTCAGGAACGCCCCCACACCGCCCTGCTGGTGATCGACGTCCAGCAGGGCGTCGTGGCGTCCGCGCACGAGCGGGACGCCGTCGTCGCCACCATCGCCGCCCTCGTCGACAGGGCCCGCGCCGCGGACGTGCCGGTCGTCTGGGTCCAGCACTCCGACGAGGGACTCAAGGAGGGCAGTGACGACTGGCAGTACGTGTCCGAACTGCCCCGCCGGGAAGCGGAACCGCTGGTGCACAAGAACTACGGCGACTCCTTCGAGGGCACGGACCTGGAGCAGGTCCTCGCCGCGGCCGGAGTCGGCCATCTCGTCGTGACGGGCGCGGAGACGGACGCCTGCATACGCTCCACGATCCACGGCGCGTTCGTACGGGGCTACGACGTCACGCTGGTCGCCGACGCGCACACCACCAACGACAACAGCAAGTGGGGCGCCCCGCCGCCGGACCAGGTCATCGCCCACACGAACCTGTACTGGCAGTACCACTCGGCACCGGGGCGCACGGCGGCGGTGAAGGAGGCGAAGCAGGTGGCGTTCGGGAGCTGACGGCCGCTGAGGAAAGGGCGGGGCCCGAGAAGGCGACGTTAGTCTGTGGGGCGTGAACCCGTCTCATGTGCTGATCAGCCTTGTTCTCCCGGTGTACGCGGTGGAGGAATATCTGCGTCCTTGTCTGGATTCGATGCTCGGCCAGTCGTTCACCTCCTTCGAGGTGATCGCCGTGGACGATGCCTCGCCCGACGGGTGCGGGGCCATCCTCGACGAGTACGCGAACAGGGATCCGCGGATCCGCGTCGTGCATCTGGAACGCAACGGCGGGCTCGGCGAGGCCCGTAACGCCGGGCTGGAACATGCCCGCGGGGAGTACGTCTGGTTCGTCGACAGCGACGACCTCATAGCCGAGGAATCGCTGGCCGCGATAGCCGGCAAACTGACCGCGACCCGACCTGACGTGCTCTTCTTCGACTACGCCCGACTGCTCCCCGAGGGCGGGGTCGAGCCCGCTCCCCGCTCTCACCTGCTGCGTGAGCCGCTGCCGCCCGAGGCGTTCGAGCTGCGGAGCCGGCCCAGTGTGCTCGAGCTGATGATGACCGCGTGGAACAAGGCGATCCGCCGTGACTTCCTGACCGGTCTGGGTGTGCGCTTCGGGCAGGGGCTGTACGAGGACCTGCCGGTCACCTACCCGATCCTGGTGGCCGCCGAGCGAATATCGCTCCTCGACCGGGTCTGCTACCACTACCGTGAGCGGCGTACCGGCGCGATCACCACCACCGTCAGCGACCGCCACTTCGATGTGTTCGGCCAGTACGAGAAGGTCTTCGCCTTCCTGGACGAGCGGGGCGCGGCGGCCGAGGAGTTCCGGGCCCAGCTGTTCGACCGGGCGATCTGGCACTACACGACCATCATCGACGAACCCGGCCGGGTCCCGGCGGCCCGGCAGCGGGAGTTCTTCCGCCGGATGGCCGAGCACTTCGCCCGCTTCCGGCCCGCGGATCACACCTACCCGCCCGGCGCGCGAGGCGCGAAGTTCCGCCTGGTCGAGCGGGGCGACTACCGGCTGTTCGCCGCGCTGCGCCCGGTCAACCGGCTGCGCCTGAAGGCCCGTCGGAGCGTGCGCGGAGCGGTCGGCGCGGCACGGACGGCGACGCGGCGGGCCCGCGCCCTGCCCGCCGTCCTCTACTACGAGGCGTACAAGCGCCTCCCTGTCGACGACAGGCTCGCCGTCTACGCGGCGTACTGGTACCGCAGCTACTCCTGCAACCCCCGCGCCATCTACGAGGCGGCCCGCGAACTCGCCCCGGACATCCACGGGGTGTGGGTGGTACGCAAGGACGCGGTCGCCTCGCTGCCCCCCGGAGTGGACCATGCCGTGGAGGGCTCGCTGCGCTCCCTGCGCGTACTGGCGCGGGCGAAATACCTGGTCAACAACGTCAACTTCCCGCACACGGTGTCCAAGCGGCGCGGCTCGGTGCATGTCCAGACGCTGCATGGGACCCCGCTGAAGGCCATGGGCCTGGACCAGCAGCGCTATCCGGTCGGTGCGCAGGGGATGAACTTCGCGCGGCTGCGCGAGCACTCCGCCCGCTGGGACTTCCTGCTGTCGGCGAACCCGCACTCCTCCGAGGTGTGGCCGCGCGTCTACCCCGGCAGCTACGAGCTGCTGGAGACCGGCTATCCGCGCAACGACCGCTACTTCCGCACCGGCCCGGAGGAGATCGCCGCCATCCGCGCCCGCCTGGGCATCGAGCCCGGCCAGAGGGCCGTGCTGTACGCCCCGACGTTCCGGGAGTACGGGGGCGACGGTCCGCTGCCGGATCCGTCCCGCCTGGCGGCCGCCCTCGGGCCCGATCACGTGCTGATGCTGCGCTCCCACTACTACGACGCCGAAGGCGCGCAGACGGACGCCGAGCGGCGGGCCGAGGGCGCCGCGCGGGTCGTGGACCTCTCGTCGTACCCGGTCGTCGAGGACCTGTGCCTGGCGGCCGATGTGCTGGTGACCGACTACTCGTCGATCATGTTCGACTACGCCTGCCTCGACCGGCCGATCGTCATCTACGCCCCGGACTGGGAGACGTACCGGGCCGCCCGGGGCGTGACGTTCGACCTGATGGCCGAGCCGCCGGGCGCTGTCGCGGAGAGCGAGGAGGAGCTGATCGAGGTGTTCCGCTCCGGGGCGGTCGCCTCCGGCGCGGCGGACGAGGCGCGGGCGGCGTTTCGGCGGCGGTTCTGTGCGTTTGACGACGGGCGGGCGGCTGAGCGGGTGGTTCGGCGGGTGTTTCTCGGCGAGAAGTGATGGGCCGTCGATTGTCTGCGGGTCCGTTGTGGCTGGTCGCGCCCCGCGGCGGAGCCGCTGATATGCACAGCCCCGCGCCCCTAGGGGAGCTGCCCGACCGTACGCGCATTTGCTGAGCGGGACAGGAGGTCGTCCAGGGCCCGTTCGAAGGGAGCCAAGGGGTCGGGTGTGGCCGGGCCCAGCAAGTAGGTGCGCAGGCGCTTTCGGTCGTCGGCCAGGGGATCGGTGCCGTTGAGGAGGGCGTCGAGGCCGGTCAGGTCGGAGCCGATGAGGTGGGCTGCTCGGGCGGCCGGGTAGCGGGTGCGGAAGGTGTCGGGGGCGAGGTCTGCGGGGTTGGTGACGGCGTACGGCTTGTCGGTGGCCAGGAAGTCGGTGACGACGCCGGACACGTCGGCGATGAGCAGGTCGGCGTGGTCGAAGCAGTCGTACAGGCCCGGTCGCGAGCCGCCCGTGACGCGGTGGCGCCACCAGCCCTCGGCCGCCCAGTACGCCTCGTTCCACTCCGCCAGTGCCGACTCCCAGGCGGCCGACGGCGGCTCTTCGGACACACCGGCGTCCCGCGCGGCCTGCGCCTCGTCCCCGCGTGCGGGCCGGCGCAGCTCGTCGAGGCGGCGGGCGAGCTCCGGGAGCCTGGCCGCCTGCGCGGCCTGTTCCCGTGTGTCCTGCCGCCGGAACTCCTCGCGGGCGTCCCGGGCGGTGTTCGCCTCGTCGATCAGGGTCAGGATCTCGGCGTGCGCCGCGCGCGCCCGGGGGTCCAGGGTGCCGGTCAGCGGGTGCGGACGGTACAGCAGGCGGACCGGCGGCTCGTGCTCCAGCAGGGTCTTCACGATCCGCGGTCCCATGCCGGTCAGGGACGTCGCCGCGCCCGGGTCGCCGTGGAAGCCCTCCCAGGTGGGCGCGTAGAGCACGGTCGGCATCGGCGAGGAGGAGGGGTCACCGGTGGCGTTCAGCCGCCCCAGCGACGGGCGGCCGACCTCGACGACGTCCGCGTCGGCCACGCCGGACCCCGAGCGCGCGTAACGCTCGCGCCCGGCGGGCCCCGCCACCCACACCTCGTCGTACACCTTGGTGAACGGATTGGAGCTGGTGGGCTTGTCGCTGTCGCCGTGACCGAGGTAGACGCTGCGGAACTGCGGCAGCCGCAGCAGGTGGGTGTTGTTGGCGGCGTTGGCCACGAACAGCGCCACATGCGCCTCGGGCAGCCGGAAGGCGGTCAGGTCCTTGCCCAGCGGCAGGCACACCACGGGCCGGGACGTCGGGTCGAGCCGGGTGAGCATCTCACGCTCGCGCAGCACGACGACCACCCGCCGGCGCAGCCGGTCGAGGACCGGCAGCCAGCCGTTGAGCTGGTACGCCGATTCCAGGGCGCCGGAGAAGTACACGACGACCTCGGGACGGTACGCCTCCACCTGCTCGTTCACCACCCGCAGCAGCTTGCCCTTCGCGGCCAGGTGCCGGCCCCGCCAGGCGTGCCGGGCCAGCCACCCGGCCGCGACCAGGGCGGCGAGCACCGCGACCCCGGCGCCGACCGCCGCCCACTTCGCCCCGGCCGCCGCAGCGACGGCCACGCCGACGACCAGCGGCAGGTCCACCAGCGCGAGCGGCCCCCGATGGAGGTCCATCAGCAGTCGCGGCGGCGCGTCGGGGATCCGCAGCGCGGACAGATCCACGTTCCGGGTGACCACCGGCAGCCGCCGGCACCACCAGACGAACAGCAGCAGTCCCGCACAACCGCCGCGCAGCGCATGCAGCGCCAGGAAGCCGAGGGCGGTCAGGACGAAGGCGCCCGACTGGGCGTCCCCCAGCCGTGCGAGCAGCACGAGCGCCGCCGCGCCCCGCAGCAGCGACCCCGCCGTGAGGCTCAGGCACACCTGGCCGAGGGGCTGCATGGAGCCCGCGATCCGGCGCAGTGCCTTGGGCTCGGCGAGGTAGTCCGCGGCCGCGAACACGGCGAATGCCCAGCCGCTGGGCACCACCGCGGCCAGGAACAGCCCGAGCAGCGCGGCCGGGAACCCCGCGATCCTCGCAACCGCCGTCACCGGCACCCTGCCCAGCAGTTTTCTCGGGTTTATCGTGCTCACCGCCATCCGACACTTTTATCAGAGCGGCACGCGCAGCTCCGCCCAGACTGTTTTGCGTGGATATGGCCCCGGAGCGACGCCCCACCGGTCCGCGAGCGCGTCCACCAGGAGCAGGCCGCGGCCCGACTCGGAGGCGGGGCCCGCCGGTGCGGGGCGGGGGAGCCGGTCGGGGCGGGTGTCCGTCACCTCGATACGGAGGGTCTTCCCGACGACGTAGAGGGTCAGGCGGAAGTCCCGCCCCGGTACGCGGCCGTGCGTCGCGGCGTTGGCCGCCAGCTCGGTGACGATGTGCGTCGCGCTCTCGAATGGGAGCCCCCAGGTGCGTAGTTGCTCCTCCGCGAGGAGGCGGGCGAGGCGGGCGGGGCATGAACGAGGTTGCGGACGAGGCGGGTTGGGACGTCGAGCCGGGCGATGAGATCGAGCCGTTGGTCCAGGCGGTGGGGCGGCTGCTCAAGGTCTGCCGGGAGTCGGCGGGGATGCGGGCTGCTGACTTCGCAGAGGTGATGGGCTACGGCGAGGACATGATCCGGAAGATGGAGCGGGGGGGCAGCGGATTCCCCGACCGGAGTTCCTGGATCGGGCGGATCAGGTGCTCAAGGCTCAGGGGCATCTGCGCGCGTTCATGGAGGACATGCGGAAGGCTCGGTATCCGAAGAAGGTGCGGGAGCTGGCGCAGTTGGAGGAGCGGGCGGTGGAGATGCTGCTGTACAGCAACCACAACATCCATGGCCTGTTGCAGACGCCGGAGTACGCGCGGGCGCTGTTCGGGATGAGGCAGCCCCCGCTCTCGCCGGACGTAGTGGAGCGGGAGGCCGCCGCGCGCATGGCCCGTAAGTCAGTCTTCGACCGGGATCCTGCCCCGACGCTCGGTTTCGTCCAGGAACAGGTGACGCTGGAACGTCCGTACGGTGGGAAGATGGTGTTGCGTCGACAGCTCGAACACCTCCTGGAGGTATCGCAGTTGTGGAACGTCACCGTCCAGGTCATGCCGACCGACCAGGAGGACAACGCCGGAGCGTCGGGCCTGATCGAAGTGCTGAAGTTCAACGACGGCACGGCGGTCGGGCGTTCCGACGGAGCGTTCAACGGTCGCCCGGTCTCAAGTCCAAGGGATCTTCGGGTCCTCGAACTCCGCTATGGCATGATCCGGGCGCAGGCTCTCACGCCGAGGGAGTCGCAAGCCTTCATCGAGCAAGCGCTGGGGAGACTATGAGCGCCACTGAACTCCACTGGTTCAAGAGCAGCTACAGCAGCAGCAGCGAGCCCGGCGACTGCGTCGAGATTGCAACCACCCCCGCCGCCATCCACATCCGCGACTCCAAGACCCCCGACACCGCCCACCTCACGGTGACGCCCACCACGTGGGAGAACTTCCTCAGCCACGTCTCCACACACTGACCCACGCAGGGGACAACTCGGTCGCGTGTCACGTACACGCAGCGCTAGCGTGCCGTGCATGACGAATGTCGATGCCACCGACAGCTCCGCAGCCAGCCCCCGTTTCGCCGCCGCCCTCGGCGAACTGGGGCTCGACGACCTGCACCGCCGTATCCGCCGCTTCCCGGACGCGACCCGCACCGCCGCCGAGGCGGCCGCCGCGATCGGGTGCGAGCTGAGCGAGATCTGCAAGTCGCTGATCTTCGCGGCGGACGGGGTTCCGGTGCTGGTGCTGATGGACGGGGCCTCGCGGGTGGACGTCGAGCGGGTACGGGAGGAACTCGGCGCCGAGAAGGTGACGCGGGCCAAGGCGGACGTCGTACGGGAGACCACCGGGTACGCGATCGGGGGTGTGCCGCCCTTCGGGCACCGTACGAAGACCCGGGTGCTGGCCGACCGGTCGCTGCTGGAGCACGACGTCGTGTGGGCCGCCGCCGGGAATCCGCACGCCGTGTTCCCCATGGAGCCAAAGGAGCTCGTCACCCGCGCCGGAGCCGCCCTGGTGGATGTGCGCGAGCGCAGCTCGTGACGCCGCTGGTCGCCACGGCCGTCCTGTGCGCCGCGGTCACCCACGCCGGGTGGAACGCGATCGCCCACCGCATCACGGACAAGCTGGTCGGGTTCACGCTGATCGCGGGCGGCGGGATGCTGATCGGGCTTGCGATGGTGCCGTTCGTCCCCCTTCCGGCGTCCGGGGCGTGGCCGTACCTGGCGGCCTCCGCCGTCATCCACCTCGCGTACTACGTGATGCTCATGCGGTCCTTCCGGCTCGGGGACTTCGGGCAGGCGTACCCGATCGCCCGCGGTACCGCGCCGCTGGTCGTCACTGTGCTCGCCGCCGTGTTCGCGCACGAGGTGCCCAACGGGTGGGCGGCCGCCGGTATCGCGTTGTCGTGCGCGGGCCTGACCGGTGTCGCCCTGTGGGGGCTGCGCGGCAGCCGGCCCAACTGGGCGGCGATCGGCGCGGCCCTCGCCACCGGGCTGACCATCGCCGCGTACACGGTCGTCGACGGGCTGGGGGTGCGGGCGTCCGGCTCGTCCCTCGGGTACATCGCCTGGCTGATGGCGGTGGAGGGGGTCGCGATCCCGGTGTACGCGCTGACCCGCTGGCGGGGTGAATTCCTGGCTGTTCTACGGCCGTTCGCGGGCGTGGGGCTGATGGGCGGGGCCATGTCCGTCGCCGCGTATGGCTTGGTCCTGTGGGCCCAGACCAAGGCCGAACTGGCGCCGATCGCGGCCCTGCGGGAGTCGTCGATCATCGTGGGGGCGGCCATCGGGGCGGTGTTCTTCAAGGAACGGTTCGGGGCGCCGCGGATCGCGGGGGCGGTGTTGTTGGTGGCGGGGATCGGGCTGATGCTGCGGGCGGGCTGAGCGCCCGGGCTTGGCCGTGTCGCGTGCGGCGCCGTGGCTGGTCGCGCCGGCGCGGCGGAGCCGCGTGTCGAGGCAGCCCCGCGCCCTTGTGGGGCGCTTCGCGCCGTGGTCGTGTGCGGTGCCGTCGTGGCTGGTCGCGCCGGCGCGGCGGAGCCGCGTGTCGAGGCAGCCCCGCGCCCTTGTGGGGCGCTTCGCGCCGTGGTCGTGTGCGGTGCCGTCGTGGCTGGTCGCGCCGGCGCGGCGGAGCCGCGTGTCGAGGCAGCCCCGCGCCCCTTCGGGGCGCTCCACCGCACCCCATGCCACCCCTGTCCGATTCACGTCGGTGTACGCGCCCGCGATTTGCCTACGCCTTGACGATCCGTTCCGCGGGAGTTCAACTCGGCGTTTGTGCCTGGGGTGTGTGTTGTCCCTATGGTCCCAGCGGACATCGGGAGAAGGGGGGCCCATGGGGACACGTCACGCAGTGGTGGCTCGTGGGATCACCAAGTGCTTCGGCGACGTCGTCGCGCTCGACGGTGTCGACCTGGATGTGAACCAGGGTCAGATACATGGGTTGGTCGGTCCGAACGGTGCCGGCAAGACGACGTTGCTCGGTCTGCTGCTGGGGCTCGCCGTCGCCGACAGCGGGCGTCTCGAGGTCCTCGGTACGCCGGTGGGGCGGGCGTTCGACGCGCCCGAGGATGTCGCCGGGTTCGTGGACGGGCCGGGTCTGTATCCCTCCCTCACCGCCCGGCAGAACCTCGCGGCGCTGGCCCGGCTGCGCGGTGAGGACGCCCGGAGTGCGGGCATCGACGAGGTGCTCGACCAGGTCGGGCTCACCGCCGTCGCCGACGACAAGGCCCGCGGCTTCTCGCTCGGCATGCGCCAGCGGCTCGGGCTCGCCGCCGCCCTGCTCACCAAGCCCCGGCTGCTCGTGCTCGACGAACCCTCCAACGGCCTCGACCCGGCCGGGAAACGGCACGTGCACCGCGTCCTCACCCGGCTCGCCGCGGAGGGGACCAGCGTGGTCCTGTCGAGCCACCGTATGGACGACCTGGAGGCGCTGTGCTCCGAGGTCACCATCCTCGCCACCGGACGGGTCGTCTTCTCCGGCCCGCTCGGCAAGCTGGCCGCCGAGAACCGTGAACTCGACTACCGGGTGAGGACTTCCGATCCGCGGGCCGCTCGACGGCTGGCCGACAGCTCGGCCGGGATCCGGATAGTCGACGACGCCGGGATACGGCAGGACGACGAACTGCTCGTCGTGCGCGCCCTGGTGCCCGCCCTCGACGAACTGGTGGCGGGCCTCGTGCGCTCGGGCATCGCGGTGCGCGAGCTCGCGCCCGTCGTATCGCCGCTGGAGGCCGCGTTCCTCGCCCTCACCGAGCAGCAGGAGGAGGCAGCCCGATGACCGCGACCGTCACCGCCGACAAGGTTGTCAGAGCCCGCCGGGTCCCCGTCTCGCGCGGTTACCGCTTCGAACTGGTCAAGCTGGTGTCGCAGTGGCGGATCCGGCTGCTGGTGCTCGCCTGCTGGATGGCTCCCGCCCTGTTCGTCGCGGGGGTGAGCCAGCAGAGCACGCTGCCCTCCGACACCCTCTTCGGTCGCTGGATGCACGCCACGGGCTGGGCCGGGCCGCTGGTCATGCTCGGGTTCGCGGGAACCTGGGCGCTGCCGCTGCTGACCTCGGTGGTCGCCGGTGACGTGTTCGCCGCCGAGGACCGGCTCGGCACCTGGCGGCATCTGCTGGTCGCCGTACGGTCGCCGCGACGGATCTTCGTGGCGAAGTCGCTCGCCAGCCTCACCGTCATCCTGCTGCTGGTGGCCGGTCTTGCGGTGTCCAGCGCGGTCGGCGGGCTGGTGTCGGTCGGCAACCAGCCGCTGGTCGGCCTCGACGGCCACCTCCTGGCACCGGGGGACGCAGCCCTGGGGGTCCTGCTCGCCTGGACCGCGGCCCTCGCGCCGACCCTGGCCCTCGCCGCGATCGGACTGCTCGGATCGGTCGCGCTGGGGCGGTCCCCGATGGGGCTGCTGCTGCCCCCGCTCCTTGCGCTCGCGATGTCGGTCGCCCAGATGCTGCCGCTGCCCGTCGCCGTGCGCCTCGCCCTGCCCGGCTACGCCTTCATCTCCTGGAACGGCCTGTTCACCAGCCCCACCCAGCTCGGCCCGCTTCTGATCGGCGTGGCGGTCGGCCTGGTGTGGGCCGTGCTCGGGACCACGCTGGCGTATCTCCTCTTCCTGCGGCGCGACTTCACCAACCTCGCCTACGACGGTTCCGGGCGCCGGGCGCTCACCCTCGGCGCGCTGCCGCTGGCCGGGCTGACCGCCGTCACCGTCGGCGTGGTCGCCGTGGCGACCCCCTCCACGGGCTCCGGCATCGAGCAGGCCAAAGTCCAGCGCTCGGTGGCCACGGCGTTCGCGCACCTCTACCGCATGCAGACGCAGGAGCTGCACCGTCCCGCCGTCACCGAGGCGCAGCTGCGGGCCTCGGCGGCGTGCACCAAGAGCGACGGCCAGTCGGCCCAGGAGGGCGCGGGCAACGACTGGCGGTGCGTCGTGACCTGGCATCTGCCCGGGGTCCCGGTCCCGGGGACGGCGATCTACCAGCTCGACATCACCTCGGACGGGCGGTTCGTGGCCGACGGCGACGGTCCGAAGGAAGTCAACGGCTACTTCCTGCTGCGGACCTCGACCGGAGACGCCCCGAATCCGCTGTGGCAGTTCGACGGCAACGTCGAGCTGCTCGCCACCCCCCACTGAAGGTTCCAGCGAAAGGTCCACTGAAGGGACACCCCGTGCAGGTAACACGCCAGCGCCGGATCAACGAGAAGAATCAGGTCAACCTCTTCGGCAGACGCGTCGGCCGCCGCGCCCTGCTGGTCACGGCGGGCATCGCGGTCGCCCTCGGCGTCACGGGCACCGCGGTCGCCTCGACGTGGCAGTTCGGCACCCAGCAGGTCGCCGAGGAGACCGCGAACGGCCAGGTCATCTCCAGCGACCAGTACATCAAGCCGTACGGCACCCGCTCCGTCATCAACGACGGCAAGATCATGTCGTCGGCGGTCAGCCCCGACGGCAGCCGGCTCGCGGCCTCGGTCGCCGACGGCGACGCCTCGCTGGTGATCACGGACCTGAGCACCGGTCAGGTGATCCAGAAGGTCGGCACCAACGCGGCGGACGACCTGCGCATCAAGAGCGGCTCCGTCGGCCAGGAGGGCCCGACGTACTCGCCGGACGGCAAGCAGCTGTGGCTGGGCCAGACCGACGGCTACACCAAGTTCACGGTCGGCGCCGACGGCACCCTCTCCAACCCCATGAGCGTCCCGATCCCGGCCGACGGCACCAAGCACGCCCTCGTGGCCGCCGCGGTGTTCTCGCCCGACGGCTCCACCGTGTACTCCGCGGTCAACGGCCAGAACCGGGTCGTCGCCCTCGACGCGGCCACCGGAACCGTCAAGCAGAGCTGGGCCGTCGGCAACGCCCCCCGCGGAATCGCCCTGGTCGGCGGCAAGCTCTACGTCAGCAACGAGGGCGGCCGCCCGGCCAAGGACGGCGACACCACCATCAACTCCTACGGCACCCAGGTGCCCGCCAACCCGGACACCGGCGCCACCACCACCGGCACCGTGAGCGTCATCGACACGGCGGACCCGTCCGCCGCCGTCAGCAGCGTCGACGTAGGACTGCACCCGACCGCCGTGTACGCGAACAAGGGTGCGGTGTTCGTCACCAACACCGCCGACAACAGCGTCTCGGTCATCGACACGGCCAAGGACAAGGTCGTACAGACCATCGCCACCCAGCCCTGGCCGGAGGCGAAGGTCGGCTACGAGCCGAACGCCGTGACCCTCACCGACGACGGCCGGCTGCTGGTGACGCTCGGCCGGGCCAACGCGGTCGCCGTCTACCGCTACAAGTCCCCGCAGGAGCCCGCCCGTTACGTCGGCCTGCTCCCGACCGACTACTTCCCCTCCGGGATCGCCACCGTCGGCAAGACCGTCGTCGTCTCCAACACCCGCGGCATCGACGCCCGCCGCCCCACCGCCGCCTCCGGGCACAACACCCACGACACGACGTCCAGCCTGACGCAGTTCACGCTGCCGGACGACAAGACCGTCAAGGCGCAGACCGCCAAGGTCTTCCGGCAGAACGGCTGGACGGCCGGCTCGGTCCTGACGGCCGGCCGCAAGCCCTCCGGGAAGGCGCTGCCGGTCCCGCTGCGGCTCGGCGACCCCTCGACGATCAAGCACGTCTTCCTGCTCGTCAAGGAGAACCGGACGTACGACCAGGTCTACGGCGACCTGCCGCAGGGCGACGGAGACCCCTCGCTCACCACCTTCGGCGAGAACGTCACGCCCAACCAGCACGCCCTGGCCGAGCAGTTCGGCCTCTACGACAACTTCTACGACGTCGGCACGAACTCCGCCGAGGGCCACAACTGGCTGATGCAGTCGGACAACCCGGAGTACACCGAGTCCTCCGCCGGCGAGTACCAGCGCAGCTACGACACCGAGAACGACGCCCTCGGCCACCAGAAGACCGGCTTCATCTGGAGCGGCGCGCAGGCGGCCGGCCGGTCGGTCAAGGACTTCGGCGAGTTCCAGTCGCTGGAGACCAAGCCGGCCGGGGCGACCTGGCAGAACCTGTACTGCGACAGCAAGAACATGGAAGCCACCGGGGCGCAGACCCAGTACCCGATCCAGACGGGCTCGGCGATCCCCTCGCTCAACAAGGTGTCCGTGCAGGGCTTCCCGATGTTCGACCTCGACGTCCCGGACATCTACAAGGAACAGATCTGGAAGCAGGACTTCGAGAAGAACGGTCCCGCGAACCTGAACATGTTCTGGTTCTCCAACGACCACACCGGCGGCCCGGCCAACGCGGCGGCCGAGGTCGCGGACAACGACCTCGCGGTCGGCCGGATGGTCGACGAGATCTCCCACAGCAAGTACTGGAAGGACTCGGCCATCTTCGTCGTCGAGGACGACTCCCAGAACGGCCTCGACCACGTCGACGGCCACCGCGCCCCGGTCCAGATCATCAGCCCCTGGGCCAGGCACGACACCGTCGACAGCCACTACTACTCGCAGATCACGATGGTCCGCACCATCGAGCAGATCCTCGGGATCCACCCGATGAACCAGCTCGACAGCGCGGCCACCCCGATGTACGGGGCGTTCAGTCTGAAGCCGGACAACACCCCGTTCACGGCCGAGCCCAACCGGACCTCGCTGACCCTCGGCGTGAGCCCCCAGCCCTCCTGCGGCTCGGACACGCCCGCCCCGCAGGACACCAAGGCGGCGCTCGCGCCGACCTCCGCCGCGGTGCCGCAGGCCCAGCAGCAGCTCGCCGCGCAGTGGAAGGCCTGGGCCTCGCACCAGCGGCTCACCGGCCCGCACGCCGTGCCCGACTACGCCAACAACGAACAGATGAACCGCTACACCTGGTACCAGACCCACAACTGGACCAAGCCGTACCCCGGCGACAAGAAGGTGTACGCGCCCGCCGACGTGCCGGGCGCCTACCTGCCGTCGGCGGAGAACGACGGCTGACATCCGCCCAGCGCGCCGCGGACCCCGGGCCGAGGTCACACCGGCCCGGGGTCTGCGTGCATCCGCGGGCCTGTAGGAGCACTCTGGAAGCAGGTCTTCCGGAGGTGATCGTCATGATGCACACCGCAGTGGGATGGCACGTCGAGCTGGAGTTCCAGGAGGACGACACGCACACGCGGGCGGTCGCGCTGGTACGGCTGTCCGACGGGACGGAGGTCAAGGCCCATGGGCATGCGAGCCGGCACCACACCGACGCGAATCAGCCGCGGGTGGGGGAGGAGATCGCTGGCGCGCGGGCGCTGAACGAACTCGCCATGCAGTTGCTCACCAAGGCGCATGGGGAGATCGACTCGGCGTCGGGGCGGACGTCGCACTCCATCAACGTGTGAGAGTGCCCATCACGGGCTGCCGTGACCTGCCGTCGGGCGTCTGCGGCTGCGTCGTGGCTTGTCGCGCCCACGCGGCGGAGCCGCACATCGACACAGCCCCGCGCCCCTTCAGGGGCGCGTCCGCAGCGCCCGTATCAGTGCCTGGGCTCGCGGGTCCGCCGTCACTGACTTGCGGAAGCCGTTCGTCACGTAGCCGAAGGCGGTGCCTGAGTCCGGGTCGGCGAAGCCCAGGGCGCCGCCGCGGCCGGGGTGGCCGAAGGAGGTGGGGGACAGGAGGGGGGATGCCGGGCCGTGGAGCATGTAGCCGAGGCCGAACCGGGTGCCCACCACCAGCACGCGGTCCGGTCCCGCGCTGCGTTCGGTGCGGGCCAGCTCCACGGTCCGAGGCGTGAACAGCCTTGTGCCGCCGTCGACTTCGCCGATCAGCGACGCGTAGAAGCGTGCGAGTCCCTCCGCCGTGGCGATGCCGTTGGTGGCCGGGAGCGCGGCGGCGCGGTAGGCGGGGTCGTTCTGGTCCGGGAAGGGGCTGATCGCGGCGAAGGCCCGGCGGGTGAGGGAGTCCGGGTTCTGGTAGGCCTCGGTGACCGAGCGCTTCGGGCGCGAGCGCAGGCCGCCGACCGGCTCGGGCCCCTCGACGCGGCCGACGCGGCCCACCCGGCCCGCCTCCGACTCCGGCAGTCCCAGCCACAGGTCGAGCCCCAGCGGCCCGGTGACCTCCGCAGCGAGCCACTCCCCGGCCCACCGGCCCGTGACGCGCCGTACCAGTTCGTCGAGCATCCAGCCGTACGTCAGCGCGTGATACCCGTGGTCGGTGCCCGGCTCCCACGCGGGCGTCTGCGCGGCGACCGCCTCGGGGCCGCGGTGCGGGTCCAGTGCGTCGGACGGCGTGAGCGGGTGGTCGAGCACGGGCACTCCGGCGCGGTGCGCGAGCAGGTGCCACACCCGCGTCCGCTCCTTGCCCGCCGTCTTGAACTCCGGCCAGTACTCGCCGACCGGCGCGTCCAGATCCAGCTCCCCGCGCTGTTGCAGCAGCAGGAGTACGGCGGCGGCGACCCCCTTGGTGGCCGAGCGCACGACCTGGGCGGTGCCCTGCTGCCACGGTTCGGTGCCGTCGACGTCCTTCGTACCGCCCCACAGGTCGACGACCTTGCGCCCGTCCCGGTAGACGGTGACGGCCGCACCCCGCTCCCCCAGCACCTCGAAGTTCCGTACGAACGCTTCCCTGACCGGCTCGAAGCCCTCGGCCACTGTGCCGTTCACGTCCACGCCCGTGCTCCTCCCGCCTGTGGGTACTCCCTACTCACCCAAGCAGAATCGTCACGTCGATGTTCCCGCGGGTCGCGTTCGAGTACGGGCACACCTCGTGCGCCGCGTCCACCAGCTTCGCCGCGACCTCCTGGTCGAGTACCGGCAGCGAGACGCTGAGGGCGACCGCGAGGCCGTAACCGCGCTGCTTGTTGGGGCCGATGCCGACCTTCGCGGCGACCGTGGAGCCGGTGAGGTCGAAGCCGGAACGGCGGCCGACAAGGACCAGCGCGTTGTGGAAGCAGGAGCTGTAGCCGGCCGCGAACAGCTGCTCCGGATTGGTGCCGTTGCCGTCGCCGCCGAGCTCCGGCGGCATCGCGACCCTGACCTCGATCTGCCCGTCCTGGCTGGTGACGTAGCCGTCCCGGCCGCCGTGTGCGGTCGCCTCGGCGACGTACATGATTTTCGTCGGTCGGGTGTCGACGGTTTCGACGGTTTCGACCGTCGGATCGTCACTCGTGGCGCTCATGGCTGGCCCCCCATAACAAGTGCGCGCAAGTACATCGCGCACAAGATACTGGCTGGTAGGTCAGCAGTGGGTACCAGGGGGTGGGAACCGTGGGTAACCCGAGATCAGCGCTGCGCGGCCGCTTCCGCCCTCGCCGCCAGCCGCCGGAGCTCCTCGCGCAGCCGTGCCACCTCCTGCGCTTCGAGCCCCGTCGCCGCGAGCAGCGCGCCCGGTACGCAGGCCGCGCGCTCCCGCAGTTCCTCCCCGCGCCCGGTGCACGCGACCAGTACCGAGCGCTCGTCGTGCGCCGCGCGCTCCCGGCGCACCAGCCCTGCCGCCTCCAGCCGCTTCAGCAGCGGTGAGACGGTGCCGTAGTCGAGCCGCAGCGCGGTCGCCAGTTCCTTGACGGGGATCTCGCCGCGCTCCCACAGGACGAGCAGGACGAGGTACTGCGGGTAGGTGAGGCCGAGTTCGTCCAGGAGCGGGCGGTAGGAGGACGTCACCGCGCGCTGGGCCGCGTACAGCGCGAAGCACAGCTGGTCGTCGAGCAGCAGCGAGCCCTCGGAGCCGGTCCCGGCCGCCGTGTCGTCCGTGTTCGTCACGCGCCCATTGTCACGGACCGGGGGTCGAAACCGAAGGGCAGCTCCAGGCGGTGGGCGCGCATGAGCTCCTCGTCGGAGAGCAGCTCGGCCGTCTTGCCGTCGGCCGCGATCACGCCCTCGCTCAGGATCAGCGAGCGGGGGCACAGCTCCAGGGCGTACGGCAGGTCGTGCGTGACCATCAGGACGGTGACGTCCAACGAGCGCAGGATGTCGGCCAGTTCGCGTCGGGAGGCCGGGTCGAGGTTGGAGGACGGCTCGTCCAGGACGAGGATCTCCGGCTCCATGGCGAGTACGGTCGCCACGGCCACCCGGCGCCGCTGCCCGAAGGAGAGGTGGTGCGGGGGCCGGTCCTTGAACTCCGCCATGCCGACCTGCGCGAGCGCCCGGTCGACCCGTTCCTCCAGCTCAGGCCCCTTCAGCCCGGCCGCCGCGGGACCGAAGGCCACGTCCTCGCGGACCGTCGGCATGAACAGCTGGTCGTCGGGGTCCTGGAAGACGATGCCGACGCGGCGGCGGATTTCCGCCATGTGCTGCTTGCCGACGGGCAGCCCGGCGACCGTGACCGTGCCCGCGCCGCCGGTCAGGATGCCGTTGAGGTGCAGCACGAGCGTCGTCTTGCCGGCACCGTTCGGCCCGAGCAGCGCGACCCGCTCGCCGCGCCCGATGGAGAAGTCCACGCCGAACAGGGCCTGGTGGCCGTCGGGGTAGGCGAAGGCGAGGCCGGAGACGTCGAGAGAAGCAGGGGAAGCAGTACTCACAGGGTCCATCCCAGCAGGCAGACGACGAGGGCGGCGAAGGGGAGGGCGAGGGCGTACGACCACTGCGCCCGGGAGGCGGTCACCTCGTCGATCACCGGCATCGAGCCTGCGTAACCGCGGCTGACCATGGCCAGGTGGACGCGCTCCCCGCGCTCGTAGGAGCGGATGAACAGGGCGCCCGCCGACTTGGCGAGCACGCCCCAGTGCCGTACGCCCCGCGCCTCGAAGCCCCGGGACTCGCGCGCGATCCGCATCCGGCGCATCTCGTCCGTGATGACGTCGCCGTAGCGGATCATGAAGGACGCGATCTGCACGAGCAGTGGCGGGAGCTTCAACCGCTGGAGGCCGAGGAGCAGTTCACGCAGTTCGGTGGTGGAGGCCAGCAGGACGGAGGCGGCGACGCCCAGCGTGCCCTTGGCGAGGACGTTCCAGGCGCCCCACAGGCCGTTCACGCTCAGGGACAGGCCGAGGACGTCCACCCGCTTGCCCTCCGCCACGAACGGCATCAGCACCGCGAACGCCACGAACGGCACCTCGATCAGCAGCCGCTTGAGCAGGAACCCGGCGGGCACGCGGGCGCGATGCGCGACGACCGCGAGCAGCACGGCGTACAGGCCGAAGGCCCACACCGCCTCCCGCGGTGTCGACACCACGACCACCACGAAGGCGAACGCGGCGGCAAGCTTGGTGTGCGGCGGCAGGGCGTGCACGGGGGAGTGCCCGTGCCGGTAGAGCCTGTGCGCGTGCCCGGCGCCCATCTCAGACGCCCGTGCCCACGGGAGAGGCGTCGGCCGTACGGCGCCTGCGCACCGCCCAGAAGACCGTGCTGCCCGCGACGACGGTCACGCCGACGCCGATCACGCCCGCGAGGCCGCCGGAGAGGCGGGCGTCCTCGACGTCCTTGACGCCGTAGCCGGCGAGCGGGGAGCCGTCGGAGGCGTGCTGCTGGGCCCTGCTGTCGATGCCCTCGTCATGGGCGACCTTCTCCAGGCCGTCGGGGTTCGAGGAGGCGTAGAAGCTGACGAAGCCCGCGAGGACCAGGGAGGTGACCAGACCGGTGACCCACAGCGCACGGCGGGAGGCGCGCGCCGCCACGGGCGCCGGGCGGGCGGCGGGAGCGTCCACGAGTTCGCCGTTCACCCGCAGCTTGAGCTTCTGCTCCAGGCCGCGCGCGCCGTACACGAGATCCGGGCGTACGGCGATCACCGCGCCCACGGTCAGCCCCGTGATCGCCGCCTCGCCGATCCCGATCAGCACGTGCACGCCGACCATCGCGGTGGCGACCTTGCCGAGGGAGACGTCCGTGGTGCCGCCGACGGCATAGATCAGCGTGAACGCGACCGCCGCCGCCGGGACCGAGAGGAGCGCGGCGACGAAGGAGGCCACGGTGACCGAGCGGCGCCCCCGCGGGAGCAGCTTCACCAGTCCGCGGAAGACGGCGTACCCGACGACCGTCGTGACGATCGCCATGTCCGTGATGTTCACGCCGAGCGCGGTCAGACCGCCGTCCGCGAAGAGGATGCCCTGCATCAGCAGGACGACGGACACGCACAGCACGCCGGTGAAGGGCCCGACGAGGATCGCGGCGAGCGCGCCGCCGAGCAGATGGCCGCTGGTCCCCGCCGCGACGGGGAAGTTCAGCATCTGCACCGCGAAGATGAAGGCCGCGACCAGCCCGGCCAGCGGCGCCGTCCGCTCGTCCAGCTCACGGCGGGCGCCGCGCAGGCTCACGGCGATGGCGCCCGCGGCGAGGACTCCGGTCGCGGCGGAGACGGGGGCGTTGATGAATCCGTCAGGCACATGCACCGTTCGATGATAGTGCCTTGTTGCGAACTACTTGCAAGAGCGAGGGGCTCGTGACGGGAGTCTTTCCACGCCAAAGGGGCGCCCTGGGGAAAATATGGGACATTAGGAGGGGGTGGACGCACAGCTTCCACACAGGACACGCAGCGTGAGAGGGCCGTCACGATGACTGTAGTCGAGCAGTACGCACGAGCCCACCTGGTCACGGATGCGGTGGTACCGGAGGACGAGACGGTGCCGGTGGTCCTGAGGTACGACCCCGAGGTCGATCCGCGTGAGGTGCGGGTGGGGCTGCCGGGGGCGGACGAGTGGAGTTTTTCGCGGTCCCTGCTGGAACAGGGGCTGCGGGCGCCTGCCGGCAGCGGTGAGGTGCGGGTGTGGCCCTGCGGGCGGGTTCAGGCCGTCGTCGAGTTCCACTCGGCGGACGGGGTTTCGGTGGTGCAGTTCGAGTCGAAGACTCTGCTGCGGTTTCTGCGCCGCACCTATATGGCTGCGGCGCCTGTTTCCCGGTGAGTGCTTTTGTCTGCGGGCCGGTGGGGGCTTGTCGCGCCCACGTGGCGCAGCCGCACATCGACACGGCCCCGCGCCCCTTCAGGCGGCACCCCTTGGGGCGCCCCCTGAACTCAGCCGCCCAGTTTCAGCAGTGCCGCCACGATCGGGCCCGCCGTGTCGCCGCCGTGGCCGCCTGCCTGGACCACGCCTGAGGCGGCGAGGTCGCCGCAGTAGGCGGTGAACCAGCCGTTGGGCTTCTGCTGGCCGTCGACCTCGGCCGAGCCCGTCTTGGCGCCGCAGCCGGACATGCCCGCCATCGCCTTGGCCGCCGTGCCGTAGGAGGCCGTGTAGGACATGACCTCCTTGAGTTCGGCCTGGGTCCGCGAGGACATCGTGCGGGAGGCCTTCGCCAGGGTGCGGTGGTCCACCGACGGGGCGACCAGGTACGGCTGGTGGAAGGTGCCGGTCGCCACCGTCGACGACACCGACGCCATGTTCAGCGGGTTCATCCGCACCCCGCCCTGTCCGATCAGCGAGGCGCCCATCTGTGCGCCGCTCATCACGGGGATCGAGCCGTCGAAGGTCGGGACGCCGATCGACCAGTTGTTGAGGCCGAGGCCGTAGACCTGCTGGGCCTCCTGCGTCAGGTCGCTGTTGGACAGCTTCGGCGCGAAGTTGATGAAGGCGTTGTTGCAGGAGGCCCCGAAGGCCAGCTTGAACGTGCCCTGCTTGATCTCGGAGTTGTCGTCGTTGTGGAAGGTCCAGCCCGCGAGCTTGTACGTCTTGGGGCAGGGGTGCGACTGGTCGGGGTGGACGAGGTCCTTCTCGAACAGCATCGTGGAGGTGACGATCTTCATCGTGGAGCCGGGGGCCAGGGAGCCCTGGAACGCCACGTTGAAGCTGGGGTTGTGGTTCGCGACGGCGAGGATCTCACCGGTCGACGGGCGCATGACGACGACCGAGGACCGGTCCTTCGCGGCGACCTGCTTCTCGGCCGCGGCCTGGAAGACCGGGCTCAGCGTCGTGTTCACCTTGCCCGGCGTGCCCTTGGTCAGGGTCAGCAGCGTCTTGTCGGACAGCTTGGCCTTCTGCGAGGCCTTGCCGCGCACCACGTCCAGCTCGACGCCCGCCTTGCCGCCGGCGGTCTTGCCGTACTTCTCCCGCAGACCGTCGAGCACCGGGCCGAGCGAGGGGTACTTGGCGGTCGTCAGCTCGCCGCCGTGGCGGTCGTACGCCTTGACCGGCGGCGTCCCGGACTCGCCGGTCACCAGGGTGTCGCCGTCCCTCAGGTCGGGGTGGACGACGGAGGAGTGCCAGTCGACGTACGGCTTGCCGTCCTCCTTCTTGCGCACGACCGTCAGCGCGCTCTGGTACGCGAGCGGCAGCTTGGTGCCCTTGTAGGAGACCGTGCCCTTGACGGAGAAGGGCACCTTGTCGCCGGTGCGGGTGCCCTCGGTGAGGGTGGCGCCCGTGATGTGGGCGTCCTTGGTGAAACCGGTCAGCAGGGCGGTGGCCGCCGTCGGGTCGTTCGTGGCGGCGGCGGCCTGTGCCACCTTGCCCTGCTGCCAGCCCGTGAGGAAACGCTCGGCCGTCGTCTGGACCTCGGTCGCGGACAGCGGGCCGGTCTTGACGGCCTTGTGGTCGGAGGATGCGGACGTCGAGGCCGACCGGTCGTCGGCCGACGCCCCGCCGCCGTACAGCGCGTAGGCGCCGAAGCCGGCGCCGCCGATCACCACGGCGATCATCCCGCCGACCACGGCGGGTTTGGTCTTCGGTCGCTCGGCGACGCGCCTTCTGTTGCCCACTGTTCCCGTTCCTCCGAGAGATCCCCAGGGTCCCCGTTGCCCACATCCATCCCAACCAACGACGGCAACAGCCTAGAGTCCCGTCCTCAACGGGTGACTTCAGGAGCCCGTCCGTAGCACAGCTGCGACAATCGGCCCGGCCGCCGTGCCGCCGTGGCCGCCCTCCTCGGTCATGGCCGCCGCCGCCAGGTCACCCCTGAAGCCCGTGAACCAGCTGTTGGACACCGCCTGTCCGTCGACCTCCGCGGAACCGGTCTTCGCGCCGAAGTCCCCGCTCAGCCCGGCCATCGCCTGCGCCGCGGTGCCCTGGGTCGCGGTGAGATGCATCATCTGCTTCAGCTGTGCGGCGGTGCTCGCGCGCAGGCCCTTCGCGGTGGCCAGTTGACGGTCGTCGAGCTTCGGCGAGACCAGATACGGCTGCCGGAACGTGCCGGTGATGGCGGTCGCCGTGACCGACGCCATGTTCAGCGGGCTCATCTGGACCTGGCCCTGGCCGATGGCGTTCGCCGCCCGGTCCGGGCCGCTGACCGCGGGGACCTTGCCGTCGAAGGAGACGATGCCGGTCTTCCAGTCGTCCCGGCCGAGCCCGAACCGGTCCTGGGCCTCCTGGGTCAGCGAGGAGTCGTCCAGCGGCTTCTCGTCGATGAGCTTGATGAAAGCCGTGTTGCAGGAGCGCAGGAAGCTGTTGGCGAGGGTGGCCTTCTCGTTGGGCTGCATGCCCTTGAGGTTCTTGAAGGTCTGCCCCTGCCACACGGCCTCCGGAGGGCAGGGTGCCGGGCCGTTCATCGAGGTCACGCCGTTGTCGATGAGCATCGCCGCGGTGATGATCTTCATGGTGGAGCCGGGTGCCACCTCGCCCTGGAAGGCCGCGTTGAACTGGTCCCTGCGGTGGTTGGCGACCGCGAGCACCTCACCGGTGCTGGGCTTGACGGCCACCACCGACGACTGCGCGAACTTCTTCACGGCCGTCTCGGCCGCCGCCTGGGCGCTCGCGCTGATCGTGGTCTGCAGCCTGCCCGCCCTGCCCTTGGCGAGGGTGAGCAGCGAGGTGTCGCCCGCGTCCGGTGACTGGTGCTTGATCGCCAGCTCGATGCCCGGGGTGCCGCCCGCCTTGTCGCCGTACCGCTCGCGGAGGGTGTCCAGGACCGGGCCGAGCGAGGGGTACTTCTCCTTCGTCAGTACGGCCCCGTTGCGGTCCACGGCCTCGATCGGCGGGTTCGCCGCCTCGCCGGTGAACAGGGTGTCGCCCTTCTGCAGCTGCGGATGGACCACGGACGGCCGCCAGTCGACCAGCGCCCGCCCGGTGGTCCTCCCGCGCACGACGGTCAGCTCGCTCCGGTAGGTCAGGGGTTTGGACCTGCCGCCGTAGGACACCGTGGCCCTGACCGTGTAGGGGACGGTCGCGCCGTGCGCCGTGCCCGGGGTGATCTTCACGCCGGTGATGTGCGCGGCACTGCTGTAGGAGGTCAGCAGCGGTTCGGCCGCCGTGTCGTTGTTCGTGTACGTGGCCGCCTCGGCCGCCTGGCCCTTCTCCCAGGCCGCGAAGAACTTCGCCGAGGTCTCCTTGATCTCGTCGCCGCTCGGCGGACCGGTCTTCACGGACGCTCCGTCCGAGCCCCCGCCGCCGTTCAGCGCGGACACGATGTTGTACGCGCCGTACCCGGCGCCGCCCACCATCACAGCGAAGACGCTGCCGATGACGGTGATCTTGACCCCCTTGCCCATGAAGGGCTCCCTCCCCGTTCCCCGTTGGTGCCTCGCACTGTATGTGGCCCGAGGGGGAGCTGTGAGGGGTGTTTCCCTATGTTGTGTCCGTTCGGATACTCAGGAGTACTCAGAAAGGGCTGAGGCGGTCGCTACACCCAGGTATCCAGCCACATACGCGACCGCCAGTCGTCGATCGGGATCGCGGTCCCGGTGTACAGCGGCCAGAAGTAGATGAAGTTCCAGGCGATCAGCAGGACGAGCACGCCCGCCCCCGTCGCGCCCGCCACCCGGCGTGTGTCGCTCGACCCCGGTGGTCCGACGATCGCGCCCAGCAGCATCGCCACGGCCAGGCAGAGGAACGGCACGAACACGACGGCGTAGAAGAAGAAGATCGTCCGCTCCTGGTACAGGAACCAGGGCAGATAGCCGGCCGCGATGCCGCAGGCGATGGCGCCCGCCCGCCAGTCGCGGCGCAGCAGCCAGCGCCACAGGATGTACAGGACCGCGAAGCAGGCCGCCCACCACAGCATCGGGGTGCCGATCGCCAGCACCTCGCGGGCGCACTTCTGGCCCGCGCCCACGGGGCAGCCGTCCTTGCCGGGCGAGGGGGACTCGTAGAAGTACGAGACCGGGCGGCCGTCGACGATCCAGCTCCAGGGGTTGGACATGTAGGTGTGCGGCGAGTGCAGGTTGCGGTGGAACTCGTAGACCTCGTGCTCGTAGTGCCACAGGCTGCGCCACCAGTCGGGGAAGAGCCAGGTCCAGTTGCCGCCCCTGCCGTCGGTGGCGGCCCAGTTGCGGAAGTAGCCGCCCTTGCCGTTGGTGGGGGAGAGGATCCAGCCGGTCCAGGAGACCAGGTAGACGGTGACGGCGATCCACGACATCACCAGCCATGAGACGACCGACTCGACCACGAACACGGCGGAGAGCCGGTGGGGCGCGCCGGCGACCTTGCGCGCGCCGACGTCCCACAGGACGGTCATCAGGCCGAAGAAGACCAGGATGTACAGGCCGTTCCACTTCGTGCCGATCGCGAGCCCCATCAGGAGCGCCGCCGCCCAGCGCCAGGGGCGCAGCCCCAGCCACGTGGTCGCCGCGATGTGCGCGTCGGGCCGGGCCCGGCCGTCCGGGCCGACCGGCAGTGCGGCCGCGAGTTTCTCGCGCGCCTTGTCCCGGTCGATGACCAGGCAGCCGAACGCGGCCAGCACGAAGAACATCAGCACGCCGTCGAGCAGCGAGGTGCGGGCCATCACGAAGGCCAGTCCGTCGACCGCCATCAGCGATCCCGCGAGGCAGCCGAGGAAGGTCGAGCGGAAGATGCGGCGGCCGATGCGGCACAGCATCAGGACCGAGAGCGTGCCCAGCAGCGCGGTCATGAACCGCCAGCCGAAGGGGTTGAACCCGAAGATCAGCTCCCCGAGCCCGATGACGTACTTGCCGACCGGCGGATGCACCACGTACGCCGCGTCCGTCGGGATCTTGACGTGCCCGTTCAGCGCCAGGATCTGGTCGTTGGCGTTCTTGTCCCAGTTGACCTCGAAGCCGCGGTGGACGAGCGCCCAGGCGTCCTTGGCGTAGTACGTCTCGTCGAATATCACCGCCTTCGGGCTGCCCAGGTGCCAGAACCGCGTCACGCCGGCCATCAGCGTGACCAGCAGCGGGCCGCCCCAGGCCGACCAGCGGGTGATCCGCTCGATGAGCGCAGGCGGCACCCCGAGCACCTGCCAGATCCGCGGGCTGGGCTGCACGTACGGCGGCACCAGACGCTCGCGGACGTCGCTTCTCGGCCCGGCCGTGTAGCCGAAACGGCGCAGCCGCTGCTGCCACGACGGCCGCTGGTCCTGCGGGCTCTGGCCTTGCCGGGTGTCCGGGGAGGACGCGGTACTGGTCACCGCGCCATCGTAGGGAACCGTTCTGTGTGAGTCCCGTGCATGGGTCGTAAGGGCTCGGATGCGTCCCCCTCGGTGCGGCCCTGGGAGGATGGGGGCGTGACCGGAATCCTCGTACTTGCAGGCACCCCCATCGGCGACATCGCGGACGCGCCGCCCCGGCTGGCCGAGGAGCTGGCGGGGGCCGATGTCGTCGCAGCCGAGGACACCCGGCGGCTCAGGCGGCTGACGCAGGCCCTGGGCGTCACGCCCAAGGGGCGGATCGTGTCGTACTTCGAGGGCAACGAGAGCGCCCGTACGCCCGAACTCGTCGAGGAACTCGTCGGCGGTGCGCGAGTGCTGCTCGTCACGGATGCCGGGATGCCGTCGGTGTCCGACCCGGGGTACCGGCTGGTCGCCGCCGCCGTGGAGAAGGACATCCGGGTCACCGCCGTGCCCGGGCCGTCCGCCGTGCTCACCGCGCTCGCGCTGTCCGGGCTGCCTGTCGACCGGTTCTGCTTCGAGGGCTTTTTGCCGCGCAAGGCGGGCGAGCGGCTGACCCGGCTGAAGGAGGTCGCCGAGGAGCGCCGGACCCTCGTCTACTTCGAGGCCCCGCACCGCCTCGACGACACCCTCGCCGCCATGGCCGAGGTCTTCGGCACCGAGCGGCGCGCCGCCGTCTGCCGGGAGCTGACCAAGACGTACGAGGAGGTCAGGCGGGGCGGGCTCGGCGAGCTGGCCGCCTGGGCCGCCGAGGGTGTGCGCGGTGAGATCACCGTGGTCGTCGAGGGCGCCCCGGAGAAGGGACCCGAGGAACTCGACGCCGCCGAACTGGTGCGCAGGGTGCGGGTGCGGGAGGAGGCGGGGGAGCGGCGAAAAGAAGCCATTGCGGCGGTTGCGGCAGAGGCCGGACTTCCCAAAAGGGAAGTGTTCGACGCCGTTGTGGCCGCGAAGAATGCCTCTTCGGCCAGTGGTTCGTGAGGCTTTCGTGAAATCCGCCACACCCCCTCTGAGCAGGGCGCATCTCGCCTGAGCGAGCGCCCCACAAAAGGGCAAAGCAAGGTCGTGAAAAGCAAAGCCCAGACCGCTGAGCGGGGCCGCTCTGGCAAGGAAAATCCAAATCGGCTCCAACAGTCGACAGGGCTGATGCATTCGCTCCGCCAGAAGCGTCCACTGGTTGAAGGGACGCACCCGTTCCTTGGTCCAGCAGATCAAGAGGAGCTGGCATGAGCGAGATCTCAGGGCAGTCCGGCCTCCGCGGCACGGCCACCGCAGTCGTCCACGAGTCGTACTCCTTCGCCTGCATGCGCTGCGGGCACGGCTGGGAGCAGTCGTACGAGATAGAGCACCACAACGACGCCGAGGGTCACGAGTTCGTGATGTACGTGGCCGAGGGGCAGGTCGTGCCGTCTCCGTTGTCCAAGCCCACCTGCCAGAACTGCGACAACCACGTCGTGCGGATCATGCGACCCGGGCAGGTCTCGTCGGTGCGCGACGCGGTGCACAGGCAGCAGCGGCGGACACCGCAGACCGAGGCCCAGGAGCCCGCAGCCGAGGGCGCCGAGGCGGGCGAGCGGGACCACCACTGGCATCTCTCGGATCTCCTGCACCCCTTCCAGCGCAAGGCGAGCTGACAGCTCCGGCGGCCGGGCGGGCATGCCCCTTTCGTAGGATCGGAGCATGCCCTCCTCAAGCTCCGGCGAGAAGACCGTCCAGAAGAACGCGGCGCCGCCGCTCCCGGAACCCCTCCGGGTGGCCGTCGCCGACTCCCACACCCACCTCGACATGCAGAACGGCACGGTCGAGGAGGGCCTCGCGAAGGCCGCTTCGGTGGGTGTGACGACGGTCGTGCAGGTCGGCTGCGACCTTCGGGGCTCGCAGTGGGCCGCCGAGACGGCGGGACGGTACGAGGCCGTCCACGCGACGGTGGCCCTGCACCCCAACGAGGCGCCGCGCATCGTCCACGGCGACCCCGACGGCTGGTCCAGGCAGGGCGCGCGGGAGGCGGGAGGCACGGCGGCGCTCGACGAGGCGCTCGGGCAGATCGACGCGCTGGCCGGGCTCGCCCAGGTCAAGGGCGTCGGCGAGACGGGTCTCGACTACTTCCGCACCGGCCCCGAGGGCAAGGAGGCGCAGGAGGCCTCCTTCCGCGCCCACATCGAGATCGCCAAGCGGCACGGCAAGGCCCTCGTCATCCACGACCGCGACGCCCACGCCGATGTGCTGCGCATCCTCAAGGAGGAGGGCGCGCCCGAGCGGACGGTGTTCCACTGCTACTCCGGGGACGCAGAGATGGCTCAGGTGTGCGCCCGCGCCGGGTACTTCATGTCCTTCGCCGGCAACGTCACCTTCAAGAACGCCCAGCATCTGCGGGACGCGCTCGCCCTGGCGCCCCTGGAACTGGTCCTGGTGGAGACCGACGCGCCCTTCCTCACACCGGCGCCGTACCGCGGACGGCCCAATGCGCCGTATCTCATTCCGGTCACGGTGCGCGCCATGGCCGCCGTGCGCGGCATCGAGGAGGACGCGCTGGCGACGGCCCTGGCGGCGAACACGGCCCGCGCCTTCGGCTACCGAGCGTAGTCGTCCATAACCCTACGATCAGGCCCCGGCGGACTCGCGTTCGCCGCGACTGTAACTCTTCGTAATGACGCCGCTTTGGAGAGTGATACGGGCTCCGCTAGGTTCTGGTGCCCGATCCGGACCCCTCTGGACCCCTACGGCCCCTGGAGCGTGTCGGCGTGAGCAACTCGCAGTACTCCCAGAACCCGCAGTACTGGCAGTACGGGACGTATGAGGCGTACGACCCGGCGTATCCGCCGGCGTACGCCTACGACGTGCACAGCGCGCAGACCCTGGCCTACGGGGTGCCCGGGGCGTACGAGGACACGTACCGGCCCGCCTACGAGGCGGCCCAGGTACCCGAGCCGCCGCTTCCGCGGCAGGTGGGGAGCGCGGCGGGCGAGGAAGTGCCCGCGCCCGCCGCGCCCGCCGCGCGCGCCGGAACGGGACGCAGGCGCCGGGCCGCACGCCGGCGCCGGGCGCGGCCCATCGAGCTCCCGGACGGCTCGATGCGCCGGCTGCTGCCGCAGGCGCTGGTCGTCGCCTTCCTGGCCGGCGGCACCACCGCCTTCGTCGCCAAGGACAAGGCCATCGAGCTGAACGTCGACGGCAAGCCGCGCACCCTGCACACCTTCGCCGACGACGTGACCGAACTGCTCGCACAGGAGAGCGTCGAGGTGGGGGCGCACGACGTGGTCGCGCCCGCCCCCGGCACGGCGATCCGCAGCGGTGACGAGATCGTGGTGCAGTACGGGCGCCCCGTGCGGCTCACCATCGACGGGCACCAGCGCGAGGTGTGGACGACGGCGGACACCGTGCAGGAGGCGCTCGAGGAGATGGGGGTGCGGGCGCAGGGCGCGTATCTGTCCGCCGCGCGCTCCCGGCACATCGGACGCGCGGGGCTCTCGCTCGACGTGCGCACCGAGCGTTCGGTGACGGTCATGGCCGACGGCCACGCACGGACGGTCCGCACGAACGCGGCGACCGTGCAGGAGGTCGTCGAGGAGGCCGGGATCTTGCTGCACGGCGAGGACACCACCTCCGTGCCGGCGGACAGCTTCCCGCGCGACGGGCAGACGGTCACCGTGCTGCGGGTCACCGGCTCCAAGGAGGTACGCGAGGAGGAGATCCCGTTCAAGGTGCAGCGGGAGGAGGACCCCGGGCTGTTCAAGGGGACGGAGGTCGTCGACCGGGTGGGCCAGCCGGGGCTGCGGCGGATCACGTACTCCCTGCGCATCGTCAACGGGGTCCGGCAGAAGCCGCGCCTGGCCGGTACCGAGGTGGTGCGCGAGCCGCGGGCGCAGGTCGTGAAGGTGGGCACGAAGCCGCTCCCGACGTCCGTGCGCGGGGCCGACGACCTGAACTGGAAGGGCCTCGCGGCCTGCGAGTCGGGCGGCCGCCCGCACGCCGTGGACCCCTCTGGCACCTACGGCGGCCTCTACCAGCTGGAGTCCCGCACCTGGCAGAGCCTCGGCGGCACCGGCCGCCCCGAGGACGCGTCCCCGGCAGAACAGACGGCCCGTGCGAAGAAGCTGTATGTACGGCGGGGGGCGAGCCCTTGGCCGCACTGCGGGGCACGGCTGCACGGCTGAAACCAGTTGTCGCAGCCCGCGTGGCCTGCGGGCAGTCGTGCCGCTAAGGGCGGCACGGGTGGGCGCAGGCGGCACCCCGTAGCGCCGGGCTGCGCACCCGCCCCCCGCCCAGCGCAGCGCCGGGTGCCCTGGCAACCCCCGCACCCGCACCCCCGTACCCTTGTCGAGTGAGCAGCCCCACCCCCGACGCCCTCCTGGGCCCCGCCGACATCCGCGAACTGGCGGCAGCCCTCGGCGTCCGCCCCACCAAGCAGCGCGGCCAGAACTTCGTGATCGACGCCAACACGGTGCGCCGTATCGTCCGCACCGCCGACGTCCGCCCGGACGACGTGGTCGTCGAGGTCGGCCCGGGGCTCGGCTCGCTCACCCTGGCGCTGCTGGAGGTCGCCGACCGCGTCACCGCCGTCGAGATCGACGACGTACTGGCCGCGGCGCTGCCCGCCACCATCGCGGCCCGCATGCCCGACCGCGCCGACCGTTTCGCGCTCGTCCACTCCGACGCGATGCACGTGACCGAGCTGCCGGGCCCCGCCCCCACGGCGCTCGTCGCGAACCTCCCCTACAACGTCGCCGTCCCCGTCCTCCTGCACATGCTCGAGACCTTCCCGAGCATCGAACGCACCCTGGTCATGGTCCAGTCGGAGGTCGCCGACCGCCTCGCCGCCGCGCCCGGCTCGAAGGTGTACGGCGTCCCGTCCGTGAAGGCCAACTGGTACGCCGAGGTCAAGCGGGCCGGCGCCATCGGCCGCAACGTCTTCTGGCCGGCGCCGAACGTCGACAGCGGCCTCGTCTCGCTGGTCCGCCGCACCGAGCCGCTGAAGACCACCGCCTCACGGCGCGAGGTGTTCGCCGTGGTCGACGCGGCCTTCGCCCAGCGGCGCAAGACGCTGCGGGCCGCGCTCGCCGGCTGGGCCGGATCGCCCGCGGCGGCGGAGGCCGCCCTCGTCGCCGCCGGGGTGTCGCCGCAGGCGCGCGGGGAGGCCCTGACGGTCGAGGAGTTCGCCCGTATCGCAGAAAGCAAGGAGCCGGGTCAGAAGTGAGCGTCACCGTACGCGTCCCCGCCAAGGTCAACGTCCAGCTCGCGGTGGGTGCGGCCCGCCCCGACGGCTTCCACGACCTGGCCAATGTCTTCCTGGCGGTCGGCCTCTACGACGAGGTCACCGTGACGCCCGCAGACGAGCTGCGCATCACCTGCGAGGGGCCGGACGCCGACCAGGTGCCCCTGGACCGTACGAACCTTGCGGCGCGCGCGGCCCTCGAACTGGCCCGGCGGCGGGGCATCGAACCGGCCGTGCACATCCACATCGCCAAGGACATCCCGGTCGCCGGTGGCATGGCGGGCGGCAGCGCGGACGGCGCGGGTGCGCTGCTGGCCTGCAACACGCTGTGGCAGGCGGGCGCGTCGCGGGCCGAACTCCTCGCCATCTGCGCCGAGTTGGGCAGCGATGTGCCGTTCAGCCTGGTGGGCGGGGCGGCGCTGGGCACCGGGCGCGGCGAGCAGCTGCGCACGCTGGAGGTCGGCGGCACCTTCCACTGGGTGTTCGCGATGGCCGACCGCGGTCTTTCCACCCCGGCCGTCTTCCGCGAGTTCGACCGGCTGGCGGAGGGGTGGGAGATCCCGGAGCCGGTGGCTTCGGGGGAGCTGCTGGAGGCGCTGGCCAAGGGGGACGTGCAGGCACTGGCCGTCGCCGTCTCCAATGACCTTCAGCCTGCGGCGTTGTCGCTGTTCCCGGAGCTGGCGGACACGCTGGATGCGGGGCGGGGTGCCGGCGCGCTCGCCGCGCTGGTCTCCGGCTCCGGGCCCACGACGGCGTTCCTCGCGCGTGATGCCGAGTCGGCGGAGAAGGTGACCCAGGCTCTGCGGGCGTCGGGGACGTGCCGGGCGGCGCGGGCTGCAGCGGGGCCGGTGGCGGGGGCGACGGTGGTCTGAGCGGAGGGGCTCAGAGTTCGTCGATCTCCGTCAGATCGATGTCGATGGGGTACGGCTTGTCGACCTTGATGCGGTCCCGATAGGTTCCGGCCGAGCGGTACGCGCCCGTGGCCGCCGAGAGTTCGAAGACCTCGACGACGGGATGGTCGTCGGGCCCGCTCATCTCGACAAGCCAGTAGTGCTGGATACCCGCCGCGGCGTACTTGTGCGTCTTGGTGAGCCGGTCGCGAGCCTCGGACTCCGGCGAGATGACCTCTACGGCGAGCACGACGTCTTTCCCCTCGAAGTACGTCTGGGTCAGTCCCTTCTTCGCGGCAGCCTTGATGACGGAGACGTCGGGCTCGGGGCCGTTGCGTCGGTCCAGCACCACCGTCATTTCACGTGCGACCTTCAGATCGGACGGCATGGTTCGGCGCAGGCCAGTCACCAGCAGGTCAATCGCGGCGAAGTGGAAATAACGCTGCGGGCTCACAAGGACCAAGCTCCCGTCGATCAGCTCTGTGTGCGGCGGGAGATCCGGCAAGGTGAGCAAGTCGTCGACGGTGTATCCGTCCAGCGGGGGCATCCGCCATCCGGTCTGCTCAGCACGCTCGGCAGTCATAGTTCCTCCCATGGGCGGGATCCTGCGGCCTGCCTTCCCACCGTAGCGGCCCGTTCCCGATCACGTCATCACAAAGAGTGACCACGCCGATCACGCGGAACCAGAGGGGCGGCGCCGGAGCATGACGCCATGCGCGATCTTCGCGTGATCTTCACGCGGAAGTGCCGGATTTCCACAGGGATGTACTGCAATCGCAGTACTGATGGGGCCGGTGGGGCCAATAGGGTCGGTTGAGCTTTCAAGCGCCCCGTGTGGCGCGTCTATGCCCCCTGCACAGCCGAAGGGTCACGCACGTGTCCGAATCCCCCACACCCTCCCCTGCTCATCGTAGGAAGCGCTCTCTGTCCCGTCGCGGCGTGATCGGTGCCGCCGCGGCCGTGGCCGGCGCGGCCGCCGTGACCCCGGCGGTCTTCGCGGCCACCGACTCCGGCTCCGGTGACGGAGACGGCAGCGGTTCCGGCTCCTCCGGTACGACGCCTGAGAAGTTCCCCGCCACCCGGACCGAGGCCGCCACCGGCACCGGCGAGGCCACCACCGCCTTCGCCGCCTCCTACGTCGGTCTGCGCTGGTCCGGCGCGAAGGACGGCGCCGCGATCCGCCTCGCGGACGGTGACTGGCAGACCGTGACCGCGGGCTGCTCGGCCGTCGAGGACGGGGGCAGCGCGCTGGTGGCGGCCCAGAACGCCACCGCCTACGAGGTGAAGGCGTCGGGCGGAGTGTCCGCCGTGGCCTCGCTGGCGATCGACGTCACCGACGGCCCCGGCCGCACCTTCCACGTGCCCAGCGAGCCGACGCGCGTACGCGGTGTGCGCTACCTCTCCCGCCCGGCGTGGGGCGCCGACGAGTCCAAGCGGTACAAGGACGGCAAGGTCAACTCGCCCGAGCAGTACTTCCCGTTGCAGATCATCACGGTCCACCACACCGCCACCCCGAACAACGATCCCGACCCGGCCGCGACGGTACGCGCGATCTATGAGCTCCACGCGATCACCAACGACTGGGGCGACATCGGCTACCACTTCCTCATCGACGAGTCCGGCACCGTCTACGAGGGGCGTTACTCCGGCGACGACGGCATCCCCGCCTTCAACCTGGACGGCGACCTCGTCACCGGCTTCCACTCCGTGGGCTACAACTCCGGCGCCCTCGGCATCGCCCTCATCGGCACGCTCACGGAGAACGGCCCCACGGACGCGGCCAAGGACTCCCTGATCCGGCTGATCAAGGTGATCTGCCGGTTCAAGGGCCTCGACCCCCAGGCGAGGGTCACCTACGTGAACCCCGTCAACGGCACGAAGAAGGACACGAACACCATCGGCGGCCACCGCGACTACTTCGCCACCGAGTGCCCCGGCCAGGTGATGTACGACCTGCTCGGCGAGATCCGCGCGGACGCAGCCCGCTGACCTGCGGTCCTCTGTCGCGGGATCGGTCACCGGCCGGCGCACATTAGGCTGGGAGGCTGACCCCCGCGGCCGAGCCGCATGTCGAGCACAGCCCCCTGGGCAGGAGCGTAATGGCCGTCAATCTGGTCAATGTCGAGAACGTCAGCAAGGTGTACGGCACTCGTGCCCTTCTCGACGGCGTCTCCCTCGGCGTCTCCGAAGGCGACCGGATCGGGGTGGTCGGGCGCAACGGCGACGGCAAGACCACCCTGATCCGCATGCTGGCCAAGCTGGAGGAGGCCGACACCGGCCGGGTCACCCACTCCGGCGGCCTCCGCCTCGGCGTGCTCACCCAGCACGACTCCCTCGACCCGAACGCCACCGTCCGGCACGAGGTCATCCGGGACATGGCGGACCACGAGTGGGCGGGCAACGCCAAGATCCGGGACGTGCTGACGGGCCTGTTCGGCGGGCTCGACCTGCCCGGCTTCCCGCAGGGGCTGGACACCGTCATCGCGCCCCTCTCCGGTGGTGAGCGGCGCCGGATCGCGCTCGCCAAGCTGCTCATCGAGGAACAGGACCTGATCGTCCTCGACGAGCCGACGAACCACCTCGACGTCGAGGGCATCGCCTGGCTCGCCCGCCATCTGCGTGAGCGCCGCTCCGCCCTCGTGTGCGTGACGCACGACCGCTGGTTCCTCGACCAGGTCTGCACCCGCATGTGGGACGTGCAGCGGGGCGTCGTCCACGAGTACGAGGGCGGCTACTCCGACTACGTCTTCGCGCGCGCCGAACGCGAGCGCATCGCCGCAACCGAGGAGGTCAAGCGGCAGAACCTCGTCCGCAAGGAGCTGGCCTGGCTGCGGCGCGGTGCGCCCGCCCGCACCTCCAAGCCCCGCTTCCGCGTGGAGGCCGCCAACGAGCTCATCAAGGACGTACCGCCGCCGCGGGACAGCAGCGAGCTGATGAAGTTCGCCTCCTCGCGGCTCGGGAAGACCGTCTTCGACCTGGAAGACGTCACCGTGCAGGCCGGACCCAAGGTGCTGCTCAAGCACGTCACCTGGCAGCTCGGCCCCGGCGACCGCATCGGCCTGGTCGGCGTCAACGGCGCCGGCAAGACCTCCCTGTTGCGGGCCATGGCCCAGGCCGCGCGCACCGAGGGCGAGGCGCAGCCCGCCGGCGGCCGGGTCGCCGTCGGCAAGACCGTCAAGCTCGCCTACCTCTCCCAGGAGGTCGCCGAACTCAACCCGAACCTGCGGGTCCTGGAGGCCGTGCAGCAGGTGCGCGAGCGCGTCGACCTCGGCAAGGGGCGGGAGATGACCGCCGGACAGTTGTGCGAGACGTTCGGCTTCAACAAGGAGAAGCAGTGGACGCCCGTCGGTGACCTGTCCGGCGGTGAGCGCCGCCGTCTGCAGCTGCTGCGGCTGCTCATGGACGAGCCCAACGTCCTCTTCCTCGACGAGCCCACCAACGACCTGGACATCGAGACCCTGACCCAGCTGGAGGACCTCCTCGACGGCTGGCCCGGCTCGATGATCGTCATCTCCCACGACCGGTTCTTCGTCGAGCGCACCACCGACCGCGTGTTCGCGCTGCTCGGCGACGCCACCCTGCGGATGCTGCCGCGCGGCATCGACGAGTACCTGGAGCGGCGCCAGAAGATGGAGGAGGCGGTCGCGGCCGCCTCGCCCGTCGCGGCCAGGCCCGCCCCCGAGAAGAGCGCCGCCGACCAGCGGGCCGCGAAGAAGGAACTCCAGAAGATCGAGCGGCAGTTGGACAAGGTCTCCGAGAAGGAGACCAGGCTGCACGCCCAGATCGCCGAGAACGCCACCGACTTCGCAAAGGTGGCCGAACTCGACGCCCAGCTGCGGGACTTGGCGGGCGAGCGCGAGGACCTGGAGCTGCGCTGGCTGGAACTCGCCGAAGACGCGTGACGTTCCGATGAAGGCTGAGTGAAGGCGCATAACGGCGGTGTCACGGGCCGGTTCTCCCTTGGGAACAGGGGCTGAACCGGCCCGGTGTGCTGTCAGTTTCAGGTGGTAGAAAGAGGACTTGGCTAAAAGTCAGTGACTGAACGGGGGAACGCGCTGATGACGCAGCCGCCCAACCAGCCGCCGTACGGCGGTTTCGGAGCACCACAGGGCGGTTTCGGACCACCGCCCCCGATCCCACCCCAGCAGCCGGGCCAGTACCCCCAGCAGCCCGGCCCCTATGGGCAGCCGCAGCAGCCCGGACCGTACGGTGCGCAGCCCGGTTACGGCTTTCCGCCGCAGCCCCGGTACCCCGGCGCGCCCGGCACCCCGCCGCCCGGCTCCGGCAACCCCTTCAAGGGCAGGCCCGGCCTGGTGATCGCGGCGGCCGTGGCCGCGCTGGCCGTCATCGGCGGCACCGTCTACGCCGTGACCAGCGGGGGCGGCGGCGACAAGAAGCCGGTCGCCGGGCAGAGCGACGACCCGAAGCCCACCGCGTCCGGCTCCGGCGGCACCGGTGACGGCGGCGGTTCCGACCCCCAGGGCTTCAATGCGAGCCGCAAGGCGGGCGAGGCGAAGGTGCTCTGGTACAAGTCGCCCCCGGATGCGCCCGGTGCGGGCGCCGAGGCCCCCGGCATGTGGATCACCGACAAGGCGGCCGTGAAGGCGGCGTACAAGCAGGTCTTCGCCTACGACGTGACCGACGGCAGTCCGGCCTGGGACACCGTCACCTTCCCGCAGAAGATCTGCGCGGTCACCCCGCAGAAGTCGGCCGACGGCAAGGTCGTGGTGGCCTACGAGAGCGGCACCGGCCAGCGCGCCAAGTGCAACCAGCTCCAGCAACTCGACCTGGACACCGGCGCCAAGGGCTGGAGCGGCACGCTCCCCGAGGGCGCGCTGTTCGACAGCACCCTGAACATCTCCCTGTCGCTCAGCGGCCGGACGGTGCTGGTGGGCCGCTCGCAGTCCGGGGTGGCGTACGACATCGACAGCGGGAAGAAGCTGTTCGACAAGAAGAAGTACGGCAGCGCCTGCTTCCCGACCGCCTTCGCCGGCGGCAGCAGGCTGATCTCCGTCGCGACCTGCAACGCCAGCGAACCGGACGAGCACGACGAGATCCAGGAGCTGGACCCGGCTTCCGGCAGGGTCAGGTGGACGCAGAAGTTCGGCAAGGGCTGGTCGGTCGCGCGGACCTACTCCGTCGACCCGCTCGTCGTCTACAGCACCAATCAGGACAAGAAGGCCTGGAACATCTCGACCTTCGGCTCGAACGGCAGGTTCCGCTCGCAGGTGGGCTTCGACGAGGACTTCGCCCCCCAGTGCGGGTGGGCGCTCCTCGAACGTGACCTGCAGGGCTGCAAGGGCGTGACCGCGGACGCCAACACCCTCTACCTGCCGACCGACGCCACCACCGGGCCGAACGAGATCGTCGCGATCGACCTCGCGAACGGCAAGGAGAAGTGGCGCGTCAAGTCCCCGGCGGACGAGTCGATGCTGCCGGTGAAGGTGGAGGGCGGCAGACTCATCGCCTATGTGCAGCCCTCGTACGACGCGGGCGGCCAGGTCGTGTCGATCGCGACGGGCGGCTCCGGCCACACGCCGGTGAAGCTGCTGCAGAACCCGCAGAGCACGGCGGCCCTGGAGAGCGCCCTCTTCACCAAGTCCTTCGACTGGGTCGACGGACGCTTCTACCTCTCGCCCACCCGGATCAGCGGTGACGACAACGCGAAGGGCAAGTTGATGCTCGCCTACGGCAAGTGACCTCTCCCAGACCCCGTCGTCCCCGCCGTCCGCTCACGAGGTAGCCACGCCATGACGCAGCCCCCGCCGCCGCCCCACCAGCCCCCGCAGCAGCCGGGATACGGCTATCCCCAGGCACCGCAGGCACCGCAGCAGCCCAACCCCTACGCCCAGCCCGCACCGCCCTACGGGCAGCCGCCGAACCCCTACGGCCCGCAGGCCGGTTACGGCTACCCGCAGCCGCCCGCCCCGCCGTACCCGCAGCCCGGGCAGCACGGGCAGCCCGGCGGCGGGCGCAAGGGCGGCTCGCAGGCGCTGATCATCGTGGCGGCGGTCGTCGCCGTCGCGCTGCTCGTCGCCGGGGGCGTCTGGTACGCGTCGTCCGGCAAGGACGACGGCAGGAACAGCGATGAGGCGAGCTCCAGCGGCGGCGGCACCGGAGGCACCGGCGGCGACACGGCCGACGGCGCGGAGAAGGTGCCCGCCCACACCGCCTCGCAGCTGCTGTTCAAGGTGCCGGTGCCCCAGGTCGACGACACCACCGTCGTCGCCGGTTCGTGGCTCACCGACAAGGCGTATGTGAAGAGCGGCGTCGCCGAGATCGACGGCTACGACCGCGACAACGGCGGCAAGCTGTGGACGATCAAGCTGCCCGGCCCGGTCTGCACGGTCAGCACGCACACCACCGACGACGACCGGACGGCCGTCGTCTTCCAGCCCAGGATGCCGCCGAAGGGCAGGTCCGAGGGGTGCAGCCAGGTCGCGGCGATCGACCTGGACGCCGGAAAGAAGCTGTGGACGAAGTCGTTCGGCTCCGGCGGCCGGGCGATGACCTTCGAGAACGTCACGGTCAGTGCGAACACGGTCGCCGCGGGCGGCGACTACGGAGGCGTCGCCTTCGACCTTTCCAGCGGCAGGCGGCTGTGGGCCCCGAAGCCCAAGGACACCTGCATCGACGCCGGGTACGGCGGCGGCGAGAAGCTCGTCGCCGTGCTCAAGTGCGGCTCGTTCACCGAGCCGCAGCTGCACATCCAGACCATCGACCCGCAGTCCGGGAAGACGCTTTCGGAGTACAAGCTGGCCACGGGCATCGAGTACGCCGCCGTCGTGTCGACGAACCCGCTGGTCGTGGCCGCCGACGTCGGTCACAGCGCGGGCGACGGCAGTGAGATCTCGGACTTCTTCTCCGTCGACAACAAGACCGGCAGGCTGATCACCCGGATCTCGGCGCCCGGCAAGGAGTACGCGGCCAAATGCGACGCGATCTCCGAGCTGGAGCACTGCACCGGAGTCGCGGTCGGCAACGGCAGGCTGTACCTGCCGACCGAGGAGCACGACGGCACCAAGGGCTACAGCCGGACCAACGAGATCGTCGCGTTCGACCTCACCACCGGCAAGCAGAACGGCCAGCGCGCCGACGCCGGCGACGGCTACACGATCACCCCGCTGCGCATGGACGGCGGCAATGTGATCGCGTACAAGCACCCGCCGTACAACAAGGGCGGCCAGGTGGTCAGCATCGACGGCGGCTCCTTCAAGGAGACCAAGCTGCTGGAGAACCCGGCGGCGGGGTCGGTGCGGGACCTGGAGGGCACGCTGTCTCCCGACTACTCCGAGATCCTCTATTCGCAGGGCCGCCTGTACCTGGCCGGCCGGTTCGCCGACAAGCTGTCGAGTTCGGTCTCGGGAGAGAAGGTCCTGGCGCTCGCGCTCGGCGCCGGCGGCTGAACCACTGCTCCGCAGCTGCGGCCCCGTCCCTGCTCAGGGGCGGGGCCGTGCGCGTACCGCCCATCACCCTCGAATACGCGGAAAGCCAGAAATTCCGTCGATCAGGGGCAGTTCTCACCGGTAGGGGGAGCGCAATGTCGAACAAGCGTGTAGCTTCCGGGGGCATGAAGAGCGGGGGAGCCGGGAGGGGGCTCCTGTCCGCGCGGGCCGGTGGGCATCCATAGTGCGGCATCCATGGGGATCCATCGGGGGGACTGGGGGGTTGCTCGATGGGAGTGCGGCTCATGGTGGTCGACGACCACCGACTGCTCGCCGAGGCGCTGGCCTCGGCGTTGAAGCTGCGCGGGCACCGGGTGCTCGCCGCGGCGGCGCCTGCCGCGGGCGCGGCGGAGCTGGTGATCACCCGTGCGCCGGAGGTGTGCCTGCTGGGTACGGCGACTCCGGCCGAGCCGGGCATCTTCGACCCGGTGGTGAAGATCAAACGGGAGCGTCCGCAGGTGGCGGTCCTGGTCCTGGGCCCGGTGCCGAGCCCGCGCGGCATAGCCGCCGCCTTCGCCGCCGGCGCCTCGGGCTACGTACGCCATGACGAGCGCATAGAGGGCGTCGAGCGCGCCATCATGAAGGCGAGGGCGGGCGAGGCGGCGGTGGCCCCGCAGTTGCTGCAAGGCGCCTTCAGCGAGTTGCTGAACCCCGCCGCCCAACCGGACGACGAGGGCCAGCGCCTGCTCCAGATGCTCACCCCGAGGGAGGTCGAGGTCCTGGTCCGGGTCGCCGACGGCGAGGACACCCGCCTGATCGCGGCCGGCATGGGCATAGCCCCCAGCACCGCCCGCACCCACGTCCAACGCGTCCTGATGAAACTGGGCGTGGGCTCCCGCCTGGAGGCAGCGGCCCTGGCGGCACGGACGGGCTTGCTGGACCGGGCGGGGCCGGTGAACTCGCCTTCAGACCCGCCCCCTTAGAGCGCCTGCGGCGCCTTAAGGGGGCGCGAGGAACTGCGCGATCAGCCGCCACACACCCGCAGCCGGCACACAACAGCAGGCCCAACGGCGCTATTCCGCCTCGCCCTCCTTCGGAGGAACAGGCGGCGCCGCCGGCCGCAACTTCAGCCACACCAGGAAGAACACCCCCAGAACCAACATCGCGATCCCGGTCCACAGGTTGATGTTGACCCCCTGCGCCTTGTCGATCGCGGCCTGGCCATCGGTGATCCCGGCGATCGTGACGATCACGCCGTAGACCACGAACAACCCGCCGATGATGCGCCGCAGATCGAAGATGCGAGCCGCCGTCGCCGACTTCTCCTGGAGCTCGGTGACTTCGCGCTGCACGTCATGCTCCGAGTACCCGTGCTGATCAGTCATGGTGAATCGATCCTCCCTCGATCAGAACGAGAACGGGATGTAGCAGGCGGCAGCAAGGACGACCGCACCCCAGCCCAGCAGGGCAGGCCGGCGGTACCAGGCGTCGTCCCCGGCGGCGGGCGGCTCGGACATGCCGGGTGAGGTGGTGCCGTAGACCAGGCCCTGGAGTTCCTCGGCCGGCTTCGGCCTGGTGAACAGGGACACGGCCACCATCACCACCGCACCGGCGACGAAGCCGACGATCGCGGAGACGAAGTTGGCGCCCTGGTCGGAGGGGATGTCGATGATGCCCCTCTTGTAGATCACGAAGTAGTTCACCATCGCGGCCACGGTGCCGGCGAGCAGGCCCCAGAAGCCGGACTTGGCGGACGCACGCCTCCAGAACATGCCGACGATGAAGACGACGAACATCGGCACGTTGAAGAAGGAGAACAGCGTCTGGAGGTAGCTCATGATGTTCGAGAACGAGGAGGCCAGGAAGGCCGTGCCGACCGAGGCGCAGACGCCGATCACCGTGATCAGGCGGCCGAAGCGGACGTAGTAATCGTCCTCGCGGCCCTTGACGACGTAGCGGGCCCAGATGTCGTTGGTGAACACCGTGTTGAAGGACGACACATTGGCCGCCATGCCCGCCATGAATGCGGCGAGCAGTCCGGTCACCGCGATGCCGAGGACGCCGTTGGGCAGCAGTTCCTGCATCAGGTAGGGGATGGCGTCGTTGTACTGGTAGCCGGACTTGGCCGTGCCGAAGCCGGGGACGACCGCGGCGGCGACCAGGCCCGGGATCATCACCAGGAACACGATGAAGATCTTCGGGTACGCGGCGATCAGCGGGGTGCGCTGCCCGGCGGAGAGGTTCTTCGCGGACAGTGCGCGCTGCACCTCGGCGAAGTTCGTCGTCCAGTAGCCGAAGGACAGCACGAAGCCGAGGCCGAGCACGATGGTCAGCCAGTTGGCGCCGAGCGGGTTGGAGCTGCCGATGCCGGTGCCGCCCCAGGCGGTGGTGAAGTTCGCGCCGTGGCTGGCGGTGAGCTTGTCGGTCAGCCCGCCCCAGCCGCCGACCTTCTTCAGGCCGAGCACGACGATCGGGATGAGGGCAGCGAGGATCACGAAGAACTGCAGCACCTCGTTGTAGATCGCGGAGGAGAGACCGCCGAGCGTGATGTACGCCAGCACAAAGGCGCCCGCGACCACGATCGCCACCCACTGCGGCCAGCCGAGGAGTGCCTCGACGACGATGGCGAGGGCGTAGAGGTTCACACCGGCGATCAGGACGGCGGCGAACGCGAACAGGATCGAACTCAGCAGGTGTGCCCACTTGTCGAAGCGGAGCAGCAGCATCTCGGGGACCGAGCGGACCTTGCTCCCGTAGTAGAAGGGCATCATCACCAGGCCGAGGAAGACCATGGCGGGGATGGCGCCGATCCAGTACCAGTGCACGGTGTAGGCGCCGTACTGCGCGCTGTTCGCGGCCATGCCGAGGATCTCGGTGGCGGCCAGGTTGGCCGAGATGAACGCGAGACCGGTGATCCAGGCGGGCAGGGAGCGCCCGGAGAGGAAGAAGTCGAGGCTGGTCTTCACCGATCTGCGGGCGGCGAATCCGATGCCGAGGACGACGGCGAAGTAGAGGGCGAGGATCGTGTAGTCGAGCCCGTTCGTGGGGAGTCGTAGCTCGGCGGCCAGGTCCACGGCCTGGTATGTGGGGGTTTGCATAAGAACTCGCTTCGTCGCGTGAACTGATACAGAGCGGAACCTATGCCTCCGTGTTCAGTTTCCAAACGGTTTTGTTGATGCTCTTTGTTGGATTGTGATGTTGACGGATGTGAGGGGGCGATGTTCCAATGTGTTTGGTTCTGTTTGATGATTGATGTGGCTCGAATAGGGAGTCCGCAGTGAAGAAGACCTCGACCCGCCTGGCCGACGGTCGCGAGTTGATCTACTACGACCTGCGCGACGACAACGTGCGCGACGCGGTGGACCACCGGCCGCTGGAGCGGACCGTCACGACCTCCGAGATCCGCCGTGACCCGCTGCTCGGCGACGCGATCGCCGTCGCCTCGCACCGCCAGGGCCGCACCTACCACCCGCCGGCCGACGAGTGTCCGCTGTGCCCCTCCCGCGACGGCAGACTGAGCGAGATCCCGGACTCGTCGTACGACGTGGTCGTCTTCGAGAACCGCTTCCCCTCCCTGGCCGGTGACTCGGGCCGCTGCGAGGTCGTCTGCTTCACCTCCGACCACAACGCGTCCTTCGCCGACCTCACCGAGGAGCAGGCCGCGCTGGTCCTGGAGGCATGGACGGACCGTACGTCCGAGCTGTCGCATCTCCCCTCCGTGGAGCAGGTGTTCTGCTTCGAGAACCGGGGCGCGGAGATCGGCGTGACGCTCGGACATCCGCACGGCCAGATCTACGCGTACCCGTTCACGACGCCTCGCACCGCACTGATGCTGCGCCAGGTCGCCCAGCACAAGGAGGCGACGGGCGGGGAGAACCTCTTCGACACCGTCCTGCAGAGCGAACGCGCCGGTGAGCGGGTCGTCCTGGAGGGTGAACACTGGCTGGCGTTCGTGCCGTACGCGGCGCACTGGCCGTACGAGGTGCACCTGTACCCCAAGCGCCGCGTGCCCGACCTGCTCGGCCTGGACGAGGAGGCGCGCACAGAGTTCCCCAAGGTCTATCTGGAACTCTTGAGGCGCTTCGACCGGATCTTCGGCGAAGGTGAACCGCCCACGCCCTACATCGCGGCCTGGCACCAGGCCCCGTTCGGCGCGCTGGAGGACTTCGAGGGCGTCAACCGTGACGACTTCGCGCTCCACCTCGAGCTTTTCACCATCCGCCGAACCTCCGGCAAGCTGAAGTTCCTCGCGGGTTCCGAGTCCGGCATGAACGTGTTCATCAACGACGTGCCGCCGGAGCGCGCGGCCGAGCGACTGCGAGAGGTAGCGAGTTGATGAGCGGTAAGTACCTGGTCACCGGGGGCGCGGGCTATGTGGGCAGCGTGGTCGCCCAGCATCTGCTGGAGGCGGGCCACGAGGTCACGGTCCTCGACAACCTGACGACCGGCTTCCGCGAGGGGGTCCCGGCGGGCGCCGCCTTCATCGAGGGCGACATCCGCGACGCCGCCAAATGGCTGGACTCCTCCTATGACGCGGTCCTGCACTTCGCCGCGTTCTCGCAGGTCGGCGAGTCGGTCGTGAAGCCCGAGAAGTACTGGGACAACAACGTCGCCGGCACCATGGCGCTGCTCGGCGCGATGCGCGAGGCCGGCGTCCGCAAGCTGGTCTTCTCTTCTACGGCCGCCACGTACGGCGAGCCGAAGGAGGTCCCGATCGTCGAGTCGGCGCCCACCTCGCCGACCAACCCGTACGGCGCCACGAAGCTGGCCGTCGACCACATGATCACCGGTGAGGCGGCGGCCCACGGCCTGGGCGCGGTCTCGCTGCGCTACTTCAACGTGGCGGGCGCCTACGGCAGGCAGGGCGAGCGCCACGACCCCGAGTCGCACCTGATCCCGCTGGTGCTGCAGGTCGCGCAGGGCAGGCGGGACGCGATCTCCGTCTTCGGCGACGACTACCCGACCCCGGACGGCACCTGCGTCCGCGACTACATCCATGTCGCGGACCTCGCCGACGCCCACCTGCTCGCACTGAAGGCCGCCGCCCCCGGCGAGCACCTCATCTGCAACCTGGGCAACGGCGAGGGCTTCTCGGTCCGCCAGGTCATCGAGACGGTCCGGCAGGTCACCGGCCACCCGATCCCCGAGGTCGTGGCCCCGCGCCGCGGCGGCGACCCGGCGGTCCTGGTGGCCTCGGCCGCCACGGCCCGCGAGAAGCTGGGCTGGAACCCGACCCGCGCGGACCTCGCGGGGATCGTCGCGGACGCGTGGGAGTTCGCGCAGTACATCGCAAGGGAGCAGCAGTAGTGGCGGCACAGCAGGTGCGGGACGGTTTCGTGGAGCTCTACGGATCCGCGCCCGAAGGTGTCTGGTCGGCGCCGGGCCGCGTCAACCTCATCGGTGAGCACACCGACTACAACGACGGCTTCGTGATGCCCTTCGCGCTGCCGCACACGGCGGTGGCGGCGGTCTCCCGCCGCACGGACGGGATCCTGCGCCTGCACTCGGCGGACATCGAGGGCGACGCGGCCGGGGTCGTGGAACTCCGGCTGGACGAGCTGGCCCCGGAGTCGGACCGCAACTGGACCGCCTACCCGGCGGGCGTCGTCTGGGCCCTGCGCGAGGCCGGCCACCCGGTGACCGGCGCGGACATCCACCTGTCGTCGACGGTGCCGTCCGGCGCGGGCCTGTCGTCCTCGGCGGCGCTGGAGGTCGTCGTGGCCCTGGCCCTGAACGACCTCTTCGAACTGGGCCTGCAGCGCTGGCAGTTGGCCCGCCTGTGCCAGCGCGCCGAGAACGTCTACGTCGGCGCCCCCACCGGCATCATGGACCAGACGGCCTCCGCCTGCTGCGAGGAGGGCCACGCGCTGTTCCTCGACACCCGGGACCTCTCCCAGAAGCAGATCCCCTTCGACCTGGCCGCGGAGGGCATGCGGCTGCTGGTCGTGGACACCCGCGTCAAGCACGCCCACAGCGACGGCGAGTACGGCAAGCGCCGCGCGGGCTGCGAGCGGGGCGCGGCCCTGCTGGGCGTCGACGCGCTGCGGGACGTCCCGTACGCGGAACTCGACGCCGCCCTTGAGCGGTTGGGTGACGACGAGGAGGCCGTCCGCCTGGTCCGCCACATCGTGACGGAGGACGAGCGGGTGGAGAAGGTCGTCGCCCTGCTGGAGGCGGGCGAGACCCGGGCGATCGGCCCGGTCCTGAGCGCCGGTCACGCATCCCTGCGCGACGACTTCCGGATCTCCTGCCCGGAGCTGGACCTGGTCGTGGACACGGCCCTCGCCTCCGGCGCCCTCGGCGCCCGGATGACGGGCGGCGGCTTCGGCGGCTCGGCCATCGTCCTGGCGGAGGCGTCCGACGTGGACACCGTCACCAAGGCGGTCGAGGAGGCGTTCGCCTCCGGCGGTCACACGGCTCCCAGGGTGTTCGAGGCGGTGCCTGCGGCAGGAGCACGCAGGCTCAGCTGAGCCGTTTCGTCAGCGTGTATTCCGTGATCCCCGGCGGATAGTCGGGGATCACGCACACCACGTCGTAGCCCTGCTTCCGGTAGAAGTCCGGCGCCTGGAAGTCCCAGGTCTCCAGCCGGGCCGACGTGCAGCCCCGCTCCTCGTGCGCGACGCGTTCCGCCTCCGCCAGCAGCCGTGAGCCGAGGCCCGCGCCCCGCCACCGCTCGTCCACCCACAGATAGGCGACGTGCAGCCAGGTCGTCCAGGTGTGGCCCACCAGGCCCGCGGCCAGTTCGTCCCGCTCGTCCAACACCCAGACGTGCAGCGGACGTTCACGTTCGGCCGGGGTGCCGCGCAGGGCGCGCAGTACGGGGGAGGCCTTCGTGTTGGTGTCGCGCAGCCGGGAACGGAGAAGATCGCGCCGGGTCCTGTCGACTTCTGTCTCAAGACGAAACATGCGGCTCACGATAAACGCGCCGGCCAGCCAGTTCTGCAATTTACCTTCCGCTGCTGCCCCCCGGCCGTACTCTGATGAGCAGCACCGGTGGGGGCCGGTGCCGATCAGGGGGCGAGACAGTCGGGTACGAGGCCCGAAGTGGGGGTAGCAGTCTCCGCACGGCGGCGGCCGTGCGGTGTGCCGTTCCGGTCCCAGGTGGTCACAGACGACCTGGGATGCTTCGGGCGCCGTACCTGCGCCCGTGCCGTCTCCCGACAATGGGGTATCCCCTGCTCTTGGAGAGCTTGGGGAAGGGGGTTTCGTGGTTCGCATCCGAGTCCTGGTCGTCGACGACCATCGCATCTTCGCCGAGTCGCTCGCCGCCGCCCTTGCGGCCGAGCCCGACGTCGACGTCTCCGCGGCCGGCAGCGGTCCCGCCGCGCTGCGCAGCCTGGAGCGTGCGGCGGCCGAGGGCCGCCGCTTCGACGTGCTGCTCGTCGACTCCGACCTGGGGGGCAACGTGCCGGGCGTACGGCCCGCCGTGCCCGTCCAGGAGGGCAACGAGGAGGGGCTGGTCGACGGGATCTCGCTGGTCGCCGGCGTGCGTTCCGGGCAGCCGGGCGTACGGATCGTCGTCCTCGCCGAGAAGGACGATCCGCGGCGCGCCGCACTCGCCCTGCAGGCCGGGGCCTCCGGCTGGGTCGCCAAGGACTGCTCGCTGTCCCGGCTGCTCAATGTCATCCGGGGCGTCCTGCGCGACGAGACCCATCTGCCGCCCGCCCTGCTCACGGGCGTCCTCAGGGAACTGACGGCCGCGCGCAAGCACCGCACCGAGAGTGAACGGCTGGTGGAGTCCCTCACGCCGAGGGAACGGGAAGTACTGCGGTGCATGGTCGCAGGCCTCGGCCGCAAGGCGGTCGCCGAGCGCCTGTTCCTCTCGCCCCACACCGTGCGCACGCACATGCAGAACGTCCTCGGGAAGCTGGGCGTCCACTCCACCCTGGCCGCGGTCGCACTGGCACGCCGCGCAGGGGTCGGCCCCGTCGACCTAGGGCCGGCCGGCCGGGTGGAGGAGAGCAGCAGCGCCTGATCAACGCCGCTGAGGGGAGCGCCCCAAAGGGGCGCGGGGCTGTATGTGACATGCGGCTCCGCCGCGCGGGCGCGACGAGCCACAACGATCCCGCAGCCGAACGACAACCCATAGCGGCACCACCCAAACGGCGCCCCCAGCGGAGCGTCTAGCCAGGGATGTTGTCGAACGGTGCCGTCAGCTGCCGCAGCAGACCGGCGAGTTCACCCCGCTGGGCGCGCGACAGCTCGACCAGAATCGCGCGCTCCTGGTCGAGCAGTCCGGCCAGGGCCTGGTCCGCGCGGTCCCGGCCCTCGTCCGTCAGCCGCACCAGCACACCGCGGCGGTCGCTGGGGTCGGGCAGCCGCTCCACCAGGCCCTTCTTCGCCAGGCGGTCGATCCGGTTCGTCATCGTGCCCGAGGTGACCAGGGTCTGCGTCAGCAGCTGCCCCGGGGAGAGCTGATACGGCGTGCCCGCGCGCCGGAGCGCCGTCAGCACGTCGAACTCCCAGGGCTCCAGGCTGTGCTCGGCGAAGGCCAGCCGGCGCGCCCGGTCCAGATGCCGGGCCAGTCTGCTCACCCGGCTGAGCACCTCGAGCGGTTCCACGTCGAGGTCCGGACGCTCCCGGCGCCACGCTGCGACCAGTCGATCGACCTCGTCCTCCATGACGATCAGTGTAGTGGTTGTGTCGATGTGAAGTCTCTTGACATCAAGTCTCTTGACATCAAGATAAGCGCAGAGGGAAGGTAGGGAGACATGAGCACCCCCACCTGGGACCCCACCCAGTACCTCCGCCACGCCGGCCACCGCGCCCGCCCCTTCGCCGACCTCCTCGCCCGCATCCCGGCCCTGCCCACGCAGCGGCCCCGCATCGCCGACCTGGGCTGCGGCCCCGGCAACGTCACCGTCTTCCTGGCCGATCGCTGGCCCGCCGCCCACATCACGGGCTACGACAACTCGCCCGAGATGCTCGACAAGGCCCACGTCGACCACGCGGGACCCACGCCCGGCGGCGGCCGCCTCGACTTCGCTCCCGCCGACGCCCGCACCTGGGCGCCCGAGGAGCCGTACGACCTGATCGTCAGCAACGCCACCCTCCAGTGGGTCCCCGGCCATGCCCGGCGCTTCGGGGAGTGGATCGCGGGCCTGAAGCCGGGCGGCACGTTCGCCTTCCAGGTCCCCGGCAACTTCGGCGCCCCCAGCCACCGGCTCATGCGTGAACTGGCCCACTCCGCCCGCTGGAAGGACCGCCTCGCCGGGATCCTCCGCCACGAGGACGCCGTCCTCGCGCCCGAGACCTATCTGGAGCAGCTGACCGCCCTCGGCTGTACGGCGGACGTCTGGGAGACGACGTACATCCATCTCCTGACCGGCGAGGACCCGGTGCTCGACTGGGTGAAGGGCACCGGCCTGCGACCCGTCCTCACCGCCCTCGCCGGCGACCCGGCGGCCCGGGACGCCTTCCTGGACGAGTACCGGACGGCCCTGCGGGAGGCCTATCCGGCCGGGGCGCACGGGACGGCTTTCCCGTTCCGGCGGATCTTCGCCGTGGCCCGCAAGGAGGCGTCGTGATCACCGCCGTCGACCACGTCCAGCTCGCCGCACCGCCCGGCTCCGAGGACCGGCTGCGGGCGTACTACGCCGGCGTCCTCGGCATGGCCGAGATCCCCAAGCCGCCGGTGCTCGCGGCGCGGGGCGGGTGCTGGTTCCAGGCGGGGGCCGTGCAGCTGCACCTGGGGGTGGAGCAGGACTTCCGGCCCGCGAAGAAGGCCCACCCCGGACTGCGGGTCACCGGCATCGAACGGTACGCCGCCCGGTGGCAGGCCCACGGCGCGCAGGTGGAGTGGGACGACAACCTGCCCGGCCACCGGCGCTTCTACTCCGAGGACCCCGTCGGCAACCGGCTGGAGTTCCTTGAGCCGGTGACCCCTGTTTGAGCGCGCCCGCGGCGGTCACCCGCTGAGGTGACATCGACGCCGAACCCGGCAGGGGTGAGAAACGTGGCGAAGGAAGAGAAGACCAGGGGCAAGAAGGAACAGCTCAAGGGCAAGGCCAAGGAAGCGGCGGGTCGCGCCGTGGGCAACGAGCGGATGACCGCCGAAGGCAAGGCCGACCAGATGAAGGGCGACGCGCGCCAGGCGAAGGAGAAGGGCAAGGACGTCTTCAAGCACTGAGCGGGCCACACCCCGGGCGCCGGAGTCAGCTCTTCCGGCGCCCGATCAGGTGCGGCTTGGCCTCCAGCCCGTCCAGGCCGTGCCACGCCAGATTCACCAGATGCGCCGCCACCTCCGCCTTCTTCGGACGGCGCACGTCCAGCCACCACTGGCCGGTCAGGGCGACCATCCCGACCAGGGCCTGCGCATACAGCGGAGCCAGCTTCGGATCGAATCCGCGCGACTTGAACTCGCGGCCCAGGATGTCCTCCACCTGGGTGGCGATGTCCGAGATCAACGAGGCGAAGGAACCCGTCGACTGCGGGATGGGCGAGTCACGGACCAGGATGCGGAAACCGTCCGTGTACTCCTCGATGTAGTCCAGGAGCGCGAACGCCGCCTGCTCGCACAGCTCGCGGGGATGCCCGGCCGTCAGGGAACTGGTCACCATGTCCAGCAGGCGCCGCATCTCACGGTCCACCACCACCGCGTACAGCCCCTCCTTGCCGCCGAAGTGCTCGTACACCACCGGCTTGGACACCCCGGCCTTCGCCGCGATCTCCTCCACCGACGTGCCCTCGAAGCCCTTGGCTGCAAACAGGGTGCGACCGATCTCGAGCAGCTGCTGACGGCGCTCGGCCCCCGTCATCCGGGTGCGCCGCGCTCGCCGCGGCTTCTCATTCGTCGGGGTGCTGCTGGAGTCGGTCGCCACGGCGTCAATCATGCCGCCTTCGCCGACTCCTTCCGGGGCCGAGAGCCCTCCTGGCCGGTGTTACGGCGTGAATCGATACGCGAGCGTGACGGCCAGCGCACGTCGTACGCCCAGCCGAACGCCTCGAACCAGCGGATGATCCGCGCCGAGGAGTCCAGCTGCCACCACTCCACACCGTGCCGCGCGGAGGTCGGCTCGGCGTGGTGCAGGTTGTGCCAGGACTCGCCGCAGGACAGCACCGCGAGCCACCAGACGTTGCCCGAACGGTCACGCGACTTGAAGGGCCGCTTGCCGACCGCATGGCAGATCGAGTTGATCGACCACGTCACATGGTGCAGCAGAGCCACCCGAACGAGTGAGCCCCAGAAGAACCCGGTGAACGCACCCCACCAGGACATCGTCGCCAGACCACCGATCAGCGGCGGCAGCGCCAGCGACAGCGCCGTCCAGAACACGAACTGGCGGGAGATCGCACGGATCGCCGGGTCCTTGATCAGGTCCGGCGCGTACTTGTCCTGCGGCGTCTGCTCCTCGTCGAACATCCAGGCGATGTGCGCCCACCACAGGCCCTTCATCAGCGCCGGGACCGACTCCCCGAACCGCCACGGGGAGTGCGGATCGCCCTCCGCGTCCGAGAACTTGTGGTGCTTGCGGTGGTCCGCCACCCAGCGGACCAGGGGCCCCTCCACCGCCATCGACCCCATGATCGCGAGCGCGATCCGCAGAGGACGCCTGGCCTTGAAGGAGCCGTGCGTGAAGTACCGGTGGAAACCGATCGTGATGCCGTGGCAGCCCAGGTAGTAGAAGAAAACCAGCATGCCGAGGTCCAGCCAGCTCACCCCCCATCCCCACGCCAGTGGCACCGCGGCGACCAGCGCGAGGAACGGGACGGTGATGAAGAGCAGCAGCGTGATCTGCTCGATCGAGCGCTTCTGCTCCCCGCCCAGCGTGGCGGAGACGGACGTGTCGCCGGTCGCCTTCGGGGCGTCTTCGATCACATCGGAGCTTGTGGTCATGGGCGTCCCCTGTGGGGTCGAGGGTTGAGGGTGTGATGCCGGGGTAGGCCATCGAAACCGTGCCCGGGTTCCATGACGACGGTCCCTACGGTTGCGTAACCTACGGCGTCGTAAGTATGGCAGCGAGTCGCCCGGCGGCAAGAGCCCGAAATCATGCGCGTCCGCATGGACACCTATCCTGGAGTCGGTCGGACAGCGCGGTCCGCTCTGATTCCTTTCCCGGATGTCAGGGCCGTATGCGGCGCCCGCCGCGCGGCCCCGGGCACCGGGTTCCCCTCCCGGACGAGCTTCAACACTGCAAGGAGCCGCACCTGTGAGCAGTGCCGACGACCAGACCACGACGAGCAGCGAACTGCGCGCCGACATCCGGCGGCTGGGAGACCTCCTCGGCGAGACCCTCGTGAGGCAGGAAGGCCCCGAGCTGCTGGAACTCGTCGAGAAGGTCCGCCGCCTCACCCGCGAGGACGGAGAGGCCGCCGCCGAGCTGCTGCGCGGCACCGAACTGGAGACCGCGGCCAAGCTGGTCCGCGCCTTCTCCACCTACTTCCACCTCGCCAACGTCACCGAACAGGTCCACCGGGGCCGCGAACTGCGCGCCAAGCGCGCCGCCGAGGGCGGCCTGCTGGCCCGCACCGCCGACCGGCTGAAGGACGCCGACCCCGAGCACCTGCGCCAGACGGTCCGCCACCTCAACGTGCGCCCCGTGTTCACGGCGCACCCCACCGAGGCCGCGCGCCGGTCGGTCCTCAACAAGCTCCGGCGCATCGCCGCACTCCTGGAGACCCCGGTCATCGAGTCCGACCGCCGGCGCTACGACACCCGTCTGGCCGAGAACATCGACCTCGTATGGCAGACCGACGAACTCCGCGTCGTCCGCCCCGAGCCCGCCGACGAGGCCCGCAACGCCATCTACTACCTCGACGAGCTCCACGCCGGCGCCGTCGGCGACGTCCTGGAGGACCTCACCGCCGAACTGGAACGCGTCGGCGTCAAGCTCCCCGACGACACCCGCCCCCTCACCTTCGGCACCTGGATCGGCGGCGACCGCGACGGCAACCCGAACGTCACCCCCCAGGTCACCTGGGACGTCCTGATCCTCCAGCACGAGCACGGCATCAACGACGCCCTGGAGCTCATCGACGAACTCCGCGGCTTCCTGTCGAACTCCATCCGCTACACCGGCGCCACCCAGGAACTCCTCGACTCCCTCCAGGCCGACCTGGAACGCCTCCCCGAGATCAGCCCCCGCTACAAGCGCCTCAACGCCGAGGAGCCCTACCGCCTCAAGGCCACCTGCATCCGGCAGAAGCTGGAGAACACCAAGCAGCGCCTCGCCAAGGGCACCCCGCACGAGCCGGGCCGCGACTACCTCGGCACCAGCGAGCTCCTGACGGACCTCACCCTCATCCAGACCTCACTGCGCGAGCACCGCGGCGGCCTCTTCGCCGACGGCCGCATGAACCGCACCATCCGCACCCTCGCCGCGTTCGGCCTCCAGCTCGCCACCATGGACGTACGCGAACACGCCGACGCCCACCACCACGCCCTCGGCCAGCTCTTCGACCGCCTCGGCGAGGAGTCCTGGCGCTACGCCGACATGCCCCGCGACTACCGGGCCAAGCTCCTCGCCAAGGAACTCAGGTCCAGAAGGCCCCTCGCCCCCACCCCGGCACCCGTCGACGCACCCGGCGAGAAGACCCTCGGCGTCTTCCAGACCGTCAAGCGGGCCCTGGAGGTCTTCGGACCCGAGGTCGTCGAGTCGTACATCATCTCCATGTGCCAGGGCGCCGACGACGTCTTCGCCGCCGCCGTCCTCGCCCGCGAGGCCGGCCTCATCGACCTGCACGCCGGCTGGGCCAAGATCGGCATCGTGCCCCTCCTGGAGACCACCGACGAGCTCAAGGCCGCCGACACCATCCTCGAGGACATGCTCTCCGACCCGTCCTACCGGCGCCTGGTCGCGCTCCGGGACGACGTCCAGGAGGTCATGCTCGGCTACTCCGACTCCTCCAAGTTCGGCGGCATCACCACCAGCCAGTGGGAGATCCACCGCGCCCAGCGCCGGCTGCGCGACGTCGCCCACCGCTACGGCGTACGGCTCAGGCTCTTCCACGGCCGCGGCGGCACCGTCGGCCGAGGCGGCGGCCCCTCCCACGACGCGATCCTCGCCCAGCCCTGGGGCACCCTCGAAGGCGAGATCAAGGTCACCGAACAGGGCGAGGTCATCTCCGACAAGTACCTCGTCCCGTCCCTGGCCAGGGAGAACCTCGAACTCACCGTCGCGGCCACCCTGCAGGCCTCCGCCCTGCACACCGCCCCCCGCCAGTCCGTCGAGGCCCTCGCCCGCTGGGACGCCGCCATGGACGTCGTCTCCGACGCCGCTCACGCCGCCTACCGCCGCCTCGTCGAGGACCCCGACCTGCCGACGTACTTCCTCGCCTCCACGCCCGTCGACCAGCTCGCCGACATGCACCTGGGCTCACGGCCCTCCCGCCGCCCCGGCTCCGGCGTCTCCCTCGACGGACTGCGCGCCATCCCCTGGGTCTTCGGCTGGACCCAGTCCCGGCAGATCGTCCCCGGCTGGTTCGGCGTGGGCTCCGGCCTCAAGGCCCTGCGCGAAGCAGGCCTCGACACCGTGCTCGACGAGATGCACGAACAGTGGCACTTCTTCCGCAACTTCATCTCCAACGTCGAGATGACCCTCGCCAAGACCGACCTGCGCATCGCCGCCCACTACGTCGACACCCTCGTCCCCGACGAACTCAAGCACGTCTTCGACACCATCAAGGCCGAGCACGAGCTCACCGTCCGCGAGGTGCTGCGGGTGACGGGGGAGAACGAACTGCTCGACGCACAGCCCGTGCTGAAGCAGACCTTCGCCATCCGTGACGCCTACCTGGACCCGATCTCCTACCTCCAGGTCACCCTCCTCAAGCGCCAGCGCGACGCCGCGGCCGCCGGCGAACAGCCCGACCCGCTGCTCTCCCGCGCCCTCCTGCTCACCGTCAACGGCGTGGCAGCAGGCCTGCGCAACACCGGCTGACACCCCGCAGCACATGAGGGTGCCCCCGGGCTCGTACGAAGCCCGGGGGCACCCTCATGCCGTACATCAGGCCCTGCGCCGACGCACCACCAGATAACCGCCACCGGCCACCAGCGCGGCCGCCACACCCGAGAGCAGGCCCACCGGGGCACCGTTGCCCGTCTCCGCCAGGTCACCGCCGGAACCACCCTGCGGGGACCCGGAAGAGGACCCGGAAGACCCGGAAGGCGAGGACCCCGGCGACGACGAAGACGAAGACGAAGGAGACGAAGACGACGGAGACGAAGACGGAGCCGACGAGGAAGACGCCGACGGCGAAGGTGTCGAACCGCCGCCGCCCTGCGAGTCCTCGCAGTCCGTCCAGAACACCTTGTGCTTCGCGGCGCCCTTCTCACCGTCGAAGTTCCAGAACAGCTTGTAGTGCCCGTCGGGCAGCGACATGTCCGCCGTACGGCCATGACCCTCGGCGTCCAGGGTGATGGCACCGGTCTTCACCGTCTCGCCCTTCACACCGGCCGTCGGAGCCCAGGCCTCGATGTGCCAGTCGACCTGCTGGACCGCGTCAAAACCGAACGCGTCCAGATAGAACGTGCAGACGTGCGGCTCGTTCCGCTTCAGCTCCTCGCCGGTGGTGGCGTCATGGATCTTCACAGTCCCGTTGTCACCGGGAACAGTGGCGTGAGCGGCGACAGGCGCCGAGAACAGTGCAGCCGCGGCGACGGCAGACAGCGCGCCGGCGCGAGTGAGGGTACGCATGGGGCAAGTCCATCTTCGAGTTACGGACGGGAAGATGTGGAGGGGGCGGCTCAGCATCCAGCCACGACTGACCCTAGGTCAATCACGAACAGGCAACACTCACGCTCTCCACAAGATGGAGAACGGGAAAACCCGTCAGATAGTCACGAAAGCAGCCGTGAGCAGCACGACCCCCGACCCCGCCATCACCCACCCGGCCCGCGTCCGCCCCAACCCCCCGGCCACCACCACCGAAGCCAGCAACAACGCCCCGCCGAACGGAACCCACGCATACAGAATCCCCGACGGCCCCGACCGCACCACCTCATCGCTGCCCGGCTTCACCACCACCGAGTACGTACGCCCCTTGCGCACCGCAACCGTCTTCTCGATGACCACCCGGTCCCGACCCGAAGAACCCTGCGAAATCGGCGTATAGCGACCCGAACACGAAGCGTCCCCACACCGCGCCACCTCGATCGTGCCGCGCTCCCGCCCCTTCGTGAGCATCACATACGGAGCCGTCCGCCACGACGCCCACACCCCGGCGATCAGAATCGACACCGCAACCGCACCCATCGCAGCAAACCGCGCGAACCGCAACGCGGCAACCGAGGCCCGACGCGAAACCTGACGAGCGGTGGTGGCAGTGGCAGGCATGGCCGGGATCATTGGCCATGCCCCCACACCAGGTCAACTCCGGTGGGGGACAAGTCAGGAGTTGTACGTGCTTTGCGCCCGCTCCAGCCCCTCGATCACCAGACACTCCACCGCATCCGCCGCCCGGTCCACGAAGTAGTCCAGCTCCTTGCGCTCGGCGGACGAGAAATCCTTCAGCACGAAATCGGCGACCTGCATACGACCAGGAGGCCGCCCGATCCCGAACCGCACCCGGTGATAATCCGCCCCGAACGCCTTCGTCATCGACTTCAACCCGTTGTGCCCGTTGTCCCCACCACCGAGCTTCAGACGAAGAGACCCGTAATCGATGTCCAACTCGTCATGCACGGCCACGACGTTCGCCACCGGCACCTTGTAGAAATCCCGCAACGCGTTCACCGGACCGCCCGAGAGATTCATGTACGACATCGGCTTCGCCAGGACCACCCGCCGATTCGCCGGACCGACAGGCCCGATCCGCCCCTCCACGACCTGCGCCTGAGCCTTCCCCGCCCGCTTGAACCTCCCCCCGATCCGCTCGGCCAGCAGATCCGCCACCATGAACCCGACGTTGTGCCGGTTCATCGCATACTCGGGTCCCGGATTCCCGAGGCCGACGATCAGCCAGGGGGCATTGGCAGGGGTGGTCACGTCCATGTCTCCTTATACGGCAGCCGCTGCCTCCCCCCAGGGAAGCAGCGGCTGTACGAAACGACGGCGAGGATCAGGCCTCGGCGACCTCTTCGCCCTCGGCACCCTCGCCCTCGGCGGCCTCCTCGGCCTGCGAGGCCAGGATCTGAAGGACGACAGCGTCCTCCTCGACGGCCAGCTTGGTGCCCTTCGGCAGCGTGATGTCCTTGGCGAGGATGGAGGCACCGGCCTCCAGGCCCTCGACGGAGACAGTGACGGCCTCGGGGATGTGCGTGGCCTCGGTCTCGACCGGCAGCGCGTTCAGGACGTGCTCCAGCAGGTTGCCGCCCGGGGCCAGCTCACCCTCGGTGTGCACCGGGATCTCGACCGTGACCGTCTCGCCACGCTTGACCAGCTGCAGGTCGACGTGCTCAAGGAAACCCTTGATCGGGTCACGCTGAACCGACTTCGGGATCGCCAGCTCGTTCGTCTTGCCGTCGATGTCCAGAGAGATCAGGACGTTCGGCGTACGCAGCGCAAGCAGCAGGTCGTGACCCGGAAGGGTCAGGTGCAGCGGGTCGGAACCGTGACCGTACAGAACACCGGGAACCTTGCTGTCACGACGGATACGACGGGCAGCACCCTTACCGAACTCGGTACGGGTCTCGGCGGTGAGCTTCACCTCGGACATGATCACTCCTCGTGGAAACAGGAACGGACGTGGTCACCCGGCCACGAACGGCCTGCTACGAAGAGCGCGTCGATAACGGACCGCCATACCCCGCCAAAAACGGGTACGGCCTCCCTCGCCGAGCAACTGCAGCAGTCTACTCGGCCAAGGAGGCCACACCCAAAACGATCTCCGCAGAGGCAGCGCCCACCGGGGACCCGCCCGCGCAGAACCCTTACTGCTCGTCGAACAGGCTCGTCACCGAACCATCCTCGAACACCTCACGCACCGCACTCGCAATCGTCGGCGCGATCGACAACACCGTGATCTTGTCCAGATCCCGGCCCAGCTCAGCCGGCGTCGGCAGCGTGTTCGTGAACACGAACTCACTCACCCGCGAGTTCTTCAGACGGTCCGCAGCGGGACCGGACAACACACCATGCGTCGCCGTCACGATGACATCCTCGGCGCCGTGCGCGAACAGCGCGTCCGCGGCCGCACAGATCGTGCCACCCGTGTCGATCATGTCGTCGACCAGCACACACACCCGGCCCTTGACCTCACCCACGACCTCGTGGACGGTCACCTGGTTCGCCACGTCCTTGTCACGCCGCTTGTGCACGATCGCCAGCGGAGCACCCAGACGGTCACACCAGCGGTCCGCCACCCGCACCCGGCCGGCGTCAGGCGAGACCACGGTGAGCTTGGCCCGGTCGACCTTCTCGCCCACGTAGTCCGCAAGCAGCGGAAGAGCGAAGAGGTGATCCACAGGCCCGTCGAAGAAGCCCTGAATCTGATCCGTGTGCAGATCCACGGTCAGGATGCGGTCCGCACCCGCCGTCTTCATCAGATCAGCCACCAGCCGCGCCGAAATCGGCTCACGACCACGGTGCTTCTTGTCCTGCCGCGCATAACCGTAGAACGGCACGATGACCGTGATGGACCGCGCCGAAGCCCGCTTCAGCGCATCGATCATGATCAACTGCTCCATGATCCACTGGTTGATCGGAGCCGTGTGGCTCTGGATCACAAAACAGTCCGCGCCACGCGCCGACTCCTGATAACGGACGTAGATCTCACCGTTCGCGAAGTCGAACGCCTTCGTCGGGACGACGCCGACCCCCAGCTGCTGGGCGACCTCCTCGGCAAGCTCGGGGTGGGCGCGGCCGGAGAAGAACATCATCTTCTTCTCGCCGGTCGTCTTGATCCCGGTCACAGCTGTCTCCTCAGAGGTGTCTCAACTGGGTGTGCACTTATCACGGTACGCCGACTCCGGCGCACCCGTTTCCGGTCAGGCTTCGCTCTCGACCTGCCGAGACGCTGCCTCGGCCGCCTGCGCCGCCGCGCTCCCCGGACGCTTGCGAACCACCCAACCCTCGATATTCCGCTGCTGACCACGGGCCACAGCCAGCGAACCGGGCGGCACATCCTTCGTGATCACGGACCCCGCAGCGGTGTACGAGCCGTCCCCAACAGTGACAGGAGCCACAAACATATTGTCCGCACCCGTCCGGCAATGCGACCCGACCGTCGAGTGGTGCTTCTCCTGACCGTCGTAGTTCACGAACACGCTGGCAGCACCGATGTTCGTGTAGTCACCGATCGTCGCGTCACCGACGTAGGACAGGTGGGGGATCTTCGTCCCCTCGCCGATCGAGGCGTTCTTCGTCTCGACGTACGTACCGATCTTGCCCTTCGCACCCAGCCGCGTCCCCGGACGCAGATAGGCGAACGGGCCCACCTTCGCCTGCGGGCCGACATAGGCACTGTCGGCCACCGTGTTGTCGACCCGGGCCCCGGCGTCGACCTGAGTGTCGGTGAGACGCGTGTTGGGCCCGACCTCAGCACCCTCACCGATGTGCGTGGTGCCGTGCAGCTGCGTGCCCGGGTGGACGACGGCGTCCTGCTCGAACGTGACGGTGACGTCGACCCAGGTCGTCGCCGGATCGATCACGGTGACGCCGGCGAGCATGGCGCTGGTCAGCAGCCGGTCGTTCAGGATCCGGCGGGCCTCGCTCAGCTGCACACGATTGTTGATCCCGGCGATCTCACGGTGATCGGCGGCGACCGAGGCACCCACGCGATGACCGGCCTCGCGGAGGATGCCGAGGACGTCGGTCAGGTACTCCTCACCCTGACTGTTGTCCGTACGGACCTTCTTGAGAGCGTCGGCCAGCAGCAGACCGTCGAACGCGAACACTCCGGAGTTGATCTCACGGATCAAGCGCTGCGTCTCGGTGGCGTCCTTGTGCTCGACGATCTCGGTGACGGCACCGGTCGCCTCGTCGCGGATGATCCGGCCGTAACCGGTGGCGTCCGGGACCTCGGCGGTCAGCACGGTGACGGCGTTCGAGTCGGCGGAGTGGGTCGCGGTGAGCTGCCGGAGCGTTTCACCGGTGAGCAAGGGGGTGTCGCCGCACACCACGACGACCGTGCCGTCGACGCTGCCGCCGAGCTCGTCCAGGGCGATGCGTACGGCGTGACCCGTGCCGTTCTGCTCGGCCTGCACCGTGGTGCGTACGGCGGGGTCGGTCTCGGCGAGGTGCGCGGTGACCTTCTCGCGGGCGTGCCCGACCACGACGACGAGGTTCTCGGGGTCCAACTCACGGGCGGCGGCCAGCACATGCCCCACGAGGCTGCGGCCACAGATCTCGTGCAGGACCTTGGGTGTGGCCGACTTCATACGGGTGCCCTCACCCGCTGCGAGAACGACGACGGCTGCCGGGCGAATGGCGCTCACGGGGTTGCCCTTCGGCTGTGGAGTGAGTGGGGACATCCGCAGGATACCGGGGCGTTTCTTGGGGGACATGGGAGCGGGTCCTGACTGTGTTGGCACCAGTCAGGACCCGAACCGAGCATGTGCTCCCGGGGGAGGACTCGAACCCCCATGATCAGAACCAAAATCTGACGTCTTGCCCTTAGACGACCCGGGATTACCGCTATGTCCGATTTCGTAGATCGGATGCGGTGGCAGCCCCTACTATGCCGTACCACCAGCCTTCGATGCGACGGTACAGCTCTGCGCTCTGCCGCACGGCGAGCACGAGGCATCCCCGGTAGTCGTCACCCGTGTTCTTGCGCACGGTCTTCGGGTTGTGCCGCTTCAAGGTGGTCTTGCCGAAGGTGCTTCGGTCTGAGCCGACCAGCTTTGCCCAGTAATTCTCGGCAGCGACGACGTCGGCAGACTCGTGGATCATCAAGTGGAACCGGATGTCCTCGCGCTCAACTTTGAGCAGGTCGAGCCAGGCCAGGTATAGGCGAATCATGTCGGGGTCGCTGTTGACGAACGTGACGCGCTCGCGTCGAGCATGGGGCTTGTCCTTGGTCCCCTCGGCCCAGTAGAGGGCGACTCCGGCGATGAACAACTCGCGCTCGGAAAAGCTCGCCGATTTCCTTTTCGGCGGCCGCCTTGGTCTGCTGTCGTTGCTCATCCCGCACTGCCAGCTCGTGCTCCCATCGCTTCCGTGACGCCAGCTTTGCTTGCTCTGCTGGATCGCGTCGCTCCGGCGTCGGCAGATCCCGCACCCACAATGAGATCGAGCTCTTCGAACAGCCCAGCTCCACCTGGATCTGGTCGTACGTCCAGCCCTGGAGCCGTAGCTCCCTCGCCTTGTGCCTCAGGTCGTCCTTCGCGTTCGGGCGCTTCGTCCATTCCGGAGGGGGCTCGCCCTCCAGGAGGCGGTTGAGGATGTCGTTGTTGTCGACGTGCAGTCGGTCGCGGATCTGACGGCGGCTGAGTCCTGCGCGCCGCAGCTCTACCGCCCGCTCCCGTAGTCCCTCGAAGTCGGCGTATTTGCCCTGTGAATGTGCCATGGGCATACCGTCCGGGCGGAATGATCGCTTCCGGGGTCGAACGGTGAGCGATTCAGCAGTTCGAGGGAAAGTGGGTGGTTTCGTGCACGCCCGGTCACGCTGTGTGGTGTAGACCCGTCACGGAAACTCGCCGGAAAACGGGGCGTGGACGCCCTTAGGCTGGAGGCATGACCACGACGGGGGAAGAGGACGCCAGGGCCCGGGGAGGGCCCTGGTGGTGGGCCAGGTGGCGCAGTGCGGCGCTGGATGTCGGGCTGGCGGTGGCGTCGGCGCTGGAGTGTGCGTTCGAGGGGGTTCGGTTCGCGCGGGACGCGGGGATTCCGGTGGCCGCGGGGGTTGTCTTCGGGGTGTTGGCGGGGTCGGCCCTGCTCGTGCGGCGGCAGTGGCCGATTGCTGTCGTGCTGGTTTCCATTGCGATCACCCCGGCGCAGATGGGTTATCTGATGGGGGTCGTCGGGCTGTACACGCTCGCGGCTTCCGAGTTGCCGCGGCGGATCATCGGCTCGCTTGCGGGGATGTCGCTGGTCGGCATGTTGATCGTGATGTTCGTGCGGGTGCGGCAGGACATGTCGCGGGGGTCTTGGGATCTGGGGGACTGGTTCGTTCCGTTTGCTGCGATCACGACCGCGATCGGGATGACGGCGCCGCCGTTGCTGCTGGGTTTGTATGTGGGGGCTCGGCGACGGCTCATGGAGAGTCTCCGGGAGCGGGCGGACAGTCTTGAGCGGGAGTTGCAGTTGCTCGCCGAGCGGGCGGAGGAGCGGGCCGAGTGGGCGCGGAACGAGGAGCGGACTCGGATTGCGCGGGAGATGCACGATGTGGTCGCCCACCGGGTGAGCCTGATGGTTGTGCATGCTGCAGCCCTCCAGGCCGTTGCCCGCAAGGACCCCGAGAAGGCCGTGAAGAACGCTGCGCTCGTCGGTGACATGGGGCGGCAGGCGTTGACCGAGTTGCGGGAGATGCTCGGGGTGCTGCGGAGTGGGGGCGGGGCGCGGCGGAGTGAGCAGGCCGTGCCGCTTGCGGCGGTGGGGGTGGCCGCTGCCGTGGCGGCTTCGAAGGCGGTGGATGAGGGGGAGGGGCCGTGCCTGGAGGAGTTGGAGGAGCTCGTCGGGCAGTCGGCGGCTGCGGGGATGGTGGTGGATCTGTCCGTGGAGGGGGATGTGCGGTCGTATGCCGCTGAGGTGGAGCAGACGGCGTATCGCGTGGTGCAGGAGGCGTTGACGAACGTTCACAAGCATGCGGCGGGTGCGAAGACGCATGTGCGGCTTGCGCATCGGGTGTCGGAGATCGCGATGCAGGTGGAGAACGAGCCGCCGCCGGAGGTGGCTTCGGCGTCGTCGGCGCGGTTGCCGTCCGGGGGGAACGGTCTGGTGGGGATGAAGGAGCGGGTGACCGCGCTGGGTGGGGTGTTTGTGTCGGGGCCGACGGATGCAGGGGGTTTTCGGGTGTCGGCGGTGATTCCGGCGGCGTAGTGGCCCCTGTGTTTCCGGGCGTTCAGCCTGCGGTTGTGTCCCCGGGAGTTCAGCCTGCGGTGAGTCGTACGGGTTCGATGCCTGAGATGAGGGCGCCGAGGGCTTGGTCGATGTCGGGGCCGAGGTACCAGTCGCCTGTGTGATCGAGGGCGTAGATGCGGCCTTCGGTGTCGACGGCGAGGAGGGAGTGGGTCTCTGTCTCGGTGCCGAGGGGGCTGACTTCGGTGTCGAGGGCGCGGCCGAGGTCGTTGAGGGTGCGGGCCATGTGGAGGCCGTGCAGGGGGTCGAGGTGGAGGGTTGCGGGGGCGATCTGGCGGCCGGGTCCGGTGGGGGTGATGTGGAGGCCGCCGAATTCGGCCCAGGCTTCTACGGCGGCGGGGAAGACGGCGTGGCGGTGGCCTGCGGGTGAGGTGTGGTCGCGGAGGGCGTCGGCCCAGATCTCGGCTTGTTTTATGTCCCAGCGTCCGGGTTGCCAGCCGGCGGCGCGGAGGGCGGCGTCGACGGGTACGGGGAAGCGTGTGGTGGAGGTGCGGTCGGGGTGCATCTGCCCTTCGATCGTCGAGTTCGCTGAGATCACGGTTCGGCGCGGGGCCGTTTTTGTTTGTGGTGGTGGGGGCTAGTCGTCGGTTGCTGTGGGGTCGACGATGCGGACGCCGTAGTGGGCGCTGAGTGCGGTGCAGGCGCGGCAGGGGGTGGCGAAGCTGCCGTGGAGGGGGTCGCCGTCCTCGCGGATGCGGCGGGCGGTGAGTTTGGCCTGTTTGAGGGCTTTGCGGGCTTCGCCGTGGGTCATGGGTTTGCGGGTGGCGCGTTTGCTGCGGGCGGCGTCGGCGGCGGCTATGTGGCGGGAGATGAGGATGGTTTCGGCGCAGCGGCCGGTGAAGCGGTCGCGTTGGGCGCTGGGGAGGGTGTCGAGGAAGTCCTGGACGAGGGGGTGCAGGGGTGGGGGTTGGTCGCCGCGGGCGGCGGTGCCGGTGAGGGTGGCGCCGCGGACGGAGAGGGCGGCGGCGATGGTGGGGAGTATGCCGTCGCGGCGGTGGAGGAGGGTGGGTGCGTGGGGGGTTTCGGTGGCGCTCCAGCCGATGCGGGGGTCGCCGGACGGCCCGGTGTGCGGTGCCGTGTGTGGTCCCGTCTGCGTCGCGTTCATGATCGTCTTCCCCTCCCGAGCCTCCCCCGGAGGTCACAGAGTGCCAAATGCCGTGGCTGGTGCGGAAGCTGGGGCGGTGCGACACGCCCGGGTTTGGGCGGGCTGTCACGGCGGGGTGACGGCTGGTCACGGAAGCGGAGGGCGGCTGACCGGTGCCCGGTGACCGGTGCGGTCGTACCGCATAGGCTGTCGGCACCGCGATCCACGCGGCGGACGTGTGGAGAGGGCTGTACAGGAGATACGGGGCGGGTTGGCCGGTGGCGGTCATCGCGGTCCGTAACGAACGCCGCAGGGGGCAACCGCCATGACGACAGGTCGGCTCGGGCAGCAAGCCGCGCCGCCGAACGCGGCTTATGCCGGGCAGGTCGTGCATTTCCCGGATCCGGTCCGGGCGGCACGTCACCCGAGAGGGGTACGTGTGGATGAGCGCGGTTACCCCGATTTCTCGCCGTATGCGCGTGCTGCCGCGGAGATCGCGGAGCCGCCGGAGGGTTTCGGTGTCGACGAGTTGCGGCTGACGGACTACGTGTCGGCGAATGCGGCGCTTGCGGCCTCGGGTCATGAGTTGTGGGACACGGTGCCTTCGGTGGCGACGCCGCATGGCTGGACGTGGCATCACGTGGTGGGTTCGCGGCGGCTGGAGTTGGTTCCGGTCGAGGTGAAGGCGTTGTTGCGGCATCACGGTGGGGTCGCGACGGCGGCGGTGGATCAGGGCAAGCGGGGGACGCGGCCGTTGCAGGAGACGCGGCCGGCGCATTTCGGGTTGCCGAAGTCGGGTGTGGCGGTGACGGAGTCGCAGGTGCAGGGGGTCGAGGAGGACCTCGGGTATCGGCTGCCGGGTGCGTACCGTTCGTTTCTGAAGGCCGCGGGTGGGTGTGCGCCGGTGGGCGCGGCGCTGGATGCCGAGTTGGGGTTGTTGGTCGACCAGCCGTTCTTCACGGTGCGGGACGAGGCGGCGGTCAACGATCTGGTCTACGTCAACAAGTGTCTGCGTGACCATCTCACCAAGGATTACTTGGGTGTTGGGTTTGTGCAGGGCGGGTTGCTGGCGGTGAAGGTGAAGGGCGAGCGGCCCGGTTCGGTGTGGTTCTGTGCGTATGACGACGCGCGGGACGTGGATCCTTCGTGGGCGCCGGCCGATCGGGTGGAGCGGTTGCTGCTGCCGTGCGGTGAGGACTTCGACGCGTTCTTGGCGCGGCTTGCGGGTAATCCGCCGGAGTTGGAGACGGTGGCGAATCTGATGGTGGACGGCGGGTTCGCGCGTTCGGTTCCGGTCTCTGCCGTCTCTTCGGTGGGGGAGTGAGCGTTGCGATGGTGACCTTCGCGCAGGCGCAGGAGCGCGCCGAGGAGTGGATCAACGGGGATGTGCCGGCGTATCAGCATCGTGAGGTGCGGGTGCGGGAGTTCGGTCTCGGGTTCGTGGTGTGGGCCGAGGACCGGGCGGAGGGGCCGCGTTCGGACGGGGGTCTGCAGCGGCTGGTGATCGCCCGGGACAGCGGTGAGGCGACGCTGTGGCCTTCGCTGCCGGTGGGTGAGGTGATTCGTCGGTACGAGGAGGAGTACGGCCGGCGGGACGAGGCTGCGGAGCCGGTGCCGGCGGCTTCGGCGCGGGTGGATCTGAATCAGACGTCGTTCTTGTTGAGTCCGCCGGAGTGGTTGCAGGAGGCGGCGGACAAGCTGGGGATCGCGGATCGGCGGGGTGGTGCGGCTGCTTCGTCGGGTGACGGTGCCCGGTGGCCGGAGGCCGGGGCGGGTGACGCGCCGGGTGCGCCCGCGGGGCCGACTCCCTGGGCGGGGACGGACACCAACGGCGGCGGTGAGGACCTTTCCGTCCCGCTGCCCGCGACCGTGTTCGCGCCGCCGTTGAACGATGCGGGCGAGGAGACCCCGCCGGACGCCGAGACGGCGCTGATGGCGGGCGGCAGCGGGCTTCCGCGGACGACGGAGGAGCGGGCGCTGGATGAGCCGGGGGCTCCGGGTGGCACGCCTGCGCCGCCGCCGGGCTATGGGTATCCGCAGGGTGCGCCGCCTCCGCCGCCGGCTCCTCCGTCGTACGGCTATCCGCAGACGCCGGGTGCCGGGGCTCCGCCGGCGCCTTCCTACGGCTATCCGCAGGCGCCTGGGCGGCCGCTCGCGCCGAATGCCGGGGACATCGCCGACGCCGCGACGAGCAAGGCGGCTCCTGCGCCGCGCCGGGGTTCGTCCACGCCGCCTCCGCCGAGCGCTCCGGGAACGCCGGGTGCGCGGCCGGGCAGCGCGCCGCCGCCTCCGCCGGGGCCCGGTGCGGGCGGTTACGTTCCGACGCAACTGGTGTCGGCGCTCGGTCCCGAGGGGCCTGAGGATGCGCCGCCCAAGGCTCCGGGGGGTGCCCCGAATCCGCCGGGCGCACCGACTCCTCCGGGCGTCCCCCACCCACCCGGCGCGCCCGGCGGTACACCTCCGGCCAACGTCCACCAGGCCGCCACGATGCTCGCCGACCCCGGCCGGATGGGACCGGGGGCACCGCAGCCGCCGGGCGCACCTGGTGCTCCGGGCGCGGGTGCGGGTGCGCCGCAGCCTCCGGGGCCTCCGGGTGCCCCCTTCCCTCCGGGCGCTCCGGGCATGAGTGCCCCGCCCCAGCCTCCTGCGGCTCCGGGTGCGCCTGGCTTTCCGCAGGCGCCGAGTACCGCTGGCGGGCCTGGCGCGCCCCAGCCTCCGGGTGGCCCTGGCTTCCCGCAGCCTCCCGGGGCTCCTGGCGGTTTGCAGCCTTCTGGTGCTCCGGGTGGTTCGGGTGCCCCGCAGTCTCCGGTGGGCCCTGGTGGTCCGGGTGGTCCTGGCTTTCCGCCGCCGCCTGGTGCTCCGGGTGGTCCCGGTGGTTCGCAGCCTTCTGGCGCTGGGGGTGGCCCTGGCGCCCCGCAGTCTCCGGTGGGCCCTGGTGGTCCGGGTGGTCCTGGCTTTCCGCCGCCGCCTGGTGCTCCGGGTGGTCCCGGTGGTTCGCAGCCTTCCGGTGTTCCGGGTGGTTCGGGTGTCCCGCAGTCTCCGGTGGGCCCTGGTGCTCCGGGTGGTCCTGGCTTTCCGCCGCCGCCTGGTGCTCCGGGTGGTCCCGGTGGTTCGCAGCCTTCTGGCGCTGGGGGTGGTTCGGGTGCCCCGCAGCCTCCGGTGGGCCCTGGTGGTCCCGGTGCCCCTGGCTTCCCGCAGGCTCCCGGCGGTCCGGGTGCTCCCGGCTTCCCGCAGCCGCCGGGAGCTCCGAGTGCACCCGCGGCCCCCGGCACCCCGCCGCCCCCTGGCGCTCCGGGAGGTCCTGGCGGTCCCGGTGCTCCCGGTCCTGCCGGTGGTCGAGGGGCCGTACACCATGCGGAGACCGTGCTGGCCGGGCCTCCCGTGGGCGCCCCCGGTGCGCCCCCGCCGCCGTCGGCCCCCAGGGGCCCCGGTATGGCTCCCGGTGCCCCGCAGTCGCCCGTACCGCCCCCCGCGTACGGCTATCCGCAGCCGCAGGGGCAGCCCACCGTGGGGCCCGGTTATCAGGCCGTGCTTCGGTACCGGGCGCAGGACGGGTCCGAGCAGCAGTTGATCCGGCGGTCGGCGCCGGGCGTGCCGCATCCGGAGTGGCAGATCTTCCATGAGCTGCGCGGTATGAACGTGCCGCCGGACCAGGTGCTGGAGCTGCACACGGAGCTGGAGTCGTGCGAGCTGCCGGGTGCGTACTGTGCGCGGATGATCCGGGAGCAGTGGCCGCAGGCGCGGATCACGTCGATCGCGCCGTACGGGACGGATCACGCGAGCCGGCAGCAGGGTATGCAGCAACTGCTGGCGCACCAGGGCGAGTTGCACCAGGTGGCGGACGGGCCGGCCCGTCCCGCTCCGGTGCGGGCGCCGTTGCCGCCGGTGCAGTCGGCGCCGCCGATTCCGCCGGAGGCGGTGGGGCAGGAGCTGGCGGGTGCGTTCGGGCCGGGGGTGTTCCGGTTCGAGCAGGCTGCCGTGTCCCGGCAGGGTGTGCCGCCGGTGGTGGCGCACTCGCTGGTGGCGGCGGGGTTGCCGACGGACATGGGTCCGTTCTTCTGGGCGCAGGCCCAGCCGGGGCGGCCGGTGCCGACGCTCGCCGAGCTCGCGCAGGAGCGTGGTGTGCAGCCGGCCCCGGACGCGGGCTCGTATCTCGTCATGGGCAGCGACTTCGGCCGGGCGGTGTGTGTGCAGTACGGCACCGCGAACATCGTGGCCGTGCCGGTGGAGGCCGGACCCGGTGGTGCGCCGGTGTCGCCGCAGTTCGTGAACACGGGGCTGCCGGAGTTCCAGCGGTGTCTGGCGCTGCTGGGCCGGATGTGGCGCTTGCGGTTCGGGCTGAACCAGGAGCAGGCGGGCCGTTGGACCGTCGACTTCCAGGCCCAGCTGGCCTCCCTCGACCCGGCAGCGCTGGGTTCACCGGAGAGCTGGTGGTCGGTGCTGCTGGAGCAGATGTGGGACGGGCTGCTGTGATCCACGGCTGCTGAGGACCCCGGCTGCTCGGTACGGGGCCGGGCCGGTCACGACGACCGGTCCGGCCCTTTTGCGTTCCTGGGCCGATCGCGATACGCCTCCGGAGTGTCGCGTTATGAACACTTCTGCCCGATATATCAAGATGGCGCGAAATCATCATTGCGCGCCCGTACGGCGGAGAGTTCGGCGGAGAGGGGTTCCAGGATGAGCAGCACACCGATCTCGCCCCATGGCTTCGGGGCCGTACGGGGGCGCGGCTACTGCCCCGAACAGGTCGAGGCGTTCGCCGAGGCGCTCTCCCTGGACCGGGACGCCGCCTGGGAACGGGCGGCCCGGCTGACCGTCCTCGCCAAGGACATGGAGGCGGAGGCCGCGCTGCTGCAGGAGACCGTGTCGAAGCTGTCCCCGCAGACCTACGAGGCGCTCGGGGAGGGGGCCCGGGACCTCTTCCGGCATGTGCAGGAGGAGGCCGCGGCCGTACGGGAGCGCGCCCGGCAGGAGGCGCAGCGCCTGGTGGAGGCCGCCCAGGCGCACGCGAGCGGCGTACTGGACGCCGCGCAGGCGCACGCCGAGGCCGTGCTCGCCGACGCCGAGGAACACGCCGGCCAGCGGCTGCTGGTGGCGCGTGCCGAGGCCGACGAGATCCGCATCGGCGCCCGGCAGGCCCTGAAGGAGGGCCGGGGCGAGGTGCTGTCCCTGCTCAGGGAGGCACGGCAGCGCGCGACCGTGAAACTCGCCGAGCAGGCCAGGGAGTTCGCCGAGCGGTGGGACGAGGTGGAGCGGGAGGAGGCCGAGCGTGCGGCGGCGATCGATGCGCACGCCGCCGGGCTGCTGGCCCGGGCGGAGGCCGAGCTGACCGAGGCGAGGCGGGAGTTCATGGAGGCGGAGGAGTACGCCCACCGCTGCCAGGAGGAGGCGAACGGGCGCGCCGCGGAGATCCTTGCGGCGGCGCGCCGGCAGGAGGAGCAGATCGCCCGGGAGACCGAGCAGGTGCTGCAGCAGCACAGCGAGCGGTCGGACGAGATGCAGGTCCAGATGGACAACGTACGCAACAGCCTTACGGCGTTGACGGGTTCGGCGTCGGGGGAGTGACGGGCGGGACGGAGGCGCCCGGCACAGACCGCGCCTCCGTCCCGCCGACCACAGCCGGCGCCGCCCGCGTGCCGCGGGCCGTCAGCTGCTTCTGCGCACCGCCCCCGCCAGGATCCATCCCTCGACGGCCTCGTACTGGCGTCGCTGTTCCTCCGAAGCCCGGCGGCCGGAGGCGACCGTGCCGAGCCAGCCGAAGGCGAAGCCGAGGGGGATCGTCACCAGGCCGGTGGTGGTGAACGGGAACCAGTTGAAGTCGGCGTCGGGGAAGGCGGAGACGGGGGAGCCGGAGACCAGGTTGGTGCCCGGCATGATCAGCAGGACCGCGAGTGTGCCGCCGATGAGGGTGCACAGCAGGCCCGTACGGGTGTAGCGGCGCCAGAAGAGGCCGTAGACCAGGGCGGGGGCGATCGCGGAGGCGCCCAGGCAGAAGGACAGGGTCACCAGGGGCTGCAGGCTGTGGTGCTGGACCAGGGTGGCCAGCAGGATCGCCGGGACGCCCACCGCGAGGGCCGAGACGCGGGCCAGCAGCATCTCGCGGCGCTCCGACAGCTCCTGCACCCGGGTGGCGAAGACGTCGTGGGCGAGGGAGTTGGCGCAGGCGAGGATCATCCCGGCGACCGAGGCGAGCAGGGTCAGGAAGATCGCCGTGGTGACCGTGGTGAACAGGAACGTCTCCGACGTCGACACGTTCGCACCGAAGGCGGCCCGGGAGCCGAGCAGATAGGCCGTGTTGCCCTGCGGGTCGGCCTGCGCGATCACCGCCCGGCCGATCAGCGCCGTCGCGCCGAACCCGACGACCGTCATGATGAGCACGAACAGCACCACCGACGACACCGCCCACGACATCGAGCGCCGCACCTGACGGGCGCTGCGCGCGGTGTACATGCGCATGGTGACGTGCGGCAGACAGGCGCCGCCGAGGACGACCGTGAGCTGCGAAGTGATCATGTCCAGGCGGGGGTTGGAGCTGCCCGCGAACTCGACGCCGGAGTGCAGGAAGGCGGAGCCGACCCCGCTCTGCGCGGCCGCGGCGTCGAACAGCGCTCCCGGATCCCAGTCGAAGCGCCGCAGTACGAGCAGGGCGACCACGGCGCCCGAGCCGAGCAGCATCACGATCTTCGCGATCTGGATGAGGGCGGTGCCCTTCATGCCGCCGATCGCCGCGTAGCTGATCATCAGGGCGCCGAGCCCGATGATGCAGCCCGTCTTCAGCGAGTCACTGGAGAAACCGAGGATGAACGCCAGCAGCTGTCCGGTGCCCGCCAGTTGGACCAGCATCAGCGGCAGCAGCGCCGCGATGGTGACCACGCAGGCGGTGATACGCACTCGGCGGCCCGGCATACGGCGGGCCAGTGCGTCGCCCATGGTGAACTTGCCCGCGTTGCGCAGGGGTTCGGCCAGCAGGAACATCAGCAGCATCAGCGACAGCGCGGTGCTCAGGGCGAGTGCGATCCCGTCGTAGCCGCACAGGGCGATCACGCCGCCCGTGCCGAGCACGCTCGCCGCGGAGATGTAGTCGCCGGCGATCGCGAGGCCGTTGCGCATGGGGGAGAGGGAGCTGTAGCCGGTGTAGAACTCGTCGAGGTCGTCGCCGTCCGGGCCGGTCATCACGCACAGCAGCAGGGTGATCGCGGCGACGGTGGAGAAGGCGACGAGGGACATGGCCTGGGCGTTTGCGCTGAACCCGGTCATCGTGCGGCCTCCCGCTTGGCGTCCAGCTCGGCCTGCTTGCGGATGCGGTCCGCGATCGGGTCGACGTAGCGGCGGGCCGTGTGCTCGTACAGCGCGATCGCCAGCCAGGTGACGGGTAGTTGGAGCAGGGCCAGCAGCAGCCCGGTGGGCAGGCCGTCGGTGACGGTGGTCGTCATGAACGACGGGGCGAACGCCGAGAGGATCAGGAACAGCGTGAAGTAGCCCAGTGCGGTGAGGGTGGCGGTGCGCCGCTGCCAGCGGTAGGCACTGCGCAGGATCCGCAGATCGCTGTGGTGGCCGAGAGGAGCCTCCGGAGGGCGGCGCCGTCTGGCCGGTTCGGGCGGCGGGGTGGACGGCATCCACGGGTAGGTGGCCTCGTACGGCAGGGATGTGTTCTGCGGTGGATGGCGGTACGGGTACGACGGGGACCGGTCGTAGGACATCCCGGTGCTCCTTGCGTGGCTCGGGTCCTGTGCGGGGGACCGCAGGGAGGTTGGGGGGCGTGCGGAGCCACGCACGCTACTCGCCGGTCTCCGGCCGCGCGGCGTTTTCACCAAACTGGCCGGTCGGTATGCGCTTACTACGCTGACCTGCAACGTTACCCGCGTTAACTCAGACTTTTGCTCCCCCGGGGGGAGACATATGCCCCTGCCCCGGACCGTCAGTCCTTGAGTACCGGGAAGCGGCGGGGCGCCAGGAACAGCAGCACCAGGAAGGCCGCGGCGGCCGCGCAGCCGGCGCCCAGATACACCGCGTGCACCGCGTCCGCGACCGCTCGCCGCGTGGCCTCCGGCACCGCACCCCCGTCCAGGCCCCGGGTCACCGAGTCCAGGTCGCTCGCACCGCCCAGCCGGCCGGCGAGCACCCCGTTGGCCACCGCGCCGAACACCGACGCCCCGATGGTCTGGCCGGTCTGACGGCAGAACAGCACCGACGCGGTGGTCGTGCCGCGCTCCGCCCACCCCACCGTCGACTGCACGCCCACGATCAGCGGGAGCTGGAACAGCCCGAGAGCCGCGCCGAGCAGCAGCATCAGCAGGGCCGGCTGCCACGCCTCGCCCGGATACGGCAGGAACGGGAACGCGAACAGGATCAGCGCCGCCGCCCCGATGCCGAGCATCGCGGTGTTGCGGAAGCCGATCCGCCGGTACACGTGCTGGCTCAGCGCCGCCGAGACCGGCCAGCTCAGCGTCCACACGGACAGGACGAAGCCGGCCGCCACCGGGGCCAGGCCCAGCACCGACTGCGCGTACGTCGGCAGGAACACGCTCGGCGCCACCATCAGCAGCCCCAGCGCACCCAGGGCGAGATTGACCGCCGCGATCGTACGGCGCCGCCACACCCAGCCCGGGATGATCGGCTCGGCCGCCCGGCGTTCGACCAGGACCACCACCCCGGCCAGCGCAAGTCCCGTACCGAACAAGGCCGTCGACGGACCCGACAGCCAGGGCCAGGCCACCCCGCCCTGCACCAGGGCCGTCAGCAGGACGCCGCCGCACGCGAACACCGCCAGCGCGCCCGCCCAGTCGATACGGGGACGCTCGGCCGACTCCCGCTGCGGCTCGTGCAGATGACGCACGACCAGCCACAACGCCACGGCACCGATGGGGAGGTTGACCAGGAAGATCCAGCGCCAGTCGGCGTAGGCGGCCAGCACGCCTCCCACGCCCGGGCCGGCCACCGCGGACACCGCCCACACCGTGGACAGCTTGGACTGGATCTTCGGGCGGTCCTTGAGCGGGTAGAGGTCGGCGGCGAGCGTCTGCACCGTGCCCTGGAGGGCCCCGCCGCCCAGGCCCTGGAGGATGCGGAAGGCGATCAGCGCGCCCATGTTCCAGGCCAGCGCGCACAGCAGGGAACCGGCCAGGAACACCGCGGCGCCCGCTATCAGGACCGGTTTGCGGCCGAAGGTGTCCGACAGCTTGCCGTACACCGGGAGCGTGACCGTCACGGCGAGCAGATAACCGGAGAACAGCCAGGAGAAGACCGAGAAGCCGCCCAGGTCTCCGACGATCTGCGGGACGGCCGTCGAGACGATCGTGGAGTCGAGGGCGGCCAGCGCCATGGCGAGCATCAGCGCCGCGACCACGGCACCGCGTCTGCGGGTGTCCTGCGAGCGCTCCGCCGCAGCCGTCCGTGTCCCGGCCTCCCCCTGGTCCACAGGATTCCTTCCCCTTGCATCTATCCGCCGCCGAACAGCTTCCCATTGACCCTGACGCGACGGGAGGGTGGATGCTGACTGGGCCGCAGGGTGGAGCGGAACCCCGAGAACGCCTCCACCCGTCGGTGGACTGCCCCTAGGGGTTCCTCCGTACTACGGCCCGGGGAGGGTTCGTACCGCCGGAGGAGGAGAGCGGCCCAGGGCGTCCTTAACCTGGTCTTACGTCGTTGGGGAGCCGGTGAGGGGTGGTTGACCGAACCGGCGGGGGTGGGGTTTTCCCCAGCACAAGAGGGTGCCGGGCACCAGCGCGCCGGACCCCTCCGCGAGGCCAGACTCATCCGCGTAACCAGCACAGCACAACCGGCAGGACCGGTCCGGCGCAGCACGCGTGCGTCATCTTCGTAACCGACATAGGAGATTTACCATGACTTCGGCCGTGACCATTCCCAGGCACGGGGGCACTGGAGGGCGTACGGCCGTAGCCGCGCGGGCGCGGCAGGTCGTGAAGGCGTACGGGGCCGGCGAGACCCGTGTCGTCGCCCTCGACCACGTGGACGTCGACATCGCCCGCGGGCAGTTCACCGCGATCATGGGCCCCTCGGGCTCGGGCAAGTCCACCCTGATGCACTGCCTGGCCGGGCTCGACACCGTCTCCTCGGGGCAGATCTACCTCGACGAGACCGAGATCACCGGGCTCAAGGACAAGAAGCTCACCAAGCTGCGCCGGGACCGGATCGGGTTCATCTTCCAGGCGTTCAACCTGCTGCCGACGCTGAACGCGATGGAGAACATCACGCTGCCCATGGACATCGCGGGCCGTAAGCCGGACAAGCAGTGGCTGGCGCGGGTCGTGGACACCGTGGGGCTGAGCGACCGGCTCAAGCACCGGCCCACCCAGCTCTCCGGCGGCCAGCAGCAGCGCGTCGCCGTGGCCCGGGCGCTGGCCGCGCGGCCCGAGATCATCTTCGGTGACGAGCCGACCGGAAACCTCGACTCCCGTGCGGGGGCAGAGGTGTTGGGCTTCCTGCGCCGCTCGGTCGACGAGCTCGGGCAGACCATCGTGATGGTCACGCACGACCCGGTGGCGGCCTCGTACGCGGACCGGGTGCTGTATCTCGCCGACGGCCGGATCGTCGACGAGATGTACAAGCCGACCGCGGACGCCGTCCTCGACCGCATGAAGGACTTCGACGCCCGGGGGCGCACCTCATGACCGTGTTGAAGACGTCGATGCGCAACTTCTTCGCGCACAAGGGGCGTATGGCCCTCTCCGCGATCGCCGTGCTGCTGTCGGTGGCGTTCGTCTGCGGGACGCTGGTCTTCACCGACACCATGAACGCCACCTTCGACAAGCTGTTCCAGGCGACGTCGTCCGATGTGACGGTGAGCGCCAAGGTCGCCTCGGACACCGGTGAGACGACCTCCGACAACGGCCGGCCGCCGGTGATGCCGGCCTCCGTGGTGGCCAAGGTGCGCGCCGCGCAGGGCGTGAAGGCGGCGGAGGGCACGGTCTTCTCGACCTCCGTGACCGTCGTCGACGCCAAGAAGGACAGCCTGTCGCCGTCCAGCGGCGCCCCGACCATCGTCGGCAGCTGGAACGGCAACGACGCCCGCACCATGAAGATCACCTCCGGTACGGCGCCCAAGGGCCCCGACCAGGTGATGGTGGACCGCGACACCGCGAACAAGCACCACCTGAAGCTCGGCGACGACATCGGGGTGATCAGCGCGGTCGGCACGCACGACGCGAAGATCTCCGGCATCGCCGACTTCCAGGTCACCAACCCCGGTGCGGCGATCTTCTACCTCGACACGAAGACCGCGCAGCAGACGCTCGTCGGGAAGACCGGCGTCTTCACCAACGTCAACGTCACGGCCGCGACCGGGGTGAGCGACCCGCAGCTGAAGAAGAACGTCCTCTCGGCGCTGGGCACCACCTACAAGGTGCAGACCGCCAAGGAGACCGCCGACGCCAACCAGAAGAGCGTCGAGGGCTTCATGAACGTCATGAAGTACGCGATGCTCGGCTTCGCCGGGATCGCCTTCCTCGTCGGCATCTTCCTGATCATCAACACCTTCTCGATGCTGGTCGCCCAGCGGACCCGCGAGATCGGCCTGATGCGGGCCATCGGGTCCAGCCGCAAGCAGGTCAACCGGTCGGTGCTCGCCGAGGCGCTGATGCTGGGTGTCTTCGGGTCCGTCCTCGGTGTCGGCGCGGGCGTCGGCCTCGCGGTCGGCCTGATGAAGCTCATGGGCCGGTTGGGCATGCACCTGTCGACCGCCGATCTGACCGTCGCCTGGACGACCCCGGTCGTCGGTCTCCTGCTCGGCGTCGTCGTCACCGTCCTCGCCGCCTACCTGCCCGCCCGCCGGGCCGGCAAGGTCTCCCCGATGGCCGCGCTGCGCGACGCCGGCGCCCCCGCCGACGCCAAGGCCGGCCGCATACGGGCCCTGGTCGGCCTGGTCCTCACCGGTGCCGGCGGCTACAGCCTCTACCTGGCCGCGGGCGTCGACAAGGCGAGCGACGGTTCGCTCTGGCTCGGCCTGGGCGTGGTGCTCTCCCTGATCGGGTTCGTCGTCATCGGCCCGCTCCTCGCGGGTGGCGTGGTGCGCGTCCTGGGCGCCGTACTGCTGCGGGCCTTCGGACCGGTCGGACGGATGGCCGAACGCAACGCGCTGCGCAACCCGCGCCGAACGGGCGCCACCGGAGCCGCCCTCATGATCGGCCTCGCCCTGGTCGCGTGCCTCTCGGTGGTCGGCTCCTCCATGGTCGCCTCCGCGACCGACCAGCTCGACAAGACCGTCGGCACGGACTTCATCATCCAGTCCGACAGCGGCCAGCTGGTCACACCGCAGGCCGTCAAGGCCGTGAAGGACACCCCGGGTCTCGCTCGGGTCACCGAGTACAGGACGGCCAAGGCCGACTACACGACCCCCGACGGCAAGACCCTCAAGGACACCGACATCACGGCGGCGGACCCGACGTACGCGACCGACCTGCGCAAGAAGACGGTCGCGGGCAACCTCAAGGACGCCTACCTGCCGGACTCGATGTCCGTGCACGAGAAGTTCGCCAAGGAGCACGGCATCCACCTCGGCTCGAAGATCGGCATCAGGTTCAAGGACGGCTCCACCACCGCGCAGCTGACCGTGCGCGCGATCACCACCAGCGACGACGTGATCGACCAGGGTGCGAAGTACACCTCCATCGCCACGCTCGCCAAGTACGTGCCGGCCGACAAGATGCCCCTGGACCAGCTGGTCTTCGCCACCGCCAAGGACGGGCAGCAGGACGCCGCGTACAAGTCGCTGAAGTCCGCGCTGCACGACTACCCGCAGTACAAGGTGCGCGACCAGACCGACTACAAGCAGGCGCTGAAGGACCAGATCGGCCAGTTGCTGAACATGATCTACGGCCTGCTGGCCCTCGCGATCATCGTCGCGATCCTGGGTGTCGTGAACACCCTGGCGCTGTCGGTGGTCGAGCGGACCAGGGAGATCGGCCTGATGCGGGCGATCGGCCTGTCGCGGCGGCAGCTGCGCCGGATGATCCGCATGGAGTCCGTGGTGATCGCCCTGTTCGGCGCCCTGCTGGGGCTCGGCCTGGGCATGAGCTGGGGCGCGACCGCCCAGCAGCTGCTCGCCCTGGAGGGCCTGAAGGTCCTCGAGATCCCGTGGTCCACCCTGATCGCGGTCTTCCTCGGCTCGGCCTTCGTGGGCCTGTTCGCCGCCCTGGTCCCGGCGTTCCGGGCCGGCCGGATGAACGTCCTGAACGCGATCGCCACCGAATAGCCACCGCACACGGGGGTTGCGGGGGAGCGCCCGGTGCCGGGGAGTCTTGGGACTCCCCGGCACCGGGCAGGTTTGTTCGCCCCCGCCGCCCTGCCCGTCCCGGCCCGGGGGCCGGCCCCCGGACCCCCGCTCCTCGAACGCCGGAGGGGCTGGATTTTCGCCGGCCGGGGCTTGACCTTTTCAGCCCGTCCGGCGTTCGAGGGCGAGGCCGTTCAGGCCGAACGGGGGTCTGGGGGCGCAGCCCCCAGGGACGGGACGGGTAGGGGCGGCGGGGGCGAGAACGCTCCGGCGCTCGCGCCAGCGGCGACGTACCCTGGAAAACCCCCGGCCCGCCGCGCGCGCCGGGCCCTTCGCGTTGCCCGCCCCCCGGACGAAAGCCGCCCCGAATGAGCCTGCACGGTCTGCTCGACGCCGTCGTCAAGGACACCGCCCTCGCAGAAGCCGTCAAGGCGGCCACAGACGGCAACCGCATGCACATCGACCTCGTCGGCCCCCCCGCCGCCCGCCCCTTCGCGATCGCCGCCCTCGCCCGCGAGACCGCCCGCCCCGTGCTCGCGGTGACGGCGACCGGACGCGAGGCCGAGGACCTGGCCGCAGCCCTGCGCTCGCTGCTCCCGCCGGACGGCGTCGTGGACTACCCCTCCTGGGAGACACTCCCGCATGAGCGGCTCAGCCCTCGCAGCGACACCGTCGGCCGCCGTCTCGCCGTCCTGCGCCGCCTGGCCCACCCCCGCCCCGACGACCCCGAGACCGGCCCGGTCTCCGTCGTCGTGGCGCCGGTACGGTCCGTGCTGCAGCCGCAGGTCAAGGGTCTGGGAGACCTGGAACCGGTGGCACTGAGGACCGGCCAGACCGCCGACCTGAACGAGGTCGTGGAAGCCCTGGCCGCCGCCGCGTACGCGCGCGTGGAGCTCGTCGAGAAGCGCGGCGAGTTCGCCGTACGAGGCGGCATCCTGGACGTCTTCCCGCCCACCGAGGAACACCCCCTGCGCGTGGAGTTCTGGGGCGACGACGTCGAGGAGATCCGCTACTTCAAGGTCGCCGACCAGCGCTCCCTCGAGGTCGCCGGGCACGGCCTGTGGGCGCCGCCCTGCCGTGAACTCCTGCTCACGGAGGACGTACGCACGCGTGCCCGCATCCTCGCCGAGCAACACCCCGAGCTGGGCGAACTGCTCGGCAAGATCGCGGAGGGCATCGCGGTCGAGGGCATGGAGTCCCTCGCCCCCGTCCTGGTCGACGACATGGAGCTGCTGATCGACGTCCTGCCCAAGGGTGCCATGGCCGTCGTATGCGATCCGGAGCGGGTCCGCACGCGTGCCGCCGATCTGGTCGCCACCTCCCAGGAGTTCCTGCAGGCGTCCTGGGCGGCGACGGCGGGCGGCGGCGAGGCCCCCATCGACGTCGGTGCGGCCTCCCTGTGGTCCATCGCGGACGTCCGCGACCGGGCCCGCGAGCTGGACATGATGTGGTGGTCGGTCTCCCCCTTCGCCGCCGACGAGGAGCTGGACGCGGACACCCTCAAGCTCGGCATGCACGCCCCCGAGACCTACCGCGGCGACACCGCCAAGGCCCTCGCCGACACCAAGGGCTGGCTCGCCGAGGGCTGGCGCACGGTGTTCGTCACCGAAGGCCACGGACCCGCGGCCCGCACGGTCGAGGTGCTCGGCGGCGAGGGCATCGCGGCCCGCCTCGACGTCGAACTCGGGGAGATCTCCCCGTCCGTCGTGCACGTGTCGTGCGGCTCCATCGACTACGGCTTCGTCGACCCGGCGCTCAAGCTCGCCGTCCTGACCGAGACCGACCTGTCCGGCCAGAAGGCGGCCGGCAAGGACGGCGCCCGGATGCCGGCCCGCCGCCGCAAGACCATCGACCCGCTCACCCTGGAGGCGGGCGACTACATCGTCCACGAGCAGCACGGCGTCGGCCGCTACATCGAGATGGTGCAGCGCACGGTGCAGGGCGCCACCCGCGAGTACCTGGTCGTCGAGTACGCCCCCGCCAAGCGCGGCCAGCCCGGCGACCGCCTCTACATCCCCACCGACCAGCTGGAGCAGATCACCAAGTACGTAGGCGGCGAGGCGCCCACCCTGCACCGCCTGGGCGGCGCCGACTGGACCAAGACCAAGGCGCGCGCGAAGAAGGCCGTCAAGGAGATCGCGGCCGACCTCATCAGGCTGTACAGCGCGCGCATGGCGGCCCCCGGCCACACCTTCGGTCCCGACACCCCCTGGCAGCGCGAGCTGGAGGACGCCTTCCCGTACGCGGAGACTCCCGACCAGCTCACCACCATCGCCGAGGTCAAGGAGGACATGGAGAAGTCGGTCCCCATGGACCGCCTGATCTGCGGCGACGTCGGCTACGGCAAGACGGAGATCGCGGTCCGGGCCGCCTTCAAGGCCGTACAGGACGGCAAGCAGGTCGCCGTCCTCGTCCCCACGACGCTTCTCGTGCAGCAGCACTTCGGGACGTTCTCCGAGCGCTACTCCCAATTCCCCGTCAACGTACGGGCGCTCAGCCGCTTCCAGACGGACACCGAGGCGAAGGCCGTCCTGGAGGGCCTGCGGGAGGGCTCGGTGGACGTCGTCATCGGCACCCACCGCCTGTTCTCCTCGGAGACCAAGTTCAAGGACCTCGGCCTGGTCATCGTCGACGAGGAGCAGCGCTTCGGCGTCGAGCACAAGGAACAGCTGAAGAAGCTGCGCGCCAACGTCGACGTCCTGACGATGTCCGCGACCCCCATCCCCAGGACCCTGGAGATGGCCGTGACCGGCATCCGCGAGATGTCGACGATCACCACACCCCCGGAGGAGCGCCACCCCGTCCTGACCTTCGTCGGGCCGTACGAGGAGAAGCAGATCGGCGCCGCCATCCGCCGCGAACTCCTGCGCGAGGGCCAGGTCTTCTACATCCACAACCGGGTCGAGTCCATCGACCGGGCCGCCTCCCGGCTGCGTGAGATCGTCCCCGAGGCGCGGATCGCGACCGCCCACGGCCAGATGTCCGAGTCGACGCTGGAGCAGGTCGTCGTCGACTTCTGGGAGAAGAAGTACGACGTCCTCGTCTCGACGACGATCGTCGAGTCCGGCATCGACATCTCCAACGCCAACACCCTGATCGTGGAACGCGGCGACAACTTCGGCCTCTCCCAACTGCACCAGCTGCGCGGCCGGGTGGGCCGCGGCCGCGAGCGCGGTTACGCCTACTTCCTCTACCCGCCGGAGAAGCCTCTGACGGAGACCGCCCACGAGCGCCTCGCCACCATCGCCCAGCACACCGAGATGGGCGCGGGCATGTACGTCGCCATGAAGGACCTGGAGATCCGCGGCGCCGGCAACCTCCTCGGCGGCGAACAGTCCGGGCACATCGCCGGTGTCGGCTTCGACCTGTACGTCCGCATGGTCGGCGAGGCCGTCGCGGACTACCGGGCCTCCCTGGAGGGCGGGGTGGAGGAGGAGCCGCCGCTGGAGGTCAAGATCGAGCTCCCGGTCGACGCGCACGTCCCGCACGACTACGCGCCCGGCGAGCGCCTGCGTCTGCAGGCCTACCGTGCCATCGCCTCCGCCAGCACGGAGGAGGACATCAAGTCCGTACGCGAGGAACTCGTCGACCGCTACGGCAAGTTGCCCGAACCGGTCGAGAACCTGCTGCTCGTCGCGGGCCTGCGGATGCTCGCCCGCGCCTGCTCGGTCGGCGAGATCGTCCTGCAGGGCAACAACATCCGCTTCGCACCGGTGGAGCTCCGGGAGTCCCAGGAGCTCAGGGTCAAGCGCCTGTACCCGGGGACCGTCATCAAGCCGGCCGCCCACCAGGTGCTGGTACCGCGCCCGAAGACGGCGAAGGTGGGCGGAAAGCCGCTCGTCGGGCGGGAGTTGCTGGGCTGGGTGGGCGAGTTCCTGGCGTCGGTCCTGGGGTCGTAGTCGCCCTGCTGGACAGCCGAAGCCGTCCGCGGGAGGCGGATTCCGCGGACGGCTGCTCTGTGGCCCTAAGGCTGTTCGGGGGCCCTAAGGCTGTTCGGGCCTGTCGCGATCCATGCCGAGCTGCCCCTCGATGCGCTGCTGGGCGTCGTCGACCTGGTTCTCGTACTTGTTGCCCGTTCTCTCGTTGACCTTGCGTTCCGCCGCGTCGGACATGTCCTTGGTCTTGTCCTGCATCTGGCGGTTGCTCTTGAACCTGTCGAAGATGCCCATCCAGAGCTCCTTCCAGAGATGGCTCAGCAACGACGATACGGCCGATGTGTGACAAATGCCCACTTGGGCCGGTTGTGGTCTGGACCTCGTGAGTGCCCCCGTGCGCCCTCTCGCTACGGTGTGCGGACAGTCGTACGGGACATGCGTACGAGAGAAGACCGCCCGTGCGGGGGCGGATCGTGCAGCAAGGGGAGGGCACAGCGTGAGGCGTCTGAGGGGCGGGGCGGCGGCTGCCATGGTGCTGGTGTTCGCCGTGGCCGGGTGCAAGGCGGAGACCAAGGCGGGATCCGGTGGACCGCAGGAGACCGGGGGCGGGGGTGCGGCCCTCACGGCCGCCGAGTCGCTGACCGTGAAGGGGCGCGCGCCGAAGACGGGTTATGCCCGCGACCGGTTCGGCGCCGCCTGGGCGGACACCGACTCCAACAACTGCGACACCCGTGACGACATCCTCAAACGGGACCTGGACGACGTGAAGTTCAGCGACGGCAAGTGCAAGGTGTCGTACGGCGTCCTGGAGTCGGACCCGTACTCCGGCCAGAAGGTGACCTACCGCCGCGGCCGCAGCCTCGTCGACATCGACCACCTGGTCGCCCTCTCCGACGCCTGGCAGAAGGGCGCCAAGTACTGGGACGCGCGCAAGCGCATAGCCCTCGCCAACGACCCGCTCAACCTCCTCGCCGTCGGCGCGAGCGCCAACCGCTCCAAGGGCGACGGCGACACCGCGACCTGGGTGCCGCCCAAGGCCTACCGGTGCACCTATGTCGCCGCCCAGGTCGCGGTGAAGAAGAAGTACGGGCTGTGGGTGACCACCGCCGAGAAGGCCGCGATGGAGAAGGTCCTCAGGACCTGCCCGGGACAGAAGCTCCCCACCGGCGGCAACCCGACCGAGGCGCCGGCCCGTTTCCACGCCGACTGACGGGAACGGGCCGGGGGCTCGGCTACGCCTGCTTCTTCAGTGCCGCGAGGACCGTCGTCGTCACCTTCTTCGCGGACGCGGCGCCGTTGTCGCTGCCTGCCGTGGACAGCACGGTGACCACCGAGTTGCCGGAGCGGGCCGCGATCAGCGTGGTGCCGTTCTCCCAGGTGCCGCTCGTCAGCGTCATCGTGTAGGCCTCGTCCCCGAGCCCGGCCGTGGACTTGCCGGTGACCTTCACCTTGGCGTGCGTGTCGGTGTCCGTGAACGTGGCGCACGCGGCGGCGACGGACTGCAGGCTCTTCATCACCGCGGCGGCCGTGGTGCCCTGGAAGGTGTCGATCTCCTGGGCGACCTCCTGCGTCTTGTCCTTGCTCGCGTAGTCGTTCTGCGCGAACGACACTCCCCCCTTGTAGCCGCTCACCTGGATCCAGGACGTGCCCTCCAGCCGGGTGCAGTCCGGCTTCCCGCTCTTCTTGGCGGACGGGGAGAGGAGGGTGTCGCCGGTGTCCGAGGAGCCGTCGGCCTCGATGGTGAGCCCGGCGGGGAAGGCCGACGCGGGCGCCAGCGCCTTCTTCAACTGCGTACCGGTGGGCAGAGAGGCGTTGGGGTCCTTCGCCTTGGTCGCGGCCGCCTTGTCGGAGGAAGCCGCGCCCTGGTCGGAGGAGGAACCGGACGAGCAGGCGGTGAGGGCCAAGGGGAGTGCCGCGACGGCGAGCAGGGTGGCGACACGAGGCGAGAGACGCATGACAGTCCTTCAAAGGGTGGTGTTGACGGGGAGCGCACGGCATGCCGCGCGAGGGCCGGAGGCGGCCCGGGGCGTGGGGAGTGGGGCCGCCCGTGGAAGCCGGTGGAACGGCTCGGTGGGCGGCGAGCGGTCATGGTAAGCGTGCGGGCGCAACGACCGAACCCCAGGTGGGGGCAGGTCAGGCCGCCTTCTTCCAGTCACCGCAGCCGGTGGTCTTGAAGTAGGCGTCGCCCGGGCTGATCGTGACGACGGCCGTGCCGGTCACGTTGTTGTTCGCGACGATCGAGTGGAGCGAGTGGTCGGCGTCCTTGGTCCGCTCCCAGTAACAGGAGTCGTCCTTGTTGCCGGTGGACCTGTAGGTGCCGGGGGCGATGTCGGAGCCGACTCTGAACATCCCGCCGTCACCGGCCATCCTGGCGGCGGGCGTGCCCTTCGCCTTGGCGTCGACGGCCTGCCAGTCCTTGCAGCCGCTCGACTTGAAGAGCTTGTCCGTGGCCTTGACGGTGACGTAACTGGTGCCGCTCACATTGTCGTTGGCCAGGATCGAGTCCATCTCACCCTTGGCGTCCTTGGCGCGCTCCCAGTAACACATGCCGTCGGTGTTGCCGGTGGTGCGGTAGGTGCCGGGCTTGACGTCCGAACCGACCCGGAAGTCGCCGTCCCCCGCGAACGCGGCCTTCTTCTTCTCGGTGGCCTGCGCCTTCCCGCTGCCGGAGCCGTGCTGCGCGGAGGCCGAGGAGTTCTTGCCGGAGCCGGAGGTGGAGCCGCTTCCCTTGTCGCCGGCGTTCGCCGATACGGCGCCGATGACCACGACCCCCACCACGGCGCCCAGCGCGAGCTTGCCCTTCATGCCCATGACGATGTCCCCCCTCGGACGTTCGGATGTGGCGAACAGGCCTGTTGCCCGGCCGCTGCCGTTCACGGTGTTCGCTGGGTCAATAAGAGCAGAGGTTGTGAACCGAGTCAACACGATTCACGGAGTCGAGTGTGTACACGGCCGTGAATGCATGGATCTTGCGTGCATCGGTATGCTCGGCGTCACACTGCGACAAACGAGGGGAGCCGGCGGGTGCAGGACAACGCGACAGAGGTGACCGCCGCCGGGATCGCCCGGCTGGCCGGCGTCGGCCGCGCCGCCGTCAGCAACTGGCGCCGCCGCCACGCCGACTTCCCCAAGCCCGTCGGCGGCACCGAGACGAGCCCGTCCTTCGCGCTCGCCGAAATCGAGGCCTGGCTGCGCAAGCAGGGCAAACTCGCCGAGGTGCCCCTCCGCGAACGCGTCTGGCAGCAGCTCGCCGGCCACCCCGAGGGCCCCGTCACCGCACTGACCCACGCCGGCTGCGCCCTGCTGCTCATCCACGACCGGCCCACCGTCTGGCTGGAAGCGAGCGCGGGGTCGGACGAGCGGCTGGCGGCGATGTTGACGGGGGCGCTGGAGGACGTCCTGGTGCCGCGCTTCGGTCCGCCGGTCCGAGGGCGCGGTGTTCACAGCGGATCGGCCGGAGGTGCGGCGCCGGATGTGAACTCTCCACTGCCTGTGAATTCACCGCTACCTGTGAACTCCCCGCTCGCCGTGAACACCCCCACCCCGGCCTCCGCCCCCACGCCACCCGCCGTGCAGGCCCCCTCCGGCCCCCAACTCCTCACCTCCGCCCCCCTCCTGCGCGGAGTCGCCGAACTCGCCGCCGCATCAGGCGCCCGCCAGACCTTCGAGTTCCTGCTCGGCCGCCACCTCGACGCCAACCCCCGCCAGTACACGCTCACCCCCACCGAACTCGCCCGCCTCATGGCCGACCTGGCCGGCACCGCCCGCACCCTCCTCGACCCCGCCTGTGGCACCGGCGCCCTCCTGCGCGCCGTCACCCCCAGACCCGACCAGGAGCTCTACGCCCAGGACAGCGCCCCCGACCTCGCCGCGCTCACCGCCCTGCGCCTCGCCCTGCACACGCCGGCGACCGTGCGCGGCGCCGCGGGCGACACCCTGCGCGCCGACGCCTGGCCCGGGCTGCGCGCCGACGCCGTCCTGTGCCACCCGCCGTTCAACGAACGCAACTGGGGCCACGACGAACTCGCCTACGACCCCCGCTGGGAGTACGGCTTCCCGGCCCGCAACGAATCCGAGCTGGCCTGGACCCAGCACGCCCTCGCCCGCCTCCGCGACGGCGGCACCGCCGTCCTGCTGATGCCGCCCGCCGCCGCCTCCCGCCGCTCCGGCCGCCGGATCCGCGCCGACCTGCTGCGCCGCGGCGCACTGCGCGCCGTCGTCGCCCTGCCCCTCGGCGCCGCACCCCCGTACAACATCCCGCTCCACCTGTGGGTGCTGCGCCGCCCCGACAAGGCGCCCGCGCAGCCCGAGGTGCTGCTCGCCGACACCGGGCAGTACGCCACCGAGGGACGCGGCGGACCCGACTGGCGGGCCGTGCGCGAGGCCGTGCTCGACGCCTGGGGCGCCTTCGACCGCGCCGGAACCCTCGACGAGCGCCCGGGTCTTGCCCGCTCCGTCCCCGTCATCGACCTCCTCGACGACGACGTCGACCTCGCCCCGGCCCGCCATCTGCCGCCCCCGGCCGCGGCCGAGGGCGCCGGCGCGCTCACCGCCGTACGCGAACGCCTCGGTGAGACCCTGCGGCTGACCGCCGAGCTCACCCCGCCGCCCGCGGACCACGCGCAGCCCGCGCCCCGCTGGCCGTTCACCACCGTCGGTGAACTCGCCCGCGGGGGCGCCCTGGTGCTGCGCACCGGCGGAAACGGGGGCCACGCGCGCGTGCCCGTCCTCACCGACCACGACGTCCTCGCCCAGACCGCCCCCTCCGGCGCCCTGCCCGAGAGCGACGAGGACGCCGTGCTCACGCAGCCGGGCGACGTCGTCGTGCCGGTGCTCGGCGGCGGCTCGGTGGCGCGCGTGATCGACGAGGCGACGGCGGGCGCCGCCCTGGGGCGCAACCTCGTCCTCCTGCGCCCCGATCCCACGGCGCTCGACCCCTGGTTCCTCGCCGGCTTCCTGCGCGGCACCGCCAACAACCGCCAGGCCAGCAGCTACGCGTCCACGGCCACCCGCCTCGACGTGCGCCGCCTCCAACTGCCCCGCCTGCCCCTGGACGAGCAGCGGCGCTACGGCGAACGCTTCCGCGCCCTCGACGAGTTCGAACGCGCCCTGCGGCACGCGGGCCGCCTCGGCGAGCAACTCGTGCGCGGGATGTACGACGGGCTGACGGACGGGACGGTCGCACCGGACTGACCGGATCGACCGGATCGACCGGACCGACCGGACCGACCGGGCCGACCGGACCGAGCCGTTCCCGGTCGTGGGACGTGACCAGCGTTTCAACGGTTCGGTACAACCCGGGACGCGTTGTCCTTGTCGGCCTATACGCTCGGACTCAGCATTTGTGTTCGTCCCATCAGGTCCCCAGGAGCAGCCATGCAGGGCCACGGCTACGCCGCGCCTCCGCCCCGTCGACCCTCGACCGGGGTGCTGGTCCTGCTGCGCGTGATCTTCGTGGCGGTGGCGCTGCTCAGCATCGGATTCCTGGCATGGGTCGCGACGCTCCGCGCGGCGATCGTCACCCGCAAGGCCGCCGACTGGTGGATCTTCGCGGCCTCGGTGGTGGTCCTCGGCATCAGCTTCGCCTTCCTGAGCACCGACCACACCGACGACTTCAGCACCCCGAACGGCAACACGGGCATGATCATCCTGCTGCTGAACGCCGTGGCCTGCGCCGGCTGCTACCTCTACGCGGACATACGCCACTTCGGGCCGTACTCCACCGGCCATCCGACGCCCCCGGCCCCGGGCATGGGCTACGGCTACCCGCAGCCCCCGTCGCCGTACGCGGCCACACTCCCGCAGACGCCCGTGGTGGCGGTGCCCTCCGCCCCCGTACCGCCTCCGCCGCCGCAGCGCCCCGCGCCCGCCCGTATCGACCAGGTGCGCGCCGAACTCGACGAGCTCAGCGACTATCTGCGCCGGCACCCGGGCCACGCGGACGACAACCACGAGGGCGGAAGGTGACCGTGGCGGCAGGACGGGTCGTCGCCGGCCGCTATGCGCTGTCCACGCTCATCGGGCAGGGCGGCATGGGCCAGGTCTGGACGGCGTACGACCAGCGGCTGGACCGGCGCGTGGCGGTGAAGCTGCTGCGCCCCGACAAGGTGGCGGGGCAGGAGGCCGACGAGCTGCGCCGCCGGTTCGTGCGCGAGTGCCGGGTGACCGCGCAGGTCGACCACCCCGGCCTGGTCACCGTGCACGACGCGGGCAGCGAGGGCGAGGAGCTGTTCCTCGTCATGCAGTACGTCGACGGCGCGGACCTCTCCGACCATCTCGCCGAGCACGACCCGTACCCCTGGCAGTGGGCGGTCGCCGTCGCCGCGCAACTGTGCGCCGTGCTGAGCGCCGTGCACGCCGTGCCGATCGTCCACCGCGACCTCAAGCCCCGCAATGTGATGGTGAAGCAGGACGGCACCGTCACCGTCCTCGACCTCGGCGTCGCCTCCGTCATGGACGCCGACACCACCCGCCTGACCCACACCGGCACCCCCATCGGCTCGCCCGCCTACATGGCGCCCGAGCAGGCCATGGGCGGCGCGGTCGGCCCGTACACCGACCTGTACGCGCTCGGTGTGCTGCTGCACGAACTCCTCAGCGGGGACGTCCCGTTCGCGGGCTCCACGGCGCTCGGCGTACTGCACCGGCATCTGTACGAGCCCCCGGTGCCCGTACGCCGTATCCGCCCCGAGGTTCCCGAGCCGCTCGAAACCCTCGTCCTGCGCCTGCTCGCCAAGGACCCGCAGCACCGTCCGGCCTCCGCGCAGGACGTGTACGAGCACCTGTCGCTGCTCCTGCCCGCGCGCGGGATGCCAACCGGGGCGCCCCTCGACCCCACGCGCCCCTTCCTCCGCCCGCACGCCCCCTGGCCGGACCGCGCGCGCACGCCCGCGCCCCAGCCCGCGCCCGTCACCCCGGCGGTCGAGAAGGCGGAGAAACCGGACGTCGCCCGCGCCGTCGACGAGGTCAAGCGCCTCCTCGGCGAGGGCCGCATCACCCAGGCCGTCGACATCCTCGGCGCGATCCTCCCCGCGGCCGCCGAACAGCACGGCGAGCACTCCCCGGTCGTCCGCACCCTGCGCAAGCAGTACGCGGCCACCCTCATGGACGACGGCCAGTACCGGCGCGCACTGCCCGAACTGCGCCGCCTCGCCGACGAACGCGCCGCCGAGGCCGGCCAGGCCGACCCGCAGTCGCTGCGCTTCCGCTACGAGGCCGCCCAGTGTCTGGAGTCCCTCGGTGAACCGGCGGCAGCCCTCGCCGAGTACCGCGCGCTGCTGCCGTACTACGAGAACCAGTACGTGGCCGGCGACCCCGAGCTCGCCCACGACGTCCGCCGCCGCATCGGGCACCTCCTGCTCGCCCTCGGCGACCGCGCCGCCGCCCACGACACCCTCGCCCGGCTCCTGCTCGACGTGGAGCGCCTGCGCGGCCCCGGCCACCCGCTGGTGGCCGAAATCCGCCGCACATTGGGATGGTTGGGGCAGGTGCGCGGCTAGTTTTTACCGAGTCCAGAGGGATTTTTGTGATTCCTGGGGGCTTACGTTTCCCGAACGCTTGACCGGGTTCGGATACGTTCCGTTCGTTTCACGCCAGGCGACGCACGGCGCCGGGCACCGCACAACGCAGCCGACGCACAACCAGGGGTGGGGTACACATGGCCGGCCATCGGCAGTCCAAGAAGCGCAGATACATCACCTGGGCCGCCGCCGGTGCCGCCGTGGTCGCGGGAGCCGGCCTCGCCGCGCAGAGCTCCATGGCCGCCACCACCTGGCCCGCGCAGAAGACGTACACCGGCCGCGCCTTCGACACCTGCGCCGCGCCCTCCCTGGCCGCGATGAAGGCCTGGCACACCGGCTTCTACGGCGCCGCGGCCGTCTACGTCGGCGGCAAGAACCGCGGCTGCTCCCAGCCCAACCTGACCGCCTCCTGGGTGAAGCAGGTCAGCGCGGTCGGCTGGAAGCTCATCCCGCTCTACGTCGGCGCCCAGCCGCCCTGCCAGTCCGGCTCCAGCCCCGAGAAGATCACCGCCGGCACGGCCGCCGCCCTCGGCAAGACCGACGCGGACGACGCCGTGGCCAAGGCGTCGGCGCTCGGCATGAAGGCCGGCAGCCCGATCTACCTGGACATGGAGTCGTACGACATCACGAACACGTCGTGCAACAACGCCGTGCTCACCTATGTCCGCGCCTTCGACAAGGAACTGCGCGCCAAGGTCTACCGCGCCGGTTACTACGGCTTCACCAGTTCCAGCGCGAAGGCCGTCGCGGGCGCCACCGACAAGACGGACCTGCCGGGCAACCTCTGGTACGCCCTGTGGGACAAGCAGAACACCACGACCGCGGACTGGCCGTTCGGCTCGACCCAGTTCACCGGTCACAGCCGCGGTCACCAGTACCTGGTCAACAGCAAGGAGACGCGGAACGGCTACACGATCACCGTGGACCGCGACGCGTGGGACGCCCCGGTGGCCATCACCGGCTGAGCCCCCGGACCCCGCGGAGGCGCGGCGGTGCCCGAAGTCGCGGTGAATCGTTGGTCGAATGGGTTGGCCACAGCCGACCCACTGCCTACCATCGATCACCGCAAGACTTTGTGCACCGTCGCACAATCTCCTCGGGAGGCTCCCTTGCACCGCCGTCGCACCGCGCTCGTCCTCACCGCCGCGATCGCCGCCGCGGCCCCCCTCCTGACCGCCTGCGGAAGCGATGCGCACCCCGGTGCGGCAGCCGTCGTCGGCGGTCAGCGGATCACCGTGGCGCAGCTGGAGACCCGGGTGAACGAGGTGCGCGCGGCGCAGCGGGCGGCCGTGAAGGACGAGACGCAGTACAAGCAGGCCGTCTCGCAGACCGGGAGCCTCACCCGCGACACCCTGCACGGGATGGTCATCGACCAGGTGCTGCACCGCGCCGCCCAGGACGCGGGCGTGAGCGTCACGCCCAAGGAGGTCCAGCAGATGCGCACCGGCCTGGAGCAGCAGGTCGGCGGCTCCAAGGCCCTGCAGACGGCCTGGCTCCAGCAGTACGGCGTCGCCCCGCAGCGCCTGGACGAGAACCTGCGCCTCCAACTCGAGGCCCAGAAGCTGGCCCAGGCCCTCGGCGCCGACACCAGCAAGCCGGCCTTCTGGAACGCCCTGTCCAAGGCGTCCAAGGAACTCCACGTCGACCTGAACCCGCGCTACGGCACCTGGGACGTCCAGAAGAGCAGCCGCGTCGACGCGAAGACCCCCTGGGTGCGGGAGGTCACGGCGACCGGGACGCAGCAGACGGCGTAACGGTCCTCCAGGGCCGCCGCCCCTGTGGACAGCGGCCCGGCGGCCCACAGCCCTGTGGACGACTTCCGGGCCTGTCGGCGGCGTGCGTTACGTTCGGATCGTGAACGCAACCAGCTCGGAACAGGCCCTGGGCCGCATCGTCCTGCTCACCACCAGCCACCGCGTCGCGCCCGGACTGCTGTCCTGGCCCGCCTGGCAGGCGCTGCACGCCGCCGACCGCGTGCTGTGCTCGGACGGCGCCCACCCGCAGCTGCCGTATCTGCGGGAGGCGGGCATACGGGTCGAGGAGACCGCCCCCACCGCCGAGGAGCTGGTCGACGCGTGCGCCGGCGGCCGTACGGTCGTGGTGGTCGCGACCGGCGAGGGCGAGCCGGCCCTCACCGACGGACTGGCCCGCCTCGCCGGCTCCGGACGGATACAGATGCCGGAGCTGGAGCTGCTCCCCGCCTCCTACGACCTCCCCGGCGCCCGCCTCCTGGACCTCGTCCAGGTCATGGACCGCATCCGCGCCGAGTGCCCGTGGTCGTCCCTGCAGACCCACAAGGGCCTGGCGAAGTACGGCATCGAGGAGGCGTACGAACTCGTCGAGGCGATCGAGGAGGGCGACCGCGACGAGCTGCGCGAGGAGCTGGGCGACGTCCTGCTCCAGGTGGTCTTCCACGCCCGGATCGCCGAGGAGGACCCGGACGCCCCGTTCTCCGTCGACGACGTGGCCGCCGGCATCGTCACCAAGCTCATCCACCGCCACCCGCATGTCTTCGGTGACGAGACCGCCACCACGCCCGAGGAGGTCAAGGAGCACTGGCTGCGCACCAAGGCGGTCGAGAAGCAGCGCACCTCGGTGACGGAGGGCATACCACTGGGCCAGCCGGGCCTGGCCCTCGCGGCGAAGCTGGCCTCGCGGGTGCGGACGGCCGGCCTGGAGGTTCCGTTGCCCCGAGCGGAGGGCGTCGGTTACGAGTTGCTCGCGCTGGCGGTGCGCGCGGAGGCGGAGGGCGTGGACCCGGAGGCCGCGCTGCGGGCGGCCGCCCGGGCCTACCGGGACGCGATCAAGGAGACGGAGGGCCGGAGCCGGTCAGGCGGCGGTGAAGCGCACGGGCAGGTCTCGTAGCCCGCGCATGATGAGCCCGCCCCGCCAGCGCAGCTCGGCGGGGTCGGCGGCCAGCTCCAGGTCCGGCAGGCGGCGCAGCAGGGTCTTAAGGGCGGTGCGGCCTTCGAGCCGGGCCAGGGGGGCGCCCAGACAGTAGTGGATGCCGTGGCCGTATCCGAGGTGCTGGTTGTCCCGGCGGGAGAGATCGAGCGTGTCGGGCTCGCAGAAGCGGGCCGGGTCGCGGTCCGCCGCGGCCAGGACGACCAGGACGGGGTCGCCGGTGGCGATGCGCTGCCCGCCGACGGTCAGCGGCTCGGTGGCGAAGCGCCAGGTGGCGAGTTCCACCGGACCGTCGTAGCGGAGCAGCTCCTCTATACCGGTGTCGAGCAGTGCGCTCTCACCGCGCCCGATCGACTCCTGGAGCCGCTGCCGCTGCGCGGGATTGCGCAACAACGCATAGGTGCCGTTGCCGATCAGGTTGATGGTGGTCTCGAAGCCGGCGAAGAGCAGCACGAAGCACATCGCGGCGGCCTCGTTCTCGGTGAGGTGCTCGCCGTGGTCGGAGGCGCGGATGAGGCCCGAGATGAGGTCCTCGCCGAGGTCGCTGCGCTTGCGGTGGATGAGTTCGGCGAGATAGCCGCGGATCTTCTTCACCGAGCGGGCGACACCGCCGCGCGGACCGCCGCCGTGCCGGATCATCATCCCCGCCCAGTCACGGAAGTCGTCCTGGTCCTCGCGCGGGACACCGAGCAGATCGCAGATCGCGTAGATGGGGAGGGGGAACGCGAAGTCGTGGATGAGATCCGCCTGCCCGTGCGGTGCGAAACGGTCGATGAGATCGTCCGTCAACTCCTGCACCCGCGGCGCGAATTCGGCCACCCGGCGCGGGGTGAACGCCTTGGAGACGAGGCGGCGCAGCCGGGTGTGGTCCGGCGGGTCGATATTGAGCAGATGCGTCATCAGATTGGCGCTGCGCTCACCCGGAATACCGGTCCTGCTCTTGCCCTGCGCGTCCTCGGCGTGATGCTCGGGGTTCTTCGAGAGCCGCCCGTCCGCGAGCGCCTGACGTGCGTCGGCATAGCGGGTCACCAACCAGGCCTCGACCCCGCTGGGAAGTGTCGTCCAGTGGACGGGGGAGTGCTCGCGCAGCCAGGCGTAGGCCGGATACGGGTCACTGGCGAATTCCCAGGTGAAGAGTTCGGGAGCGGTGTTGGGGACGTTCACAGGACGACCGTATCGGGAGCGTGCAGGTGGATGCGCCGCCGCGGCGAACGGGTCGAAGATGACACGCGTTCAAGTCTGTGATCTTCACGTGATCTACGCGGCATTAACTTGTGACAAGTGATCGGCACCGGCTACGTTCACGGACCAGCGCGGCGGTATCGAACGCCTGTCGGTGTCATGCGCCGCGCGGTCATTGCTGTCTCGCGAAAGGCCTCCGCATGCTCTCCGGGAACGGTCGACACCGTCGCCCCCGTCAGGCTCCGGCCATCCTCGTCGCGGCCGGAGTGACCGGCTCCGCCATCGCGATCCCGCTCTTCGCCGCGGGCGGCGCGAGCGCCGCCGACGGCACCACGTGGGACAAGGTGGCGCAGTGCGAGACGGGCGGTTCCTGGAGCGAGAACAGCGGCAACGGGTTCTACGGCGGGCTCAAGTTGACCCAGGAGAACTGGGAGAAGTACGGCGGCCTCGACTACGCCCCCCGGGCCGACCTCGCCAGCCGCAACCAGCAGATAGCCGTCGCCGAGAAGCTCCTGGACGACCAGGGTGTCGGCGCCTTCCACACGTGCGGACTGACCTCCGGGCTCACCAAGGACTCGGGTTCGGCCGCCATCGACACCGGCGTGCTGGGCGGCGGTTCCGGTTCGTCCGATTCCTCCGGGGCGTCCGACTCGCTGGGGCTGTCCAACTCCTCGGGCAGCGCTTCCGACGGGTCTTCTTCGTCGGATTCGTCCTCCGGCTCGTCCTCCAGTGCCTCCCCTTCGACTTCCGCGAGCGCGACGGACAACTCCACCGAATCCGGCACATCCGCCTCGCCGTCCACCTCTCCGTCCAAAAAGGCCACGGCCGACCCACAGGGCGCCGACAGCTCGTCGACAGGCAAGGCGAAGGTGGACGACTCGGACAATCTCGAGCCCCCGGCGTCCACTTGGACCCTCGTCGACACCGGCACGACCGGCACCGGCCGCCACCGTGGCGCCAGCGCCGACGAGACGGCCGGTGAGACCGCCGACAAGACCAAGACCGACGGCGGCACGCGCGACACGTACACCGTCCACGCCGGTGACACTCTCGCCTCCATCGCCGACTCCCTTGGCCTGGACGGCGGGTGGCGTGCGCTCTATGCCGCGAACAAGAACGCCATCGGTGTCGACCCGAATCACATCTTCGCCGGTCAGACCCTGAAACTCGGTGCCGAATAGGGCGAAAAACAACGGGAGTTCACGTCATACTTCGCCACTGAATGTCCGGTTTGGCGAAAGTGTGGGATGAGTCTCAGAAGCCCTGATCGTCTTTGAAATTCGACGGATCGCGTGTCTACCGTCGTCACCGCTCGTCAACACGAGCCCCGGCTGCCGCAACGCCGAATCCTGCCAGCGGCCGTACGGGAACAGTCGTCGCGTAAAGCGCCGTAGGCAGGAGCGGGGGACCCAAGGTAGGTGCCGACCCGGGCAGTTGACGGGCGGCTAGGGGTGTAGCCGTGTCTCGTGAGAGCGAGAGCACGGCCGGGCAACTCAACCGGCCCGAACCCGACAGCTCACCTCGCAGGCGTCGGTGAGGGGATCGAACCATGCTGTTTTCCGGCAAGGGCAAGCACCGCCGTCCGTCCAAGGCCACCCGCGTCGCCGCGCTGGCCGGCGTCACCGGCGTCGCCATCGCCGCTCCGCTGATGGCGGCCGGCAACGCCTCCGCCGCCACCGCCTCCGAGTGGGACAAGGTCGCCCAGTGCGAGTCCGGCGGCAACTGGTCCATCAACACCGGGAACGGCTACTACGGCGGCCTGCAGTTCTCCGCCTCCACCTGGGCCGCGTACGGCGGCACCGCCTACGCCCCGCAGGCCAACCAGGCCTCCAAGGCGCAGCAGATAGCCGTCGCCGAGAAGGTCCTCGCCTCCCAGGGCAAGGGTGCCTGGCCGGTCTGCGGCACGGGCCTGTCCGGTGCCGCCTACAACGGCAGCGCCCCCAGCGCGAACACCAACCGCTCCAGCGACTCCCAGGCCGCCTCCCGCTCCGCCGAGCGCCCGGCCGCGAAGACCGAGAGCACCAAGAGCACCAAGACCGTCACCACCCCGACCGGCAAGAAGGTCAAGAAGGGCGACGGCGAGTACAAGGTCGTCAAGGGCGACACCCTCAGCTCGATCGCCGAGAAGCACGGCGTCAAGGGCGGCTGGCAGAAGCTGTTCAAGCTGAACAAGGACATCATCGAGGACGCCAACCTCATCTACCCGGGTCAGCAGCTGCACCTCAAGTGACAGCCTCGCGGTCTCCCCGCTCCGGTGCGTGTTCCCCCGTACGCACCGGAGCGGGGTTCTTTTTGCTCCCCCTCTTTGTTCCGTTCGGAAACAATTTACTCTCGGTTCTGCCCAAGAGGTGGTCGGCAACGTGGCCGATCGGCCTTGGGCGGTTAGGCTCGTCCCGCAGAGCCACCGCGCTACTGCCGTAGCCGTGTCACATCCAAGAAGGAGATGCTCGTGCCGTCCATCGACGTCGTCGTAGCCCGGGAAATCCTGGACTCCCGAGGCAACCCCACGGTCGAGGTCGAGGTCGGCCTCGACGACGGCAGCACGGGTCGTGCCGCCGTCCCGTCCGGCGCCTCCACGGGCGCCTTCGAGGCCATCGAGCTCCGCGACGGTGACCCCAACCGCTACCAGGGCAAGGGTGTCGAGAAGGCCGTCCTCGCCGTCATCGAGCAGATCGGCCCCGAGCTGGTCGGCTACGACGCCACCGAGCAGCGCCTGATCGACCAGGCCATGTTCGACCTGGACGCCACCGACAACAAGGGCTCCCTCGGCGCCAACGCCATCCTCGGCGTCTCCCTCGCCGTCGCCCACGCCGCCTCCGAGGCCAGCGACCTGCCGCTCTTCCGCTACCTGGGCGGCCCGAACGCGCACCTGCTGCCGGTGCCGATGATGAACATCCTGAACGGCGGCTCGCACGCCGACTCCAACGTGGACATCCAGGAGTTCATGATCGCCCCGATCGGCGCGGAGTCCTTCTCCGAGGCCCTGCGCTGGGGCGCCGAGGTCTACCACACCCTCAAGAAGGTGCTGAAGACCAAGGGCCTGTCCACCGGCCTCGGCGACGAGGGCGGCTTCGCCCCGAACCTGGAGTCCAACCGCGCCGCGCTCGACCTCATCATCGAGGCCATCAAGCAGGCCGGCTACGTCCCCGGCCAGCAGATCGCGCTCGCGCTCGACGTCGCCGCGTCCGAGTTCTACAAGGACGGCAAGTACGAGTTCGAGGGCAAGTCCCGCTCGGCCGCCGAGATGACCGAGTACTACGAGGAGCTCGTGGCGGCCTACCCGCTCGTCTCCATCGAGGACCCGCTGTTCGAGGACGACTGGGCCGGCTGGAAGGTCATCACCGACAAGCTGGGCGACAAGGTCCAGATCGTCGGCGACGACCTCTTCGTCACCAACCCGGAGCGCCTGGCCCGCGGCATCGAGGAGGGCACCGCCAACGCCCTGCTCGTCAAGGTGAACCAGATCGGCTCGCTCACCGAGACCCTGGACGCCGTCGAGATGGCCCAGCGCAACGGCTTCAAGTGCATGATGTCCCACCGCTCCGGCGAGACCGAGGACGTCACCATCGCCGACCTCGCCGTCGCGGTGAACTGCGGCCAGATCAAGACCGGCGCCCCGGCCCGCTCGGACCGCGTCGCCAAGTACAACCAGCTGCTGCGCATCGAGGAGATCCTCGACGACGCCGCGGAGTACGCGGGCCGCAGCGCGTTCCCCCGCTTCAAGGGCTGACCCAACCTGGGCTAAGCCTTAGCCAGTCGTACGTACGTCCCCGTACCGGTCCCGTACCGTGTGCGGGGACGTACGCACGTGTGACGGGAGGCGGCGACATGGCAGTGAAGGACCGGGACCGGTTCTCCACCGCGACCAGGATCAGGCTGCTCGGCGAGCAGACGGCGGCCCGGGTCTACCGCTCCCAGACCAAGCGGCAGGCCCGCCGGTCTCGGTTGACCGGCCGGGCGGCGCTGCTCGCCCTGGTGCTGTGCTCGATGGTGGTGGCGCTGGCGTACCCCATGAGGCAGTACGTCTCCCAGCGCTCCCAGATCGCCGATCTCCAGCGGCAGCGGGAGCAGGCCAGGGCGCGGGTCGAGCAGCTGCGCGACCTGAAGGCGCGCTGGCAGGACGACGAGTACGCCGAACAGCAGATCCGGCTGCGGCTGCACTATGTGCTGCCCGGGGAGACCAGTTTCGTCGTGATCGACCCGAGCACGGCCAAGCAGTCGCGCTTCGAGCAGGGCGCGGGCCACCGCCCCTGGTACACGAACGTCTGGGACGGGGTCGACAGGTCGGACGCATCCGACCAGTGATCAGGCCCGCCGACCAGTGATATCGACAGAGGAATTCAGTTCAGGCATGCATACGCCCCCGCCGCCCACCCCGCGCACCGAGCCCACCGACGCCGACGTCGAGGCCTTCAAGCAGCAGCTCGGGCGGCCGCCGCGCGGGCTGCGCGCCATCGCGCACCGCTGCCCCTGCGGCCAGCCGGACGTCGTGGAGACGGCCCCCCGCCTGCCGGACGGCACGCCCTTCCCGACGACGTACTACCTGACGTGCCCCCGTGCCGCCTCGGCGATCGGCACGCTGGAGGCCAACGGCGTCATGAAGGAGATGACGGAGCGGCTCCAGACGGACCCGGAGCTGGCCGCCGCCTACCGCGCCGCGCACGAGGACTACCTCGCGCGCCGTGACGCCATCGAGGTCCTGGAGGGCTTCCCGAGCGCGGGCGGCATGCCCGACCGGGTGAAGTGCCTGCACGTCCTGGTGGGCCACTCGCTGGCGGCGGGCCCGGGCGTCAACCCGCTGGGCGACGAGGCGATCGCGATGCTGCCGGAGTGGTGGCTGAAGGGCCCGTGCGTGACGCCCTGCGGGCCGCCGACCGGCGAGGGATGGCAGACGGACGTCTCCGAGGACGGCACGGGTCACTTCGCCTTCAAGCCGCTCGCTGCCCCCGACCCGGCGGACGAGCTCCCCGGCGAGGAGGGCGAGGTCACCGACCCCGCCGAGGTCCGCAGCGGCTCCTTCGCGTACAAGCCGATGGTCGCCGAGGGATTCAGCCGGGTCGCCGCCGTCGACTGCGGCACGAACTCCATCCGGCTCCTGGTGGCGGACGTGAACCCGGCCACCGGCGAACTGCTGGAGCTCGACCGGCGCATGACCATCGTGCGGCTCGGACAGGACGTGGACCGGACCGGGCGGCTGGCCCCCGAGGCGCTGGAGCGGACGTTCGCGGCCTGCCGGGAGTACGCGGAGGTGATCCGTGACCTGGGCGCCGACAAGGTGCGGTTCGTGGCCACGTCGGCCTCCCGGGACGCCTCGAACCGCGACGAGTTCGTACGGGGCGTCGTGGACATCCTGGGTGTCGAGCCCGAGGTCATCTCCGGCGAGCAGGAGGCCGAGTTCTCCTTCACCGGGGCGACCAAGGAGCTGAAGGGGCGTGACGACCTCGACCGTCCCTATCTGGTGGTCGACATCGGCGGCGGCTCGACCGAGTTCGTCGTGGGCGACGAACAGGTGCGCGCGGCGCGCTCCGTCGACGTCGGGTGCGTGCGGATGACCGAGCGGCACATCGTCCGGGACGGCGCCGTCACCGACCCGCCCGCCGAGGAGCAGATCGGGGCCATGCGGGCCGACATCGAGCGGGCCCTCGACCTCGCCGAGGAGACGGTCCCGCTGCGCGAGGCGCGCACGCTGGTCGGGCTCGCGGGGTCGGTGACGACCGTGTCGGCCATCGCTCAGGAGCTGACCGAGTACGACTCGCAGCGCATCCATCACTCCCGGATCTCCCTCGCGAAGGTCCGCGAGATCACCGAGTGGCTGCTGCACTCCACCCACGCCGAGCGCGCGGCCGTCCCCTCCATGCATCCGGGGCGCGTCGACGTGATCGCCGCGGGCGCCCTCGTACTGCAGTCGATCATGGAGCGGATCGGCGCCGAGGAGGTCGTGGTCAGCGAGCACGACATCCTCGACGGGATCGCCTTCAAGGTGGCGGAAGGCGTCTGACGATCCTGCTGCCGCGGCCTACTTGAACCAGTACCGGACGCCGTGGTGGTGCGAACAGGTGCCCTGTGAGTGGCGCGAGTAGGACAGGGTGGCGTCCTTGCACTTCGCCGTCTCGTACTTGTCCCTCGGCCGCTGGTGGTGCGTCCAGCCGCACACGCCGGTGGTGTGACTGACGCAGTGGTGGGCGGTGTTGGTGGCGGGCAGGGTGGCCGCGGAAGCGGTCGGTGCACTGATGAGGACGCCGGCGAGGGCGACGGTGATCGCCGAGGCAGCAAGACGTGCGCGCATAGGAGTTCCTCCCCCTGGTGGTGCGTGGCAGCGGGAGCTTATAGCGATGTGAACGACTTGTGGTCTTTGTTGGAGAAGTCATGGAGGAGGGCTTTCGTGCCCACTCCTCCGGCCGTGGCGTAGGTCTCGATTGTTACTGATGGGTAGCTCTCGGACGAGCAGGTCGGATAGCGTATGAGCGTGTCCAGGGGGCCTTTCGGGGCCTCCTGGCGACACGCCGCCAGGAAAGTTCGTGAAGTTCTTCACAAGGAATTCCGCCCTGTGGAAGCACGAAAAAGGCCCGGTTGGGCCTTCCGGGGTCCCAACAGGCCCTTGAACGTGTTCAGAAGGGGTAGGGGAAGCTTCCCTGGAGGGCGCTCACGAGGCGGTGTCACGGAGGGCTCACGACCCCCCCCGATGGTGCGGAGAGGCAGCTCACGCGGCATTGACAACGGGACGTACCGCCCCGCGGAGACCCCGCCGCGACCCGCCCCGCGACAGCGAGTCGCGAAGGATAACACACCCCCTGCAAGAGCTTGTGAAGGGGCGCACGAGCGACCCCCCTGGGGCAGGTGGATACTCGATGGCATGAGCACCACGGAGCGTCCCAGGATCCTCGTAGTAGGCGGTGGGTACGTAGGCCTGTACGCAGCTCGGCGCATCCTCAAGAAGATGCGCTACGGAGAGGCGACCGTCACGGTCGTCGACCCCCGGTCGTACATGACCTACCAGCCCTTCCTCCCCGAAGCCGCCGCCGGCAACATCTCCCCGCGCCACGTCGTCGTCCCGCTGCGACGCGTGCTGCCGAAGGCGGAGGTCCTCACCGGCCGGGTCACCACCATCGACCAGGACCGCAAGGTCGCCACGATCGCCCCGCTGGTCGGCGAGGCGTACGAGCTGCCCTTCGACTACCTGGTGATCGCGCTCGGCGCGGTCTCCCGCACCTTCCCGATCCCCGGCCTCGCCGAGCAGGGCATCGGTATGAAGGGCATCGAGGAGGCCATCGGCCTGCGCAACCACGTCCTCGAGCAGCTGGACAAGGCCGACTCCACGACCGACGAGGAGATCCGCCGCAAGGCGCTCACCTTCGTCTTCGTCGGCGGTGGCTTCGCCGGCGCCGAGACCATCGGTGAGGTCGAGGACCTGGCCCGCGACGCGGCCAAGTACTACAAGAACGTGTCCCGCGAGGACATGCGCTTCATCCTCGTCGACGCCGCCGACAAGATCCTCCCCGAGGTCGGCCCCAAGCTGGGCGCCTACGGCAAGGAGCACCTGGAGAGCCGCGGTGTGGAGATCTACCTCTCCACCTCGATGGACTCCTGCGTCGACGGCCACGTCGTGCTGAAGAACGGCCTCGAGGTCGACTCCAGCACCATCGTGTGGACCGCCGGCGTCAAGCCGAACCCGGTCCTGTCCCGCTACGGCCTGCCGCTCGGCCCCCGCGGTCACGTCGACTGCGCCCCGACCCTCCAGGTCCAGGGCACCGACTACATCTGGGCCGCCGGTGACAACGCTCAGGTCCCGGACCTGGTCGGCCGCAAGGCGGGCAACGAGAACGCCTGGTGCCCGCCCAACGCCCAGCACGCGCTGCGTCAGGCCAAGGTCCTCGGCGACAACGTGATCTCCGGTATGCGGGGCTTCCCGCAGAAGGAGTACAGCCACGGCAACAAGGGCGCCGTCGCGGGTCTCGGCCTGCACAAGGGCGTCGCGATGATCGTCATGGGCAAGATGAAGATCAAGCTCAAGGGCCGTCTCGCCTGGTACATGCACCGCGGCTACCACGGTCTGGCCATGCCGACCTGGAACCGCAAGGTGCGCGTGTTCGCCGACTGGACCCTCGGCATGTTCCTCAAGCGCGAGGTCGTCTCCCTCGGCGCGATGGAGCACCCGCGCGAGGAGTTCTACGAGGCCGCGAAGCCGGCCCCGGTCGCCGCCGCGCCCAAGGAGAAGACCGAGGCCAAGGCCTCCTGACCGGTTCCGGTCGCTGATCCGACCGAAAGACCTCCCGCCGTCCGTGGTGCGGGGGGTCTTTCGGCGTTCCCGGGGGCTGCGCCCCGGGACCTCGCACGCCGGACGGGCTGAAAGACAAACGCCAACGGGGGACTGCGCCGCACCCCCTTTTTGTTTATACGTGGTGTTGGACATTCCGGGAGTGCTGTCACGGAGGTGTGCACCATGGCCGACGCCGCGCAGCGGCTGAAGAGCCTCGTCGAACAGTTGCTGGGGGTCCCGCTCCCGGTGCGCATCCGCGCCTGGGACGGTTCGCAGGCAGGGCCGCCGGGCGCACCGGCGCTGGTCGTGCGGAATCGGCGCGCGGTACGGCGGCTGCTGTTCAAGCCGGGGGAGCTGGGGCTCGCCCGCGCCTGGGTCGCCGGGGACCTGGACATCGAGGGGGATCTCTACGCCGCCCTCGACCTGATGTCGGAGCTCGTGTGGGAGCGCGGGGAGGACGCCAGGAGCCTGCTGCAGATGGTGCGCGACCCCGAGGTGCGCGCCGCCGCCCGCGGCCTGGTGAAGATCGCCGGGCTTCCGCTGCCGCCCGCCCCGCCCCGCGAGGAGGTCCGCAGGGCCCGCACCCATCTGCACACCAAGCGCAGCGACCGGCGCGCCATCAGTCACCACTACGACGTCGGCAACGACTTCTACGAGATCGTCCTCGGCCCGTCCATGGTCTACTCGTGCGCCTACTGGCCCGCCCCCGACGCCACCCTGGAAGAAGCCCAGCGCGACAAGCTCGAACTCATCTGCCGCAAGCTCGACCTGACGGCGGGTCAGCGGCTGCTCGACGTCGGCTGCGGCTGGGGCTCCCTGGCCATCCACGCCGCCCGCGAGTACGGCGTGAACGTCGTCGGCATCACGCTGTCGCAGGAGCAGGCCGCGTACGCCCGCAAGCGCGTCGCGGACGAGGGGCTGACCGACCGGGTCGAGATCCGGGTGCAGGACTACCGGGACGTCCCCGACGGCCCCTACGACGCCATCTCCTCCGTCGGCATGGCCGAACACGTGGGCGCCGAAAGATACTTGGAGTACGCCGAGGACCTGTACCGCCTCCTGAAGCCCGGCGGGCGGCTGCTCAACCACCAGATCGCACGGCGGCCGCAGCGCGACGAATCGTCGTACAGCGTCGACGCGTTCATCGACGCCTATGTCTTCCCCGACGGTGAACTCGCCCCCCTCGGCAGCACCGTCGGGCAGCTGGAGCGCGCCGGGTTCGAGGTGCGGGACGTGGAGGCGATCCGGGAGCACTACGGGCTCACCCTGCGCCGCTGGGTGGCCAATCTGGAGGCCGACTGGGCGCGCGCGATGCGGTTGGCGGGGCCCGGCCGCGCCCGCGTCTGGCGGCTGTACATGGCCGCCTCCGCCCTCGCCTTCGAGCGCAACCGCATCGGCGTCAACCAGGTGCTGGCCGTGCGGACACCCGAGGGCGGGGAGTCCGGGATGCCGTTGCGCGCCCGCACCTGGGGGACGTGAGTCCCGTACGTACGAAGGGCCCCGCTCGACGAGCGAACGGGGCCCGAGCGTCGGACCGCTACTCCGACTTGATCGCCGTCAGCATGTTGAGCCGTGCCGCCCGGCGGGCCGGCCACAGGGCCGCCAGGACACCGACCGTCGCCGCCAGCAGCAGGAAGACGGCCATCCGGGTCCAGGGCAGGAGCAGTTCGTACGTCGCCATCTTGGTGCCGAGGAGTTCACCGGCCGCCCAGCCGAAGAACACGCCCAGGCCGATGCCGAGCACGCCGCCGAAGAGCGAGATGACGAGGGACTCCAGACGGACCATCCGCTTGATGCCCTTGCGGTCCAGGCCGATCGCGCGGAGCATGCCGATCTCCTGCGAGCGCTCGAAGACCGACATGGCCAGGGTGTTGATGACACCGAGGACCGCGACGATCACCGCCATGGCGAGCAGGCCGTAGAGCATGTTCAGCATCAGGGTGAACATCTGCGCGATGTCGTTCGACAGGTCCTGCTTGCTCTGGACCTTGATGGCCGGGTTGGTGCCGAGGGCCTTGACCAGCTTGTCCTTGGCCGCATCGGAGGCGCCGTCCGCCGTCCTGACCAGGACCCGCATGTCGCCCGGGTCGGTCATGTGGGGGGTGACGACGTTCTTGTCGAGCAGGATGCCCCGGATCAGGTCGTTGCCCTCGTAGATCCCGGAGACCGTCAGACGGGAGGACCTGCCGTCCTCGTAGTGCGCGGTGAAGGAAGAACCAGCCTTCCAGCCGTGGGACTTGGCAGTGTCCTCGTCGGCGACGACCTGAGTGCCGCCCACCTTGAAGGTGCCGCCCTTGACCTTGAGGTCCGTCAGCCGGGCGATCGCCGGGCCGTTCACGCCGGTCAGGGACTCGCCCGTGCCGTCGATGCGCGAATAGACGTTGCGCAGGGGGCTGGTAGCGGTCACTCCGGCGGTGGCGTCCAGCTTGTTGTCGACGTCCGGGGAGAGCTCGTTGCCGTTCGCCATGGAGACGACGTAGTCGGCCTTGATGGCGGACGAGGCCATCTTGTCGATCGACTTCTGCAGGCTGCCCGCCATCACCGTCATACCGGTGATCAGGGTGAGCCCGATCATCAGCGCGGAGGCGGTGGCGGCCGTACGGCGCGGGTTGCGCACCGAGTTCTGCCGGGCCAGCTTGCCCGAGACGCCGAAGACGCGCAGGACCGGAGCCGCGGCCGCGATCAGCGGGCGGGACAGCAACGGCGTGAGGATGAAGACGCCGATGATGAGCAGGACCGCGCCGAGACCCATCGGCGCCTGGCCGTCCGAGCCGTCCATCGTCGTGGCCGCCAGGACGGTCGCGACGCCCGCGGCGCTGAACAGCGCGCCCAGGGTGTTGCGCAGCACCAGCGACTTGGTGGTCGCCTTCGCGTGCACGCTGCTCATCGCGGCGACCGGCGGGATCTTCGCGGCCCGGCGGCCGGGCAGCCAGGCGGCCAGCATGGTGATGACGACGCCCACCGCGAGGGCGCTCGCGACCGTGCCGGGCGAGACGACCAGCGGCCCGTCCGGGACGGTGGCGCCCAGCGTGCTCATCAGGGAGCGCAGCCCGGCGCCGATGCCGATGCCCGCGACCAGCCCGGTGACGCCCGCCACCACGCCGACCACGAAGGCCTCGATCAGCACGGACCGGGTGACCTGGCGGCGGGAGGCGCCGACGGCACGCAGCAGGGCCAGTTCCTTGGTGCGCTGGGCGACCAGCATGGTGAAGGTGTTGGCGATGATGAACGTGCCGACGAACAGCGCGATGCCGGCGAAGACCAGCAGGCCCTGCTTCAGCCCGCTCATCGACGAGGAGATCTGCTCGGCCTGGTCGGCGGCGAGCTTCTTGCCGGTGGTGGTCTCGACGAGCTTCGTCCCGAGCGCCTCGTCCAGCCCGGCCTTCAGGGCGGTCTGGGAAGTGCCGGAGGCGGCCTTCACATCGATCTCGTCGTAGGTGCCCGGCTTGCCGAACAGCTTCTGGGCGGTGGCGGTGTCGTAGAGGGCGAGGCTGCCGCCCGCGGCGACGTTGCCGTCGTCAGTGGTGAAGACGCCGGTGATGGTGGGGGTGAGCACCGGCCCGTCGACCGAGAGCCGCACCTTGTCACCGACCTTGTACCCGGCGCGCTCGGCCGTCCTCGCGTCGATGGCGACCTGGTCCGCGCCGTGCGGCGCGCTGCCGGACTTCAGCGGGTAGCGGGCGTCCTTGTCGCCCCAGTAGTTGCCGCCCTGTGACTGGAAGCCACCGCCGATGAGCTTGCCGTCCTTGTCGGCGATGGCGGTGAAGCCGCTCACGACGCCGACCGCGGACGCGGCCCCCGGCACCTTCGCGCTCCGGTCGAGCATGGCCTGGGTCAGCTCGGGCGTCTGGCTGATGGTGTTGCCCTTGTCCTCCTGGGACTTGGCTCGCACGGCCACGTCGACCCGGTCGAAGCCCTTGGCCGAACTGTTCTGGTAGGCGTCGGAGATGGTGTTGGTGAAGACCAGCGTGCCGGACACGAACGCGACGCCGAGCATCACGGCGAGCACGGTCATCAGCAGCCTGGCCTTGTGCGCGAAGACGTTGCGCAGTGCTGTGCGGAACATCAGCTGGTGCGGCCCTTCGCGTCGAACTGCTTCATGAAGTCGAGCACGTTGTCGGCTGTCGGCTTGAGCATGTGGTCGACGATCTGCCCGTCCGCCAGGAACACCACCCGGTCCGCGTACGCCGCCGCCACCGGGTCGTGGGTCACCATGACCACCGTCTGCCCCAACTCCCGTACGGAGTTGCGCAGGAAGCCCAGTACCTCGGCGCCGGAGCGGGAGTCGAGGTTTCCGGTGGGCTCGTCGCCGAAGATGATGTCCGGCCGGGAGGCGAGCGCGCGGGCCACGGCCACGCGCTGCTGCTGGCCGCCGGAGAGCTGGGCCGGGCGGTGACCGAGGCGGTCCCGCAGCCCCACCATGTCGATGACCCGCTCCAGCCACTGCCGGTCGGGCTTACGGCCCGCGATGTCCATCGGCAGGGTGATGTTCTCCAGGGCCGTCAGCGTCGGCAGCAGGTTGAACGCCTGGAAGATGAAGCCGATCTTGTCCCGGCGCAACTTGGTGAGCTGCTTGTCCTTGAGCGAGCCCAGCTCGGTCTCGCCGATGCGCACCGAGCCGGAGGAGAAGGTGTCGAGACCGGCCACACAGTGCATCAGCGTGGACTTGCCCGACCCGGAGGGGCCCATGATCGCGGTGAACTCGGCCTGCCGGAAGTCGACGGAGACCCGGTCGAGGGCGACCACCTGGGTCTCGCCCTGTCCGTAGATCTTCGACAGATCCGTGGCTTGTGCGGCCACGGTGGTGGTCGACCGGTCGGCGACGGGTGTGGTGGTCACGGGCAGGAACTCCTCGTGGGACGACGTCTTGAAGGGACGTGTTCCATCGTGGTGGCCGGAGTCTGCCGTGGAGTCAGCCGCTGTTCCGGTTCCCGGGGGCGACTTCGGAGGGACCCGGGTCCGCCGTGTCATACCTGGGGATGACGGGGATCCCTGACTCCACGCCTCCCCACGCCCCCGGCGGACGGTCCCGTCGAGAACCGGTGGAGCACCCTCGTTCGGGCGGTGAAATTCCGTCATTCCGCATGCACCGTCGACCGTCGCACGCAAGGCTATTGGCAAGTGCGGATGGCCCGTTCCATGGGCTGATGCACCCTCAGACGTCAATAAAATAAGACAACATCGGTCCGCCGTTCCGCTGTTCGGGGGATGTATCCCGATAGGCTCGGAACCTCGACGCGGAGCCCATGGCCTGCCCGGATGGTGGAATGCAGACACGGCGAGCTTAAACCTCGCTGCCCCTACGCGGGCGTGCCGGTTCAAGTCCGGCTCCGGGCACCACCATGTCGTCGATGCGTGGCGATCCCTGCACCCTGCATTGAAGACTTCACCGCGCGACCCGTTGACATCGGGCCTGAGCGGACGGAAACTCACGTCAGCAATTCGGTGAAGTAAATTTCACTCCACGAACAAAGCGACAGGCAAAGCGAACGCCTCCAACGCGACGACCAAAGGATGCAGGGATGCGCACCACCGTCGGCATCATCGGAGCCGGCCCAGCCGGTCTCCTCCTCGCCCGGCTGCTCCACAACGCCGGTATCGACTCGGTCGTGCTCGAGAGCCGCGACCGCGCCTACGTCGAGCAGCGCCAGCGCGCCGGGATCCTGGAGCAGGGGACGGTGGACGTGCTGCGCGCGGCCGGGGCCGCCGAGCGCATGGACCGCGAGGGGCTGCGCCACGACGGCATCGAGCTGCGGTACGCGAAGAAGCGCCACCGGGTCGACTTCCCCGCCCTCACCGGCGGCCGGTCGGTGATGGTCTACGCCCAGACCGAGGTGTGCAAGGACCTCATCGCCCTCCAGCTGAAGGAGGGCGGCCCGTTGCTGTTCGAGGCGGAGGCGCTGGCCGTCGAGGGCGCGGACACCGAAAGCCCGTCCGTCCGGTTCCGGCACGAGGGCCGTGAGTCCGTCCTGGAGTGCGACTACGTCGTCGGCTGCGACGGCTTCTGGGGGGTGGCCCGCAAGGCGGTCCCCGCCGAGCTCACCCGCGTCTTCGAGCGGACGTACCCCTTCGGCTGGCTCGGCATCCTCGCCGACGTGCCGCCCTCGCACGACGAGCTCGTCTACGCCCGCCATGACCGCGGCTTCGCCCTGTTGTCCATGCGCTCCCCGTCCGTCTCCCGTCTCTACCTCCAGGTGCCCGAGGGCACGGACGCCGAGGAGTGGGGGGACGAGGAGATCTGGGCCGAGCTGGAGCGCCGCTTCGAGACCGAGGACGACTGGCGGCTGGAGCGTGGGCCGATCACCCAGAAGTCGGTGACCCCCATGCGGTCCTACGTCCACGAGCCCATGCGCCACGGGCGGCTCTTCCTCGCCGGGGACGCGGCGCACATCGTGCCGCCGACCGGAGCGAAGGGGCTGAACCTGGCCGTGGGGGACGTCGTGACGTTCGCGCGGGCGCTGACCCACCAGAAGGAGACCGGTTCGGCAGAGCTGCTCGACGCCTACTCCGAGACCTGTCTGCGCCGCGTCTGGCAGGCCGAGCGGTTCTCGTACGACATGACGACCCTGCTGCACCGCGCCCCCGGGGCCACGCCCTTCGAGGACCGGCTGCAGCTCGCCCGGCTGGAACGCATCGCCTCCTCGCGGGCGGCCGAGACCGACCTCGCCGAGGGCTACACGGGCTTCCCGCTGCACTGATGTACAGGCGGTCCGACATACGGACGGCGTAAGCAGCTGATCTCCGGCGGGTTCCGGCCATGTCGCAGCTTGGTCATGAATGGGGCCCCGCGGTGAGGGGAATCACGGATCCGCGTAGCGTGTTGCGCACCACGACGAGGGAAAGATCCTCCCCAAGCACTAGGGTCAATCCTTTGCCTACCCATTACCCTTGATGCTCAAGGCCGCGCACGGCGGCCATGGAGGAGTGCAATGAGGAGCAGAAACCCGGTCTTCTCGCGACGGGGGTTCAGCCGCGACAACGGCTACGCGGGCTTCAACGCCGCGCCGCAGGCCGGGGGCCCCGCCGTCGCCACGCAGGGCAACCCGTACGCCCAGCCGACCGGCAACCCGTACGCCACCAACCCCTACGCCCAGCAGGCGGGTGCGCCGCCGCAGGCGCCGGCCACCACCGGCCGGATGACGATGGACGACGTCGTGCTGCGCACGGCGTCCACGCTCGGCACGCTGATCGTGACGGCCGCGCTCGCCTGGGCGCTGCTGCCGGTCGACGACGCCCACATCAGCCGGTCCTACGGCATCGGCATCGGCGCCGCGCTGATCGGCATGGTCCTGGCGTTCGTCCAGTCCTTCAAGCGGACGGCCTCGCCGGCGCTGATCCTGTCGTACGCCGCATTCGAGGGTGTCTTCCTCGGCGTCGTCTCCAGCATCGTCGACAACCGCATCGCGAGCGGCGCGGCCATGCAGGCCGTGATCGGCACGATGGCGGTCTTCGCCGCGGTGCTGATCGCCTACAAGGCCGGCTGGATCCGCGTCAACCGCCGCTTCTACGGCTTCGTGATGGCGGCCTCGCTCGGCTTCGTGCTGCTGATGATGGTGAACCTGCTGTTCGCCGTCTTCGGCGGCGGTGACGGCCTCGGCTTCCGCAGCGGTGGGCTCGGCATCTTCTTCGGCGTCGTCGGCGTCATCCTCGGCGCCTGCTTCCTCGCCCTGGACTTCAAGCAGGTCGAGGACGGCATCGCCTACGGCGCGCCGAAGAACGAGGCGTGGCTGGCGGCCTTCGGTCTGACGCTGACGCTGGTGTGGATCTACATGGAGTTCCTGCGGATCCTCGCGATCCTGAACAGCAACGACTAGTCGCCGACGGCCCTGATCGGGCCGTCAGCAACAAAGGGCCCCGGGTTCATACCCGGGGCCCTTTGCCGTCGTCCAGTGCGCGCCTAGAGGAATTTGCGCGCGGCCCTCCTCAGGTCGTACTCATGAACAATCGCCTTGGCATGGCCGTACGCCAGATTGTGCTCGTGGCGGAGCCAGCTGACCTTCTCCTCGAAGTTGAAGAGAGCCGGGCCTTCCTCGACGGCGCGCAGCCAGTCGGAGACCTCACGGCCGGTGCAGTGGGGGATGCGGGCTAGCAGGTTGCGATGGGTCTCCTCGGAGAAGACTTGGGACATCGGCGCCTCCGGACGCAAAGGGGATGTAAGCCGGTCCTTCAGGTCACCGTGCCTGAGCGTTCGCCCGTTGGCAACACTCGGGATGCGACGCGTACGCTCCACTTCGTGGTTGATACGACGCCCTTGACTCGTGCCGTTGATCACTTCGCCGACCGTTTGAGGGCCGCACCTCAGAGTCGGCTGCAGCGGGGCGCCGCCGCCGAGGCCCTGGAACTGGCCAGGGAGATGGCCCGGCGCGCCCAGGCCGTGGAGGAACCCGGGACGGAGCCCCGGGAGATGCCCGACGCCGGGATGTTCGCCGCCGCGGACCAAATCACCGTCGCCGTGCATGACTTGGCCCTCGTGCTCAGTGACGAGGGCCAGGTGGCGGAAGCTCTGCGGTTGGTGGAGGAGGCGCAGAAACGCGCCGGGGTGTGATCCCTACAGGGACGCTATGACCCTGTCCGCCAGGATGTAGACGTTCTCCTCGCCGCACTCGAACGTCAGCGTGTACGCGCCCGAGATGCCCGAGCCGCCCAGCAGGACCGGGGATTCGCCCGCGCGCAGGGCCGCCGCGAGGCGCTCCGCCGTTTCGCGGTGGCCCGGGGTCATGCAGAGGGTGGTGCCGTCGGCGAAGACGTAGACGTCGAGGGTGCCCAGGGGGCCCGGGCGGACGTCGGCCAGCTCCACGCGGGAGGCGGCGAGTTCCTCGAGGGTGGCCACCGTGCGCTCGTGGTCGTTCACGACCGGTGACTGGACCGGGACGAAGTCCGGGTGGGAGGGGTGGCGGCGGCGGGCCGCGGCCAGTTCCGCGGAGTCACCCGCGAACTCGTCGGCGTCCGCGGACGGCTCGCTCACCGGCTCCAGGCCCATGAAGTCGGCCTGCCGGGGCAGGAACAGCTCGCTGTCCGCGAGGCCCAGCAGCGAGGGTGCGTCGGAGGCGTCACGGGCCTCCTGGGCGGCCCAGAAGGCGCGCGCCTCGGCCAGCTCGCGCTCACGCTCCTCGGCGAGCGCCTCGGCCACCGCGGCACGTATGTCGTCGGCCTCCGAGGAAGGGCGGGCGGCCGGCACCAGACCGCGGGCGGTGCGGTGCTCGGCGAGCTGGGTGTGCAGTGCCGCGACCTCACGGCGCAACACCATGAGCGTCCGCAGGACGGCGACGCCCACGGCGCCCGTGGCGGCCGTGATGACCAGCAAGGTGATCGGCATGGCGCTCACTGACGTACTCCCGGTTCAAAGTCGACCCCCGACTTCCTACATCAGCTTGAAGGGCGGACTAACCAGCTGTCAGTGCGTAACGTCACGAAACGGGCAGGACTTTGGGTCCGCGGTTTAGTGGCGCGCCCGCATTGACCTGCATAAATCCCCCATCTAAGGGAGATAGGTCACATCCTGGGGGAGATTGGATCACAAAATGGCCCGGAGGGCCGGGGTTTCCCGGACTCCGGGCCATCTGTTCACGGTGGGTGCCGAGTTGACTACCGAGAGGTTCGCTCAGGGGTTCAGCTGAGGCGCTCGATGACCATCGCCATGCCCTGGCCGCCGCCGACGCACATCGTCTCCAGACCGAACTGCTTGTCGTGGAACTGGAGGGAGTTGATGAGCGTGCCGGTGATACGGGCGCCGGTCATGCCGAAGGGGTGGCCGACGGCGATGGCGCCGCCGTTGACGTTCAGCTTCTCCAGCGGGATGTTCAGGTCGCGGTAGGAGGGGATCACCTGGGCGGCGAAGGCCTCGTTGATCTCGACCAGGTCGATGTCGTCGATGGTGAGGCCGGCCAGGCGCAGGGCCCGCTGCGAGGCCTCGACCGGGCCGAGGCCCATGATCTCCGGGGACAGGCCCGAGACGCCGGTGGACACGATGCGGGCGAGCGGGGTGAGGCCGAGCTCGCGGGCCTTGGTGTCGCTCATGATGACGACCGCGGCGGCGCCGTCGTTCAGCGGGCAGCAGTTGCCGGCGGTGACCAGGCCGTCGGGGCGGAAGACGGGCTTGAGGCCCGCGACGCCCTCCAGGGTGACGCCGGCGCGGGGGCCGTCGTCCTTGCTGACGACCGTGCCGTCGGGGAGGGTGACCGGGGTGATCTCGCGCTCCCAGAAGCCGTTCTTGATGGCTTCCTCGGCGAGGTTCTGGGAGCGGACGCCGAACTCGTCCATGTCCTGGCGGGTGATGCCCTTGAGGCGGGCGAGGTTCTCCGCGGTCTGACCCATCGCGATGTAGGGGTCGGGGAGCAGGCCGTCCTCGCGCGGGTCGTGCCAGGTGGTGCCCTCCTGCTGGGCGACGGCCTCGGTGCGGGCCTCGGCCTCGGCGAAGAGGGGGTTGCGGCCGCTGGGCATGTCGGAGCTGCCGTTGGCGTAGCGGGAGACCATCTCGACGCCGGCCGAGATGAAGACGTCGCCCTCGCCGGCCTTGATGGCGTGCAGGGCCATGCGGCTCGTCTGGAGCGAGGAGGAACAGTAACGGGTGATGGTGCAGCCCGGCAGGTGGTCCATGCCCATCTGTACGGCGACGATCCGGCCCAGGTTGTGACCCTGCTCGCCGCCGGGGAGGCCGCAGCCGAGGTGCAGGTCGTCGATGTCGCGCGGGTCCAGTTCGGGCACCTTGGCGAGGGCGGCCTGGATGATCGTGGCGGTCAGGTCGTCGGGACGCAGGTCCTTCAGGGAGCCCTTGACGGCGCGGCCGATGGGGGAGCGGGCGGTCGAGACGATCACGGCTTCGGGCATCACGGCTCCATTGGCGTTACGGGGGTCGGGCAGGGCTGGTTGGGAAGTTACCCGTACGTATGGCTTGGGTCACGGGTGTCGCCGTGTGACCCTGACCGCAATTTTCTAAGCGCTTGCTTTTTGCGGCCCCGCCGCCCCTTCCCGTCCCGACCCGGGGCCAGCCCCCGGACCCCCGCTCCTCAAACGCCGGAGGGGCTGAAGTCGGCTCAGCCATCTCAGCCCCTCCGGCGTTTGAGGACGAGGCCGTTCAGGCCGAAAGCGGGGGTCTGGGGGCGGCAGCCCCCAGGGACGGGAATGGGAAGGGGCGGCGGGGCGAGATCACTGGGACGGCTGCTGTACGGGGGCCCGTTCCGGCTCCGGGACGCGGCGGCGGCGGCGCCGCTTGAGGAGGGCCCATGGGCCCCGGGGGCCCGTCGGCATGGCTGCCGTGACCTCTGTGCCCGCCTCCGAGGCGGCCTCCGCGGCCGCCTTGGCCACCGGCAGGAAGCCTTCGCGGCGCGTGACGTCGGGCCGCTCCTCCTCGGCCGGCCACAGCTCCAGGGCCGCACAGACCGTCGGCAGTACCGCCATCGCGGCGGTGGCGTACCCCTCGGCCGAGGGGTGGTAGTTGTCGGGGCCGAACAGCTCACGGGGGTTCGCCGCGAACTCCGGACCGAGCAGGTCGCCCAGCGACACCGTGCGCCCGCCCTGTTCCACCGTGCCGATCGTCTGGGCCGCCGCCAGTTGGCGGGAGGCCCTGCGGGCCAGCCAGCGCAGGGGCTGCTGGACCCGCTCCACCGTGCCCAGGTCGGGACAGGTGCCGACCACCACCTCCGCACCGGCCGTCCGCAGCCGCCGTACCGTCGCCGAGAGGTGACGCACCGAACGGGTCGGTGGCATCCGGTGGGTGACGTCGTTCGCGCCGATCATGATCACGCAGATGTCCGGCACCAGCGCGGGATTCGCCAGGACCAGCGCCACCTGCCGGTCCAGGTCGTCGGACGTGGCCCCCGGGAGGGCCACGTTGTGGAGTTCCACCGGGCGTTCCGCCACCGCGGACAGCCCGGAGGCCAGCAGCGCGCCCGGCGTCTGGCTCGCCCGGTGCACGCCCTGCCCCGCCGCCGTCGAGTCACCGAGCATCGTCAGGCGCAGGGGCGGTTCGCCGGGGACGGCGTACGTGGTGCCGTACAGGCCGTCCGCCACGGGGACCCGGCCGCCGGAGCCGTTGCCCACATGGCGCCTGGCCATCCGTACCTCCGCCAGCAGCAGACCGACGGCGGCCGCGCCGGCCAGCCCGATCCCGCCACCGCCGTATGCCGCGCCGGCCGCGATCCGCCGGGCCACCCTCGCCCTCGACATGCTCGTCATACGCCGCCGCCACCTCCTTGAAGCCGTACATCCACTCCTTGCCCCGTACCGGCCGTTCGCCAATCTCAACGGCGCGTGCTGTGCCTTCTGGGGGAAACCCCCAGACCCCCCAGCTCCCCCGGGCCGTAGGCTGGCGGGACAATCACGACCACTTCTTTTGCAAGCATCCGGAGACAACGGTGCATTTCCACGACTCGATGATCAGTCTCGTCGGCAACACCCCGCTGGTGAGGCTCAACAGCGTGACCAAGGGCATTCGGGCGACCGTCCTGGCCAAGGTCGAGTACTTCAACCCCGGCGGCTCCGTGAAGGACCGCATCGCCCTGCGCATGATCGAGGCGGCGGAGGAGAGCGGCGCGCTCAAGCCCGGCGGGACGATCGTGGAGCCGACCAGCGGGAACACCGGCGTCGGCCTGGCCATCGTGGCGCAGCAGAAGGGGTACAAGTGCATCTTCGTGTGCCCCGACAAGGTGAGCACCGACAAGATCAACGTGCTGCGGGCGTACGGGGCGGAGGTCGTGGTCTGCCCGACGGCCGTCGACCCCGAGCACCCGGACTCGTACTACAACGTCTCCGACCGGCTGGTGCGTGAGACGCCGGGCGCGTGGAAGCCCGACCAGTACTCCAACCCCAACAACCCGCTCTCCCACTACCACTCCACCGGCCCCGAGCTGTGGGAGCAGACGGAGGGGAAGATCACCCACTTCGTGGCGGGCGTGGGCACCGGCGGCACCATCTCCGGCACCGGGCGGTACCTCAAGGACGTGAGCGACGGCTCCGTCCGGGTCGTGGGCGCCGACCCCGAGGGGTCCGTCTACTCGGGCGGCTCCGGGCGGCCGTACCTCGTGGAGGGTGTGGGTGAGGACTTCTGGCCCACCGCCTACGACCGGACCGTCGCCGACGAGATCGTCGCGGTCTCCGACAAGGACTCCTTCCAGATGACCCGCCGGCTCGCCAAGGAGGAGGGGCTGCTCGTCGGCGGCTCCTGCGGCATGGCGGTGGTGGCGGCCCTGCGGGTCGCCGAACGGCTGGACGAGAACGGCGTCGTGGTGGTGCTGCTGCCGGACAGCGGACGCGGGTACCTCAGCAAGATCTTCAACGACGAGTGGATGGCCGACTACGGCTTCCTGGAGGACGAGGGCCCGAGCGCCCGCGTCGGGGACGTCCTGAACGACAAGGAGCACGGCGCCATCCCCTCCCTCGTCCACATGCACCCGGACGAGACGGTCGGGCAGGCCATCGAGGTGCTGCGCGAGTACGGCGTCTCCCAGATGCCGATCGTGAAGCCGGGCGCCGGTCACCCGGACGTGATGGCCGCCGAGGTCGTGGGCTCGGTCGTGGAGCGCGAGCTGCTCGACGCCCTGTTCACCAAGCGGGCCTCCCTGGAGGACCCGCTGGAGAAGCACATGTCGGCCCCGCTGCCCCAGGTCGGCTCCGGCGAACCGGTCGGCGACCTGATGTCCGTGCTCGGCGCCGCGGACGCGGCGATCGTCCTCGTCGAGGGCAAGCCGACCGGTGTGGTCAGCCGACAGGACCTGCTGGCCTTCCTCGCAAAGGGCGGGAAGTAGCGGCAAACGTCCGGTGAACGGCGGGTGCCGGAGGCGAACTTCCGTTTGCCTACCGAAGTGGTGGACTTCCTCGAAGTGGTACGAGCGTGTCACGTCCACGCAGCACACGCTTAACACGGGTCCGGCACATTAGTGGGTGTCGGCAGGGCGGGAGCGGCTCCCCGCCCCGGCCGGCACCGAAACGTCCAAGGACCTCCGGAGCGGCTCCCGGACCTCCATGGACGCCCGGACGTGAGACCCGGCCTGACCCGGTCAACGTCCCACGCGGGGACCGCCGTCGTCCCGCCCCCCGGCAACGGGGGTGCGGCGGTCCCCGCGCATATCTTTTTCCCCCGGGCTATGCGCCCGTGGTGGCCCAACTGCCCAGCAGGGCAAGCCTCTCCGCCGTCTCCGAGCCCGCCTCCGGGGTGTACGCCACGAGGGTCTGGTCCGGTTCCGAGGGGAGCGTCAGCGACTCGTACGGCAGCGTCAGCAGACCCGCGACCGGGTGCTGGACGCGTTTGACCCCGTACATGCAGGCCTTGACCTGGTGGTCGGCCCACAGACGGCGGAAGTCCTCGCTCTTGAGGGAGAGCTCGCCGACGAGATCGCGCAGACCGGGGTCGTCGGGGCGGGCGCCCGCGTTCAGCCGCAGATGGGCCACGGTCTGGGCGGCGACCGCGGCCCAGTCGGGGTAGACCGTACGACCGTCGGGGGCCAGGAACAGATGGCGGGCGATGTTGCGCCGGGCGGCCGACATCCGGCTGAAGCCCAGCAGGGCGTCGGCGAGCGCGTTCCAGGCCAGGACGTCCATCGCGGGCCCGAGGACGAACGCCGGGTGGTGCGCCATGCCGTCGAGCAGCACCTGGATGCCGGGGCGGACCCGGGGCGCGGCCCGGCGCCGCTCGCGCTTCTTCTGCGGCCGGGCCACCGCGTACAGATACGCGTGTTCCTCCTCGTCCAGCCGCAGCACGCGTGCGATGGCGTCCAGCACCGCGTCCGACACGCTCGGCCCGCGCCCCTGCTCCAGGCGGATGTAGTAATCCACGCTCACTCCGGCCAGCTGCGCCACCTCCTCCCGGCGCAGACCGGGCACGCGGCGCCGGCCGTGCGAGGCCAGCCCCACCTCCTCGGGCCGGATACGGGCGCGGCGCGAGCGCAGGAAATCTCCGAGGTCCCCGTCCATGAGTTCGATCGTAGGGGAGGGGCGGGATTCGAACCTGGTACTGGCAGACCCAGGAAAAGCTCATCCCTGGGTAGGGCCGGAGCGGCGGCGCAGGGTGGTCGGTGTCGCCGGGCGGATGCCCGGGTGGCTTCCCTCGAACCACCTTGCCAAGGAGCACCCATGTCGTACGAGAACCTGGCCGGCCGTACCGCTGTCGTCACCGGGGCCGCGAGCGGGATCGGAGAGGCCGTCGCCGTGCTGCTGGCGGCGCAGGGCGCCAGGGTCGCGCTGCTGGCGCGCCGCCGGGAACGGTTGGACGGGATCGTGGCGAAGATCCGGGCGAACGGCGGGCAGGCGCTCGCCGTGGTCGCCGACGTGACCGACGGCGGGTCGGTGGACGCGGCCGTCGAGCGGATCCATGCCGCCTACGGGACCGTCGACCTGGTGGTGAACTCGGCCGGTGTCATGCTGCCGAACCCCGTCGACGACGGGCGGGTCGACGAGTGGCAGCGGATGCTCGACACCAATGTCAGCGGTGTGCTGCGGGTGATCCGCGCCTTCACCGGTGATCTGGTGGGCGCGGCCGCCGACGGCCGCAGCGCCGACCTCGTGAACATCTCGTCCGTCGGCGCGCACATCACGTTCCCCAACTACGCGGTGTACGGGGCGACCAAGGCCGCCGTCACCTATCTCTCGCAGTCCCTGCGCGGTGAGTTCGGGCCGCGTGACGTGCGCGTCACCAACATCGAGCCGGGGCTGACCGAGACCGAGCTGGCGCAGCACATCGACAGCGACTCGCTGCAGGAGCAGGTGCTGGGAATGGTCGAGGCGCTGGGCTCGCTGTCGGCCGCCGAGGTCGCCGATGTGGTGGCGTATGTGAGCAGCCGTCCCCGGCACGTCAATCTGCGCCAGATCATGGTGCTGCCGACCCGCCAGGTGTGAGGTCAGTCCTCCCAACGGTCCTCGTCCTTGGCGGAACGGCGACGGCGGCCGAAGAGGGCCGGGTTGACGCGGGCGGCCTGGAAGGCGTTCACGCCGACGATGCCGGCCCAGGTGATGAACAGGCCGGCCAGATGACCGATGCCGCCGCCGATCGCGGACAGCGGGATCGCCAGGACCAGCGAGACGATGCCGAAGCCGAAGCGCTCGCCCCAGGAGTCCGTCGGCGGCTTCGGCGCTCGCGAGCCCCGGGCCACCACCATCTGCTGCTCGGCGAGCTGCCGGCGCACCCGGCGCTCCACCGCGCCGTCGATGCGCTGGTCGACCTTCTCCAGGAACGAGTCGACCAGCGCCGACTCGTACTCCTCGCCCAGTTCCCTGCGTGCCTGCAGGGTGGCGTTGAGTTCCTTCTTGAGCTCGGCGTCCCGCGCGTCCATCCCCGTCTCCATTCCCGTCATGGGAACCCACGTTAGGGAGCGGGGGCGCTCACCGCACTGGGGATAGCCCCCCTGTCGGGGCTGGGGCTGGCCGGGAGGACACCGAACGGCTCCAGGACCCCGCTGATGGCTGGACGTGGTGGAAGTGGTTCAGGGCAGGACGGAGACGAGCCCGGTGTCCAGGTCGAACCTGGCCGCCGTCACCGTGGCCGCCGCGAACGCGGAATCCGCGCGGATCGCGTCCCGTACCCAGACCGTGTTGGCCCGCATGGTGTGTTCGGCCCAGTCGCCGGGCAGGTGCCGGGTGCGCAGGGCGGCCGGGGCGATCTCGTCCACCAGCAACTCCAGGTGGCCGGGGACCGGGGCGTCCGTGCGCAGGTGGTCCAGCGTGGCCGCGACCGCCCCGCAGCGCTCGTGCCCGAGCACCAGCACCAGCGGGACGTGCAGTTCCTGGACGCCGTACTGGATGGAGGCGAGCACCGCCTCGTCCAGCACCTGGCCGGCCGTCCTTATGCAGATCAGGTCCCCGAGGCCCTGGTCGAAGACGAGTTCCGGCGGCACCCGGGAGTCGATGCAGCCGACGACCACCGCGAAGGGGTGCTGACCGGCCGCCAGCGCGTGCCGGTGCAGCAGTCCCTCGTCGGGGTGGCGGGAGCCGCCGGTGGCGTAGCGTCGGTTGCCGGCGAGCAGTTCGGCCAGGGCGGCACGGGCGGTCGTCGGGCGGGGGCGGGCGGTGGTTTCAAGGGGGTCGGCGGGGGCCGCCGACGCGGGGGCGGCGGCCAGCGCGCCGACGGCGGTGGCGGCGAGAAAGGCCCTGCGGTTCGAGGCCATGACGCATCCTCAGGTGTCGTACTTACAGCGCATATTCACCGTATGCATGCGATCAGTCACCCTGAGTGCCCGTTTAAGGATATTTGGCTGATTCGTCGTCAGATCATCGCCGCGCGGATACCCCTTCTTGATCTCTTGATCTCTTGATCTCGTGATCCGTTGATCCGTTGATCAGGCGAGCCCGTGCTGCTTGGCGTAGGCGTCGGCCACGTCCTCCGGGTCCTTCTTGTCGTTGTCGACCTGGCTGTTGAGCTGGGTGAGCTGGGCGGTCGTCAGGACGTTGCCGAGCCTGGCGAGGGCCTTGCGGACCTTGTCGTCGGCCTTGCGGTCGGCGATGAGCGGGACGATGTGCTGGCTGGGGATCAGGTTCTTCGGGTCGGTCAGCACCACCCAGCCGTTGGTGGCGATGTCGGTGTCGGTGGTGAAGAGGTTCGCCACGTCCACGTCCCCCTTCTTCAGGGCGCCCTTGACCAGGGGGCCGTCGGAGTCCAGCGACTTGAACTCCTTGAACTCCACGCCGTAGACGTCCTTCAGGCCGATCGCGCCCACCCGGCGCTTCTTCACCTCGGGCGCGGCACCGATGACCAGCTTGCCGTTCTGCTTCGCCAGGTCGGCGAGGGAGGTCAGGCCGTACTTCCGGGCCGTCTCCCGGGTGACCACGAAACAGTCGGAGTCGGCGGCCTGGCCGTACGGCAGGACCTGGAGGCCGCTGGGCATCGCCAACGTGAGCGCGTTCTGCATGGTGCCGGGCTCCGCCGAATCGTCCTTCGGCGCCAGGTAGTTGAGGAGGGCGCCCTGGTACTCGGGCAGGAGGTCGATGTCGCCGCTCCTCAGGGCGGGGATCACGATCTCCCGGGTGCCGAGGTTGGGGCGGACCCTCACCTTCACTCCGGCCTGCCGGAGCACGGCCGCGTAGAGGTAGCCGAGTACCTGGTTCTCGGTGAAGTTGGCGGTGCCGATGGTGACTCCGCCCTTGCTGGAGCCGCCGCCACCGGAGGCGGAGCCCTGGCCGTCGAGGGAGGTGATGCCGCTCGCGCAGGCGGAGAGGGCGGGGACGGAGGCCGCGGCGAAGAGGCCGCCGATGAGGGTGCGTCGGTTCATCGTCTGGGTTCCCTAGGCGGTGCGGTGGCGGAAGAGGAAGCGCTGGAGGCCGGACAGCAGCAGGTCGAGGGCTACGGCGATCACGGCGACCAGCACCGCGCCGCCCAGCACCTGTACGAGGTCGCGCTGGGCGAGGCCGTCGAAGACGTAGCGTCCGAGGCCTCCGAAGGAGACGTATGCGGCGATCGTGGCGGTGGCGACGACCTGGATCAGCGCCAGGCGCAGGCCCGTCATGATCAGGGGAAGCGCCAGGGGCAGCTCGACCTGGAACAGGACCTGGTGGCCGCGCATGCCCTGGCCGCGGGCGGCGTCGCGGACGTCCGGATCGACAGCGGTCATCCCGGCGTAGGTGTTGGTGACGATCGCCGGGACCGCGAGAGCGACCAGTGCGACGTAGACCGGCAGCATCGACAGCCCGCCGGCCAGGAAGACCAGCACGACCAGGCCGACGGTGGGCAGTGCGCGGCCGAAGGACGACAGGTTGATCGCGAGGAAGGCGCCCTTGCCGGTGTGGCCGATCAGCAGGCCGATGGGGAGGCCGATCGCGGCCGCGATGAGGGTCGCGAGGAGGGAGTACTGGAGGTGCTCGGCGAGGCGGTGGGCGATACCGTCCGGGCCGGTCCACTGCGATCCGCTGGTCAGCCAGCCGCCGAGGTTCTTGAGGAGTTCGTACATCTCAGGCTCGCCGCCTCTTCCACGGGGTGAGGGCGTACTGGAGGGCCACCAGCAGGGCGTCCGCGACCACGGCGAGGAGGATCGTGAGGACCACGCCCACGATCACCGGGGTCGGGAAGTTGCGCTGGAAGCCGTCGGTGAAGAGCTGGCCGAGGCCGCCGTCGCCGATGTAGGTGGCGACCGAGACCAGGGAGATCGACATGACCGTCGCGATACGGACGCCCGCCATGATCACGGGCAGTGCGAGCGGGAACTCGACGGTGAGGAGCGTGCGCAGCGGGCGCGTGCCCATCGCCTTCGCCGCCTCCTTGGTCTTGGCGGGGACCGAGTCGAGGCCCTCGACGGTGTTCCGCAGCAGCACGACCAGGGTGTAGACGGTCAGACCGATGACCGTGGTGGTGCGGGTCAGGCCGCTGATCGGCAGCAGGAGCACGAAGATCGCGATCGACGGGATCGTGAACAGGACGTTCGAGAACCCGAGCAGGAAGCCGCGCAGAGGGCGGACCCGGTGCGCGACCACCGCGAGCGGCAGTGAGATCAGGACGCCGAAGAAGACGGCGGTCAGGGCGGCCTGGAGGTGGGAGACCGTGAGGCTGGTGAGGTCGTCGGTGTGGTCGCCTATCCACGACCAGTCGATGGTCATGCGGCCACCCGGGCTTCCGTGTGCGCCTGGCCCGCGTGCTGGTGGATGTCGTCGCGGGACGAGACCCCGGTGAGCACGCCGTCCGCGTCGACGCGGGCGATCAGGCCGGTGGGGGAGGCGACCGACTCGTTGAGGGCCGACAGCAGGGAGTCGGTGTCCCTGAGCGGGCGTACGGGGAGTTCGGCGTCCTCGGCCGCCCAGTGCAGGGGCTTGCGTGCCTCGTCGAGTACGAGGGTCCAGGCGCCGCCCTCGGGGGCCGGGCCCTGCGGGACGTCCGTGAGGGTCTTCAGCGAGAGCAGCTTCAGGCCGCGCTCGGCGCCGAGGAAGTCGGCCACGAAGTCGTCGGCGGGACGGGCGAGGAGTTCGGCGGGCGCGGCGCACTGCACCAGATGGCCGCCGGTGCGGAAGATCGCGATCTGGTCGCCGAGCCGTACGGCCTCGTCGACGTCGTGGGTGACGAAGACGATGGTCTTGCTCAACTCCTTCTGCAGCCGCAGCAGTTCGTCCTGGAGCTGGGTGCGCACGACGGGGTCGACCGCGCCGAAGGGCTCGTCCATGAGCAGGACGGGCGGGTCGGCGGCCAGGGCGCGGGCCACCCCCACGCGCTGCTGCTGGCCGCCGGAGAGCTGGTGCGGGTAGCGCTTGCCCGCGTCGGCGGCGAGGCCGACGGTCTCCAGCAGCTCGGCGGCCCGGGCGCGGGCCCTGCGGCGGCCCCAGCCGAGCAGGAGCGGCACGGTGGCGATGTTGTCCAGCACCGTGCGGTGCGGGAACAGGCCCGACTGCTGGATGACGTACCCGATGGAGCGGCGCAGCTCTGCGGCGTCCTGCCGCGTGACGTCCTTGCCGCCGACCCGGATGGTCCCGGAGGTCGGCTCTACCATGCGGTTGACCATCCGCAGAGTGGTCGTCTTGCCGCAACCGGAAGACCCGACGAGGACCGTCACGCCCCCTTCCGGCATTTCCAGGGAGAGGTCGTGGACTGCTGTCGTGCCGTTGGGGAAGCGCTTGTGGACCGCGTCGAACTGGATCATGAGTTGTCCCTTGCCCGGCTGTATAACGTCATGCAGAGTTCTTGGTAGCTGAATAGGTTGTCAACGGGTTGGTGTTAATCCGAGGTAACGGATGACCGAAGAGCAAGATCGAGTGTCCGGCTTGTGGGGAGATTGGGGCCTTATGTCGTCTCGGATCGTGGACACACCGCCCGCGGCGTTCTCCGGGGGCACCGGGCTCGTCGTCCTCGACGGGGTCGGTCTCGGCGTCGCGGACGTCGTGCACCTCGCCGACGGGAGTGCGCGGCCCGTCCCCGGGAGCGAGGCGATGCGGCGCGTCGAGGAGTCCTGGGACGCCGCCCGGCAGATCGCCGCGACCGGCCGCGTCTACGGCCGCTCCACCGGCGTGGGCGCCAACCGGAACGAGGACGTGCCCACCGAGGCGGCCGCCGAGCACGGGCTCAGGCTGCTGCGCAGCCACGCCGGCGCGATCGGCGGGGAACTGCCCGCGCGGGAGGTGCGGGCGATGCTCGCCGTCCGCGCCAACCAGCTCCTCGCGGGCGGTGCGGGGCTCAGGCCCACCGTCGTCACCGCGCTGTGCGAGGCGCTGGAGAGCGGGGCGCACCCGGTCGTCAACGAGTTCGGCTCGGTCGGCACCGGCGACATCGCGGCCCTCGCCCAGGCGGGCCTCGCACTCGCCGGGGAACACCCCTGGCGGGGGCCGGGCGCCCCCAAGCCGCAGCAGCTCGACAACAACGACGCGCTGGCCTTCATCAGCAGCAACGCCCTCACCCTCGGCCAGTCCGCGCTCGCCCTGCACGAACTGCGCGGCCTCGTGCAGGCCACCCAGGTCGTCGCCGCCCTCTCCCTGCTGGCCGTCGACGGCTCGCACGAGGCGTACGCCGCCCCCGTGCACGCCGCCCGCCCGCACCGGGGCTCCGGCGAGGTCGCCCGCCGGATGCGGCGGCTGATCGGCGCCGCGGACCGGCCGACGCCGCCCCTCGGCCGGATCCAGGACCCGTACGGCTTCCGCTGTCTGCCCCAGATCCACGGGCCCGCGCTGGACGCGGCGGACGACCTGGAGGAGGTCGTCGCGATCGAGATCAACGCGGCCGCCGAGAACCCCCTGATCTCACCCGAGGACATGGCCGCCTACCACCACGGCGGCTTCTACCAGGCCCAACTCGCCCTCGCCCTGGACCACTTCAGGCTGTCGCTCACCCAGGTGGCCCGGCTGTCGACCTCCCGCCTCTCCACGCTCAACGAGCCCGCCTTCACCCGGCTGCGGCCCTTCCTCGCCGACGACGTGCCCGCCTCCTCCGGCGTGATGATCCTCGAGTACGCCGCCGGCGCCGCCCTCGGTGATCTGCGGGCCTTCTCCGCCCCCGCCTCGCTCGGGCACGCTGTACTCTCCCGGGGCGTCGAGGAACAGGCCAGCTTCGCCTCGCTCGCCGCACGTCAGACACTGCGCGCCTGCCGTGCGTACCGTCTGGTCGTGGGCTGCGAACTGGTCGCCGCCGTGCGCGCCCTGCGCCAGCGCGACCTGCGGCCCGAGCCGGACCTTCCGGTGGGCCGCGCGCTGGAGCTCGCCGAGTCGGTGCTGGCGGCCGACCAGGCCGACCGGCCGCTCACGGAGGACGTGACGGCGGCGGCCGCACTGCTGGACCGGTTCACGGACATCTGGAGGGGGAGCGGGTCATGAGCACGGAGAGGGATTTGAGCGTGGTGGACAGTCCGGCGGGACGGCTGCAGGCGCTCTTCGAGGGGCACCGGCTGACGCCGACCCAGCGGCGCATCGCGCACAGCATGGTGCGGCGCGCCGCCGACGTGCCGTTCCTGTCCAGCGTGGAGCTGGCCGAACTGGCCGGGGTCAGCCAGCCGTCCGTGACCCGCTTCGCCGTCGCCCTCGGCTTCGACGGCTACCCGGCGCTGCGCAAGCACCTGCGCGAGGTCGCCCCCGCCGAACAGGCCGCGGACGCCGGCTCGTACAACGAGTACCAGCAGGCCGTGGAGGCCGAGATCGAGAACCTCCGGCACCTCGCGGAGCTGCTGGCCGACCCCCGGCCCGTGCAGAAGGCGGGCCGGCTGCTGGCGGCCTCCCGCCCGCTGCCCGTCCTCGGGCTGCGCGCCGCCGCCTCCCAGGCCTACGGCTTCGGCTACTTCGCCGCCAAGGTCCACCCGGACGTACGGCTGCTCAACGAGGGCGGCACGATGATCCAGGACCGCATCGAGGCCGCCGTACGGGCCGGGGCGACGGCGCTGCTGTGCTTCGCGCTGCCCCGGCATCCGCGCGAGGTCGTGGACACGCTGGCCTTCGCGAAGGAGACCGGCCTGACCGTGGTCACCGTCGCCGACTCGGCCTTCGCCCCGGTCGCCAAGGTCTCCGACCTGCTGCTGCCCGCCGCCGTCGGCACGGGTCTCGCCTTCGACACCGCCTGCGCGCCGATGCTGCTCGGCCGCGTCCTGCTGGAGGCGATGTGCGACGACCTGCCGGACGCGCAGGCCCGCCTGGAGGAGTTCGACGCACGGGCGGCGGCGCGGGGCCTGTTCGTGGAGTAGACCCACGTCTTCAGATTCGTCTCACGTTGCCTCGTTAACGTGCGTCTCACGGATGCCGCACAGAGATGAGACGGGAGACGGACGTGGCACGCGGAGAAGGCAGAGCCCAGGGTCTGGCTCGGGTGGCCGTCGTCGTACGGGCCGGGGCCGCACCGCTGTGGTGGGCCGGGGTGTTCTCGGCGGGTGTCGGATTGCTGGTGCCGGGGGTCACGGGCCGGCGGATCGGGGTCATGGCGGGAGCGGCGTCGTTCATCGTCGCGGCGGCCGTCGTCGCGTACGCCCGCCGCAGGCGGTACGCCGCACTCGCCCGGGCGGCCGCCCGCGCCGGCAGGCACGACGTGCTCCAGGACCGCGCGGTGAGCGTGCGCAACTGGCGCCGCGGGCACCGCTGGTGGCTGCTGCTCGCCTTCGCGGCGGCCGTGGGCAGCGCGTTCGTGGTGCCCGCCGCCGGGGGCATGCTGCTCGCCGGGTGCGGCACCGGGCTGCGGCTGAAGGCCGCCTGGCTCGGGCGCCGAGAACGGGCCGAGGACGCCCTGCTGTGGGTGCGCGTCGACTGGCTCGCCGCGAACGGCGGCCGCCCGGCCGGCAAGGCCGTCAAGGCGTACCGCAGCACGGGCATCGCGGCGGGCGACGCGGCTCCCGGCGGGGCGCGGCGCCGCACCGCGGCGCTCGTCCGGTGAGACGGACGGTCAGACCTCGAGTTCCTCCTCGATCCTCCTCAGCTGGTGGCGGGCCATCGCCAGGTTGGACCTCTTGGCGTCGAGCACCAGGTACAGGAACAGACCGTTGCCGCCGCGACCGCTGATCAGGCGGATCAGGTGGTACTGGTCGCTCAGCGTGATCAGGATGTCCTCGATCTGGCCCTTCAGCCCGAGGTGCTCCATGGTGCGCATCTTGGCGCGGACGACATCGGTGTTGCCGGCGGCGGCGACGTTCAGGTCGAAGCCCTTGCTGCCGCCCATCGTGCCCAGCGCCATGCCGCTGGTGTAGTCGACGAGCGCGACGCCGGTGGCGCCCTCGATGGAGGCGAGCGCCTCTTTCAGTGCGGTTTCGGTGTTGGTCATGACTGTGCTCCTCGGTTCCTGTCAACTTTCCGCGGTGGTGCGCGCGTTGGTGGTCGTGCTGCGTGGGGCGCGCGGGGTTCTGGTCCTTGGGGCGGCCGGTCTGGTCTCCGGCTTGGCCGCCTTGGCCTCCGGCTCGGCCTCCCTGGCCGGACTGCTCCGGTGGGCGGGTGCCGTACGGCCTTCGCCGAGCTCGCCGATGCGGGCTGCCGCCCGGCGGCCCTCCAGGAGGAGCCGGCCGACGTTCACGCGGTCCTGGGCGAGCAGCGTCAGCACGGCCGCGCCGCCCGCCGCGTACGTCGCCACATAGCCGTACCCGCCCCGCACGAGCAGTTCGCGGAACTCGCCCTGTCCCGTCGCGTCCGCCAGCTTCACCGCTGCTCCGTGGGCGGTCTCGACGAGCGCGGCCATCCCGTTCGGCTCGACGCCTGGGGTGTCGTGGGCGAGGACGCGCCCGTCGAGGCCGGTCGCGAGGGCGCCGGTGAGCTGAGGGACGCGGGCTCTCAGGCGCCGCAGCTCCTCGAGGATGTGGGGGTCGGCAGCCATCCGGTGTCTCCTCTCGAACCAGTCAAAGGGCCTCCAGCGCATCCCTGAGCCTTTTCAGCAAGATGGTGTGGGGATCGGGCGGCAGTTGTTCGGGGCCGGTCGGCGGGGGTGGCGGGGGCAGCGGTGACACGACGCCTGCCACCGCCAGCCGCCGCACGTCCACCAGGGTGTGGAAGGCCGGGCGGCCCAGTTCGCGGGCGATGTCCGGTGCCGTGCGGACCCCGTTCACCAGGTCCAGCACCGTCCGCTGGCGGCGGGTGAGGGCGGGGGCCGCCACGGGGTCCGCGCGGATCAGGGGGGCCTCGTCCGTCCTCGGATCCGGCCAGATGCGGTGGAGGAGGTCGCGGCGGCGCAGCGTCTCGTGCTCCAGGGCGGCCACCGGGACGGGGTGGACCGGGCCGAGCGGGTGGGCGGTGCCGTAGCGGAAGCGGCCGGGCGTGCTGCTGGGGGCGAGGGCGAAGTACGCGGCGTCGTACAGGGCCGTCAGTCGGCACATCTCCAGGGCGCCGGAGGCGAGATGGCCGCCGTCGACGAGGCGGCGGCCGACGTCGTCACCGTCGTCCGCCTCCGTGAGCGCCCGCTGCCAGGCCACGGGGGCGAGCGTGCCGTGGGCCGTGAGGAGGGTGTCCGGGCCAGGTGCGTACGGGCTCTCGGCGTGTACGACCTGGCCCTCGGCCAGGTGCAGCGTGCCGCGCTCGCGGACCAGGATGCCGGTGGCCCGCTCGGCGGCGAGCCGGGTCAGCATCGGGGAGACCCCGCCCCACCCCCGCTCGCCGGCCGCGGACTTGGTGCGCACGGGCAGAGGCGGAGGTTCGGCCGTCCGGACGGCGGTCATGCCAGCACCAGCCGTTCGGCCATCTCGCCCAGCCGGATGCGGGCCAGCGCCAGGTTGCCCTCCGTGCGGGCCAGCCACAGGTGCAGGAACACACTGCCGTCGAAGGAGGCGCCCACGAACCGCAGCACGTGATAGCTGTCCCGGTTGCTGACGATCAGGTCCTCGACCGGCGGATCCGCGTCGGCGGCCGCGCCGTCGCCGGGATCGTCGCCCGGTGCGAACGCGTGCTGCTCGGCGGCCAGCCGGGCGATCTCGGCGGCCTCCACCGCGGCCGCCTCCCGGTCGCCGCCGGGGGACTCGCCGACGGTGCCCAGGGCCAGCCCGCTCATCCAGTCGATCAGTGCGGCCCCCCGGGCACCGGGCAGTCGCATCGCTTCCAGCAGACACTCGTCGATTCCGGGCACCGTGGCTCCCCTCCCGCCTGCGGTTCGGCTGAGTGACGCCGAAACTACGCAACGTGTGCGCGAGGGGTGAGCGTTCTGGCATTTTCCGGTGGAACATGCGCCGGGCGACTAAGGTGGGTCAACTTGCCTTGATTCACGCGCAGTTGACCATCAGATCCGCTGGCGCACGTCAACGGGGGTCAGGCGACCGGAGGGTGGTGAGCGAGTCCGCGTGCGCCCCTCCCGACTCGGCCACGATCTCGTCGAGGCTCTGCGGCTCCCGTACGGTCGCGAAGGCGATACCCCCGGCCCCGTCCGGCGCGAAGCCGTAGATCCCGGGCCGGGCGAGGGAGTTGTACGCGTAGTGGTGTGCGAAGTAGTACGCCCCCGTGTCCAGCGCCGCCGCGTAGTCCCCCTGCTCCAGCAGCGGCAGCGCCCGCCCCTCCGCCAGCAGGTCGCCCGAGAAGCAGGCCGGCCCCGCCACGTCCTGCACGACCGCCGGGCCCTCCTTGGGGCGCCCCTTGCCGTCGTAGGCGGCGATCCTGAGCGGCCAGGCACCCGGCGCGTACACCGTCCGCGTCGCCACCTGCACACCCGCGTGCGTGACCGCGACCGGCCGCCCGCCCGCGCTCTTGGCGTACTCCACACGGGCCACCACCGTGCCGTGCTTGGCCAGCAGCGACCGCCCGAACTCGGTGACCAGCCCGTACCGCCCGTCGAACAGCCCCGGCACCGCCTCGCTCAGCAGCCGCGCGTACTGCGCGTACGTCGGTGTCGTGTCGTCCGAGCCGAAGTTCACCGGCAGCCCGCCGCCGATGTCGAGGGTGTCGATCTGCGGACGCCCGAGCCGCCGGTTGATCTCCTCGGCGAGCGCATACGTCTCGGCCACGCCCTGCGCCATCAGCGAGAGCGGAATGCCCTGCGACCCGGTGTGCGCATGCAGCCGCCTCAGCCAGGGGCGGTCCGCGTACGCCCGCACCACCCACTCCCGCGCCCCCTCGTCACGCAGCGCCACCCCGAACTTCGAGGTCGCCGTGGCGGTCGAGGTCGCCTCGATGGAACCCCCGCCGACCTGCGGGTTCACCCGGATTCCGAGCGGGGAGCGGCTGTCGGCCGACCGCATCAGGGCGTCGATGCGGTCCAGCTCCTGCGGGTTGTCCGCGTTGACGGCGATGCCCAGCGCCAGCGCCTCGCGCAGCTCGGCCGGGGTCTTCGCGGGCGAGTCCAGGACCGTGCGGTGGGGCGGCACCCCTGCCGCCCGCGCCAGCGCCAGCTCGCCCGGGCTCGCCACCTCCGCGCCGATCCCCTCGGTGCCCAGCAGCCGCAGCACCGGCACCAGCGGGGTCGCCTTCACCGCGAAGGCGTGCAGCACAGGGGTGCCGGGTGCCGTGACCGCGTCGAACGCCGCCCGCAGCCCGGCGGCCGCCTCCCGGATGCCGGTGACGTCGAGCAGCCCCACGATGGGGGTGCCGGGCCCCAGCAGCCCCTGCTCCACGGCGGCCCGCACCGCGTCGTCACGCCGGGCCGACCGCTCGGCCCCGTCCCCGTCCCTGTCGTACCTGCCGTCCATGACATCCCCCGTTCCTCGCCGCCGTCCATGCCTGTGCATCCAGCCAAACATCTGCGGCGGGCGCATGCCGGCGCACCGATGTATTGACTAGTTCTATTCAGGACGTCAGGATGTGAATAACGGCAGCAACAATCCGCTAGGAGGCAGACCATGTCAGGACCCCGCCCCGTCCGAGCACCGCGCGGCACGGAACTGAGCGCCCTGGGATGGCAGCAGGAAGCCGCCCTGCGGATGCTGCAGAACAACCTCGACCCGGAGGTCGCCGAGCACCCCGACAAGCTCGTCGTCTACGGCGGCACGGGCAAGGCGGCCCGCGACTGGCGCTCCTTCGACGCGATGGTGCGGACCCTGAAGGGGCTGAAGCAGGACGAGACCATGCTGGTCCAGTCCGGCCGCCCGGTCGGCGTCATGCAGACCCACGAGTGGGCCCCGCGCGTCCTCATCGCCAACTCCAACCTGGTCGGCGACTGGGCCAACTGGGAGGAGTTCCGCCGCCTGGAGGCCCTCGGCCTGACCATGTACGGGCAGATGACCGCCGGCTCCTGGATCTACATCGGCACCCAGGGCATCCTCCAGGGCACCTACGAGACCTTCGCCGCCGTCGCCGCGAAGAAGTTCAACGGCACCCTCGCGGGGACGATCACGCTGACGGCCGGCCTCGGCGGGATGGGCGGCGCCCAGCCCCTCGCCGTGACCATGAACGACGGCGTCGCCATCTGCATCGACTGCGACCCTCGCGCCATCGAGCGCCGCATCGAGCACCGGTACCTGGACGTCCGGGCCGACAGCCTGGAGCACGCCCTCCAGCTCGCGGTCGAGGCCCGCGACGCCCGCCGCCCGCTCTCCATCGGCCTGCTGGGCAACGCCGCCGAACTGCTGCCCCGCATGCTCGCCGAATCCGCCCCCATCGACATCGTCACCGACCAGACCTCCGCCCACGACCCACTGTCGTATCTGCCGCTGGGCATCGACTTCGACGACATGGCGGACGCGGCGGCGAAGGACCCGGCCGGGTTCACGGTGCGCGCGCGGGAGTCGATGGCCAGGCACGTCGAGGCGATGGTCGGCTTCATGGACGCCGGTGCCGAGGTCTTCGACTACGGCAACTCGATCCGTGGCGAGGCCCAGCTCGCCGGGTACGAGCGGGCGTTCGCGTTCCCCGGCTTTGTGCCGGCGTACATCCGGCCGCTGTTCTGCGAGGGCAAGGGGCCCTTCCGGTGGGCCGCGCTGTCGGGCGAGGCGTCCGACATCGCGAAGACCGACAAGGCGATCCTGGACCTCTTCCCGGAGAACGAGTCCCTCGCGCGCTGGATCAAGATGGCGGGAGAGCGGGTGCACTTCCAGGGTCTGCCCGCGCGTATCTGCTGGCTCGGCTACGGGGAGCGGGACAAGGCCGGGGAGCGGTTCAACGACATGGTGGCCTCCGGCGAGCTGGCGGCTCCGCTCGCCATCGGGCGGGATCATCTGGACTGCGGGTCCGTGGCGTCTCCGTACCGCGAGACCGAGGCCATGCTCGACGGCTCGGACGCGATCGCCGACTGGCCGCTGCTGAACGCGATGGTGAACGTGGCGTCGGGTGCCTCCTGGGTGTCCATCCACCACGGTGGCGGTGTGGGCATGGGGCGGTCCATCCACGCGGGGCAGGTGTCCGTCGCCGACGGCACCAAGCTCGCGGGCGAGAAGATCCGCCGGGTGCTGACGAACGACCCGGGGATGGGTGTCATCCGGCATGTCGACGCCGGGTACGACATCGCCGAGTCGGTCGCCGACGAGCGGGGTGTGCGGGTTCCGATGCGCGAGGGTGACGACGCGTGACCCTTCCGGGAGATGAGCGGGGCGGCAGCCGTCCGGTGGGGGCCGAGGCCTCGTCGCCGACTGCGGGTTCGGCTGTGCCCACCCGTTCCGCCCTGCGGAACGACTGCCCACAGCCTGGACGGCCTGACGCCCGAGAGCCTGGACGGTCTGAGGCCCGGCAGCCTGGACAGGCGGGCGCGCCGCCGTCTGCCGGTGGTGGATCGTTCCAGGCCATGTGGCGCGAGCTGCTGCCCATCGGGCGGCACCCCGACTCGCGTGGCTACCGGCGCTTCGCCTGGACCGGGGCCGACGTCGAGTGCCGGGCCTGGTTTCAGGAGCAGGCCGAGGTTCGCGGGCTGGTGTACGAGGTCGACCGGAACGGGAATCAGTGGGCCTGGGTCGGGGATCCGGGGGCCGGGGATGCCGTGGTCACGGGGTCGCATCTTGACTCCGTGCCCGACGGGGGTGCCTTCGACGGGCCCCTGGGTGTTGTCTCCTCCTTCGCCGCGCTCGACGAACTCCGCGGCAGGGGAGTGGAGTTCCGCAAGCCGCTCGCCATCGTCAACTTCGGTGACGAGGAGGGCGCCCGGTTCGGGCTGGCCTGTGTCGGGTCGCGGCTCACCGCCGGGCAGCTCACCGTCGAGAACGCCCACAAGCTGACCGACGGGGACGGGATCAGCCTGCCCAAGGCCATGGAGGCCGCCGGCTACGACCCCGGCGCCATCGGGGCCGACCCCGAGCGGCTCGGGCGGATCGGCGCCTTCGTCGAGCTGCATGTCGAGCAGGGGCGGGCGCTCGACCTGTCCGGTGACCAAGTCGGCATCGCCAGCGCCATCTGGCCGCACGGCCGCTGGCGGTTCGACTTCCGGGGCGAGGCCAACCACGCCGGTACGACCCGGCTCGTCGACCGGCGCGACCCCATGCTGTCGTACGCCGAGACCGTGCTCGCCGCCCGCCGGGAGGCCGAACTCGCCGGTGCCGTCGCCACCTTCGGCAAGATCGCCGTCGAGCCGAACGGCGTCAACGCGATCCCCTCGCTCGTGCGCGGCTGGCTCGACTCCCGCGCCGAGGACCAGGAGCGCCTCGACGCCGTGGTGGGCGGGATCGAGAACGCCGCCCGCGAGTACGCCGCCGCACACGGCATCGGCCTCGACGTGGTCCGGGAGTCCTTCACGCCCGTCGTCGACTTCGACCACGCCCTGCGCGACGAACTGGCCCGCATCCTCGGCAAGGACACCGACATCACGGTGCCCGTGCTGGGTACCGGTGCCGGACACGACGCCGGAATCCTCTCCGGGAGCATCCCGACCGCCATGCTGTTCGTGCGCAACCCCACGGGTGTCTCGCACTCCCCGGCCGAGTTCGCCGCCGAGGACGACTGCGTGGCCGGGGTGCTCGCACTCGCCGACGTACTGGAAGGGCTGGCCTGCAGGTGACGCACCCCCACACGCGGACGTACTGGCTGGAGCACGCCTGGCTCGACACCCACGTCGAGCCGGGAGTCGCCGTCGAGGTGGCGGACGGCCGCATCACCGCCGTCCGCACCGACGTGCCCACCCCGCCCCCCGGTGCCGAGATCCTGCGCGGACTCACCCTGCCCGGGCTGGCGAACGCCCACTCGCACGCCTTCCACCGCGCCCTGCGCTCCACCGTCCAGGTCGGCTCCGGCACCTTCTGGACCTGGCGCGAGGTCATGTACTCGGTCGCCGACAAGCTGACCCCGGAGACCTATCACGCCCTCGCCCGCGCCGTGTACGCCGAGATGGCGCTGGCGGGCGTCACCTCCGTCGGAGAGTTCCACTACGTCCACCACGCGCGCGGCGGCACCCCCTACGCCGACCCCAACGCCATGGGCGAGGCCCTCGTCGCGGCCGCCGCCGACGCCGGTATCCGCATCACCCTCCTCGACACCCTCTACCTCTCCTCCGGCCTCTCGAACCGGCCCGGCGGCGAGCCACCCAACACCCACCAGCTGCGCTTCTCCGACGGCAGCGCGGAGGCCTGGGCCGAACGCTGTTCAGTTCTCAAGGAACGGGATCACGCGCGGATCGGCGCCGCCATCCACTCCGTACGGGCCGTGCCCGCCGACCAGTTGGCGACCGTGGTGCGGTGGGCCGAGGAGCGGCGAGCCCCGCTCCATGTGCACCTGTCGGAGCAGACCGCCGAGAACGAGGCGTGCCTGGAGGTCCACGGGTGCACCCCGACCCAGCTCCTCGCCCTGCACGGGGTGCTCGGCCCGCGCACCACCGGCGTCCACAACACCCACCTCACCGCCGAGGACATCTCCCTCATCGGCGGCTCCGGCACCGGCACCTGCATGTGCCCGACGACCGAGCGGGATCTCGCGGACGGCATCGGACCGGCCGTCGCCCTGCAGAACGAGGGCTCCCCGCTCTCCCTGGGCTCCGACAGCCACGCCGTCATCGACCTGCTCGAAGAGGCCCGTGCGATGGAGCTCAACGAGCGCCTTCGCACCCGAAGCCGCGGCCACTGGACCGCAGCGGCACTGCTGCGCGCGGCCTCGGCCGACGGTCACGCCGCCCTCGGCTGGGACGAGGCGGGCAGGATCGAACAGGGCGCCCTCGCCGACCTCACGACGATCGGCCTCGACTCGGTCAGGACAGCGGGGCCGCTGCCCAGGCTCGGCGCCGAGACCGCCGTATTCGCCGCGAGTGCGGCGGACGTACGGCACACGGTCGTGGGCGGCCGGCACGTCGTACGCGACGGCGCGCACGCGCTCGTACCGGATGTGCCGCAGGCCCTCGCGCAAGCCGTCGAAGCCCTGCGCGGCTGACCACAGTCCCCCGTCCGGCCACCCACGAGGACACGACGATGAGCAGCACCGTCATCACCAACATCGCCACGCTGGTCACCAACGACCCCTCCCTCGGTGACGGCTCCCCCCTCGGACTGATCCAGGACGCGGCGCTCGTCATCGACGGTGACCGCATCGCGTGGACCGGTGAATCAAGCAAAGCACCCGCCACTGACAACCGGGTCGACGCGGGCGGCCGGGCGGTCCTGCCCGGCTTCGTCGACTCGCACTCCCACCTGGTCTTCGCGGGCGACCGGACGCAGGAGTTCAACGCCCGGATGTCCGGGCGGTCCTACAGCGCGGGCGGCATCCGCACCACCGTCGCCGCCACCCGCGCCGCGAGCGACGAGGAGCTGGAGGCCAACCTCACCCGCTACCTCGCCGAGGCCCTCCGCCAGGGCACCACGACCTTCGAGACGAAGTCCGGCTACGGCCTGACCACGGAGGACGAGTCCCGCGCCCTGCGCATCGCCGCCGCCCACACCGACGAGGTCACCTACCTCGGCGCCCACATCGTCTCCCCCGACTACGCCGACGACCCCGCCGGCTATGTCGCCCTGGTCACCGGCGAGATGCTCGACGCCTGCGCGCCGTACGCGCGTTGGATCGACGTCTTCTGCGAGAAGGGCGCCTTCGACGGCGACCAGGCCCGCGCGATCCTCACCGCCGGCAAGGCCAGGGGCCTGCACCCGCGCATCCACGCCAACCAGCTCTCCTACGGCCCCGGCGTCCAGCTGGCGGTCGAGCTCGATGCGGCAAGCGCCGACCACTGCACCCACCTCACGGACGCGGACGTCGACGCGCTCGCGGGCAGCCGTACCGTCGCCACCCTGCTGCCCGGCGCCGAGTTCTCCACCCGCGCCGAGTGGCCCAACGCCCGCCGTCTCCTCGACGCGGGCGCCACGGTCGCCCTCTCCACCGACTGCAACCCGGGCTCGTCCTTCACCTCGTCCGTGCCGTTCTGCATCGCCCTCGCGGTACGGGACATGGGGATGACCCCGGACGAGGCGGTCTGGGCGGCCACCGCGGGCGGCGCCCGGGCCCTGCGCCGGGACGACGTCGGCCGTCTGAGCCCCGGCTCCCGCGCGGACCTCGTCACCCTCGACGCCCCGAGCCACGTCCACCTCGCCTACCGGCCGGGTGTGCCGCTGGTCACCGGGGTGTGGCGGCGGGGCGTCCGGGAAGTCTGACCGGCTTCCCGGTCAGGAGGCCCCGGCCCGCCAGCGCTGCACGGCACCGCCGTCCAGCGGTCGCAGCGACAGCCCGTCGCCCCAGTACGGAGTCAGTGCCGTCTCGATGGCGATCGCGGGCCGGATCACACCGTCGGTGTCCACCATGAACATGAGGTTCTGGCCGTTCCTGCTGTACACCGCCTCGCACTCCCAGATGCCCACGCCCCGGTCCACATCACCCCGGCTGTCCAGGCAGAAGTCCGGGTCAGCCAAGGACTGCACCACCCCGCGCGCGGAGTCGACGCGCCAGCGCTGGGTGCGGGACGAGGAGCAGGGGGCCGTGATGACGTCCGTGCCGTCCTCGAAGTCGCCGTCGCGGACGTCCAGGCACCGGCCGGTGGCGACGTTCACGATCTGCGCGAACGTGCCGCCCGGGGCGTGGGTGGGCGAGGGGGAGGGCTTCGGAGACTTCGAAGGCGACTTCGAGGGCCGCTTCGACGGGGTGGAACTCCGCGTCGGCGACGGCGGCTTGCTCTTCGCCGACGGTGACGGCGAGGGCGAGGGGGCGACGGAGACCGTCGCCGTGACCGTGACCGGCGCCGGGATCGTCGGCGTACCCACCGAGCCCGCCGCCTCCTGGGGCGGCGAGGACGGTGAAGCGGCCTGGGAGAGCAGGAAGACGATCAGGGGCGCCAGGGCCACTCCGACGGCGATCGAGGTCAGCAGGAGGCGCCGGGAGGGAGGCCAGGGTGAGTCGTCCGCACGGGCCTTGGGGCGCGGCGCCTCCTCGGGCGTCGTGACATACGCCTTGCCCGCCCAAGGCAGCAGGCCCTCGGCCAGCGCGGTGCGTGGCGTGTCGCGCAGGGCCGACAGTTCCTCGTAGGCCGTCGTGCAGTGGGCGCAGTGCACCATGTGGGCCCGCAGGTCGGCGCTGGTGCGCGGGTTGTGCGGCCGTACCGACTCCTCGATCAGCCGGCCGAAGTTGCCGCAGCGCGGGTCGGCCGAGGCGGCCAGCCGGGAACGCAGACACGCCTGGCCCATGGCGTGGAGGGCGGAGGCGGTCTCGTGGCCCACGTCCTCGCGGGTCAGACCGAGGAAGGCTGCCGTCCTGTCCGCCGCCTCCTGCTCCACGACGCCGTACCAGACGAGGCCCTGGGCACGGGACGGAAGGGACCGGAAGGCGGTGAGCATGGGCGGTACGGGGAGGTCGGAGCCCGCCGCGGTCAGGGCGAGCAGCAGGCCCGGGTCGAGACCGCCGGCCCGCCCTTCGGTCGCCCAGGAGGCGGCCAGGCGCCCGGTCAGCAGCAGGAGGTGAAGCCGGAGGGGGACCAGGGGTTCGCTGCCGCGTGCCGTCTCCCGGACCGCCAGGGTGAACGCCTGAGCGGCCAGGTCCCGTGCGGCGGACTCGCTCGCGGTGCACAGCCGGGCGTAGTCGACGACCGACGGCTGATGGCGGGCGCGGAGTTCCTGCAGGGCCGGATAGAGGGTCGGGGCGCTGGTGCGCAGCAGTTCGGTCAGTCGCGCGTCGGACGCGCCCGCCTGCACCTCTGTCCGGGGGACACCCCCGGACCCCCGGCCGCCCCCGGTCTCGACTCCGTTGTCGGTCCCGTCGGCCCGAGCCATCCGCCCGCCTCCTTGCACCCTTGCAGCCCGCCGGACTTCTGACCGACCGGCGGGTATGGGGGCCCATAGTGATGGATGGAAACCTCTGGGGAAAGAGTTTCTGTGGGTAACCCAGGGATGTGGGTAACCCAGGGAACGCCTGAGCGCGGCCCGCCCGGCAACCGGACGGACCGCGCTCAGAAGGGCGAGGGCAGGGGAGACTGCCACCCCTCGACCGTCACTCCTCGGCCATCACTCCTCGAGTGTCAGGCCCTTGCGCAACCGCATCAGTGTCCGCGACAGCAGCCGCGACACATGCATCTGCGAGATGCCGAGCTCCTCGCCGATCTCGGACTGGGTCAGGCCCGCGACGAACCGCAGGGAGAGGATCTGCCGGTCCCGCTGCGGGAGTTCGGCGATCAGCGGCTTCAACGACTCGACGTACTCGATGCCTTCGAGTCCGTGGTCCTCGTAGCCGATCCGGTCCGCGAGCGCGCCCTCGGCGTCGTCCTCCTCGGGCTGGGCGTCCAGCGAGGAGGCGGTGTAGGCGTTCGACGCCGCCATGCCCTCGACGACCTCTTCCTTCGTCAGCTCGAGGCGCTCGGCGAGCTCGGCCACCGTCGGCGCCCTGTCGAGCTTCTGGGCCAGCTCGTCACCGGCCTTGGCCAGGTCGAGCCGGAGCTCCTGCAGCCTGCGCGGCACGCGCACGGACCACGAGGTGTCGCGGAAGAAGCGCTTGATCTCGCCGACGATGGTCGGCATGGCGAACGTGGGGAACTCGACACCCCGCGCCAGTTCGAACCGGTCGATCGCCTTGATCAGGCCGATCGTGCCGACCTGGATGATGTCCTCCATCGGCTCGCTCCGTGAGCGGAACCGGGAGGCGGCGAACTTGACCAGCGCGAGGTTGAGCTCGACGAGGGTGTTGCGCACGTACGAGTATTCGTACGTGCCTTCCTCGAGGGACTCAAGGCGTTCGAAGAGGGTCTTGGAGAGCGCGCGTGCGTCCACCGGTCCCACTTCGTCGTACGGGGGGATCTCCGGAAGGCCTGCCAGTCCGGCAAGCGTGTCTGGGTCGCTGCTCTCGATGCTCTCGATGGGATCCAGATGTTCCGGAGGGGATGTCGACGTCGCCTTCTGGGTATGCGATGCGTCGAGCCGGGGTGACATGATGTCCTCCATCGTTCTCGGCATATGGCTGCCGAAGCCAGTGCGTGCACTGCGGTGTGCGGCGCCTCCAAAGCCGGCCGTGGTCGGTTACGTATCTGTACTAGCCCTACCCGCTTTCCCACGTCCATCGCAAGTGCGTTCTGTGGGCATATGTCCGTTTGCGTGCGGTTGTTCGGGTGTCGGAGAGTGTGAGGAAGGCGTAGTGTTCGAGGGCGTGAGTCAGCAGCCACGACGTCGGGAGAAAGACGGCATGGACCGCGGGACGGTCGGCAGCGCACAGTCTGGCCGGCTATTGGTGGAGGTCAGGGAAGAGAGCTCCAGCGCCGTAGTGATTCCGGTGGGTGAGTTGGATCACCACACCGCCGATCTGTTGCGTGAGCCACTCGAGGAATGCCTCGCCAAGGGATTCAGCCGCCTGGTGGTGGACTGCACACGGCTGGAGTTCTGCGACTCCACCGGACTCAATGTGCTGCTCGGCGCCCGCCTGAAGGCGGAGGCAGCGGGGGGCGGAGTGCATCTCGCGGGGATGCAGCCCGTGGTGGCGCGGGTCTTCGAGATCACCGGGGCGGACGCGGTCTTCACCGTCCATGACACGCTCGAGGCGGCCCTGGCCGACGAATCCGGCTGAGCCCGGCCCGCCCCGCCCGACCCCCGTGTGCTGCCCCACTCACCCCTGTGTGACCGGTCTTTTCCGGGCGTCGCGCCCTCCGGGCCGAATAGGGGGGTGTTCTGCCGGTTCGGTCGGGCAGGAGACATCCTGTCGGCAGGGACATCCTGAACGTGTCGGCAGCACAATGTCCGACGGCACAGCGGCGGATCCACCGTCGAGGTACGTACTGACTCTTGAATCTCGTGAACTGGTGAATCGGTGAATCGGTGAGGTGAAGCGCTGATGAGCACCACCCGGCCTTACTCGCCGGGCGACCGCGGCCCGGAGCCGAGCGGCGCTTCCGGGGGCGACGAGGCCCCGTCGTCGGCTGCGCCCGTGTCGTCCGGGGGCGGCGGCCAGGCCCGCAGGCTGAACTTCGACGGCGAGAGCGGCGTCGTGCCGCTCGCCCGCGACTTCACCCGCCAGGCGCTGTACGCGTGGGGCTGGCTGCCCGCCGCCACGGCCGACCAGCGGGCCGCCGCCGAGGACGTGCTGCTCGTCGTCTCCGAGCTGGTCACCAACGCCTGTCTGCACGCCGACGGCCCGGACCAGCTGTGGATCGCCTGCGACAACAAGGTCATCCGCATCGAGGTCTCCGACAAGGGGGCCGGCCAGCCCGCACCCCGCACCCCGCACCGCGCGGGCCGCCCCGGCGGGCACGGCATGTTCATCGTGCAGCGGCTGTGTCTGGACTGGGGTGTCGTACGGACACCGGGAGTGACCGGCAAGACCGTGTGGGCGGAGCTGGGCGCCCCGGCGTAATGGGCTTGGCGGGCCCGGACCCGCTGCCTATCCTCGTCTGCAACGCGCTGACGGAGACAAGTAGCCGGGGCCCGTGCGGGCCAGGGCGAATCCACTCCCGAGTGCGGGGAGGAAATGCCCCGCCGGCCGGCCCCCGTCATCGGGCCAGAACGAGGCCGTCGTACGGCCGCGAGATGCGTTCGTACGGCGGTGAAGGCGTGGTGGCACCGCGAGCACCCTCTCGCCCACGCCCCGAGGGACCATCCCCGGGGCGGCGCGTGCCGCTCCGGCAGAACCGGACGGAGCGCGCACCATGCTCGACGTCACCCTCATCCGACAGCACCCCGACACCGTCCGCGACGCCCTGCGCAAGCGCGCCGTGGACGCCGACATCCCGGCCTTCCTCGCCCTGGACGCCGCCTTCCGCGAGGCCCGGACGGCCGTGGAGCGGCTGCGTGGCGAGCGCCGGCGCATCTCGGCGGACATCGCCGTACGACGGCGGGCCGGCGAGGCCACCGAGGAGCTCCAGGCCGCCGCCGGGGATGTGGCCGACCGGCTGAGGGAGGCCGAGGCCGGGCTCGACCGGCTCGCACGGCGGCACCAGGACTTCCTCGACGCCCTGCCCAACCTCCCGGACGACGATGTCGCCGCGGGCGGCAAGGAGAACAACCAGGTGGTACGGGCCGTGGGCGCCCCGCCCGCGTTCGGCTTCGCGCCCAAGGACCATGTGCGGCTCGCCCAGGACCTCGGCCTCGTGGACTACCGGCGAGGCGCGGCCCTCGCCGGCAGCGGCTACTGGATCTACCGGGGCGAGGGCGCCGCCCTGGAGTGGGCGCTGCTCAACCACTTCCTCGACACCCACCGCCGGGCGGGCTACGAGTTCGTGCTGCCGCCGCACCTGCTCACCCAGGAAGCGGGCTATACGGCCGGACAGTTCCCGAAGTTCGCCGACGAGGTCTTCCGCGTGGACGAGCACTTCCTCCTGCCCACCGCCGAGACCGCCCTGGCCAACCTGCACCGCGGCGAGACCCTCGACGAGCGGGAGCTGCCGCTCAAGTACGTCGCCTACACGCCCTGTTACCGCAAGGAGAGCGGCGCCCACCGCACCACGGACCGGGGCACTCTGCGCGGCCACCAGTTCAACAAGGTCGAGCTGTTCCAGTACACGCGCCCCGGTGACTCGGACGCCGCCCAGCTCGAGCTGCTCGCCCGCGCCGAGGAGTTGGTCGCCGGACTCGGCCTGCACTACCGCGTCACCAAACTCGCGGCCGGGGACACCAGCCCGGCCCAGGCCAAGACCTACGACGTGGAGGTCTGGCTGCCGAGCCTCGGGGCGTACGCCGAGGTCAGCTCGGTGTCGAACGCCCGCGACTACCAGGCGCGGCGCGGGGCCATGCGCTACCGCCCGGCCGGTGGCGGCAAACCGGCCTATCTGCACACCCTCAACGCCTCGGGCCTCGCCACCAGCCGCCTGCTGCCCGCGCTCCTGGAGCAGCACCAGCGGGCGGACGGCACGGTGGCGGTGCCGGAGGTGCTGCGGCGGTGGGGAGCGCCGGACGTCCTGCGGGCACGCTAGCTCGAGGTTACCCACGGTCACCCCCCTCCACTCGAACCCCTTGCCGTGCGCGCCGGATCCCCACAACTCCGGCGCGCACCTTCTCTTCCCTCCTCAAGGGCCCGGGCGTACCTTGACGGCCGAATCTGATGTGCCGTCAGGAATTGGCGGAGGAACCCGAGGATCTCGAAGAGGGAGCGGAACGTGTCGTACCGGAATCGAACCGCCGCGCTCGCGTCCGCCGCGGCCCTGGCCGGCTCGGCGGTGCTGCTCGCCGCCCCCGCAGCCGAGGCCACGGTCGTCGACGTCAACTACCAGTGCAAGACGCCGATCGGCAACAAGAGCGCCGTCTCGCCCATCGACATCAAGAGCGTCAAGAGCGGCAGCGGCTACCGGCTCACCATGTCCTGGCAGAAGGGCGTCTCCTCCAGCCCGGTCGAACTGGGCAAGGGTGCGATGAACCCGAGCGCCACCATCGTGCTGGGCGGCGCCGACAGCGGCACGGTGTCCGTCTCCGGACCCGCCAACCAGACGGCGATCCCCGCCAACACACCCATCAAGATCAACGACTTGACGGGCACGTACACGCCGAAGAAGACCGGGAAGGTCACCTTCACGCCGGGCGTCCTCACCATCAAGGCGCTCGGCACGACGACCACGTGCACGCCGTCGAACAACCCGGGGCCGGCACTCAGTCTTGATGTGACGGCTGCGGGGGGCTCCGCCGGGGATGGCCAGGGCGGTACGGATTCCGGCGGCTCCCTGCCGCAGACCGGGCCTGACGACTCGGCCATTGCGCTTGGCACGCTTGGCGGGACGGTGCTGCTTGCCGGCGCGGCGGGGGCGTTGTGGGTGACCCGGCGGAATCAGGCCGTCCGCCGCTGAGTGCTCCGCTGGTTGTGCCGCGATGGGCCGTCGGTTGTCTGCGGCTCCGTCGTGGTTGGTCGCGCCCACGCGGCGGAGCCGCATATCGATACAGCCCCGCGCCCCTTCGGGGCGCTGCAGCACCGCCGAGCTACGACCGCTGGAGCCGCCGGATGCCGTCTGCCGTCCGTGTCCTGTTCGTGTCCGTCCTGTTCGTGCTGACCGCTGCGCCTACGGCTTCCGGTGCCGACGGGTGGTCGTTGGTGCCCTCGGGTGGTGGGCGGCCCTCCGTCTACGCCGAGGGTGCGCCTGGGGCCGTTCTCCAGGACACGGTCTCCGTGGTCAACCGGAGTGGACGGGCGGTCACGGTGCGGCTGCGTGGCAGCGGGGTTCCCGTCGTGTTCGCCGCCGAGCGGGTGCGGGTGCCCGCCCGTACGCGGGCCGACGTGCCGTTCGTGGTGACTGCGCGGGGTGATCGCAGTGGCGAGATCGTCGCCCGGGACCAGGACGGTCGCAGAGGCACGGTCCCGCTCCGTCTGCGGGTGGGCGGACCGGCGTTGTCCGCGCTGACCGTGGAGCGCGTGGCCGTGCGGGGCGACCGCATCACGTATGACCTGGTCAACCGCGGCACCACGGATCTCGTGCCGAGCCTTGCGGTGCATGTCGACGGCGTCTTCGGCACGGTCCTCGACCGAGCCCCGCGCACCCTGCCCGTCCGCCTCCGCCCCGGCCACCGTCTCCGTCTCGCCGAACCGTGGCCCGACCGCCCCGCCCTGGACTCGGTCGACGTACGGCTGACCGTGACGGCGGCGGGCGGCGCGCGCGACTCCGGCGGCGTGGTGGCGCGGTTCGTGCCGTGGGGAGCGGTGTCGGGGGTGGCGGGTGCGGTGGTGGCGGGGGTCGCGCTGCTTCTCGTACGAGGTCTACGGCGTCGTGGGCGCCGGACGGGCGACGGCGAGGCGCTCGAATCCCCGCGTACGGAAGTCGAGTTGACGGGAGCGGTGACGTGAAGGGCAAGCTGCGGATCACGGCCCTGCCGGTGGTGCTCGCGCTGCTCCTGCTGCCCCTGGCGGGCACGGCAGCGGCGGACGGGCCGACCGTCGGGCTCTCCAAGTCCCAGGCCGGCACCGGCGGTTCGATCACCGTCAGCGGCAGCGGCTGGCGGCCGAACGCCCTGCTGATGGTGCTGGTCTGCGGGCAGGCGACCCCGTCCCGGGGCGTGATCGGCGGCACCAACTCCTGCGCCAACTCGGACGGCAGGGCCGTCACCACCGACGCCAAGGGGTCCTTCAGCAAGAAGCTGCCGGTCGCCGAGCCGCCGGTGCCGTGCCCGTGCGTGGTGCACGTGGCGACCGTCGAGGGCGCGAAGGCGCAGGCGGACGCGGTCTTCCAGGTGGCCGGACACGCCGTCGAACCGCTGCCCGCCGAGCCGTCCGGCGGGCGCCTCGCGGTCCTCACGGACACCCGGCTCGACGGGTCGAGCGGCCTGCTCACCTGGTTCGGCGCACCGCCCGCGCGCACCCTCGTCTTCACCGTCGGCAACGCCGGCACCACCGCGATCAGGAACCCGGTCTTCCAGCTCGGCACCTCCCACGGCGTGTTCGCCCCGCAGTGGGAGGACCAGGAGTGGCGCGGCACCATCGCACCCGGCAAGAAGGCGGAGATCAGACTCCCCGTCGAGCTGACGGCGGGCGCGCACGGCGACTACACCGTCTCCCTCAAGTACAGCGGCAAGGTCCTCGCCGAGCAGCCCTGGGGCGTGGGCCGCCCGTGGGGCGTGACCCTGTTCTGGCTGCTGGTCTGCGTGGTCGTGCCGGCCGCGCTGTTCCGCGCCGGGATGGCGATCGTGGACCGGGTGCGGCCGCGCCGCGCGGGCGGCCTCCGGCACCGGGGACTACGGCTGCCCGAACTGTCCCTGCGCATGCCGAAGTTCCCCGCCAGGGCCGCGGCCCAGGAGCCCCCCTCGAACTCGACCCTGCCGTGGTTCACCCCGGACTCCGATCCGGGCACGGCCGGTCGGCTCTCCGCACCGCACCACGACGACAGCCCGACGAGTCCTACGACTCCCACCAGGAAGGGACCCCCGTGAGAAAGCGCAGGAGAGTCACACCGGTCGGCAGCGGGAGAGCGGGTGCGGCGGGCGCCGCGCTGGTACTGGGCTCGGCAGGCATCCTGCTGGGCCTGGCCGCCGGGCCCGCGCAGGCCGCGGAGGTGTCGTTCGCGACGCACTGCGTGCCGCCCGCGGGCATCACTCCCGTCGACGGCACCACGAAGGTCGAGATCACCGCGCCGGCCACGGCGAAGGTGGGCGACACGGTGGACGTCGTATGGAAGTTCGTCCAGGCCGCCTCCAAGAACCCGGACATCATCGACCTGCCCGCCAACTCGGTGCAGCCGTCCGGGGTGTTGAAGGCGGCCGGCGCGCAGGCCGCCGCCATCGCGATGCAGGGCACGCGCACGAACCCGGCCATCCCCAAGGGCGGCGCCATGGTGCTGTCCGACATGAAGGGCAGCCTGAAGCTGACGGCACCGGGCGAGGTGACGCTGACGCCGGACGCGTACACCATCAACGCCATGTCGACGGACACCAAGTGCACGCCGAAGGAGACGGTGCAGAAGGCGGCGACGATCCAGGTGTCGCCGGGCGACGGCAGCTCGTCGAGCACGACACCGCAGCCGACGGACTCGGCCTCCCCGTCCGCCTCGCCGTCCGTGTCGGCCTCCGCTTCCGCCAGTGACGGCACCGGCAGCGGCCAGACCGACTTCACCGGCAAGCAGGTCGACATCCCGTACACCTGCCAGTCGCCCATCGGTGAGAAGAAGGCGACCTCGCCCATCCAGATCGACGCCAGGAAGAACGGCGGCAGTTTCGACCTCACCGTGCGGTTCAGGAAGTCCGTGATGGACAGCCCCGCCGACATCCCCAAGGGCTCGGTCAAGCCGTCGATGGAGGTGGTCCTGGGCGGCGCCGACAAGGGCACGGTGCACGTCGAGGGCCCGACGAACGCCAAGGACATCAAGTCCGGCGAACCCATCGAGATCCCCGATCTGACGGGCACCTACAAGCCGGGCGCGGACGGGAGGTCGACCCTGTCCCCGGGCGTCCTCACCATCAACGCCCTGGGCACGACGACCACCTGCAAGCCCGACAGGACCGAGGTCTCCCTGACCCTGGACACGACACAACAGGCGAGCGGCGCGTCGGGGGGTTCGTCGTCGGGCTCGGGCGGTACGTCGTCCACCGGTTCGTCGAGCGGCGGCCTGGCGGAAACGGGCTCGGACAGCCATGGGGCCTTGAAGGCTCTGGGTCTGGTGGCAGGCACCGCGGTGCTGCTCGGCGCGGCGGTCTTCACGTTCCTGCCGGGCCGCCGGGTCCGGTAGCGGCTTCGAGGGACGCGGGGCTCGACAACGGAGAGGGCCGCTGCACCACCGGGTGCAGCGGCCCTCTCGGCCAGGACCACGTCAGTGGACGTCGCCCATCAGCTTGTTGACCTTGCTGCGGTACATCCACACCGCGACACCCGCGATCACGGCGAGCACCGCCTCCAGGGCGACGAAGCCCGTCTTGTCGAGGTTGACCCCGCCGACGGCCGGGTTCGACAACAGGGCCGTGACCGAGTCGCCCGCGGTGACCGCGAGGAACCAGACGCCCATCATCTGGGAGGCGTACTTCTTCGGCGCCATCTTCGTCGTCACGGACAGACCCACCGGGGACAGCGTCAGCTCACCGACGGTCTGCACGAAGTAGATCGCGGCCAGCCACATCGCCGCGGCCTTGTGGCCGCCCTCGGCGATGGACAGCGGGGCGAGGAAGACGAAGAAGGACGCACCGATCAGGATCAGACCGGAGGCGAACTTCACGATGGTGCTCGGCTCGCTGCCGCGCCGGTTCAGCCACAGCCACAGCCAGGCGAAGACCGGCGCCAGAGCCATCACCATCACCGGGTTGACCGACTGGTACCAGGAGACCGGGAAGCCCCAGCCGAGGATCGTGTTCTTGGCCGAGCTGCTCGCGAACAGCGACAGGGTCGAACCACCCTGGTCGTAGATCATCCAGAAGACGGCGGCGGCGGCGAAGAACCAGATGTACGCCCGCACCTTCGACTTCTCGGCCGGCTCCAGGTCCTTGTCCCGCAGCATCCGGCCGATGACCAGGATCGGCACGATCAGGCCGATGACGGTGAGCGGGATCAGCGCCCAGTTGAGAGTGAAGTGGCCGGTGCCGCCGACGAGGCCGTAGAAGACGACCGCGACGGCCAGCCAGATCAGGCCCTTGCGCAGGGTGGCGGCCTTCTCCTGGGCGGTGAGCGGGGTCGGGACCACGCTGCTCCGCTCGCTCAGGTGGCGACTGCCCAGCAGGTACTGGGCCAGGCCCAGCGCCATGCCGAGCGCGGCCATCGCGAAGCCCAGGTGCCAGTTGACGTTCTCACCGACGGTGCCGATGGCGAACGGCGCGACGAAGGCGCCCAGGTTGATGCCGATGTAGAAGAGCGTGAAGCCGCCGTCCCGGCGCGGGTCCTCGGGACCCTTGTAGAGGTGGCCGACCATGGTCGAGATGTTGGCCTTGAGCAGACCCGAACCGATGGCGACCAGACCCAGGCCGACGAAGAAGCTCGCGGCCGCGGGCAGCGCGAGGCACAGGTGGCCGAGCATGATGATCAGACCCGCGACGGCGACCGTCTTGCGGGGACCGAGGAAGCGGTCCGCGACCCAGCCGCCGGGCAGGGCGAGCAGGTACACGAGCGACACGTACACCGAGTAGATCGCAGTCGCCGTGCCCGCGTTCAGGTGCAGGCCACCCGGGGCCACGAGGTAGAGCGGGAGCAGGGCCCTCATGCCGTAGTAGGAGAAACGCTCCCACATCTCGGTCATGAAGAGGGTGGCCAGTCCGCGAGGGTGGCCGAAGAAGGTCTTCTCGGAGCCGGGGGTGTCCGGGCGGACCGAGTCCTTCGTCAGGCTGGACGCCATGGTCGTTCCTTGCTGTGCTGGTGGGGGTTTACCGCACACAAAAGAGACCTTCGGCGTCAAGTGGTTGCCAAAGGTCCCCGCAGTGCTACAGGCGTTGTTTCACCATACGGCAGGACAGTGCCGGATATGGAAGGACTTGAGACCGGAATCACAGGTGGAGGTGGAACCCTACACACCTTTTCCAAGGTCTCTCCGACGATGGCACCGCACAGACACAGGTTCGTCTCGGAGCGTCCGAAGGTAAGAATCACGGGTGCCGATCACACCACAGCACCTGTCAAGAGCGGACTACCATCACCTCATGACCCGTGTACTGCTCGCCGAGGACGACGCGTCCATCTCGGAGCCGCTGGCCCGTGCCCTGCGCCGGGAAGGTTACGAGGTCGAGGTGCGCGAGGACGGACCCACCGCGCTCGACGCCGGAAACGCCGGCGGCATCGACCTGGTCGTGCTGGACCTCGGTCTGCCCGGCATGGACGGCCTCGAGGTCGCCCGCCGGCTGCGCGCCGAAGGCCACACCGTGCCGATCCTCATCCTGACCGCGCGTGCCGACGAGGTGGACACCGTCGTCGGCCTCGACGCGGGCGCCGACGACTACGTCACCAAGCCGTTCCGCCTCGCCGAACTGCTCGCCCGTGTCCGGGCCCTGCTGCGGCGCGGTGCGGCCGAGCCGGCGCAGCCGCCCGCCACGCACGGCGTGCGGATCGACGTCGAGTCGCACCGGGCGTGGATGGGCGACGAGGAACTCCAGCTCACCGCCAAGGAGTTCGACCTGCTGCGGGTGCTGGTGCGGGACGCCGGCCGGGTCGTCACCCGGGACCAGTTGATGCGCGAGGTGTGGGACACCACCTGGTGGTCGTCCACCAAGACCCTCGACATGCACATCTCCTGGCTGCGCAAGAAGTTGGGCGACGACGCGGCGAACCCCCGGTACATCGCCACCGTGCGGGGTGTGGGTTTCCGGTTCGAGAAGAGCTAGCAGTAGCCGGTCGGAGTCGGCAGGGCCCCGAGGCACACTGGTCGTCGTAAAGCCACTGCCCGGAGGGCCTCGTGCGTCGTCGTCTCATCCAGTCCACGCTTGCCGTCGTGCTCGTGGTCATCGCCGTCTTCGGCGTGTCTCTCGTCATCGTCGAGACGCGGACCATCAGCAACAGTGCCCAGGAGCGGGTGAGCTCCGAGGCGCAGCGGCTGGCCAGCATCGTGGACAGCCGGCTCATCGGGGCCGGGACGGTCAGCGCGGAGGTGCTGAAGGGACAGGTCACGGGGGAGCGGTACGCCGTGATCGAGATCCCGGGGCAGTCGGCCATCGCGGTCGGCACCAAGCCCGAGGGCGAGGTCATCCGCGGCCGGGCCACCGGTGAGGAGGGCGAGCGGGTCGTCGTCGAGGAGCCGCGTTCGACCGTGAGCCGGGAGGTCGGCCGCACGCTGCTGATCATCGGGCTGGTCGCGCTGCTCGCCGTGGTGGCCGCCGTACTGCTGGCGATCCGGCAGGCCAACCGGCTCGCCTCCCCGCTCACCGACCTCGCGGAGACCGCCGAGCGGCTCGGCTCCGGCGATCCGCGGCCCCGCCACAAGCGGTACGGCGTTCCCGAGCTGGACCGGGTGGCGGACGTCCTGGACTCCTCCGCCGAGCGCATCGGCCGCATGCTCACCGCCGAGCGGCGCCTGGCCGCCGACGCCTCCCATCAGCTGCGCACACCGCTGACCGCGCTGTCGATGCGGCTGGAGGAGATCACCCTCACCGACGACCCGGACACGGTGAAGGAGGAGGCCAATGTCGCCCTCACCCAGGTCGAGCGGCTCACGGACGTGGTCGAGCGGCTGCTGACCAACGCCCGTGACCCCCGTACCGGCAGTGCCGTCTCCTTCGACCTCGACGAGGTCATCCAGCAGCAGCTCGCCGAGTGGCGGCCCGCCTACCGCCAGGCCGGGCGGGCGATCGTCAGCTCCGGCAAACGGCATCTGCAGGCGGTCGGCACACCGGGCGCGGTCGCACAGGTGCTGGCGGCGCTGATCGAGAACTCGCTGATGCACGGCGGGGGCACGGTGGCGCTGCGGACCCGGGTGACAGGCAACCAGGCGGTCGTGGAGGTCACCGACGAGGGGCCGGGCGTGCCCGCCGACCTCGGTGCGCGGATCTTCGAGCGCACGATCAGCGGACGGAACTCCACGGGCATCGGTCTGGCGGTGGCGCGGGACCTGGCGGAGGCGGACGGCGGCCGCCTGGAGATGCTGCAGACCCAGCCGCCGGTGTTCGGGCTCTTCCTGTCCCGCACCCCGCTGAAGCGGCCACCGGCGGAGGACGAGGAGCCGATGGTCCGCTGAGCCCGGTCCCCCTGGGCGGCGGTGTGGCTCACGTGGGAGGGGTGGTTCCGGCAGGGGCGGCTCGGTTCGGGGTCTCGGCCGGGTCCGGGTACGCCGTTGAGGCGGCGCTCGGCGGAGGACGGGTCCGCTGAGCCCGGTCCCCCTGGGCGGCGGTGTGGCTCACGTGGGAGGGGCGGTTCCGGCAGGGGCGCTCGGTTCGGGGTCTCGGCCGGGTCCGGGTACGCCGTTGAGGCGGCGGTCGGCGGAGGCGAGGAGCCTGGTGACGCCGAAAGCCCCCGGCGGCGGCCGGGGGGCGGCGGTTCGGGAGGCTCAGCGCCTCGGCACAGCGGGCGGAGCGCTCAGCTCACGCGGGCCTCGGGCTTCGGGCGGCGGGCCTCGGCCGCTTCGGCCTCCTCCAGGATCGATTCGGCGTCGGCGACGGCCTCGTGGGCCGGCAGTGCCTTGAACACCCACGAGCGGTACGACCAGAACCGGAACAGCGTGCCGAGCCCGATGCCGACGACCTTGAAGATGTTGCGCTCCAGCGAGCTGTCCCAGCCGAAGCCGTAGATGGCCGCGTAGAGGATGCCGTTCTCGATCACCAGGCCGACCGCGCTGAAGGCCAGGAAGAGGGTGAGCTCCTTCGTCCGGGCGCTCTTGTCGCGGTCACGGTAGGTGAAGTAGCGGAACCCCAGGTAGTTGACGCCGATCGCGACCACCGTGGCGATCACGTTGGCGCGTACGGCCTGCAGGCTCGTGAGGTGCCAGAGCAGATTGGAGACTCCGAAGTTGACGACGGTGCCCAGGGCACCCACCGCACCGAACTTGGCAATCTCGTGTGCGAGCCTTCGCAGCCCGGCGGAACCATGTCCCATGGCCGTGCAGGCCCCCATTCGGTCGGTTTCGTCAACTCAGCCATGCTAACCACCCCCCTTCTCAAACGCTTGTCGTTGGGTTCACAGACGGGATAGAGGTGGGGAAGAAGACCGGAAAAGCCCGGAAAGGCAGGAGTAAGAGACCCCGGAAACGGCCGGAAACCGGCCGACGTGGCGTGGCCGATACCCTAGGAGCGTGACGTTCCCCGTAGTCGGCATGGTCGGCGGAGGCCAGCTCGCTCGTATGACACACGAGGCAGGCATTCCGCTCGGCATCAGGTTCAAGCTCCTCAGTGACACCCCTCAGGACTCCGCGGCGCAGGTCGTCGGCGATGTCGTCATCGGCGACTATCGCGACCTCGACACGCTGCGCGAGTTCGCGAAGGGCTGCGATGTGATCACCTTCGACCACGAACACGTACCCACCGAGCACCTCAGGGCGCTGGAGGCGGACGGCATCCCCGTGCGTCCCGGCCCCGACGCGCTCGTGCACGCCCAGGACAAGGGCGTGATGCGCGCGCGGCTCGATGCGATCGGCGTGCCGTGCCCGCGGCACCGGATCGTGACCGATCCGGCGGACGTGGCCGCCTTCGCGGCGGAGGGCGACGGCTTCCCCGTCGTCCTCAAGACCGTCCGCGGCGGATACGACGGCAAGGGCGTGTGGGTCGTCGACGACGTGACCGAGGCCGAGGACCCGTTCCGCGCGGGCGTCCCGGTCCTCGCCGAGGAGAAGGTCGACTACGTACGGGAGCTGGCGGCGAACGTCGTGCGCTCCCCGCACGGCCAGGCGGTCGCCTACCCCGTCGTCGAGTCCCAGCAGGTGAACGGCGTCTGCGACACCGTGATCGCGCCCGCGCCCGACCTGGACGAGGCCGTCGCCCTGCGGGCGGAGGAGATGGCCCTGCGCATCGCCAAGGAACTGGACGTCGTCGGCCACCTCGCCGTCGAGCTGTTCCAGACCCGCGACGGCCGCATCCTCGTCAACGAGCTCGCGATGCGCCCCCACAACTCCGGCCACTGGACCCAGGACGGCGCGATAACCTCCCAGTTCGCCAACCACGTCCGCGCGGTCCTCGACCTCCCGCTCGGCGACCCGCGTCCGCGCGCCAAGTGGACCGTGATGGTCAACGTCCTCGGCGGCGACTACCCGGACATGTACTCCGCGTATCTGCACTGCATGGCCCGCGACCCCCAGCTGAAGATCCACATGTACGGCAAGGACGTGAAGCCCGGCCGCAAAGTGGGCCACGTCAACACCTACGGCGACGACCTGGACGACGTCCTCGAGCGCGCACGTCACGCAGCCGGTTACCTGAGAGGCACGATCACCGAATGAGCACCGCTGCCGGCCCCCTCGTGGGCATCGTCATGGGTTCGGACTCCGACTGGCCCGTGATGGAGGCCGCCGCCCAGGCCCTCGACGAGTTCGAGATCGACTACGAGGTCGACGTCGTCTCCGCGCACCGCATGCCGCGCGAGATGATCACGTACGGCGAGCAGGCCGCCGAGCGGGGACTCAAGGTGATCATCGCGGGCGCCGGGGGCGCCGCCCACCTGCCCGGGATGCTCGCCTCCGTCACCCCGCTGCCGGTCATCGGCGTCCCGGTGCCGCTGAAGTACCTGGACGGCATGGACTCCCTGCTGTCGATCGTGCAGATGCCGGCCGGGGTGCCCGTCGCGACCGTGTCCGTCGCCGGCGCCCGCAACGCGGGTCTGCTCGCGGCCCGCATCCTGGCCACCCAGGACGAGGAACTCCTCGGCCGTATGCGGGAGTTCCAGCAGGAGCTGAACGACCAGGCCACCGAGAAGGGCAAGCGCCTGCGCGCCAAGGTCGAGGGGTCGAACGGCTTCGGCTTCGGCTCCCGGAAGTGACGGCGATGACCTCCGCCGCACTGCAGGCGGCCCGGGAGCTCCTCACCGAGTTCCCGGTCGTCGACGGCCACAACGACCTGCCCTGGGCGCTGCGCGGGCAGGTCCGCTACGACCTCGACGCCCGCGACATCGCCGTACGCCAGAACGCCCATCTGCACACCGACATCCCGCGCCTGCGCGAGGGCGGCGTCGGCGCGCAGTACTGGTCGGTGTACGTCCGCTCCGATCTGCCGGACGCGGTGCCCGCGACGCTCGAACAGATCGACTGCGTACGGCAGTTGCTGGCGCGCTACCCGGCGGACCTGGCGCCCGCGCTGACGGCCGCCGACATGGAGGCGGCGCGCAGGGACGGCCGTATCGCCTCCCTCATGGGCGCGGAGGGCGGGCACTCCATCGCCTGCTCGCTCGGCACGCTGCGCGGTCTGTACGGGCTGGGTGTGCGCTACATGACGCTCACCCACAACGACAACATCCCGTGGGCGGACTCGGCGACCGACGAGCCGAGCGTCGGCGGCCTCACGGCCTTCGGCCGCGAGGTGGTCCGGGAGATGAACCGGCTCGGCATGCTCGTCGACCTCTCGCACGTGGCGGCGACGACGATGCGGGACGCGCTGGACGCCACGTCCGCGCCGGTGATCTTCTCCCACTCCTCCTCCCGGGCCGTCTGCGACCACCCGCGGAACATCCCCGACGACGTGCTGGAGCGGCTGCCCGCGAACGGTGGCGTGGCGATGGTGACGTTCGTGCCGAAGTTCGTGCTCCAGGCGGCCGTGGACTGGACGGCGGCCGCGGACGAGAACCTGCGCTCGCACGGCTTCCACCACCTCGAGACGACCCCGGAGGCGATGAAGGTGCACCGCGCCTTCGAGGAGCGCAACCCGCGCCCGGTCGCCACGGTCTCCACGGTCGCCGACCACCTGGACCACATGCGCGAGGTCGCCGGCATCGACCATCTCGGCATCGGCGGCGACTACGACGGCACGGCCTTCACCCCGGACGGCCTGAACGATGTCTCGGGCTATCCGAACCTGATCGCCGAACTCCTGGACCGAGGCTGGTCGAAGCCCGACCTGGCCAAGCTGACCTGGCAGAACTCGGTACGGGTGCTGGCCGCGGCGGAGGACGTGGCCCGCGAGCTCCAAGCGACCCGCCCGCCGTCCAACGCGACCATCGAGTCCCTGGACGGCTGACCGCCGGGGCGGGGCGTTTCGGGATCCGCCAACCGCTGGTCGGTTCCGGTACCCCCGAACGCCCCGTTCACCAGGAAGCGCCCCGCGCCCCCGTGCGACGGTGACCGTACCCCTTGGGGACGATTCACGACGTACGGAGCCCGCCATGGCAGACCTCCAGGACGACGAACTGCAGACCATCGGGGAGCTTGACGGCATCGGCCTGCCGGACCCCTTCAAGGCCGGGTCCTACCAGCCCGTCTCCGATCCGGGCGCCGACCCCGTGGAGCGCGCCCATGCCATCCTCGCCGTCCATCCCGTCGCCGACGGTTACAACGGGCTCCCCTGGGCCCTCAGGCATCTGTCCTGGTACGACCTGGAACTCGGCGAGAGCGATGTCGAGACGGATGTGCCGCGGCTGCACGAGGGGCACGTCGGCATGCTGTTCGGGTCGCTGCACCTGCCGGAGGGCATCGACGGCGACCGGATCGTCGCGGCCACCCTGGAGCAGCTGGACCTCGTGAACATCGTGGCGCGCGCCCATCCCGAGGGGCTGCGCCTCGTCTGCACCGCCGGAGAGGCCACCGACGCCCACAACTGCGGCCGTATCGCCGTGCTGCTCGGCCCCGCCGAAGCCGCCGCGCTCGGCGACTCCCTCGGCATCCTGCGCGCCCTGCACACCCTGGGCCTGCGCGTCCTCACGCTGTCCGGGGTGTCCTGGGCGAGCGAGGACGGGCTCACCCGGTTCGGCGAGGAGGTCCTGCGGGAGATGAACCGGCTCGGTGTGCTCGCCGACCTCTCCGGTGCCTCCTCCGACACCGTCCGCCGCACCCTGGCGGTCTCCAGGGCGCCGGTCCTGTTCACCCGCTCCGCCTCCGCCACCCTGCGCCCCCACCCGGCCAACCTCTGCGACGACCTGCTCACCCGGCTGGGGGCCGCCAAGGGCCTGTGCATGGTGCCGCTGACACCGGACCAGACGGGCCCGTCCGTCCAGGACGTCGCCGATCACCTCGACCATGTGCGCGAGGTGGCGGGCCCGGACTGCGTCGGCCTGTCCGGCACCTACGACGCCGGCACCGCCCACCCCCAGGACCTGGGCGACGCCTCCTGCTACCCGCACCTCATCGCCGAACTTCTGCGCCGCGGCTGGTCCGAGCCCGACGTCGCCCTGCTGACCTGGGGAAACGTACAGCGCGTGCTGCGTACGGCCGACTTCACGGCCCGCGCGCTGCAGGAGCGCCGGGAGCCCTCGACGGCGACGATCGCGCAGGCCGACGGCCGGTCTACGGTTCGCTGATCCGGCACAGGCAGAACGGATGCCCGGCCGGGTCGGCGTACACCTGGAAGTCCTTCTTCTCCCGGTCCTCCAGGTCCAGCGGCCGCGCCCCCAGCGCCAGCACCTTCTCGTGCGCCGCGTCGATCTCCTCCCAGGTCGACCCTGCGTCGAAGTCGAGGTGGAACTGCTGTGAGTTGCGGTCCGCACGCGGCCACTCGGGGGGCGTGAGGCCCTCCGCCCGCTGGAAGGCGAGCCGGGGCCCGCCGGGGATGTGCAGGACGACCCAGTCGGGGTCCTCCTCCTCGGGCGTACCGCCCGCGACGCCCGCGTAGAAGCGGGCGAGTGCGCGCGGGTCGGGGCAGTCGAGGACGACGGAGCGGAAGCGGGCCACTGGCATGGTGTCCTCCCGGTTCAGCAGGCGCAGAGACAGAACGGGTGCCCGGCCGGATCCGCGTAAACCCGCCAGGTGCGCGAGCGGTCGTCGGCGTCCAGGGGCTTGGCGCCGAGCGCCAGCACACCCGCCTCGGCCGCGTCCAGGTCCTCGACGGTCAGGTCCAGGTGGAACTGCTGCGAGTGGTCGGGCGCGGGCCATTCGGGGGCGACGAAGCCGGGGGAGGCCTGGAAGGCCAGCGCCCGGCCGTCGGGGGTGGTGAGGTCCGCCCAGCCGTCCTCCGTCTCCACGGTGCCGCCCAGCACCTCGGCGTAGAACCCGGCCAGCGCGCTCGGGTCGGGACAGTCCAGGACGACGGCGCCCAGTTTGGCGAGAGCCATGACTTCCTCCTGCGTTACCTGTAGATGCGGTCATGCAGTAACGGTTACTGCATGCTGCCTCATTGGAGGTAACGTCGCAAGCATGAGTGAGAGATCGGCCGCGCCGGGGAGCCTGGTCCTGGTCGAGTCCCTGGTGAACACGCTGGACATCGAGTCCGGCGCCGACGCGCTGGACACGGCGGACGGCCGGGCGCGGTTCGGTCTCGCGGAGGCGGAGGTGCCGGCCGCGCGCGAGCTGCGCGAGTCGCTGCGCGCCGTACTGCTCGCCCACGCCGGTCATCCGCCGCACGCCACGGTGACGCCCCTGGGCGCACTGTTGGCCTCGGCGCCCCTGCGCGTGACCGTCGACACCGCGGACGGCTCGGCGGCCCTCGCCCCGGCCGACGCGGGCCCCCTGCTCTCCCGAGTCGCCGCCGCCGTCGCCGAATCACTCGTCGCCGGTACCTGGCTGCGCCTGAAGGCCTGCGAGTCGGTCACCTGCCACTGGGCGTACTACGACCGCAGTCCGGCAGGGCGCGGCCGCTGGTGCTCCATGCAGGTGTGCGGGGCGCGCGCGAAAATGCGCCGGTACCGGGCGAAGTAGTTCTCCGGCAGCGCCCTCGGCCGGTGGTGCAGAATGCAACAAGACGCCGGTTCGGCCGACTGAGCCTCGGCCGAACCGGCGTCCCCTCTTGATTGTTCGTTCGCCTCCGGGGCGCTTTCAGCCCCTACGGCTCTCTCACGCTGTAGGGCGCCCCATGGCCCGGTACGTCCACCCGGCCTTGCGCCACAGCTCCGGGTCGAGGGCGTTGCGCCCGTCCAGAATCACCCGGGCCGCCGCGACCTCGCCCAGCTGCGCCGGGTCCAGCTCGCGGAACTCCCGCCACTCCGTCAGGTGCAGCACCACGTCGGCGCCCCGCACGGCCTCCAGCGCCGTGTCGGCGTAGCCCAGCGTCGGGAAGACCTTGCGGGCGTTGTCCATGCCCTTCGGGTCGTACACGGTGACCTGGCCGCCCTGGAGGTGGATCTGACCGGCGACGTTCAGGGCGGGGGAGTCGCGGACGTCGTCCGAGTCGGGCTTGAAGGTGGCGCCGAGCACCGCGACCCGCTTGCCCAGGAAGGGCCCGCCGCCGAGCGCCTGCCGGGCCAGCTCCACCATCTGCCCGCGCTGCCGCATGTTGATCGAGTCGATCTCGCGCAGGAAGGTCAGCGCCTGGTCGGCGCCGAGCTCACCGGCGCGCGCCATGAAGGCCCGGATGTCCTTGGGCAGACAGCCGCCGCCGAACCCGATCCCCGCCCGCAGGAACTTCTTGCCGATCCGGTCGTCGTACCCGATCGCCTCGGCGAGCTTGGTGACGTCACCGCCCGAGGCCTCGCACATCTCCGCCATCGCGTTGATGAAGGAGATCTTGGTGGCGAGGAAGGAGTTCGCGGAGGTCTTCACCAGCTCGGCGGTCGGGAAGTCGGTGACGACGAACGGCGTCCCCTCGGCGAGCGGCGTCGCGTACACCTCGCGCAGCAGCTTCTCCGCCCGCTCGCTGCGGACGCCGACCACGATCCGGTCGGGGTGCAGGGTGTCGTCGACGGCGAAGCCCTCGCGCAGGAACTCGGGGTTCCAGGCCAGCTCGGCGTCCTCGCCGGCCGGAGAGTTCTCGACGAGGAAGCGGGCCAGCCGGTCGGCGGACCCCACCGGCACGGTCGACTTGCCGACGACCAGGGCGGGCCCGGTCAGATGCGGCGCCAGCGAGGCGAAGGCGGAGTCGACGTACGACATGTCGCAGGCGTACTCGCCGTGCTTCTGCGGGGTGTTGATGCACAGGAAGTGGACGTCGCCGAAGGCCCCCACCTCGGCCCAGTCCATCGTGACGCGCAGCCGCCCGGTGGATCCCTCGATCCCGGCGACGTGCTTGCGCAGCAGCTCGTCCAGGCCCGGCTCGAACATCGGGGCCTCGCCCCGCGCCAGCTTCTCGATCTTCTCCGGTACGACGTCCAGGGCGAGCACCTCGAAGCCCAGCTCCGCCATCGCGGCGGCGTGTGTCGCGCCGAGATAGCCGGTGCCGATCACGGTGATCCTGAGGGCCATGGGTGCTCCAGAGAGGGACGTGGTGGGTGCCGAGCCGAGCATAGTCGGGCCGCTTGCCGGGCACTTTTCCCGCTGTCGCCAAGCTCACGTATCACTCCCGTGGGCGGCCCCCTAAAATTTGAGTTACTTAACGGTAATTAGCGCCATCACCACAGTGCGTCAGAAGCGTCCTTGGAGCGTGAGAAACCTTGGCCGGATCGGCTGACTTCGACCTGTACCGCCCGTCCGAGGAGCACGACATGCTCCGCGACGCGATCCGTTCACTGGCCGAGGCGAAGATCGCGCCCTACGCCGCCGTCGTGGACGAGGAGGCCCGCTTCCCGCAGGAGGCCCTGGAGGCCCTGGTCGCGAACGACCTGCACGCGGTGCACGTCCCCGAGGAGTACGGCGGCGCGGGCGCCGACGCGCTGGCGACGGTCATCGTGATCGAGGAGGTGGCGCGCGTGTGCGTCTCCTCGTCCCTGATCCCGGCCGTGAACAAGCTGGGCTCCCTGCCGGTGATCCTCTCCGGCTCCGAGGAGCTGAAGAAGAAGTACATGGGCCCGCTCGCCAAGGGCGACGCGATGTTCTCGTACTGCCTCTCCGAGCCGGACGCGGGCTCCGACGCGGCCGGCATGAAGACGAAGGCGGTCCGCGACGGCGACCACTGGGTGCTCAACGGCGTGAAGCGCTGGATCACCAACGCGGGCGTCTCCGAGTACTACACGGTGATGGCCGTGACGGACCCGTCCAAGCGCTCGAAGGGCATATCGGCCTTCGTCGTCGAGAAGTCCGACGAGGGCGTCTCCTTCGGCGCCCCGGAGAAGAAGCTCGGCATCAAGGGCTCCCCGACCCGCGAGGTCTACCTCGACAACGTCCGCATCCCCGCCGACCGCATGATCGGCGAGGAGGGCACCGGCTTCGCCACGGCGATGAAGACCCTCGACCACACCCGCATCACCATCGCCGCCCAGGCGCTGGGTGTCGCGCAGGGCGCCCTCGACTACGCCAAGGGCTATGTCCAGGAGCGCAAGCAGTTCGGCAAGCCGATCGCCGACTTCCAGGGCATCCAGTTCATGCTGGCCGACATGGCCATGAAGGTCTCCGCCGCCCGCGCCCTCACCTACCAGGCCGCGGCCGCCTCCGAGCGCGGCGACAAGGACCTGACCTTCCAGGGCGCCGCCGCCAAGTGCTTCGCCTCGGACGTGGCGATGGAGGTCACCACGGACGCGGTGCAGCTGCTCGGCGGTTACGGCTACACCCGTGACTACCCGGTGGAGCGCATGATGCGCGACGCGAAGATCACCCAGATCTACGAGGGCACCAACCAGGTCCAGCGCATCGTGATGGCGCGGAACCTGCCGTAACGGTCGGTCTGCTGTGCGGTGAAGGGCGTCCCCGGTTGGCGCCCTTCAGTCGTCCAGCCCCTCCGCCGCCCGCTTCTCGCGCAGCTCCATGATCGCCCGCCGCCGCGCCAGCCGGTGGGTGCGGCGGATCTGGGCCTCCTGGTAGCGGCGCCGGTCCTTCTCCGTCTCCGGCAGCACCGGCGGCACCCGGCGGGGCTTGCCGTCGGCGTCCACCGCGGCGAAGACCAGATAGGCGGAGCCGACCTGGGTGGGCGGGGTCGACTCGTTCCAGCGCTCGGCCAGGACCCGGACCCCGACCTCCATCGACGTCCGGCCGGTCCAGTTGACCTGCGCCTTGACGTGTACCAGGTCGCCGACGCGGACCGGCTCCAGGAACGCCATCTCGTCCATCGACGCCGTGACGGCGGGGCCGCCGCTGTGCCGCCCTGCCACCGCGCCCGCCGCGTCGTCCACCAGCTTCATGATCACGCCGCCGTGCACCGTGCCCAGAAGGTTCGTGTCATTGTGCGTCATGATGTGACTGAGCGTGGTCCGGGACGCCGAGGTGGGCTTGCCAGGAACCTCCGGTATATCCGAGGTGTCCGATTCCGTGGCGGGGGCCTGGTCTGTCATGGCCCCCACCTTATGACGAGGCCACATCTGCGGACTTTGTGTTGGCTTCGCAACAGGCGTGCCCTGATTTTCCTACGACCCTTGTGAAGGGCATGGCTGCTCCCGGCACACTGGGCCCCATGAACGATTGGCCCGAGGCATGGTCCGACGACAACCGCAACCGGTACGGACGCGGCAGCGCGAGCGCGCACCCCGAGGGTGCCCGCGCGATGCGGCAGGTCCGCCGGCCTGCCTCGGGCGGGTACGGGGGCCCCGGCCCGTCCGCCCCGCCGTACGGCGGCGGGGTGCCCCAGCAGCCCTCGTACGTCAACGGCCGGGGGTACGGCGGTGACGACACCGCCGTCGACGGCTACGACAGCGGCTACAACACCGGCCAGGTCTACGGCTCGCCCGGCGGCGGAGGGCCGGGCGGCTCGGGCGACCGGGGCGAGTACAGGCCGCGGCCGAACTGGCGGCGCCGTATCAAGTGGACCGCGATCACACTGGTGACTGCGCTGGCCGTGACGTCGGTCGCCACGTACTTCTGGGCCGACGGCAAGCTGCACCGGGACGTGGACCTGTCCACGGTCATCGACCGGCCGGCCTCGGGCGACGGCACGAACTACCTGATCGTCGGCTCCGACAGCCGGGCCGGGCTGTCCTCCGAGCAGAAGAAGCAGCTGCACACCGGTTCCGCTGAGGGCAAGCGGACCGACTCGATGATGATCCTGCACGTCGGCGACAGCGGCGACACGCTCATATCGCTGCCCCGCGACTCGAACGTGACGATCCCCTCCTACAAGGGGTCGACCTCCGGCAAGACGTACCCGGCCACCGGCCGGCAGACCAAGCTGAACGCCGCCTACGCGGAGGACGGGCCGACGCTGCTCGTCCGCACGGTCGAGGCCAACATGGGCCTGCACATCGACCACTACGTGGAGATCGGCTTCGCCGGCTTCGCGAACATCGTGGACGCGGTCGGCGGTGTCACGATCAACATCGACAAGGGCTTCAAGGACAAGTACTCGGGCGCCGACTTCAAGGCCGGCGAGCAGACCCTGAACGGCGAGCAGGCCCTGGCCTTCGTCCGCACCCGGCACGCCTTCGCCACCTCCGACCTGCAGCGCACCAAGAACCAGCAGAAGTTCCTCTCCGCGCTGGCGCACCAGGTGGCCACCCCGTCGACGGTCCTGAACCCCTTCAAGCTGTATCCGACGCTGGGCGCGGGTCTGGACTCGCTCACCGTCGACAAGGACATGAGCCTGTGGGACCTGGCGTCCATGTTCTGGGCGATGAAGGGCGTCAGCGGCGGTGACGGCACCTCGATGAACATGCCGATCTCCGGTTCCGTCGGCGGCAACCTCCTCTGGGACAAGGCGAAGGTCAAGACGCTGGTGGACGAGCTGAACAACGACCAGAAGGTCACGGTCTCGGGTGGCTGAGCGGCCTGGCAGAGCACCGTTCGACGCGGTGCTCTGCGACGTGGACAACGTGATCCGGTTCTACGACCCCTCCGGGCTGCACGCCCTGGAGCGGGCCGCCGGGCTCGCCGAGGGCACCACCGCGAAGGTCGCCTTCGCCCCGGAGACCGCTCTGCCGGTGCTGCTGGGCCACGTCGACCTGCAGGAGTGGGTGCAGGCGATCGCCGAGGGGCTGTCCGGGTCGGTCCCTGAAGCCACCGCCTGGGACCTGGGCACGGCCCTGCTGGAGTCCCCCTTCTCGGCCGACGAGACGGTGGTCGCGCTGCTGCGCCGGGCGCGCACCCGCGTGCCGCTCGTCCTCGTCAGCAACGCCACCGTCCGTCTCGAGGACGACCTCACCGCGCTCGGCCTCGCCGACCTCGCGGACGACATCGTCAACAGCGCCCGCGTAGCCCTCGCCAAGCCGGACCCGCGCATCTACCGCCTGGCAGCCGACCTGGCAGGCACACGCCCCGAACGCTGCCTGTTCATAGACGACACCGAGGAAAACACCGAGGCGGCAGCGGCCCTGGGAATGCAGCCGGTGCACTTCCGCACGTCGGCGGACCTGGAACGGGCACTGGAGCCACTCTTCACGCCGTAGCCCTCGTAGCCTGCGGGCGCTCGCGGCCCCGTAGCCCATCGGCATTCGTGCCGCCCTAGCCTTCGGGCATACGTGCCGCCTAGGGCGGCACGGGTGGGCGCAGGCGGCACCCCGCACCGCCGGGCTCGCGCAACCGCCGTGACCGAGGGCACCCCACACACAGGTGCCCTCGACCCACGCTCAGACGGACGTCACATCGTGGCGCCCGACATCGCACGGCACATCTCGGCACACCGACGACACGCCTCCGCGCACCGCATCATCTGCTTGTCGTCCGGCATGCTCATACACGCCTCCGCACACATGTCACAGGCCTTGGCGCACATCGCGCACATCTCGGCCGCCATCGGCGAGCGGCGCATCATCATGTCCGCGCACATACGGGTCGTCTCGGAGCAGTCCATGAGCGCACGCATGATCTGCATCTGGGCCTGCCCGCCCATCTGCATGCAGGAGCTCATGGTCTCCTCGCACACGCTGTGGCAGGACATGCACGCCTGGACGCAGTCCTGCATCTCCTTGCTCATGGCGGTCATGGTTCCGGGCTGGGTCATGGCTCCTCCTGAGAGGCAGAGGGGCCCGGGGGTGGGCCCCGTGCCCTTCTGTTCCTACGCCTGCCGGACGCCCCGCGCCATCGGGCGGACGCCAACAATTCCCACCGAATGCCGCACAGTGCACGACCCGCGACATTCCGTCACGGGTGGTGGCGCAGGGCCGTTCGGGTTACGAGCAGACCTTCTGGTCCCCGGTCATCACCCCGGGCTCCCCCTGGTCCGCGTCCGCCCGCACCCGCCGCACCTGCTTGAAGTCCGCCCCCGCGATCACCTTCAACGTCGGCCCTAGCCCCGGCACCTCCCGCAGCTCGCTGCCCGGCAACGCGGTGGCCAGCGCTTTCGCGGAGCGGTCCCACCCGGGGTCGTAGACGATGACCGTCCGCTTCACAGCGTGGTCGTCCGCGTCCGCAGGCGCCCGGGTGGTGCGAAAACCCGTCGCCGCCAACGCCGCGTCCACCCGCTTGCCGAGCCCCTCCGTCGCCGTGCCGTTCTCGACCTGGACGTGGATCTGCTGCGGGTCCACCTCGACCGGCACCGGCTGGGGGCGGGACGGGCGCGCGGCCAGCGGCTTGTCGTCGCGCAGCGACTGGAAGAGGCGTTCGGCCTTGGCGGTGTCCCACTTCAGCGTCTCGCCGATGCCCGGCACGACGTACCCCATCTGCCCGATCGGCACGGTCGTGAACTCGGAGGACGAGGGGGAGAAGTTGCGCATCGCCCGCCCGAGGTCGAGCAGCTCGTCCGTGCCGAAACCCTTGTCCGCGCGCACCGACCCCAGCACGGCCCGGGTCACGTCCCGGAACCTCATCGGGTTCAGCAGGATCCCGGAGGAGGTGGCCCGCTCGATGAGCGCCGCCAGGAACCGCTGCTGGCGCTTCATCCGGCCGAGGTCGGAGTCCGCGTCGACATGCCGGGCGCGCACGAACTGCAGGGCCTGTCCGCCGTTGAGGACGTGCGTCCCGGCGGGCAGGTCGAGCCCCGTGTACGTGTCCTTCAGCGGGAAGGCGGTACAGACGGAGACTCCGCCGAGCACGTCCACCGTCTTCATGAAGCTGGTGAAGTCGACCTCCAGATAGTGGTCGATCTTCACATGGGTCATGTCCTCGACGGTCTGGACGGTGAGGTTCGGACCGCCCTCCGCGTACGCCGCGTTGATCTTGAGGGGGTGGCCGGGGATCCGTTTCCCGGTCTTCGGGTCGGTGTGCGCGGGCGTCATGGCGTACGAGTCGCGCGGCAGGCTCACCACGGTCGCCCGCTCCCGGTCCGCCGAGATGTGCACGATCATCATCGTGTCGGTGCAGTGGCAGGGCTCGCCGCCCAGGTGGTAGCGGTGCCGCTCCTCGTCGCTGATCCGGTCGCGGCCGTCGGTGCCGACCAGCAGGACGTTCATGCCGTGACCGGCCTTGGGGCGGTTCTTCATGTCCTTGAACGGGTCGACGCGTGCGATACCCGCATCCAGGCTGGTCACCACGGCATGCCCGATCCCGGCGGAGGCGAGCACGACCACGGAGAGGGTCGTCGCCGCCCGCATCACCCAGCGCGGCTTCCTCCGTGGCACGGGCGGCCGCGGCCCCCGCGGCGGTGGGGTGCGCGCGGGCTGGGGCCGGCGCTGCGGAGGGGCGGGCGCGGCGGACCGAGGCTGCGTGGGCAAGGCGGACACCTCCGGGCGACGGCCGTACGTGGGACCGTGAGCACCGTAGGCCGATACGATCTGTAGCCCGGGCCACCGCCCCGGCGGGGCGCAAAGGTGTCCCCCGTTCGCGGTAACGTAACGGGCGATGAACGCCAACCCCGACGCGCCGCTCCCCGCCGTTTCTGTGATCATGCCTGTCCTCGACGAGGAGCGGCATCTGCGCGGAGCCGTCCAAGCGATCCTCGCGCAGGAGTACGCCGGCGAGATGGAGGTCGTCCTCGCCCTCGGTCCCTCCAAGGACCGTACGGACGAGATCGCCGCCGAGCTCGTGGCCGCCGACCCGCGCGTGCACACCGTCCCCAACCCGGCGGGGCGTACGCCCGCCGCCCTCAACGCCGCGATCAAGGCCTCCCGGCACCCGATCGTCGTCCGCGTCGACGGGCACGGCATGCTCTCGCCGAACTACATCGCGACGGCCGTACGGCTCCTGGAGGAGACCGGCGCGCAGAACGTCGGCGGCATCATGCACGCCGAGGGCGAGAACGACTGGGAGCACGCGGTCGCCGCCGCCATGACCTCGAAGATCGGCGTCGGCAACGCCGCCTTCCACACCGGTGGCGAGGCCCAGGCGGCCGAGACCGTCTACCTCGGGGTGTTCCGGCGCGAGGCGCTGGAGCAGCAGGGCGGGTACAACGAGGAGTTCATCCGCGCCCAGGACTGGGAGCTGAACTTCCGCATCCGGGAGGCCGGCGGGCTGATCTGGTTCTCGCCGGAGCTGAAGGTGTCGTACCGCCCGCGGCCGTCGGTCAGGGCCCTCGCCAAGCAGTACAAGGACTACGGCCGCTGGCGGCACGTCGTCGCCCGCTACCACGAGGGCTCCATCAACCTGCGCTACCTCGCGCCGCCGACGGCGGTCCTGGCGATCGCGGCCGGTCTCGTGGTCGGCGCGGTGCTGACGCCCTGGGGCTTCGTGATCCCCGGCGGCTACCTCGCGGCGATAACCCTGGGATCCGTCCCGGCGGGCAAGGGGCTGCCGCTGAAGGCACGGCTGCAGATCCCGGTCGCTCTCGCCACCATGCACATGTCGTGGGGCTGGGGCTTCCTGACCAGCCCCAAGGCGCTCGCGAAGAAGGTCATCGCCTCCCGGCGCCCCGCGGTGCTCGCCTCCAACTGAGCACCGGGGGCCACCCCTGTCGGACCCGGGCTACCAGGTGTAGGCCGGGTTCACGTGCATGCACTGCTTCTTGTCCGAGCCGTTGATGACCTGTGCGGACGTCGGCGTCCTGTCGTCGTCCTCGGGGGCCGTGTACGTCGTCCCGGAGCGCCAGTCGGCGCCGACGACCAGTGTGACCCCGGAGACGGCGGTGGACTTCTGCACCGAACTCAGCGGAATTCCCAGGGACTTGGCGATGCGCTGGGCGTCGCCCTCCAGGTCCGCGCTCGGGTAGCGGAGCACCGTCTTCTCCGCGCCGGGGACCGCCGTACTGTCCGCCACCGCCTCGGTGAACCCCTTGCCGACGAGCAACTGCGCGACCGTACGCGCCCGTCCGCCGACCGCGAGCTGTGTGCCGGAGCTGGTGCCGTTCTGCACCTGTACGGCGATCTTGTCGTCCGCCGCGGCCGGGTCCGAGGACGCCTTCGTACCGGTGGACTTCTTCTTGCCCTTGCCGTCCAGCGCGATGTCCTCGCGGACGAGCCGGAACAGCTTCTCGGCGTCACCCGGCTTCGGCACGACCCGGCCGCTGTTCGTCGTGGAGTACTGCCAGGGCATCGTCGTCATGGTGATGCGCTTGGTGGGGACCTTCCTGAGCTCCTTGCTCAGGTCGTACAGCTTCGCCACCGTGCCGAGGCCGTTGTCGACGGTCAGCGCCTTGGTGGCCGTCTCGGCCAGCTTGCGCAGCTCGTTCGGGTTGCCGAGGGTGGCGTTCTCGCGCAGCTGGCGGACCATCGCGTTCATGTACTGGTGCTGGGCCTTGGCCCGGGCGATGTCGGTGTTGTCCTCGAAGCCGTACCGCGTGCGCAGCCACTGCAGGGCCTGGATGCCCTTGACGTACGTGGTGCCCTCCTTGAGCTTCAGGCCCGAGCCGTGGCCGTCGGAGGACCTGGAGCGGACGTTGGCGTCCACACAGACCGGTACGCCGCCGATGGCGTCCGCCATGGACACCACACCCGCGAAGTCGATCATCATGAAGTGGTCGATGTGGATGTCGGTCAGCTTCTCCCAGGTCGCCACCGTGCAGCCGGGGCCGCCGCGGCCCAGGGAGTCGTTGGTGATCGCCGAGGTGAGTGCCCCGTAGACCTTGCCGTTGTCGGGGTCCGTGCACTTGGGGATGGACACGAGCGTGTCGCGCGGCATGCTGACGACCGACATGTTGGTGCGGTCCGCCGAGACATGCAGCAGCATCTGGACGTCGGCGCGCGGCGCGGTGTTGAAGGTGTCCTTGGCGCCGCCCAGCTTCTGGTTCTCCTTGGAGTCCCGGGCGTCGGAGCCGATCAGCAGGATGTTCAGCGGTGTCTGGCCCGCCGCGTTGGCCTTCGACTCGGCCGCCCTGTCCTTCGCGTCGCCGAGGTTGAGGTCATCCTTCTTGATGTTGGCGTTGAGGTGCTGGTAGTAGAGATAACCGGCCCCCGCCGTGCCGAGTATCACCACCGCCAGGACGATCGCCGCCCAGCGCAGGACGCGCCGTCTGCGGCGCTTCCCGTCGCCGCCCGTGCCCTTCCTGCGTCTGCCTCCGCCGTGCCGGCCGTGCTCGGTTGTCGCGTCCCGGTCCCGCGGTGTCAGGGACATCGTGTCCTCGACCGCGGAAACCTTTCCGCGCACACTGCTCCGCGCCAACTCCCTGCCTCCCACCCCTGGCATGCCGAACCTCTCCGCTGCCCGTCCCCCCGGATCAGGCGAATGAGAGGGCGCGCCGTCCCCCTGAAGTCCTTCGGACGTGAGCGCGCCTCATCATTGTGCAGTCACTTGGGAGTTCGCTGTGCGGATCGGTGAAGATCAGGCCCAGCGGTACCGTCCGTACACGTCCATGCACTGGCTCTTGTCCGAGCCGTTGATGGCGTCCGCGTTGCCGGGCACGTCGCCGGCCTTGGGTTTCGACTGCTTCGGATACGCCGTGCCGGTGCGCCAGTCGGCGCCGACGACGACCGTGACCCCGGAGACGTCCGTCGACTTCTGCACCGAACTCAGCGGAATTCCCAGCGACTTGGCGATGCGCTGGGCGTCGCCCTCCAGTTCCGCGCTCGGGTAGCGCACGACGGTCCGGTCCGCGGAGAGCCCCGCCGTCGCGTCCTTGGACGCCTTGCTGAACCCCTGCCGCACCAGCTCCTGGGCGACCGTGCCCGCGCGTCCGACGACCGGGCCGAGGGTGGAGGTCCCAGTGGCGTTCTGCACCACGACACCGATCGCGCCGTCCGGCGCCGAAGGAGCCTTCGTGGGCTCTTCCTCGACGGTCGTCTTCTTCGCGTCCGAGGCCTTGCCCTTGTTGTCGAGGGGGATGTCGTCGCGGAGCATCTCCCAGAGCTTCGCGGCGCCCGCGCCGTCCGGTATGACGTGGTCGGAGTTCTGCGGGTCCGTGACGTTCGGCATCGTCACCGAGGTGATGCGGTCCGTCGGCACCGACTTGAGCTGCATGCCCAGGTCGTAGAGCTTCTTGACGGTGCCGATCTCCTCGGAGACCTTCAGGGACTTCGTGGCGGCCTCGGCCAGGTCGGTGAGCCGCCCGGTGTCGGTGAAGACGTTCTGGTGCTTCAGCGTGCGGATCATCGAGTTGAGGTACATGTGCTGGGCCCTGGCCCGCATCAGGTCGCTGCCCCAGGCGTGCCGGGTGCGCAGCCACTGCAGGGCCTGCTTGCCCTCGACCTTGTGGGTGCCGGCCGTCATCTTCAGGCCGGAACCGCCGGGCACGGCGGCCGTCGGATGGTCCCACACGTTCTGCTTCACACAGACGTCGACGCCGCCGATGGCGTCCGCCATCCGCACCACGCCCGCGAAGTCGATCGTCATCCAGTGGTCGATGTAGACCCCGGTGAGCTTCTCCCAGGTGGCCAGCGTGCAGCCGGCGCCGCCCCGCGCCAGCGACTCGTTGATGATCTTGTTCGTCTCCGGGTACGTCCGGCCGGTCTTCGGGTCCCTGCACTGGGGGATGTCGACCCGGGTGTCCCGCGGAATGCTCACCATGGCGGCGCTCTTGCGGTCCGCGGAGAGGTGGATCAGCATCTGCACATCGCCCAGCGGCGGGCTGCCGCGGTCGTACTTGGCGCCGCCGAGCTTCACGTTCTCGTCGGAGTTACGGCTGTCCGAGCCGATCAGCAGGATGTTCAGCGGGGTCTGCCCCGCCGCGTTCGGCGCGGTCTTCCGCGCCTTGGCGTCGCCGCTGCTGCGCTCGCCCTTCTGGATGTTGCCGTTGAGGTGCTGGTAGTACAGGTATCCGGCGCCGGCCGTGCCGAGTATCAGCACGGAGAGCGTGGTCGCGGACCATCGGAGCACCCGGCGCCCCCGCCGCGGCCCGCGACCGCCCGGCCTGCCGCGCCGTCTGCCACCCGGCCCGCCGCCGTCCCGCGGGCCGCCCCGCTCGGGTCCACGCGTGTGCGGAACGCCCCGGAACGTCCCTTCCCCCTGCACGCTGCTCTGCGCCATCTCCCCGTCCTCCCCACCCTGCGCCCATGCATCAGGCCTGTCGTACGCCCTGTTAGACGTACGACAGGCCTGTCAGGTCACTACTTGGCGCACTCAACTTTGTCGGCCGTGGTCTTGTCCACGTCCGGCGCCTTGGTCGGCGCGGTGAACGACTCACCGGCGCCCGGGAAGTCCTTGCCGAGGGTCAACGTGATGGCCGGCAGCCCCTGGGAGTTGATCACACTCTTGCCCGGCTTCATCGCCGAGCCGGACAGGCCCAGGATGGCGGCCAGCCGGCGCGCCTGGTCGGCCTGGTCGGGGGCGTACTCCAGCGTGGTCTTGCCGAGTTGCACGCCCGCGTTGCCGGCGTTCTCCGACTTCAGCACGCCCGCCTGGTTCTGCAGGTACTCGAGCTCCGCCTGCGCACTGCCGGGTTCGGCACCGCCGTTCAGGATCCGCACCCGGACCGCGGACGCGGCCGACTTGCTGCCCTTGAGACGGGCGGCCACCGCGGCCGCCTCCTGCTTCTTCTTTTCCTTCACCGCGGTGAAGGAGACGTCGTTCTTGATGGCGTCGAAGACCGGCTGGGCGGCGCCAGGCTTGAGGACGACCGTCGCGTGCACCTTCTCGGCCGGGTTGTCGATCACCGGCACCGTGGTGAACGTCAGGTTCTTCGGGTTGAGCTTGCCCAGCTCCAGACCCAGGTCCTTCAGCTTGCCGATGCTGTCGAGGTTGGCGTCGACGGTCAGCGCCTTGGTGCCCGCCTCGGCGACCCTGATCATCTTCGTCGGGTCGGTGAGGGTGTCGTTCGACTTCAGCTTGCGCATCAGCGCGCTGAGGAACTGCTGCTGCAGGGTGATCCGGCTCAGGTCGCCGCCGAACCCCACCGCGTGCCGGGTGCGCACGAAGGCGAGTGCGGTCTCACCCTCGATGTGCCGCATGCCCTTCTTCAGGTTCAGGTGCGACTTGGGATCGTTGATGTCCTTGCCGAGGCAGACGTCGACGCCGCCCACCGCGCTGGTCAGCGTCTTGACCGCGTTGAAGTCGGCGACCATGAAGTTGTCCGGCTTGATGCCGGTCAGCTCCGTGACGGTGCGTGCGACACAGCTGGGCGTGCGGTCGTCCTGGCCGAGGCTGGTGTTGAAGCGGACGTTGCTGGTGCCCGCGATGATCTTCTGGGAGCCGTCGGGCTGCGTGGTCGGGCAGTCCGGGATGTCGGTGATCAGGTCGCGCGGGATGCTCAGCGCCGTCGCGTTCGAGCGGTCCTTGGAGACATGCAGCAGGATCGTGGTGTCGGCGTGACCGACGCTGTTCTTGTCGCCGTACTCGTCGTTGCCCTTGCCGGTGCGCTTGTCGGTGCCGATCAGCAGGATGTTGATCGCCTTGCCCTTGCTGAAGCCACCGGTGCTCGCGCCGTCGTCGGAGACGGACGTGATGTTGTCGTTGAGGTGCTTGATGTAGAGGTACCCGGCGCCGGCCGTGGCGACCAGCACGAACGCCATGGTGCCGCCGGTCCACAGCAGGACCTTCTTCGCCTTCGACTTCTTCTGCACCGGCCGGCGGCCGCGCCGGCCCGGCAGCGGCTCCTGGGGCGCGCCACGGCGGCGCCGTTGCGGCGGCACCCCGCGGCCCGGGGCCTGCGGATTCGCCGTACGCCCGCGCGCCGCGCCGTCCGCGCCACGGGGGGCGGATCTGCGCGGCCTGGGAACCGCCGACTGCGGTGCGGAAGGAGCCAGTCGCAGTTCGTATTCGCCGGTGTTCGGATTGAGCACCCACTGGTCTGCGGGGTCGATGTTCTCCGCCCGCCCACGGCTTTGCGCGTCCACGGTTTCCGAATCCTCCGTTTGGGCCACGCGGCGCCTTCCCCCTCAAAGACGCTCGGGTCTCGGTCACACAGTGCGCGACCCCAGGAAGGACCTGGACCGGTGCACCGGATCGCTCACACTATCCGGCCAGTTCAGCGTGGAGCGACGTCGGTGACAAATTCCACGCCCCTACAACTGGGCAATCCGCCCATTTCTTTGGGTTTTCTTGGGACAGCTGTTCGTCGCGTTGATGCTCGCCCTACCCGCAGCCGTCCTCGTCGGCGGTGTTCCCGCGGAACGTCGGCGCGGGCGAACTGCCCTCCGAGGCCCCGCCGTACCGCTTTCCCCCTGACTTCGCGTCGCCGTGTCCGTACGCGCCGTAGTCGTGCGACTGCTCAGACGAATCCCCGCCCGAATACCCGTACGAGTTCCCCTCGCCACCCTTGGTCGAATTACGGCTCTTTGAGTCGGAATCCCGTGGAACTTCCGGCGCGACCGCCAACGGCTCGTCCCTGCGCACCCGTTCGAACAGTCTCTTCGCCTCCGGCTCCACGAGCTGGTCGCGATTGGAGTCGTAGACATACGACTCCCGCGGAACCGTGAGGAATTGCACCGCTTTTGTGGGGATGTCGCGCAGCCCGCGCACGAGTTGATACAGCCCGCGCAGACTCGCAAGCCCCGGGTCGGTGGTGAGCGACGAGGTGGCGGCGTCCAGCACGGGATAGAGCTTCACCGGGTTCAGCAGTACGTCGTCGCTCTGGACCTTGTTGACGAGCGCCCCGAGGAACCGCTGCTGACGGTCCATCCGGTCGGTGTCGCTGCCGTCGCCGAGGGACTTGCGGGCGCGCACGTACCCGAGGGCCTGCTCACCGTCGAGCGTGACCCGTCCGGCGGGCAGCCTCAGCTTGGCCGCCTTGTCGTCGATCGGCTTCTTCAGGCACACCTGGACGCCGTCGACCGCGTCGACCATCTGCTTGAAGCCGTGGAAGTCGAGGACGATGTGGTGGTCGACGCGGATGTCCGTCAGCTTCTCCACGGTCCGGATGGTGCAGGCCGAACCACCGGTCTCGAAGGCGGAGTTGAACATCGCGAACATCGGCTCGGAGCGGTTCCCGTCGGGCCGCAGACAGGCCGGGATGTCCACCATCAGGTCACGGGGCAGCGAGATCGCGGTGGCGGCGCGCCGCCCCGCGGAGAGATGCAGCAGGATCGTCGTGTCGGACCGCTCGGTCCCCGAGTCCCGCCCGTACCGGGCGTTCCCGGCCCCGGCCCGTGTGTCCGACCCGATCAGCAGGATGTTCTGCGCACCCTTGACGAGCGAGGTGGGCCGCTCCTTCTCGTACCGGGCGAGCTCCCGGGCGGCCGCGTCGTCGGCCCTGATGTTCCCGTCGAGCTTCGCGTACACCACCACCCCACCGGCGACGGCCCCCACCACCACGGCGCCAACCGCAAGCCCCCCGAACCGCACCCACCGCCGCCGCCGACCTCCCAGGGCCATGCTCCACCCCCTCACGGCGTACGAACGTGCAGTGCCGACCTGCAGTTCTTACGACCATGGCCCGGCGGGGGCGCGGGGGCGTCCGGTGCTGACCCATCCGGGTGACTGCAGCGCCCCTTGAGGGGCGCGGGGCTGTGTCGATTTGCGGCTCCGCCGCGTGGGCGCGATCAACCCCCACTGGCCCGCACACGCCAAACAACCGCCACCACCCCCGCTCAGCGGCGCACCACACTCACCCGCTCACTTTCGACCCGCGAGGCCAGCGCCTCCTCCCCCAACTGCTCCAGATGCCGGCACAACACCACGGACCCCCCGCTGGCAAGCGGCCCGTACAACCCGGCACTCAGGCCCTCCCAGGTGTCGTACGGCAGCCCGGACAGAATCCGCGCCCCCGGCCCGGTGAGGCCCAGCCCCGCCGCCTCCGCCCGGGCCCGCTCGACCACCTCCGCCCCGCTGAACTCGCGCCCGGCCACGATCAGCCCGGCCTCGTCGGGATCCACCGCCGCGAACGGCACGAACCGGTCCCCCTGGCCCGGCACCTCCACGGCGTAGTCGACGAAGCCGTCCGGCACCTGTGGGAAGCGACCGCCCAGCGGCCGCAGGGCGAGAGCGACCCGCTCCCGACGGCAGGCCCGCGCGGCGGACAGCGTGTCCGGCCCGCTCACCACCACATCGGCCGCCGCCGGATCCCCGCCGACGTCGGCCACCGCCCCCACCGACGCACACGCCAGCAGCCACACCGCGGTCTGCCAGTGCGCGGGCAGCAGCAGCGCGACCCGGTCGCCGGGGGCCGCGGCGAGGTCGCCCTGGAGGAGATTGGCGGTCTTGGCCACCCAATTGGCGAAGGTGGCCACAGAGAGTTCGACACGTTCGCCCGTGGCGTCGTCGTAGAAGGTCACCAGGGGGCGTCCGGGGTCCGCGGCGAGCGCGGAACGCAGCAGGTCGGCAGGGGTGCGGTCGGTGGCGTTCACCCGCGCAAGGGTACGCGGACGACCGCTCGCTCACCCTCTGGTGGGGCCACCGGTTCGGAGGAACGAAATCCGACGGTCCGTCAATTCCGGGATAGACAGATATGTATGACTATGTCCAAGATCAGGAGCATGCGTGGATTCCTTGCCTCCTCGATCGCCTCCTCGATCGGCGTCGCCTGCGCGGCCGCCCTCGCCCTTCCGCTGACCCTGCCCGTCCCCGTGGCGACGGCAAGGGCCGCGCTCGCCGGCGCAGGATCCGCGCCGGCGCCGGCGCGGCCCGACGTGCACGGCAGCACCCAGTCGCTGCCCCTCGCCCCGCTGACCCCCCTCACCCGCGCCCTCGGCTCCACGGCCTCGACGGCCCTCGCGGAGCAGGGGCTGACCCGCCGGGACGTGCGGCGCTTCTCGATGGTCGGCGTCATCTGGGACGACCCGAAGACCGAACTGCACGGCCAGGTCCAGGTCCGCACCCGTGCGGCCGGCAACGGGGTCTGGTCCGGCTGGCGCAGCCTCGAGACGCACAACGACGACGCGGCCGACCCCGGCACCGCCGAGGGCACCCCGGGCCGGGTCCGCGGCTCCACCGCACCGCTGTGGGTGGGCGACTCGGACGGGGTGGAGGTCCGGGTCCGGGCCGAGGGCGGACCCCGTACCGGAGGTCATGCCCGCAGCACCCGTGCCGTCCCGGCGCCGGCGGCCCTCCCGTCGGGCCTGCGTCTGCAACTCGTGGGCCCCGGCGGCGCGGACGACGGCGGCGACGAGGTTCCGATGCGGAGTACGGCACCGCTTGTGCCGCACGGCAGCCAGGCCGGGCCCCCCGGCGCCGGGACCGGCAACTCCGAGTCGGCCGAGGCCCTGGCCTCGTCCACCGCCAACGCCGATCTCGTCCCGCTCGGCGCCACGGTGATCCCCGCGCTCAGCAAGTCGGCGACCGTGCGGGAGATGCGGACGCTGCGCGGGCACGAGTTGACGGCCGGTCAGCGCAAGAAGCCGCACATCGGGCCCCGCCCCCGCATCGTCACCCGCCGGGGGTGGGGCGCGGACGAGGATCTGCGCGAGAGGGGGTTCGCCTACACGAAGAAGGTCAAGGCAGCGTTCGTCCACCACACGTCGTCCGGCAACACCTACCGCTGTTCGCAGGCCGCCTCCGTCATCCGTGCCATCTACCGCTACCACGTTGTGAGCATGGGCTGGCGCGACATCGGCTACAACTTCCTCGTCGACAAGTGCGGAACCATCTACGAGGGCCGCGCCGGGGGAGTGGCGAAGGCGGTCAGGGGCGCCCACACCCTCGGCTTCAACAACAACAGCATGGGCGTCGCTGTCATCGGCAACTTCAGCAAGACCAAGCCGCCCGCGGCCGTCCTCAAGGCCATCGCCCGGCTCACGGCCTGGAAACTGGGCCTCTACGGTGCCAATCCGCGCGGAAAGACATATCTGAAGTCGAGCGGTGGCAATCTCTACGGAAAGGGCAAGAACGTCCGAATGAATGTGATCTCCGGCCACCGTGACGGCTACCCCACGGCGTGCCCGGGCTGGCAGCTCTACCGAAAGCTCGGAATGATCCGCTCCACCGCGGCGCACTACCAGGGCCGCCGCTGAGCGACCACCGGATCTTGCAAAGGAGTCGGGCAAGAAAGCGTTATTTACGTCCAAGGAAGCGTTATTTACGTCATAGCGGGCCACCGGGCGGAACGCGGGACACCGCAACGGCCATCCACATCACCACACGACGGTCTGCATAAACTGGCCGGTCGAAAGAGAGTTCGGCCGGTCCCGGCAGGAAGCAGAGACGACAGGTGACAGAAGCGATCCTCCTGGTCGGCGGCAAGGGCACGCGGTTGCGCCCGCTCACGGTCCACACGCCGAAGCCCATGGTCCGTGCGGCCGGTGTCCCGTTCCTCACCCACCAACTGGCGAGAGCCAGAGCGGCGGGTGTCGACCACATCGTCCTGGCCACGTCGTATCTGGCCGAGGTCTTCGAGCCGTACTTCGGCGACGGCTCGTCCCTGGGCCTGCACATCGAGTACGTGACGGAGGAGGAGCCCCTCGGCACAGGCGGCGCCATCCGCAACGTCGCGTCCCGCCTCCACTCGGGCCCCGACGACCCGGTCCTCGTCTTCAACGGCGACATCCTCACCGGCCTGGACATCCGCGCCCTGGTCGACACCCACCAGGAGACGGGAGCCGATGTCTCCCTGCACCTCACCAAGGTCACGGACCCACGCGCCTACGGCCTGGTCCCCACCGACGAGACCGGCCGTGTCCTCGCCTTCCTGGAGAAGCCGCAGACCCCCGAGGAGATCGTCACCGACCAGATCAATGCCGGGGCGTACGTCTTCCGCCGCTCGCTCATCGACACGATCCCCGCGGGCCGCCCGGTCTCGGTCGAACGCGAGACCTTCCCCGACCTCCTCGCGGCCGGGGCCCATCTGCAGGGCATGGTCGACTCGACGTACTGGCTGGACCTCGGCACCCCGGCGGCCTTCGTCCGCGGCTCCGCCGACCTCGTCCTCGGCCGCGCTCCGTCCCCGGCGGTCCCCGGCCGCTGCGGCGACCGCCTGATCCTGCCGACGGCCAGGGTCGCCCCCGACGCCAAGCTGACGGGCGGCACGGTGGTGGGCGAGGGCGCGTTCGTGGCGGAGGGCGCGCGGGTCTTCGGCTCGACCATCCTCCCCGGCGCCGTCATCGAACCGGGCGCCGTCATCACCGACTCCCTCATCGGCACCCGGGCCCGCGTCGGCGAACGCTCCGTCCTCACCGGCACGGTCATCGGCGACGGCGCGGTCATCGGCGCCGACAACGAACTACGCACCGGCGTACGAGTGTGGTGCGACGCCCAAATCCCAGCAGCATCGCTGCGCTTCTCCTCGGACCAGTAACCCGGCACCACCCATCGGCCCACACGACCCTGCGGGCGGAGCGTCCCGTCGGGCTGTGCGGCGCCGGGGCAGCCTACGAGCGCGGTGCTCCCGCCCGTGCAGCCCCCGGTGGCTCGGGGCGGGCCGTGCTCTCCCGTCCGCGTAGGCCTCGGTGACTCGGGGCGTCCTGCGCTGCGGCCGCACAGCCCTCGGCAGCCAGTCGGCTGCTGCGCGCTGCGGCGTGCCCAGCGGTCGGTAGCCCGCGGCCGTGCCTCCCGTAGCCTGCGGGCATTCGTGCTGCCCAGGGCGGGCTGCGGTCGTGCTGTGCTGCGGCCCGCGTGGCCTGCGGGTATTCGTGCCGTCTCGGCCCATGCCCCCGTAGCCTGCGGGCATTCGTGCCGCCCAGGGCGGGCTGCGGTCGTGCTGTGCTGCGGCCCCCGTGGCCTGCGGGCATTCGTGCCGCCCAGGGCGGCACGGGTGGGCGCAGGCGGCACCCCGCGAGTGCGGGCAAGCGTACCCACCCCCGGCCCAGTGCCGGCCCCGGGTCCCCTACCACCGCCAGAAGTCGCTCGCCGACATCCGCCGCGTCGGCTCAGCCGGCGGCACCCCGCCGGCGCGGGCGCCCCGCCCGGCCCCCTACCACCGCCCGATATCGGTCTTCGGCATCTTCGGCATCCGCCGCGCCGGCGTCCGCCCGCTCAGCAGAATGAACCGCGCAGCCCGATGCCGCTGCCCCGCATACGGCTCCAACAACTCCAGCATCGCCGCATCATCCGCATCCCGGTCCCCGGCAAGCGCCCACCCCACAATCCCCGGCAGATGCAGATCCCCGACGGTCACCGCATCCGCCGCCCCATGACTGCGCTGCACGGTCTCCGCCGACGTCCACGGCCCGATCCCCGGCACGACCTCCAACCGCGCCTGCGCGGCCGCCGGCTCCATCCCGACCGCCTCCTCGAGCCGGGCAGCGACCTTCACGGCCCGCAGAATCGTCGACGCCCGCTTGTTGTCGACCCCGGCCCGGTGCCACTCCCACGACGGAATCAACGCCCAGGTCCGCGGCCCGGGCATCACCCACAGCCGCCCGCCCGCAGCGGGCCCCGGCGCAGGCTCCCCGTACTTCCGCACGAGCAGCCGCCACGCCCGGTACGCCTCCCCGGTCGTGACCTTCTGCTCCAGAACCGACGGGATCAGCGACTCCAGCACCAGCCCGGTCCGCGTCAGCCGCAGCCCCGGCCGCCGATGCGCGGTGTGCGCCACCAGTCGGTGCCGCGGCACGAACGCATCGGGCTCGTCCGCGCCCCCCAGCAGCTCCGGCAACTGCTCCAGCAACCACTCGGCCCCGGGCCCCCAGGCCTCCCCACGGACCTCACCCCCGCACACGGAGACCCGCAGCGTCCCGGGCCCGCCGGGAGTCAGACTGGCCCGCCACACGGACCCGTCCGGCATGGCCCGAAACGTCGGATCCCCGCCACCCCGCCGAAGCGGCCCCAACACAAGCCCAAGATCAAGCGGCCCGTCCGGTACGACCATCCGCACCCGCCCGGGCGCACTGGCCTGCCGCGGCACACCCCCGGACACCACGACATGCCCACCGCGCACGGTCGTACGCGTGGGCCGGGGAGAGAACCGTCCTGCCACGGGTGAGTTCCTAGGGTGTCGGGGGTTGCCTTACGAGACTAGGCCGTACATACGAGCGTCGGTGTGCGCTTTCAGGGGCGCGGGACCGTGTCACCATGCGGCTCCGCCGCGTGGGCGCGAAAACCCCCACTCATCCGCAGTCGCGCACGGACCCAGAACCCCCGAACCGTAGGCACCCGGCGCACCCGGCGGAGCGTCACCGCACCTCGACGAAAGCATCAGCGTCCCGCTCCGGCCGAGGCCTCGGCTCCTCCGCCGGATGCCCGACCGCCACGGCCCCCATCGGATCCCAGTCCCCCGGCAGCCCCAGAACCTCCCGCACCACATCCCGGCAGAACATCGTCGAGGAAACCCACGCGGACCCCAACCGCTCCCCGGCCAGCGCAACCAAGAAGTTCTGCACCCCCGCCCCGGCGGCGACGACGAACATCTCCCGCTCCGCCCCGTCCCGCCGAGCGTCCCCGTACGTGTGCGACCCGTCCATCACCAGACACGGCACCACCAGATACGGCGCGTTCCGCAGCACATCCCCCCGCCGCACCCGCTTGGCGATGGACTCCTCGCTCTTCCCGTCCCGCCGCAGATCGGCGATCCAGGCGTCGCGCATGGCGTCCAGCAACCCGGTCCGCGCGTCCTGAGACTCCAGCAGCACGAACCGCCACGGCGTCGTGTGATGCGGCGCCGGCGCGGTCACGGCCGCGGCGACCGCCCGCCGTACGGCACCGGGATCGACGGGCTCGTCCGTGAAGGCCCGCACGGTACGCCGCTGGGTCACCGCCGTCCGGATCGCCTCGGACGTCCCCAGCCGGAACATGTCGTCGCGTCCGCCGCGCACCATGGCCCGCGCCCCCTCTCCGTCCCCCTGGGCCACCACGTGCGGCAGCCCGCGCACCACGGCGACGGGCAGCCCGGCGGCCTTGCCCTTGACCAGATCGCCGGCGGCGGCCAGCTCGTCCGCCGCCGCCACGACCGTCGCGCTGAGCGGATTGCCGTACGCGTCCGTGCCCCCGCGCAGATCGTCCAGCACATGCACCCCGGCGGCGCCGATCGCGACGTCCGTGAGCCCCGAGCGCCAGGGCCGCCCGAAGGTGTCGGTGACGACGACCCCGACGTTGACGCCCAGGGCGTCCCGCAGCCCTGCCCGGATCGCCCGGGCGGACGCGTCGGGGTCCTCGGGCAGCAACAGCACCGTGCCGGACGGGGTGTTGGAGGCATCGACGCCCGCCGCGGCCATCACCAGCCCCTGCCGGTTCTCGACGATCCGCAGAGCCCCGCGCCGCGCCACGACCCGTACGGTCTCGGCATCGATGGCGGCCTCGCGGTCGGCCGCCTCGACGATCCGTCCCTCCGCCTTGGACACGATCTTCGAGGTGACGAGCAACACGTCCCCGTCGACCAGCCCGGGCTCGGCGGCGGCGATCACCTTGGCGAGGTCGTCCCCCGGCACGACCTCAGGAATCCCGCCCACGGCCCAGACCCGGTACCCGCCGTCCCCGTCGCGGCACGCGCCCGTGCCCTCGGAAATGCCGCTCAAGGCACCCGCACCTCCTCCGCCAGCGCCAATGCCTCACGTGCCATCCGGGCGGTCGCCTCGATGTCGGTCATCATCAGCGGTACGGCCCGGCACCGGATCCCGGCGGCCTCGACCCGTTCCACGACGCCCGCGTCCACGGTGTCGACGAGCCAGCCGTCGAGCAGCCCCGATCCGTAGTGCTCGGCCACCGCCGCGGCCGTCGACTCCACGCCGACCGCCGCGAGCACCTTGTCGGCCATGCCCCGCACGGGCGCGTCCCCGACGATGGGGGAGAGGCCGACGACGGGCACTCCGGCATCGGCGATCGCCTCCCGGATGCCGGGCACGGCGAGGATCGTGCCCACGGAGACCACCGGGTTCGAGGGCGGGAACAGCACCACGTCCGCCTCCCCGATCGCCTCCAGCACACCCGGCGCCGGCTTCGCCTGCTCCGCCCCGACGGGCACGACCGCCTCGGCCGGCACCGAGGCCCGCAGCCGCACCCAGTACTCCTGGAAGTGCACCGCTTTGCGCTCACCGTCGACCTCGACGGCCACATGCGTCTCGACCCGGTCGTCCGTCATGGGAATCAGCCGTACGCCCGGCTTCCACCGGTCGCACAACGCCTCCGTCACCGCGCTCAGCGGATACCCGGCGCCGATCATCTGGGTCCGCACGATGTGCGTGGCGAAGTCCCGGTCCCCGAGCCCGAACCACTCCGGTCCCACGCCGTACGCCGCGAGCTCCTCCTTGAGGTGGAAGGTCTCCTCGGCCCGCCCCCAGCCCTGCTCCTCGTTGATACCGCCGCCGAGCGTGTACATCACCGTGTCGAGGTCCGGGCAGACCTTCAGTCCGAAGAGGTGGATGTCGTCCCCGGTGTTGCCGATGACGGTGATGTCCGCGTCCGGCACGGCCCGCTTCAGACCGCGCAGGAACCGTGCACCACCGATGCCGCCTGCCAGAACCACAATGCGCATGGGCCAAGTCTTACAGGCGGGTACGACAACGCGTCAGGCGGTTACGACGTCGACCTCGTCGTACGCGGCCGGGGCCGCCGTGCAGGCGGTGTGCATGGGCATCTCCGTCAGGCCCGGGTAGTAGACGTGCAGACTGACCGCCGGCTCCAGCGCGTCGTTGACGACCTCGTGCACATACCCCGGCGCGAACACCCGCTGCGCGCCCGGGCCCAACGCGCGCGTGCCCCGCTCGGTGCGCTCGGTCAGCGTGCCCTCCAGGACGGTCAGCACACCGGAGGAGCGGCCGTGGTCGTGCAGCCCGCTGCCCTGACCGGGCACCCAGGACAGCAGCCACACCTCGTAGCCCGGCCCCGTGCGCAGCCGGTGGTACCAGCGTGTCGTCGCGTCGTACTCGACGAGGTGCTCCCACTGGGAGCGGTCGGCGGCGATGGAGCGGGCCAGGCCCACGAACTCGGCGACGGTGGCCGGGTGCTCGCGCGGGGGCTGCAGCAGGTGTTGCACTTCGAGGATGTCGCCGGCGATCTGGAGGTCGTTGTCGCTGTTCATAAGGGGTGCGTGGTTCCTCAGTGAAAGAAGGTCAGAGGGAACGGGAGCCCGTCACGGTCGACAGGGCCTACAGCCGGAGCAGGTGTGGCTCAACAGCTGGCACAGCAACAACAGCTACAGCGAGCGCGGGCAGCACCGTGGGACCCGGCGGTGCGGGTCGAGGTGAGCGCCAAGTTCGCGAGCATGCCCACAAGAACAGCGGTTCACACCTTCACTGTCAACTCGACGCCCGGTATGTGGGACATGGTTCACCTCATCCGGTTCATGTCTGAGGCGAAAGGTTTGTGCATGCGTCACCCGGGACACATGGCGCTCAAACCTCGTTGCGGTCCTGTGATCCGACTGTGATCCGGTTTGCATCGAGGTGCGCGTGGAACGAGATCGGATCTGCGGGCGTCCTTCCCCGTACAGGCTCTGCTCGGGGGCGAAGGCCCGTCTGGGCCTCGTCTGCATGTCAAGGTTTATGCCGATTTGAACACTTTCCGCATGGCCTTGGTTCCGCAGAGTGAATAAGGGGCTCAATAGCAGATCTCGGCTTGACTCGCCCGGAGCAGCACACTTGTAATTTCACTCGTGTCGTTCAGCCGGAATCGGTAACGGCTACATCACGGGGACGCGAAAGACAGACGAGGGGCGCACATGACCGAGCTGGTGCAGCAACTGCTGGTCGACGACGCGGACGAGGAACTCGGCTGGCAGGAGCGCGCGCTGTGCGCCCAGACCGACCCCGAGTCCTTCTTCCCCGAGAAGGGCGGCTCCACCCGTGAGGCCAAGAAGGTCTGCCTGGCCTGTGAAGTCCGCTCCGAGTGCCTCGAATACGCCCTCGCCAACGACGAGCGCTTCGGCATCTGGGGCGGACTGTCCGAGCGTGAGCGACGCCGTCTGAAGAAGGCCGCCATCTGACCGGGCGGTCGACGCCCTCACACAACCGAAACACATTCGAACGGCCCGTCGCAGGTGGGGTTATCCACAGGCGGCGGGCCGCTGTGATGCCCAGCCGATAGTGTGGTCGCTCGTCCGAGACGCCTCGCTGCCCCCAGGGGGCACAGACGTCCACCGCAGTCCATCGAACCGGGGCCCGTACCTCGATGTCCGCGCACAGCCACACGGCAGCCCACCAAGACCTCGCTGCCACACCAGAGTTTCCGCGTCACGTGGTGACGGCGGTCGTCGTCTCCCACGACGGCGCCCGCTGGCTGCCCGACGCGCTCGCCGGGCTGCTCGGCCAGGAGCGCCCCGTCCAGTACGTCGTGGCCGCCGACACCGGCAGCGCGGACGACTCCGCCCAGCTGGTCACCGACGCCCTCGGCGCCGACCGCGTGCTGCACCTCGCCCGGCGCACCGGCTTCGGCCAGGCCGTCGAGGAGGCGGAACGCAGCGCGCCCGTCCTGACCCCCGACGAGCTGCCCTATCTGAAGCGGCCCAGCGGCTGGGACCCGGTCACCCGCAGCTGGCGCGACGACGCCTACGACATGCCGGAACTCCCGCACGGCGAGCCGGTCCAGTGGCTGTGGCTGCTGCACGACGACTGCGCCCCCGAACCCGACGCCCTGGCCCAGCTGCTGCGCGTCGTGGAGAACGAACTCGAGCTCGGCCGCGACGACGTGGCCGTCGTGGGCCCCAAGCTCCGCGGCTGGTACGACCGCCGCCAGCTCCTCGAGGTCGGCGTCACCATCGCCAACTCCGGCCGCCGCTGGACCGGCCTGGACCGCCGCGAACAGGACCAGGGACAGCACGACCACGTCCGGACCGTGCTGTCCGTGTCCACCGCCGGCATGCTCATCCGACGCGACGTCTTCGAACAGCTCGGCGGCTTCGACAGCCGGCTGCCGCTGATGCGTGACGACGTCGACCTGTGCTGGCGCGCCACCGCCGCCGGCCACCGCGTCCTCGTCGCCCCCGAGGCCGTCGTACGACACGCCGAGGCGGCCTCCCGCGAGCGCCGCACCGTCGACTGCTCGGGCCGTACCGTCGCCTCCCCGCACAAGGTCGACAAGGCCGGCGCCGTCTACACCCTCCTGGTCAACACGCGTACCGCCGCGCTGCCCTGGGTGCTGGTGCGCCTCGTGCTCGGCACGCTCCTGCGGACCGTCGCCTACCTCGTCGGCAAGGTCCCGGGGCAGGCCGTCGACGAGATCCGCGGTCTGCTGGGCACGCTGCTGCGCCCCGAGCGGATCATCGCCGGACGGCGCAGGCGTGGGCAGCCGCAGATCGACAAGGGCGAACTGCGCGCCCTGTTCCCGCCGCCCGGCGCGACCATACGGGCCACCGTCGAACAGGCGGCGGGCGACCTCGTCGGCCGCTCCGACCCGGAGGTGACCTCCGGCGCCGGACGGCACGGCGGCGCCGTCGAGTCCGGACCCGGCGGCGACGACGCCGACTTCCTGGAGATCGAGCAGTTCGCCCGCCTCAAGCGCATCGGCCGCAAGCCCGGCCCGATGCTCTTCCTGGTGCTGCTGCTCGTCTCGCTGGTCGCCTGCCGCGCCCTGCTCGGCGGCGGCGCGCTCGCGGGCGGCGCCCTGCTGCCCGCCCCGGCCGGCTCCGGCGAGCTCTGGTCGCGCTACCTCGACTCCTGGCACGCCGTGGGCGCCGGCGGCACCCCGTCCGCGCCGCCGTACCTCGCGATCGTGGCGATGCTCGCCTCCGTGCTGTTCGGCTCGACCGGACTCGCGGTGACGGTCCTGCTCGTGTGCTCGGTGCCGCTGGCCGGCGTCACCGCGTACTTCGCCTCCCGCCCGCTCGTCGAGTCGCGGCTGCTGCGCGCCTGGGCGGCCGTCGTCTACGCCTTCTTGCCGGCCGCCACGGGCGCGCTCGCGGGCGGCCGCATCGGCACCGCCGTACTGGCCGTGCTGCTGCCGCTCATCGCGCGCGCGGGCATCGCGGCCAGCGGCCTCGCGAACGCCTCGGGCACACCCGGCAGCTGGCGCGCCACCTGGGCGTACACGCTGCTGCTGACGATCACCACGGCGTTCACGCCCATCGTGTGGCCTCTCGCGCTGCTCCTGGGCCTCGCGCCCCTCGCCGTGCGGCGCACCGATCTCACCGCCCACGGCCTGCGCTTCCTGGCCCAGCTCGGCACGCCCCTGCTGGTCCTCGCCCCCTGGTCGCTGACGCTGCTCCCGTTCGGCTTCTTCAAGGAGGCAGGGCTCGACTACGGCCCCTCGGCCGCCTCCGCCCTCGATCTGCTCGGCATGAGCCCCGGTGGCCCGGGCACGGTCAGCGGGCTGATGCTCATCGGCGTCGTCCTGGCCGCGCTGGCCGCCCTGCTGCGCTCGGAGCGTCAGTTCGGAATCCGGACGGCCTGGGCGGTCGCCCTGGTGGGCCTCGTCTTCGCGGTCCTGTCCAACCGCTCGACCTGGGCCGGCCCGGCCACCCTCGTCTACGGCCTCGCCCTCCTGACCGCCGCCGTCATCGGCGCCGACGGTGCACGCGCGCGCGTGGCCGAGCAGAGTTTCGGCTGGCGCCAGCCGGTGGCCGCACTCATAGCCTTCGCCGCGCTCGCGGGCCCGCTGGTCATCGCCTTCGGCTGGATGATCCGCGGCGCCGACGGACCGGTCGAGCGGCAGGACCCCGTGCAGGTCCCCGCGTTCGTCGCCGAGGAGAGCGGCACCAGCGACCAGGCACGCACGCTCGTGCTCGACAGCGACTCCACGGCCCGCGTCGGCTACACCCTGGTGCGCGGCTCCGGCGCCCGGCTCGGCGACGCGGAGAGCGCCGCGGCCGACGGCGAGAACGCAAGGCTCGACAAGGTCGTCGCCAATCTGGTCGCCGGCTCCGGCGCCGACCAGACCGACCAGCTCGGCAAGTTCGCCGTCCGCTACGTCCTCGTCCGCAAGGGCGCGCCCCGCGAGGTCACCCGCGTCCTGGACGCCACCCCCGGCCTCTCCCGGCTGAGCCAGCAGGACGGCAGCGCCCTGTGGCGGGTCGACCAGGAGGTGGCGCGCGCCACCCTCGTCCCCGCCTCCGGCTCCGGTACGGCGCAGCCCGTCGCCGCCGGACCCGTCGAGATCCACACCACCGTCCCGGCCGGCTCCGGCGACCGCGTCCTGCGCCTCGCCGACACCGCCTCCGAGGGCTGGACGGCCACCCTGGACGGCAGGCCGCTCACCCGCACCACGCTCGACGGCTGGGCCCAGGGCTTCCGACTCCCCGCTTCCGGCGGCAGGCTGGACATCACCTTCGACGACCCGATCACCCACACCGCCTGGCTGTGGGCGCAGGGCCTCCTGGCCGTCGTCCTCGTCGTCCTGGCCCTGCCCGGCCGGCGCCGCGACGTCGACGACGACCTCCCCGAGGAGCCCGCCGTACCCGCGGAGGCCGTCGCCGGCGAGGGCCGCCGCGCCCGCCGTCTGCGCGCCCAGGCGGAGGCCGAAGAAGAGGCCCCGAGCGAGGAGTTCCCGTCTCCTCCCGCGCAGGAGACGCCGGTGGCGGTCCCGCACCAGCAGTCCTACGGCGACTGGGACGCGGCGGGCTACCAGGGTGCCGACTACGGCAGCTACGGCAACGAGCAGTACCAGGGCACCCAGCAGTACCCGGCGGGCACCTACGACCAGACGTACCAGGCGGACCCGTACCAGGGCGGCCAGTACGACCCGTACGCCTACGGAGGCTCCTCCCAGGGGGCGTACGACCAGACCGCGTACGACCCGTCGTACCAGCAGGGCTACGACCCGACGTACGACCCGGCGCAGCCGCACCCGCACGCCCCTGAGCGCCCCGACGGGAGTCAGCAGTGAACCGCACCACCATCTCCCTGATCGCCGGCACGGCCGCGCTCGCCGCCATCACGGGCTTCGCCTCGCTCACCGCGCCCGGCGCCTCCGGCGCGGGCACCGCCAAGGCGGCCGCCGAACTGCCCGTGGAGCGCACCACGTTGCTGTGCCCGCAGCCCAGCACCTCCGACCTCGCCGACACGTCGTACACGTCCTTCACGCCCGTCACGAAGGGCACGGGAAGCGACGGCACGGCCCAACTCCGGTCCGCCACCGAGCAGTCGGCCGACACATCGGGCGCCGACGGCAAGACGGGCGGCAAGACGGGCGGCAAGACGGGCGGCAAGAAGGACAGCAAAAAGGGCAACAAGAAGAAGGCCGGCAAGCCGACGACCGACAAGCCGGTCCTCACGCCCAAGGAGCCCGGCAAGCCCGTCACGGGCGACACCTCGGGTGCCGACACACCCGCGCTCGTCGGCACCGCCGAGGGCAGGTTGGCGCCCGGTTGGGCGGTTCAGGAGACCACCGAGGTCGCCGCGGGCACCGGACGCGGCCTCCAGGGCGTCAACTGCACCGCCCCGGACACCGAGTTCTGGTTCCCGGGCGCCAGCACCGACCCCGCCCGCACCGACTACGTCCACCTCACCAACCCGGACGACTCCGCCGCCGTCGTCGACATCGAGCTGTACGGCAAGGACGGCGCCCTCAAGTCGACCGTGGGGGAGGGCATCACCGTCGCACCGCACTCCAGCGACCCGGTCCTGCTGTCCACGCTCACCGACGAGAAGCAGACCGACCTCACCGTGCATGTGAACGTCCGCAGCGGACGCGTGGGTGCCGCCGTACAGGCCCTCGACGACAAACTCGGCGGCGACTGGCTGGCCGCGGCCACGGACCCGGCGGGCAGCCTCGTCCTGCCCGGCATCCCCAAGGACGCCACGGCCGTGCGCCTGATCGCCTTCACGCCCGGCGACGCGGACGCCGACCTGAAGCTGCGGCTCGCCTCCCCGTCCGGGCAGATCACGCCCGCCGGGAACGAGACGCTGCACGTGAAGGCCGGTATGACCACCGCCGTCGACCTCGGTCCGGTCACCCGCGGCGAGGCCGGCTCCCTGGTCCTCACGCCCACCGACAAGTCCGTACCGGTGGTCGCCGCGCTGCGCGTCGTACGGGGCAAGGGCGACAAGCAGGAGACGGCGTTCATCCCGGCCACCAGCCCGGTGGGCACGCGCGCGACGTCCGCCGACAACAGCGGAAAGGGCACCACGCTGTCCCTGGCCGCACCCACCCGCACCGCCCAGGTGAAGGTCACCGCGTCCGCTGGCAGCGACGGCGGCACCGCGGTCTCGAAGACCTACACGATCAAGGCCGGCACCACCCAGGACATCGCCGCCCCCGTCCCGAGCGGCCTCCAGGGCACCTACGCCCTGACGGTCGAGCCACTGTCCGGCGGCCCGGTCTACGCGGCACGCACCCTGGCGGCGACGGAGGAGGGAGTCCCCGGCTTCACGGTCCAGACACTGCCGGACGACCGGGGGACGGTGGCGGTACCGGAGGCGGACCAGGACCTGTCGGTACTGCAGAAGTAGCCGCTGGTGAGCGCCGGCCGGGGTTCGATCTTTTCGGCCCGTCCGGCGTTCGAGGACGAGGCCGCTCAGGCCCGCTCAGTCCTCCCCGTACCGCGGATCCACCGTCTCCGGAGTGAGCCCCAGCAACTCCGCCACCTGCTCGACAACGACCTCGTGCACCAGAGCGGCCCGCTCGTCCCGCCCCTTCGTGCGGATCTCCACCGGCCGCCGGTACACGACCACCCGGGCCGGCCGCCCCTCCCGGGAGGGAATCGTGCCGCCCAGCGGCACCGCCTCGTCGCTCCAGGCCTCGGTCGGCCCGTCCAGACGCGGCACCTCGAGGACGAGGAAGTCGATCTCGGCGAGCTGCGGCCACCGCCGTTCCAGCCGCTCCACGGAGTCCTGCACCAGATCCGCGAACGCCTCGGCACGGCTCGCGGCGAGCGGCACCTGGGGCGGCGCGATCGGGCCGCGCATGCCCCGGCCGTGGCGATCACGACGGCGGGGCCCGGGGCGGGCGGCACGGTGCGGTACGGGGTTGTCCATCACTGGTGAAGCGTAGTCCCCGCCGGGACCGCGCGCGGTGCCCCACGCGGTCGGCCGGAGTGCCTCGGGCTCCACTGGACGGCCTGTCGCAGGATGACCATTCCAGCCAAGGTTGGGCTCGATTCCATATCTCTACGAGACCGACGATCTTGGGGTAATTGACGGGGTTTGTACGGTGTGTTGATCGGGCGAAGAGGTGCGCAGGGTCGTGTGAATGCGTGTCCGCGCAGGTCAGCCGGGTGTTTCAAGGGAGGGGTGTGGGGTGTTTCACAGTACGACACGGTGGAGTGACCTGGGGGAGAGTCGTCGCGGCCCGCTCAAGAGTGCGGTACCGTCCAACGTCGTGAGCCCTGTACGTCGCTGTTCGCGCACCGCTTGCGGCCGTCCCGCCGTCGCGACGCTGACGTACGTCTACGCCGACTCGACCGCGGTCCTCGGCCCGCTCGCCACCTACGCCGAACCCCACTGCTACGACCTGTGCGCCGAGCACTCCGAGCGCCTCACCGCCCCGCGCGGCTGGGAGGTCGTCCGCCTGCTCGACGGCTCCGCTCCGGCCCGCCCCAGCGGCGACGACCTGGAAGCGCTTGCCAACGCGGTCCGCGAGGCGGCCCGCCCCCAGGAGCGGGCGGCAGGCGCCGGCGGTGGCGGGGCGCGCACGGCGGACCCGATGGAGGTCGCACGCCGCGGGCATCTGCGGGTACTGCGCTCTCCGGACAACTGAGCCGCGCTTCCCGTCCCCCGTTCCGCCCAGTGGTGCACATCCATTGAGGTGCCCTTCGCGCGGACACGATCGTTTCGGTGATGTTGTCTGGTGGGAAAACGCTTTCCGTATGCCGGAATCCAAGAGGTTGTCCTGTGGGACCCGGTGCCGACTCACTCGGCCGGTCCGCCCTCGAGGCGCACCTGGCGGGCCTGATGGGGCTTCTGGCGGCCGCTCTGGGCGCCTGCCCCGCCCTACCGCGTGCCGCTCGATCAGACGCTCTCCAGCGCCGCCCAGGGGGTCGGCTTCGGCCTTTCCCACCCTGTGGACCGCGGTGAACGCCCAGCGCCGCTCCTTCGGGCGGCTGTCGGGCGGCCCGTGCATCCAGGCGCTCGTGGTCGCGTTCTGCTTCGGCGCGCCACGGAGTCCAGCGGCAGCGCCGTCGCCTGCGCGAGCGTCCCGACCGGTGTGCCCATCGCCCCGAAGGCGACCGGCGACGAGCGCGACGACCGCGGCGCGCACCGAGTCGAAGCCGAGGCTTCCTGCCCTGGTGTGCGGAGTCGCCTTCGCCGTCGCCCAGTTCGCCGCCTCCAACTACGTCGCCGCGCAACTTGCCGACATGGGTGCCTCCTTGGTGGGCGCGGGCGCCCTGGTGGCCGTACCGCAAGCGCGCGTACCCGCCTCCGAGTCGGTACGCGCGCGCGTACTGACCGGCGTACGCAGCGAGGAACTGGAGAGCAGGACGCACGCCCCGAAGTCCCGCGCGACTGCTGTCGGCCGGCGGCACGCTCGTGTTGCTCGCCGGCGTCTGCACGGCGGTCGTGCTCGGTGTGCACGCGCGCGTGGTGGTCAAGGAGTGGGCTGTCATGAACCTTCCGGGAAGAGTCAGGGCAGCATCCAGTCCAGGACCGGTGAGCTCAGGCCCACCACGATCAGGCACATCACCAGCAGCAGGCCCGCGCTCCAGGGCAGCACCTTGCGCAGCAGATCCCCCTCGCGGGCCGCGGTCACCTGGAGGGCTCCGAAGAGGGCGTTGGCCGAGGTGTCCGGATCCTCCCCCGTCCTTCCCGGTTTCTCACCCGTCTCTGACCTGAGGCTACGGCTGGAAGCCCACTCCGAGACCGCACGACGCACGGCCTGCCGCTACGGGTAGTTTGAGGCGACCGATAGGACTTCAGGAGGGTTGGCCGTGGCTGCTGATCTGTCGCAGATCGTGAAGGCGTACGACGTACGCGGGGTGGTCCCGGACCAGTGGGACGAGTCGCTGGCCGAGCTCTTCGGTGCGGCCTTCGTCCAGGTGACCGGTGCGGACGCGATCGTGATCGGCCACGACATGCGGCCGTCGTCCCCGGGCCTGTCGCGTGCCTTCGCGCGCGGGGCGGCCGCACAGGGCGTCGACGTGACCGAGATCGGCCTGTGCTCGACCGACCAGCTGTACTACGCCTCGGGCGCCCTGAACCTGCCGGGCGCGATGTTCACGGCCTCGCACAACCCGGCGCAGTACAACGGCATCAAGCTGTGCCGCGCGGGCGCGGCGCCCGTCGGCCAGGACACGGGCCTGTCCCGGATCCGCGAACTGGCCGAGCAGTGGAGCGAGTCGGGCGCCCCCGAGCCGGTCGCCGAGCCGGGAACCATCACCTCGCGCGACACGTTGTCGGACTACGCGGCCCACCTGCGCTCCCTCGTCGACCTGACCTCCATCCGCCCCCTGAAGGTCGTCGTCGACGCGGGCAATGGCATGGGCGGCCACACCGTCCCCACGGTCTTCGCCGGCCTGCCCCTGACCGTCGTACCCATGTACTTCGAACTCGACGGCACGTTCCCCAACCACGAGGCGAACCCGCTGGACCCGGCGAACCTCGTCGACCTGCAGCAGCGCGTGCGCGAGGAGTCCGCCGACCTGGGCATCGCCTTCGACGGCGACGCGGACCGGTGCTTCGTCGTGGACGAGCACGGCGACCCGGTCTCGCCGTCCGCCATCACGGCCCTGGTGGCCGCGCGCGAGCTGGCCAGGAACGGCGGCAAGGGCGTGATCATCCACAACCTGATCACCTCCTGGTCGGTCCCCGAGGTGGTGCGCGAGCACGGCGGCACCCCGGTCCGTACCCGAGTCGGCCACTCCTTCATCAAGGCCGAGATGGCGAAGTCGGGCGCGATCTTCGGCGGCGAACACTCGGCGCACTACTACTTCAAGGACTTCTGGAACGCCGACACGGGCATGCTGGCCGCACTCCACGTCCTCGCGGCCCTCGGCGGCCAGGACGGACCGCTCTCCGCCCTGACCGCCGAGTACGACCGCTACATCGGCTCCGGAGAGATCAACTCGACGGTCGCCGACCAGGCCGACCGCCTGGCGGCCATCAAGGCGGCGTACGGCGCCCGCGAGGACATCACCCTCGACGAACTCGACGGCCTGACGGTCACCTCCGCCGACTGGTGGTTCAACGTCCGCCCCTCCAACACGGAACCCCTGCTCCGCCTGAACGCGGAGGCAAGGGACGAGGCCACCATGACAAAGATCCGAGACGAGGCCCTGACCATCATCCGCGCCTGACCGCACCGGGCAGGGTCGGCCTCCGACACCACCACGCCAACCCGGCCGCCACCCTTTCTGACGCCAACGGGGATCTTGCAGCCCGCTCGACGCCTGAGGCCGCCGTCCCGCCCCCACCCGCCGCCGGGGGCCGCGTCTCTTTGGTGCCGGTCGGTAACTTCAGCCGGTCTGGCGTGTGGGGTCGGGGTCGGGGTCGGCGTCCCGATTCCTCGCCCGTCTGCCGGGGTCGTGTCTCTTCAGCGCCGGTGGGTACTTTCGGCTGGTCTGGCGTGTGGGGTCGGGGTCGGCGTCCCGATTCCCCGCCCGTCTGCCGGGGTCGTGTCTCTTCAGGGCCGGTCGGCACCTTCAGCCCGTCCGGCGTTTGAGGACAAGGCCGTTCAGGCCGATGGGGGTCCAGGGGGCGGAGCCCCCTGGCGGGGTCGAAGGGGCAGCGCCCCTGGAGACGGGAACGGGTAGGGGCGGCGGGGGCGACCCCCTCCCACAGCCACCCGACCCGACCCCGTCCCAACCCCGGCACCCCGCCCCCCACGGCGGTACGCTGACCAGGCACATCCGCACACGCACTCGCGCGCCCCCCGAAGGGACACACCCATGCCGCTCGAAGCCGGCCTCCTGGAGATCCTCGCCTGCCCCGCCTGCCACGCCCCGCTGAAGGAGCAGGAAGCCAACGAGCAGGAAACCGAGCTGATCTGCACCGGCAAGGACTGCGGCCTGGCCTACCCCATCCGCGACGGCATCCCCGTCCTGCTCGTCGACGAGGCCCGCCGCCCCGCGTAACGCCGAGCCCGCCACCCGCGCAAAAAGGCACCCGCAAAAGCCACCGCGCAAAAAAGGCACCCGCGCGAAGAGGCACCCCGCGCAAAAGGGCACCCGCGCAAAGGGGCACCGCACACCAAGCCCCGCCGCGCGCACAACCCGGCGCACACAAAGAACCCCCGGCGATCGGAGGCTGCCGCCCATGCTCGACGAATCGCTGCTCGACACCCCCGAGGCCCTCTCGGAGGCCGACCGCCGCGGCCTGCTACGCGGCGCCGCCGAGGCAGGCGCCCGCGTCCGCACAGCCGCCCGGCACGCCGCGGAGGCCGGCGTGGGCGACCTCAAGCCCGACGGCCGCCCCCGGGCGGTCCTCATCGCCGGCCCCGGCGCCGCAGCGATCTGCGCCGCCGACCTCCTCGGCACGCTCGCCGGCCCCGGCAGCCCCGTCATCCGCCTCGCCCCCACCGGCGTCGCCCCCGCCGCGGGTGCCCTGCGCTGGGAACTCCCGGGCTGGGCCGGCAGCGTCGACCTGCTCCTGATCACCACCCCCGACGGCACCGAACCGGGCCTGTCCCTGCTCGCCGAGGCGGCCTACCGCCGCGGCTGCACGGTCGTCGCCGTCGCCCCCGCCCGCACCCCGCTCACCGAGGCGGTGGAAGGCGCCCACGGCCTCTTCGTACCGATGGCGACAGCCCCGTACGAGCAGGACGAACAGGAGCTCGCCGCCTCCGCCCCCGGTGTCCTGTGGGCGCTGCTCACACCCCTCCTCGCCCTTCTTGACCGCACCGGCCTGGTCACCGCGCCACCGGAGGCCATCGAGAAGATCGCCGACCGTCTCGACCACATCGCCGAACGCTGCGGCCCCGCCATCGCGACCTACAGCAACCCCGCCAAGACGCTCGCCGCGGAACTCGCCGACGCGCTGCCCGTCGTATGGACCGAGGGCGTCTCGGCAGGCCCCGCGGGAAGGCGTTTCGCGGCGGCCCTCGCCGAACTCTCCGGCCGCCCGGCGGTGGTCGCCGAACTCCCCGAGGCACTCGCCGCACACAGCGCCCTGCTGGCCGGCCCGCTCGCCGCCAGCGCCGACCCGGACGACTTCTTCCGTGACCGCGTAGAGGAAGCACCCGCCCTGCACGCGCGCGTGGTGCTGCTCCGCGACCGCCCGATCGAAGGCCTCACCGCCGCACCCGCCGCCCGTGACCTGGCCCTCAGTCACGACACGCCGATCAGCGAACTGGAACCGGAACCCGGCGGCGAACTGGAGACCCTCGCCGAACTGATCGCCATCACGGATTTCGCCGCCGTTTACCTGGCGCTCGCCTCGGGGGCCTGACGTTGACCCGCGCAACCCGCGCTTACTGACCAGCGCCCGCCGAGCGCGGCGTACGTACGGAGACGAAGACACAGCATGGACCGCCTCGACAACACCATCCGTCCCTACGCCTGGGGTTCGACCACCGCGATCCCGCATCTGCTCGGTGCCGAACCGACCGGTGAACCGCAGGCGGAGATGTGGATGGGCGCCCACCCCGGCGCCCCCTCGCGCACCGGACGCGGCACGCTCGTCGAGGTCGTCGACGCGGACCCGGAGAAGGAACTCGGCCCGGCCGCCGTCGCCAGGTTCGGCCCCCGCCTGCCCTTCCTCCTCAAGATCCTCGCCGCCGGCGCCCCGCTCTCCCTCCAGGTGCATCCCAACCTGGCGCAGGCGAAGGAGGGTTACGAGGACGAGGAGCGCCGGAACATCCCCGTCGACGCCCCGCACCGCAACTACAAGGACGCCAACCACAAGCCCGAACTGATCTGCGCGCTCACCGAGTTCGACGGCCTGTGCGGCTTCCGCGACCCACTCCGGGCGGCCGCCCTCCTCGACGGCCTCGGGGTCGACTCCCTCAAGCCGTACGTCGACCTGCTGCACGCCCACCCCGAGGACGCCGCCCTGCGTGAGGTCCTCACGGCGATCCTCACCGCCGACCCCGAGGAGATGCACCACACGGTCGCCGAAGCCGCGGCCGCCTGCACCCGTCTCGGCGGCGACTACGCGCCCTACGCCGACATCGCCCACCACTACCCGGGCGACCCGGGCGTCATCGCCGCGATGCTTCTCAACTACGTACGTCTGCAGCCCGGCGAGGCCCTGTTCCTCGGCGCGGGCATCCCGCACGCGTACCTGAACGGCCTCGGCGTCGAGATCATGGCCAACTCCGACAACGTCCTGCGCTGCGGTCTGACCCCCAAGCACGTCGACGTCCCCGAACTCCTGCGCATCGTCCGCTTCGAGGCGAGCGACCCCGGCGTGCTGCGCCCCGAGGCGTCCCCGGACGGCGAGGAGGTCTACGAGACCCCGATCGACGAGTTCCGGCTGTCGCGCTACGTCCTCCCCGAGGGTGGCTCCGCTCACGACCTCACCCGCGCCACCCCGCAGATCCTGCTCTGCACGGCCGGTTCCGTGCAGGCGGGCGGACACGAACTGCGCCCCGGCCAGTCGGTGTTCGTCCCGGCGGGCGAGAAGGCCGAAGTGTCGGGGGCGGGTACGGTCTTCCGGGCCACTGTGATCGTATGACCGGGGTTGTGGATACCTGAAGCGCCGTCGTCGGGCAGGGCTGCAAGAATGGCCCACCGGCAAAGGACGGGCAAAGCCGTGACGAGGCGGGGCCCCGGACGGCGTACGTACGTAGGCGAAGGGACAACGCGGACAGATGAGCGCGTCAGGCGGCACCAGGGCGATCGTGGCGGCACTCGGCGCCAACCTCGCGATCGCGGCATCGAAGTTCGTGGCGTTCGCGTTCAGCGGTTCCTCGTCGATGCTCGCCGAGGGCGTCCACTCGCTCGCAGACTCGGGCAACCAGTTCCTGTTGCTGATCGGCGGCAGGAAGGCCCAGCGCGAGGCGACCCCGCAGCACCCCTTCGGCTACGGCCGCGAGCGCTACATCTACGCCTTCCTCGTCTCCATCGTCCTCTTCTCGGTCGGCGGCATGTTCGCCATCTACGAGGGCTACGAGAAGATCCGCCACCCGCACGAGCTGGAGCACTGGTACTGGCCGGTGGGCGTCCTCGTGTTCGCGATCATCGCCGAGGGCTACTCCTTCAAGACGGCTATCAAGGAGTCGAACGAGCTGCGCGGCAAGCTGTCCTGGTCGCAGTTCATCCGCCGCGCCAAGGCACCCGAGCTGCCCGTGGTCCTCCTGGAGGACTTCGGCGCGCTCATCGGTCTCGTCCTCGCACTCGGCGGCGTCGGCCTCGCCCTGCTCACCGGCGACGGCGTCTGGGACGGCATCGGCACGGTCTGCATCGGCATCCTGCTCGTCCTGATCGCCCTCGTCCTCGCCGCCGAGACCAAGTCCCTCCTCCTCGGAGAGGCCGCCGGGATCGACGAGGTCAAGCAGATCGAGGCGGCCATCGTCGACGGCGACACGGTCACCGGCATCATCCACATGCGCACGCTCCACCTCGGCCCCGAGGAACTGCTGATCGCCGCCAAGATCGCCGTCCAGCACGACGACACGGCCGCGGAGGTCGCCTCCGCCATCAACGCCGCCGAGGCCCGCATCCGCGCCGCCGTCCCCATCGCCCGCGTCATCTACCTCGAGCCGGACATCTACAGCGAGGCCGAGGCCGCCAAGGGCCCCGACCGCGAGGCCACCCCCGGCGGCCCGACGCCACACCCCGCCGGTCACTGACACCACTTCGCCGTACGCCCAAGGTGCCCGCCGAACGCTCGGCGGGCACCTTTCGTCATCCCGCACGGCCCAGCGCGGAGCCGGGGGCACGACGGCACGCTTCCGTACGCCCACCGCCGCGATCCCGCCCAGTTCCCGTCCTCGGCCGGCATGCTGCAGCGCCGTCCGCGTCGTGCCACCGCCCGTGGGGGAGGGCCGCCGGATTGGTCACATCGATCTCCTCACGCCTTTGTGGCGCAAAACGCCGTCCCGGACGCCTCGCAAGATCGATCAGCAGTTCCCGATCTCCTGGCGTCCGGCAACATCCGCGGCCCTGCTCAAAGCTGTGAAAGCCCCTGTTCGACCTGGTCTGCTGCCTCCTGTTCTCCCGTTCGTAGCCGTCCTGTTATCGCCCCCCAACCCTGGAGACCGGCACCCGGCGAAGGCCCCGATCAGCGTGATGTGTTCGAAGGCGGACTGGGGTCGCACGAGCGGCCGGTGTAGCTTGGAACCGAGCCAGACGTCGCTGCTGATGGCGGTCGGGCGGTCCCACCGCGGACCGACCGAGGGAGAGAGGGCCTCCGACGGACTGCGCTGCGCGTACGCGGGCATGCCTGTGTCCTCTTCGGGCACCCCTGTGTCCGCCGCCGCGCAGACCAGCCGTACCCAACCCTCGTCCCAACCCCGAGGAGCAGCTCGCAATGACGACTGTCGACAACCGACAGGACTTCAAGGTCGCCGACCTCTCCCTGGCCGACTTCGGCCGCAAGGAGATCACCCTCGCCGAGCACGAGATGCCCGGCCTGATGGCGATCCGCAAGGAGTACGCCGAGACCCAGCCGCTGGCCGGTGCCCGTGTCACCGGCTCCCTGCACATGACCGTGCAGACCGCCGTGCTCATCGAGACCCTGGTCGCCCTGGGCGCGCAGGTCCGCTGGGCCTCCTGCAACATCTTCTCCACCCAGGACCACGCGGCCGCCGCCATCGCCGTCGGCCCGAACGGCACGCCCGAGAACCCGCAGGGCGTCCCGGTCTTCGCCTGGAAGGGCGAGACCCTGGAGGAGTACTGGTGGTGCACGGAGCAGGCGCTGACCTGGCCGGACAGCCCCACCGGCGGCCCGAACATGATCCTGGACGACGGTGGTGACGCCACCCTCCTCGTCCACAAGGGCGTCGAGTACGAGAAGGACGGCAAGGTCCCCTCCGTCGACACCGCCGAGTCCGACGAGCACCGCGTCATCCTCGAACTCCTGCACCGCACGATCACCAACGGCTCGCAGAAGTGGACCCAGCTCGCCTCGGAGATCCGCGGCGTGACCGAGGAGACCACCACCGGCGTCCACCGCCTGTACGAGATGCAGCGTGACGGCGTCCTGCTGTTCCCGGCGATCAACGTCAACGACGCCGTCACCAAGTCGAAGTTCGACAACAAGTACGGCTGCCGCCACTCCCTGATCGACGGCATCAACCGTGCCACCGACGTCCTCATCGGCGGCAAGACCGCGGTCGTCTGCGGCTACGGCGACGTGGGCAAGGGCTGCGCGGAGTCCCTGCGCGGACAGGGCGCCCGCGTCATCGTCACCGAGATCGACCCGATCTGCGCCCTCCAGGCGGCGATGGACGGCTACCAGGTCACGACGCTGGACGAGGTCATCGACAAGGCCGACATCTTCATCACCACGACCGGCAACAAGGACATCATCATGGCCTCGGACATGGCCAAGATGAAGCACCAGGCGATCGTCGGCAACATCGGTCACTTCGACAACGAGATCGACATGGCCGGCCTCGCCAAGATCCCGGGCATCGTCAAGGACGAGGTCAAGCCGCAGGTCCACACCTGGACCTTCCCCGACGGCAAGGTGATCATCATCCTGTCCGAGGGCCGTCTGCTGAACCTGGGCAACGCCACCGGCCACCCCTCGTTCGTGATGTCCAACTCCTTCGCGGACCAGACCCTGGCCCAGATCGAGCTGTTCACCAAGCCCGACGAGTACCCGACCGGCGTGTACACGCTGCCCAAGCACCTCGACGAGAAGGTCGCCCGGCTCCACCTGGACGCGCTCGGCGTGAAGCTGACCACGCTCCGCCCCGAGCAGGCCGCATACATCGGCGTCGACGTCGAGGGCCCGTACAAGCCGGACCACTACCGCTACTGAGCGGCTCGGCGCAGCCGATGGTGAGCGTGTCGGTGCGCTGACGCGCTCACCAGCAGCAGTTCCTCCGAGGCAGGCCCCCGCACCCCCGTGTCGGGGGCCTGCCCCTTTGGCTCCGAGGCCCGTCCGCCGGACCAGCCCGTCAAGACCCAGGACCCCCATGCCCCGCGGCCGTTATTCGCTCCACGATCCGCACGATCACACCCCCCTCGCAGAAGAGCACTTCCACTGCGCCCCCGGACCTTCCGGCTGGCGCTACGTCTCGCAACTCACCACTCCCGCGGGCGATCACCAGGGCTCCGTCGACCTTGCCCTCGACGGGCTGGGCCGCCCCATCCGCCTCGAGCTGCATGCCGCGGGCTGGCAGGTCCGCGGTGCCGCTCTCGACGGCGTCACCTGGGTCCGGACGGACCCCACCGGAGTCCATGCCACCGAAGGCAACGTCCGCGCCCACGCCTTCACCGGCACCTCCCCCGCGTTCCTCATCGCCACCACCCGTCTCCTGCGCCTCACCCCCTCCGCCACAGCAACTCGCGTACGCCTCATCGCCTTCACCGACCCCGTCCTCGCCCCGCGCACCGTGGACCAGTCCTGGGCCTTGGTGAACAGAGAAACACACGCCACTGACAACACCCCCCTGACCGTGGACGAGTACCAGGTCACAGCCCTGGACACGGGTGAGCAGCACGCCGTACACATCGCCGGCGACGTGGTGCTCGCCGCGCCAGGCATCGAGCTCGAAGACCTCGAATCGCCGCCGTCGACATTCACCTGAATTCACCTGAGCGAGAAGGTGGCCGAAGTGGTGCAGGGGAACGCGCGGACACAGCTGCCGGGACCAGACGGCTCCTAGCTGGGGGCGCGAGGGGCCTACGCCGGCGGTACGAACCCGGTGGACTCGGTGGTTGTGCCCGCCGGCCGGTCGCTCGACGGTGCATCCGGCTGGCTGGTCTGCACGGTCTCGTGCGCCGGAGCCGCCTGCGCCACATGGGCAGCCGTCGGAGCCACCACCGGGGGGAATTCAGCCGGGGGCTCGTAGGAGCCAGGCGCACCAGCCGGATGCACGGCACCCGCAGCCGGGCTCCCGACCGCGGCTCCATTCGCGAAGGCCCGTCGCGCCTCCCGAGCCTGCCGCTCCTGCAACACAGCCGCCAGAAACGCCGCCGGGGGAACCCCCTGCGGAACCGGCGTACCCGTACGCGCCGAGAGGTCGGATGCGAGTCGCTCCGCCATCGCCCAGCCGACCTGCGGATCCAGCTGCTGCATGCGCGACAGATACTGACGGACGGCGAGCCACAGCCCGTCGGGAACCGCAGACAGATCAAGCCCCGAGAACCTCCCGGCCAGCCAGGGCGGTGGCGGAGGCAAGAAGCCCGTCCGCACCACAGGCACCCTTTCCCGAACGACGAGGGTCCCGGCGAATACGTCGCCGAGCCGTCTCCCGCGAGCCGACACAAGGGATGCGATGCAGGCGACCACCCCGAACGTCATCAAGATCTCGACCACACCGATCCCACCCCGAACCAGGGCATGCCGGAACCGGATCGGCCCCCCGTCGTCCCGCACCACCCGCAGCCCGCACGCCAGCTTTCCGAGCGATCGCCCATGGCTGAGCGTCTCGACCGCGATCGGCCCGCCCACCAGCAACAGAACAGAGGTCGCGATCGACACCGCGATCTGCGCCGCGTCATCCAGCGAAGCCGTGGCAGCGACGAGAGCGATGGTCAGGACCACGTAGACGAGCATGGCCACGGTCAGATCGAGCAGTACTGCAAGCGCCCTGCTGGGCAGCCTCGCGGGACGCAACTCCAGCGCCACCGCCTCGCCCGTCACTAGCTCACTCACGCCCGTAGTCCTTCCCCTGGCCTGCCCCGTGAACGGCCAGTCTGCCAAGCTGAGGGCGCATCGCGCCGCAGTACGAAAAGCTGACCCCAGGACGAGCCGCCGACGAACAGCCGAGGAGCAGGCAAACCGATGGACCTCGACGTCTTCGTCACCGCCCACCGAGCCGAATGGGATCGCCTCGACGCCCTCCTCAGGCGTCAACGCCGTCTCACCGGCGCCGAGGCCGACGAACTCGTCGTGCTCTACCAGCGCACGGCCACTCACCTCTCTCTGATTCAGTCCAGCGCCCCTGACCCGCAGCTGACCGGACACCTCAGCCAGCTCGTGGCACGCGCGCGTAGCGCAGTCACAGGCACCCGACGTGCCTCCTGGCGAGACGTCACCCGCTTCCTGACGCAGGGATTCCCTGCTGCGGTCTACAGATCGCGCCGTTGGTGGGTCCCCACGGCGCTTCTTTCCACCGTCGTCGCTGTCCTCCTGGGCTGGTGGATAGGCACCCACCCCGAGGTGCAGGCCACGATTGCGGCCCCCGGCGAGCTGCGTGAACTCACCCGCCCAGGGGGACAGTACGAGACGTACTACTCGAGCCACCCTGCGGCGTCCTTCGCCGCCCAGGTCTGGACGAACAACGCCTGGGCCGCCGCTCAGTGCCTGATCCTGGGCGTCTTCCTCGGTTTGCCCGTCCTCTGGATCCTCCTCCAGAACATGATCAACCTCGGGGTCGGCTTCGGGCTGATGTCCTCGGCCGGCCGACTCGACACCTTCCTCGGCCTGGTCCTCCCCCACGGCCTGCTCGAGCTGACGGCTGTCTTCGTAGCCGCCGGAACCGGCCTCCGTCTGGGCTGGACCCTCATAGACCCGGGCCCCCGCTCCCGCCGCACAGCCCTCGCAGAGGAGGGCCGTGCCGCCGTGGGCATGGCGATCGGCCTCGCGCTCGTCCTCTTCGTCTCAGGCGCCATCGAAGGCTTCGTCACCCCCTCCGGCCTGCCCACGTGGGCTCGAATAGGCATCGGGGTCGCTGTGGAACTCGCCTTCCTCGTGTACGTCTTCGTCCTGGGCGGCCGAGCGGCCCGTGCCGGAGAGACGGGTGACGTCCAGACAGCGGAGCGCAGCGCCACGGTGCCGACGGCCGCCTGATGTGCGGCCGCGCCTCCCGACCTGTTAGTCTCTCCTTCGCCCCACAGGAGCCGTTGACACGGACCAAGTGGGGAGGTAGATTCGAACAGTTGCCTGGAACTGGATCTAGTCCGGTCGGCAGCCGTGAGTATCTGTCTGCTTCTCGGAAACATTGATTTCGAGGAAGCCACTCCCGATGAATCGGAAATGAGCGGCCGGTCAGTCCGGCTCAAAACTTCTGATAAAGTCGGAACCGCCGGAAAGGGAAACGCGAGAGCGGGAACCTGGAAAGCGCCGAGGAAATCGGATCGGGAAACGGTCTGATAGAGTCGGAAACGCAAGACCGAAGGGAAGCGCCCGGAGGAAAGCCCGAGAGGGTGAGTACAAAGGAAGCGTCCGTTCCTTGAGAACTCAACAGCGTGCCAAAAATCAACGCCAGATATGTTGATACCCCGACACCAGGAAGTTTCCTGGTGGCGAGGTTCCTTTGAAAAAACACAGCGAGGACGCTGTGAACCGCCCGGGCTTGTTCCGCCCGGCGGTTCCGCTCTCGTGA
>NZ_JBITLY010000005.1:693576-705047 GCF_044465725.1 Streptomyces sp. NPDC049541 | reverse complement strand
GTTACAGGACCTGCTGCGCTGCTGGGACGGAACCTGCACCACCTGCGGCCGCCCCCTCACCACAAGCAGAACCAGAACCTAACGAAGCACTACTAGCCCAGGCCTAGCCCGTCACTTCCGCGAGGTAGGCGGCCGTCTTCTCCGGCTCGTAGAAGAAGTTCTCGTAGTCGGACGGGTCGTTGAAGCCGTTGGCGAAGCGGTCGGCGACCGGCTGGAGCTGGCCGGCCGCGCCGATCAGGTTGAGGATGTGCTCCGGCGGCGGGGCGAGCATGGCGTTGGTCCACTTGGTGACGTGCTGGGCGGTGTCCCAGTAGCGGTCGAAGGTGGCCTGCATCCAGGTCTCGTCGAACTCCTTCTCGGCGTTCTCCAGGATCGACGCGAGGTACGAAGCCGCGCACTTGGAGGCCGAGTTGGAGCCCTGCCCGGTAATGGGGTCGTTGGCGACGACGACGTCCGCGACGCCGAGGACCAGTCCGCCGCCCGGCAGCCGGCCGATGGGGTTGCGGACGGTGGGGGCGTAGCGGCCGGACAGCACGCCGCCCGCGTCGGTCAGTTCGACCCCCTTGGCCCGCTCGAACTCCCAGGGCGTGAACTTCTCCATGAGTTCCAGGGTCAGGGAGAGGTGCTCCGCCGGGTCCTTGACGCCGTTGAAGACGTCGAGCGGGCCGCCGGGTATGCCCTCCCAGAAGAGGATGTCGGCGCGGCCGGAGGTGGTGAGCGTCGGCATGACGAACAGCTCGCCCACGCCGGGGACCAGGTTGCAGCGGACCGCGTCGTGGTCCGGGTGCTCCGGGCGGGGGCCGAGGCCGTGGACGTACGAGACGGCGAGGGCGCGCTGCGGCTCGGAGTACGGCGAACGGGAGGCGTCCCGGCCGAACATGGACACCAGCTCGCCCTTGCCCGCCGAGACCAGGACCAGGTCGTACGTACGCGAGAAGTAGTCGAGGTCGGAGACCGCCGCGCCGTGGATGACCAGCTGGCCGCCGCGCTGGGCGAAGGTCTCCATCCAGCCGGCCATCTTCACCCGCTGGTCCACCGACTGCGCATACCCGTCGAGCCTGCCCACCCAGTCGATCACCCGCTGCGTCGGGCCCGGGTCGTGCGAGCCGGGGGCCGCGACCGAGACGCCGAGTCCTTCGATCTTCGGGGCCTGGGACTCCCAGAAGTTCAGCTGGAGATCGCGCTCGTGCTGCAGTGCCGTGTGGAACATGCACTGCGTCGACATGACCCGGCCGGAGCGGATCTCGTCCGCCGTCCGGTTCGACATCAGGGTGACCTCGTACCCGTGCGACTGGAGTCCGAGGGCGATCTGGAGACCGGACTGGCCGGCTCCGACGACGAGTATCTTCCGCATGCGGGGCTGTTCTCCTACTCGGGGACTGCTCGTGGACTGCTCGGGGACTGCTCCGGAGGGCTGCCGGGGGCTACTCGGGGGTGACGTCCAGGGCGTGGCCCACCAGGGACAGCAGGGTCTCGATCACCGAGATCCGGCGGCGCGCGTCCATGATCATTACAGGTATGTGCGCGGGGATCGTCAACGCCTCCCGCACGTCCTCCGGTTCGAACAGCTCGCTGCCGTCGAAGTGGTTGACGGCGACGACGTACGGCAGTCCGCAGCTCTCGAAGTAGTCGAGGGCCGGGAAGCAGTCCTTGAGGCGACGGGTGTCGGCCATGACGACCGCGCCGATCGCGCCGCGCACCAGGTCGTCCCACATGAACCAGAACCGCTGCTGGCCCGGCGTGCCGAACAGATAGAGCACCAGGTCGTCGTCGAGCGTGAGACGGCCGAAGTCCATGGCCACGGTGGTGGTCAGCTTGCCCGGTGTGGCGGTGAGGTCGTCGGTCTCCTCGCTCGCCTCGGTCATCAGCGCCTCGGTCTGCAGGGGGGTGATCTCCGAGACGGCGGTGACCAGGGTGGTCTTGCCGACGCCGAAACCGCCCGCCACGACTATCTTCGTCGCGATCGGGGCACGGGTGCGGTCCGTCTGCCAGGACTTCAGGTCCTCGTCGGTGTCCGTGAAGGCGGTGTCTCTAAAGACGACGGAGTCCACTCAGCACCCTTTCCAGCAGAGCGCGGTCCGGGCGGCCCGTGCCGTGACCGGTACCTGTTCCGTACACGCGGATCCTGCCCTGGTCCGCGAGATCGCTGAGCAGCACGCGGACCACGCCCAGCGGCATCTTCAGCAGTGCTGCGATCTCGGCCACCGTGCGCATACGGCGGCACAGCTCGACGATGGCCTGCATCTCGGGCATGACCCGGGTGCTGAGGGAACCTTTCGTCAGCTCTTTGCGCTCCTCGGGGGCCTCGAGCGCGGCCACGAACGTCTCCACCAGGAGGACGTGGCCGAAGCGGGTACGGCCGCCGGTGAGCGAGTACGGGCGTACGCGGGCCGGCCTGCGGTCGCCGCCGCGGACCGGGAGCTTCTTGGGCGAACTGCTCATCGGTGGCTCCCGGCGGACTCCGACTCCAGGGATTTTCGCAGCTCGCTGCGGAGTTCCGGCGTCAGGACGTGGCCGGCGCGGCCCACGAACAGGGCCATGTGGTACGCCACCACGCTCATGTCGCAGTCCGCGGAGCCATGCACGCCGAGGAGGCTGCCGTCGCTGATCGACATCACGAACAGGCTGCCCTCCTCCATCGCGACCATGGTGTGCTTCACGGGACCGGAGTCCATCAGCCTGGCCGCGCCAATGGTGAGGCTGCCGATGCCGGAGACGATGGTGGCGAGGTCGGCGGAGGAGCCCCGGGGGCCCGTGGGCCTGGCGCCTCGGGGGCGGCGGGCTTCGTCGTTGCGGCCGGGGTCGGAGGAGAGCAGGAGCAGGCCGTCCGAGGAGACCACCGCTACTGACTGGATGCCCGGCACCTCCTCGACCAGGTTCGTCAGCAGCCAGTGCAGGTTACGGGCTTCACTGCTCAGTCCGAAGGTACTGGGCGCGGTCAACTGCTTGCCTCCTCGACGGTGCCCCCCGTGGTTTCTTCGGATACGGCTGGTGCGGTGCCCGGCATCTGGTTCTGGGCGGTCTGTTCGGCGATCTCCGCCTCTACGGCGCGGTAGCCGGCCTGGGCGCCGGTGCGGAAGCCGCCGAGGCGTCGGCGGAGGGCGTCCGCGTCCACCGTGCGGGGGCGCTGCGCCGGGGGCGCGGCCGGGGTGGTGATCTTGGGGGTGCGCTTGGGGAGGCCCTTGTCGGTGAGCGGCTCGTCCTCGGCGCGTTCGTGTTCCGTCTCGGCTTCGCCATCGACGGATGTGGTCCCACCCGCACCACCGGTACCACTTTCGTCGTCGGGTGCGGGTGGCCCCTGTGGGGCGGACTCGCCGTCGGCGCCTGCCGGTCGGGCTTGGGGCGGGATCATCCCGGAAGCGAAGGGCGGGTGGGCCTCGGTCGCCTCGGGCGAGGGCCCGCCATGGCTCTCCGCCTCCTCGGCGGCCGACCGCCCATGGGCCTCCGTCCCCTCGGCTGCCGGCTGGCCATGGGCCTCGGGCGCCCGGTCCGGGAGCAGGAGTTCCATCGTGGTTTCGGCCGGCGCGGGTGACTCGTGCTGGAGCGCCTCCTCCGCCAGGGCGACCAGGGGGTCCTTCGGCTTCGGGCGGGCGGGGAGTTCGTTGGAGTTGGCCTCCGCGTCCGCGCCCGGGAGGGAGAAGGTGAGGGTGCCGCCGGTCGCCGGGGAGGTCGACGACGGGACCGCTGCGGAGGGGGCCGCCGCCAGCAGGGGGTTAGGGAGGACCACCACCGCCGCGACGCCGCCCTGCTTCTGCTCGCGCAGCTGGACGCGGACGCCGTGGCGGTGGGCGAGGCGGGCGACGACGTAGAGGCCGAGGCCGAGGCCCCCCTCGCCCTCCTCGTCGTAGGCGGACTCGGGGTCGAACTCGGCGAGGCGGGCGTTGAGGCGGGTCAGGCGGTCGCTCGTCATCCCGATGCCCTCGTCCTGGACGGAGAGCATGACCTCGCCGTTCTCCAGGAGCCAGCCGGAGACCTCGACGGGCAGGTCCGGCGGGGAGAACGAGGTGGCGTTCTCCATCAGTTCGGCCAGCAGGTGGGAGAGGTCGTCCGCGGCGAAGCCCGCCACGTGCGCGTGCGGCGGCAGCACGGCGATGCGGACACGCTCGTAGCGCTCGATCTCGCTGACGGCGGCGCGCACGACGTCGACGAGCGGGACGGGCCCCGCATGCTGCTGGACGTGCTCCGTGCCGGCGAGGACCAGGAGGTTCTCGCTGTGGCGGCGCATGACCGTCGCGAAGTGGTCGAGCTTGAAGAGGGTGGCCAGGCGCTCGGGGTCCTGTTCACGCTCCTCCAAACCCTCGATGACGGCGAGCTGGCGCTCGACCAGGCCCAGGGTGCGCAGCGAGAGGTTCACGAAGGTGCCGCCGATGCTCTCCCGCAGTCGCTCCAACCGGACTGCGGACTCGGCGAGTTCGGCGCGCAGTTCCTCACGGGCGTCCGCCATCTTCTGGCGCTGCCCGACCAGGTGCTTGCGGTCGGCCTCCAGGGTGACGACGCGCTCGCTGAGGGCGGCGGCGTGCGCGTGCAGGGCGTTGACGGAGCGGACGACCTGCGCGAACTCGTCGTTACGGCCGGTGAAGGTGATGGGTTCCTCAGCGGCGGGGTCGGCCGCCTCCGCAAGCCGGGCCGAGCCGCGGCGCAGCACGGACAGCGGCCGGGTGAGGGTGCGGGCCATGGCCGTGGCGATGCCGACGGCGAGCAGCATCAGGGCGCCGAGGACGGCGATCCGCAGCTCCAGCGCGCTGACGTCGTCGTCGCGCAACTGGGCCAGGTCCTTGGTGCGGCGGTCGTAGAGGGCGGACTCCGCGCCGCGCATCGCGTCGATACGGGCGGAGAGCGCGGCGTCGACCTTCGAGGCGCTGGTGCCGAGTTCGGATTCGGAGAGCGTCGGCTGGTCGGTGAGCCTGGCCAGGTACTTCTCGGCGGAGTTGACCTCGGGGCCGGTGACCGTGGAGTCGTACGACGTCCGGGCGGCCTTGGTCGCCGTGTCGTGGAAGTCGGCGAGTGCCGCGTCGGAGCGCAGCCGGGCCTGCTGGGCGGCTGCGGTCAGCGCATCGCGTTGTTCGGTGTCGGCGCTGGAGGAGGAGGTGACCGTGGTCGGCAGTCCGGTGGTGGGGCTGATGACCGTCTGGGTGGTGCTGGGCACGTTGAGCGCGGCGAGGAGCAGGCCGCGGGCGGCGGCGGCCTGCTGTACGGCCGTGTCCAGCTCGGCGAGGGCGTGGGCGCCCGAGCCGGCGCGGGGCGGCATCTGCTGCGCCAGCTGCTCGGCGAGCCGGTGCAGCTCGGTGATGGCGGCGGAGTAGGCGTCGTGCGTCTGCAGGGCGTCGTTCTTGCCGGTGAGCGCGGAGCGGCGCAGCGCGGCGATGCCGTCGAGGTCGCCGCGGAGGGCGGCGGGGGTGTCGGTGTCCTGCTGCAGCTCCTCGACCTGCCGGTCGACGCGGGTGCTGCGTTGCTCGGAGGGCGCCTTGGACTTGGGCCGTCCGGCGGCGATGTAGGACGTCACCTCGTCCCGCTCGTCGGCGAGGGAATGCGCCAGGGCGAGCGCGTTCTGGGTCTGTCCGGCGAGCGTCACCAGGTCCTGGGAGTCGCTGAGCTGCTCGGAGGCGGTGAGGACGGAAGGGACACCGGCCCCGGCTATCGCGGCGGCCACCACGGCCACGGCGACGACGAGCCGGTTGCGCACATGCGTGGGCCGGCCCTTGCCGGTGGTGGTGGCGGTGCTGCCGGACGTGTGCTCCACGCCCGCTGCGGGGTCCGTCTGCTTGCCTGTGCGACGAGGCCGCGTCTTCTGCACCGGTGCTCGCAATCCTGACTCGTGGTACTCATGGGCCCGGGTGTGACGCTCCGTCAACTGACGTCGACTCTACGTACGCCCAGTACGGTGCCGACCCTCCCAGTGCCGGTGGGCAGTGGACGAGCATCACCTGACCCGCCACCCGAAGGAGTGAACATCGGAGGGGAGTTGGCGAGCAAGTTCCTGGGAAGCGCTCAGAGGGCCTGTGCGGCAGGCCGGTTGGACGTCCGCGCCGGGCGGTGGCAGTATTCGCCGCCACGGCTTCCCGGAACAACGGATTCCACCCCAAACAGGGCGCCTGACCTGCGCGAGTGCGTCAATTCCGCGACCGATGCCAGGCTTTGGCGAACCTTGTGAAGACGTCGTGCAGACTGGCCGAATGCATACGGAACTTGTCTCGGAGCCGGGTGATCCCACCTATCCCAACGAGGACTTCGCCGCGGCCACGCTCCCGGCTTCCGGCCAGGGCGGGACCCTCGTCGTCCTGGACGGGGTGACGCCACCGCGCGGCGGGACGGGGTGTCTGCATTCGGTCCCCTGGTACACGTCCCGTCTCGGCGGCGCTCTGACCGAACTGACCGTTTCCCTCCCGGATGTTCCGCTGCAGGAGGCGCTGGCCCGGGCCATCAGCCGTACAGCCGAGGCCCATGCGACCACCTGTGACCTTTCTCACCCACGCACCCCACAGGCAACGGTGGTGGTGGCGCGGTGGGGTGTCGAGCGGGTCGAGTACCTGGTCCTGTCGGACTCGGCCCTGCTGGTGGAGTCGCCGGAGGGCACGGTCACCTCCCTCCTGGACGACCGCCTGTCCCGGCTGCCGCGCTCGTCCCTGGCCACGGACGCCATCGTGGACTCGACGGTCCGGAACAAGGAGGGCGGCTTCTACACGGCCGCCGCGGATCCGTCGGTTGCGGCGCGGGCGGTGACGGGCGTGCTGTCGCGGGGCGACGTCCGGGCCCTGGCCGCCCTGACGGACGGCGCCACCCGGTGGGTGGAGAAGTTCCGGGAGGGCGACTGGGCGGACTGCTTCCGTTTCGTGCAGAAGGAGGGGGCGCAGGCGCTGGTCGACCGGGTACGGCTGCGGGAGCGGGCCGACGCGGAGGAGCGGAGGTATCTGCGGCGCAGCAAGACGCACGACGATGCGACGGTCGTGTACGTCGTCCTGTGACCTACTTGGCCGCAGGCTGTCCGGGGGCGAGCCCGTGCGAGGTTGTCACCGCCTCCGGCCCGCAGCGATTCAGATCCGGCCCCGGGTCGGGCGCGGGCCTCGGCCTCACCGTTGCACCGGCCAGGCACGACTGCTCGGCGCCCGCCTGACCTTTCGCAACCGTCCCGACGGGGGCGCGGGGGCGACCCTGCGCCTGACCGGTGCCGGCGCCTGAAGGCAGCCGGGCGAGGCCTACTTCTCCATGCCCCGGTTCAACTCACCCAGCAGCCGCGCCAGTTCCGCCACCTCGCGGCGGTCCCAGTGGGCCAGCTGGCTGACGTAGCGCGCCCGCCGGGCGTCGCGGACCTTGCTCACCCGGCGGTGTCCCTCCTCGGTGAGGTGGACCAGCCAGGCGCGCCCGTCCGCGGGGTCGGGTTCGCGGGCGACCAGGCCCAGGTCCTCCAGGGCGCGCAGCTGGCGGGACATGGTGGCCTTGCCCACGCCGATGTAGGCGGCGAGCTCGGTGGCGCGCAGGCGGTCGTGCTCGTCCAGGCGTACGAGGAGGCCGTACGCGGCGGACTCCAGGTCGGGGTGGACCTCGCGGGCCATCTCGCCCTGGTTGGCCCGGGCACGCCGCAGCAGAACCGTCAGCTCGCGCTCCAGGGACAGGTACTCCTGGTCGGCGCCGCTCGGTGCCGTCCGGTCCGGGAGCCGGCTCTCGTCCCCGTTTCCGCCTTCGTGCACGTCAGCCCCTGCCTCGGTTTTCCCGATCCTGAAAGTTTCCGCCAGTCCCCGTCGTTGCCGCAGCTCCACAAGTATTTCGCAGGGCTAGACCAACGGCAGACTCCGGGCCCCCTTCCCACCCGCTCTGCCACGTGCCTAGCTTCCTTACCAGGAAACGGTCGGCATGCCCACGCCAATGCCTCTCGGCGCTGCAGCGCTTCCCCACCGAGCATCACCGAGCCCTCGGAGGCACGCTATGCCCGTGCACAGACCCGGATCGCTCCACCCCCGGCGCCTCTTTCTCGCCGCGCTCCTGCTCACCGCCCTCCCCCTGGCCCTCGCCGCCCCGGCCGACGCGGCTGACACAGCCAGGCCCGCGCGCGGCTCCGCCCGCATGGGCATGGGCGTCCTCGCCCACGACGGGCGAAGCGGCAGCCCCGCCCCCACCGCCGTCACCCAGACGGAGGGCGTCGACGTCTCCGCCCACCAGGGCAACGTCGCCTGGTCGACGCTTTGGGGCAGCGGGGTCAAATGGGCCTATACGAAGGCGACCGAAGGGACGTACTACACGAACTCGTACTTCGCCCAGCAGTACAACGGCTCGTACAACGTCGGCATGATCCGCGGCGCCTACCACTTCGCCACCCCCGACACCACCAGCGGCGCCACCCAGGCGAACTACTTCGTCGACCACGGCGGCGGCTGGTCAAAGGACGGCAAGACCCTCCCCGGCACCCTCGACATCGAGTGGAACCCGTACGGCGACGAGTGCTACGGCAAGTCGGCGAGCGCGATGGTCAGTTGGATCGCCGACTTCCTGAACACGTACAAGGCGCGCACGGGACGCGACGCCGTGATCTACACGGCGACGAGCTGGTGGAGCGACTGCACCGGGAACTACGCGGGCTTCGCCTCGGCCAACCCGCTGTGGATCGCGCGGTACGCGTCGGACGTGGGGACACTGCCGGCGGGCTGGGCCTACTACACGATGTGGCAGTACACCTCGTCCGGCCCGACCGTCGGCGACCACGACAAGTTCAACGGTGCGCTGGATCGGGTGCAGGCACTGGCCAACGGCTGATCCCGTACATACGGGCGAAGGCCCGGGCCTCCCTCACGGGACCCGGGCCTTCCCTTATCCGGTGGCGTCCGTCACGCCGCCACCGGAACCTCCGGCTTCGCGTCGCTCGTGGCGGGCGCGAGGGCCAGCTCCAGGACCTGGCGGACGTCGGTCACGGCGTGGACGTCGAGCTTGTCCAGCACTTCCGCCGGGACGTCGTCCAGGTCGGCTTCGTTGCGCTTCGGGATGATCACGGTGGTGACCCCGGCCCGGTGCGCGGCGAGCAGCTTCTGCTTCACGCCGCCGATGGGCAGGACACGGCCGGTCAGCGAGACCTCGCCGGTCATCGCCACGTCCGTGCGGACCAGGCGCCCGGACAGGAGGGACGCCAGGGCCGTCGTCATGGTGACGCCGGCGCTCGGGCCGTCCTTCGGGACCGCACCCGCCGGGAAGTGGATGTGCACTCCACGGTCCTTCAGGTCCGCGACCGGCAGCTCCAGTTCGGCTCCGTGGCTGCGCAGGAAGCTCAGCGCGATCTGCGCCGACTCCTTCATGACGTCGCCGAGCTGGCCGGTGAGGGTCAGGCCCGCCGCGCCCGTCTCCGGGTCGGCCAGGGACGCCTCGACGAAGAGGACGTCACCGCCCGCTCCCGTGACCGCGAGACCGGTCGCCACGCCCGGGACCGCCGTGCGGCGCTCCGCCGGGTCCTGGGCGGACTCGGGCACGTGGTGCGGCCGTCCGATCAGGCCGCGCAGATCGGCGTCCGTGATGGTGAACGGCAGCTCCCGGTCGCCCAGTTCGTGCTGCGCCGCGACCTTGCGGAGCAGCCGGGCGATCGAGCGCTCCAGGGTGCGGACGCCCGCCTCGCGGGTGTACTCGCCGGCCAGCTTGCGCAGCGCGCCCTCGTCGATGGTGACCTCGTCCGACTGCAGTCCCGCGCGCTCCAGCTGACGCGGCAGCAGGTGGTCCCGCGCGATGACGACCTTCTCGTCCTCGGTGTAGCCGTCCAGGCGGACCAGCTCCATACGGTCGAGCAGGGCCTCCGGGATGGCCTCCAGGACGTTCGCCGTGGCGAGGAACACCACGTCGCTGAGGTCGAGTTCGACCTCCAGGTAGTGGTCGCGGAAGGTGTGGTTCTGCGCCGGGTCCAGTACCTCCAGGAGGGCGGCGGCGGGGTCGCCGCGGAAGTCCGAGCCCACCTTGTCGATCTCGTCGAGGAGGACGACCGGGTTCATCGAACCGGCCTCCTTGATGGCGCGGACGACACGGCCGGGCAGGGCACCGACGTACGTACGGCGGTGGCCGCGGATCTCCGCCTCGTCGCGGACGCCGCCGAGGGCGACCCGGACGAACTTGCGGCCCATGGCGTGCGCGACGGACTCGCCGAGCGAGGTCTTGCCGACGCCGGGCGGGCCGACGAGGGCCAGCACGGCACCGCCGCGCCGGCCGCCCACGACGCCCAGGCCGCGCTCGCTGCGGCGCTTGCGCACCGCCAGGTACTCGGTGATCCGCTCCTTCACGTCCTCCAGGCCCGCGTGCTCGGCGTCCAGGATCGCCTTGGCGCCCTGGATGTCGTACGCGTCCTCGGTCCGCTCGTTCCAGGGGAGTTCGAGGACGGTGTCCAGCCAGGTGCGGATCCAGGAGCCCTCCGGGGACTGGTCGCTGGACCGCTCCAGCTTGTCGACCTCCTTGAGCGCCGCCTCGCGGACCTTCTCCGGCAGGTCGGCGGCCTCCACACGGGCGCGGTAGTCGTCGGACTCCTCGCCGTCCTTCTCGCCGTTGAGCTCGCGCAGTTCCTTGCGTACGGCTTCGAGCTGACGGCGGAGCAGGAACTCCCGCTGCTGCTTGTCGACGCCCTCCTGGACGTCCTTGGCGATGGTCTCGGCGACGTCCTGCTCGGCGAGGTGGTCGCGAAGGTGCTGGGTGGCGAGCTTGAGGCGGGCGACCGGGTCGGAGGTCTCCAGGAGCTCGACCTTCTGATCGGTCGTCAGGAAGGGCGAGTAGCCGGAGTTGTCGGCCAGGGCGGAGACGTCGTCGATGGCCTGCACCCGGTCGACCACCTGCCAGGCGCCGCGCTTGCGCAGCCAGGCGGTGGCCAGGGCCTTGTACTCCTTGACCAGTTCGGTGACGTGACCGGGCAGCGGCTCGGGCACGCTCTCGTCGATCCTCGTCCCCTCGACCCACAGCGCCGCACCCGGGCCGGTGGTGCCGGCGCCGATCTTCACGCGGCCGCGGCCGCGGATCAGGGCGCCCGGGTCACCGTCGGCGAGCCGGCCGACCTGCTCGACGGTGCCGAGCACACCGGTGCCGGGGTATGTGCCGTCGATGCGTGGCACCAGCAGGACCCTGGGCTTTCCCGGCTCGGAGCGGGCGGCGGCCTGGGCGGCCTCCACCGCGGCGCGTACGTCGGTGTCGTTCAGGTCCAGCGGCACCACCATGCCGGGCAGCACGACCTCGTCGTCGAGCGGCAGCACGGGCAGGGTGAGCGGTGTGGACGTCGATGCCATGATCTACCCTCCGGCAGTCAAGTTGAGTTATGCCGACTCAATGCATGGCGCTCCGCCAATGTTCCCGGGACCCCGTTCGCTGTCAGCGATCACGGCGGTGGCGGTGGGTCTGCTGGGGGCTTGCAGCCCTCAGACCCCCGCTTTCGGCCCTTGAGGGGCCTTGTCCTCAAACGCCGGACGGGCTGAAAAGACACAACGCCGGGTGAGGCGGAAAGAATCCGCGATCGAGCGGCCGTCAGG
>NZ_JBITLY010000005.1:534015-693478 GCF_044465725.1 Streptomyces sp. NPDC049541 | reverse complement strand
GGCCGTGGCCGTCAGGCCGTGGCCGTCAGGCCGTGGCCGTCAGGCCGTGGCCGTCAGGCCGTGGCCGTCAGGCCGTGGCCGTCAGGCCGTGGCCGTCAGGCCGTGGCCGTGCGGTACCAGCGGCGGATCATCGGCCAGGTCGCGATGCCTATGGCCAGGGAGATCAGATGGCCCCAGTTGCTGAGCGGGTCGGTGAACTCGATCAGGTCTTCGACCAGCATGCCGCCGAACAGGACCAGCATCGGCCAGCGCAGCCAGGGCGTGAGCAGCCCGGCCAAGGCGCCCACGCTGGCGGCGACGCCGAAGCTGATGCCGTAGTCGAAGCGGTGCAGTGAGCTGTCGGGAAGGTGGCCGACGAGCACGGCCAGGCCGACGGGGACCTCGGTCGCGAGGGTGGCCAGGACATGGCCGAGCAGGAAGACGACGGCCGTGCGCGCGCCGCCTATCCGCCGCTCCAGTGCCGTCAGGACGAGCAGGAAGCAGACCACGTACGGCGACGCGACCCCGCCCGCGATCCACAGCCCGCTGGCGAGCAGCACCAGCACGGGCGTCTGCACGAGGTGCGCGACGTCTGTGCTGGAGGCCTGGAGCAGGGTGTCGACGAGGGACGGGGCGGCGTAGGTGGCGATCAGTGTGGTGATTGCCAGGACCGTCGCGTAGGCGAAGGTGAACGGCGTACCGGTGGGGGTCGGCAGCAGGCGCCAGGGGCGCAGGGCGCGGGCCGCGGGGTGCGGCGCCTGCCCGGTCGGTACGGCGACGGTGGCCGCGCCGCGCTGCCGCGGCATACCGTCGAGGAGTTCGGACACGTCGGGAAGGGGCACGACCGAGGGTTCGTTGTCGGCCGTCGCGATGGGTTCCACGTTGCGGCGCTCCTTCCGTTGCGCCCCACCCTTCGCAACCACAGGGGTCCCTGTCTGTGACCGACGCCACGCGAGAGGCGATTCACAGCAACCTCTCATGCTTTTCATGCGTCAGAGGGCAACCCTGCTTGCTGTTTTGGTCCTGCTACGGCCTCAGCAGGTCGACCTCCTTGGCGTGCGCCGCGCGTGTCGCGGGGTCCCAGTCGCCGGTGCAGTAGATGGACGCCTCGCTGATGGCGCCGTCGCGGAGGTCGGCGCGCATCAGCTCCCTGCAGTACCAGGTGCCGCCCTGCTCGTCCTGCCACTGCTCCTCGAACTCCAGGACGAGTCCGGTGGGCGTGGCGTCGACGCGGTGGCGCGGCACGGTACCGAGGAAGGGGTGACTGCGGCGGCGCGTGGCGACGAGCTCGTCGCGGCCGGCGGTCTGCAGCCGCCACTGGGGAACGGTCAGGTCGAGGAAGACGTCGTCCGTGAACAGCCCGTCCGGAGCGGTGTTGGTCTCCAGGAACCGGACGAAGAGACCGGCGAGTTCCTTCACGCGGGTGCTGGTGTCGGGGTCGGTGTCAGTGGTCATGACTGTGCTCCCGCGAGGTTGCGCCCGACGATCTCCATCGTGCGGTTCAGTTCCGCGGTGGGGCTGAACTCGACGATCTCGGTGCCGGCGAAGAGCAGGGGGAGGTGGCCGGGCGCGCCGTAATAGGCGTCTCCGGCGTGGAAGACCTCGTCGTGGTCGGCGTACCGGAACACGATCCGGCCGGAGACGACCTGGCCCCAGTGCGGGCACTGGCAGCGGTCGTCGGGCAGGCCCCGGAAGAGCGGGGCGGGGTCCATGTCCTGCTTCATCGACTCGTACGCGACGGTGTACGGGCCGAGCTGGGCGTAGCGCCCCTCGATGACGGGCTCGTCGACCTTGAGTTCGGCCTCGGCCTTGGCGGTGCGTGGCATGGTGTCCTGCCTTCCCTGGGTGTTCTGGCTCGGGTGCTTCATCCAGGGGGCGTGAGATCGGACATCACGGTGTGGGGCGGGGCCTCACAGCCGCCACTCGGGCGGGTGTTCCGGCTGGTAGACGCAGAGGGTGCCGGTGTGCAGGGAGCTTTCGAGGTGCCGGCCCAGTTCAGGGTGGGCGGCGGCGATCCGTCGTACGGCGGCCCGGATGCGGGCGGTGACGGTGGTGCGGGCGCGCTCGGCGTCCGATCCGGTACGGCGCACCCGGCCGCCGATGCCGTAGGCGGCCGCGAGCTGTCCGACCAGGGCGTCCCGCTCGACGGCGATCCGCTCCGAACGCCCGGCGTCCCCGGCCTCGTCGGCCTCCCGGGCCTCCTCCTCCAACTCCCGCAGCCTGCGCCGGTACGCGGTGCGCGCGGTGGCGTCGACGACCTCCCCGGTGTCGCCCTGCGGGTGCAGGCCCTCGACGGGCTCTCCCCTGCCGCCCGGTGCCGCCAGCTCGACCGCGGGCACGGGCGTGCCGGGACGCGCCAGCAGGACGGCGATGTCGTGCAGGCCCTTGCTGTCGGGGAGACGGGTGTCGTGACCGGCGTAGCGCAGGTGCCAGAGGGGGCCTTCCCGCCGGAAGAGCGGGGAGCCGGGGGTGTCGGCCTGCGCCCCGCTGTCCGGCCGCCTGCCGTTCGTCTCGCCCGCCATGCGTTCCGTCAGTGCGACCGCGCCCGCCGCAGCGGCCGCCCGCAGTGCCCTCTCGCGGTGCTCGCGGGTGCGGTCCGCATCGCCCATGGCCGCCGCCAGCAGCGCCAGATGGCGGTCGACCGGGCCGCGTACCGCCGCGCCGATGCCTTCCACGGCGAACAGGCCGGCGTACGGGGTGAGGAGGTCGTAGAGGGCGGGTGCGCAGGGGTGGGAGCCCACGGCGGCGACCGTCTCCGCGGCCTGTGCCAGCATCGGCAGCCACTCGCTGTCCCTGGGCGCACCGCCCAGCCGGGGTGCGACGGCCGACAGGCGGCGGGCGGCCTCGTCGAGCCGGCCGCGCTGCGCCGCAAGGAGGGCGAGGGTGACGCGGGGCCAGAGCATCGGGGAGCGCTCCAGCAGGGCCGCCTCCCCGTGCACCCGCCGCAGCCCGGCCGCGTCGCCCGTCTCGGCGTACAGGCACCAGCGCTGGGTGATTGCGAGGAGGGCGGCGTTGGCGCTGCCGGCCCTGCGGCCCAGGTCCTCGACCTCGTCGAGCGCGGCGGCGCAGTCCTCGTACCGGCCCTCCATCAGGGCCCGCGCGCCGCGCCACAGGGGCACGTACCAGGCGTACAGGGGCCGCCGCAGCGGTCGTACGGCCGTCTCGTACGCGAGCGCCTCCGCGTCGGCCCCGGTGAAGTCGCCGGTCTCCATCAGCGCGACCAACCGGAGCCGCCGGCCGAGCAGTTCGAGCACGGGGTCGCGCAGGTCGCGGGCGGTCGTCACGATCTGCGTGGACCAGTCGAGCCGGTCCCGGCAGTGGTCGGGTCCGGGCCGAGCGTCGCACAGCGCGGCCAGGGCCGGGCCGAGGGTCGCCGGATCGCCGGCCTCACGTGCGGTGCCGACAGCCTCCTCGGCGAGGGCGAGGCGGTACTTCTCCGGTTCTACCAGCCCGGCGGCGAGCGAGAGCCGTGCGGTGACGGCGGCGCGCAGGGCCGCGTGCCCGGGTTCGGCGGCGAGCGCGGTGCGGGCCTCGGTCAGCAGGTCGAGCTGCTCACGGTCCTCGAGGTCGACCTCGAACCCGACGGGCCCGGTCCCGAGCCCCAGCGCGGCCCGCGCCAGCAGATCCGCCCGCCCGGCCTCCCGCGCCAGCCCGGCGGCCCTGAGCAGCGCGGCCCGCGCACCCTCCCGCTCCCCGGCCCCGAGCCGAGCGGAGCCCAGCCCGAGAAGGGCTTCCACGAGCTCGACGCGATGGGGCAAGGAAGCCACCCCCGGGCCGGGGTCGCGTTCCTGGTCATCACCGCCGCCGCGGCCCGCGACCCCGACTCCCCCGTCATCGCCGCCAACCCTGCGACCACTCCCACCACCGCGCCCCGCGACCCCACCGGCCCCCACCACACCCCCACCCAAAGCCCCGCCCGACGCACCGCCAGCACCCGGAACCCCGGCCCCCCTGGCACCGCCGCCAGCCCTGCGACCACCCCCACCACCGCGCCCCGCGACCCCACCGGCCCCCACCACACCCCCACCCAAAGCCTCAGCCGTCGCACCGCCGGCACCCGAGGCCCCGACTCCCCCGTCATCGCCGCCAGCCCTGCGACCACTCCCACCACCGCGCCCCGCGACCCCACCGGCCCCCACCACACCCCCACCCAAAGCCTCAGCCGTCGCACCGCCGGCACCCGGAACCCCGGCCCCCCTGTCATCGCCGCCGGCCCCGACCGCGCCCCCGTCCCACACCTCCACCGCGCGCTCGTACCACCGGGCCGCGTCCTCGAACGCGAACAGTGCCTCCGCGCGGACCGCCGCCTCGTGGGCGTACCTCGCGGCCTCCCGTGCCTGCTCGGGGCCGGACAGGAGCAGGTGGTGGGCCACTTCCGCCGGGCCGGTGTCGCGGCCGCGGCGGGCGTAGCCGGCGAGGACCTCGGCGGCCGTCCGGTGGAGGTCGGCGCGTTCGGCGGGGGCGAGGGTGTCGTGGACCGCGTCCCGGAGCAGGTCGTGCCGGAAGGCGCCCCGGTCGGCCCCGGCCTCGGCCAGCAGCCCCGCCCCGGCGGCCTCCCCCAGCAGCGTGCGCAGCTCGGCCAGCGGCACCTCCGCGGCCTCGGCGAGCACGTCGAGCCGGAACCGGGTACCGAGGACGGCGGCCACCTCCAGCACACGCGCGGCCCTCGGGGTCAGGTCGTCCATCCGGTCCCGTACGGCGGCCCGGACGGCGACCGAAGGAACACCGGGGCCGCCCCCGTCCCCGGGCGGCGCCGCACCCCAACTCCCGGCCCGCAGCAGCTCGGTGACGAAGAACGCGTCACCGCCCGTACGCCGTACCAGCGCACGCAGCGCAGCCGCCTCCGGAGCGACCCCCGTCACCGCCTCGACCAACACCGCGACGTCCCGCTCCTGCAACGGCCCCAGCCCCAACGCCCGCCCCCTCCGCAGCAGTTGGGCCCGAGCCCACCCGTCGTCCCCCCAGGCCGCATCCTCGTCGCGAGCCGTCGCCAGCAGCAGGACGGGGCAGGTGCGGGCAGCGTCCGCGGTCTCCAGCAGCAGCCGCAGCGAGGAGGCGTCGGCGGCGTGCACGTCGTCCAGCACCAGGAGCAGCGGGCGGCGGCGCGCGGCCGTGGCCAGCAGCTCGGAGACATCGCCTGCGAGCCGCAGCCGAGCGGTCTCCGGGTCGGCACCCCGCAGGGCTCCGGCCGCCGCCCCCGAGACCAGCGCCCGAAGCGGCGGCGACGTGGTCACCAGCCGCCCGCAGGCCACATCCTCCGCGACCAGCTCCCGCAGCAGCCGCGACCAGGGCCGGAAGGCCCGCCCGGCGGTCTCCGGCGGACACCAGGCCCACAGGACGCGAAAGGCACCGGCGTGCGCCGTGACCTCCTCGGCGGTACGGGTCTTGCCCGCACCGGCGGGCCCGGTGAGGGTGACGAGCCCTCCCCGGCCGGACGCTGCGCGCTCCAAGGCCCCCCGAAGCTCACCGAGCACGTCCTCGCGTCCCACGAACGGGTACTTCGCGGCCATGCAGCCACCCCGCACTTCTCGCAGGCCCCGGCTTCACCAGCGCCGGCCACAACGAACCCGCGGACGATCCACGCCCCGTCGCGGAGCGCTCTGCTTCGAGCGTAGGCCCGCCCCGCGGCGGGCGCGAGGCGCGCGACGCCCCGCGGCGCCCCCGGTAATTCCCCTGGCCGCGCACCCGAGTTCGTGGAGGATGGGGCCATGACCGCCACCTACGACACCCCTGTGGTCCTGGACCGTCGCGAGGGCCCGTACGGCGAGGTCGTGCTCCGCCGGCACGGCGAGCTGCTGCAGATCATCGCCAACGGCTGCTTTCTGATGGACACCTCGGACGGCCGCTCGGAGCGGCTCCTGGTGGACGCCGCGCTCGCCGCCGTGGGCCCCCGCAAGGCGCCGGACGTGCTGATCGGAGGCCTCGGCGTGGGCTTCTCGCTCGCACACGCGGCGGCGGACCCGCGCTGGGGCGCGATCACGGTCGTGGAGCGCGAGCGCGCGATCATCGACTGGCACCTGAACGGCCCCCTCGCCGCCCTCTCCGCCCAGGCCGTCGCCGATCCCCGTACGCGGATCCTGGAGACCGATCTGATCGAGCACGTCCATGAGACATCCGCCACTTATGACGCCCTGTGCCTGGACATCGACAACGGCCCCGACTGGACCGTCACCGAGGGCAACGACGATCTCTACTCACCCACCGGACTGACAAGCTGCGCAAGGGTGTTGAAGCCGGGCGGGGTGCTGGTGGTGTGGTCCGCGCAGCCCTCTCCGGATTTCGAAGAAACCTTGCGGAATGCCGGGTTCCAACAGGTGCGTACCGAAGAGATCCCGGTTGCCCGTGGCGTTCCCGACGTCGTGCACATCGCCGTCCGACCTGGATAGCCGTGGGACGGCGACTCCCCGTACTCTGCTTCTCTGGCGCAGGTCATTCAAGCGTCAATCGCAAGCATGCGCAGGCATGAGCCAGGTAACGGATCACCCCACGGATTCCGGAAAGCAACTCAGGGGCGGGCGATGGAGCAGACCCACACATCCCACAACGGCACGACGGCGACCCCGGGCGCGCAGCGCAGGGTCCTGGTGGTCGAGGACGACGCGACCATCGTCGACGCCATCGCGGCCCGCCTGCGCGCAGAGGGTTTCCTCGTGCAGACCGCGGGTGACGGCCCGGCGGCCGTCGACACCGCCGAGGCCTGGCAGCCCGATCTGCTGATCCTCGACATCATGCTGCCGGGCTTCGACGGCCTGGAGGTCTGCCGCCGGGTGCAGGCCCAGCGCCCGGTGCCGGTGCTGATGCTGACCGCGCGCGACGACGAGACCGACATGCTGGTCGGGCTCGGCGTCGGCGCCGACGACTACATGACCAAGCCGTTCTCCATGCGGGAGCTGGCGGCCCGCGTGCATGTGCTGCTGCGCCGGGTGGAGCGGGCCGCGCTGGCCGCCACGACGCCCAGAAGCGGCATCCTGCGCCTGGGCGAGCTGGAGATCGACCACGCCCAGCGGCGGGTACGTGTGCACTCCGAGGACGTGCATCTGACGCCCACCGAGTTCGACCTGCTGGTGTGCCTGGCGAACACCCCGCGCGCGGTGCTCTCCCGTGAGCAGCTCCTCGCCGAGGTGTGGGACTGGGCGGACGCCTCCGGCACCCGTACGGTCGACAGCCACATCAAGGCGCTGCGCCGGAAGATCGGCGCCGAGCGGATCCGCACGGTGCACGGTGTGGGCTACGCGCTGGAGACCCCGACGCCATGAGCGGCGGTCCGGCCGGCCGGAGAAGCCCCGGGGAGCCCTGGGGCGGTGTGAGCCCGTTCTCGATCAAGACCAAGCTGGGCGCGCTCGTCGTCATCGCGGTCCTGATCACCACCGGGCTGATGATGATCGCCATGCGCACGGCGACGGAGCTGCGCTTCATCACGGTCTTCTCGATGATCGCCACCCTGCTGATCACGCAGTTCGTTGCCCATTCGCTGACCGCGCCGCTGGACGACATGAACGCGGTGGCCAGGGCCATCTCGCACGGCGACTACACCCGCAGGGTGCGCGAGAACCGCCGTGACGAGCTGGGCGACCTGGCGCAGACGATCAACCGCATGGCGGACGACCTGGAGGCCCAGGACCGCCAGCGCAAGGAGCTGGTGGCGAACGTCTCGCACGAGCTGCGCACGCCCATCGCGGGCCTGAGGGCGGTGCTGGAGAACATCGTCGACGGTGTCTCCCCGGCCGACCCGGAGACCATGCGTACGGCCCTGAAGCAGACCGAGCGGCTCGGCCGGCTGGTGGAGACGCTGCTGGACCTGTCCCGGCTGGACAACGGGGTCGTACCGCTGCGCCGGCGGCGCTTCGAGGTCTGGCCGTACCTCTCGGGCGTGCTGAAGGAGGCCAACATGGCCGTGCCCGCGCGCGCGGGCATCGCCTCCGGCTCCGGCAGCCACACCCGCACGGATGTGCATCTGCACCTCGACGTGTCCCCGCCGGAGCTGACGGCGCACGCGGACCCCGAGCGGATCCACCAGGTAGTGGCAAATCTCATCGACAACGCGGTCAAGCACAGCCCGCCGCACGGCCGTGTGACCGTGAAGGCGCGACGCGGCGCGCTGCCGGAGTCGCTGGAGCTGGAGGTGCTGGACGAGGGCCCCGGCATTCCACGCTCGGAGTGGCACCGGGTCTTCGAGCGGTTCAACCGGGGCGGCGCGGGCGCGTCCAACGGCCAGGGCGGCGACGGCGGTACGGGGCTGGGCCTCGCGATCGCCCGCTGGGCCGTCGACCTGCACGGTGGCGGGATCGGAGTGGCCGAATCCGAGCGGGGTTGCCGGATTCTCGTCACCCTCCCGGGAGAGACATCCGTTCAAAGTTGACGTAAAGTCCGAACCGGAGCCTCAAGATCCACCGGGGTCCGCACTGACGGACACGTGTGATCAGGCACACGCCCGCACGCTGAGCGTGCAGGGCCTGGTTCGGCGTTTCCCGTCACCCTCCTCCCGTACCGGAACCGCGTTTGTTTCCCGCCATTTCCAGGCCCGAAACGCGGTTTCCGATGTGACTTACACGACGATGAACCGGCCCGGCCTGACCTTCCGGGTCTTGGGGGCGTAGCCTTTATTCCCGCTGTCCATCACCTTGTGAAGCGGAAGAGGGCGGTTGCCGCCGTGTCGCCACAGTCCCCCAGTAACTCGAGCATCTCGACCGACGCAGACCAAGCGGGCAAGAACCCCGCTGCGGCGTTCGGCCCCAACGAGTGGCTCGTCGACGAGATCTATCAGCAGTACCTCCAGGACCCGAATTCGGTAGACCGAGCCTGGTGGGACTTCTTCGCCGACTACAAGCCCGGGGCCCCCGCCGCCCCGGCTCCGGCGGGTACTGCGGCCGCGGGGGCCGCAGAGACCACCACCCCGGCACCCGCGGCGCCCGCCGCCCCGGCTGCGCAGGCCCCGGCCGCCCCCGCGGCGCCCGTTCCCGCGCCGGCCCCCGAGGCCCAGAAGCCCGCGGCCGCCGCTCCGGCGCCCGCCCCCGCGAAGCCGGCCGCCGCGGCCCCCGCTCCGGCGAAGCCCGCTGCCAAGGCCGCCCCCGCGACCGAGGCCGCCGACGGCCCCGAGCTGGTGACCCTGCGCGGTCCCGCCGCCGCCGTCGCGAAGAACATGAACGCCTCCCTGGAGCTGCCCACGGCCACGTCCGTGCGCGCGGTCCCGGTGAAGCTGCTGTTCGACAACCGCATCGTCATCAACAACCACCTCAAGCGCGCCCGGGGCGGGAAGATCTCCTTCACGCACCTGATCGGCTACGCGATGGTGCAGGCCATCAAGACGATGCCGTCGATGAACTGGCACTACGCGGAGAAGGACGGGAAGCCCACCCTCGTCAAGCCGCCGCACGTCAACTTCGGCCTCGCCATCGACCTGGTGAAGCCCAACGGCGACCGCCAGCTGGTCGTCGCGGGCATCAAGAAGGCCGAGACGCTGAACTTCTTCGAGTTCTGGCAGGCCTACGAGGACATCGTCCGCCGCGCCCGTGACGGCAAGCTGACGATGGACGACTTCACCGGTGTCACGGTCTCCCTGACCAACCCCGGCGGCCTCGGCACCGTCCACTCGGTCCCGCGTCTGATGCCCGGTCAGTCGGTCATCATGGGCGTCGGCTCCATGGACTACCCGGCGGAGTTCCAGGGCACCAGCCAGGACACCCTGAACAAGCTCGGCATCTCGAAGGTCATGACGCTCACGTCGACCTACGACCACCGGGTCATCCAGGGCGCCGCCTCCGGCGAGTTCCTGCGGATCGTCGCCAACCTCCTGCTCGGCGAGAACGGCTTCTACGACGAGATCTTCGAGGCCCTGCGCATCCCCTACGAGCCGGTCCGCTGGCTCAAGGACATCGACGCCAGCCACGACGACGACGTCACCAAGGCCGCCCGCGTCTTCGAGCTGATCCACTCCTACCGGGTCCGCGGCCATGTCATGGCCGACACCGACCCGCTGGAGTACCGCCAGCGCAAGCACCCCGACCTGGACATCACCGAGCACGGGCTCACCCTGTGGGACCTGGAGCGCGAGTTCGCCGTCGGCGGCTTCGCCGGCAAGTCGATGATGAAGCTGCGCGACATCCTCGGCGTGCTGCGCGACTCGTACTGCCGCACCACCGGCATCGAGTTCATGCACATCCAGGACCCCAAGCAGCGCAAGTGGATCCAGGACCGGGTGGAGCGCCCGCACTCCAAGCCGGAGCGCGAGGAGCAGCTGCGCATCCTGCGCCGGCTGAACGCGGCGGAGGCCTTCGAGACCTTCCTGCAGACGAAGTACGTCGGCCAGAAGCGCTTCTCCCTGGAGGGCGGCGAGTCCGTCATCCCGCTGCTCGACGCGGTCATCGACTCCGCCGCCGAGTCCCGCCTGGACGAGGTCGTCATCGGCATGGCCCACCGCGGCCGCCTGAACGTGCTGGCCAACATCGTCGGCAAGTCGTACGCGCAGATCTTCCGCGAGTTCGAGGGCAACCTCGACCCGAAGTCGATGCACGGCTCCGGCGACGTGAAGTACCACCTGGGCGCCCAGGGCACCTTCACCGGCCTGGACGGCGAGCAGATCACGGTCTCGCTGGCCGCGAACCCCTCCCACCTGGAGACGGTCGACCCGGTCATCGAGGGCATCACCCGCGCCAAGCAGGACATCATCAACAAGGGCGGCACGGACTTCACCGTCCTGCCGGTGGCCCTGCACGGCGACGCGGCCTTCGCGGGCCAGGGCGTGGTGGCCGAGACCCTGAACATGTCGCAGCTGCGCGGCTACCGCACCGGCGGCACGGTCCACATCGTCATCAACAACCAGGTCGGCTTCACCGCCGCCCCGGAGTCCTCCCGCTCGTCGATGTACGCGACGGACGTGGCGAGGATGATCGAGGCCCCGATCTTCCACGTGAACGGCGACGACCCTGAGGCCGTGGTCCGCGTCGCGCGGCTCGCCTTCGAGTTCCGCCAGGCGTTCAACAAGGACGTGGTGATCGACCTCATCTGCTACCGCCGCCGCGGTCACAACGAGTCGGACAACCCGGCCTTCACCCAGCCGCTGATGTACGACCTGATCGACAAGAAGCGCTCGGTGCGGAAGCTCTACACCGAGTCCCTGATCGGTCGCGGTGACATCACCCTGGAAGAGGCCGAGCAGGCCCTGCAGGACTACCAGGGCCAGCTGGAGAAGGTCTTCACGGAGGTCCGCGAGGCCACCTCGCAGCCGGGCGCCGCCCCGGTCTCGGACCCGCAGGCCGAGTTCCCGGTCCCGGTGAACACCGCGATCACCACGGAGGTCGTGAAGCGGATCGCCGAGTCCCAGGTCAACATCCCCGACCACTTCCACGTCCACCCGCGTCTGCTGCCGCAGCTGCAGCGCCGGGCGACGATGGTCGAGGACGGCACGATCGACTGGGGCATGGGCGAGACGCTGGCCGTCGGCTCCCTGCTCCTGGAGGGCACCCCGGTGCGCCTCTCCGGCCAGGACTCCCAGCGCGGCACCTTCGGCCAGCGCCACGCGGTCCTCATCGACCGCGAGACGGGCGAGGAGCACACCCCGCTCCAGTACCTCGCCGAGGACCAGGCCCGCTACAACGTCTACAACTCGCTGCTCTCCGAGTACGCGGTCATGGGCTTCGAGTACGGCTACTCGCTGGCCCGCCCCGACGCGCTCGTGATGTGGGAGGCGCAGTTCGGCGACTTCGTCAACGGCGCGCAGACGGTCGTCGACGAGTACATCTCGGCGGCGGAGCAGAAGTGGGGCCAGACGAGCGGTGTCGTGCTGCTGCTCCCCCACGGCTACGAGGGCCAGGGCCCGGACCACTCCTCGGCCCGCGTCGAGCGCTTCCTCCAGCTGTGCGCGCAGAACAACATGACCGTCGCGATGCCGACCCTCCCGTCGAACTACTTCCACCTCCTGCGGTGGCAGGTGCACAACCCGCACCACAAGCCGCTGGTGGTCTTCACCCCGAAGTCGATGCTGCGCCTGAAGGCCGCCGCGTCGAAGACGGAGGAGTTCACCTCGGGTCAGTTCCGCCCGGTCATCGGCGACTCCACGGTCGACCCGGCCGCGGTCCGCAAGGTCGTGTTCGTCGCGGGCAAGCTGTACTACGACCTGGAGGCCGAGCGCACCAAGCGAGGCGCCACGGACATCGCGATCGTCCGTGTCGAGCGGCTGTACCCGCTGCCGGGTGCCGAGCTCCAGGCGGAGATCGCCAAGTACCCGAACGTCGAGAAGTACCTGTGGGCCCAGGAGGAGCCGGCGAACCAGGGCGCCTGGCCGTTCATCGCCCTCAACCTGATCGACCACCTCGACCTGGCGGTCGGCGCGGACGTGCCGCACGGCGAGCGCCTGCGGCGGATCTCCCGCCCGCACAGCTCGTCCCCGGCCGTCGGTTCCGCGAAGCGACACCAGGCGGAGCAGGAGCAGCTGGTGCGTGAGGTGTTCGAGGCGTAGGTCTCGACACAGCGGTGCGGAAGGGTCCGGTCCCCTCGGGGGCCGGACCCTTCGGCGTTGCGGCGCGGTCAGATCGGCTGGGGTTCGAAGTCCCAGTAGGGGTTGTGCCGTCTGAGGATGTCGTCGGCGTGCGGATGGTCGGCGCCGAGCAGGGCGGTGAGCCGGTTCTCCGCCTCCGTGCGCAGGTTCTCGGCCTCCTCGCGCTCCCCGAGCTGCGCGAGATCCAGCGCCAGCCCTGCCCTGAGGCTGATCGTCAGGATGTGCGAGTCGCCCAGGACGCGGGCGGACCGGTCGGCGGCCTCCCGCCCCAGGGCGGCCGCGGCATCGGTGTCGCCGACGGTGGCCAGCGCGGCGATCCCGTTCTTGGCGCAGCCTATGGCCCAGGGGTGGTCCTGGCCGACCGCCTGCTCCATCTGGTGCGTGGTGTGCCGGGAAAGTTCCAGTGCCGCCCGCTTCTCGCCCATGTCCCGCATGACGATGGCCACGTTGTCGCGGGCTCCGATCGCATACGGATGGCCGTCACCGAGCTGGGAGGCGTATTGCGCGGCGGTGGACTCGGCGAGCTCCCGGGCCTCCGTGCCCAGCCCCATCTGGCGCAGCAGCATGGCGTAGTCGCAGGAGACCATGAGCGTCTCCGGATGCAGCATGCCCCATCGGCGCAGCAGCTTCTCCCGGACCCCGCGCATCATGGCGTGGGCGAACTGCAGGTCCCCCACGCGCCGGGAGCACAGGGCCAGATTGTGCTCGGCGCGGACGGTCTGGCTGTGGTTGCGGTCGAGGATCTGGCTGTGGACACGGGAGTTGTGACCCTGGATCTGCAGTGCCTCGCGGTACTGGCCGAGCAGCCTCAGCATCCAGGCGGTGTGCAGGGCCGAGTTGAGCGTGGCCGCGTTCTTGCCGCCGAGGAGTTCGACCCGGGCCTCGAAGATCCTCCGGTGCAGGGCGAGCGACTCGGTGTAGCGGCCCTGCAGGCCGATGGCGACGGCGAGGTTGCTGCGGATCGTGAGGGTGCGCGGCACGTTCTCGCCGCCCAGCTCGGCGGCTGCGCTCGCGGCGGCCTCCTCGAACAGGGTGCGTGCCTCGGTGTACCGGCCGAGCGCCATGAGCGTTCCGCCGAGTCCGTCCTTGGCGCGGATCAGCTCGATGGGCCGGGTGTCACCGGCTTCGATCAGCCGCCTCAGGTTCTCCCGGCCGACCTCCTCCGCCTCTCTGTAGCGGCCGGTCCTGCGCAGCATGTTGGCGAGCTGGTGGACGGCGACGAGCACCGAGCGGTCGGTGTCGCCGAAGGCCTCGCGCCAGTTCTGCACGACCTGCCGGCTCAGCGACCAGCCCTCGTGGTACTCGCCGCGCATCCGCAGGTACTCGATGCAGTTGAGGACGAGTTCGCGGACGTCGTCGTCGGCCGAGCGCAGCGCCCCGGAGGGCTCCAGGTGCGGTATGAGCTCGGCATACCGGGACCAGTTGCCCGCCGAGGAGGAGTCGCGCGGGTCGGCGGAGACCAGGACCTTGCGGGCCGCGGCCGAGTAGTACGCGATGTCGTCGGGTGACTGGATGGAGCGTACGAAACGGTGGAAGAGCCGGTGCATACGGAGCGTGCTGACGGTCTGGGTGTCCAGGCGCGGGCTCTGCTCGTACTCGATCCGCATGGAGGTGATCTCGGACAGCTTGCGCAGCGCGCTGTTCCAGCTGCTGGGCTCCGCGACCAACTCGGCCAGGTCGGGCGGCAGATCGCCGTGGCGGGCGGTCTGCAGCAGCCGTACCGGCACCACGTCGGGCGAGAAGCACGCGAGCAGGTTGAGCAGCTTCCAGGCGGGCTCGAAACCCTCGCGCAGCGTGTTGACGAGCTTCGCCCAGGCCACCTCGAAGCGCGGGTATCCGCCGGAGTGCACCACTCCGAACCGGTCCGGCCTGCCCTCGCCGATGTCACGTATGTAGTCGCCCACGGAGGCGGTCGGGGTCTGGTCCAGCCAGGCGGCCATCTGGTCGAGCAGCAGCGGCATGTCCTCGACGGCCTCCGCGAGCCGTTCCGCCTCGTCGTCGGTGAGGCGATCGGCCCGGCGCCGGACGAACGCGACGCTCTCCCGGCGTTCGAAGGCCGGCACGGTGATCGTCTCGGTGTGGGCTCCCCACTCCGTGCGGTGGGTGGTGACGAGGACGTGCCCGTGCCCCTCCGGCACGATGTCGAGCAGTCGCTCGGGCTCGCCGGTCGCTCCGTCCAGGACGAGCAGCCAGGGGCGTGCGGTGCTGTCGAGTTCGCGCCGTACGGCCTTGATCGTCGCCGACAGGTCGCCGCCGTCCGGCACGCCGAGCCGCGGGGCGAGTTCGGCGAACTGCTGGCGGGCGGTGATGCGTTGGGCTGCGGTGACCCACCAGACGATGTCGTACTCGCCGGCGAAGCGGTGCACGTACTCCAGTGCCAGCTGGGTCTTGCCGAACCCCCCGGGGCCGAGCAGGGCCACGGCGGCGCCGTCCCGGCCGGCCGCGGAGAAGGTGCCGTAGACCTTCTCCAGGAGTTCGGCACGGCCGATGAAGCGGCGGTTGCGGCGCGGTGCCTGCCACACCTCGGGCGGGTCGTCGGGGAAGCGGGGGCCGCGGGAGAGGGCGACGAGGGTGCCGGGGGCCGGGATGCCCGCACACTCCAGGACGCGGCTGCGGGCCACCTCCGGCCTGAGGCCGCGCAGTTCGACGGGGGCCAGGGCGATGACGGCCTCCGGCATGGGCTGTGCGGTGATGCTCACCGCGGCGATCCGGTCCCGGTGCGCCGGCAGCACCTGCCGCAGGACGTCGGCCCAGGCCTCGAACCTGCCGTGCCCGAGCCGTTCGTACCAGTCGTCGATGACGAGGAGGATGCGGCCGGGCGCGCTCAGCAGGTCGGTCAGCGAATCGGGGGTCGGTGGACGGCGCAGCGGATTCCAGCGCACCAGCGTGGTGGCGCGCCCGGCGGCCCGGATCTGGTGGTCGATCCATTTGGCCCAGGACTCGCTCTGTCCGGCGAAGACCACCGTGACGTGGCCGAGCTCTGCCGCCATCTCTCAGTTCCCCTCGACCGACCCTGGCCACAACTGTGCACAGGCTATTCGATTGTGCGTCAAAAAGGTTCCGGGGATGAAGAGTTGAGGCCCGCCTTGTCTCATGCGGATCCTCGAGCGGTCCGGTTCAGCCGGTGCGCGACATGGCGGATGAGCCGTTCCAGGTCCGCGCAGTACACGCTGGGGTGCAGAAACCCGCTGCCGGGTGCGTAGCGGTGCACATAGTTGCCACCGCCGCACACCCTGCCCACCGGGCACCCACGGCACTCGTCCGCCAGTCCCCGCTCGCCCAGCTGCCGGGCGGCGACTCCGGGATGACGCAGCGCCTCGTCGAAGCTGTGCCGGAAGACGTCGAGGCCCGTCCGCGAAGCGCCCGCGTACGCCGACCGCAGCGAGTCCACCTGGTCGATGGAGCCGTCGGTCTCCACGACGACGGCGGCCAGCGGGGACAGCCCCACCGCCTCGGCCCCGCTCGGCGCCCCCAGCAGCAGGGCGGCGATCTCCTGGAAGAGCCGCACCCGCGTACGCAGCCGGTTCTCGTCCCACCAGGCGTCGAAGACGGCCGCGAGCCAGTCACCGTAGGGCGTGGCGCGCGGGCGGTGCCGGCCGGGCGAGACCGGGGCGAGGCCCGGTGGCGGGTGGGCCCAGTTGGCGTGCGGGAGCAGGAAGTCGACGCCGGGCGGCCCCAGTTCGAGCAGCGAGCGGTACACGTCGAGCGGGTCCGCCCCGAGGTCGATCGTGCAGAGGATTCCGGCGTACGTCTCCGGGCGCGCCGTCAGTCGCTGCGCCGCTGCTCTGGCAGCCGGCCAGGCGGGACGGCCGGCGCGGTCCACACGACGGGCGTTGTGACCGGCACGCCCGCCGTCGAGGCTGAGCCCGACCCGGATGCCCGCGGCGGCCAGCCGTTCCAGGGCGGCGGCGGTGAGGCGGGTGCCGTTGGACTGGACGGTGGCGGTGACGTCGCAGTCCGCGGGGACGGCCTGCCGTACCGCGCGGGCGTAGGCGAGGACGGGGTCCGGGCCGGTGAGCAGCGGTTCACCGCCGTGGAGTTCGATGCGGATGCGGTCAAGGCGGTGGGCGCGTACGTGTTCGGCGATGCGGTGCGCGGTGCGCAGCATCGTGGTGTCGGGGGTACGGGCCGGGCGGTCGCGCCAACTGTGGTCGGGGCCCTGGTACAGGTAGCAGTACGAGCAGTCGAGGTTGCAGCGGCCGTGGACCTTCAGCACGAACTGGTGGAAGGGGGTGGGCCGATGGGCCGCCGTGTCGAGTTCGTCGTAGGGCCAGCGCGGGTGTGTGGTCATGGGGCGTCTTCGTAACGGGCGACGACGACGGGTTCCGCTTCCCTGGCGCGGAGTTCGGCGAGGATGGCGGCGAGAACCGGGTGGTCGGTGTGGTCCGGGCGGGGGATGTCGGGCAGGGGTACGGGGGTGTCCTGGGGCGGTGCGGTCACTCGGGGGCCGTTTCGGGGTTCAGGCGGGCGAGGGCGGCCCTGACGTCCCTGGAGAGCTCGGGATCGGTGGTGTGCCGGAGGGCCTCGGCATAGTCGCTCACGGCCTCCCGGGGAGAGCCGAGCAACTCCCGTGCGCCGCCACGATTCATCAGCGCGCGGGCCATCAGCTCGCCCTCGCCGGCTTCCCGGGCCTCGTCGACGCCCTGTGCGTAGTGGTTGGCCGCCTTGTAGAGGTCACCGACCTCGCCCGTACGGTCGTGCAGGGCCGAGCACACGTTGCCCCGCTCCAGCCAGCACAGTGCGAGGAAGCCATGTGCCTCCGGATCGGCACCGCGCACGGCCTCACCCAGTATCCAGTCCGCTTCGTAGAGATCGGACAAGACCCCGTAACGCAGGTAACGCCTCCAGTGGGCGAGCGCCAACTGCCGCTGCCTCGACGGCAGCCGGGGATCGCCGGACGTCGTCTCCTCGACGGCGGTGCGCAGCAGGTGCACGGCCCGGTTCACGTCCTCGGCGGATCCCGTGGACTCGCCCCGTCTGAGCAGGTCCACGCCGAAGTCCGTCAGTACCTCGTGGCGCCGCGCATCGTCCTCGCCGAGCAGTAGCTCGGCCGCCGTCCACTCCTCGACGACACGGTCCAGATGGGCGGGGTCCCCGGTCCGCTCGAAGCGGTCCCGGTAGACCCGCGCGGCCCACAGATGGCAGTCGAGCAGCAGTTCCTCGTCGTCACCGGCGGCCTCCAGGGCCTGGTCCACGGCCGACTGGACCAGCCGGCGCTCCCGGTGGTCGTCGCGCGGCGGCTGGAGGATCTCGGCGGCCGACGCCACGGTCAGCCAGATGCGACAGCGTTCGGCGGAGGGCAGCACGGTCTGGTCACGGACCGCGACCAGCAGGTCCTCCACCGCGTGCTCGGCAGCGGCCGATGCGCGCTTGGGGCGGGGCCGTACGGTGATCGGGCCCGCCCCCGCGTGCTGCTGTGCCACTTCGAACCACAAGGCGCCCCGCAGTGCGTAGGCGCCCTCCGGCTGTGGGAACCGGATGCGGGTCCCGGCCGCCTCGATGGCCCGGTTCAGATGCGCGAGGTACCACTGCTGGGGATCCGGCACCGGGAGGGAGCCATCCTGGTCCTCCGTCCGCGGCACGGAGCCCGCGACGGCCCGCCGGACGTGCACCAGCGCCTCGGCGGCGATCCGCCTGCGGTCGAGCGCGGCCGGGGTGGGCTCCGCGTCGTCCAGGACCGCGGTGAGGTCCCGGTCGGCCAGGTAGAGCAGGACGGCCTGCGCCCGCTCCGTACCGTGCCGCGCACGTCCGGCCCACTCGCGCAGGCTGTCGGGGATCCCGGAGAACCCGAGACCCACCCGGGTCGTCTCGCGCCACTGCAACCAGCAGACCGTCCCCCGGATGAGATGCGCCCGCATGGTCACCGGCCCGTCACCGACCGCCTCCCACGCGTCCCGCAGGTCGTCCCCCACCCCTCGCACCCGCCACCGGGCCAGGAGCGCGTTGGCCAGCTCCTCGGCCGCCGATGTCCACTCCCTTTCCGTTCGTGCGGCCGCCAGCGCCTGCCGCAGGTACTCGACCGCGGCGTCGAGTTCCCGGGTGAACCCCTGTGTCTCGTACCGCCCGATCGCCTCCCTCCCCTTGCTGAGCAGTTCCCGGGCGTTCGGGGCGAGCGGCGTCGACACCGGCACCGGCACCGCCGGGATGCGCGCGCCGAGGTCGCGGAGCACGTCGGCCGACACCTCCGCGAACGCCCGCAGCCCGGCCGGCTCGTGCGCGTCCGTGCGGGGGTCCGCCACGGGTGCCAGGCCCGGTTCGACGGCCCCGCGCAGGAATGCGCCCGCCAGTGCGGGGAAGTTGCGCACGCTGCGGCCGAACTTCCGCTCCACATAGTCGGAGAGGTGCTTGAACAGCAGCTCGGCCTCGTCGACCGCCAGCCGTTCCCGCAGCCGGGGCGCCACCCCCGGCAGGAATTCGTAGCGCACCGCCTGCGGGTCGTCCGCGTCGTCACGGCGCCGTACCAGACCGCCGAGCAGCACCTCGGAGAGCACCTCGGGGCCGGTTCCGGCGAGCATCGCGTGCTGCACCAGCTGCATCACGGGCAGGTACAGCGGCACCGCGGACAGGTGCACGGCCAGCCTGCGGGCCTCCCGGGACGCGTTGCGCCAGAACGCCCGGACGCGTTCCTCGGCGCTCAGGTCCTGGGCCGCCCGCACCGGCGCGGTGGACGCCGCGTGATCGGCGCGCACCCAGCCCGCGGCGGCCGTCAGGGACTGCCCGCGGGCCCCCGCCAGCAGCCGGGCCCAGCCCTCCACGGAGCCGCGCCGCAGGGCCAGCACGGGGATCGGTGTCGCGGCCCGGTCGACATGCCCCTTGTCGGGCGTGAACTCCAGCGTCCCGGCGGGCCCTTCGCGCCGGTGCAGCACCCCGCGCCGGGCCGGCAGATGGGTGCGCAGCCACATGCGCTGCGGCAGCGGCTGTACGACGGCCACCGGCGCGGTCGCGGCCCAGCGGTGCAGCAGCCGCTGCATCCGCCCGCTGCGCCACATGGGGCCCGCGCAGTCGCTGAGCACCAGGGTCAACCGGCGACCGGTCGGGTCGCTGAGCTGCTCCGGGGCGTGCAGCGGACCGGTGCGCTCGGGGCCGACGGCGAGCCCGGGCAGGCCTGCGTCCGTCTCGTGGAGGTACTGCGTCTGGACCTCACGGAAGGCGCCGGCGCGCTCGCAGACCTGGCGCAGCTCGTCGAGCACCTGCTGCCACACCGCCATGGAGGTCGACACGTCCATCACGAGCAGCAGACGTGCCTCACGGCGGCGATCGGCCCGCAGCACGGGCAGCACGAGCCCGGACTCGGCGGCCCGTTCGGCGGTGGCCCGCTCGTCCAGCTCCCTCGGTACGGGGCGTACGGGTGCGCGGTACCGCTGCAGGGGGCGTAACGCCCGTTGCAGTGCGAGGGGTTCGGGCAGCGCGGGGGCGGCGGGCACCCGGACCGGCGTCATACGGACCGCCGCCCCCTCGTCTCCCGCTCCCGGCGCGAACAGCGCCGCCCTGTCCTGCTGCCCGCTCTCGGCGGGGGGCGCGACGGCCTCGGAAGGCGCTACCGAGATGCCGGTGGTGTCGGGCGGCCCCCCTTCGGGCGCGGTCGTCAAGTCCGGTGTTCCGCCGGTGGCTCGAGGGGCGGCTCCGCTCGGCCCGGGCAGCCAGCGGGCCAGCCACAGGGCGTCGGCGAGCTCCTCGACCCCGGGTGGGATGCCCGCCTCGCGCAGCCGCGCGACCAGCGCCGTGAGCTCGGGGCTCACCTCGCCGGGCGACGGATCCGGGGCTCGGGCCGGCATCGCTACCTGGGCCCCTGGTCCAGGGGCCGCATCAGCAACTGCGAGATCTCCTCGCGGCCGATCGCGTCCCGGGCCGCGTGCTGGGTGAGGAAGATGGCGTTGAGCAGCTGATCGGTGGGGCGCATCGCCCCGTCCGCCTCCGCCTCGGTGAACTGCTCGACGATGTCGCGGTTGTCGTCGTACGCGCTCTGCCCGAAGTGGGCCTGGACGAGCGCGGCGAGGCGCTGGTCGCGGGGTGCCCTCAGGTCGAGGGGAATGCACCGGCGCAGCAGCGGGGCGGGGAAGTCGCGCTCGCGGTTGCTGGTCATGACGACGAACGGGAAGGCCCGGCACCGCACCTGACCGCCCGTCACCTCGACCCGGCGCCCGTCGTCGGTGAGCACCTTCACCACCGGTGTCCGGTCGGAGATCCGCTCCAGCTCGGGGATGGGGAACTTCCCCTCCTCCAGGACGTTGAGGAGGTCGTTCGGCAGGTCGATGTCGCTCTTGTCCAGCTCGTCGATGAGCAGCACCCGGGGCCGTTCGGCGGCGAGCAGCGCGGTGCCGAGGGGACCGAGCCTGATGTAGCGGCCGATGTCCTCGGAGACCGGCGCACCCGTGTCGGAGGTGCGCTCGAGCTGTGCGTCCTGCAGCCGGCCGATGGCGTCGTACGTGTAGAGCCCGTCCCTCAGTTCACTGCGGCTGACGATCGGCCACTCCAGGACCCGGCCGAGGCCGAGTTCGTGCGCGACGGAGTGCGCGAGCGTGGACTTGCCGACGCCCGGCTCACCGGTGACGAGGAGGGGTCGCCTCAGGTACAGGGCCGCGTTGACGAGTTCCAGGGTCTCGGTGTCCTGGATGGGCAGCAGAACGGTGCGCTCGCCGAGCCTGCGGCGCGTCGAGGAGTCGAGGTCCGGGACCTCGTACGGGACGGGCGGGGCGTCGAACGCCCGCCACGGCGGTGGGACCGGCAGCCGGCCGATCTTGTCCGGATCCTGCTCCCCGGTGCCCTCGTAGACGAACCACTGGCTCATGGTGTGCTCCTCGCCGACGGTCGGTGGTGTTCCACGGCCTGGCCGGCGGGGGCATGGGGCGCCCACAACGGGCCCCTGGAAATGTACCCAGCCCAGCGCTGTGACACCGCCGGTTTCGGCCAGCCGTCGTATGTGCACCGGATGCCGTTCACAGCGGGGCGTCCAGTGGTCCGGAATCCTCGGCGGGCAGTGGCCGCCGGGGGTCGTCGTAGAGCAGCGCCAGCGGTTCCGCCCAGCGGCTCTCGGCGTGCTGCTCGCTGATCTCCTGCCGTAGCGACCTGAGCCGGTCGGGGAGTTCGGCGAGGGAGCGGAGGGTGCCGAGCAGGGCCCCGGCCCGGACGTGCAGCGTGTCGCACTCGTCCGAGCAGGTGTGGGCGGCCTGGCCGCCGACGCGCCACAGGGCGACGCCGTGGCCGTTCTCCAGAGCGAGCCTCATCGCGTTCCGCCCGGCGCCGCGCCCGGCAGGGCGGCACATGACGGGCACCAGGCCGTGAGCGGCGTTGTGGTAGTCGCGGGGGTTCTGGACGACGCCCCGCACGGGAATGCGCCAGCCTCGGAAACGGGGCTCGGCGGTCATGGCCTGCCAGCGGTCGGTCCAGAGTTTGTCCGGTTCTCCACGGCGCTCGAGGGAGCGCAGTACGACGCCCCGGCGTGCGCCCAGAGCTCCGGGATCGTCCAGTTCGGCGATGTCCTCCAGCCGCCAGCGATGCACCGCGGTGTCGAAGAGGCCCGCCGGCAGGGCGACTTCGAGCGGCACCGGCCGGCCCGCCCGGTCCTTGCGGCGCAGCAGGTCGTTCAGGGGGGCACGCAGTGCCTGCACGAGGTCACAGGGCAGGACCCCGTCCGCCGAGTCGTCCGCCTCGACCAGCTCGGGTTCGCTTCCGGGAGTGCCTTCGTCGAACCAGATCTGCCAGAAGAAGCGGCTGGGATCATCGATCACGGGATCGAGCAGGACGGCGACGGTGGGGCCCTCCCCGGGGCCGGGATAGGGGATCACGATGCGTTCCGGCGCCTTTGCGGGCGAGGGCAGCAGTGCCTGCGGGAGGCTGGCCTCCCGGACGAAGTCGTGCATGGGCCGGTACGGGTGCCTGCGCAGCCGCTTCTCGATCCACTTGCTCAGCTCTTCGCAGTCACCGCCTCGGGAGCGCGTGTACTCCGCCGCGAACCTCAGGTACCGCAGGAATGCGAGCGAGTCGAGCGGATGCGTTCCCTCGTAGAGCAGACCGTGTCCGTCGCGCCAGGTGAGCAGGGCCGGGGTCTCACCCGGCCACCGGTTGTTGCTGCGGGCGCGGGCCGCGAGGATCTCCACGGTGTGCGTGTCGGGCGGCGTGGGCAGGGAGGCGAGCAGGCGCAGCGCCGCACGCCGGTCGTCGGGCGTCCACCGCTCGCCGTCAGCGGCCCGCGGGTCGGCCTGCAGGTCGATCCAGTTGTCCCCGGCCTCGGAAACCGGTTCCTCGCCGTGCCACCGGTCATGGGCGGCCATGACGGTGCGGTACGTCTCCTCCCCGAAGCGGCGCAGGGCTGAGATCGACACCGCCATTCCGCCGTCCTTCTGCACCCGGCGCGACTTGACCACTCCGACGACGGCTCCGCTGCCGGGATCGACCAGCGGCCCGCCCGACATCCCGCCGGGAAACTCGATGTCCGGCTTGATGATCAGTCCGTACGTGTCCTCATGGCCGTTGATCTCGGCGATCACCGGCCGTTCGTGGATGTACGGCGGAGCGGGGTAGGAGCCGTAGACGTGGACGACACCGAAGTGCTGCACGGCCCGGTCCGGCAGCCACATGCACTCGTGGGGATGGTCCTCGGGGTCGCCGGTCAGCCGGACCAGGGCCAGATCCTCCTCCAGCGGGATGCGGGCCCGGCCCGGATCGGTGAGCAGCCACTGCTCCAGCCGGGCCGTGGCGTCGACGCCCACGCCGCGCACCCGGAACTCCCTCTGCCGATCGCCCTTGAGGTTCGCGCTCAGTACGTGCGCGGCGGTGAGGACCCAGCCCGGCGCGACGAAGAACCCGCTGCCCCACGTGGGCCCGTCACCGGCACCGGCGTCCAGGATCTGCACGGTGGCGGCTCTGGCGAGCGCGTCCAGGCGCTCGTTCCTGCCGTTCACTGCGCGGACGGGTCGACGGAGTCGCCTGTCGCGGGTGAGGCGGCGGGCGGGGCCGGTTCGGGCGGGCCGTCGAACTTCCAGGTCAGGGTGACCTCCAGGGACGCCTTGGCCTCCCCGCGGGCGAGTACGGCCACCGCCAGGCCCTCCTTGGCGGTCAGCTCGACCCCGAAGGTGATGGCGGCCTCGGAGGGCCTGGCCGCGCGCGCGGCATCGAGCACGGTGCCGCCGATCCCCTTGATCAGCTCTTCGAGCTGCTCGACCTTGGCGAGGGCGGCTTCGGTGAAGCCGACGTCCTCCTGTTCCCCGTAGGCATCCCCGGCACCGATCCTTGCGGTGACCACCGTGCCGTCAGGCAGTTCGATGTCCTGGATATGACTCATCCCGCTCCCCCGTCGAGCTCGCACCGCCCGGTCAACGGACCAGGGCCGACGTCCACTTGAACTGCGACGAGGCTAATGCGCCGCCCGGTTGCACGCGACCCCGCCTGCCGTACGGATCCGGGCGTGCACGGCACGGAATATCCTGGAGGGGCAGGCCCCAGGCTCGTCCGCATCAGGAGCAAGAGTTGTACTTCACCGACCGAGGCATCGAAGAGCTGGAGAAGCGGCGCGGCGAGGAGGAGGTCACCTTCGAGTGGCTTGCGGAACAACTGCGTACGTTCGTCGATCTCAACCCGGACTTCGAGGTGCCGGTGGAGCGGCTGGCGACATGGCTGGCGCGACTGGACGACGAGGACGACGAGTAGGAGCCGGGGAGTCCGACTGCCTGCCGACTGCCTGCCGGGGCGCCCGCGTGGCGCCCCTTTTCCATGCCCTCGATCTCAGCCAACTCGTGCGACCTGAGCCCCAGGGCCTTCGTGCGCCTGAGTCCCATGGCGCCCGTGTCCGGCGGTCCCAAGGCTTTCGCATCCCACAGAGGCATGGCTGCACGGCCCGCAGTCCCAGGGTTGCGCGGCCCGCGGTCCCGGGGCTCACGCGCGCCTCAGCCTCAGGGAATCCCTGCCCCTGAACCTCGATGCTTCCGGAGCGCGACGCCCCAGGGCTGCACCGCCCACACTCCCAAGGCGCCGCGGCCTGCAGTTCCAGGGGTTCACGTGCGCCTCGATGTCGGGCGTTCGGGTCCTGAGTCCCAGGGCATTCGTGCCCCTGACTCCCTGGGCTTTCGCGGCCCGCTGTTCCAGCTCTCACGTGTGCCTCAATCCCTGGGCCATCCACGTCCCTGAGTCCCAGGGCTTTCGCAGCCCTCGGTCCGAGGGCTGTACGGACCGGCGTCCCAGGGCTGCACGGCCCGCCGCCCCAAGGCGCCGCAATCCGCGGTCCCAGGGCGGGCCTCGCCCTCAGTCCCACGGCCACACCAGGTCGTACGCCAGTCCGACCGCCCCGTGCGCCAGCAGCAGTGCCCCCGCCGCTGTCCAGCCGCCGCTGCGGCGCCGTAGGCCCCAGGCCGTGAGGGGGAGCCCGGCCGCCACCTGGGCCAGGTCCAGGGCGCGTGCCCGGGGCGTTCCCGACCAGGGGGGCGACGGGCCCCGGTGGCGGCTCCCGACGGCGTCGAGTTCCGCGCGTACCGCCTCGCGCCGGCCCGGCCACTCGGCGGGGCGGGCGTCCGGCAGGGCGTGCGCGGCCTCGCGGAGGCGGTCGACGGGCTCGCCCGGGGTGATGCCCTCGGGGAGTGCGACTCCCGCGCGCGTGAGGACCGCGATCAGGGTGCGCAGGCGGGCGCGGGCGTCGGTGCCTGGGTCGGGTTTCGTGAGGGGGTCCAGGTCCCGCACGTCGAGCACCGGGTCCAGGCCCAGGCGGTCGGCGAACGTGCGCATGGCCTCGTCCTCGGCGGCCGGGGTGCCGTTCGCGAGCCAGACGTAGCCGACGGGGCGGCGGAAACCCGAGGCGAGGGTGAAACCGGCGCGGTCGGCGTCCCACCACAGGGCGAGTACGGGCCATGGGGCGCCGACGGCCAGAGCGGTGGCCCAGCCGGTCAGGACGCGGTCGACGGGTTCGCCGTCCAGCCAGGGCCGACCCTCGGGAAGGAGCACGCTCCAGACGTCGCCTGCCGGGGCGAGCAGCATGCGGTCGCGCAGCAGATGGGCGGCAGGGGCGACGGACTCGGGCCGCGCCCGGCACAGGAGCAGGGCACCGACGTTCGACATGCTCACACGCTAGGGCGATTCGACCGCTTTGGTCATTTCCGAGGCCGCGCAGATCACCGGATCGAGTGCCTTGACTTTCACCGGCCGCGATATATCGTGAATTACAGAAGACGCGATATGGCGCGTCGCGACGGGGAGGTCTGCACCATGTCCGAGTGGTCCGTCGGTGAGCCGCGGAAGCTCACCTTCGACAAGCCCGTCCGCGAACTCCACGTACGCATCGTCAACGGCACGGTGAACGTGGTGGGCACGGACGAAGGGCCCGCCCGACTGGAGGTCTCCGAGATCGAGGGACCACCGCTGCTGGTGAGCCAGCAGGACGGCACGCTCACGGTCGCCTACGACGACCTGCCGTGGAAGGGCTTCCTCAAGTGGCTCGACCGCAAGGGATGGCGACGCAGCGCCGTGGTCTCCCTCGCCGTCCCTGCCGACACGCGCGTGGAGGTGGGCGTGGTCGGCGCCGCGGCGGTCATCTCCGGGATCGACGGGCGTACGGAGGTGAAGGGGGTCACCGGGGACACCACCCTGGTGGGACTGACGGGCCCGGTGCGCGCCGACACCGTCTCCGGGAACCTGGAGGCGCAGGCCCTGCGCGGCGACCTCCGTTTCAACTCGGTCTCCGGGGACCTGACCGTGGTCGAGGCGGGCTCCTCGGTCAAGGCGGACTCGGTGAGCGGCTCGATGATCGTCGACCTCGATCCGGCGAGCCGCCCGACGAACATCGTCCTGGCGAACGTCTCCGGCGAGATCGCCATCCGGCTGCCCCACCCGGCGGATGCGGAGGTGGAGGCGAACACGGCGAGCGGAACGGTGTCCAACGCCTTCGAGGACCTGCGGGTCAGCGGCCAGTGGGGGGCCAAGAGGATCACCGGGCGGCTCGGCTCAGGCAGCGGAAGCCTGAAGGCGACGACCGTCTCGGGCTCGATCGCCCTGCTGCGGCGGCCCCCGGCGGAGGACGAGCCGTGGGACGTGGCGCCGGAGGACATCGGCCCCCTGGTCGAGGACGCACCTCCGGCGGGGGCGGAACCGGCCGCGGAGACCGACCCGGCGAGCACCCCGCCGGACGGACCACACAGCGACTCGGGGGACAATTCCGTTTCCGGCCAGGACGACGGCTCGACCGCTGACTCGACCGACGCCCCTGCCGACGGCACGACCGACAAGAAGGTGCTCTGACATGCCTCCCGTCTTCGCCCACGGCCGCCTCCGCCTCTATCTGCTGAAGCTCCTGGACGAGGCCCCGCGCCACGGCTACGAGGTGATCCGCCTCCTCGAGGAGCGCTTCCAGGGGCTGTACGCACCGTCGGCGGGCACCGTCTACCCCCGCCTGGCCAAGCTGGAGGCCGAGGGCCTGGTCACCCACACCACCGAGGGGGGCCGCAAGGTGTACGCGATCACGGACGCCGGCCGCGCGGAACTGGCCGACCGCAGCGGCGAGCTGGCCGACCTGGAGCTGGAGATCCGCGAGTCGGTCGCGGAACTGGCCGCCGAGATCCGGGCCGATGTGCGCGGCGCGGCGGGCGATCTGCGGCGCGAGATGCGGGCCGCCGCCACGGAGGCCCGGCGGGGCACCGGCGGCAAGGGGCGCGGCGAAGGGGACGGCTCCCTCGGCGACTTCGGGGAGTACGGCGACAAGGAGTCCTGGCGTGCCGCGAAGGAGGAGATGCGGCGCGTCAAGCAGGAGTGGAAGGAGCAGGCCCGGCGCGCCAAGGACGAGAGCCGCAGGGCCCGCGAGGAGGCCCAGCGGGCCCGGCGCCAGGCCAAGGAGGCGCAGGAGCAGGCACGGGCCCAGGCCCAGGAGGAGCTGCAGCGCATCGCCAAGCGGGTGCAGGAGCAGGTGCAGGACCACTTCGCGCGGGGCGACTGGCCGACGGGGGTGCGCGAGGGCCTGACCGAACTGGCCAAGGAGTTCGGGGACTTCGGGAAGGACTTCGGCAGGGAGTTCGGAAAGGACCTCGGGTTCGGACGGGCGGGCACCGGCACCTCGGCACCGCGGCCGGAGTACTCGCACACCAAGGAGGACTTCCCTGCGGAGTACGAACCGTCGTGGGCGCACGAGGCCAGCACCGGAGACCCGTCCCGCGACCTCGACCGCCTGCTGGACCGCTTCCGGGACGACATCCGTGACGCGGCCCGGGACCACGGCGTCACGGACGAACAGCTCCGCGACGCCCGCCGCCATCTGTCGACGGCGGCGGCCCACATCGGAGCGATACTGCGCGCGCCGAGGGTGTAGCGGCCGGCGGGCCGCTTGCCGCGAAGGCGGAGGCGAAGGCAGTCGTCAGGTGCACTGCCAGAGGAAGCGGCCCTCCTTGCCGTCCGGGGAGACGAAGGCGTAACCGACGCCCGCGTCGCCGAAGTTGACGTCGAAGGGCAGCCTCCCGGAGTCGAGCTGGACCACCAGTTGCCATCCGTCGCCGGGCGTCTCGTCGCCCTGGAGCCAGTGCGGTTCGACACCGGGCCCGCCGAGGAACTGCCAGGGCCTGCGGTCCTCGCCCTCGTCCTCGTCCTCGTTGGAATGCTCACCGGAGTGCTCGCCGGAGTCGACGTGCCGCGGCAGATGGTCGGCACCCGCGCTCGGCCCCTCCGCCCGTTGCTCGACGGTCACGAAGTCCGGGACGTGGCCGCCGGGTTGGATCACCAGGGCATTCTCCCCGCCCTCCGGCTCCCAGGTGCCGTCGACGTACTCGCCCTCGTCCCCGGTCATGAACAGACAGGCGAGCCGGCCGCCCTCCAGGGCGAACTGACCCAGGAACTGCATCGGCCGGCCCGTCTCGCGCGACAGCGGCCACTGCGGCTCCTCCAGCCACACGGGCTGCCCGCCCACCTTGGTCACCGCCTCACGCACGGCCCCGTCCGCGGGAACGAACTCGAGCGGCACGGGCTCGGACACGGTCATGAAAGCTCCTTCGAAGGACCAGGCCAACCTCGGCAGACCCCACCCTAGGACCCACCACGGACACCCCCGGCCCGGCACACCCGCCCTCCGACCCCGTCACATGCGCCCGGTCACCCGGCCTTCGCCTCACCGCCCCCGCCGAACAGCACCCGTGTGAGCGACTCGTATGTGACCCCGCGGTCGGCGAGGATCTCGGCGGGGACGCCGGGACGGACGGTCAGCGCCAGGAGGATGTGCTCGTCGCCGATGTGCCGGTCGCCGTGGGCGCCGGCGGTGCGCAGCGATGTCTCGAGGATCCGCTTGGCACCCCGGCCGAAGCCGCGGCGCCCCGACCACCAGCCCTTGCCCCTGCGGTCGGCGGACATCGCGCCGACGCCGTGCACCGCCTCGACCCGGGCGACGATCTCCGGCACGTCGATCCCCAGCCCGGCGAGAGCGTCGGCCTCGGACCGGGACAGCCCGGCCCGCCGACGGGCCTCGGCCACCGCCTCCCGTATCGACTCCCTGCCTTCAACGGCCACCCCGAGGGAGGTGAGCGCGAACGAGGCACGGCTGCCCTCGCGGTCGAGCAGCGCGAGCAGTATGTGCTCGGCCTCGACGGACGGCGCCCCCGCCCGCTCCGCGTGCTCGACCGCCGCCTGCACCACCCCGCGGGCGTCCTTGGTGAACCGCTCGAACATCAATGCCTCCCGTACTTCTTGTGCACGGCCTGCCTGCTGACTCCGAGTTCCGCGGCGATCTCCTGCCACGACCAGCCCTGATTGCGCGCACTGCGCACCTGCACCGCCTCCAGCTGCTCCAGCAGCCTGCGCAGTGCGGCGACGGCACGCAGTCCGACCCGTGGATCGCGGTCGCCCGCGCGCTCGGCGAGATCCGTTGCTTCGGTCATGATGTCAACTTACGTTGACACGCCCATCTCGTCAACCCTGGTTGACAAATGCCGACGGCCGGCCCGAAGCCGGGCCGGCCGTCCCACGCGCGGATACGAGACGTCAGTCGTTGGTGAGCACGATCTTCCCGAACTGCTCGCCGGAAGCCATCCGTTCGAAGCCCTCCCGCGCCCGGTCCATCGGCAGCATCTCGTCGATGACCGGACGTACCCCGGTGGCGGCGCAGAAGGAGAGCAGGTCCTCCAGCTCGTCCTTGGTGCCCATCGTGGAGCCGACGACCTTGAGTTCGAGGAAGAAGATGCGGGTCAGCTCGGCGTGCGAGGGCCGGTCACCGCTCGTCGCGCCCGAGATGACCAGCGTGCCGCCGGGCTTCAGCGACTTCACCGAGTGCGACCAGGTGGCGGCGCCGACGGTCTCGATGACGGCGTCGACCCGCTGCGGCAGCCGCGCCCCCGACTCCAGCGCCTCGACGGCACCCAGTTCCACGGCCCGCTTCCGCTTGGCCTCGTCCCGGCTGGTGGCGAAGACCCGCAGCCCCGCCGCCTTCCCGAGCACGATCGCGGCCGTCGCGACCCCGCCGCCGGCGCCCTGCACGAGGACCGAATCGCCGGGACGTACGCCCGCGTTGGTGAACAGCATGCGGTACGCCGTCAGCCAGGCCGTCGGCAGACAGGCGGCCTCCGCGAAGGAGAGCTCCTTGGGCTTGGGCAGGATGTTCCAGGTCGGAACGGCCACCTGCTCGGCGAACGTGCCCTGGTAGTGCTCGGTGAGGATGGAACGGGGCTCCCTGGGGCCGACCCCGTGACCGCTCTGTCCGATCACGGAGTGCAGGACGACCTCGTTGCCGTCCTCGTCGACACCGGCGGCGTCGCAGCCGAGGATCATCGGCAGTTTGTCCTCGGACAGGCCCACGCCCCTCAGGGACCAGAGGTCGTGGTGGTTGAGGGAGGCGGCCCTGACGTCGACGACACTCCAGCCGGGCCGGGCCTCAGGAGCGGGCCGGTCCCCCAACTCGAGGCCGTTCAGTGGCTGGTCACGGTCGATTCGGGCGGCGTAGACGGCGAACATGACCTTGACGATAGGCGGCGGCTCGGGCCGACGGAACCACGAGGACCTGTGACACACGCCCTCTTGTCACAGGCGACATGCTGATGCTGGTCAGCACGCCCAGCCAGTCCGGCGTTTGAGGACGAGGCCTTTCGGGCCGAAGGGAGTCCGGGGGCACAGCCCCCAGGGCCACAAGCCCCCACCGCCCCCACCCGCCGAGGGCGAACCCCACCCACGGCAGACGTCCACCGCTTCGCCCACCCGAACGGGTGCACGGGTGGGCGAAGAAATGGCCCCGCCCAACCGGGCGGGGCCATCAATGCCGACGGCACGTCAGCGCCGGGCCACACCCTCCGCACGGGCTGCCGCCGCAACAGCCGCCGTGACGGCCGGAGCAACCCGCTCATCGAACGGCGACGGAATCACATAGTCCGCGGCGAGGTCGTCCCCGACGACCCCCGCCAGCGCCTCGGCAGCCGCGATCTTCATCCCCTCGGTGATCCGAGAGGCACGAACCTGCAGCGCACCCGCGAAGATGCCCGGGAACGCCAGCACGTTGTTGATCTGGTTCGGGAAGTCCGACCGCCCGGTCGCCACGACGGCCGCGTACTTGTGCGCGACGTCGGGGTGCACCTCGGGGTTCGGGTTGGCCATGGCGAACACGAACGCGCCCTCGGCCATCGAGGCGATGGCCTCCTCCGCGACCGTACCGCCGGAGACGCCGATGAAGACGTCCGCACCCTCCAGGGCCGCCTCCAGCGACCCGGTGATGCCGGCCTTGTTGGTGAAGGAGGCGAGCTCCCGCTTGACGTCCGTCAGGTCGTCCCGGTCGGCCGACACGATGCCCTTGCGGTCGGCCACCGCGACATCCCCGATACCTGCCTCGACCAGCATCTTGGCGATGGCGACACCGGCCGCGCCGGCACCCGAGATCACGGCCCGCAGGTCCCCGACGGCCCGCCCGCTCAGCCGCGCGGCGTTCCTGAGGGCCGCCAGCGTCACGACCGCCGTACCGTGCTGGTCGTCGTGGAAGACCGGGATGTCCAGCCGCTCCTGCAGCTTCCGCTCGATCTCGAAGCACCGCGGCGCCGAGATGTCCTCCAGGTTGACGCCACCGAAGGACGGCGCGAGCCGCACCACGGTCTCGACGATCTCGTCGACACCGGTGCAGTCGAGCGCGATCGGCACGGCGTCGACGCCGCCGAACTGCTTGAACAGAATCGCCTTGCCTTCCATCACCGGAAGGGAGGCCTCGGGGCCGATGTCCCCGAGTCCGAGCACGGCCGTGCCGTCGGTGACCACGGCCACCACGGACGACTTCCACGTGTAGTCGTGGACGAGTTCCGGCTGCTCGGCGATGGCGCTGCACACCTTCGCAACGCCGGGCGTGTACGCCAGGGACAGGTCGTCCTTGTCACGGACCGGCACGGTGGCCTGCACGGCCATCTTGCCGCCGCGGTGCAGCGCGAACGCCGGATCGAAGGAATCGAGGGGCTCGGCCCCGCCGTCCTGATCCGTACTGCTGTCGCTGCGAGGATTGACGATCTCCGCTGCCACTTTGTTTTACCCCTTAAGTCTTCATTGGTTGAGGGTGGCCACTCCTGGTGAGGGGTGGGCGGGCACCGCGTCAGTCCCGGTCGGTGTTGCGTACGGGTCCTGCGCGACGGGCGCGCCGCACACGCGCCCTGAGCCCCGGATGAGGGGTGTAAAGAACCTTCTTACCGGACGCACCGGGCCGACGACGAGTCCAATAAGGGCAAGGTCACATCGCGGAACCCGAAGGTCACATCTCGGCCACAAGATTCGTCCCGAAATATAGGGACACGCCCTCGACGAATTCCTGACGGGTCCTGGACCGGCGTCCGAACAGTGATCAACGCCTCGGAGTGCAGGTCCGCATCCCGAGATGCGTCGAAGATCTTCCGGCCGGAGGGCCGGGTTTCCGCAGATGGTCCGGCCATGTTGTACCGGCCTGGTGCGGTTCGGGGGTCGCCCGTTATCCGATTTTGACATGACGGGTCCCCTGATCGGCTTAGTCCGAATGGCAAGATGCCGTAAACCCACGAGGTCGCGACACCCGAAGGTGTGTGTTCTCGTCGACCCATCGGCAACTCCACCCATCCGCCGGAGGAACCCAAGATGACCGCAAGCTCCACCCGTCGTACGACCGCCGCACGCACCCGTCTGGCAGCGGTCGGTGCGACCGCGGTCGCAGGCGCGCTGATCCTCACCGGCTGCGGTGACCACACGGACAAGGGCAGCAGCAACAGCTCGGGGACGTCCTCGTCCTCGGCCCCCCTCGCCTCCAAGCTGCCTGCCGACATCCGCAAGGCAGGCGTCATCAAGGTGGGCTCGGACATCGCCTACCCGCCGGTCGAGTTCGTCCAGAACGGCAACACCGTCGGCATCGACCCGGACATCGCGGACGCCCTCGGCAAGCAGCTCGGCGTGAAGTTCGAGTTCCAGAACGGCAAGTTCGACAACCTGATCGTGGGCCTGCAGGCCAACCGCTTCCAGGTGATCATGTCGGCGATGAGTGACACCAAGGACCGCCAGAACGGCATCAACTCCGACAACGGCCAGAAGGTCGGCAACGGTGTCGACTTCGTCGACTACTTCACCGCCGGTACCTCGATCCTGGTGCAGAAGGGCAACCCGAAGGGCATCAAGTCGCTCGACGACCTGTGTGGCAAGGTCGTGGCCCTGCAGAAGGGCACCACCTCCGAGGGCATCGCCAAGACGCAGAGCAAGAAGTGCACCAAGGACGGCAAGAAGGCCATCGACCTGCAGACCTTCGACACCGACCCCGAGGCGCTGCTCCGTCTGAAGCAGGGCGCCTCCGTCGCCGACCTGAACGACTTCCCGGTGGCGGCCTACAACGCGAAGACCTCCGGCGGCGGCAAGGACTTCGAGGTCACCGGCGACCAGATCGAGGCGGGTCCGTACGGCATCGCCGTCAGCAAGACCAACACGCAGCTGCGCGACGCCCTCGAGGCCGCGATGAGCGCGATCATCAAGAACGGCGACTACACCAAGATCCTGCAGAAGTGGAACGTCACGGACGGCGCGGTGACCGAAGCGAAGATCAACGGCGGCTCCTGAGCCACGCGCAGCACTGAAAGGCAGTCACCGTGACTGACACTCTCGACAAGGCTCCGGCGGCCGTGCCGCCGGAGCAGATCAAGGCCATCCCGGTGCGCCACTACGGGCGCTGGGTGGCCGGCGCCCTGGTCATCGCGGTCCTGGTGCTGATCGGCATCGCCTTCTCCAACGCGAAGATCAACTACAGCATCATCCCGGACTACCTGTTCGACAAGGGCATCGTGAGCGGTGCCTGGACGACGCTGTACATATCCGTGCTGGCCATGGTGCTGGGTGTCGCCCTCGGCATCGTCCTCGCCGTGATGCGGCTGTCCTCGAACCCGGTCACCAGCACCGTGGCCTGGTTCTACATCTGGTTCTTCCGCGGTACCCCGGTCCTGGTGCAGCTGCTGCTCTGGTACAACATCTCGCTCGTCTTCCCCGTCCTGAACCTGGGGTTCTACAAGGACGAGATGAACCAGGTGATGACACCGGTCCTGACGGCCCTGCTGGGGCTCGGCCTGAACGAGGCCGCGTACATGTCGGAGATCGTCCGGGCCGGCATCCAGTCGGTCGACGAGGGCCAGACGGAGGCCTCGCACGCCCTGGGCATGACCCACGGCCAGACGCTGCGGCGGGTGATCCTCCCGCAGGCCATGCGGGTCATCGTCCCGCCGACCGGCAACGAGTTCATCAACATGCTGAAGACCTCCTCGCTGGCGTACGCGGTCCAGCTGCCCGAGCTGATCAAGAAGGCCACGGACATCTCCAGCACCTCGCTGGCGGTCGTGGAGATGTACTTCGTGGCCTGCATCTGGTACCTCTTCCTGACCACGATCTTCAGCATCGTGCAGTACTACGTCGAACGCCGTTACGCCCGCGGTTCGACCCGCACCCTGCCGGCGACGCCGTTGCAGAAGGTCAGAGCGCACGTGACCAAGATGAACTTGTTCTCCCTCTCCAACTGGCGGCGATGACCCATGACCCCAATGGTGAAAGCAGAGGGCGTACACAAGTCCTTCGGTCTCGCGCACATCCTCAAGGGCATCGACCTGGAGGTGAACCCGCGCGAGGTGTTCTGCCTGATCGGCCCGTCCGGTTCCGGCAAGTCCACGTTCCTGCGGTGCATCAACCACCTGGAGAAGATCAGCGCCGGCCGACTGTACGTCGACGGTCAGCTGGTCGGCTACCGGCAGAGCGGCGACAAGCTCTACGAGCTGAAGGAGAAGGAGGTCGCCGCGCAGCGGCGGGACATCGGCATGGTGTTCCAGCGCTTCAACCTCTTCCCGCACATGACGGCGCTGGAGAACGTCATGGAGGCGCCGGTCCAGGTCAAGCGCGAGTCGAAGGCGGTCGCCCGGGAGCGCGCGCAGCGGCTGCTGGACCGTGTGGGCCTCGGCGACAAGACCGGCCACTACCCCTCCCAGCTCTCCGGCGGTCAGCAGCAGCGCGTCGCCATCGCCCGGGCACTGGCGATGGAGCCCAAGCTGATGCTCTTCGACGAGCCGACCTCGGCCCTCGACCCGGAGCTGGTCGGCGAGGTCCTGGACGTGATGCGGGACCTCGCGGAGGACGGCATGACCATGATCGTCGTCACCCACGAGATGGGCTTCGCCCGCGAGGTCGGTGACTCGCTCGTCTTCATGGACGACGGCGTGGTGGTCGAGTCCGGCCACCCGCGCGAGGTGCTGACGAACCCGCAGCACGAGCGCACGAAGTCGTTCCTGTCGAAGGTGCTCTAGCGGTACGACGGGAAAGGGGCGGTACGGGAATCCGGTACCGCCCCTTTTCAGTTCCGGCCCGCCGACGTCACTTCAGCGCCAGCAGCAGCGTGTCGGCCGGCGAACACCACACCGCCCGGGCCTCCCCGAACCCCTTCTCCTTGAGCACGCGCGCGTGCCACTGCGGCGAGGGCATGTCGCCGTCCGCGTGGTCGCCGTAGATCTCGAAGCGGCGGGCGGTCGGGCCGGCGAGGGCGGGGTCCTTGGCAGCGAGCTGCCACCACTGGACCCAGTCGAGGGCGCCGTCCCGCGTGGCCTGATCCATGCGGGCGTGGCGCAGGCCGCGCTCGGCCGCGTTGATCCGGGGCGTGGTCTCGTCGATCATGTGGTCGGCGTTCATGAAGACGCCGCCGTGGCGGACCAGCCCGGCGATCCGGCCGTACAGGGCCGCGAGGGGGGCGCTGTGCAGCCAGTGGAGGGCGGTGGCGGTGAGCACCGCGTCGTACGTCTCGTACGGCAGCCGCGCCGGCCAGTCGGGGTCCTTGAGGTCGGCCTCGACGAAGGTGACCCGGTCGGCGCCCTCGAAGGTGCCGCGGGCGATGGCGAGGAGCGCGGGGTCGAGGTCGATGCCGGTGCTGGTGGCGCCCGGGAAGCGGGCGAGCAGCCGGGCCGTGATGCTGCCGGTGCCACAGGCGAGATCGAGGACGCGCGGTTCGGTCCCGACGCAGGCCTCGACCATGTCGAGCATGATGCGGAACCGCTCCTCGCGGTCCGGCATGTACCACTCCTGCTGGCGGTCCCAGCTCTTCTGCCAGGCCTGCCAGTCGGTCCCCGTCGTTCCGGTTCCGGTTGCCGTGGTTCCCGTCATGGAATCCCTCTCCCCTCACCCGCGTAATACCCTGGAAGTACAGGCAGTCGTTACCTCTTCGCATCCACGACCATAGAGCCCCTCCGTAAGGACCACAAGTGGAACTGGCCTATTACTCGGACTATGCCGTACGACTCGTCAACAGCGAGGAACCGGCCCGGGGCAAGGACAACCTGACCTCCGTCGAGGCCGTGCGCGACCTGTTCGGCGGCAACGCCTCGGCGGCCCGCCGCGCCACCGACGCCGACGTCACCCGCTTCCGCTCGGTCAGGGCCCGGCTGCGCGCGGTCTTCGAGGCCGCCGACAAGGCCGACGAGACGCTCGCGGTGGACCTGCTGAACTCACTCCTGCTGGAGTTCCCGGTCAGCCCGCAGATCTCGGGCCACGACTTCCGGGACGAGGACGGCCGCCCGCTGTGGCACATGCATCTGGCCGACCACCCCTCGAACGCGACCGCCGGCTACGCGGCCATCGCGGCGATGGGCCTGGCCTTCCACCTGACCGAGCACGGCGTCGACCGGCTCGGCCTGTGCGAGGCGGCGCCGTGCCGCAACGCCTATCTGGACACCTCCACGAACCGCTCCCGGCGCTACTGCTCCGACCGCTGCGCGACCCGGGCCAACGTGGCCGCCTACCGCGCCCGCAAACGCCTGGAGGCCGACCGGTCCGACAGCACGGGCCTCGCGGCCGACAGCGCCCAGCGCGCCAGCGCGAACGGCGAGCGCTGATCCGCCCTCAGCGGCCGGTAGCGAAAGCGCACCTTGCCGAGGACCAGGTCCTCCGGGACGGTCCCGTAGTCCGTGCTGTCGCCGCCCGCGTAGGCGTTGTCGCCGAGCACCCACCAGCCGCCGTCGCGCCGCTCGGCGGCCCGCTTCACGACCAGCAGGTCCTGCTGGAACGGGTGCCGCAGCACGACCACGTCTCCTGGCCTGATCCGGGCGCCGTACTGCACCACGAGCCGGTCCCCGTGGTGGAGCGTGGGCACCATGGACGGACCGGTCACCTCTGCCGTCCCGAACGGCAGCAGCGCCCGCCCGCGCTCGATCTCCTGCGACAGCTCCGGCATGCCCGGCACCTCCCCGGTACGTTCCTCCACCAGTCTCAGTCTGACCCCGGACTTTTGTCCTAAGCCCATGGGGGCACCCGCGAAATCCCCTCCCCCAGGGAGTAATGTCCCACCTGAGAAGACGATCACGAGGAAGGAATGCTCCATGCTTTCCCGCCTGTTTGCCCCCAAGGTCAAGGTCAGCGCGCACTGCGACCTGCCCTGCGGTGTGTACGACCCGGCCCAGGCCCGCATCGAGGCGGAGTCCGTGAAGGCCGTCCAGGAAAAGATGGCCGCCAACGACGACCCGCACTTCCAGGCTCGCGCCACCGTCATCAAGGAGCAGCGCGCCGAGCTTGCGAAGCACCACGTCTCCGTGCTCTGGAGCGACTACTTCAAGCCCCCGCACTTCGAGAAGTACCCGGAGCTGCACCAGCTGGTCAACGACACCCTGAAGGCCCTCTCGGCCGCCAAGGGCTCGACCGACCCGGCCACGGGGCAGAAGGCTCTGGACTACATCGCCCAGATCGACAAGATCTTCTGGGAGACCAAGAAGGCCTGACGAAGGCCCCGTTCGCGTGACCCGCGATCGGTGCACCATCGCAGGTCCACGGGGTTTCCGAGGGGCCCGGCCGGGAACCGGCCGGGCCTCTTCGGCTTCTGCCGTGAGGCGGTCCAGCGACGGCAGAGCAGGAGGCCGGCTACCGGCCGCCCACCAGACCCCCGTCGTCGTCCTCCCCCACCTCCAGCAGGCCCGCCGCCGCCCCCACGATGCGCGGATCGGGGCTGCCGACGACCTCCTCGTCCTTGCCGGTGTAGTCGAAGCGGGCGAGCACGCTGCGCATGGCCTCGACGCGGGCCCGTTTCTTGTCGTTGCTCTTGACCACCGTCCAGGGCGCGTGCTCCGTGTCCGTCTCGCGGAACATGGCGACCTTCGCTGCGGTGTAGTCGTCCCAGCGGTCCAGGGAGGCCAGGTCCATGGGGCTGAGCTTCCACTGCCGTACGGGGTCGACCTGACGGATGGTGAAGCGGGTGCGCTGTTCGCCCTGGGAGACCGAGAACCAGAACTTGATCAGATCGACGCCGTCGTCCACGAGCATCCGCTCGAACGCGGGCGCCTGCCGCATGAAGCGCCGGTACTCGTCGTCCGAGCAGAAGCCCATGACCCGCTCGACGCCCGCCCGGTTGTACCAGGAGCGGTCGAACAGCACGATCTCGCCCGCGGTCGGCAGGTGTTCGACGTAGCGCTGGAAGTACCACTGACCGCGCTCGCGCTCGGTCGGCTTCTCCAGCGCCACCACCCGGGCACCGCGCGGGTTGAGGTGCTCGGTGAACCGTTTGATGGTGCCGCCCTTGCCGGCCGCGTCCCGTCCCTCGAAGACGATGACGAGCCGGCGCCCGGTCTCCTTGATCCAGCTCTGCAGCTTCAGCAGCTCGATCTGCTGGAGCCGTTTGTGCCAGTCGTACTCCTTGCGCTCCATGCGGTGCCCGTACGGGTAGTTCTCTCGCCAGGTGTCGATCGGGCTACCGTCCGGGCGGATGAGCACCGGGTCGTCGGGGTCGGTGTAGTCGACCTTCAGATCGGCCGGCAGGGGTGGCGTCGTCGTCATCCCGATGTCCTTCCGGAATCTCAGTGGAACTGCGGCACGATCAGATAGATCCCGTACGCCACCACGGCCGCGCAGGCGAGGAAGCACAGGCCCGCCTGGGCGAGGCCGAGGGAGGAGGTCCCGCCGCCGTCCTCGCGTGCCCCTTCGAAGCGGGCGAGGCCGAGTACGCCGAGGGCGAAGACGACGACCACGGCGACGGTGACGCCGACGCTCACCGCGGTGACCTGGCCGAGTGCGTTCCAGTCGAGGTTCATGAGAGGGAACTCCCGTGTTTCAGGCGGCCGTGCCGACGCGGGCCGGCGGTTCGGCGCGGAGGGTGACTTCGTGGGCGTCGTTGACGTTGCTCGCGTGCACCGGGTTGCGGCGCGAGACGAGGACGATGCCGGTGGCCACGGCGGCCCCGACCAGAGCGACGACGACGGTGCCGAGGTTGCCGCCGTGCTTGACCACGCTCGCCGAGACACCGCCGACCAGCGCGGCCGCGGGCAGCGTGATCAGCCAGGCGGCGACCATGCGGCCGGCGACGCCCCAGCGGACCTCCGCGAGGCGCCGGCCCAGGCCCGCACCGAGGATGGAGCCCGAGGCGACCTGGGTGGTGGACAGGGCGAAGCCGAGGTGGGCGGAGGTGAGGATGACGGTCGTGGAGGCCGTCTCGGCGGCGAAGCCCTGCGGGGACTGGATCTCGGTCAGGCCCTTGCCCATGGTGCGGATGATCCGCCAGCCGCCCAGGTAGGTGCCGAGGCCGATGGCGAGACCGGCGGAGGCGATCACCCAGACCGGCGGGCCCGCGTCGTGGCCGAGGGCACCGGCGGAGATCAGGGTCAGCGTGATGATGCCCATGGTCTTCTGTGCGTCGTTGGTGCCGTGGGCGAGCGAGACCAGCGAGGCCGAGGCGATCTGGCCGAGGCGGAAGCCCTTGGTGACGGAGTCCTTGCGGCCGCGGGCGGTGAGCTTGTAGGCGAGGTAGGTGGCGATCAGGGCCGCGACTCCCGCCACGACCGGCGAGGCCACGGCGGGGATCAGCACCTTGTCGACCACCTTGTCGAAGTGCACGCCGTGGGAGCCCGCGCCCACCCACACCGCGCCGATCAGCCCGCCGAACAGGGCGTGCGAGGAGCTGGAGGGCAGTCCGACCAGCCAGGTCAGCAGGTTCCACAGGATCGCCCCGACCAGCCCGGCGAAGATCATTCCCGGGCTGACGAGGGTGTCGTCGACGATTCCCCCGGAGATCGTCTTTGCGACCTCCGTCGACAGGAAGGCTCCGACGATGTTGAGGACTCCGCTGACGAGCACCGCTGTTCTCGGCTTGAGGGCGCCGGTGGCGATGGAGGTGGCCATCGCGTTGGCGGTGTCGTGGAATCCGTTGGTGAAGTCGAACGCCAGGGCCGTGACGATGACGACCGCCACGAGGAACGTGATGTGGTCCATTCCCTCAGGGGAACAAGCGCTTTCATACGACAGGCGAACTCAAGGCAAAGTGCATGCCATGACCCGGCGCCCGGCGCCCGGCGCGTGATGGTCGTGCGATGCTGACGTGGTGAACCGTGAGGATCTGGTACGCCTGCGACAGGCCCGCGACCGTATGGACCGGGAGTACGCCGAGCCCCTCGACGTGGCCGCCCTCGCGGGCACCGCCCTGATGTCTCCGGGTCACTTCCAGCGCAGCTTCCGCGAGGCGTACGGCGAGACCCCGTACGGCTATCTCATGACGCGCCGCATCGAACGCGCGAAGACCCTGCTGCGGCGCGGCGACCTCACCGTCACGGAGGTCTGCATGGCGGTGGGCTGTACCTCGCTGGGCTCCTTCAGCGCCCGTTTCACCGAACTGGTGGGCGAGACGCCGAGCTCCTACCGGGCCCGCTCGCACGAGGAGAGCGCGGAGATCCCGCCGTGTGTGGTGCGCGCGTACACGCGTCCCAGAAGGACGTGACGCCGGTATCGACCTTAGGTTGGCCCCATGGACCTGAAGCTGCACACCTGTTTCATCGCCGTCGACGACCACGACAAGGCGATCGCCTTCTACTGCGACGTCCTGGGCCTGGAGGTCCGCAACGACGTCAAGTACGAGGGAATGCGGTGGACGACCGTCGGGTCGCCGCTGCAGCCGGACGTGTCGATCGTCCTGGAGCCGCCCGCGGCCAACCCGGACCTCTCCGCCGCCGACCGTGACGCGATGGAGCAGCTGCTGGCCAAGGGCGTGCTGCGCGGGGTCAACTTCACCACCGAGGACTGCGACGCCCTCTTCGCCCGGGTCCAGGAGTCCGGCGCCGAGGTGCTCCAGGAGCCGACGGACATGCCGTACGGGGTCCGGGACTGCGCGTTCCGGGATCCGGCGGGGAATATGCTGCGGTTCATGGAGCGGAAGGGATGAGCCGACAGGTCCGGTGGACCTACGCCTTCATCGACCGGCCGGCCGAGTCCTTCACCGCCGCCTGCGAGTTCTGGACGGCCGTCACAGGTACCCGCCTCTCCGAACTCCGGGGGGAGAAGCAGGAGTTCACGACCCTCCTGCACGGCGGAGCCGACGCCTGCGTCAAGGTGCAGGGGGTCGTCTCTGGTCCCGGCGGTGCGCATCTGGACTTCCCGGTGGCCGACGAACGGAGGTTCATGCGGTCCGCGGAAGCCCTCGGGGCGGAGGTGGTCGCCGATCACGGGGCATGGGCCGTGCTGCGGTCGCCCGCGGGACAGCAGCTGTGCACCATGTCGTGGCGTGCGGAGGCGACACGGCCGCCCGTCGTGCGGGGCAGCCGCCTCGACCAGGTCTGCATCGACATCGCGCCTTCCCTGTACGACGCCGAAGTCGCGTTCTGGAGCGCCCTGTTGCCCGAGTGGCGGTCACGGCGGGGCTCGCTCCCCGAGTTCCATGTGCTCACGCCGCCGGCGGGCCTCCCGGTCCGCATCCTCCTCCAGCGCCTCGGCGAGGACCGCCCCGCCACCGCCCACCTGGACCTGGCCTGCGCCGACATCGAGGCGACCCGCGCCGCCCACGAACGCCTCGGCGCGCGGCTGGTCACCCGCGGCAGCCACTGGACGGTGATGCGGGATCCGACGGGCGGCACGTACTGCCTGACGGGGCGGGATCCGGAGACGGGCGGACTGCCCGCGCAGGGTGCTCGCGGTTCCTAGGGCCACGCCCGAACGCACGCAGCGACCGTGGCCCCGTCCTCGTGCGGGCACACGGTGGCCTTCAGCAGCGGTGCGGCCGGCTCCTCGGAGGGGTCTGCCTGTTCCCAGCCGACCGGTGGCGGCGGTTCCGCGGACTCCTGCAGCCACAGGGTGAGCCCTCCAGCGGCGGCCACAACGATCGCCCACACCACCACGGCCCACCGCCACGCCCGGCTGCGCGGTAACCCCAACTCACTTGTCATGGCGTCACGTTACGGCCTCAACCGTGCCGCCCGCCCCTGCAGATAGCGCTGTTCCGGCAGGGACAGGGTCCCCGCGGCAGCCGACTCGTAGGCGCGGCGAGCCTCCTTGTGGGCGCCCGCGCGTTCCAGGAGGTGGCCGCGGACCGCGTCGAGACGGTGGCCCAAGCCGGGTTCCAGGAGGTCGAGTTCGGCGAGCCCGGCCTGCGGTCCGTGCACCATGGCGACGGCCACGGCGCGGTTGAGGCGTTCGACGGGGCCCGGGACCAGGCGGACCAGCACCTCGTACAGGCCGAGGATCTCCTGCCAGTCGGTCGCCTCCGGGGACGGCGCCTCGTCGTGCACGGCGGCGATGGCCGCGCGCACCTGGTAGGGGCCGGCGCAGCCCCGGGACAGGGCCCGGGTGACCAGGGCGACGCCTTCCTCGATCGCGGCCCTGTCCCAGCGGGCGCGGTCCTGTTCGTCGAGGGAGACGAGCTCGCCGTGCGGCCCGGTGCGGGCGTCGCGGCGAGCGTCGGTGAGCAGCATCAGGGCCAGCAGGCCGGCCACCTCGCCGTCGTCGGGCAGCAGGCGGTGGACGGTACGGGCCAGCCGGATCGCCTCGCCGGCCAGTTCACGGCGCTGCAGGACCGCTCCGGACGTCGCTGTATAGCCCTCGTTGAAGACCAGGTAGAGCGTGTGCAGGACGGCGGGCAGCCGCTCCTCCCAGTGCTCCGGTCGTCCGAAGCGCACACCGCGCACCTTCTGCTTGGCCCTGCTGATGCGCTGGGCCATCGTCGCCTCGGGCACCAGATACGCGCGGGCGATCTCCGCCGTCGTCAGACCGCCGACGGCCCGCAGGGTGAGCGCGATCTGGGCGGGCGGGCTGAGGTCCGGGTGGCAGCACAGGAACAGCAGCGTGAGGGTGTCGTCCTCGCGGGGCGCCCGGTCGGGCCCGGTCGCGAGCCGCGAGGTCAGCGCCGCCGCCTTCTCCTCCCGCGCCCGTCGCGCCTGCTCCGAGCGGAGCGCGTCCGTGAGCCGCCGCGAGGCCACCTTGATCAGCCAGCCGCGCGGGTTGTCCGGCACGCCCGCCGAGGGCCACTGCCCGGCCGCGGCGAGCAGCGCCTCCTGTACGGCGTCCTCGGCGGCGTCGAAGTGCCCGTACCGCCTGACCAGCGCGCCGAGGACCTGCGGCGCGTGCAGGCGCAGCAGGTCCTCGACCTCGACGGTCGTGCCCATGGACGCTCAGACGTCCGCGGAGCCGTTGTCGATGGGCCGGATCACCACGGGGTAGTGGGCGGCCCCGGCGGGCTGGGGGCACTGGAGGATGCGCTCGGCGATCTCCGTGACGCGCTCCAGGCTCGCGCAGTCCAGGACCCAGTAGCCGGCCAGCAGCTCCTTGGTCTCGCTGTACGGGCCGTCGGTGATCACGCTCCTGCCGTCCTCGCCGAGGCTCACCAGCCGGGTCCGCGCAGGCTCGGCCAGGCCCTGTCCGTCGATCATCTCGCCGGTCTCCGCGAGGTCGTCGTTGAGGGCGCCCATGAAGGCGTACATGGCCTGGACGTCCTCCTGGCTCCAGGCCGGGGAGGTCGCACTGGCCTTGCCCTGCATGCCCTCGTAGTCCGCCTGGGTGCACTGCACCATGACCAGGTACTTCATGACTCTGCTCCTTCGGCTCGCGCCGCCCGTGGCGGGCGGCTCTCACGGGGGACGTCGGAGCCGGGCCGGGATTCTCGACACGGGGCTCAGGAATTCTTCGCGGCGGGTTTTCCGGGCTCCTGGTCCGGTGCGGCGCCTTCGGCGACGTACGCCTCGCACTCGGGGTTGCGACAGGGGCCCGGCACCCAGACCGGGACCCAGGCGCCCAGGGTCTTGTGGCGTTTGACGACCGTTTCCACGGGCTGTCCGCAGACCGGACAGACGTGTTCTGAGCTGTCCATGCCCTCAGCGTAGGCCGGTCAGCGGCGGCGCGCGTGCGTGCGGACGAGGACGCCGTTGCCGAAGGTGCGCACCGACTCAGCGTGAAGTCGGTGACGGAGAAGACGGCGCCGAACATCGGCATGCCCGAGCCGTAGACCTGCGGGCGTCCCGACGGTCAGGCCGGAGAGGTAGCGGTTGCCCCCGAGCGGCAGGTCAGCCGTGGGGCTCCCGCCACATCGGCCACATCTGCGGGCCGTTCGGCAGGTCGAGGGGGCGGCCGGTGAGCTCGAAGCCGAGGCGCTCGTACAGCACGCGGCTGCGGGCGCTGCTCGCCTCCAGATAGGCGGGAAGACCTTCTCGGTCGCAGCGGTCGAGGACGTGCTGGACGAGCGCGCTGCCGATCCCCTCGCCCTGGTGCTCCGGAGTCACGCCGATCATCCAGAGGTACTCGTGGGCGCGCCCGGCGGGGTGGATCTCCGCGGTCAGTCGGGCGATCAGCTCGATGCGTTCGTTCCCGGGGTCGACGGCGGCGCGCAGCCGGGCGGCTTCGTCGTCGACCGCCGCCTCTGCGGCTTCGTGCTCCCCGGCCGGCACGGACAGCCACAGCGCGCATGCGCTGCCGTCCTCCGTGACGTCGATCCGGCCCTCGTCGAGCACGATCCCGGTGAAGGCGGCCATCAGCCTGTGGTGGGTCGTACGGCGGTACTCGTCCCCGGGAAAGACCCAGCCGCTGACCGGATCGTCCTGGAAGGCCTCGTCCAGCAGCCGCACGACCAGCTCCCGGTCGCCCTCGTCCGCCGCCCGGATCGCCACACCCATGTGCCGCCCTCTCACCTCAAACGCCCTCTGTCCTATGGCTGTTGAGCCTATAGGGGCGGGTGCGGCGAGTGAGCCGAAGGGGCACGACACGGGCTGTGGCGCCCCGGAGGCGACCCGAGCCCCAAGAGGCGCGGGCCCCGCACACCGTGGGGATGTGCGGGACCCGCCGGGCCGGAGCCTCGACGGCTGTGCGGGGTCAGGAGCCGCGCGGCCGCCCCGGTGGGCTCCGGGGTCTGTGCGGGGCGCGGTCAGCCGGTGCGCCGCGTCACGAACTCCGCCAGCGCGAGCAGACCGCCCGCCGCCTCCGGGTCGGGGACCGCACGGGCCAGCTCCTGCATGGCGCGGGCCATCCGGTCGGCGGCCTGGACCTGAGCCCAGTCGCGCCCGCCGGCCCGCTCGACGGCGAGCGCCGTCCGCGCGAGTTCCTCCTCGTCCCCCTTCCCGTACGGCACTGCGTACAGCTCGGACAGTTCCGCGGCCGCCGGGGTGCCCGAGGTGAGCGCGGCGACCACCGGCAGGGACTTCTTGCGGGCCATCAGGTCGGCGCCGACCGGTTTCCCGGTGCGGTGCGGGTCGCCCCATATGCCGATGACGTCGTCGATGAGCTGGAAGGCGAGCCCGGCCTGACGGCCGAACGCGTCCAGCGCCTCGACGTCCTCGTCACAGGCCCCCGCATACAGCGCGCCCAGGGCGCAGGCGCAGCCGAGCAGCGCGCCCGTCTTGGCCTCGGCCATGGTCAGCGCCTCGTCGAGGGTGATCTCGCCGGGGTCGCGCCGCTCCATCTCCGTGTCCGCGTGCTGCCCCGCGCACAGTTCGACGACGCAGGCCGCGAGCCGGGCCGCGGCCGGGCCGGAGGCCGGGTGCGGGTCCTCGGCGAGCAGCCCGAGGGCCAGTGCCTGCAGGGCGTCCCCGGCGAGGATCGCGTCGGCGTCGCCGAACACGGTCCACGCGGTGGGCCGGTGCCGACGGGTGGTGTCCCGGTCCATCACGTCGTCGTGCAGCAACGTGAAGTTGTGCACCAGCTCCACCGCCGCGGCCGCCCGCCCGGCGGCCTCGCGCGCACCCGGACCGCCGAGCGCGGCAGCCGCGGTGAGGACGAGCGCGGGACGGATCGCCTTGCCCGCGTTGCCCACCGCCGGGGTGCCGTCCGCATGCTCCCAGCCGAAGTGGTAGAGCGCGATCCGGCGCATGGAGCCGGGCAACGAGTCGATGGCGGCGCGCAGTTCGGGGTCGACACGGGACCGGGTGCGCTCCAGGATCGCGGCCGCCTCGCACCCGTCGAGCGGCTGCGCCCCCGTGGGACGCTGCTTCGCCTCCGTCATGAACTCGGCCATGGGGTCTCCCTCGGTCAGTCCGCGGACGGCGGCGCTCCCGCTGTGGCTGGGCGCATACGACCGGGGTGTACCCGCCCCGGAGGGCGGGGACACGGCCCCCAGGTGCAGAAACGTCACCGCCACCGGCCGATCTCGACGTTCTCCAGCACGCCGAGCGCGTCCGGCACCAGGACCGCGGCCGAGTAGTAGGCCGTCACCAGGTACTTGATGATCGCCTGCTCGTTGATGCCCATGAAGCGCACGGACAGGCTCGGCTCGATCTCGTCCGGGATCCCGGCCTGCTGCAGTCCGATCACGCCCTGCTCGGCCTCGCCGGTACGCATGGCGATGATCGAGCTGGTACGGGCCTCGGTGACCGGGATCTTGTTGCACGGGTAGATCGGCACACCGCGCCAGGTCGGGATGCGGTTGCCGGCCACCTCGATCGTCTCCGGGACGAGGCCACGCTTGTTGAGCTCACGGCCGATCGCGGAGATCGCGCGCGGGTGGGCGAGCAGCAGCTTGGTGCCGCGCCGCCGGCTGAGCAGCTCGTCCAGGTCGTCGGGGCTGGGCACGCCGTCGTGCGGCTGGAGCCGCTGGTCGTACTCGCAGTTGTGCAGCAGTCCGAACTCGCGGTTGTTGACCAGCTCGTGCTCCTGGCGCTCCTTCAACGCCTCCACGGTGAGCCTGAGTTGCTGCTCGGTCTGGTTCATGGGCTGGTTGTAGAGGTCGGCCACGCGCGAGTGGATGCGCAGCACGGTCTGGGCGATGCTCAGTTCGTACTCGCGGGGCCTGGCCTCGTAGTCCACGAAGGTGTGTGGGATGTCCGGCTCACCGCTGTGGCCGGCGGCGAGTTCGACGGCCTTCTCGCCGTACTTGTTGGTGCGCTGCTCCGGGATCGAGCGCAGCTGCTGGAGGTGTTCGCGCAGGGAGTCGCTGCGCTCCGCGACCAGTTCGACGTCCTGGCGGGTCAGGGTCAGCACCGTGCACGCGGTGTCCGCGCGGGCCGTGTACTCCCAGATGGCGTCCGGGTCGAGCAGCGCCGCGTCACCGAAGTAGGCGCCGTCGGCGAGCACCCCGAGGACCGCGTCGTCGCCGTACGGGCCCGTGCCGACCTTCTCGACCCTGCCGTGCGCCAGCAGATGGACCTCGTCGGTCCGGCTGCCGAACGAGGCGATCACACTGCCCGGCGCGAACTCCTGCTGCCGGCAGCGCTGGGCGAGCTCCGCGAGCACCTCCTCGTCCTCGTACGACCGCAGCGCGGGAAGTTCGCCCAGCTCCGCGGGGATGACCTCGACCCGGTCGCCGGTCTTCACGAACGTGATGCGGCCGTCCCCCACTGCATAGGTCAGTCGCCGGTTGACCCGGTACGTACCACCCTGGACGTTCACCCACGGCAGTGTTCGCAGCAGCCAGCGTGAGCTGATCTCCTGCATCTGGGGTGCCGACTTGGTCGTCGTGGCCAGGTTCCGCGCGGCGGCAGTGCCGAGGCTCTGCTGCGGCTTGCCCTGCTCCGAACGGACCTCTTCGCCTACCGACATATGAGAATTGCCCTCCCGCTCAACAGCGCGCGCCGATGTGCGCGGCTGCATCGATCTCCGCGGGCAAGCCTTCCATCACGGAACGCATCTGTGCTATTACCCGAAAGAGCGGGAATGGATCACGGCTGGCTGGGCACAAATGGGGTTCCTGTCGAACGGCGAGCGCCTGTGGAATGGCCGAATCCACTCCCTCACCCCGAACACGATGTGTGACGGTGTGGTTACTTTCGGTACAAGCTCCTTCACAGACGGTCGCGTCGGGTGGCCGTCGGCACGGTACGAAGGAGGCGGTCATGGCCTCACCCATGTCCGCGGGCAGTTTCCTCGACGGCCTCAGGGCGGAGGGCCTCACCGTCGTCGAGGTGGGCGACTGGGTACATCACAACCGCAACCACAAGGGACCGTGGGGTCCGGTGTACGGCGTGATGATCCACCACACCGTCACCAGCGGCAGCGCACACACCGTCGAGATCTGCCGGGACGGCTACGCCGGCCTGCCCGGCCCTCTCTGCCACGGCGTCATCACGAAGGACGGCACGGTCCACCTGGTCGGCTACGGACGCGCCAACCACGCCGGTCTCGGTGACGACGACGTGCTGCGTGCGGTGATCGCCGAGAAGGCGCTCCCGCCGGACAACGAGGCGAACACCGACGGCAACCGTCACTTCTACGGCTTCGAGTGCGAGAACCTCGGCGACGGCGAGGACCCCTGGCCCGAGGCCCAGTTGGACGCCATCGAGAAGGCCGCGGCGGCGGTGTGCCGGCACCACGGCTGGACGGAACGGTCGGTGATCGGCCACTTGGAGTGGCAGCCGGGGAAGGTGGATCCGCGGGGGTTCACCATGGCCTGGCTGAGAGGGCGCATCCACGAACGGCTGAAGTGAGGGCACTGGCAGTGGCGCGGACCGCTGGGGGCCTGCGCCCCCAGACCCCCGCTTCGGGCTGGAAGGCCTCGCCCTCGAACGCCGGACGGACCGAGTGGTGCCGACCGGCGACAATGGGGCCGTGAGCAGCCCCGACGACCTCGACCTCGCAGCACTGCACCCCCAGCTGCCCTCACCCCTGCAGGAGATCGAGGACAACCGTTTCGCTCAGCGCGGCCTCCGCCTCCTCCTCAAGCGAGACGACCTCATCCACCCGGAGCTCATCGGCAACAAGTGGCGCAAGCTGGTGCCCAATCTCGCCGCCGCGGCCGGCCGTACCGTCGTCACCTTCGGCGGCGCGTACTCCAACCATCTGCGCGCGACGGCAGCCGCGGGCCGGCTCCTCGGGCTGCCGACCGTGGGGGTGGTCCGCGGCCAGGAGCTGGCCGACCTGCCCCTCAACCCCTCCCTGGCCCGGTGCGCGGCCGACGGTATGCGGCTGCACTTCGTCGACAGGTCGACGTACCGACGCAAGACCGAAGACGATGTCCTCGCGCGCGTGCTGCGCACGGTCGGCGCGCAGGACGCGTATGTCGTCCCGGAGGGCGGCAGCAATGCCGAAGCCGTGCGCGGCTGCCGGGCCCTGGGCGAGGAGCTGCGCGGGCGGGTCGATGTCGTCGGCATCGCGTGCGGTACCGGCGGAACGCTGGCCGGGCTGGCCGCGGGCCTGGCACACGGTCAGCGCGCGCTCGGCGTTCCCGTCCTCAAGGGCGGCTTCCTCTCCGCCGACATACAGGAACTCCAGGAGCGCGCTTTCGGCGGCCGGTGCGGCGCATGGGCCCTCGACGACCGCTTCCACTTCGGCGGCTACGCGCGCGTGCCCGGCGAACTCGACGCCTTCGCCGAGGACTTCGAGGAGCGTCACGGGGTGCCGGTCGAGCGTCTGTATGTCGCCAAGTTGCTGTATGGACTTGTCACCCTGGCAGGCGAGGGCGCGTTCGCGCGCGGGACGACCGTCGCGGCCGTCGTCACCGGGCGGCCCTTTGTTCAGGAGCCTTCCACCGTCTCCCGGTAGGCCGCCGCCTCCTCCAGGTCCAGCCTGCGCAGCAGTGTGCGGAGCATCTCGTCGTCGATGTAGCGGCCGTCCCGCAGTCTCACGAACATCGCGCGCTCGGCGCCGATCATCTCCCGGGACAGCCGGCGGTAGGTGTCGTCGACGGATTCACCGGTGACCGGATTGGTCTGGCCGAGGCGTTCCCAGACGGCGTTGCGGCGGCGCTCCAGGACCTGCCGGAGACGGTCGGCGAGGGGTGGCGGCAGCGTGTTGCGCTCGTCGGTGAGGAGTTCGTCCAGGCGCTGCTCGGCGACCCGGGAGGCCTGCGCCTGGGCGTTGGCCTCGGCGAGGGTCTCGGCCTGTGCGTCCCGGCCGGGGAACCGCAGCAGACGGATCACGGGGGCCAGGGTCAGTCCCTGCACCACCAGGGTCCCGATGACCGTCGTGAAGGTCAGGAAGAGGATGAGGTTGCGCTGCGGGAACGGGCCGCCGCCGTGCACGGTGAGCGGGATCGAGAAGGCGATGGCGAGGGAGACGACGCCGCGCATCGCCGCCCAGGACGTGACGATCGGCCCTCTCCAGGTGGGGTTGTCCTCGCGTTCCCTGATCCGCGCGGACAGCATGCGCGGCACGAACGTCCCCGGATACACCCACACGAACCGGGTCACCACGACCACCAGGAAGACGGCGACCGCGTACCAGGCGGCGTCCACGCCCTTGTACTCGCCGAGGCCCTTGAGGACCACGGGCAGCTGCAGGCCGATGAGTGCGAACACCGCAGACTCCAGGACGAACGCGACCACCTTCCACACCGCCTCCTCCTGGAGACGGGTGGCGAAGTCGACCTCCCACGCGCGGTGTCCGAGGTAGAGGGCGACGACCACGACCGCGAGGACACCGGAGGCGTGCACCTGCTCGGCTACGGCGTAGGCGACGAACGGGATCAGCAGGGACATGGTGTTCTGCAGCAGCGCCTCCTTGACGTGCGTGCGCAGCCAGTGGATCGGGAGCATCAGCACCAGCCCGACCACCACGCCGCCGACCGCCGCCAGCAGGAACTCGCCGATCCCGCCGATCCAGGAGGCGCCCTCGCCGACGGCGGCCGCGACGGCCACCCGGTAGGCGGTGATCGCGGTCGCGTCGTTCAGCAGGGACTCGCCCTGAAGGATCGTGGTGATCCGGGAGGGCAGCCCCACCCGGCGGGCGACCGCCGCCGCGGCGACCGCGTCCGTCGGCGCCACCACCGCACCCAGCACCAGCGCCGCGGGCAGGGGCAGTCCGGGCACGACGAGATAGGCGACCCACCCGACGACGAAGGTCGCGAAGAGCACATAGCCGACCGACAGCAGCGCCACCGGCCGCATCGTCGCCCGCAGATCGAGGTACGAGCTCTCGACGGCCTCCTTGTGCAGCAGCGGGGGGAGCACCAGCGGCAGCACGATGTCCGGGTCGAGGGTGTAGTCGGGCACCCCGGGGACGTACGAGACGGCGAGCCCGACCGCGACGAGCAGCAGCGGGGCCGGCACGGGGGTGCGCCGGGCCGCCGCGGCGATCGCGGCGCTCCCCGCCACCAGCAACAGCAGTGGCATCACGTCCATCGTTCTCGCCCGCCCTCGTTTTTCCGCGCGGTCATCCGCACGCCCGTCGTAATCTGGCAATCATGAAACAGTGCACGCACGCCGACGCGCTGCCGGATCCGGAACCCGGTCCGGTGACCGAGACATGCCCGGAGTGTCTGGCAGCGGGCACACATCCGGTACAGCTGCGGCTGTGCCTCACCTGCGGCCACGTCGGCTGCTGCGACTCCTCGCCCGGCCGGCATGCGACGGAGCACCACAAGGACTCCGGCCACCCGATCATGCGCACATTCGAGCCCGGCGAGAACTGGCGTTGGTGCTTCGTCGACCACGTTCTCGTGTGACCCTGGACAGCCGGGGGACGACCCGGAATCCGGACGGTTCGACCGTCTGACGTCTGGGTACGTCAACCCGGCGCGCGTTCTTCCCAATTGGAGCCGCAGACCCCTAGACACGGAGCGTGTCCACAGTTTTACTGTGAGTGACGGCAAGGGGTTGGGGTCCCGGGGACGGGAAACTTGAGAGCGCGATAGCGTCACCGCTGAACACACATCGCGTTATCCCGGGGGGCGACCCTCGGCCCCGAGAAGCTTGTACCACCTTGGAGGTGAGGGTGTCCCAGATCGCAGGCGAGCCCGCGACCCAGGACTTCGTGGAAGTCCGGCTGCCGGCCGCGGGTGCCTACCTGTCGGTGCTGCGTACGGCGACTGCCGGCCTCGCGGCCCGTTTGGACTTCACCCTCGACGAGATCGAGGACCTTCGCATCGCGGTGGACGAGGCCTGCGCGATCCTGCTCCAGCAGGCCGTGCCCGGCTCGGTGCTGAGCTGCGTCTTCCGGCTCGTCGACGACTCGCTCGAGGTCACCGTCTCGGCTCCGACCACGGACGGCCACGCCCCCTCACGGGACACCTTCGCCTGGACCGTCCTGTCCGCACTCGCGGGCAAGGTCTCCTCCGCCGTGGACGAGGACAAAACCGTTTCGATCAGCCTCTACAAACAGCGCGGCGCGGGACCCGGGCCGGCGTGAGGACAGGGGACGGGCCGGTGCGTGACGAAGAGCGCGGCACACGAGAGCTGCCGGCCGAGGGCGCAGACGGGTCCCGACGCATCGGGGACCTCGTCGGCGGCGCCGACGGCATCGACGGCATCCCCGAACAGGCCCGGCCGCATCCGGAGGACGACGCCGACAGCGCAGCGGCGGCCGGCTTCCCGGACGACGGGCGGCGGGATCGGGAAGGTGCCGTGCAGAGCACGCCTCTGGACGGACGGAACGGGGTCACCCCGGTCCGAGCGGAGGCGAGGGCTCGGAGAAGGGCGACGGGCGGGACGATGAGCGAGCACGAGCGAAACGCCGAGGGCGACGGGCAGTCCGCGCCGAGCGTGCAGCAGGCCACGCAGCACGACGCACAGGACCGCAGCGGGGCGCGCGCGATGTTCATCGAGCTGCGCAGCCTGAAGGACGGCAGCCCGGAGTACGCGGAGCTGCGCAACAAGCTGGTCCGTATGCACCTGCCGCTCGTCGAGCATCTCGCGCGCCGCTTCCGCAACCGCGGCGAGCCACTGGACGACCTCACCCAGGTCGCCACCATCGGCCTGATCAAGTCCGTCGACCGCTTCGACCCGGAGCGCGGCGTCGAGTTCTCGACCTACGCCACCCCGACGGTCGTCGGCGAGATCAAGCGCCACTTCCGTGACAAGGGCTGGGCGGTGCGCGTGCCGCGTCGCCTGCAGGAGCTGCGCCTCGCGCTCACCACGGCGACCGCGGAGCTCTCCCAGCAGCACGGCCGCTCCCCCACGGTCCATGAGCTCGCCGAGAAGCTGGCGATCTCGGAGGAGGAGGTCCTGGAGGGCCTGGAGTCCGCCAACGCGTACTCCACTCTGTCCCTGGACGTCCCGGACACGGACGACGAGTCCCCGGCGGTGGCCGACACCCTGGGCGCCGAGGACGAGGCCCTGGAGGGCGTCGAGTACCGCGAGTCGCTCAAGCCGCTCCTCGAGGACCTGCCGCCCCGGGAGAAGCGGATCCTGCTGCTGCGTTTCTTCGGCAACATGACCCAGTCGCAGATCGCGCAGGAGGTCGGCATCTCGCAGATGCACGTGTCCCGCCTGCTGGCCCGCACCCTGGCCCAGCTGCGGGAGAAGCTCCTGGTGGAGGAGTAGGACACCGTCGCCCCACGGCGACACCGTCGCCCCACGGCGACACCGTCGCCCCACGGCGACCGCGGCGCCGTACGACTACTGCTTGCCGTCCTGCGCACGGCCCGGACCCTTGATCCCGAGGGCCTGGGTCGTCGCCGGATTGACCAGCAGCACCAGCGCGACGACGGACACGACGGCGAGCGCGATGCCCGCCGGGATCGCCACGCCGTCGGCCTGGAGCAGGGTGCAGGCCAGCAGCAGCGCCATGATCTGGGTGATCACCGTCGGGCCCCGGCTCCAGCTCTTCTGCTTGAGCAGGCCGCGCGCGCCCAGCAGCGGCAGCAGGGCGAGGACGACCAGTGTGATGCCGCCCATGACGGCGGACCGAGGGTCGGCCGGGGTACCCGCGAGGCCCGCCACGAGCATCCAGACGCCCACGACGGCCAGCGCGAGCCCCTCCAGCGCGGCGAGCCCCGCGGCATACGTCAGGCGGCGCGGGCGGGGGACGGTGTTTTCCTCGGTGGCGGGGGTCTGCTCACTGGTCACCCCTGAAGGGTAGCCCTGGGGATGTGCGCCACCACTGGCGAGCCCGGGGGACGCGGACCGCCAGGGCGAGGTTGCGACACGACCCCGTGGTGAGCCTCACGCACTCACCTCTTACCTGATCCCTACCTCGAACTGTGCCCGGTACTTCCCAGTAGGTACGCTGCAACCCATGCGTGCACTTCTCGTGGCCAATCCGGCAGCAACCACCACAAGCGCACGTACGCGCGATGTCCTGATCCATGCCCTGGCGAGCGAGATGAAGCTCGAGACGGTCACCACGGAGTACCGCGGGCACGCGCGCGACCTCGGCCGGCAGGCGGCGGAGAGCGACGACATCGACCTGGTCGTGGCCCTCGGCGGCGACGGCACGGTCAACGAGGTGGTCAACGGCCTGCTGCACGCGGGGCCCGCCCCGGAGGGCCTCCCCCGGCTCGCGGTGGTCCCCGGCGGCTCCACGAATGTCTTCGCCCGCGCCCTGGGCCTGCCCAACGACGCCGTCGAGGCGACCGGCGCGCTGCTGGACGCCCTGCGCGAGGGCAGCGAACGCACGGTCGGCATGGGCCTCGCCGAGGGCACGCCGGGCACCGAGGACGAGGCGGTGCCCTCCCGCTGGTTCACCTTCTGCGCGGGGCTCGGCTTCGACGCGGGCGTGGTGGGGCGGGTCGAGCAGCAGCGCGAGCAGGGGCGGAAATCCACCCACGCCCTGTATCTGCGGCAGGTCGCACGTCAGTTCCTGCAGGAACCCAACCGGCGGCACGGCTCGATCACTCTGGAGCGGCCCGGCGAGGAGCCGGTGACCGATCTGGTGCTGTCGATAATCTGCAACACGTCACCGTGGACGTATCTGGGCAATCGTCCGGTGTACGCGGCGCCTAAGGCCTCGTTCGATACCGGGCTCGACCTGCTGAGTCTCAGCCGTATGTCCACCGTCTCGGCTGCCCGGTATGCCACGCAGTTGCTCACTTCGTCCCCCGAGCGCGGCCCTCATGGCAAGCACGTGGTGTCCCTGCACGACCTGGACCGGTTCACCTTGCATTCGAAGGTGCCCCTGCCCCTCCAGATGGACGGCGACCACCTCGGGCTGCGTACGAGCGTGACGTTCACAGGCGTACGCCGTGCACTGCGTGTGATTGTGTGAGCAGAAAGGGCTGAAGTCCTTTCACTCGAACGTTTAGGCCAGGATCCACCCCATGGAAGTACGGCTGTGACCTAGTCGACACCGAGGAATCAAAAAAAACTTTCCGGAAGGGGTTGTATCCGCCGCTGAGGTTTGCGAGTCTCTACGTGGCGATCGGGACGGCCCGCAACACCGGCCTCCACAGATCACCGGAACCCCTCTTCAATTCACAGGACCTCGCCAGGGAACCTGGCGCTCGGCCCTTCACTTGTTGAGGGATTCGTGAAAGCGTTCACATTCACAAGCAACCTGCATGTAATACCAAGGAGAGGTAGCAGCCATGGACTGGCGTCACAACGCCGTTTGCCGCGAGGAAGACCCCGAGCTCTTCTTCCCCATCGGCAACACCGGTCCTGCGCTGCTGCAGATCGAGGAAGCCAAGGCCGTCTGCCGCCGCTGCCCCGTCATGGAGCAGTGCCTGCAGTGGGCGCTCGAGTCCGGCCAGGACTCCGGCGTCTGGGGTGGTCTCAGCGAGGACGAGCGTCGCGCCATGAAGCGCCGTGCCGCCCGCAACCGGGCCCGTCAGGCCTCCGCCTGACAACCCGCCCCGCAACAGCCTGAGCTTGGCGGCGCGTACAGCGAGTACGCATCTCCCGCCCCCGAGCCGCAGCGCGCAGTACCCCCGATGCGCAGCACAAGCTGGCAACGAGCATTTCAGCCCCGGACCTGGAACGGTCCGGGGCTTCTTGCTGTGGACGCTCCCGTCGTACGGGTCTGTCGTACGGCCGTACTCGGGTACCGGCGCTACTTGTTCGCCCGCACCGGCACGTCCAGGATCACCCGGGTCCCCCGCTCCGGCGCCGGGACCATGTCGAACGTGCCGCCCAACTCCCCCTCCACCAGGGTCCGCACGATCTGCAGCCCCAGGTTGCCGTCGGTGTGCGGGTCGAAGCCCGCGGGCAGGCCGACGCCGTCGTCCTGGACGGTGACCAGGAGGCGGGCCTCCTTTGTCGTCCCGCCGCGGACCGCGGAGACCTCGACCGTGCCGGTGTCGCCCTCGCGGAAGCCGTGTTCGAGCGCGTTCTGCAGGATCTCCGTCAGGACCATGGAGAGCGGGGTGGCCACCTCGGCGTCCAGGATGCCGAAGCGACCGCTGCGCCGGCCGGTGACCTTGCCCGGGGAGATCTCGGCCACCATGGCCAGCACCCGGTCGGCGATCTCGTCGAACTCCACGCGCTCGTCCAGGTTCTGGGAGAGCGTCTCATGCACGATCGCGATCGATCCGACGCGGCGGACGGCCTCTTCGAGGGCCTCCCGGCCGCGGTCGGACTCGATGCGCCGGGCCTGCAGGCGCAGCAGCGCGGCGACCGTCTGGAGGTTGTTCTTCACCCGGTGGTGGATCTCCCGGATGGTCGCGTCCTTGGTGATCAACTCGCGCTCGCGGCGGCGCAGTTCGGTGACGTCACGGAGCAGGACCAGCGAACCGATGCGGGTGCCCTTGGGCTTGAGCGGGATCGCGCGGAACTGGATGACCCCGTCCCTGGCCTCGATCTCGAACTCGCGGGGCGCCCAGCCGCTGGCCACCTTGGACAGCGCCTCGTCCACCGGGCCGCGGGTCGGGGCGAGTTCGGCGGTGGTCCTGCCGAGGTGCTGGCCGACGAGATCGGAGGCGAGGCCCATGCGGTGGTACGCCGACAGGGCGTTCGGGGAGGCGTACTGGACGAGGCCGTCCGCGTCGAGGCGGATCAGTCCGTCGCCGACGCGCGGCGCGGCGTCCATGTCCATCTGCTGGTTCGCGAAAGGGAAGGAGCCGGCCGCGATCATCTGCGCCAGGTCCGAGGCGCTCTGCAGATACGTCAGCTCGAGGCGGCTCGGGGTGCGCACGGTCAGGAGGTTGGTGTTGCGGGCGATGACGCCGAGGACACGCCCCTCCCGTCGTACGGGGATCGACTCGACCCGGACGGGGACCTCCTCGCGCCACTCGGGGTCGCCCTCGCGCACGATCCGGCCCTCGTCCAGCGCCGCGTCCAGCATGGGGCGGCGGCCGCGCGGGACGAGGTGGCCGACCATGTCGTCCTGGTAGGAGGTGGGGCCGGTGTTGGGGCGCATCTGGGCGACGGAGACATAGCGCGTGCCGTCGCGGGTGGGGACCCACAGGACGAGGTCGGCGAAGGAGAGGTCGGACAGCAGCTGCCACTCCGAGACCAGCAGATGGAGCCACTCGAGGTCGGAGTCGTCGAGGGCGGTGTGCTGGCGGACCAGTTCGTTCATGGAGGGCACGTGTGTGAGCGTACCTGGGGGTATGTGCTGGTCCTAAATACGACCGGAGGGCCGCACCGGCCCCGAGAACACCCGCGGGCCGCGGCGCCTGGGAGGGACCCTCAACCCTCCCGGCACCGCAGCCCGGAGCAATATCGGCCGCGGGGTGTGCGGTCCCGGATGGCCGAAGGATGAGGAGCCGGGGCAGTCAGGGCAGAGAGCTCCGGATCCTCCGTCCGCCTTCCTGTGCGGGGAAGACGGAAGTCTCATCAGTTCAATTGTGGACTAGACCACTAGCCGTGTCCATGCGTTGGAGCCTGTTCGTTGTTGTTATTTCCCGGACGGTCTCCAACGGGGCGGACGCCCTGGCGTCCACCACGCAGCCTAACCCGTGTGGGTTCATGTGCGGGGCCAGATGGACATGGCAATTTCCGCGAGCGCCTCCAACTCCTCACGACTCGCACCGTCGCGCGCCTGCTGGGACATGCCCTGGATGATCGCGCCCGTGTGGCGGGCGAGGGCGGCGGCATCGGTGCCGGGCGGCAGTTCCCCCGATGCGATGTCGGCCTTCATACGACTCTCGAAGGCGGCGATGTTGGCGTTGCGCCGCTCGCGCAGGGATGCCTCGACCTCGGGGCTCGTGCAGTTCGTGGCCGCGTGGATGACGAGGCAGCCGTGCGGTCGGCCGGGTGCCGTGTACTCGGCGGCGGCCTCCCGCAGCATCCGCTCCACGGCGGCGCGGGCGGTGGGCTCCTCGGCGAGGGCGCGGTCGGCGAAGGAGCCGTAGCGGGCGCCGTAGACGGTCACGACCTCGTCGAACAGCGCGCGCTTGTCCCCGAAGGCCGCGTACAGGCTCGGCGCGCCGATGCCCATGACGCGGGTCAGGTCGGAGACGGAGGTCGCCTCGTATCCGTGCTCCCAGAAAGCCATGACCGCCTTCTCCAGCGCGGTTTCCCGGTCGAAGGAACGGGGGCGGCCACGGGGCTTGGGTGCGGTCTGCGCGTTCGTCTTCGTGTCCTCGCTGCCCACCATGGAGTGAATTGTATAGGGGGCGCTAGAAAAATGTCCGCGGGCTGCTGTACGGTCTTTCTGTAGCGACCGCTAGATATTGCGCGAAGGGGGCGCCGGCATGGGCGTGCTTGCAGGCAGGACGGCACTCGTCACGGGGGCGAGCAGGGGGATCGGGCGCGGAATCGCCGAGCGGCTGGGGCGCGAGGGCGCACGGGTCGCGGTCCACTACGGGAGGAACGGGGCGGCTGCGAAGGAGACGGTGGCCGCGATCGAGGAGGCCGGCGGCTCGGCGTTCGCGATCGGCGTGGAGCTGGGACGGCCGGGGGACGTGGACGCCCTGTGGGAGGAGTTCGACCGGCACGCGGACGGGCTGGACATCCTCGTGAACAACGCCGGGATCGGGAAGTCGCGGTCGATCGAGGAGATAGCCGAGGAGGAGTACGACAAGCTTTTCGCGGTGAACGTGAAGGCGCCGTTCTTCCTCGTCCAACAGGGCGCGACGCGGCTGCGGGACGGAGGCCGCATCGTCAACATCTCGTCCGGGCTGGCCAGGAGCGCCGCCATGCCGGACAACATGGCCTACTCGATGACCAAGGGCGCGCTGGACGTTCTCTCCCGCGACCTGTCCAAGGTGCTGGGCCCCCGGGGCATCACCGTGAACTCGGTGGCACCGGGACTCATCGACACGGACAACACGTACGAGGTCCTGCACGGCAGCCCGGGCGCGTGGGAGTGGGGAGCCGGGCTCTCGGCGCTGGGTCGGGTGGGCGAGGCCGCCGATGTGGCCGAGGTGGTGGCGCTCCTGGTGTCGGACGCCGGCCGGTGGGTGACGGGGAGCTGGGTGGATGCGACAGGGGGTTCGCTGACGTAAGGGCTCCTACGAAGGGCGCAGCGGCCGCCGCAGACAGGCTCAGTGGGTCTCGGTCACCTTGGCCAGCGCGCGCGGTGCGTCCGGGTCCTGGCCGCGGGCGATGGTGATCTCGTGGGCCAGGAGCTGGAGCGGGATGATCTCCAGGATCGGCTGGACCTCCTCCGCAACGCCCTCGGTAGGCAGGACGAACCCGGCGGAGGCCTGCTCGACCTGGTCCCCGGGTCCGACGACGAACAGGTCGGCACCGCGGCCGCGCAGCCGGTCGAGGACGGGCTGCAGGGCCTCGCCGCCCTTGCCGTCGGTGACGACCGCGATGACCGGGGAGACGTTGTCGACCATGGCGAGAGGGCCGTGCAGCAGGTCGGCGCCGGAGTAGGAGAGGGCGGGGATGTAGCTGGTCTCCATGAGCTTGAGGGCGGCCTCCTTGGCCGTGGGGTAGCCGTAGCCGCGGGAGGTGATGACCATGCGTTCGGCGAAGCGGTAGCGGGCGGCGAGGGCGCGGACCTCGTCCTGCCGGGCCAGCAACTGCTCGGCGAGGTCCGGCAGCACCTTCGCGGGGGCGCCGTCGCCGCCGCGCAGGCCTTCGACGAAGAGATAGAGAGCGAGGAGGGAGGCCGTATAGGTCTTGGTCGCCGGGAGGGCCTTCTCCGGCCCGGCCATGATGTCCACGTGGTACTCGGAGACACCGGCCAGCGGTGAGCCGGGGTTGTTGGTCACGGCGAGGGTGATCGCGCCGGCCTCACGGGCGGCGCGGGTGGAGGCCACCAGGTCCGGGGAGCCGCCGGACTGGCTGACGGTGACGACGAGGACGTCGGTGAGGTCCGGGCGGGCGCCGTACGCGGTGGTGGTGGACATCGAGGTCAGGCCGCAGGGCAGGCCGAGGCGGATCTCCAGGAGGTACTTGGCGTAGAGGGCGGCGTTGTCGGAGGTGCCGCGGGCGGTCAGCAGGACGAAGCGGGGGTTGCGGGCCGCGATGTCCTGGGCCACCTGCCGGATGCCGGGGGCGCCCTCCTCCAGGAGGCGGCGCAGCACGGCGGGCTGCTCGGCCATCTCACGGGCCATGATCCGGCCCGGGACGTCGGTCCGGGGGTCCGGTGTCGCGGCGGTCATGGTGGGCTCCTTGCGGGTCGGTTGCGGAGTGCGGGGAAGTGCTGCGCGGGGCGGCGCCGCACCCATTCCACTCCCCCGCGGCGAATGGCGCCTGTCCTCCGTATGGAAAGACGATGACCCCACTCCACCTGGGCCACAAGGGGCAGCTCTGTTAGATTGGTCTAAACCACATAGCCCTTTTCGGGTGCCGGTTGAGCCCCCCTCTTCGGACCGTTTCTTCAGATCGGCAGGCCAGCGTGGAAGTTGTCATAGTTCCGGACGCCAAGTCGGGCGGCGAGCTCATCGCCGAGGCCATGGCGCAGCTCCTGAGGCGCAAGCCGGCGGCGCTGCTCGGCGTGGCCACCGGCTCCACCCCGCTGCCCGTCTACCAGGCGCTCGCGGCCAAGGTGCACGCCGGTGCCGTGGACGCCTCGCGGGCGCGGATCGCTCAGCTCGACGAGTATGTGGGGCTGCGGGCCGAGCATCCGGAGTCGTACCGTTCGGTGCTGGCGCGTGAGGTGCTGGAGCCGCTCGGGATCGGGATGGACGCGTTCATGGGGCCCGACGGGACGGCCGAGGACGTGCAGTTGGCGTGCGCCGCGTACGACAGGGCCTTGGCCGAGGCCGGCGGGGTGGATCTGCAGTTGCTCGGGATCGGGACCGACGGGCACATCGGGTTCAACGAGCCGTGCTCCTCGTTGGCCTCGCGGACCCGGATCAAGACGCTGACCGAGCAGACCCGGGTGGACAACGCGCGGTTCTTCGACGGGGACATCGGGCAGGTGCCGCATCACGTGATCACTCAGGGGATCGGGACGATCCTGGAGGCGCGGCATCTGGTGCTGCTGGCCACCGGGGAGGGGAAGGCCGACGCGGTCGCCGCCACGGTGGAGGGGCCGGTGGCCGCGGTGTGTCCTGCTTCGGCGCTGCAGTTGCATCCGCATGCGACGGTTGTCGTCGATGAGGAAGCGGCTTCCAAGCTGAAGTTTGCGGACTACTTCCGGTACACGTTTGCCAACAAGCCGGAGTGGCAGGGGATTTAGGCGGTTTCGTCTGCCGGGAGCTGTGATCTTCGGGTTGGTGCGTTGCTCGCCCACGCGGCGGAGCCGCATATCGATACAGCCCCGCGCCCCTCAGTACGTGCAGGCGCCGGTCCCTCGAAAGGGACCGGCGCCTGTTGTGCCATCGGGGCTATGCCCCCGCAATGACCTCCGCCGCCGCCCGGCCGCACACCCGGGCCGCCCCGTGCGTGGCGATGTGCAGGGCGCCTCGGGGAGTGGCCTGCGGGAGGCCCATCTCCACCACGATGGTGTCGGGGCGGGCCGACAGGAGGGTGTCCAGGGCGGAAGCCATCCAGGGGTGGCGGTGTTCGTCCCGGACCACGGCCACGATGCGGCGGGGGCCCGCCGCGGCCAGGGCGGTGCCGCCCGCGTCCTCGCCGGCGAAGCTGCCGGTCTCGGTGCCGGGCAGGAGGCGGAAGAGTTCCGCCGCGACGCCCCAGGGGGTCTCGTCGCCGACCGCGATGTTGGCGACGGGGGTGAGGGCGGCGACGTAGGGCGGTTCGGTCAGCGGGGTGAAGGGCTCCGCCGCGGTCGTCCTCAGGGCACGCCGGGCCGCGCGGATGCCCACTTCGCTGTCGGGGGTGCGTTCCGCGTCCGCTGCCGCCGCGGTCGCGGTCCAGCGGGCCAGCGCCCGGACCCGTTCCGCCGCTTCCGCCAGGCGTTCCTCGGGGAGTTCGCCGGCCCGGACCGCGGAGACCAGGGCGTCACGCAGGCGCCGTACCGTCTCGTCGTCGGCGAGGCCACCGCCCACGCAGATCGCGTCGGCGCCGGCGGCCACGGCGAGGACGCTGCCGCGCTCGATGCCGTACGTACCGGCGATGGCCTGCATCTCCATGCCGTCGGTGACGATGAGGCCGTCGTAGCCGAGTTCGCCGCGGAGCAGCTGGGTGAGCGCGCGCGGGGAGAGGGTCGCCGGCCGGTCCGGGTCCAGTGCGGGAATCAGGATGTGCGCGCTCATCACGGCCCGGGTGCCGGCCGCGATCGCCGCGCGGAACGGAGCCAGCTCGCGGGACTGGAGCACCGAGGTGTCCACGTCGATGCGCGGGAGCGCGTGGTGGGAGTCGACGGCCGTGTCGCCGTGGCCCGGGAAGTGCTTGGTGCAGGCGGCGACTCCGGCGGACTGCAGGCCGGTGACATAGGCGGCGGTGTGCCGGGCGACCAGGTCGGTGTCGGCGCCGAAGGAGCGGACGCCGATCACGGGGTTGGAGGGGTTGGAGTTCACATCGGCCGACGGGGCCCAGTTGAGGTTGACCCCGCAGGCGGCGAGGCGGCGGCCGAGTTCGGCGGCCACGTCCCGGGTCAGCTCGACGTCGTCGACCGCGCCCAGCGCGTTGTTGCCGGGGAAGGAGGAGCCGGTGCGGACCTCCAGGCGGGTGACGTCGCCGCCCTCCTCGTCGATGGCGACGAGGACGTCGTCTCGTTCGGCGCGCAACTGGGCGGTGAGGGCCGCGAGTTGTTCGGATGAGGCGATGTTGCGGCCGAAGAGGCCGACCGACGCGAGGCCTTCGCCCAGGCGGCGCAGCAGCCAGTCGGGCGCGGTGGTGCCGGTGAAGCCCGGCTGCAGGACCGTCAGGGCGTCGCGCGTGAGAGTGTCGGTACCGCTGGCGAATGTCGTCATCGGGTGGCGTTATCCCTTCACTGCGCCGGCGGTCAGGCCCGCGGCCATCTTGCGCTGGACGAGGAGGAACAGGGCGACGATCGGCACGGCCATCATCGTGGCCCCGGCCATCATCGGCGCGTATTCGGTGCCGTGCTTGGTGGTGAAGTTGCCGAGCCAGACGGTCGCGGTCTGGTGTTGCTGGCTGAGCAGCATCAGGGCGTAGAGGTATTCGTTCCAGGCCTGGATGAAGCCGTAGACCGAGGTCGCGACCATGCCGGGGGCCAGCAGCGGGAAGACGACCCGGATGAAGGCGCCCGTGCGGCTGCAGCCGTCGACCATCGCCGCCTCTTCCAGTTCCTTCGGGATGTTGACGATGAAGCCGCGCAGCGTCCACACCGTGAAGGGAAGGATGAAGGTCAGATAGGTGATGATCAGGCCCGAGAGCTTGTCGTACTGCTCCAGGTCGTTGAGGAGCAGAAAGATCGGAATGATCATGGCGACCAGCGGGACCATCTGGACCGCGAGGATGCCGACGATCACGATCTTGCGGCCGCGGAAGGCGAACCGGGAGATGGCGAGCGCCGCCAGCATGCCGACGACGATGCCGATCGCCACGACCGAGAGGGAGACGATCAGGCTGCGGCCGACCGGGCCCCAGAAGTCCGCGATGGCCAGCGCCCGGCGGAAGTTGTCGAGGGTGAAGCCGGTCGGGAACAGGCTCGGGTCGGGGTCGATGGTGTCCTTGGCCGGCTTGATGGCCGTGTTGAGCATCCAGTAGACGGGGAAGCCGGCGGTGAGGAAGACCAGGAGACCGAGGAGGTTCCAGCCGGCCTTCGTCTTCCGGGGCCGGCCCTCCGTGGTCGCGGGCCGCCCGGTGGTGATCGCGCTCATTCGACCTCTCCGATCTTCAGCATCTGGCGCATGTACACGGCGACCACGCCGAGCAGCAGCACCACGGTGATCAGGGCGATCGCGGAGCCCTGCGCATAGTCGTTGACCACGAAGGCACGGTCGTACGAGTAGGTGGTCAGCAGCTGGAACTCCTGCTCGGGATGGCCGTTGCGCATCACGAAGACCTGCGGGAAGACGCCCATGTCCCAGATGACCGACAGGGTCGTGAGCATCACGATGATCGGCTTGAGGATGGGCAGGGTGACGTACCGGAAGACGCCCCAGGCGCCCGCGCCGTCCAGGCGGGCCGCCTCCTCCAGTTCGGCGGGGACCTGGGTGAGGCCGGCGCTGAGGGTGATGACGACGAAGGGGACGGCCCCCCAGACCACCAGCAGCATGATCACGGCGAGGCCCTGGGGCCCGCTGGCGAACCAGTTGTGGCCGATGAGATCCACGCCGGGCAGCTTGCTGAGCAGGGCGTTGAGGATGCCGTAGTCGGCGTCGAACAGCCACTTGAAGACGGTGGTGGCGACGATGATCGGCATGCCCCAGCTCGCCACCAGCACGATGTTGACCAGCGTCTTCACCCAGCCGGAGACCCGCTGCAGGAGCAGGGCGATCAGCATGCCCAGCACCATCGTGAAGACGACCGAGCCGCCCGCGAAGAGGATCGTGCGGAGCACCACCTGCCAGAACTCGCCGTCGCCCAGCACTCCGGTGAAGTTGCTGAACCCGACCCAGTCGGCGGGCTGGAAGCCCCACAGCTGGGACTGCCCGAACTTCTGGAAGGACAGGGTGACCAGGCGGACCAGCGGATAGCCGAGGACCAGCGCCAGGATCAGCAGACAGGGGGCGAGCAGCAGCCACGGGGTGGCCGCGCCGCCCGAAGTCCGGGCTCTGCGTGGTTCCCTGGCGACCGGCGGCGGTGGCGGCGCCTGCCGCGGCGGCGGCACCTTGGCAGGGGTGGTCGTGTCTGCGGCACTCATCGCGCGCTCCTCAGCGGTCCCTCAGGTCGTACGGAGAGCGGGGTTCCGCCCGGGCGGAACCCCGCTTGCAGGTCACTTGGTGTTGATGACCTTGTCGATCGCGGCGTCCGCGTCCTTGGCGGCGGCCTCGACCGACTTCTTGCCGGTGCCGATGTCCTGCAGCATGGTCTGCAGGACCTGCGCCTTCTCGACCTGGCCCCAGCCGGGTGCCATCGGGACGAACCAGTTGGACTCGGCGGCGGTGGCCGGGACCGCCGTCGCGGGGTCGCTCTTCAGCGTCGCGAGGTCGGTCTTGTTGTTGGGCAGGTTGCCCTTGGCCATCAGGCCCTTCTGTCCGGCGGGGCCGGTGAACGCGTCGATCCACTCGGCGGCGAGCGCCTGTGCCTTGGACTTGACGGGGACGGCGAGGTCGGAGCCGCCGAGGAAGACCGGGAGGTTCTTGCCGGACGGACCCGGCATCACGAAGTTCTCGAGGTTGTTCTTGAGCTTGCCGGTCTTGTCGTTCTTCGGGTCGGCGGCGGTCGCGCCCTCCCAGGCGGCGCCGAAGATCATGCCGGACTTGCCCTGGCCGTAGACGATGTAACGGTCGGACTCGTCCTTGGTCTTGTCACCGTGCATGTACTTGTCGATGACGTTCTTGAACTCGGTGAGGCCCTTGACCGACTCGGGCGAGGAGAGGTTGGCCTTCCACTGACCGCCCTCCTCCTTGGCGATGGAGCCGCCGGCGTCGTAGACGAAGGACATGGCCGCGTACCAGTCACGGGTGGGCTGGTACCAGGCGGAGAACTTGTCCCCCTCCTTCCGCTGCACCTTGTCGAGGTCGGCGGTGAGCTCGGCGTACGTCTTCGGCGTGGACTTGACGCCCGCCGAGGCGAAGACGTCCTTGCGCCAGTTGCCGACCCGGCCGCCCGCGTAGTACGGCACGCCGTAGGTCTTGCCGCCGTACGTCACCGAGGCCTTGAGGCCGTCCAGCCAGGCGGCGGAGTTGCTGAACTTCGAGGGGTCCAGGGGGGCGAAGGCGCCCTTGACCATGTAGCCCAGCATCTCGGTGTTGCCCATCTCGACCACGTCGGGGGCCTTGTCGGTGGCGAGGACCGCGTCGAGCTTGGTGTTCTTGTCCGGCCAGCCGTAGTACTCGTGGTTGATCTTGATGCCGGGGTGCTTCTTCTGGACGGCCGCGTCGGCGGCCTTCACCAGGTTCGGCCAGTTGTTCTGGGCGTCGACGGTGAGCCAGACAGTCAGCTCCTTGGCGTCCGCGCCGCTGTTGGAAGAACCCTTGCCGTCACTGCTGCCACACGCCGCGATGGAGACCATCATGCCCGCGATACCGATCGCGGCTATGAGCTTGCGCTTCACGCCACCCTCCTCAGGGATGCCCACACCTCCCCGCTCATGCGCCGGGACCTGAACCAATGGTGTAGACCAGTACCGGGAGCTTGGACCAGACCACGCAGCCTGTCAAGGGTGCTCGAAACGGCTCTGACCAGCCGTTATGCGAGCTACATATGCAAGAACCTTTAAGTAAGAAGGCAGCGAAATCAGCGGTGCCGGAGTACTCTCGTCCGCTAGACCACCTGACCCTCCGTGGACTAGACCAAATGAGCTGGCGACGGTATACAGAAGGGATCACGAAGTGACCCGCATCCGGAGCCGGGAAGGCAGAGCATGAGCAGCGACGTCAGCAGTGCGGAGACCGACGGCGGGGCAGGTGTCCGTACCGCACGCGTGCCCAAGTACTACCGCCTGAAGAAACATCTGCTGGACATGACGGAGACGCAGTCCCCCGGCACTCCGGTACCGCCCGAGCGCACCCTCGCCGCCGAGTTCGACACCTCGCGCACGACGGTGCGGCAGGCGCTGCAGGAACTGGTCGTCGAGGGCCGCCTCGAACGCATCCAGGGCAAGGGCACCTTCGTCGCCAAGCCGAAGGTGTCCCAGGCGCTCCAACTCACCTCGTACACCGAGGACATGCGCGCCCAGGGCCTGGAACCCACCTCGCAGCTCCTGGACATCGGCTACATCACCGCCGACGACCGCCTCGCCGAGCTCCTCGACATCACGGCCGGCGGCCGGGTGCTCCGTATCGAGCGCCTGCGCATGGCCAACGCCGAGCCGATGGCCATCGAGACGACCCATCTCTCCGCCAAGCGCTTCCCGGCGCTGCGCCGCTCGCTGGTCAAGTACACGTCCCTCTACACGGCCTTGGCCGAGGTCTACGACGTCCATCTCGCCGAGGCGGAGGAGACCATCGAGACCTCACTGGCCACCCCGCGCGAGGCGGGCCTGCTGGGCACGGACGTGGGCCTGCCGATGCTGATGCTCTCCCGCCACTCCTACGACAAGACGGGCGAGCCGGTGGAGTGGGTGCGGTCGGTGTACCGGGGGGACCGCTACAAGTTCGTCGCGCGGCTGAAGCGCCCTCAGGACTGAGTTCCCGCAGTACTGCTCGCGGTGTAGCGCGCTCGCGGCTCCTGTTCTACGGTCCTCCCGACTCCGTCTGGACGGGAGGACCGCCTCGTGCGTACCGCGAACGTCCGCTCCATCGTCATCTGGACCCTCGTCGCCCTGGTCGGAGCGGCGGGCTGGTCCGTGCTCGCGCTCTCCCGGGGTGAGAGCGTCTCGGCCGCGTGGATGGTCGCGGCCGCCCTCGGCACCTACGCGATCGCCTACCGCTTCTACGCGAAGTTCATCGCGCACAGGGTGCTCAAGGTCGACGGCACCCGGGCCACCCCGGCCGAACGCCTCGACAACGGCATCGACTTCCACCCCACCGACCGCCGCGTCCTCCTCGGCCACCACTTCGCGGCGATCGCGGGTGCCGGCCCCCTGGTCGGGCCGGTCCTTGCCGCGCAGATGGGCTATCTGCCCGGCACGATCTGGATCATCGCCGGCGTGGTCTTCGCGGGCGCGGTCCAGGACATGGTGGTGCTGTTCTTCTCCACGCGCAGGGACGGGCGTTCGCTCGGCCAGATGGCCCGCGAGGAGATCGGCCCCTTCGGTGGTGCGGCCGCACTGATCGCCGCCTTCGCCATCATGATCATCCTGCTCGGGGTGCTGGCCCTGGTCATCGTCAACGCCCTCGCGGCCTCGCCGTGGGGCACCTTCTCCATCGCGATGACCATCCCGATCGCCCTGCTGATGGGCTTCTGTCTGCGGGTGCTCCGTCCCGGCCGGGTCGCCGAGGTCTCCCTGATCGGCGTGGCGCTGCTACTGCTCGCGCTGGTCGCGGGGCGCTGGGTCGCCGAGTCCTCGTGGGCCGGCACCTTCACCCTCGCGCCCTCGACCCTGGTCGTCTGGCTGGTGGCGTACGGCTTCATCGCCTCGATCCTGCCGGTGTGGATGCTGCTCGCGCCGCGCGACTATCTGTCCACCTTCATGAAGATCGGCACGATCGCGCTGCTCGCGCTGGGTGTGGTCGTCGCGCTGCCGACGCTGAAGATGGACGCGGTGACCGACTTCGCCTCGCGCGGCGACGGTCCGGTCTTCGCCGGGTCCCTGTTCCCCTTCGTCTTCATCACCATCGCCTGCGGGGCCCTGTCGGGCTTCCACTCCCTCATCTCCTCCGGTACGACGCCGAAGATGATCCAGAAGGAGACGCAGATCCGGATGATCGGCTACGGCTCCATGCTGATGGAGTCGTCGGTCGCGATCATGGCGCTGGTCGCGGCGAGCATCATCGACCCGGGGCTGTACTTCGCGATGAACGCCCCGTCCGGCGCGATCGGCACCACCGTGCAGAACGCCTCGCAGGTGGTGACCGGTTGGGGCTATCACATCTCCCCGGCCGACCTCGCCCAGGCCGCGAAGAACGTCGAGGAGTCGACCCTGCTCTCCCGTACCGGCGGCGCACCCACCCTCGCCATCGGTGTCTCGGAGATCTTCTCCAAGGTCACCGGCGGGAGTCTGCGGGCCTTCTGGTACCACTTCGCGATCATGTTCGAGGCGCTGTTCATCCTGACCGCCCTGGACGCGGGTACGCGGGTGGGCCGGTTCATGCTGCAGGACATGCTGGGAAACGTCGTCCGGCCGTTCAGGAACGTGAGCTGGAAGCCGGGCCTGGTCATCACCAGCGCGGCCGTGTGCGCGCTGTGGGGGTACTTCCTGTGGGTGGGCGTGCACGAGCCCCTCGGCGGCATCAACCAGCTGTTCCCGATCTTCGGCATCTCCAACCAGCTGCTCGCCGCGGTCGCCCTGGCCGTCTGCACGACCCTGCTGGTGAAGTCGGGGCGCCTCAGGTGGGCCTGGATCACCGGCATTCCGCTGGCCTGGGACGCGACGGTGACGTTGACGGCCAGCTACCAGAAGGTGTTCTCCAGCGACCCCAAGGTGGGCTTCTTCAAGCAGCGGTCCGTGTTCCAGGACGCGATCGACGCCGGGAAGGTGCTGCCGCCCGCCAAGAACATGGACGACATGCACACCGTGGTCACCAACTCCACCGTGGACGGCGTCCTTTCGGCGGTCCTGGCCGTTCTGATCGTCGTGGTGATCGCGGACGCCCTGCGGGTCTGCGTCCGGCACATCCGTCGGCCGGCGCTCTCCTCGCTGAGCGAGTCGCCGTACGTCGAGTCGAGGATCACCGCCCCGGCGGGGCTGATCCCGACCCGCCAGGAGAAGGAGGAGGAGCGCCGTGCGGTCGTCGGTACTGCTGCGCCGGGCGATTAGGGGGGTGCGCTGGTATCTGCGGGAGCTGACGGACGAGTCGGCGTACGACCGTTATGTCGCGTATCTGCGCAAGACCCGTCCGGGTGCGCAGGTGCCGTCCCGGCGCGAGTTCGAACGGATGCGGACGGACCGTCAGGAGGCGGACCCACGGAAGGGTTTCCGCTGCTGCTGACAGCGGTGTCGCACCGATGCCGGGACCTTCACGGAATCGACATACCGATATGCGGACGAGGTCTTCCGCACGCGTGACACCGTGACCTAGATTGCCTGCGCGTTACACAGGTGATCAGTGAGGGGACGGAGTCGTGCTATGTCTGAAACGCCAGAAGTGAGACCCCCGGTGGTGACACCGCTCCGCGTGGTCATCGCCCTCTGTCTCGTGGCGCCCTTCGTGGCGATGCTCTGGGTCGGTTCCTACGCCAAGACGGACCCGGAGCTCGGCGGCATCCCGTTCTTCTACTGGTACCAGATGCTGTGGGTGCTGATCTCCACGGCGCTGACCATGACGGCGTACAAGCTGTGGCAGCGTGACCAGCGTGCCCGCCGGGGAGGCAGCAAGTGAAGACCGGCGTGAACGGCGTCGCACTCGGCGTCTTCATCTTCTTCTTCCTGGCCGTCACGGTCATGGGCTTCCTGGCCGCACGCTGGCGCAAGGCCGAGAACGAGCAGAGCCTCGACGAATGGGGCCTGGGCGGACGGTCGTTCGGCACCTGGATCACCTGGTTCCTGCTCGGCGGCGACCTGTACACGGCGTACACCTTCGTCGCGGTACCCGCGGCGATCTACGCGGCGGGCGCGGCCGGCTTCTTCGCGGTGCCCTACACGATCCTGGTGTACCCCCTGATCTTCACGTTCCTGCCCCGCCTGTGGTCGGTCTCGCACCGGCACGGATACGTGACCACCTCGGACTTCGTGCGCGGCCGCTTCGGCTCGAAGGGGCTGTCGCTGGCGGTGGCCCTGACCGGCATCCTGGCGACGATGCCGTACATCGCACTGCAGCTGGTGGGCATCCAGGCGGTCCTCGACGTCATGGGGATCGGCGGCAGCGCGGGCTCCAACTGGTTCGTGAAGGACCTGCCGCTGCTGATCGCCTTCGGTGTGCTCGCGGCGTACACGTACTCCTCGGGTCTGCGCGCGCCCGCGCTGATCGCGTTCGTCAAGGACGCGCTGATCTACATCGTCATCGCCGTCGCGATCATCTACATCCCGATCAAGCTGGGCGGTTTCGACCACATCTTCGCCAAGGCGGGCGAGGCCTTCAGCGCGACCAACCCGGCGACGGGCAAGCCGCGCGGGGCGCTGGTCCCGGCCGAGGCGAACCAGTGGACGTACGCCACGCTGGCGCTGGGCTCCGCGCTCGCGCTGTTCATGTACCCGCACTCGATCACCGCGACGCTGTCCTCGAAGAGCCGTGAGGTGATCCGCCGCAACACCACGATCCTGCCGCTGTACTCGCTGATGCTGGGCCTGCTCGCGCTGCTCGGCTTCATGGCGATCGCGGCCGGCGTCAAGGTCACCAACGGTCAGCTGGCCATTCCGCAGCTGTTCGAGGACATGTTCCCGAGCTGGTTCGCGGGCGTGGCCTTCGCCGCGATCGGCATCGGCGCGCTCGTCCCCGCGGCGATCATGTCCATCGCGGCCGCGAACCTCTTCACCCGCAACATCTACAAGGACTTCATCAAGCCGAACGCCACGGCCGAGCAGGAGACCAAGGTCTCCAAGCTGGTCTCGCTGCTGGTGAAGGTGGGTGCCCTGGTCTTCGTCCTGACGATGGACAAGACGGTCGCCATCAACTTCCAGCTGCTGGGCGGCATCTGGATCCTGCAGACCTTCCCGGCCCTGGTCGGCGGCCTGTTCACCCGCTGGTTCCACCGCTGGGCGCTGCTCGCGGGCTGGGCTGTCGGCATGGTCTACGGCACCCTCGCCGCGTACGGCGTCGCCTCGCCCACGCAGAAGCACTTCGGCGGCTCCAACGCGGCGATCCCCGGCATCGGCCAGATCGGCTACATCGGCCTCACGGCGTTCGTCCTGAACGTGCTGGTGACGGTGGTCCTGACCTTCGTCCTGAAGGCCCTGAAGGCTCCGGAGGGGGTCGACGAGACGAAGCCGGGCGACTACACGGCGGACGCGGGCGACCCGGGCGTCCAGGTGGAACTGCCGCCGGCGACGGCGGGCGCGTCCCACTAGCGGTTACGGCGCTCAGCGGCCGTCGGAGACATCCGGCGGCCCGCTGTCGTACTGTCACGGCGGTCAGCCCCTGGTGCGCTTGGCCATCTCGCCCCAGAAACGGTCCAGTTCCCGTACCCGCATGCCCACCCAGTGCGGAGTCTTCCGGCGCAGGCCCCTGGGGAGGAGGCGGCGCACCCGCCCCGGCAGCAGGGCCTGCTGCTGGCGGCAGAACGGCTCGCGGATCTCGCCCCGGGGGACACAGCCCCGGGGCGGGTAGGGGCAGAGCTGGAACTTGCAGTCGGGCAGACAGGTGCTGCCGGGGGTGGGCGGCGTCGAGGTACCGCATGTCATGCCGGGCTGCAGCGGCTCGCGGTTCGTCCGGATGCACGGCGGGAGCGGCATCCCGGGCTGCTCGGCGCGGGCCAGGCGCTCCTCGACCTCGTCCGGGTGCCCGTCCCGTTCGATGAGGTTGAGCATGACCAGGACGTCCGCGACGAGGCGCTGGGCGCGCGGGTCGAGGGTGCTCCACCCGGCCGAGGGCGGGATCCACAGGTTGTGCTTGCGGTAGCCCCCGGAGTTCGTGGTGCGGGAGCCGATGGTGTCGGCGATGCCTTTCTCGTCGATCCAGAGGAAGCGCTCGGGCTGCCCGGTCTCCAGCGCCAGGGCCACCAGGTCGCCCGCCTCGGCGACGAACGGGTGCAGGCACCGTCGGGGCGGGGCGCCGTCCGCGCCCGGCCGGCCGGGCGCCGCGTTCACGGTGCCCGCCATCGACAGCCAGCGCTCCACGGTCTGCACGGCCATCGCCCCGCGGAGCGCCCGGGACGGCTCGTGCGTCTCGCGGTGATTGCCGTCGGGCCCTTCACCGTTGTGGGAATGGGTGCCGACGCTGTCCGGGAGCTCCCACAGGCACAGCGCCTGGAGCAGGATCAGCTGCGCATACCAGCAGCGGGACTGCTGCAGCACGGTCTCCGCCTGCCGGATCAGGTCGGCGCGGCCGCCCGGGTAGGCGTGCGGGTGCCGTTTGCGCCGGTTGGCCGCGTACTTGAAGCCCTGTGCCAGCGCGGCCTCCAGGGCGAGCGGCAGGTCGGGGGCTCCCCCGGTGAACTTCGGGTCCAGATGGCGCAGCCACTTGGTGAGACGTTCCCTGGCCTCGTCACGGTGGGCCTCGTCGACGGAGCCCAGCAGCATGGGGACCATCCACGCCCGCATCACGAACTCCCGGAAGAGGGCGACCCGTTGGTCGCGGTAGCGCTGGTTGATCGCCCGCCGTTCCCGCTGCAGCTGTCTCATGCGCTCGGAGGAGGCGGCCCGTGAGGACGAGCCGGCGGCCCTCGCCCGCCCCATCTTCCGGGTCCACGCCTCGTACGCCCGCCTCTTCTGCGCCTTCATGTCGGCGAGCCTCTCCTCGTACTCCCTCTCGGGGTCGGTGTTCAGGCCGACCCGCTCGCGGATCACGGCGAACGCCGCGTTGCCGCCCGTGCCGAACTCCTGGGCGACGGCGAGGCGTATCGAGTACGACGGCTCCTGGATGCCCATCTGGCAGAGCTCCCAGTACAGCGGCGTGGTGTCGGTCCGGTCGGAGACCTTGCGCAGCGCCGCCCCGAGTTGCTTGAGGAACCTCAGCTTGGCGTCCTCAAGGGTCCGCCGGTCCCCCTTGAAACCGGTCCAGCGGGCGCGGACCGAGCCGACGATGTCGCCGAGCAGTCGCGGGGTGTCCTCCGCGCTCTCGATCTCCAGGGCGGCCGCGTAGAGGTCGAGGGCCTTGGGGTCGTCCGTGCGGCGTTTCGCGGCCGTGCAGAGCCGGTGGGCGAGGGTGCGTCCCCGTACCGGTGACTGCCGGACCAGCTCCTCGAACTCCTTCTTCGCCTCGGCGCGGACGCCGCCGCCCCCGGGCGTGCGCTGCGCCGCCCGCCGACGGGACACCAGCACCAGGGAGATGAGCAGTTCGCGGCTGGGGCCGGGCGGTTGCAGGGCCTCCTCGACCAGTTCCCCCGCGCCCCGCTCGCCCAGCTCGTTCAGCACGCGGTAGCCGAGGTAGGCCTGGATGATGCTGTGCGGGAACCGGACTCTCTTCGCGAAGCCCTCGACCAGTCTGAGCTTGTCCGCGTTGCCCACGAAACGGGCCAGGGCGGAGTTGCACTGGTCCATGTTCCCCTCGCGCAGCCGTCTGCTCCCCTCGTCGCTGAGGCGCCTGCAGAGCGCGTCCCAGATCTGCTGCCGGTGCCATCCGGAGAAGACGTTCCCGTGCTTGCCGTACCGGTCGAAGCCACGCCGGGTCGCCCACAGGTGCTCCGCCCGGACCTTTGCGCGCTGGGCCGGGCCCCCGTGGACGTCCGTGTCGAGCAGTTCCGAGAAACCGACCTCCAGCTTGTCCTGGAGCAGCCCGATGCACGCCAGCGCGGAGACCACTTCCAGGGTGTCGCGCCGTTCCCGGGGAGTCAGCGCGACGTCCTCGCTCAGCCTGCCCTCGCACAGGGCCTCGGCCCAGGTCTCCAGCAGCCACAGCCGGAGCGTTCCGCGGTCCCGGCTGCGGGTGTTCATGTGCCGCGGGTCGTCGTCCGGACGGTCGTGCTCCAGGGATCCGTGGCAGTGCAGTTCACGGGCGATCTGCAGATAGACGGGCGACTCGGTGACCTCCGCCGTCTCCACGATCCAGTCCACCCGGCGCTCGTCGGTCTCCGGTACGTGCGCCTCGACGAAGCGCAGGGCCTCCTCCTCGCTCAGCGGCTCCAGTTCCACGATCGCGGCGGAGGTGCTCTCCAGCGGGCTGTGCGGCCGGGAGGCGATGACGAGCGGCAGCTTCTCCTCGTGGGCGCGCTCGATGGCCCGGCGGATGATGTTGTCCCGGTCCTGCTGGAGATCCTCGTCCAGCAGGGCCTCCTCCAGCCCGTCGGCGATGACGACCGGCTTGTCGTCGGCGAGCAGTTGCTGCCAGACCCGCTCGGTCTTGCTGCGCGCCAGGACGCCCCGGGGCGACTCGTCGGCGAAGCGGCGCCTGGCCATGTGCTCGAAGTTCAGGTCGGCGCCGTCCGCGTCCCGCAGCCGCACCGGCACGGGCACGGCGTGCTGCTGGGCCAGGAGTTCGGTGAGCCGTACGAGGACGGCGGTCTTCCCCACGCCGACACCGCCGACGAGGAGATACGGCCGGCGCGTGTCGCGCTCCCGCAGCCGTTCCGCGATGACCTGGGCGAGGTCCTCACGGCCCACGATCTCGGCGTTGTCCTGCCCGGCGGTGAGCACCAGCCGGTGGGGATCACGGCGCGCCTTGCCGAGGTAACGGCGCTTGGTCCAGCCGTACCAGCAGAACAGGAAGAGGGCGGCGGCGATGGAGGCGGTGAGGACGGGGCCGACGAAGGTGAGGAGGGTGTTGAACCCCGTGTTGTTCTTCCGCCAGTCCTCGAAGGCGGTCGAGTCGCCCTCGATCAGGATGTCCAGGCCCTCCACGCACCATACGAGCACCGTGAGGGCAGCGACCAGCCACACAGCCCTGGTGAGGTTGGTGTAGGAGGCCCATCTGCGCCACTTCCTGGGGCGGGTGGCGCCGCGGCGGGCCTCCAGACGGATCGTCAGGGCGTGCCAGTGGCCGAGCAGGTCCTGCCTGACCCGGCCCCCCGCCCGTCTCAGATCCAGCGTCGCCATCGGCGCGTTGCGCGGTCGCTCCCTGCCGGGCGGGTGACGGACGACCCTCGTCATCGTGCGTTCTCCCTCCGAGATCGGTCTCGGGACGGAGGACCACGCGGGCGCCGCTACCTCCCTCCATGGAATCACTCTCCGCGACCCGCGCAACCCGGCCCGGGAATCCGCGGTCCGTTGTCGTACCCGTCCGCCAGACTCGACTCCATGGACATCGTGATCCGGCAGGCGGAGCCCGGCGAGTACGAGACGCTCGGCGAGATCACCGCCCAGGCCTACCTCGCGGACGGGCTGCTCGACTTCGCGGGCAGCGACTGGTATCTCGGCGAACTGAAGGACGTCGCCGAGCGGGCGGCCCATGCGCAGGTCCTGGTTGCCGTGGAGAACGGCCGGGTCCTCGGGGGCGTGACCTTCGTGCCGTCCGGCGGTCCCCTGTCCGAGGTGGCCGGGCCCTCGGAGAGTGAGATACGGATGCTCGCCGTCGCCCCGGCCGCCCGCGGCCGGGGCATCGGCGAGGCTCTGGTACGCGCCTGCATCGACCGCTCCCGGGCCATGGACGGCCGTACGGGCCTCGTCCTGTCGACCCAGGATTCGATGCGTTCCGCCCACCGGATCTACGAGAGGCTGGGCTTCGTCCGCGTTCCCGAGCGCGACTGGCATCCGCTTCCGGGCGACGACGACCTTCTGCTGCTCACCTATGAGTTGACACTCTGACACGCTCCGAAGTCGCCACGACACAACATATGGGGGTGCTGTCCTCGCCCGACACAAGATGTATGCTCATGCTCGCTGTCGCCGCAGGGGAATCCGGTGTGAATCCGGAACTGTCCCGCAACGGTGTACCCATGCGTGTTCGCGCACATATGGGCGTCAGTCCGAGGACCTGCCGACGGTGTGCCCGGCCCATCCGGCCCGGGTGCTTCGACGTCCGGGCCTCGTGGAGTGGGCCGGTGGACGCGACGCCGTGTGCGCTCGTGACTGCCCCCTGCCCTCCGCAAGACCCCCGTGCCGAGCGAGGGAGAGCCTCACGTGACCATCGCGCCAGCAGACCCGGTTTCAGCCAGCGCCACCGTGGCCGAGGACGGCCTGGGAGCCGCGCTGCTGCGGACCCTGACCGAGCTGACCGCCGACCTCCCCGACGCCGACCCCGGCCGGGTCGCCGCCGCCGCGCTGCGCGGCCGGTCCGCCCGCGCGGACGCGACGGAGCTGCGCGAACTGGCCACGGAGGCGGCCGCCGGCCTCATCTCCGAGGACCCCGCGTACAGCAGGCTGGCAGCCAGGCTGCTGACGATCGGCATCGCCGCCGAGGCCGCCTCGCAGGGCGTCAGGTCCTTCACCGAGTCCGTCGCCGTGGGCCACCGCGAGGGCCTCATCGCCGACCGCACGGCGGAGTTCGTACGGGTCCACGCCGACCGTCTCGACGCGCTCATCGACCCCGAAGCCGACGACCGCTTCGGCTACTTCGGCCTGCGCACGCTCCACAGCCGCTACCTCCTGCGGCACCCGATCACCCGCAAGGTCATCGAGACGCCCCAGCACTTCATGCTGAGGGTGGCGAGCGGCCTGGCCGAGGACGACACCACACGCGCACTCGAGGAAGTCGCGGCCCTCTACCGGCTCATGAGCCGCCTCGACTACCTGCCCTCCTCCCCCACCCTCTTCAACTCCGGCACCCGGCACCCCCAGATGTCGTCCTGCTACCTCCTCGACTCCCCGCTCGACGAGCTGGACTCCATCTACGACCGGTACCACCAGGTCGCCCGCCTCTCGAAGCACGCCGGCGGCATCGGCCTGTCGTACAGCCGCATCCGCGCCCGCGGCTCCCTCATCCGCGGCACCAACGGCCACTCCAACGGCATCGTCCCGTTCCTGAAGACCCTCGACGCCTCGGTCGCCGCCGTGAACCAGGGCGGCCGGCGCAAGGGCGCGGCCGCCGTCTACCTGGAGACCTGGCACTCCGACATCGAGGAGTTCCTGGAGCTGCGCGACAACACCGGTGAGGACGCCCGCCGTACGCACAACCTGAACCTCGCGCACTGGGTCCCGGACGAGTTCATGCGGCGCGTGAACGCCGACGGGCAGTGGTCGCTGTTCTCCCCGGCGGACGTGCCGGAGCTGGTGGACCTGTGGGGCGATGAGTTCGACGCCGCCTACCGCAGGGCGGAGGAGGCGGGGCTCGCGAAGAAGACCATCCCGGCCCGTGACCTCTACGGCCGCATGATGCGCACCCTCGCCCAGACCGGCAACGGCTGGATGACCTTCAAGGACGCCGCCAACCGCACCGCCAACCAGACCGCCGAGCCGGGCCATGTCGTCCACTCCTCCAACCTCTGCACCGAGATCCTGGAGGTCACGAACGACGGCGAGACGGCGGTCTGCAACCTGGGCTCCGTCAACCTCGGTGCGTTCGTGACCGGTGGGGACATCGACTGGGAGCGGCTGGACGAGACGGTCCGCACGGCCGTGACCTTCCTGGACCGCGTGGTCGACATCAACTTCTACCCCACCGAGCAGGCGGGCCGCTCGAACGCCCGCTGGCGCCCCGTGGGCCTGGGCGCGATGGGCCTCCAGGACGTCTTCTTCAAGCTGCGCCTGCCCTTCGACTCACCGGAGGCGAAGGCCCTGTCCACCCGGATCGCCGAGCGCATCATGCTCGCCGCGTACGAGGCCTCGGCCGACCTCGCCGAGCGGAGCGGCCCGCTGCCGGCCTGGGAGCAGACCCGCACGGCCCGCGGCGTCCTGCACCCCGACCACTACGACACCGAACTCACCTGGCCGGAGCGCTGGGCGGCCCTCCGGGAGCGCATCGCGACCGCCGGCCTGCGCAACTCGCTGCTGCTCGCGATCGCCCCCACCGCCACCATCGCGTCGATCGCGGGCGTGTACGAGTGCATCGAGCCGCAGGTCTCCAACCTCTTCAAGCGCGAGACCCTCTCCGGGGAGTTCCTCCAGGTCAACTCCTACCTGGTGAAGGACCTCAAGGAGCTCGGGGTCTGGGACGCCCGCACCCGCGAGGCGCTGCGCGAGGCGAACGGCTCGGTGCAGGACTTCGCCTGGATCCCGGCCGATGTACGCGCCCTGTACCGCACGGCGTGGGAGATCCCGCAGCGCGGGCTCATCGACATGGCCGCCGCCCGCACCCCGTTCCTGGACCAGTCCCAGTCCCTGAACCTGTTCCTGGAGACGCCGACCATCGGCAAGCTCTCCTCGATGTACGCGTACGCCTGGAAGCAGGGCCTGAAGACCACGTACTACCTGCGCTCCCGCCCGGCGACCCGTATCGCCCGAGCCGCCCGGGCGACCGTCCCCGTGCAGCAAGCAGCCGACCCCGACGCGGTCGCCTGCTCCCTGGAAAACCCCGAGTCCTGCGAGGCCTGCCAGTAATGACCGCCCACCCGTCGCCCGACCACCACCCCTCAACGACGGCGCTGCGCGCCGGCACCTCCCGATCCCAGAACCTGCTCGACCCGGGCTTCGAGCTGACCCTGCGCCCCATGCGCTACCCCGACTTCTACGAGCGCTACCGGGACGCCATCAAGAACACCTGGACCGTGGAGGAGGTCGACCTCCACTCGGACGTGGCCGACCTCGCGAAGCTCACGCCCGCCGAGCAGCATCTGATCGGCCGGCTGGTCGCGTTCTTCGCAACGGGTGACTCGATCGTGGCGAACAACCTGGTCCTGACCCTGTACAAGCACATCAACTCCCCCGAGGCACGGCTGTATCTGAGCCGCCAGCTGTTCGAGGAGGCAGTGCACGTCCAGTTCTATCTCACCCTCCTGGACACCTACCTGCCCGACCCGGAGGACCGCGCCGCCGCCTTCGCGGCCGTCGAGAACATCCCCTCCATCCGCGAGAAGGCCCAGTTCTGCTTCACGTGGATGGACTCGGTGGACAGCCTTGACCGCCTGGAGTCCCAGGCCGACCGCCGCCGCTTCCTGCTCAACCTGATCTGCTTCGCCGCCTGCATCGAGGGCCTGTTCTTCTACGGGGCCTTCGCCTACGTCTACTGGTTCCGCAGCCGGGGCCTGCTGCACGGCCTGGCCACCGGCACCAACTGGGTGTTCCGCGACGAGACGATGCACATGAGCTTCGCGTTCGACGTGGTCGACACCGTCCGCAAGGAGGAGCCGGAGCTCTTCGACGACCAGCTCGAGCAGCAGGTGACGGACATGCTGCGGGAAGCCGTCGAGGCCGAGCTGCAGTTCGGGCGCGACCTGTGCGGGGACGGTCTGCCCGGCATGAACACCGAGTCGATGCGCCAGTACCTGGAGTGCGTCGCCGACCAGCGCCTCACCCGCCTCGGCTTCGCCCCGGTGTACGGCTCCGAGAACCCCTTCTCCTTCATGGAGTTGCAGGGCGTCCAGGAACTGACCAACTTCTTCGAGCGCCGCCCTTCGGCGTACCAGGTGGCGGTGGAGGGCACGGTCGACCTCGACGAGGACTTCTGACGGCCCCGGCCGTGATATGCCGGGAGGGTGATCAGCCGTCTCCCTCTCGATGACCAACTCGACTCCCTACGCACGGTGTTGTCCCGCAACAGCGTCCTGACCGAGGTGCTGGAGCGGACCGCGACGATGGCGCTGCCCGGCTGGTACCTCACCGCCGGGTGCCTCTTCCAGACCGTCTGGAACGTCGTCACGGACCGGCCGCCCACCGCCGGCATCAAGGACTACGACGTCTTCTACTTCGACGCCGACGACCTGTCCTGGGAGGCCGAGGACGCCGTGATCAAGGCCGGCCGGGAGATCTTCGCGGATCTCCCGGCCGAGGTCGAGATCCGCAACGAGGCCCGCGTGCACCTCTGGTACGAGGACAGGTTCGGGGTGCCGTGCCCGCCGTACGAGTCGAGCGAGGCGGCGATCGACAGCTTCGCCGCCACGACCTGCTGTCTGGGCGTACGGCCGGCGGCCGGCGGCCGGTGGCGGGTCTACGCACCGCACGGCCTCTCCGACGTCTTCAACCTCGTCGTGCGGCCGAACCCCGTGCTCGCCCCGCGTTCCGTATACGAAGCCAAGGCCGCGCGCTGGCGCGAGCAATGGCCGGAACTGACCGTGCTCGACTGGCCCCACCGGGACTCGTCCATGGAGCGTCCATAGGGCCTTCATCGGACGGCCATGGACCTCCCACGGAGCGGCAAAGTTCTTCCGGCCCATCTGTTCCGGGCTCCTCGCCTCCGGCTACTTTCTGGCCGTCCTGCCATGTACACACAACACCGGCACAGGATGTTCGAAGTGTCATGCCCATGACGGCGCCCGCCGCCGCTACGCGCGTCACAGGCCTGCCACCAGCGTCGAGAACCCCACTCCCACGACGGAGGCAGTACCCCCATGCGTGAGAAGCCCAGACGGAGCCTGCGAAGACTCCTGGCCACCGCCATACCCGCCCTCGCTCTCGGCCTCGCCGGACTCGTGGCCGCACCGGCGCACGCGGCACCCGTGGCCACGCACACCACTCGGGCCGCCCAGAACGCCAAGGCCCTCACCTCCCCCGAGCGGCAGACGTTCCACTCGACCGGCAAGGCCGGCCAGAAGGTGCCGACCCAGCACCTGTGCGCCACCGCCGCCCCCGGTCACGCGTCCTGCTTCGCCCAGCGCCGTACCGACATCAAGCAGCGGCTGGCCTCCGCGGTCGCCGCCGCCGCGCCCTCCGGCCTCTCCCCGGCCAATCTGCACAGCGCCTACAACCTGCCCTCGACGGGCGGCTCCGGCCTGACGGTCGCCGTGGTGGACGCCTACAACGACCCCAACGCCGAGTCGGACCTGGCCACTTACCGCTCGACGTACGGCCTGTCCTCCTGCACCAAGGCCAACGGCTGCTTCAAGCAGGTCAGCCAGACCGGTTCCACCACCTCGCTGCCCACCAACGACACCGGCTGGGCGGGTGAGGAGGCGCTGGACATCGACATGGTCAGCGCGGTCTGCCCGAACTGCAACATCATCCTCGTCGAGGCCAACTCCGCGAACGACACCGACCTCGGCATCGCCGAGAACGAGGCTGTGTCGCTCGGCGCCAAGTTCGTCTCCAACAGCTGGGGCGGCTCCGAGTCCTCCTCCCAGACCAGCGAGGACACCTCGTACTTCAAGCACCCGGGTGTCGCGATCACCGTCTCCGCCGGTGACTCCGCCTACGGCGCCGAGTACCCGGCGACCTCGCAGTACGTGACGGCGGTCGGCGGTACGGCCCTGTCCACGTCCTCCAACTCCCGTGGCTGGACCGAGTCGGTGTGGCACACCAGCTCCACCGAGGGCACCGGCTCCGGCTGCTCCGCGTACGACCCGAAGCCGAGCTGGCAGACCGACAGCGGCTGCAGCAAGCGCATGGAGGCCGACGTCTCCGCGGTCGCCGACCCGGCCACCGGCGTGGCGGTCTACGACACCTACGGCGGTTCCGGCTGGGCGGTCTACGGCGGCACCAGCGCCTCGTCGCCGATCATCGCCGGTGTGTACGCGCTGGCCGGCACCCCCGGTTCCACCGACTACCCGGCGAAGTACCCGTACTCCCACACCAGCAACCTCTACGACGTCACCAGCGGCAACAACGGCTCCTGCTCGACGTCCTACTTCTGCACCGCCGGGACCGGATACGACGGCCCGACCGGCTGGGGCACCCCGAACGGCACCACCGCCTTCACCTCGGGCAGCACCTCCGGCAACACGGTGACCGTCACCAACCCGGGCAGCCAGTCGACGACGACCGGCAGCTCGGTCAGCCTGCAGATCAGCGCGAGCGACAGCGCGGGGGCGACCCTGACCTACAGCGCGAGCGGCCTGCCGACCGGGCTGTCCATCAACAGCTCCAACGGCCTGATCTCCGGTACGGCGTCCACCGCGGGCACCTACCAGGTCACCGTCACCGCCAAGGACTCCACCGGTGCCTCCGGCTCGACCTCCTTCAGCTGGACGGTCGGCTCCAGCGGCGGCACCTGCTCCTCCACACAGCTCCTCGGCAACCCCGGCTTCGAGTCGGGCAACACCACGTGGACCGCGTCCAGCGGAGTCATCACCAACTCCAGCAGTGAGTCGGCGCACGCCGGTTCGTACTACGCCTGGCTGGACGGCTACGGCTCCTCGCACACCGACACGCTGTCCCAGTCGGTGACCGTGCCGAGCGGCTGCAAGGCGACCTTCACCTTCTACCTGCACATCGACACCGCGGAGACCGGCTCCACCGCGTACGACAAGCTGACGGTCAGCGCCGGTTCGACCACCCTGGCGACGTACTCGAACGTCAACGCCGCCTCCGGGTACGTGCAGAAGTCCTTCGACCTGAGCTCCTACGCGGGCTCGACCGTCACCCTGAAGTTCAGCGGTGTCGAGGACTCCTCGCTCCAGACCAGCTTCGTCGTCGACGACACCGCCGTCACGACCAGCTGATCCCGTTCGATCCTGTGTGACCCGGGGCCCCGGCCGCGATCTTCGCGGCCGGGGCCCCGGTGTGGATCCGGACGTCGGGGTGACACGTCACAGAAGTGAGGAGGCCCCCCATGCGCCGAACGATCCGCCACACGACCCTCGCCCTCGTGGCACTCACCCTCGCCCTGGCCGGCTGCGGCACCCAGACCGACAGCGGAAAGAGCGGCGACGGCACCCACGTGTCGTCCTCCCCCACACCCAAGAAGAGCCCGCCACCGAGCCCCTCGGGCGGCTGTACGGCGGCGTCGACGCTCGGTGCCGCCGACAGCGGCCGTACTGTCTGTCTGGCGGTGGGCGACACCGTCCGGATCAGCCTGGACGGAACCGCGAAGCGGCCCTGGAAACCGGTCACCGCGAGCGGCTCGGTGCTGCGGGCCGACAACAGCGGCTTCGTCCTGCAGCCGGGCGACGCGAGCGCCGCCTTCAAGGCCGTGGCGGACGGGAAGACCCGGCTGGAGTCCACGCGGCCGCTGTGCGCCGCCCAGTCCGGCCGGGTCTCGTGCCTGGGGATTCAGGAGTGGTGGGTCACCGTGGTGGTGAAGTAGCGCTGCCGGCGGGCGGGACGCCCGGCGGGGCGGAGGTCCTCGGCCTCCCGGCGGGCCTGCTCGGCCTCGCGGATCTGCCGGTCGATGCGACGGTCGCGCGCGATACCGAGCACGGACGGGAGGACCAGGAGAACGAGGAGGGCGAGAACGGTCAGCATTCCGATCAGTCCTTCGAGGTGTGCCGTATCCATGGACACCACTGTCGCGCCGATAGCTCCTGACAAACAGTGGCAGGACTGCCGTAGAGCCTCGAAAAACTGCCAACGTCGAGGCACACTGGTGGCATGCTGCAGAACGTCGCCGCCGTCGTCCTGGACGGCGTGAACCCCTTCGAACTGGCCGTCGTCTGCGAGGTGTTCGGCACCGACCGCAGCGACGACGGACTGCCCGTCTACGACTTCGCGGTCGCCTCGGCCGAGGGCCCGGTGCTGAGCACACGCGCCGGCTTCTCCATGAACGTGGAGCACGGTCTGGAGCGGCTGGAGGAGGCCGACCTCATCGCCGTGCCGGCCGGCGCCTGCTTCGAGACCCGGGAGTTCCCGCCCGAGCTCCTCGACGCCCTGCGGCGCGCGGCCGGCCGGGGCGCCCGCATCCTCAGCGTCTGCTCCGGAGTCTTCGTGGTCGCCGCGGCCGGGCTGCTCGACGGCCGGCGCTGTGCCGTGCACTGGCACCACGCGGAGGAGCTGGCCCGGGCGTACCCGCGGCTGACGGTCGAGCCCGACGTCCTGTACGTGGACGAGGACCCGGTGATCACCTCGGCGGGCACCGCGGCCGGCATCGACGCCTGTCTGCACATCGTCCGCAAGGAGCAGGGCCCGGAGGTCGCGAACAAGATCGCCCGGCGGATGGTCGTGCCCCCGCACCGGGACGGCGGACAGGCCCAGTACATCGAGCGCCCGCTGCCCCGCTCGCACGGCGACACGGTCGCCGAGGTGCTGGTGTGGATGGAGCGGCACCTCGACGAGGAGGTCACGGTCGAGCAGCTCGCCGACCGCGCCCACATGTCACCGCGCACCTTCGCCCGTCGCTTCCAGCAGGAGACGGGGACGACTCCCTACCGGTGGATCCTGCGGCAACGCGTGCTGCTGGCCCAGCGGTTGCTGGAGGGCACGGACGAGACGGTGGACGCGATCGCGGGCCGGGCGGGATTCGGCAACGCGGCCGCGCTGCGCCACCAGTTCGTCCAGGCGATCGGAACGACCCCGAACGCCTACCGGCGCACCTTCAGGGGCCCGCAGGCGGCCGCCTGACGGTCACCGGGGCCTCAGTCGTTGGCGACGACGGGGTAGCGCGGCTCGTTCTCGGCCATCTGCCTGAGCGCGTCCTTGCGCTCACGCTTGGACAGGCGGTCGATGTACAGGTAGCCGTACAGGTGGTCGGTCTCGTGCTGCAGGCAGCGGGCGAAGTAGCCGGTGCCACGGACCTTGATCGGGTTGCCCTTCTCGTCCTGGCCGGTCACCTCGGCGTAGTCGGGACGGGCCAGCGGTGCGTACGCGGTGGGCACGGACAGGCAGCCCTCGTTGCTGTCGTCCAGGCGGCGCCGCTCGGCGGGCAGGTCCACCAGCTTGGGGTTGCAGACGACACCGACGTGCCGGACGCCCTCGTCGTCGCCGCAGTCGTAGACGAAGACCTTCAGGTCGACGCCGATCTGGTTGGCGGCCAGACCCACGCCCTCGGCGGTGCGCTGCGAGGCGAACATGTCCGCGACCAGCTGCTGCAGTTCCTCGCCGAACTCGGTGACGTCCTTGCACTCCTTGTGCAGCACCGGGTTCCCGACGACGGTGATGGGCCGCGAGGTCCCGGCCGCCCGCCAGGCGTTCTCGCGCTCCTCGGTCTCCTCGGTGTCGATGACGAAGCCCTCGTCGTCGACGGGGAGCACGCCCACGTGCTGCTGATCGGTGTCCTGCTGCGCCATGCCGACGTATGCCTTCCTCAAAAACCGGGGTTCACTGGGGATACAGGGTACGGGGAAGCGCCCCCATGGGGGCGCGGGCAGCTTCGATATGCGGCTCCGCCGCGTGGGCGCGACCAGCCACGACGAAGCCGCACCCGGACGGCGCTAGCAAACCTCTTCGAGATCCCGCCAGTCACGAGAATCCGGGCTGTCGGCAACCCACCCGTCCAAGAGCCCCCTGACCAGGGAAGCCGGCGCAGCCACCCCACATTCCCGCTCAGGCACCCACAGCTGCCCATCCGTCCGATGCCCCAGAGGTCCAGGGTGTCCGGGCTCACTGTGATCATGGGGATCCAGATGTTCCCCATCCCCCTCATCGGACGGCATCCGAGACTCCGAGCACATACGGCACAGGAGCCGCACCGATGACGACCAGTCCTCCGCGGCAAACCCCGCGTCCGCGGCAAGCTGCTCCAACGCATCCCGATCCGCCTCGGTGGCAGCTTCAAGCAGCACCACCCACGTAGGCACAGGCGACGGCGCCCACAGCTCGATCTCGTCGAACACGGGATAGGCATGCCCGGCGGCAGTGGTGCGCTCGCCATGGGGCACCCCGTCGTGCAGCACGACCTCGCCCCACCGCCGGCCGGAGGACGGCAGCGGAATGGACAGGACCTCCATCCGCGCGGGGTCCAGCCGCCGCCCCCACACCACCTCGGCCTCCCCCTCCGGGGACAGCCGTACGGCGGCGCTGCCCAGCTCCATCCCGACGGGCTCGCCGTTCGCCGCGGCAGCCCCCGGCACCCGCAGCCCGTACGCCTGCCAGGACCGCCGGGCCAGCGGCCAGTCCTGCAGGGCGGTGGCCGCGATGCCGACGTTCCACCAGTCGGGGGCGCCGGTCTCCCGGTCGAGCAGGGCGACGGCGCGCAGGCCTGCCGCGCGGGCCTGCTCCCAGTCGTGCCGGAACTTGTGCAGCAGGGCGAGGTTGAACCAGGACTCGGAGAGCCAGGGCTCCAGGTCGGCGGCACGTGTCAACAGTGCGCCCGCGTCCTCGTACCGGCCGTCGCCGATCAGCGTGAACGCGCGGTCGGTGGCCTGCCGCCAGGAGGCGGAGGGCCGGTGCCGTCCCTTGCCGAAGATCCTCACGATTCCCTGCCAGTTCCGTGGAGTGGGCTGGCTAGTGCTGCCCCCGGACACACCCTCTCATTCGCATCCAACCACGTACGGCTGGAAGGGCGCTCATTACCCATGGGTTACCCAGCCGCAGGCAGGGTCAGACAGTCCCGTGCGAGGACCCGGGCCAGCGATTCCACCACTTCGGGCGCATAGTCCCCAGCGGTGGCGAGCCGCAGCTCCTCCAGCGCCGCCAGGGGCCCGCCGGGCCCGGCGTCGCGTGCTTTCTCGTCGTAAGCGTTGACGGCCCGCACGATCCGGGCGGCAAGCGGCTGCTCCCGGTAGGGGTCGGCCTGCCGCTCGACGACCACGGCGACCGCCGAGTCGACCCCGGTCTGGCGTACGACGGCCCCGCCGAGCAGCGCGATGCGGCGCTGCTCGGCCGTGGGCAGGCCGGCCGTGGCGCCCGCCGGCACCGGGTCGACCAGGCTGAGCTGGCCGATGTCGTGCATGAGGGCGGCGTACTCCAGCACGGTCAGTTCGGGCCGGGTGAGCCCGAGGTCGCGTCCGACGGCACGGCTGAGGGCGGCCACCCGGCGGGCGTGCCCGGCGGGGGTGTACCCGGCGATCTCGGTGGCGCGGGCGAGGGAGGTGATGGTCTGCCGGTACGTGGTCCGCACGGCCGCGTACCGCTTGAAGGACAGCTGGGTCAGCAGCAGCGGCAGCGAGAACACGGGCAGCGCCCACAGTCCGACGACGGCGACCGCGAGGGCCATCACCGCGCCCGTGGCGCACACGGCGGAGCCGATGCCGAGGAGGGCGTGCAGCTCGTCCCGCAGCAGCGGGCCGAAGGGCCACCGGGTGCGGGAGTGGGCGAGTGCGGCGGCGAGCACGGCGTCGCACAGTGCGGTGAGCGCGAGGAGGGCGAGGAGCAGCAGGGCGTAGGCGGGGCCGTGCCAATGGCCGAACGCCCCCCGGTTGTACAGGGGTTGGAAGCAGACGGCGGCGAATCCGACGGTGAGCACGCGTCGCGCGAGGTGGTCGAGCACGGGGCCGCGTCCGCGGGCGATGTGCGGCACGCTGCCGATGAGGGCGGCGGCGAGGACGACGGCGACGACCTGGGTGACGCCGTGGTGGGTGGGGTGCCCGGCGTCCTCCCCGAGCAGGGCGTACGACATCGCCCCGGCGGCCCCGAGCGGCGCGGCCTCCCTGACCCGGGCGCCGGTCCAGCGGCTGAGCTCGCCGACGGTGACGAGCACCCCGAAGGCGAGGGCGGTGGGCCGCTCCTCCAGACCGGTGTGGTGGGTGACGGCGAGGGAGACGCCGGCGAGGAGCCCGGCACAGGCATGTATGAGGAGCGTCAACGGCAACCGGGTGCTCATCCGCGGTCCCCGGCCCCGCTGTTGACGACCGCGACGAGCCCCGCAACCACCGGGCACCCGTCCCCGGACCCCCGACCGGCTGAAGACGCCCCCGGCGGGCGAAGGCAGACGGCACCGGCCCTCCACGACCACCGGGCGCTCATCCGAGGGCTCCCGGCCGACTGGAGACGACGACGGCGGGCACGCAGACGACCCCGGCGGGCACGCGCAGGCAAGGCTGCGCCACCACGACCACCAGGCGCCCGTCCCGGGCCCCCGGCCCGCTGGAAACCGCCGCTGCGGGGCTGTGGCACCGCGGTCGCCAGGGGCTCATCCGCGTGCCCCCGGTCGGCTGGAGACGGTTGCGGCTGGTGCGGGAAGCCGGGGCTGCTCGTCCGCGGTGACCGCGGGATGCCAGCCCGAGCGGGCGAGCGCCTGGACCAGGGCCGTGACCATGCGGGGGTCGAACTGTGCGCCCGCGCACCGCTGCAGCTCCTCCAGGGCGGCCGGAACGGGCCGGGCGCGCCGGTAGCAGCGCGTGGACGTCATCGCGTCGAAGGCGTCCGCGACGGCCACCACGCGGGCGGATTCGGGGATCTGGCTTCCGCGCAGTCCGTACGGGTAGCCGCTGCCGTCGAGGCGTTCGTGGTGGTGGAGCACGGCGGCCCGGGCCTCGCCCAGAAAACCGATTCCGCGCACCATTTCATGGCCGTACTCGGGATGCAGCTCGATCACCCGCCGCTCCTCGGGGGTCAGCGGCCCGTTCTTCCTCAACAGCCGTGTGGGGACGCCGAGTTTGCCCACGTCGTGCAGGATCCCGGCGAACCGCAGGACCTCGACGCGCTCGTCGTCCATGCCGAGTTCCCGGGCGATCATCATGGAGGCCTGGCCGACCCGTTCGCTGTGGCCGCGGGTGTACTCGTCCTTGATGTCGACGGCCTGCACCAGTGCCCGGATCGTCGCCTGGTGGGCGGCGCGCTCCCGGTGGTACTGCGTGAACACCCACCAGGACACGCACATCGGCAGCAGCACCAGCAGCGCGGCGACGGGCCCGTACGGGCTGCGCCACAGGACGGCCATCATCAGCCCGGCGAGCCCGTGCACCACCACGGGCGCCAGGGACCGTACGAACAGCCCCCGCCAGGCCCGCCGCGCCGGCACCCGCTCGGCCAGCGTGCGGATCCCGCCGTCGAGGGCGGTCAGCACCAGGCAGAAGGCCAGTACCGCGGCGCCCGCGGGCACGAGTGCGTACGGGAAGTCGGAGGCGACGACCGCGTCCCGCCCGCCCAGCGACCAGTGCACCCGGCCCGCGGCCCACACGCCGAGGACCAGCTGGGCGGCCCGCCAGCACCGCCGCAGCCGACGCGGCCGCTGGTCGACCCGGGACAGCAGTGCCCCCGGCAGCGCCACCAGGGCGGCGGCCGGGGGCGGCAGCAGAAAGGCACCGGCGAGCAGCACCGGGTAGAACGTTCCGGCAAAGCGCCATCGGGCGGCGGCCTGCTCACAGCCCGCGTACAGCAGGGCGAGCAGGGCGAGCGCACGCCAGGAGGTGTGGACGGCGAGCAGCGGAAGCAGGCAGAGCAGTGCGCCGAGGACCGTACAGGCGACGTACGCGCGTGCCCGTGCCGGAACCGCCTCCATCACGCTCCTCCCGGCCGAACCTGCTCCGGGTGAGGAGACTAGGGCGGGCCGGGGGGCGTCCGCGGGCTTATGAACCGCGGATTAGCACGTTCGAGTGACGACAGCCCGTTCCCGGCATTCCGGACGAAGGTCCGGGGGAGTTCAGGACTCCTGCGGGGTCGCGGTGATGTCGTGCTCGGGGACGGCCTGTCCGGAGCGGATCAGGTCGAGCCGCCCGAGCACCTTCGCGCGCAGGTCGCTGGGCACGTCGTCATGGCCGCAGCACCGCTTGACCAGCTTCTTCACGGCCTGCTCCAGGCCGTACTTCTCCAGGCACGGCGAGCACTCCTGGAAGTGCTGCTTGAACTTGTCGCGATCGACGTCCGGCATCTCACTGTCGAGGAACTCGTAGAGATGGTCGAGGACCTCACTGCAGTCCGTCTCGTGCGGCTCTCCGCAGCTCATGAGCCCGAGCCTTTCGCTTCGTCCGACTCTCCGGCGCCGGCCGGGACCAGTCCGCGCTCACGCGCGTAGTCCTCGAGCATGCCGCGCAGTTGACGGCGGCCCCGGTGCAGCCGGGACATCACCGTACCGATGGGTGTCCCCATGATGTCCGCGATCTCCTTGTACGCAAAGCCCTCGACATCGGCGAGGTACACGGCGATGCGGAATTCCTCGGGGATCGCCTGGAGTGCTTCCTTCACGTCCGAGTCGGGCAGGTGGTCGAGCGCCTGCGACTCCGCGGAGCGCAGACCGGTCGACATGTGCGACTCGGCGCGGGCGAGCTGCCAGTCCTCGATCTCCTCGGCCGCGGAGCGCTGGGGTTCGCGCTGCTTCTTGCGGTACGAGTTGATGAAGGTGTTGGTGAGGATCCGGTACAGCCACGCCTTGAGATTGGTGCCTTCGCGGAACTGGTGGAAGGACGCGTACGCCTTGGCGTACGTCTCCTGCACCAGGTCCTCGGCGTCGGCCGGGTTGCGCGTCATGCGCAGGGCGGCCGAGTACATCTGGTCGAGGAATTCGAGCGCGTCCCGCTCGAAGCGCGCGCTGCGCTCCGCGGTCGACTCCGCGCTGACGCCCTGGCCCTCGGGCAGCTCCGCCTGGCCGTTGTCGGTCCCTGCGTCGATCCCAGTGACCGGACCCACCTCCTCAAGATTCCGGGCAGCACCGAAACCGGTGTCGCCAGAATCGGAGGATAGACGACGACCCGTCCCCGCCGCCCCTCGAATAGGGGTGGTCTTGGCCGCAGTCAGCACCGTCCAGTCCAGGTCAGTGCGGCTGCTGCGGCTCGGGCAGATGGTCGAACCCATGCGGCGGACTTCCTCTCCTACGACGATCGGTGCTGGTCTCCAGCACTTCTGTCCGCCTCAACAGTGGCCGCCCGCGCGACATTCCCCGCCGTCACCCGAGTGACGCGGTCCACTGGGTCACACCGTCCGTGATGATCTCCAGCGCCTTCTCCTGGGTGATCTCCGCCCGCTTGGGCACGGCGAACCCGTGATCGCCGGAGGGCACCTCGACCAGTTCGTACGCCCCCTGCGGGAACTCCTCGGGCTTTCCGAAGGGGTCCTTCCCGCCCTGTACGACGAGGGTGGGCACCCCGGAGCCCAGCAGCTCCTCGGCGCGGGACTTCTCCGGCTTGCCCGGCGGATGCAGCGGGAAGCTGAGGGCCAGGACGGCACGGGCGCCGAGCTCGACGGCCGTACGACAGGCGACACGGGCGCCCGCGCTGCGTCCGCCCGAGATCACCGGCAGTCCGGGCCCGGCGAGAGCGGGCCAGATCCCGCGCCAGCCGAGGTCGAGCGTCTTCGGGGCGGGTGCCAGCTTCTTGCCGGCCACCCGCCAGGGCTGCTCGACGAGGGCGACGGTCACTCCGTGTCCGGGCAGGGCCTGGGCGAGGGCCTGGAGGTCCCGGGCCTCGATGCCGCCACCGGCGCCGTGACTGACGGCGAGGACGAGTCGCGGCCGGTCGGCGTGGCGCCAGGTGATGCGGGCCGGACCGGCATCCGTCTGGACGTCCTGTGTCACTTCAGTCAGGTCTGTCACATCAGAAAAGTGTGCCTTCTTCGGGGCCCTCGAGTTCCTTCAGCAGCTCCGGCCCGTTGTTGCGGACGTTGCTGACCGCGGTGGAGACGGGGTAGGCGCGCATCAGCCCGGCGGGCGGCGGCTCCAGCAGCGACCGCAGGTCCTCGGGGTCGGTGCGGGAGGGGTCGAGCCAGGCGTCCCAGCGGTCCGGGGTGAGCATCAGCGGCATCCGGGGGTGGATGTCGGCGAGCGCGTGCGGGCCCTCGGCCGGGGCGACGGCGAGCGGTGTCTTCTCCGCCTCGGTCGTGATCACGGAGCAGGTCACCCACCAGGCCTGCGGGTGGTCGTCCGGCAACGTCTTGTCCCGCCAGAACTCGTACAGCCCGGCCATCGCGAAGACCGACCCGTCGGCGGGCAGCACGAAGTACGGCTGCTTGCGGGGCCGCTTCTTCTTCCCTTCGACCTCCAGGTCCCGCTCGCCCTTGCCGGTGACCCACTCGTAGTAGCCGTCGGCGGGGATGATGCAGCGGCGGGAGGTGAAGGCCCGCTTGTACGACGGCTTCTCGTGGACGGTCTCGGCACGGGCGTTGATCATCCGCGCCGCGCCCTCCGGGGTCTTCGACCAGGACGGCACCAGGCCCCACTTCAGCTTGCGCAGCTGCCGAACCGGCCGCGGGTCGTCGACGTCCTTAAGGGGGCGGTCCAGTACTGCGTACACCTCCTTGGTGGGGGCCACGTTGTAGTCGGGCGCGAGGGTCTCCTCGGGTTCCCACTTCTCGATCTCAAAGATTCCTGCGAGATCCTCGGGCCTACGACTCGCTGCATACCGTCCGCACATACGTGCCACACTGCCAGATTCGACGAGACCTACGGGAGCCACCGCCGACAATGGACAGCACCGCATCCGCCTCGCTCGCCTCCCTCTGGGACCAGGTCTCCGGCAGCCAGCCGGACCCCGACCTCTGGGTGGTGATCGCGACCCTGGTCGCCGCGCTGGCCGTGGTCGTCCCGCACAACGTGTGGCGCATCTCGCGCAACGCCATCACCATCGCCCACGAGGGCGGCCACGGTCTGACCGCCCTGCTCACGGGCCGACAGCTGACGGGCATACGGCTGCACTCCGACACCAGCGGCCTCACCGTCAGCCGCGGCAAGCCGCACGGCCTGGGCATGATCCTCACCGCGGCCGCGGGCTACACCGCTCCCCCGCTCCTGGGCCTCGGCGGCGCGGCCCTGCTCGCCGTCGGCCACATCACCCTGCTGCTGTGGCTGGCCACGGCCCTGCTGATCGCCATGCTGGTGATGATCCGCAACGCGTACGGCGCCCTGACGGTCGTGCTGACGGGAGGCACGTTCCTGCTGGTGTCGTGGCTGGCGGGACCTCAGGTGCAGGCGGCGTTCGCGTACGCGGTGGTGTGGTTCCTGCTGGTCGGAGGGGTCCGCCCGGCGTTCGAACTGCAGGCGAAGCGGAGCCGCGGGGGTGCCGGGGACTCGGACGCGGATCAGCTGTCCCGGTTGACACATGTGCCGGCGGGCTTGTGGCTGTTCCTGTTCCACGCGGTGTCGTTGTGCTCATTGATAGGCGGCGGCCGCTGGCTGCTAGAGGTGTGACCAGCTGCTCTCAGGGGTGCGGGGCTGTGTCGATCAGCGGCTCCGCCGCGGGGCGCGATCAGCCCCACGGCGCCGCACCCGAAGAACCGCCTGCTTATAAAGTGGCCCCATGGCCACAAACCCCGCACACACCGCCCTCTGGCCCGCCCCCCTCGCGAGCGGAGCCGTCGACGCGACGGTCCACGTGCCGGGGTCCAAGTCGGTCACCAACCGCGCCCTGGTGCTCGCGGCTCTCGCCAGCGAACCGGGCTGGCTGCGCCGCCCCCTCCGCTCCCGCGACACCCTCCTGATGGCGGGCGCCCTGCGGGCGATGGGCGTAGGCATCGAGGAGGGCGTGGGCCCCGACGGCACCGGGGAGACCTGGCGGGTGCTCCCGACGGGCCTGCACGGCCCGGCCACCGTCGACGTCGGCAACGCCGGCACCGTGATGCGCTTCCTGCCCCCGGTGGCCGCCCTCGCCGACGGCCCCATCCGCTTCGACGGCGACCCGAGGTCGTACGAGCGCCCCCTGAACGGCGTCATCGACGCCCTGCGGGTGCTGGGTGCCCGGATCGACGACGACGGCCGGGGCGCGCTGCCGCTGACAGTGCACGGCGGGGGCGCCCTGGACGGCGGCCCGGTGGAGATCGACGCCTCGTCGTCCTCCCAGTTCGTGAGCGCCCTGCTGCTCTCAGGACCGCGCTTCAACCAGGGCGTGGAGGTCCGTCACATCGGCAGCTCCCTGCCCTCCCTGCCGCACATCCGTATGACCGTCGACATGCTGCGCGCGGTCGGCGCGCAGGTGGACACCCCGGAGTCGGGCGGCGAGCCCGATGTGTGGCGGGTGACGCCGGGCGCGCTGCTCGGCCGGGACCTGACCATCGAGCCCGACCTGTCCAACGCGCAGCCGTTCCTGGCGGCCGCCCTGGTGACCGGCGGCAAGGTCGTGATCCCCGACTGGCCGTCCCGCACCACGCAGCCCGGCGACAAGCTGCGGGAGATCTTCACCGACATGGGCGGTTCCTGCGAACTGACCGAGTACGGGCTCGAGTTCAGCGGTTCGGGCGCCATCCGCGGTATCGACGTGGACCTCAGCGAGGTCGGCGAGCTGACCCCGGGCATCGCCGCGGTCGCGGCGCTCGCGGACTCCCCCTCCACCCTCCGCGGCGTGGCCCATCTGCGGCTGCACGAGACGGACCGGCTGGCCGCGCTCACCAAGGAGATCAACGAGCTCGGCGGTGACGTCACCGAGACCGCCGACGGCCTCCACATCCGGCCGCGCAAGCTGCACGGCGGGATCTTCCACACGTACGAGGACCACCGTATGGCGACGGCCGGCGCGATCATCGGCCTCGCGGTCGAGGGCGTGCAGATCGAGAACGTGGCGACGACGGCGAAGACCCTGCCGGACTTCCCCGACATGTGGGCCGGGATGCTCGGGGCGTAGAGGACGGCAAGGACCAGTCATGCGCCGCTACGGCAAGCACACCGACGAGGACGACATCCGCAGCCGCCCGAACCGCAAGGGCAACCGGCCGCGCACCAACATCCGGCCCAAGCACGAGGACGCCGCCGAGGGCATGGTCCTCACCGTCGACCGGGGCCGACTGACCTGCCTGGTCGAGGACCGGATCGTGCTGGCGATGAAGGCCCGCGAACTCGGCCGGAAGGCGGCGATCGTCGGCGACCGGGTGGCGCTCGTCGGCGACCTGTCCGGCAGGAAGGACACCCTGGCGCGCATCGTCCGCATCGAGGAGCGCACCTCGGTGCTGCGCCGCACCGCCGATGACGACGACCCGTACGAGCGCGTGGTCGTCGCCAACGCCGACCAGCTCGCCATCGTCACCGCCCTGGCCGACCCGGAACCCCGACCGCGTCTGATCGACCGCTGCCTGGTCGCGGCCTACGACGGCGGCCTGGAACCCCTCCTGGTCATGACCAAGTCGGACCTCGCCCCGCCCGACAAGCTCCTGGAGCTCTACGGCGATCTGGACATCCCCTATGTCGTCATCAGCCGTGAGGAGCTGGAGAACGGTGACGCGGCGGCCCGGGTGCGCGAGCAACTCGACGGCAGGGTCACGGCGTTCGTCGGCCACTCGGGCGTCGGCAAGACGACGCTGGTCAACGCGCTGGTCCCGGAGGACCGGCGGCGGCTGACGGGCCATGTGAACGCGGTGACCGGCCGCGGCCGCCACACCACCACCTCCGCGCTGGCGCTCCCGCTCAGCGGCGACCACGGCTGGGTGATCGACACGCCGGGCGTGCGGTCCTTCGGCCTCGCCCACATCGACCCGTCCCGCGTCATCCACGCCTTCCCCGACCTGGAACCGGGCACGGAGGGCTGCCCGCGCGCCTGCAGTCACGACGAACCGGACTGCGCGCTGGACCAGTGGGTGGCCGAGGGCCACGCGGACCCCGCCCGGCTGTATTCGCTGCGCCGGCTGCTGGCCACGCGGGAACACAAGGAGGGCGACTGACCTCCGCGGTGTTTGTGGGGCCGCCGACCCGGTAAGTGCATAATCGCACCGAGCCGGACATACGGGAGGACAGCACATGGCGTGGCTGCTGGTAGTGGTGGCCGGATTGCTCGAGACGGGTTTCGCCGTGTGCCTCAAGCTCTCCCACGGTTTCACCCGCCTGTGGCCGACGATCGCGTTCTGCGCCTTCGCCCTGGGCAGCTTCGGCCTCCTCACGCTCTCCCTGAGGAAGCTGGACGTCGGCCCCGCCTACGCGGTGTGGACCGGCATCGGCGCGGCGGGCACCGCGATCTACGGCATGATCTTCCTCGGCGACCTGGTGTCGATGCTGAAGCTCGTCTCGATCAGCCTGGTCATCGTGGGCGTGATCGGCCTCCAGCTCTCCGGGTCCGCCCACTAGTAGTGCAAGGCCTGCATAGTGCCGTCCGGCAACCGCTCGGCCATCGGCTGGATCGACTTCCGGCGGCCGTCCAGCATCAGACCTCGCAGATAGCACTCGCCCCACCGCCGTTGATCCCGCCACGGCAGCGAACTGAACACATCGGCCACGAACTGCGATAACTCACCCCGCAGCCGTTCCACTTCCCCAGCCTCATGCCTGGTAGATGCCCGCCACCAGGCGAGATCACCCAACGTAACGAAGCACTACTAGGCGACGTGGACGACTCCTGGCGGCCGCGGACCGCATGTCGGTCCGCGTCAACTGCCCTTCCCCCAGCGTGCGGTCGCCCCCGTGCCACCGCTCGCCCGCCGAAGTCGGCGTCGGGACCGGTCACTTGGGCAACGCGCGCGCGGCTTTCCTGCGCAACCGTCACACCGCCTGCCGGGGCAGGGCCGTGCGGACCAGGTCCGCCACCCCGCCCTCCCCCGGCGGCGCCGCCACGCAGGACAGGGCGAGGCGCACCACCAGCTCGCAGGAGCGCGCCAGCTCCGCCGTGTCCGACTTGACCGCCCCCGGCTTCGACAGCACCGCCACGGCCCGGTCCCGGACGATCGCCACGAAGTCGCCGGGCGACGGCAGCGGGCCGTCCGCCCGGCGCTGCGCGGGCACCGCAGAGGAGGACGGCACCGCGGACAGCGTCGGCGAGGGCAGCCGTTCACTCCAGCAGCCGGTCAGCATGGCCCGTACGAGTGCGTTCTCGCGCGCCGTCGACGCGGTCCATTCGGCGGTCGCGGTGAGCCGGTCCCGGGCGTCGCTGTGGGTCGCGAGCGCACGTTCGACGCCGGCGAGATAGCCGTCCGCCTCCCTTCTCACGAGCGCCCTGGCGAGCCCCTCCTTGCTGCCGAACTCGTTGTAGAGGGTCTGCCGGGACACTCCGGCGGCCGAGGCGACGTCCACCATCCGCACGGCGGACCACGGTCGGCGCGCCAGCGCCGTGTACGCGGCGTCCAGTAGGGATTCCCGCGCTGCAGGCATCATCGCCTCCCTGGGGCGAGCGGCTCTGCGCCCAGATTTGACGCGCACAAGGGCACTGTCAAGGGTTCGCGAGCGCACGCGGGGGCGCCCCTCGGCCACCGTGTGCCCACCCCCGAAGGCGGCCATGTTGCCGCCAAACCGTGAGCATGGCCTGGTGGCCCCATCACGACCTCGCCGGATAGCGTTCGTTCCATGCCGGACTACCTCGACGATCTCCGTTTCGCCCACGTCCTCGCGGACGCCGCCGACGCGGCAACGATGTCCCGCTTCAAGGCGCTCGACCTCAAGGTCGAGACGAAACCGGACATGACCCCGGTGAGCGAAGCGGACAAGGCGGCGGAGGAGCTCATCCGCGGCCAGCTCCAGCGCGCCCGCCCCCGGGACGCGATCCTCGGCGAGGAGTACGGCCTGGAGGGCACGGGCCCCCGCCGCTGGGTGGTGGACCCGATCGACGGCACCAAGAACTACGTACGCGGTGTCCCGGTGTGGGCCACCCTGATCTCCCTGATGGAGGCGGGCGAGACCGGCTTCCAGCCCGTGGTCGGCGTGGTCTCCGCGCCCGCTCTGGGCCGCCGCTGGTGGGCCGCGAAGGGGCATGGCGCCTTCACCGGCCGCAGCCTCTCCTCCGCCTCCCGTCTGCAGGTCTCCCGCGTCGCGAAGCTGTCGGACGCCTCGTTCGCGTACTCCTCCCTGTCCGGCTGGGAGGACCAGGGCCGGCTGGGCGGCTTCCTGGACCTGACCCGCGAGGTGTGGCGCACCCGCGCGTACGGCGACTTCTGGCCGTACATGATGGTCGCCGAGGGCTCGGTCGACATCTGCGCCGAGCCGGAGCTCTCCCTCTGGGACATGGCCGCCAACACGATCATCGTCACCGAGGCCGGCGGCACCTTCACGGGCCTGGACGGCCGTCCGGGCCCGCACAGCAGCAACGCGGCCGCCTCGAACGGCCTGCTGCACGACGAGTTGCTGGGCTACCTCAACGAACGCTACTGAGGCGCTCACACAAAAGCACAGATGAGCGCGTGCGCCCTCAATTGGCCGCACGCGCCCTCTTGTTGACTCCCGCTTTACCTGCGACTCTGAAAGTCCCCCCACTTGTGAACTTGTGAATCCCTGAACTAAGTGGATTCCTTTGGAGGTGGCTGAAGTCCATGCTCGTCCGCGACGCCATGAGCACGGTGGTTCTGACCATCGGCCCCGCCCACACCCTCCGCCAGGCCGCAGCCCTGATGTCCGCCCGCCGTGTCGGCGCGGCCCTGGTCCTCGACCCGGACGCCGGCGGTATCGGCATCCTCACCGAACGCGACATCCTCAACTCCGTCGGCCTCGGCCAGAGCCCCGACATCGAGCGCGCCCACGACCACACCACCAACGACGTCGTCTTCGCCGCCCCGTCCTGGACTCTGGAGGAGGCGGCCCGCGCCATGGCCCACGGCGGCTTCCGCCATCTCATCGTCCTCGACCGGGGCGAGCCGGCCGGCATCGTCTCGGTCCGCGACATCATCCGCTGCTGGGCACCGGCACGGCAGCACGTGCCCGCCTGACCCCGCGGGGGGACCGGAGTCATGCTGGACTGAGTCCAACTCCAGCAGCGATCCAAACTCACACCTGTTCGGAAAATGGTCCCCCTGCTGTTAGGCTGGATCGCATGAGTGACCTTCTGGAACGGCTGCGCGGACGCGGATGGCGGATGACCGCGCAGCGGCGCGTCGTGGCCGAGGTCCTCGACGGCGAGCATGTGCATCTGACCGCCGACGAGGTCCACTCCCGGGCCGTCGCCAAGCTGCCCGAGATCTCCCGCGCGACCGTCTACAACACGCTGGGCGAGCTGGTCTCCCTCGGCGAGGTGCTCGAGGTCTCCACCGACAAGCGCGCCAAGCGGTACGACCCGAACGCGCACCGGCCGCACCACCACCTGGTCTGCGCCCAGTGCGGCGCGATCCGCGACGTCCACCCGAGCGGCAACCCGCTCGCCGACCTCCCCGACACGGAGCGCTTCGGCTTCACCGTCTCGGACGTCGAGGTCACCTACCGCGGCATCTGCCCGAACTGCGCGGCGGCGTAGCCAGCCTCTGCGACACCAGAGCGCGGAAACACCCAGAGCACGGAAACACCGAGGGCCGGAATCCATTCACTGGATTCCGGCCCTCGGCCTTCAGTAGCGGGGACAGGATTTGAACCTGCGACCTCTGGGTTATGAGCCCAGCGAGCTACCGAGCTGCTCCACCCCGCGTCGATGAACGCAACACTACGTGAAGCCCGCGACCAGAGGCAAATCGCTTACGGCCGGGGCAGGATTTTCAGCCTGTCCGGCGTTTCAGGACGAGTCCGTTCAGGCCGAAGGGGGCCTGGGGGCGCAGCCTCCGGGCGGCCGGCCCACCGCGGAGCACTACGCCGACAACTCCTCCAGCAGGGCGTCCCGCAGCCGCGCCGCCCGCTTGGACACTTCCGCCGGCCCAAGCGTCACCGCCCGGTCCGCCCACCGCTGCCCTTCCGCCAGCTCGCCCCGACGCGCGTAGACCAGGGCCAGCCGCAGCGCCGCCCGCCCGTGCCCCGCGTCGGCGGCCCGCGTCCACCACACGGCCGCCTCCGGCTCGCTCCCCTCGCGGGCCAGCAGCAGCCCGAGGTTGAAGGCGCCGTTGCGGGACCCGGCCTCGGCGGCCGCGCGGTACCAGCGCGCCGCCTCCACCACGTCCCCGCGGGCGGCGGCCATCATCCCGACCCGTACCTGCGCCCGCCGGTGCCCCTGGGAGGCCGCGCGCTCGTACCACTCCTCGCACTCGGTCTTCTCGTGCACGGACTCCCCGAGCTCATGCGCCGGCGCAGGCGGGCGCCGGGCGTCCAGGACGGTCGCCAGCCGGTACGCGGCCTCCGCGCTGCCGCCTCCCGCCGCACAGCGCAGATGCCGCTCCGCCGCCCGCTCGTCCCCGTCCCGCAGCCGCGCGATGCCGACCTGCAGCGCCGCTTCGGTGTGCCCGGCGGCCGCGGCACGCTCGTACCAGAGCAGCGCGACGTCGTCCTCGGCCCGCCCCGCGTGCAGGATCCCCAGGTTGAACGCGGCGTCCACGCTCCCGGCCTCCGCGGCCTTGGAGAACCACGGCTCGGCGCCCGTCGTGTCGCCGCCCTGCAGCAGCAGGATCGCCAGGGCGTTCGCCGCCTCGCGGTGCCCGGCGTAGGCGGCCCGGCGGTACCACTGCTCGGCCTGTGCGGTCCGCCCCTGCTCGGCGCAGAGCAGCCCTAGGTTGTAGGCGCCGTTGTCGTCACCGGCGTCCATCGCGGCCCGGTACCAGCGCTCGGCGGTCTGCGTCTCCCCCCGCTGGGCGTGCAGGGCACCGAGGGCGTTGGCGGCGTTGCCGTCCCCGTCCTGGGCGGCCCTGAGCCACCACACGGCAGCGCTCTCGGTGTCGCCTGCGTCCCGCAGCAGGAACCCGAGCGCGCAGGCGGCGCGCGCCTCGCCGTCCTTGGCGGAGGTCAGATACCAGCGCCCGGCCTCCTTGAGCTCACCGCGCTTCTCCAGGATCGCGCCGAGGTGCAGCGCGGCCCGCCGGTGTCCGCGCGCGGCGGCCTGCCGGTAGAACTGCTCGGCCTGGGCCAGCAGTTCGACACCGTTGTCAGCCCCGTCCTCGCCCTGGCGGGCCGCCCTGCGGTCGAGTGCTCGGGCCAGGCGGTAGGCCGCCTCCCGGTGCCCGCGCTCCGCCGCGGCCCGCATCCAGTCCTCGGCTCCGGCGTCCCCGCGGTGCTCCAGCAGGTCGGCGAGCGCGTAGGCGCCCAGGGCGTGCCCCTGTTCGGCGGACTGCCGCAGCCAGTACTCGGCGGCGGGCTCGTCCCCGCGCTCCCGGTGATGACGCCCGAGCGCGTGCGCGGCGGCCGCGGACCCGGCGACGGCGGCGATCCGCCACCAGCCGGCAGCGTCGTCGGCGTATCCGCGCTGGTGGAGAAGGACCCCCAGGTTGTTGGCGGCGGCACGGTCGCCCGCGGCGGTGGCGGCACGCAGATGGGGCTCGGCTCCGTCGAGATCACCACGGCGCAGCAGCATGGCCCCGAGGACGCTCATCGCCTCGACGTCGCCGGCCTCGGCGGCGAGCCGCCGGCGAAGTTCCTCGACGGCCTCCTCAGCCACCTCCCCGGCTTCGCCCGGTTCGGAAGGCTGCACAAATCGCCCTGTCTCGAACAGAGTTGCCTTGTCCCCCATAACGTCCATCGTCGCACCACCTGCAACCCGGGTACACCTGGTATACCGCAGCCAGTGAGGTCACTTCAGCGTTTTGTCGACATGCCCACAGAGAGACAAGTCAAACACAGTTCACCCAACTCCCGGAGGCGGCATGACGATCCCCCTGACCGGCACATGCGTTCGCACATCACGAAGGCCCGGATCCTTGAGGATCCGGGCCTTCGACTGCAGTAGCGGGGACAGGATTTGAACCTGCGACCTCTGGGTTATGAGCCCAGCGAGCTACCGAGCTGCTCCACCCCGCGTCGTTGTGTGGCAACCGTACCACGACGCGGGGTGGACATGATCAGCCGCTGCCGGAGCTGCCGCTGGGGCTCGGACTGCCGCTCGGGCTGGGGCTGCTGCTGCTCTTGTTGCCGCCGCCGCTCGCCTTGCCGGCCTTGGACTGCGCGTCCTCGGCCCGCTTGAGGGCGTCCTGGAGGTCCTTCTGGGCCTCGCCGTACGCCTGCCAGTCGCCCTTCTTGAGGGCTTCCTGGCCGGCGTCGAAGGCCTTCTGGGCGTCGTCCAGCGCCTGTTGGACCGTCGGATTGCTCGACGCCGGCGGTGGGTTCGTCCCCGTGTCCGACGGCGGTGTGGTTGAACTCTCCGCTCCGAAGACCTTGTCGAGGGCCTGGCCCAGGGTGTCCTCGAAGGCGGTGTTGCCTCCGTAGGTCACCAACACCTTGCGCAGCAGGGGGTATTTGAGTCCACCACCGCGTACGTAGACCGGCTCCACGTAGAGCAGTCCTCCGTCGAGCGGCACGGTCAGCAGGTTGCCGTACTCGATGTCGGAGTCGCCGCCCTTGAGGAGCTTGATCGCCGCGGCGATGTTCTGTTCGGAGTTGAACTTGCTCTGTACCTGTTTGGGTCCGTCGACGGTCGTGCTCGTCGGCAGTTTCAGGATTCTGATCTTGCCGTAGTCACTGGTGCTCGCATCGGCGTCGACCGCCATGAACGCACTGAGGTTGTCCCGTCCGTTCGGCGTGAAGGTCGTCGTCAGCGAGAACGCCTGCGAGGACTGGCCGGGCATCTTCATGCTCAGGTAGTACGGCGGCACCGCGTTGCCCGACTTGTTGGTCGGGTCGTCCGGCACCTGCCACACCTCGCTGCCGGTGAGGAAGGTCTGCGCGTCCGTGACGTGGTAGCGGCTGAGCAGCTCGCGCTGGACCTTGAACAGGTCCTGCGGGTAACGGAAGTGGGCCTGCAGCTCGCGCGAGATGTCCTGCTTCGGCTTCACCGTGCCCGGGAACGCCTTCATCCACGTCTTCAGGACGGGGTCCGCGGTGTCCCACTGGTAGAGCTTGACCTCGCCGGTGTACGCGTCGACGGTCGCCTTCACCGAGTTGCGGATGTAGTTGACCTGGTTCTGCTGGGCCACCACCGCGCGGTTGGTGTTGGTCGCGGTCAGCGAGTCGGCGGTGGTGTCACCGAGGGTCGTCCGGGAGGCGTACGGGTACCCGTTCGTCGTCGTGTAGGCGTCGACGATCCACTGGATACGGCCGTCCACCACCGCCGGATAGGCGTCGCCGTCGATGGTCAGCCAGGGCGCCACCGCCTCGACGCGCTCCTTGGGGGTGCGGTTGTACAGGATCCGCGAACCCTTGCCGATCGCCCCGGAGTAGAGGATCTGCGGCTCGTTGAACGCGACCGCGTAGGCGGCCCGGTTGACCGGGTTGGCGAGGTTGACGCCGCTGTTGCCCTTGTAGCTGGTGGTCTTCTCGCCGCTGTCGTCGGAGTAGTCGATCTCCTGCTGGGGACCACCGACGATCGAGTAGGTGGTGGTCTTCTCGCCGTAGTAGATCTGCTGCTTGTACTTCCCGAGGTCACCCGTGGACGGCAGGTCCGACTCGGTGAAGACGGGCTGGCCGTCCTGGACCTCGGTGCCCTTGGCGGCGACCACACCGTAGCCATGGGTGTAGCGGAAGTGGTCGTTGATCCAGTTGTTCTTCGGAATGCCGTTGAGGTTCAGCTCACGCAGACCGATGACGGTGTCCTGCTCCTTGCCGTCCTTGCTGTAGCGGTCGACGTCCAGGTTGTTCGGGAACGCGTAGTAGTTCCTGATCTGTTGGAGCTGCTGGAAGGTCGGCGAGACGATGTTGGGGTCCAGGATGCGGATGCTCGCCGCGTCGTCGACGCCGTCGCGCAGCTTCGACTTGTCCTGGGTGGTGCTCGTCCCCGAGTAGTCGGTCACCTTGGTGTCGTCGATGCCGTACGCCTCACGTGTCGCCTTGAGGTTCTTCTGTACGTACGGCGCTTCCTTGGCCTGCTCGTTGGGCTGGACCTGGAACTTCTGGACGATCGCGGGGTAGAGCCCGCCGATGAGGATCGCCGAGAGCACCATGAGGCCGAAGCCGATCACGGGCAGCTGCCAGGTGCGGCGCCACAGGGTGGCGAAGAACAGCAGCGCGCAGATGACGGCGATGCAGAACAGGATGGTCTTCGCGGGCAGATAGGCGTTCGCGTCGACGTACCTGAGGCCCGTCCAGTTGTCCGTCGCCTTGAAGTCGCTGGACTTGACCGCGAGGCCGTACCGGTCGAGCCAGTACGCGACCGCCTTCAGCGCCACGAAGATGCCGAGCAGCACCGAGAGATGACCGGTCGCGGCGGCGGTGGCGCGCGCGCCCGGGGAGGTGATCCTGAGGCCGCCGTACAGGTAGTGGGTGAGCGCGGCGGCGATCAGGGAGAGGATCGCGGCCGCGAAGCCGAAGCCGAGCAGGAAGCGGTACCAGGGCAGGTCGAAGGCGTAGAAGGAGACGTCGAGGTGGAACTGCGGGTCCTTCTGGTGGAAGGGCACGCCGTTGACCCACATCAGCCAGGTGCGCCACTGGCTCGACGCCGAGGCGCCGGCGATCAGACCGACCAGGGCGGTGATCCCGAGCAGCAGCCAGGTCTTGTACGGGGCGATGCCCATCCGGTAGCGGTCCAGGCTCTGCTGCTCCATGGACATGGCGCTCAGCGGCGGCCGCAGCCGGTGCGCCAGCCAGACGTTGAAGCCGACCGCGAGGGCCATCAGCAGACCGAAGACGAAGAACAGTCCGATCTTGGTCCACAGGGTGGTGGTGAAGACGGACGAGTACTTCACGGAGCGGTACCAGAGCCAGTCCGTCCAGAAGCCCGCGAACATGGTGAACGCCATGCCGAGGACGGCAAGGACGCCCAGCGTCATCAGCAGGGTCCGGACTCGCCGGGACGGGCGGCCCACTCTGATCCGTGGCCCCGTCGGGCCTCCGCCGCGGTCCGGCATCTGGAAAGCCAAGGTGCGCACCTCGAAGTCGCTGTCGGTTCGTCAGGCCCCCGCGTGTTCGTGAGCCCCTCCGTGGCCCCCCGTGATCGCGGGCCCACACCTATGCAACTTACTCACCGTTTACTCGGTTCCCGATTCCGGCCATGAACGAGGCAGGATTGTGACCATGTCCAACACTCCCATGGCAGCGAGCCCGCTCACCCGGGCCGTACTCGAGATCGACGAGTACGCCTCCGGCCTCGGCTGGGACCAGCCCGCCCGCCTCTTCGCCCTCGTAGACACCGCTCGGCTGCGGTCCCAGGAGCCCGCGCTCGCGGCCCAGCTGGGCCTTGCGGACGAACCCGACAGCACCGGGCTCACCCCGGTCGAGCAGGACGAGATCCCGGCCGGCAAGCCGCTGGACGAGTTCCTCGCGACGATCGCCTGGCCCGACGCGGTGGCCGGCTGCGCGCTCACGGTGGAGCGGCTGATGCTGCCGCCGTCCGCCGAGTCCCAGGTCCCCGAGGGGCTGGACGAGGCGGGGCTGGCGAAGTGGGTGGCCGGGCACCCGGACCGTCAGGAGGTCCGGATGACGGTGGCGGTGCTGCGTGACGGCGCCCGTGACTCGGCGCTGCGGCTGCGCGAGAAGGACACGCCGACGGAGGTCCTCACGGGCTCCGACCTGGTGCCGGGCCTGGCGCAGGCCCTGGCCGCGACCTTCGAGGAGTAGGCCGCCGTAGCCCTTCGGGCTACTTGGTCGTGCACTTCGGCAGGTCGGACGTCTTTCCGGTGCGGATGTCCTTCAGCGCGCCGAGGGCGTCCTCGATGGTGCTCACCTTGACCAGGGTGAGGCCGCTCGGGGTGTCCTTGGCGGCGGCCTTGCAGTTGTCGGCCGGCGTCAGGAAGTACTGGGCGCCCTTGTCGCGTGCGCCGACCGTCTTCATCTCGATGCCGCCGATCGGCCCGACCTTGCCGTTGTCGTCGATCGTGCCGGTGCCGGCCACGAACTTGCCGCCGGTCAGGTCGCCCGGGGTGAGCTTGTCGTAGATGCCGAGCGCGAACATCAGACCGGCGCTCGGACCGCCGACGTCGGCGAGCTTGATGTCGATGGTGAACGGGAAGGTGTGATCGGTCCCCGCGGAGATCCCGACGATGGCGCGCTTCTTGCCGCTGTCGTCGGAGGTGGTCGTCGTGATCGTGACGTCCTGGGTCGTGGTCGCCGTCGTGTTCTTCTTCTCGGCGGCGGCCTGCTCTTTCGCCGGCACGATCGTGAAGTCGACCTTCTCGCCGGGCTGGTGCCTGGTCACCAGCTTGGCGACGTCGGAGGGCTGCTTCACGGCCGTACCGTCGACGGCCTTGATCACGTCTCCGGCGTGCAGCCGGCCCTGCGCCGGGGAGCCCTTGACCACGGTCGAGACGATCACCCAGCTCTGCACCGGGATGCCGAGTTCCTTCAGGGCTGCGACCTTGGCGCTCTCCTGGGACTGGCTGAACTCCTCGGCGTTCTCCTGGGTGGACTGCTGTTCGGTCTTGCCGTCCGGGTAGAGCGTGTCGTGCGGCACGACCTTGCTGTCGTGGGCCAGCCAGCCGTAGACGGCCTCGACGAGGTTCATCTTGTAGTCGGCGCTGGTCACCCGCACGGTCGTCATGTTCAGGTGGCCGTCGGCCGGGTAGGTCTTGCGCCCGGAGATCTGCAGCACCGGCTCGCCGTCGTGCTCCCCGAGCGTGTTGACCGTGGGTCCCGGGGACATCTCCGAGTACGGCACGGGAATGAAGACTCCCGCGCACAGGAGCGCGATCAGCATCAGGGTGGAGGCGAGCATCGTCGCGGTGCGGCGTGGCATGCCAAGACAGTACGGGAAGGTCCTGTCAGCGCACCGTCAGCCCCCGCTCTGTCATGTCACGTACGGGAGGGCGGCTTCTCCATGGCCTCACGGAAGCGGGCGTAGCCGTCGAGCTCGGGCCCGTCGCCGCGGACCTTGCGGGTCCGGTTGGCCCAACTGCCCCACAGACCGGCTCCGATCGCTGCCATGAGCGGAATCAACAACCACAGGAGCGCCCCCATGCCGACCTCCCGACCCCAGTGAGCGACCGCAAGAACTGACTGATCAGCAGATTAACCAGTCACACTGAGAACGCTGACGCCAGGGGTGCAGTTACGCAACCCGGGCGTGGCGCAGGAGGTTCAGCAGACCCCCACCCGCCGTCCCGTCGCCCGACCACCACCCCTCGACGACGGCGCTACGCGCCGACCCATTCGTCTGTTCCGTCCGAGAAGGTCTGGTGCTTCCAGATCGGCACCTCGTGCTTGAGGTCGTCGATCAGCTTCCGGCAGGCCTCGAAGGCCTCGCCCCGGTGCGGACAGGACACGGCGACGACGACGGCGAGATCCCCGACGGCCAGGTCACCGATGCGGTGCACGGCGGCCAGGGCCCGCACCGGGTATCCGGCCACGACCTTCTCGGCGATCCGCCGCATCTCGGCCTCGGCGCTGGGGTGGCACGAATAGCCGAGCCGGTCCACATCGGCTCCCCCGTCGTGGTTCCGCACGGTCCCCACGAACAGCGCGGTCCCGCCCGCGGCGTCGTCCCCGACGGCCTGGAAGACCTCGTCCAGGGAGAGCGCGGTCTCCCGGACGGCGATCAGCTTGATGGGGTCCTGCGCGGCCTGCTCGCCGGGATGGTCGTTGGTGGGTGCCATGCCTCCATCGTGCCGCACACCGCTGACAACCAGGAACAGACGTTTCACCCGGCACGCGCGTGTGCGGTCTTGGAGTCTCCTACAAGGTTCGCTCTCAGATCCGGCGGCGGGCCTTCCGGGCCCTGCGCACCACGGCCGCCGCGCCCAGCAGCGCCACCGTCGCGCCCGCCGCTCCGGCCGCCGTCGCGTCCTTGCGGCCGAGGCGGCGGCCGGCGACGGTGTGCCTGCCGGAGACCTCCTCAAGGAGCTCGGCGAGCACTTCCTCGTTGGTCCACTGCGGCCGCCAGCCCGCGTCGTGCAGCCGGCTTCCGCTGACCACCCAGGGGTACATCGTGTACGCCAGGTCCCCGGCCGGGGACGGTGTCAGGCCGATCCGGTGCAGCCGGGCCGCCGCACCCAGGGCGACGGCCGACGGCAGCTCCATCCGCCGGATGCCGCTGAGCTCCTCGACCTCCTCCTGTTCCAGCCAGCCGTCGCAGCCCACCGTGAGTTCCCCTTCGACCTTCTCCAGGACGGCGTACTCCAGGGCGCTGCACAGGTCCTCGACGTGGCAGAACTGCCAGGCGGGCCGCGACCCGGCGACCACGAGCAGCCGGGGCGACTCGAAGTACCTGGTCAGCGCGGTGTCGGTGCCTCCGACGAGCACCGTGGGCCGTACGACGGTGACGTTGAGCCCCGGATGCGCGCGCGGCGCGCGCCGGGCGAGCCGCTCGATCTCCAGGAGGTCACCGACGCCGGTGGCCTCGGCCGTGGCCCGCAGCTCCGCGTCCTCGGACAGGGGCAGCTCGTTGTCCGGGAGCGCCCCGTACACCATGGCGGACGTGCACAGCACGACCCGGTGGACTCCGGCCGCGGCGGCCGCGGTCAGCACGGTCTGCGTCCCGCGTACGTTGTAGGCCGTACGGGCGGCGGGATCGGTCTCCAGATCCAGATCGAGCGCCAGGTGCACCACCACGTCGGCGCCCCGCAGCTTGTCCGCGATGGCCGGATCCCGTACGTCCAGGATGTGCCACTGCGCCCCCGCGCACTCGCCGCGCCGCTCGTCGATCGCGATGACCTGCTTGATCTCGTCGGAGGCGACGAGCCGTTCGGTGAGCAGTGCGCCGATGCCGGAGGCGGCGCCGGTGACCGCGACGACGGGCCCGCGCGTGGCGGAACTGGTTGACTCGTTTCGCGCTGCGCGAACCTGCGGATCTGGGGAACTCACCGGGCGTCTCCAGCGGTTGTCTTCAGTACGAACGCGAGTGACGCGTCCGTACCAGGTGGCATCCATCCTGCCGCAGGCCGAGAGTCGGCGAAGCACCGAGGCCCGAACCGCCCATGGTGTCTACGCTGGGTGGTGTTATCGGGCAGCCGTGCCGTCGGAGGAAACCCGGCGGCCTTACCAGCCGAGGAATCCCGTGAGTGACACCCCATTCGGATTCGGCCTTCCGCCGGAGGAGCCGGAAGACGGCGACGAGGGCAAGAAGAAGGACCAGCAGAGCGGTGGTGGTCAGGGACCGGCCAACCCGTTCGGTTTCGGCGGGCTGCCGGGGGCCGGAGGCTTCGGCGGCCCCGGTGCGGACAATCCGCTCGCTGCCATGTTCGGTTCGCTGAACCCCACCGACCTGGGCGCCGCCTTCCAGCAGCTGGGCCAGATGCTCTCCTACGAGGGCGGCCCGGTGAACTGGGAGATGGCCAAGCAGATCGCCCGCCAGACGGTCTCCCAGGGCACCGCTGACGGCACCAAGGACGCGAGTGTCGGCGCCGCCGAGCGCACCGCGGTCGAGGAGGCCGTCCGCCTGGCCGACCTGTGGCTGGACGACGCGACGTCGCTGCCGTCCGGTGCCGGCTCGGCGGTGGCGTGGTCGCGCGCGGAGTGGGTCGAGGCGACGCTGCCCGCGTGGCAGGAACTCGTCGACCCGGTCGCCGAGCGGGTCGGCGCGGCGATGGGCGATGTCCTGCCGGAGGAGATGCAGGCCATGGCGGGCCCGCTGATCGGCATGATGCGCTCCATGGGCGGCGCGATGTTCGGCACGCAGATCGGGCAGGCCGTCGGGGTGCTCGCGGGCGAGGTCGTCGGTTCCACCGACATCGGCCTGCCGCTCGGCCCGGTCGGCAAGGCCGCGCTGCTGCCGGTGAACGTCGAGGCGTTCGGCAAGGACCTGGGTGTGCCGAAGGAGGAGGTGCGGCTGTATCTGGCGCTGCGCGAGGCCGCCCACCAGCGCCTGTTCGCGCATGTGCCGTGGCTGCGCTCGCACCTGTTCGGCGCGGTCGACGGGTATGCGCGCGGGATCAAGGTCGACACGGCCAAGCTGGAGGACGTGGTCGGCCAGTTCGACCCGCAGAACCCCGAGCAGCTGCAGGACGCCCTGCAGCAGGGCATGTTCCAGCCGGAGGACACCCCGGAGCAGAAGGCGGCCCTGGCCCGTCTGGAGACGGCCCTGGCGCTCGTCGAGGGCTGGGTGGACGCGGTGGTGCACGCGGCGGCGAAGCCGCGTCTTTCGTCCGCGGACGCGCTGCGTGAGACCCTGCGCCGACGCCGTGCGACGGGCGGCCCGGCGGAGCAGACGTTCGCCACGCTGATCGGCCTGGAGCTGCGCCCGCGCCGCCTGCGGGACGCCTCCCGCCTGTGGGCCTCGCTCACGGACGCGCGCGGGGTGGACGGCCGGGACGCCCTGTGGTCGCACCCGGACATGCTTCCGACGGCCTCCGACCTGGACGACCCGGACGGCTTCGTGCACCGCGAGCAGCTGGACTTCTCCGAGCTGGACAAGATGCTCGGCGAGGCGGCGGGCGGCGGCTCCGGGGCGAAGCCGAACCTGAAGAAGGACGACGCTGCCCAGGACGACGACAAGGGCGACGACACCGAGTGAGCCTGTACGACGACGCGGTTCTCGTCCTGAAGGGGTACGAGGACCAGGAAGAGCTGCGCCAGACCTATCTGGACCACCTCGCGGCACACCCGGACGGCCTGTGGAAGGCGTGCCACGCGGGTCACCTCACGGCGAGCGCCCTGGTGGTCGACCCCTCGCGCGAGCGCGTCCTGCTGACACTGCACCGCAAGCTGCGGATGTGGCTGCAGATGGGCGGCCACTGCGAGCCGCAGGACACGTCGCTGGAGTCGGCGGCCCTGCGGGAGGCGACGGAGGAGTCCGGTGTCACGGGGCTGACGCTGCTGCCGGGCGGCCCGGTCCGCCTGGACCGGCACCCCATCCCGGCGCCGTGCCACTGGCACCTCGACGTGCAGTACGCCGTCCTGGCACCGCCCGAGGCGGACGTCACGATCAGCGACGAGTCGCTGGACGTCCGGTGGTTCCCCTACGGCGAGGTCGCGGACGTCGCCGACGAGTCCGTCGTACGTCTGCTCGAATCGACGCGCGCCAGGCTGTGAAGCTGTAAGGGGCGCCCGCAGCAGCGGGCGCCCCTTACGTCTGTTTCCTGGACGCTCAGCTCCAGACGTTCCCCTGGTTCTGCGCCCGCGCCCCGTGCTGCCCCATGCCGTACTGCGCGGCGAGGCCCGATCCGATCTGGGCGTTCTGCGGTGGCAGCAGCTCGCTCGGCTGGACCAGCGCGTAGCCGCTGCCCATGAAGCTGAGCTCCCAGCCCTCACCGGTGTTGCCGCGGCGCCGCCACACGCCCGAGGAGTGCGTCTGGGCCTGCATCTGGACGCGCAGCCCGGTCGACCAGGCGACGATCGCATCGGCGTCGCAGTTGACGTACTTGTCGGGCGTGACCTGCATCATCAGCGGCGCACCCGAGGTCATCAGGGCGACCTTGCCGCGGCCGGTGATGTTCAGCTGGTACTTCCCCGAGCCGGAGATGCCGTAGAGGCTGTCGACGGCGATCACCTCGTGGTGCAGTGAGGAGTCCATCGCGAGGACGTAGCTGCTGTCCACGGTCAGGCCGTCCTGCTCCACGTCCACCACATGGATGTGCTGCGCGAGGTTGGCGAAGTAGACCGTGCCCTGCCCGTGGCAGCGCATCAGGCTGAGGCCCTCGCCGGTGTGCGCACGCGCGCGTCGCTGGTTGTTGCTCTGGTACTCGGCGTCGAACTCGACGAGCCCCTGGTAGGCGACCATGGTGCCCTTGCGGGCCAGGATGTCGTCGTGGCCCTCCAGGGTGACGCGCAGCATCTGCTTGTTCTGCAGGCTGTAGCGCTCCTGGGACTGCGAGTCGTTGAAGGCGAAAAGCGGACTCTGCATGGTGTCTCCCCCTCAGCCCCGGAACCGCAGGCGGTCGGTGCTGTCCTCGCTGGGCTGGACGACGACGATGCCCTGACCGGAGAAGGCCATCTGGTAGGCCTCGCCGCTGCCGCGGCCGATCAGCGACTGCGCCTTGAAGCTGCGCTTGCCCTTCACCTTGAGGTTCGGGGACCAGGCGACGAGCGCGTCCGGGTCGACGTACGTCTCGTCCTCACCGCCGCCGCAGTCGACGACGATCGGCTTGCCCCGGGAGGTCAGCGCGACCCAGCCCTGCCCGGAGATCTTGGTGTTCCACAGTCCCTGCCCGGCGAACTTCGCCAGCCCCTTGACGCGCTCGACTCCCCAGGTGAGGTGCGCGTCGAAGGCGAGCAGGTTGGTGGCGTTGACGGAGATCCCGTCGCCGTTGAGGTTGATCACGACGACGTTCGCGCCGTAGTCGGCGAGATAGAGCAGCCCGTCGCCGGAGCACTTCATCAGGGGTGCGCCCTCGCCGGTGATCCAGTCACGGGCGATCTGGCGCACGGCCGGCGGGTTGGGCTCGTACTGGATGAAACCCTCGTACGCGACCATCGAGCCCACGCGCGCGAGGATGTCGTTTCCGGTCTGCATGGCGACCTTCAGCATGTGGTCGCCGTGGTTCTCCATACGGGCGGTGACGGGTGCGGGGGCGTAGCCCGCGAGTGGCTGGTTCATGACGGGCTCCCTCAGACCTCGTACGGCTGGACGACGATGAAGTTGCCGGGCGCGCCCCGGAACTGCAGGTTGACGCTCTCGCCGGTGTCGCCCGGATAGGCGTTGCGGCGCATGCGCACCTGGCTGGAGACGATCACCTGGGAGGCGGCCGACCAGGCCACCACGGCGTTGGCGTCGGCGAACGTGGTCGGCGTGACCGGCAGCACCACGGGCGTGCCGTGCGTCTTGACGACGATCGTGCCGGTGCCCTGGAACTGCATCGTGAACAGCGCGCCCCCGGGGATGCCGTGTCCCTCGATGCGGCGGACCTCGTACTGGAGGCCCTCGTCGAAGGCGAGGACGCTCTCGGCGGAGACGCAGATCGCGTCGCCCTGGAGCTCGATGGGGTGCAGATAGGTGGCGTTCTCGGCGAGGAACACCTGGCCCTGGCCGGTGCAACGCATCAACTGCATCTCCTGCCCGGTCGCGTTGCCCACGATCCGGCCCGCGAAGCCGGCGCCCTTGTAGCCGAAGTCGACCTTGCCCTGGTAGAGCACCATGCTGCCCTGCCGGGCCAGCACGGGCTGTCCGCCCATGCCGAGGTCGACACGGATCAGCTTGCTGTTCTGCTGCGTCCAGCGCTGCCCGGTGGGGGTCTCCTTGAACATCTGCAGCGCCGCGGTCACCCCGGCACCGCCCTGGGGGGCGCCCTGAGGCGCACCGTAGGGCGCCTGCTGTCCCGGCACCTGCCCGAACGGGGGCTGCTGGCCGTAGCCGGGCGGCGGGCCCGGGGCCTGCGGAGCCGGGGGCTGGGCGTAGCCGGGTGGCGGCGGTGCGCTCTGGCCGTACGGCTGCTGGGGCGGCTGGCCGTAGGGTGCGGGCGCCGGGGCCGGCGGGTGCACCTGGCCGCCGCCGGGCGGGGACATGGGCGCGACGATGGTGGGCGCCGCGTGCACGTTCGGCGCGGGTGCGGGCGCCGGGGGCGGCGCGAAGCCCTGCGGGGCCGGGGCGGGGGCGGGAGCTGGGGCAGGTGCCGGGGCGGCCGGGGCGCCGAACGCGGGCGGGGCGAAGGCGGGAGCGGCTCCGGTCTGGGGCTGCTGCGGAGCAGGCGCGGCAGGTGCCTCCTCCTCCATGACCTCGCCGCCGAAGTTCTTCAGCAGCGCCTCGAGGCCGCCGTCGAAGCCCTGCCCCACGGCCGCGAACCGCCACACGTCCTTGAGGTAGAAGTCACCCAGCATGACGGCCCGTTCGGTGGAGAACTCCGAGCCGTTGAAGGCGTACCGGGCCACCTCCTCGCCGCCCGCGACGATACGGAGGTACCCGGGGGCGATCTGCGACATCTGCCCGGCCCCGTCGATCGTCGCCGTGAACGACAGCTTCTGGATCTGCGCCGGGATCCGGTCGAGCGTGACCCGGAAGGACTCCGTGTCGCCCGCCTGGGCACCCAGAAGCTGAATCGACTCCTCGGGGGACTTCGGCTGGTTGAAGAAGACGAAGTAGCGGTCGTCCGAGAGCCGTTCGTCGGCGTCAAGACCGAAGCAGCTGATGTCGAAGGTCAGTCCGGGGCCGCTGATCTGCACGCCTACGTACAGATCGGTGCCCGCGGTGAGGTCACTGATCCTGGCCTTGTGGCCGCGTTGGAATTCCCTGGCCATGCGTAACGACCGTCCCCCATCCCGAATGCGAGTGCGTCGCGCCAGGTTAACGGCTAACTCGGACACCGGATGAAGTCGGTACAGACCCGGTACACAACCACCGCCCCACAGCGGCCGTCACTCCCCGCGAGCCCCCGGCAGATGCGGCAACCGTTCCGCGGCGACCACCCCTTCGAGGTAACCCCGGGCCCGCTCGGTGCGCGGATAGGCCTCAAGGAGCCGCCAGAAGCGGGGACCGTGTCCCGGCACCAGCAGATGCGCGAGCTCGTGGAGGAGGACGTAGTCGACGACGTACTCGGGCATGCCCTGCAGCCGGTGCGACAGACGGATACTGCCTTCGGCCGGGGTGCACGAGCCCCAGCGCGTGTTCTGGTTGGTGACCCAGCGCACCGAGGTGGGCCGCGCGCGCCCGTCGAAGTACTGGCCCGACAGCCGCTCCGCCCGCTCGGCCAGCTCACCGTCACCGAGGACCCGCTTGCTCTCCTGGGCTGCCAGCTTGTCGAGCATGACGGTCACCCAGCGCTGCTCCTCCGCCTCGGACATCCGGGCAGGGATGAGCACGACGGTGCGATCGCCCTCGCGGTACGCGGAGACCGTCCTGCGTCGACGGGAACTCCTGCGGACCTCGATCGCGCTCGCCCCCGAGCCGCTCGGCGGCTGGCTCGTCGTGCTGCGCTGTGGCATTCCGGCGCGGTGCAGTGGGTCGGCGGGCACGCCCCGACGTTACCCGCTGCACACGGGGGAAGTCCCGACTCCTGGACGGTTCCGCCTCGATCCGCCACCAAGCGTTTGATTTATACGACAAATATCCACCGCCTGTGGACAACTTTCGGCACCCGTCCGCCCGTGCGGGCATGCTGGTTCCCGCCGGCACAGCCACGACGGACCGTCGACCGACCATCGACCGCCCGCCGACCGAGCTCCACCGGCGGACAGGAATGTTCAACGAGGGCTACGGGGGCCTGTCATGGATGCGATGGTTCCGCTCGCGCCGATGGTGAAGCCGGCGCTCAGGCGCGGCTGGCGCGATCTCAACACCGTGCAGTTCGGAATGGCACCGTCGCACGCACTGACACTGGGCCCGGTGGACACGGCGACGGGCAGCTTTCTCGACCTGCTCAACGGCACCCGCGGACTGCCCCTCCTGCGCGAGGAGGGACGCCGTATGGACCTGCCCGACGGTCACGTCGACAGACTGGTGGAGCGGCTGGCACGCGCCGGCCTCCTCGACGACGCAAAGGGCGGCGGGCCGGCCGCCGACGCACTGCGCGCCAAGAAGGACGTCCTCGCCCGCCTGCGCCCGGACCTCGCCTCACTGTCCCTGACCACCACCGAACCGGGCGACGCGATCAGCCGCCTGGCCGCGCGCCGCTCACTGCGGGTCCAGGTACGGGGCGCGGGCCGGGTGGGCTCGATCCTGGCCTCACTGCTCGCGGGCGCCGGCATCGGGGAGGTCGATGTGCGGGACGTCGGCAAGGTCGAGGCCGGCGACGTGGCACCGGGCGGCCTGCCCGCCGAGTCCATCGGCGACCGCAGGGACGAAGCCGCCCGGCAGGCCGTACGCCGGTCCGCCCCGGACCGCCCGCCACGCCGCGGCAACACGGCACCGCCCCCGGACGGCGAGCCCGGCTTCTCCCTGGTGATCCTCGCCCCACGCGACGACGTCGCCGTCCACGCCCCCGCCCCCTCCACCGCCGAACCCCTCATCGCCTCGGGCACACCGCATCTGTACGCCGGCGTCGTGGAGGCGACCGGCGTCGTCGGCCCTCTCGTCCTGCCCGGTGAGACGGGCTGCGCGGGCTGTCTGCACGAGGGCCGCACCGACCGGGATCCGGCCTGGCCCCGGCTGGTCGCGCAGTGGCGCTCCGGCACACCCCGCCAGGCCCGGCCCTGCGACCTTGCGCTGGCCACGACGGTGGCCGGGCTCGCGGCCGCACACGCGCTCGCGTTCCTGGACGGCCGGGTCCCGACGAGTGCCGGAGCACGCTGGGAGGTGTCCCTGCCCGCTCTGACCTGGCATGCACGACCGGTCTGGGCCCATCCGGCATGCCCCTGCGGGGCCGCGGACAAAGGTAAGGGAGAACACACCTCCGAGGACGAGGAGTCACACGAGACAATGAGGGGGCAACGGTCGCCGAAGGAGCTCAGCCGTACGGCACGAGCGGCGCGGCCGGCAGGGACTTGGAGGGCGCATGTCTGATCTTCCCCGCAAGGCGGTCACCCGGACCGCCAAGCTCGCCGCGCTCCCGCTCGGCTTCGCCGGACGGGCGACCTGGGGACTGGGCAAGCGGATCGTCGGGGAGTCCGCGGAGATCGTCGGCCGCGAGCTGCAACAGCGCACGGCGGAGCAGCTGTTCAAGGTGCTCGGCGAGCTCAAGGGCGGCGCCATGAAGTTCGGCCAGGCCCTGTCGGTCTTCGAGTCGGCACTGCCCGAGGAGGTCGCCGGCCCCTACCGTGCGGCGCTGACGAAGCTGCAGGAGGCTGCGCCGCCGATGCCGACCAGCACCGTGCACCGCGTGCTCGGTGAGCGGCTCGGCGAGGACTGGCCCGACCTGTTCCTCGAGTTCGAGGACAAGCCCGCCGCCGCGGCCTCGATCGGACAGGTCCACCGCGGGGTGTGGCACGACGGCCGCGAGGTGGCGGTCAAGGTGCAGTACCCGGGTGCCGGCGAAGCTCTCCTGTCGGACCTGAACCAGTTGAGCCGTTTCGCCCGTCTGCTGGGCCCGCTGATCCCCGGCATGGACATCAAGCCCCTGATCGCGGAACTCAGGGACCGTGTCTCGGAGGAGCTGGACTACGGTCTGGAGGCCCAGGCCCAGCAGGCGCACGCCGAGGAGTTCACGGACGATCCGGACGTGGTGGTGCCGGGTGTGGTCCACCAGTGCGACCAGGTCCTGATCACCGAGTGGATCGACGGAATTCCCCTCTCGGAGATCATCTCGGACGGCACCCGGGAACAGCGCGACCGGGCCGGTCAGCTCCTGGCCCGCTTCCTCTTCTCCGGCCCGGCCCGCACCGGCCTGCTCCACGCCGACCCGCACCCGGGCAACTTCCGACTGCTGCCCGGCGGCCCCGGCGGCGAGGACGACTGGCGCCTGGGGGTACTGGACTTCGGCACGGTCGACCGCCTCCCGGGCGGCCTGCCGGCCCCCATCGGCGACTCCCTGCGCATGACCCTCGACGGCGAGGCGGAGGCCGTCTACGAACTCCTCTGCGCGGAGGGCTTCGTCAAGGAATCCATCGAGCTGGACCCGAGCGCCGTCCTGGACTACCTCCTGCCGATCATCGAACCGGCCCGGGCCGACGAGTTCACCTTCACTCGCGGCTGGATGCGCAGCCAGGCGGCCCGCATCGCCGACCCCCGCTCCCCCGCCTACCAGCTGGGCAAGCAGCTGAACCTGCCACCGGCATACCTCCTGATACACCGGGTGACATTGAGCACAATCGGCGTGCTGTGCCAGCTGGGGTCGACGGTGCGACTGCGCGAGGAGTTGGAGGAGTGGCTCCCGGGGTTCGTGGCCGAAGCCACTGAGGAGGAGTCGGCCGCGGAGGCTTGACCGGGGCTGCGGGGCACGGCCCTCACTGGGGGCCGCCGCGCCGAGGGTGCGCCACTGCGGGCCGGGGGCCGTGCTGCCTCGGTGCGCGCCGCGGGGCTGTGTTTCGGGGGGCGAGGGTGGGGGCGGGGGGAGGGGGAGGGGGAGGCCCCCAGAGGGACGTCTCACCACCAGGCAGAGTCCAGCCGCCCCTCGATCGCCCTGAGGTTCTCCCGCGAGCAGCCGTCGCAGAAATACTGGCGGGCGCCGTTTTCCACGGAGCAGGTCCAAGTGGGCTGCGGACCCCCCGCCCGGGCGCCGCAGCGGCCGCACACCAGAGCTTGGGGCTCCGCGGGGGAGCCTGAGTCGTCACTGCCTCCGGGAAGACTCGTCACCCGGTGACGATAACTCCGCGGTGGGTGGATCGCGGGCACAACGCACCGCGGGGGCCGGTCCGTTCGGACGGACCGGCCCCCGCGGGGAACTACTGCCTCCCGGGGTCGGGAGGCCACCGCTTCAGGTGTGATCGGTTACTGCATGACCGCCATGGCGAGCGCGCGGCGGGCGCGCATCGAGGCGCGCTCGGCCCGGCGCTGCATCCGGCGGGCGCTCGCCAGGCGCACTGCCCGGCGTTCCCGCTCGGCCTCATGCAGTTGGTCGTGCATATGCGCACGAGCCAGGGCTTCTTGGAGGAGTTGCATCTCTCGGGTCCTGTTCTGACGCGAGCCTGTCGCGCCTGTGGTGGTGAAATCTTCGATCGCGGAGCCGGCGGGCTCGTTGGTGGACGGCTTCATCGGGGCCTGCTTCTTGGGGTCGTTCGTGAGGGGGCGGTCGATGGTTCCGGTGATGTTCATGCTGTGACCGGGTTCTTGCGCGGGCGGCCACGCGGCCGCTTCCGGGCGACGACGACACCCTGGACGAACAGCTCGCCACCCCAGACGCCCCAGGGCTCACGCCGCTCCTTGGCACCGGCGAGGCAGGCCTCGATCAGCGGGCAGGTGCGGCAGAGGGACTTGGCGTACTCGACGTCGGCCGGCGACTCGGCGAAGAAGACCTCCGGGTCGTAGGAGCGGCAGGGGACGGGTACGCCGAGGTTCTCGATGGCGTCGTCGAGCGCGGTGAGCGCAGTGAGCGGGATCAAGGTGGAGTCCTCCGTGAGGCCGGGCGGGGGGATCGTTTCGGAAGGCGGTACGGACGGGGCGTGCGCTTCGAGTTGCACGGTTCGTCTTCCTCGTCTGGTCGTTCCGGTCCTGTTGGACCGGGTGGCGGCTGGTACCGGGTTCAGCTCTTGTCCCGAGGCCCCTTCGCTCCGTCGTCCCCGTTCGGGGAAAACAGAAGGGCCGCGGATCCCGGATGGGGTTCCGCGGCCCTGAAGGCGCCGGCCTGATCGGCGATCAGGCTGGATCACTCCAGGGTTCTGGCCCACGGAAGGCCCACATCAGGTGGTGCTGCGTCGTCTGCTTCCGGTTTCCGGCACCGACCGCGGTAAAGGCATAGGCCTGCGCCTGTGCCACTACTGCTTCCAGTGCCTTGGTCGGTCGCTCATTGCGCTCACGGATGGGAAGACCCGCGAGAGAAACGGGGGCGGACGCCAGACGACCGGCAGGAATGCCGGACAGACCGGTGCCCAGGTTGGAGGCGCCGAGCATGCACGTGGAGACGACCGAGCGATCGGTCAGTTTGGCGGTGCTGATGGAGCTGGTGCTGATGCTGATCACTTCAATCGCCTCCTCTCGGCGTCTCGGGGGACCGGGGGTGAGCCAGTCCGACGGATATGCAAGTAGAACACGGAATCAGGGCCTCCGAGAAGGCCTCCGTCCCCGTGGCTAAGAACCTATGGGGATTGCTGGGGCATGCGCAAACTATTTTTTCGACGAGTTTGAATCAGTCCCCTTCGTCCTGTTCTCCGGGTTCGCGACCTGCGCAGAGGGCCAGGACATCGGCCCCGTAGCGGTTGAGCTTGCGTACGCCGACCCCGGGGATCCGCGCCAGTTCGCCCTCCTCGTCGGGGGCGGCCTCGGCGATGGCCATCAGTGTCTTGTCGGTGAAGATGCAGAAGGCGGGCTGTCCGCTGCGGTGCGCCTGGTCCGCGCGCCACTCGCGCAGTCGCTCGTAGAGGCCCTCGTCCATGTCGGTGGGGCAGTCCTCGCAGCGCATCAGTTTCATCTCGCCGGCGTCGCTGAGCGTGCGCCCGCACACCCGGCAGCGGGCCGGGGTGCGCTGGGTGCGCCGGGGTACGGCGTCCGGTCTGCGGGTGAAGCCGCGCTCGACTCCCCCTGCGCCGCTCGCGGCGGTACGGCCGGCGGTGGCGGTGGAGCCCGGTCGCAGGGCGTCCAGGAAGCGGCTGGGGCGTCGGCTCGGGCGGCCGCCGGGTGAGCGGGACAGTGACCAGGAGACGTGCAGGCGCTCCCTGGCCCGGGTGACGCCGACGTAGAGGAGGCGGCGTTCCTCCTCGATCTGCTCGTCTGTCTTGGCGTAGGTGATCGGCATCATGCCCTCGGCGACGCCGACCAGGAAGACGACGTCCCATTCGAGGCCCTTGGCGGAGTGGAGGGAGGCCAGGGTTACGCCCTGGACGGTGGGGGCGTGCTGGGCGCCCGCGCGTTCGTCGAGTTCGGCGACGAGGTCGCTGAGGGTGGCGGTGGGTTTGGCGGCGGCGAAGTCGTGCGCGAGGTTCACGAGGGCAGCGAGGGAGTCCCAGCGTTCTCGGACCGCTCCGGAGCCTGCTGGGGGCTGGGGGGTCCAGCCTTCTCCGGAGAGCACGGCGCGTACCTGGGAGGGCAGGTCCACGGCGTCGTCGAGGAGGGTGTCGTTGCCGCCGAAGCGGGCCGCGCCGCGCAGGGCGACGCCTGCCTTGCGGACCTCGGGGCGGTCGAAGAACCGCTCGGCGCCGCGCAGCTGGTAGGGGATTCCGGCGTCGGCGAGGGCTTGTTCGTAGGTCTCGGACTGGGAGTTCGTCCGGAACAGGATGGCGATTTCGCTGGCGGGGACGCCGGCGTCCATGAGTTCGCGGATGCGGCGGGCGGCGCCCTCGGCTTCGGCGGGTTCGTCGGTGTACTCGGTGTAGCCGGGTTCGGGGCCCGGGTCGCGTTGTGAGATCAGTTCGAGGCGGTGGTCGGCTGCGCGGCCTCGGGCCTGGGCGAGGAGGCCGTTGGCGAGATGGACGATCTGGGGGGTGGAGCGGTAGTCGCGGACGAGTTTGACGACGGTGGCTCCGGGGTGGCGGGTGCGGAAGTCGAGGAGGTGGTCGGGGGTCGCTCCGGTGAATGAGTAGATCGTCTGGCTGGCGTCGCCGACGACGCACAGGTTGTCGCGTTCGCCGAGCCACAGTTCGAGGAGTCGTTGTTGGAGGGGGCTGACGTCCTGGTACTCGTCGACAACGAAGTGCTGGTACTGGGAGCGGACCTGGTCGGCGATGTCGTGCCGGTCCTGGAGGATGGCGACGGTGAGCAGCAGGACGTCTTCGAAGTCGATGACGGAGCGGTCCCGTTTCAGGTCTTCGTAGACGGAGTAGAGCTGGGCGATCTCGGCCGGGTCGCGGGGGGTGTCGCGGCCGGCCTTGGCGGCGGCGGGGGCGTAGTCGGCGGGGACGGTCTGGGTGACCTTGGACCATTCGATTTCGGCGGTGACGTCCCGCAGTTCGCCGCGGTCGAGGCGGATGCGGCAGGCGGCGGCCGCGTCGGCGACGAGTTGGATCTTGCGGTCGACGAGCCGGGGCATGGAGCCGCCGACTGCTTTCGGCCAGAAGTACTGGAGTTGGCGCAGGGCGGCCGAGTGGAAGGTGCGGGCCTGGACTCCGGCGGCGCCGAGGTGGCGCAGTCGGCCGCGCATCTCGCCGGCGGCGCGGTTGGTGAAGGTGACGGCGAGCACGCTGGAGGGCTGGAGGATTCCGGCGCGGACTCCGTAGGCGATGCGGTGGGTGATCGCGCGGGTCTTGCCGGTTCCGGCGCCGGCCAGTACGCACACCGGTCCGCGCAGGGCGGTGGCCACCTCGCGCTGTTCGGGGTCGAGCCCTTCGAGCACGGCGTCGGGTGTCTCCGGTACCTGCGGGAAGAGCGTGGAGTGCGTTGCTGCTGTCACATGGCCATGCTGCCAGGTCGTCGGAGGCGGGTGCGGTGGTTGTCCACAGGCAGGTACCTGCAGTCGTACTAATGCGGCAGGCGTCACGTCGGGGGAGGTACCGCGTGCGGGAATGGTGGCTGTTTCAAGTACGTTCCATCACTGCGACCAAGCATCCCCGAGCAGCTGAGGAGCGCGAGAGACATGCCGGGCACTGTGACGATGTACAGCACCACGTGGTGTGGCTACTGCCGTCGGCTGAAGAGCCAGATGGACCGTGAGGGCATCGCGTACAACGAGATCAACATCGAGCAGGACCCGGATTCCGCGGCGTTCGTGGAGAAGGCGAATGGCGGAAACCAGACGGTGCCGACGGTTCAGGTAGTTCCCTCCAATGGTGGGGCTGAGGTCGTGATGACGAACCCGAGCCTTGCCCAGGTGAAGCAGGCGCTCGGCGTCTGACCCTCGCGAGACGCAGCCCCCGACCGGCCTGACGCTGATCGGGGGTTTTGTGTGCCCCAGAGAGACCTCAGCGGCAGGACAAGGCCCGCCCTCGGCACCCGTCGCTGTGGATGCGGGGCCGTCTCCTGAACGCGCCCTGCGGGGCGCGGAGAGTTCGAGACGCCCGTTACTGATCACGCTGCGCAACGGTCGGCGAGACGGAGACGAGCATCGGCCCGGCTGCCTTGCTCCATGTCCCGCCCTGCGACAGGGCCGACTGTCCGTCGGTGCTCAGAGCGTTGACCACGGGAGCAAGGAAGGTTTCCCGCCGGTGCTGTATCGCTTCGGCGGTCATGCCGCTCGCCTCGATGACGTCCCCGACTCGCGCTGCTAGCACCGCTGCGCCCTCTTGTACGTCGGCCCCGATCCATGCGTCCGCGTGCTCGCCTGCCAGCGCCCAAGACATCTTGATCATGGCTGCATCGTAGGAGCGGGGTGGAGCGGCCGAGAGCCAGAGGGGGTGGGGTATGACCCCTTGAGCCCGGCAAGAGGGACCGCCGGGTCATGGCGGCCAAAATCCTGCCACGGTCTCAGGGCCTTTCAGGCAGGTGCGGCCCCCAGCAGGCGACGGCGTAGCGCCTGGTCACAGGCAAGAACAGCCTTCTCTGCGACGGCGCTGGAATGCACAGGAGTGAGCCTTACGGCTTCCCATGTGGGGCGCGGTAGCGCCCCCCTTGAGCTTGCTCCTGTCGGCCCCTTGCGGTGCCCGCTCTGCTGCAGAGACTTTGGACTGTGGCGGCCGAACGGCCGCCCATGCTGCTTACCGCTTCGGCTATGCCCGTCTCTGGGGGCGCTGACGCGCCCCTCCTCCGCTTGCCGTAGGCGGAAGCCGTCTCTCTCTGTCGCCCCAACGGGGACGCAACTGGGAAGACCCAAACAGAGAAGAGAGGGCACGAACCTTTCCGCAGGTCACTGCTCATGTGCCTACACGTCGGGCGTGTGCTGACTACACCTGCGGTGTGTGGTCACCGGTCTTGATGAACTCGACACGGTACCGGCGCGCCCTTCCCCTTCTGGAAGAGGTGAGGAGGCAGGACAAGGCAAGCGGTCCCCGATCGGGGCGAGATGAGCTGGAGTCGCTTGGCCCGGTTGACTGCGTTGGTCGTGCTCTGGTCGGACAGGGGCTTGCCCTCCTTGCCCAGCAGGGCGGCCAGCTTCCCGGGGTCGAAGGGCGCGTGTCCCTGACGGTCAGCCCAGCCCAGTGCGGCGAAGTGCACTCGGTAGGCGAGCGGGTGCCAAGGTTCCTGCGCCATGCGCCGGTACTCGCGCGGGGAGACTCCGCTCCACGGGCGGTCATGACCGAAGCTGATGGCCACTGGTTGCGGCTCCTTCCTGTGAGGCGCACAGGGGTGCGCCGGCGACCCCCGCCGGATGGCGGGACATGCGTCTCCCTTGTTCGCGGGGTGGCCGTGCGGAAGATACAGCGCGCTTCACAGGTGGGCGCCCAAGGCTTCGGGCCTGGACTCGGACTCTTGCGGTCGGGAGCGACGGCGGCGACCTGGCCCGGCACCGTACAACATGCCGAAACGGGAAAGGCCCCCACGGTCGGGGGCCTTCCTTGCTTGCCAGCGTCAGGCGGGAGCCGGAACCTTGTTGGCCCGCTCTGCTCCCTTGGCTTCCCCTTCGGCCTTCGCTTGCTGCGCGGCACGTTCCGCTTCGAAGTCCTCCCAACGGCTCACGATTTCCCACTCCACCCCCGTGAGCGTCGGAGGCTTCTCGTACGGCTTCGCAGACAGCGAGACAGGCACGATCGGCGCCAGCACCTGCGAAGCCTTGACGGGGACGTCCCACCAAGAGACACCCTGCTGCCGGATGTTCTCGATGAGGTCGCCTGGATCGATGGCGAGGACATCGGGCCGGAAGTACGCCTTCACCTTGTGCTTCTTCAGGAACTCCCGGCGCTCGTCGGTGCTCGACCGCTGCCACCAGTCCGTGTAGCTCTCCCCCGTTCCCGTCCATACGGTCACGGGCTTCGGCCCTTCCTGGTTGGTGATCTTCTCGCGTTCCTGGGCGAGGCTCGCGACCTGCGAGGCGTATGCGACGGCGCTGATCTCGTCCTGCTGGAGCTCCTTGAGGAGCTGGTTCATCTTGCCGTCGATCACGGCGAGCTTCGCCGCGCGGCTGTCGTCGATGGTCGTCGTCGACTCCATCCGTTCCAGGTGGCCGATCTCTCCGAGCAAGGCCGACTCCAACCAGGGGTACAGATCCTCGGCCCAGAACCTCTGCTTCGGGCAGGCGTCGATGCCCTTGCTCTTGTTGCCGTGACAGCGGTACCGCTCACGCTGCCCCTTGGACAGGTTGCCCTTGACGTAGTACAGCGGGCTCCCGCACGTCAGGCAGAACGTCACGCCCACCGTCGGCGAGGTGGAGCCCTTCGGTTTCTTGTACTTGACCGAGGCGACGGCTTCCGACAGCTTGGCCCACTCCTCCTCGTTCAGCACCGGTTCCGACCGCATGACGGGCGTTCCGTCATCGTTGCGGACCACGGAGCCGTTGGCGCTTACGTACTCCCCAAGAAGGGATCGACTGGTCAGTACGGCCTGCACCGTCGTCGCTGTCCACCTGCTTCCGCGCGGCTTCGGAGCGGCCAGCCGCGTCGTGCTCTCCCCAGCCGCCGCGCGGATACGAGCGATGTCCTGAGCCGTAGGTACGCCTTGCTCGTTCAGCCAGTCGGCCACACCCGAGAAACTCGGCTTCTCAACGAAGCGCCGAATCATCTCGATCAGCGTCGGGCCGTACTCGGGGTCCAGTTCCAGATTGAACCCTTCGTCGCCCTTCACCGCCCTGCGCCCGAAGGGGACAAGGCCCCCGGGCCAGCGACCCGTCTTGCGCATGGTCTCCCGGGACGCCTTGTTGCGGACCTTGATGGCGTCCAGCTCCGCCTCCGCGACCACGGCCAGGATCTTGGCAATGGTCTTACCCCATGGCTTCGAGAGGTCGAAGCCCTCCTCACAGGAGATCAGGCCCTTACCGTTCGCCTCGCACCACTCGATGATGTCGGAGAGGTGACGGACCGACCGAGCGATGCGGTCGATCTTCAGGATGACGATGTGGTCGAACTGGTCTCTCTTGTTGTTGAGCCAGTCACCCAAGGACGGGCGCATCCACGGCGAGATGGACGCCGACACGTCGATGTCGACGGCGAAGTCGACCAACTCCATCTCTTCGGCGTCCGCCCGCTTGCTGATGCGTGTGCGCTGCGTTTCCTCACCGGTCTGGTTCTCGTTGCCTACAGACAGACGGACCACGCCGAGCGCCCTGGGCTTGTCGCTCACCCTTGCCCCTCCCCAAGACATGGGCGGCCCTCCCTGGCCGCCACAGACGGTGCTGTTCCCGGATGGTTCGACGCTGACGAACCCGTCGCTGGCGCAGGTGAAGCAGAAGATCGGCGCGTAGGCGCTGCAGGGTTTTGTTCGGAGGGCGGTTCCTGGGTCGGTTCAGGAACCGCCTTCTTGTGGTTTGCCCCACACTGCGGTGTAGCGCCACAGCAGTCGGCGGCGGAACCGGCAGCCGGGCAGCAGGTGGTGTGCCGCTGTGCGGGCCTCGGCCCGGTGCATGGCGGAGTCCTTGACGGGCATGCCGGCCGGGCCTCGTTTGCCGCCGTGCAGCCGTGCGTTCAGCAGGCTTGCGGGCAGGCCGCAGCCGCTGATCACCCGGTCGAGGGCGGTGTGGTGGTACGCCATCCCGACGATCATCAGTCGGCCGCCGGGGGCCAGCAGTCGTACCAGGCCCGCACGGCGTCCTCGAACGGCGCGTGGTGGACCACGGCGACGGCGCTGACGAAGTCGTACCTGCCCTCGGGGAGGGTGTCGTCGAGGTAGTCGCCCTCCTGGAATGTGACGTTCTCCGGCGTCTGCTCGCGCGCGAGCCGGATCATTTCCGGTGAGCGGTCCATGCCGGTCACCGATTCGGCTTTCTGTGCCGGCTTGCGTGCGAGCAGCCCGTCGCCGCATCCGACGTCCAGGGCCGTCCGGCAGCCGTCGGGGACGGCTGCGAGGACGACGGGGTGGTAGTGGACGTTGTGGTTCCAGTACGGGTCTGTCATCGCGGCGTCGGGCTCAGACGAAGCTCCTCGTCGGCAGGGGCTTGCCGTACCACATCTCGATCAGGCGGGCGGCGATGGAGATGCCGTAGGGGGGCAGTACCTCGCCGGTTTCGAATGCTGCGCCCAGTTCGTCCCGGGAGAACCAGCGGGCTTCGTGGATCTCGTCGCCGTCGACGTTGATCTCGGTGGAGGTGGCGCGGGCCATGAAGCCGAGCATGAGGCTGGACGGGAAGGGCCAGGGCTGGCTGGCGACGTACTCGACGGTGCCGACGGTGATGCCGGCCTCCTCGAAGACCTCGCGTCGTACGGACTGCTCGATGGACTCGCCGGGTTCGACGAAGCCGGCGAGCGTGGAGAAGCGCCCTTCGGGCCAGTGGACCTGGCGGCCGAGCAGGATGCGGTCCTCCTCGTCGGTGACGGCCATGATCACGGCGGGGTCGGTGCGCGGGTAGTGCTCGGCGCCGCAGGCGGAGCAGCGGCGGATGTGGCCGGCGGCGGCGATGACGGTGCGTTCGCCGCAGCGGGAGCAGAAGCGGTGGGTGCGCTGCCAGTTCTCCAGGCCGACTGCGTGCACCATCAGGCCCGTGTCGCGGGGGGACAGCAGGAGGCCGGCCTCGCGCAGGCCCGCGGGGCGTGCGGACTGGTCGATGCGGCCGGGCAGGGCGTCCTTCTGGAGGGCGAAGTAGCTGATGCCTTCTTCGTCGGTGCCGAGGAAGTAGCGGTGGGCCTCGGTGAGGGGGGCTTCGAAGGAGGGGGTCATGACGAGTTCGGTGCGGCCGTCGGGTGTCTCGTCGATGAGGACCTGGCCGCCGGAGACCACGAAGCAGCGGGTGGTGGGGTGGCTCCATGCCGCTGCGAGCCAGGCCTCGTCGAGGCGGTGGTGGGCGGCGCGGTCGATGCCGCTGGGGGCGGTGAGGGAGATGGGGCGGTCGGCGGTGTGGTCGGTCCAGGTGGTCACGGGTGCTTCCAACTCCCCCAGTGGAACGGATTGTTTCGGCGGGCGGTACGGCGGGACGGACGGCGGGAGGCGAACGGATCCGGCGGGGCTGGGCGGTGCGGGGCGGTTCTTTCAGTGTTCCCCGCGCGCGGTGCCGCTACGGACGGCGCGGGGCGCTCAGGGTGCATGGCGCCAGGTGTCGGCGAGGTCGGCCCACAGGTGTGCGCTGGTCTCGACGCCTTTGAGGAGCAGGTCGAGCTCGACTTTCTCGTTCGGGGCGTGCCAGCCGTCGGATGGGACGGAGATGCCCAGGAAGAGCACGGGTGCCCCGAGGACTTCCTGGAGGTCGGCGGCGGGTCCGGAGCCGCCCTCGCGGGTGAAGCGGACGGGCTTGTCGAAGGCCCGGCCCATCGCGCGGACGACGGACTGCAGTGCGGGGTGGTCCAGCGGTGTCAGACAGGGGCGGGTGGCCGCGGCGAACGTGATCTCGTACCGGATCCCGGCGGGCACCTGTTCGGCGGCCCAGCTGCGGACGGCCTTCTCGATGTGGTCGGGGTCCTGGCCCGCGACCAGGCGGAAGGAGAGCTTCACCATGGCCGTGGAGGGGATGATCGTCTTGCTGCCGGGGCCCTGGTAGCCGCCGCCGATGCCGTTGACCTCGGCGGTGGGGCGGGCCCAGATGCGCTCCAGGGTGGTGTGTCCGGCCTCGCCGTGGGTGGCGTACGACTTGGCGGTGCGCAGCCACTGCTGCTCGTCGAAGGGCAGTTCGGCGAAGAGTTCGCGTTCGCGGTCGGTGAGTTCGACGATGCCGTCGTAGAAGCCGGGGATCGCCACGCGTGCGTGCTCGTCGTGGAGGGCGGCGACCAGGCGGGCGGCGGCGGTGGCCGGGTTGGGGACGGCGCCGCCGAAGGAGCCGGAGTGGATGTCCTGGTCGGGGCCGGAGAAGTGGATCTCGCACTCGGCGAGGCCGCGCATGCCGGTGCACACGGTGGGGGTGTCCGCGGACCACATACCGGTGTCGGAGACGATCACGGCGTCGGCGGCGAGCCGGTCGGTGTGCTGTTCGACGAGGGTGCGGAAGTGCGGTGAGCCGGACTCCTCCTCGCCCTCGATCAGCAGCTTCAGGTGGACCGCGGGGGCGGTGCGGCCGGTGGCGGCGAGGTGGGCGCGGACGCCGAGTGTGTGGAAGAACACCTGGCCCTTGTCGTCGGCCGCCCCGCGCGCGTGGAGACGGTTTCCGCGGACGACGGGTTCGAAGGGGTCGCTGTCCCAGCCGTCCTCGCGGGCGGCGGGCTGCACGTCGTGGTGGCCGTAGACGAGGACGGTGGGTGCCGCGGGGTCGGTGGCGGGCCACTCGGCGAAGACGGCCGGGGCGCCCGGTGTCTCCCAGACTTCTGCGGTGGTGAAGCCGGTGTCCTTGAGTTTGGCGGCGAGCCAGTCTGCGCTGCGTCGTACATCGGGTGCGTGGTCGGGCTGGGCCGACACGGACGGGATGCGCAGCCACTCGGCGAGGTCGTCGAGGAAGGCGGCGCGGTGCTGCTCGATGTACGTACGGACTGCGCTGACGGCACTGTCAACGGGCTGGCTCATGGTCACGAGCCTATCGGCCCGCACTGACATCGTCGGTGGGCGGTTCCTCACAGTTTGCTTCCGCGGCCGGCTCGTCCAGCAGCAGCCGCTCCAGTGCGGACCGGTCCGGCAGGCCGTCCGGCCGTACGACCTCACCCGTGCGTACGTACAGGAACGCGGCGTTGACGGACTCCAGGGGCACGCCCTGCTGCTCGGCCCAGGCGAGCCGGTACAGGGCGAGCTGGAGGGGGTCGGCGGTGCGCGAGCGGCTGGTCTTCCAGTCGACGATCTCGTACGTCGTTCCGTTGCCGTCGTCGTCCTTGTAGACGGCGTCGATGCGGCCCCGGACGACACGGCCTGCGATGGCGAGCTGGAAGGGCGCTTCGACGCGGTGGGGTGTGCGGTGGGCGTACTCGGTGCGTTCGAAGGCGTCCTTGAGGGCTTCCAGGTCGTGTTCGTCGGCGATCTCGGTCTCGCTGCCGGGCAGTTCTTCCGGCTCCAGCATGGGAAGGGTCAGTTCTTCGAAGCGGGCCTCGACCCAGGCGTGGAAGCGGGTGCCCCGGCGGGCGGCGGGTTGCGGGGGGCGCGGCATGGGGCGTGCGAGTTCCTGTGCGAAACCGTCCGGGTCGGTGGCCAGGCGCAGCACCTGGGAAGCGGTGAGGGACGCCGGGAGGGGGACGTCCGTGACGGCCTCGCGGGCGCGCAGGAGTTCGCCGGTGAGGGCGTCGAGGTCGCGGTCCCAGGAGGCGAGGGTGCGGGCTTCTTCCGGGGTGAGGCGGGTCGGGGCGCGGCGCCCAGGGGTGGTGCGGGCGCGTTCGGCAGCGGCTTTCGGTGTGGTGGGGTGCGGGCGTGCGCCCTGGTTCCCGGTTTCCTCCGGAGCCGCCGCCTGGTGCGGGACGGTCGGGCGGTCCGTGGACCAGGCGTCCCAGTCGGCCGGGTTCTCCTCGGCCAAGAGGTCCTCCTCGGCGAACTGGTCCTCCTCTTCGTACGGCAGGTCCTCTCCGTACGGCAGGTCCTCGTCGTCCGGCGGCGGGGGCCACTCCGGGTCGTCGTGGCTGTCCGGGTCGTGGGTGGCGGCCGGGCGGCCGTCCTCGTGGGCGGCGAGGTCCTCAAGGTGGGCGAGGACTGTTTCGGCGGCTGTCCGGCGCCGGGCCAGGGATGCCTCGTCCAGGGGCAGGGGCCAGACCTGGTCGGCGGTCGGTGTGTGCAGGGCCGGGTTCTCCTCGCCCTCGGCGGGTTCGTCCGCCCACGCCTCGATCTCGCCGTATCCGGCCGCGCAGTGATCGTGGAGGGCCTGCAGGAAGTCGGACGGGCCGCGGGGCTTCTTCTGGGTGGGGCCCCACCAGTGGCCGGAGCCGAGGAGGAGGGAGCGGGGGCGGGTGAAGGTGACGTAGCCGAGGCGGAGTTCCTCGGTGTGCTGGTGTTCCTTCATGGCCTCCTGGAAGGCCTTGAGGCCCCGGGAGTCCCAGGTGTCGACGTCGGGCAGGGTGTCGGCGTCGCCGCGCAGTTCGTGCGGCAGGACCTTGCCCTGGGCGGTCCACTTCTCGCGGCCCTGGGTGCTGGGGAAGGTGCCGGTGACCAGGCCGGGGACGGCGACGACGTCCCACTCCAGGCCTTTGGACTTGTGGGCGGTGAGGACCTTCACGGTGTTCTCGCCCCCTGGGAGGGCGTTGTCGAGGCCCTTCTCGTACTGGGCGGCGGTGCGCAGGAAGCCCAGGAAGGCGAGCAGGGTGGCCTCGCCGTCTCCGGCGGCGAAGGAGGCGGCGATGTCCAGGAAGTTGGAGAGGGTCTCGCGGCGGCGGGCGGCCAGGGCGTGCGGGGACGCCGACAGCTCCACTTCCAGGCCGGTCACGGCGAGGACCCGGTGCAGGACGTCCATGAGGGGGTCGGCCAGCGAGCGGCGCAGGTCGCGCAGTTCGGCGGCCAGGCGGGCGAACCGCACGCGCGCGTCCGGGGAGAAGGGCAGCCCGTCGTCCTCCTTTTCGGCGTCGAGCGGCATCTCCAGGAACGTGTCGAGGGCGTCCGCGAGGGAGGTCACCTCAAAGGGGTCGACTCCCTCGACGGCTTCGGCGAGCCGGCGGTCCGGGTCGTTCTCGTCGCCCACGCGCGCGTGGGCGACGAGGAGCCGGGCGCGGCGCCCCAGGAGGGCGAGGTCGCGAGGGCCGATGCGCCAGCGCGGGCCGGTCAGCAGGCGGACCAGGGAGGCGTTGGCGCCGGGGTCCTGGAGGACCTCGCAGACGGCGATCAGGTCGGCGATCTCGGGCAGGTGCAGCAGCCCGGACAGGCCGACCACCTCGACGGGGACGTCCCGGGCTACGAGCGCACCCTGGATCTCCGCGAAGTCGGTTGCCGTGCGGCACAGGACGGCGATCTCACCGGGCGCCTTCCCGGTGTCGACGAGGTGGGCGATGGAGTCGGCGAGCCAGTCGATCTCCTCGGCGTGGGTGGGCAGCAGCGCGCAGCGCACGATGCCGTCGCGTTCGGCGCCGGGGGCCGGGCGGAGGGCCTGCACGCCCGCGTGCATGGCGCGCAGGGGCTCCGCGAGGCCGTTGGCGAGGTCGAGGAGACGGCCGCCGCTGCGGCGGTTCTCGCTGAGTGCCTGGCGGGTGGCCGGGTGGCCGCCGGGGTGGGCGAAGTGCTCCGGGAAGTCGTCCAGGTTGGCGACGGACGCGCCGCGCCAGCCGTAGATCGCCTGACAGGGGTCGCCGACGGCGGTCACGGGGTGGCCGGTTCCGTCGCCGAACAGGCCCGCCAGGAGGATGCGTTGGGCGACCGAGGTGTCCTGGTACTCGTCGAGGAGGACCACACGGAACTCGTCGCGCAGGATGCGGCCCACCTCGGGGATGCGGGCGAGCTGCGCGGACAGGGCGATCTGGTCGCCGAAGTCGAGGAGGTCCCGCTCGCGTTTGGCGGCGCGGTAGCGGACCACCACGTCGGCGAGTTCACGGCGGGCGGCGGCCGCTTCGGGGACCTTGCGCAGGTCGGCGTTGGTGAGCTTGGCGCCCTCCAGGGTGCGCAGCAGCCCGGTGTCGTACGCGCGCAGTTCCTCGGGTCGTACGAGGTGCTCGGCGAGTTCGGCGTCGAGGGCGAGGAGGTCGCTGACCAGGTCCGCGAAGGAGCGGGTGAGCGCCGGGTAGGGGCCCGGGGCCTCGCGCAGCACGCGCGCGGCGAGCTGGTAGCGGGTGGCGTCGGCGAGCAGACGGGCGGTCGGTTCGAGGCCGATGCGCAGGCCGTGGTCGGTCAGGAGGCGGCCGGCGAAGGCGTGGTACGTCGAGATCACGGGCTCGCCCGGCGGATGGTCCGGGTCGATGACGTCCGGGTCGGTGACGCCCGCCTTGACGAGTGCCTTGCGGACGCGCTCGGCGAGTTCGCCTGCCGCCTTGTTGGTGAAGGTGAGGCCGAGGACCTGCTCGGGGGCGACCTGCCCGGTGCCGACCAGCCACACCACGCGTGCCGCCATCACCGTCGTCTTGCCCGATCCGGCTCCGGCCACGATCACCTGCGGGGCGGGCGGCGCGATGATGCAGGCCGTCTGCTCCGGGGTGAACGGAATCCCGAGGAGCTCCTTGAGCTGATCGGGATCGGTGATACGGGGTGGCACGTCAGAGAGGCTAGCGGCGGCCACTGACAGTGGAGGCCGGATCGGCCTCCGGGCGAGGAGAAGCGCAGGTCAGCACGTGTGGTGCGGTCGATCACAGAAGGCCCGGGAAGATCGGCCTCGTCATTCGACGACGTGTCGCCCTTCGGGCCTCGCGCTGCAGGAGGCCTGGAAGGCGCAGTGCGAGCAGTGCTGGCCGGCGCTGGGTGTGAACCGTTCGTCGAGGACCTTTCCGGCGGCGTTGGCCAGCAGCTCACCGACCCACTCCCCCGCGGCGCCCTCGATGGAGTCCTGGGCCTGCACCTTGGGCAGGGTTTCGCCGCCGTCGCGCCGTGCGGCGCCCTGGCGCAGCTGGACGAGTTCGGCGCCGCCGGATTCGGGGCGTATGCCGTCGAAGGCCTCGTCGACGGCGCCTTCGCGGACGGCGAGCTGGTAGACGGCGAGCTGGGGGTGGCGTGCCACCTCGCGGGCGGTGGGCGTCTGTTTGCCGGTCTTGAAGTCGACGACGTAGGCGCGGCCCTCGCCGTCGGTCTCGACGCGGTCCATGGAGCCGCGGATGCGGACCTCGTAGTCGCCCGCTTCGAGGGTGACGTCGAAGCCGTGCTCGCTGGCCACCGGAGTGCGGCCGGTGCGGTCCATGACGTGCCACTTCAGGAAGCGTTCGAGCGCCACGCGCGCGTTCTCCTTCTCCTGCGCCGACTTCCACGGCGCGTCGAAGGCGAGCGCGTTCCACACGGAGTCGAGGCGCTCCATGAGGACGGCGAGGTCGGCCGGGGTGTGTCCGGAGGCGACCTCGTCGGCGAGGACGTGCACCACGTTGCCGAAGCCCTGGGCGGCCGTCGCGGGCGCGTCGGCCTTCACCTCGCGGGCCAGGAACCACTGCAGGGCGCAGGTGTTGGCGAGCTGGTCGAGGGCACTGCCCGAGAGCACGACGGGCTGGTCGCGGTTGCGCAGCGGCACCTTGCTCTCGGTCGGCTCGTACATGCCCCACCAGCGGTAGGGATGGGCGGAGGGGACGAGTGGGCGGCCGTCCTCGTCGGCGAGCGCGGCGAGCCGGGCCAGGCGGTGGGCGGCGGCCTCCCTGAGGGTGTCCGAGACGCGCGGGTCGACGGTGGTGGCGCGCAGTTCGGCGACGAGTGCGGCGACGGACAGCGGGCGGCGCGGGCGGCCCGTGACGTCCCTGGGTTCGACGCCGAGTTCGGTGAGGAAGCGGGAGGGCTGGTCACCGTCGTCCGCGGGGGCCTTCACCGCGGTGACGACGAGACGCTCACGCGCGCGCGTGGCGGCCACGTAGAACAGGCGGCGCTCCTCGGCGAGCAGCGCGCCCGGGGTGAGCGGTTCGGCGAGTCCGTCGCGGCCGATGCGGTCGGCCTCCAGGAGGGAGCCCCGGCGGCGCAGGTCCGGCCACAGGCCTTCCTGCACGCCCGCGACGACGACCAGGCGCCACTCCAGGCCCTTGGAGCGGTGCGCGGTCATCAGACGTACGGCGTCGGGGCGCACGGCACGCCGCGTGAGGGTGTCGGCGGCGATGTCCTCGGCCTCGATCTCCTCCAGGAAGTTGAGGGTGCCGCGGCCGCCGGTGCGCTCCTCCGCGCGCGCGGCGGTCGCGAACAGTGCGCACACGGCGTCCAGGTCACGGTCGGCGTTGCGGCCGGCGGCGCCGCCGCGCCGCGCGGACCGCTCAAGGCGGGTGGGCCACGGTGTGCCGTCCCACAGGTCCCACAGGGCCTCTTCGGCCGTGCCGCCGCTCGCGAGGCGCTCACGCGCGGCGCGCAGCAGTGCGCCGAGCCGCTGGGCGCCACGCGCGTACGCCGGGTCGTGGGCGACGAGGCGCTCCGGCTCTGCCAGCGCCCGCGCGAGCAGCTCGTCCGAGGGCGGCGGCAGCGGGTTTCCCGCGGCCCGCTCCTCGTCACGCAGGGCACGCCCGAGGCGGCGCAGGTCGGCGGCGTCCATGCCGGCCAGCGGGGAGGCCAGCAGGGTCAGGGCGGTTTCGGTGTCGAGCCAGCACCCGGCGCTCTCCGGCTCTTCGGAGGCGGGCTCGGCAGCTGCGGCGTCCGGCACTTCGGTCCGTGCCGCCTCCGCCTCGGCCACCGCCCGCAGTGCCGTCAGCAGCGGTGTCACGGCCGGTTCGTGCCGCAGCGGCAGGTCGTCACCGTCGATGTCCAGGGGCACGCCCGCCGCGGTGAGCGCGCGGCGGACCGTGGGAATCGTGCGCGATCCGGCCCGCACCAGTACGGCCATCTCACGCCAGGGGACACCGTCCTCCAGGTGCGCCCGGCGCAGGATGTCGGCGATGTTGTCCAGCTCGGTGCCGGGCGTCGGGTACGTGTACACCTCGACGCTGCCGCCGTCGCGCACCGGGGCGAGGTCGCGGTGGGCGCGTACCTTGTCCGCCGGGAGCCGGGTGAGCGGCATGCGCTGGGTGAGCAGCCGGGTCGCGGCGAGCAGGGCGGCACCCGAGCGGCGCGAGGTGCGCAGGACCTCGACGGGCGCGGGGCGGCCGTCCGCGCGCGGGAAGGCGGCCGGGAACTCGAGGATGCCGCCCACGTCCGCACCGCGGAACGCGTAGATCGACTGGTCGGGGTCACCGAAGGCGACGAGGGTGCGGCCGCCGCCCGCGAGGGCGTGCAGCAGCCGTACCTGGGCGGCGTCCGTGTCCTGGTACTCGTCCACGAAGACGGCGTCGTAGCGCGCGGCGAGCCGCTCGGCGGCCTCGGGGCGGCGGGCCAGGAGGACCGCGCGATGGACCAGTTCCGCGTAGTCGAGCACGCCCTGCAGGTCGAGCACGTCGAGGTACTCGGCGAGGAAGGTGGCCGCGGCACGCCAGTCGGGACGGCCGATGCGGCGGGCGAAGGCGTCCAGGGCGCCGGGCCCCAGCCCCAGCTCGCGGCTTCGGGCGAGGACCGCGCGGACCTCGTCGGCAAAGCCCCGGGTGGTCAGGCAGGCCCGCAGTTCGTCGGGCCAGCGCACGTGCGCGAGGCCGAGGCGCTCCAGGTCGGCCTGGCCCGCGAGCAGTTCACGGACGGTCACGTCCTGCTCGGGGCCGGACAGCAGCCGCAGCGGCTCCACGAACAGGTCGTTGTCCTGATGGGCGCGGACCAGGGCGTAGCAGAACGAGTGGAAGGTGGTCGCCTGGGGCGCGCGTGCCGCCCCTATGCGCAGGGCCATGCGGTCGCGCAGTTCGACGGCCGCCTTGCGGCTGAACGTCAGCACCAGGATGCGCTCGGGGTCCCCGCCACGGGCGATCCGCGCCGCCACGGACTCGACGAGCGTGGTGGTCTTGCCGGTGCCCGGACCTGCGAGGACGAGCAGCGGGCCGGCCTCGTGGTCAACCACGGAGCGCTGTGGCGCGTCCAGACGAGGGGGATCCTGTCGGCTCGGCGGGGTACGCAGCAGTCGGTAGGCGCCACGGCCCCCCTGTCGCACCTGGGGGTGCGACAGGCGCCTGGTGGAGGAAGAGGAGCTCACGTGGTTCGCCGGTCCTGGTGGTTGTACTGGTCGTCGGACCACCGCGCGTGCAGGGCGGTGATCGGGAGGTGAGGGGGGCACGTGCAGCCGACGCTACGCCGACGCAGGTTGCGGAAGCAGGGCTTCCTCTTCTTCCCTCGCGGCACGCGAAACCCGCAGGCCCCTCGCCCCACGAACGTACGCCATGCCACAAACGTGCCCCTCGTCCCCCGTACGGATCACGGGTCACACGTCGGGCGGTTCCATGGCGGAAGCTTTCAGGTGTGACCGTCTGCGCGTTCGCCGCCGTCCCATCGCGCCCGCCTCATGTCGAGGCGAGGCAGGTGACCCTCGGCGGTCCTGCTCGCCTCCTTCAGGGGGGTGCCCTCGGCGCGGTAGTGATCGAGAGCACGCAGTTCGTGTCCCGGGAGCAGGGCGCCGTCCGCGCGTACGACGCGCCACCACGGGACGGCTCCCCCGTAGAGGGCCATCACCCGGCCGACCTGACGGGGCCCGCCCTGCTGCAGCCATTCGGCGACGTCCCCGTACGTCATGACACGCCCGGGCGGGATCAGTTCGGCGACCTCGAGCACACGCTCGGCGTATTCCGGCAGCGCGTCCGCGTACCCCGGGCCGGCGTCCCGTGGAAGGCTCTCCTCGCTCATCCGGCCCATCTTGCCGCATGCCACCGACAGCGTGACGCGCTCGCAACGATGCGTATCCCTCGCCCCCGGGCGGCGCTTCCGGCAGACTGTGCGCCCCCGCTCTTGCACCCTGATGCCCCCGTGTGTCGGTGGAGCATGCCACCATCATGCGGGCGGTGACCGGTGATACGAGACCAAGAAGAGACGATGAAGCAGCAGGGTGCGCACCCAGAGGACGCCGAGAGCACCTCTGACGGCTCGTCGCGCCCCGGCACCGGCTCCGGCTCGGGCACCGACCGCAAGGACTCCGCTTCCACGGACGTCGGCACGGGCGAGGACGACTTCCTGGACGAGGCCCACAACGACGAGGTCGAGGGCGACGAACCGCTGCTCCCCGCGCGCGTGCACCGTCCGTCGGATCTGATGCGCCTCCTGGTGGGCGTGCTCGGGATCGTCCTGCTGCTGGCGATCGCCGCGTTCGCCCACGGCACCACCTCGGGCCTCGAACAGGACATCAACAAGGGCACCGGCCAGGCGCCCGATCTGCTCATCAAGATCGCCGGCCTGGCCTCCAGCATCGCGATCCTGCTGGTACCGGTCGCTTTCGCGATCGAACGGCTGATCAAGCGCGACGGGCTGCGCATCGCCGACGGCGTCCTCGCGGCCGTCCTCGCGCACGGGGTGACTCTCGCCACAGACCTGTGGGTCGCCAAGGGCGCCCCCGGCTCCATCCAGGAGGCGCTCACCCAACCCTCCCCCGGCGACATCCACGCCCTGACCGACCCGGTGCACGGCTATCTCGCGCCGGTCATCGCGTACATGACGGCCGTCGGCATGTCGCGGCGGCCGCGCTGGCGCGCGGTGCTGTGGACGGTGCTGCTCCTCGACGCGTTCTCCATGCTCGTCTCCGGCTACACGACACCGTTCTCGATCATCCTGACGGTGCTGATCGGCTGGACCGTGGCCTACGGGACGCTGTACGCGGTCGGCTCGCCCAATGTCCGCCCCACCGGACGGACGCTGATGGCGGGCCTGCGGCACGTCGGCTTCCGCCCGGTGACCGCGTCGCGCGAGGAACTGCCCGAGACACCGGAGACCGGCGACCGCGGACGGCGCTACTTCGTCACCCTGGAGGACGGCCCGCCCCTGGACGTGACGGTCGTCGACCGCGAGCAGCAGGCGCAGGGCTTCTTCTACCGCGTGTGGCGCAATCTGACGCTGCGCGGCTTCGCCACCCGCAGCAGCCTCCAGTCGCTGCGCCAGGCACTGGAGCAGGAGGCACTGCTCGCCTACGCGGCCATCGCGGCGGGCGCGAACGCGCCCAAGCTGATCGCGACCTCCGAGCTCGGTCCCGACGCCGTGATGCTCGTCTACGAGCACACCGGCGGGCGCACCCTCGACACCCTGGCGGACGAGGAGATCACCGACGAGCTGCTGCGCGACACCTGGCACCAGGTGCGCGCACTGCAGTCCCGGCGCATCGCACACCGCAGGCTGGTGGGCGACGCGATTCTGGTGGATCGTTCCGGCACGGTCATCCTCACCGACCTGCGCGTCGGCGAGATCGCGGCCGGCGACCTGCTGCTGCGCATGGACATCTCACAGCTCCTGGTGACACTCGGGCTGCGGGTGGGCGCCGAGCGCGCGGTGGCGTCGGCGGTGGGCGTGCTCGGCCCGGACGCCGTGGCCGACTGCCTGCCGATGCTGCAGCCCATCGCGCTCAGCCGCACCTCCCGCGCGACCCTGCGCAAGCTGGCCCGGGAACGGGCCCAGCGCGAGCGGGAAGCGGTCCTGGAGGCGTCCCGGCAGGCCAAACAGGCCCGCTTGGAAGAGACCCCCGACGAGACCGGCCCCGTACTCGAAAAGCCCGACAAGAAGGCCGTACGTGCTGAGCAGCGGGCCGAGAAGCGGGCCATCGACGAGGCCATCGAAGAGGCGCGCGAGGAGGACCTGCTCACGCAGATCCGGCACCAGGTGCTGTTGATCAGGCCGCAGGCGCCGGTCGAGCCGGCCCGGCTCGAGCGGGTACGGCCGCGGACGCTGATCAGTTTCATCGCCGGTGCCATCGGCGCGTACTTCCTGCTGACGCAGCTCACCCACATCGAGTTCGGTCCTCTGGTCGCCAACGCGCAGTGGGGCTGGGTCGTCGCGGCCGTGCTGTTCTCGGCGCTGAGCTATGTCGCGGCGGCCATGGCCCTCCTCGGGTTCGTGCCGGAGCGGGTGCCGTTCCTGCGTGCCGTGGCGGCGCAGGTCGCCGGGTCGTTCGTCAAGATCGTCGCGCCGGCCGCGGTGGGCGGTGTCGCCCTCAACACCCGTTTCCTGCAGCGCGCGGGCGTGCGCCCGGGGCTCGCGGTGGCGAGCGTCGGCGCCTCTCAGCTGTTCGGGCTCGGCTGCCACATCCTGATGCTGCTGTCGTTCGGCTATCTGACCGGCACCGAGAAGACGCCGTCCCTGTCGCCGTCCCGGACCGTCATCGCGGGTCTGCTGACGGTGGCCGTGCTCGTCCTCGTCGTCACCTCGGTGCCGTTCCTGCGGAAATTCGTCTCCACGCGTGTGCGGTCGCTCTTCGCCGGTGTCGTGCCGCGCATGCTGGACGTGCTGCAGCGGCCGCAGAAGCTCGTCACCGGCATCGGCGGCATGCTGCTGCTGACCGCCTGCTTCGTGATGTGCCTGGACGCCTCGATCCGCGCCTTCGGACAGGCGGGGACCTCGCTCAGCATCGCCAGCGTCGCCGTGGTCTTCCTCGCCGGCAACGCGCTCGGCTCCGCGGCCCCGACACCGGGCGGCGTGGGCGCCGTGGAGGCGACCCTGACGGTAGGACTGATCGCCGTGGGCCTCCCCAAGGAGGTGGCGGCCCCCGCCGTGCTGCTGTTCCGGCTGCTGACGCTGTGGCTGCCCGTGCTGCCGGGCTGGCTGGCCTTCAACCAGCTGTCGCGCAAGGGTGCGCTGTAGTACGAAGACCGTAGTCGGGCTACCTCTTACGGCCCGTGTCCCGAGCGCCCACGCGCGCGTGACGACAGGATGGGAGCATGCCGAACCCTTTCCGCCCACGCGCGGCCGCCCTGACCGCCACCCTCCTGCTGCTGTCCTGCGTGCTGGCAGGCTGCAGCGACAGCTCCAAGGACGCCAAGGGCGGGGACCTGTCGGCCCAGAAGTTGGACTGGAAGGACTGTCCGGCACCGTCCGCGGCGGAAGGCGGCGGCAACGCCCCGTCGCCGCTGCCGAACGGCGGCCAGTGGCAGTGCGCCACCATGAAGGCGCCCCTCGACTGGGCGAAGCCCAAGGGCGACACGATCGACATCGCACTGATCCGTGCGAAGACCAGCGGCGACAGCAGCAAACGCATCGGCTCGCTCGTCTTCAACTTCGGCGGGCCCGGCGGCTCGGGCGTCACCACGCTGCCCGCCTTCGGTGAGGACTACGCGAAACTGCGCACCCGCTACGACCTGGTCAGCTTCGACCCGCGCGGCGTCGGCAGCAGTGCCCCCGTGAAATGCGAGAACGACCAGCAGCTCGACGCGTACTTCCAGCAGGACGCGACCCCGGACGACGCCGGCGAGCGCACCACGTACCTGGACAACACCAAGAAGTTCAACGCGGCCTGCGAGAAGAACTCCAAGAAGGTGCTGCCGCATGTGCGCACCACCGACGCGGCCCGTGACATGGACCTCATGCGGCAGGTGCTCGGCGACGACAAGCTGTACTACTTCGGCATCTCGTACGGCACCGAACTCGGGGGGGTCTACGCCCACTTGTTCCCGAAGAAGGTGGGCCGCGCCGTCCTGGACGCGGTCGTCGACCCGACGCAGAACGCCGAGCAGAGCTCCCTCGGACAGGCCAAGGGCTTCCAGCTCGCGCTCGACAACTTCGCCGCGGACTGCACGTCGAAGGCCACTCCATGCCCGATCGGCGACACCCCGCAGGACGTGAAGGACCGTATCGCCAAGCTGCTCAAGGACCTCGACGCGAAGCCGATCCCCGGCATCCTCCCCCGCGAGCTGACCCAGTCCGCCGCGACCAACGGCATCGCGCAGGCCCTGTACTCCAAGGACTACTGGCAGTACCTCACCCAGGGCCTGCAACAGGCGTACAGCGGCGACGGCAAGGTCCTCATGGCCCTGTCCGACTCGCTGAACGGGCGCAGCGAGAACGGCGAGTACAGCAACATCACCGCCGCCAACATCGCCATCAACTGCGCCGACGAGAAGCCCCGTTACAGCACGGCCTACGTGGAGCAGAAACTGCCCGAGTTCCGGGCCGCCTCACCGCTGTTCGGCGACTTCCTGGCCTGGTCCATGCTCAGCTGCACCGACTGGCCCGTCGCGGGGGCCGCCGACCATCCGGACGTGAGCGCGCCTGGAGCCGCGCCGATCCTCGTCGTGGGCAACACCGGCGACCCCGCCACGCCGTACGAGGGTGCGAAGAAGATGGTGGACGCGCTGGGCAAGGGCGTCGCCGTGGAGCTGACGTACAAGGGGCAGGGGCACGGCTCCTACGACAGCAAGAACAAGTGCGTGCAGTCCGCAGTGAACGGCTATCTGCTGGACGGGAAGGTACCGGCGGCCGGCACCGTCTGTTCCTGAGACCTGACGCGGGTTTGCGGTAAAGCAGCAGGTCAGAAGGTTATCCACAGGCTCCGGCCGGTCTGCGTTGATCCGCCTACGATGGCCTGACAGCCGTCTGCTGCTCGATGCGGACGGCCCGTGAGGGGGGACGCACATGGCGCGATTCGCACGGTGGACGGCTCTGGGTGCCGCCGCGGCGCTCCTGGTGGGCGGTTGCAGCAGTGGCTCGTCGTCCGACGGCGGCAAGGGCGGCGGGAGGACGAGCGCGGCCGCCTCGCCGTCGTCCAGCTCCTCCGGCACCACGGCGCTGCCCTCCTCACTGACCGCGCAGAAGCTCGCCTGGGGCGACTGCAAGGCCACCGACGACTCCCCGGCGCCGGGCAACGACTGGCAGTGCGCGACGCTGAAGGTGCCGCTGGACTGGTCGAAGCCGCAGGGCGAGACGATGGGCCTCGCACTGATCCGCGCCGAGGCCCGCGGGGGCGAGCGGATCGGCTCCCTGCTGTTCAACTTCGGTGGCCCCGGCGCCTCGGGAGTCTCCTACCTGCCGTCCTTCGGACCCACCTTCGCCAAACTGCGGGAACAGTACGACCTGGTGAGCTGGGACCCGCGCGGCGTCGGATCGAGCGGGGGGATCCGCTGCCGCAGCGACAAGGAGATCCAGGCCGCGGAGTCGGTGGACACCACACCGGACACCCCGGCCGAGGAGAAGGCGTATCTCCAGGACGCCGTCGACTTCGGCAAGGGCTGCGCGAAGGCCGCCGGAAAGCTGATGTCGCACGCGTCGACGACCGACACCGCACGCGACATGGACCTGATGCGCCAGGTGCTGGGCGACTCGAAGATGCACTACTTCGGCATCTCCTACGGCACCGAACTCGGCGGTGTCTACGCCCACTTGTTCCCGAAGAGGGTCGCGCGGCTCGTCCTCGACGCCGTGGTCGACCCGAGCGCCGACCTGGTGGGTCACGCCGAGAACCAGGCCAGGGGCTTCCAGCGCGCACTGGACGACTACCTCAAGTCGACGGGACAGGACCCGGCGCAAGGATCACAGAGGATCTCGGCCCTGCTGAAGCGGATCGACAGCCGCCCGCTGCCGACCTCGAGCGGCCGCAAGCTCACCCAGACGCTCGCGCTGACCGGACTGACCTACCCCCTCTACTCCAGGCAGAGCTGGCCCGTTCTCACCAGCGCGCTGAACGCCGCCGAGAACGGGGACGGTTCGGAACTGCTGTCGCTGGCCGACGGCTACAACGGCCGCGACGCTTCGGGGCACTACGAGACGACGACCCACTCGCAACGGGTCATATCGTGCCTGGACAGCAAGATGCGCCCGACACCCGCCGCAACGAAGAGGCGGCTCGCGCAGTTCGAGAAGATCTCGCCCGTCTTCGGCGACTTCATGGGCTGGGACACCGCCGGCTGGTGCCACGACTGGCCGGTGGCCGGCCAGTGGGACACCCCGCCGGCCAGTGCGCCCGGCGCTGCCCCGATCCTCGTGGTCGGCAACACCGGCGACCCGGCGACACCCTACGAGGGAGCCCGCAAAATGGCCGACGAACTGGGCAAGGGCGTCGGTGTGGAGCTCACCTGGAAGGGCGAGGGACATGGCGCGTACGGGAACGGGAGCGACTGCGTGGACTCGACGGTGAACGCGTATCTGCTGAACGGGACGGTGCCGAAGGACGGAAAGGTCTGCGCCTCGTAGCCCGGGCGGCGGGACTCGCAGACCGGGCAGCGAGAAGGGCCCCGGCACCGGGATGGGGGGCACGTGCGCGACCGCAGGCCCGTAGCGGCGTGCGCGGGGTGCTTCCGTCCCGTCCGCCATCGACCAGGCAGAGCCGAGCAGACCACGCTCAGTCCACGGTGTGCGGCGGACGGGAGGGAAGCTGGGGAGAGTGGTGGGTTGAGGGAACCGTTCGACCTAGATCGTCGGGTAATCGAGCACGTTGCCGTTCGGGCAGTTGTTGGCGTGGATGGGAACGAAGTCAGTCAGAATCGGCAGCGCCGACACCTCTGCCCCTTCCAGCCCGCAGACGGATCCCGGCGCGAAGGTCCAGTGGGGGGTCGACTTGTCGTCCGCATGGGCAGGAACTGCCATGGCGACAGCAGCCACGGCCAGCGTGGCGGTCATGATGATCTTTCGCATGCTCGCTCCAACGACCATGCCCATCACCAGACACGGCTCACCATGGGCATGTCCCCCACGTGTCCGAACCAGCGAGCGCCACGCGAGGTCACTCGACGGCGACCGACGACGACAGAAGCCCACGGCATCCGAACTGGTCAGAGCCGTGGGCTTCCTCAGTCTCGCTGGTCGGCGAGAGCGGTGATCAGTAGACGGGCTTGTGCGGCTCGATCTGGTTGACCCAGCCGATCACGCCGCCGCCCACGTGTACGGCGTCGGCGAAGCCCGCGGACTTCAGGACGGCGAGGACTTCCGCACTGCGGACACCCGTCTTGCAGTGCAGGACGATCTTCTTGTCCTGCGGGAGGGTCTCCAGGGCGGTGCCCATGAGAAACTCGTTCTTCGGGATCAGCTTGGCGCCGGGGATCGAGACGATCTCGTACTCGTTGATCTCACGGACGTCGATGATCTCGATGTTCTCGCCGTCGTCGATCCACTCCTTGAGCTGCTTCGGAGTGATCGTCGAGCCGGCGGCCGCCTCCTGGGCCTCCTCGGAGACGACGCCGCAGAAGGCCTCGTAGTCGATGAGCTCGGTGACGGTCGGGTTCTCGCCGCAGACCGCGCAGTTCGGGTCCTTGCGGACCTTGACCTGGCGGTACTGCATCTCCAGGGCGTCGTAGATCATCAGGCGGCCGACCAGGGGCTCACCGGTGCCGGTGAGAACCTTGATGGCCTCCGTGACCTGGATGGAGCCGATGGACGCGCACAGCACGCCCAGGACGCCGCCCTCGGCGCAGGAGGGGACCATGCCCGGCGGCGGGGGCTCCGGGTACAGGCAGCGGTAGCAGGGGCCGTGCTCGGACCAGAAGACGGAGGCCTGACCGTCGAAACGGTAGATCGAACCCCACACGTACGGCTTGTTGAGCAGCACGCACGCGTCGTTGACCAGGTAGCGGGTCGCGAAGTTGTCCGTGCCGTCGACGATCAGGTCGTACTGGCTGAAGATGTCCATCACGTTGTCGGCCTCGAGCCGCTCCTCGTGAAGGATCACGTTCACGTACGGGTTGATGCCGAGGACGGAGTCGCGCGCGGACTCGGCCTTGGAGCGGCCGATGTCGGCCTGGCTGTGGATGATCTGGCGCTGCAGGTTCGACTCGTCGACCTCGTCGAACTCCACGATGCCGAGCGTGCCGACGCCCGCCGCGGCCAGGTACATCAGCGCCGGCGAGCCCAGGCCGCCGGCGCCCACACAGAGCACCTTGGCGTTCTTCAGCCGCTTCTGCCCGTCCATGCCCACGTCGGGGATGATCAGGTGGCGGGAGTACCTGCGGACCTCGTCTACGGTGAGCTCAGCAGCTGGCTCGACCAGGGGTGGCAGCGACACGGGGACTCCGTTGGTCGGTCAATCACTACAGTTGTTCTCCCCGTAACACTGCCACGGCCTTCTTCATTCCGAGACACCCGTTCCGATCCGCGAGACGATTTCGTCCCAGTAGCCGGGCATGGTCTCCCAGGGGTCGGCGCGGCCGCCCCGGTCGGTGTGGTCGGTGAAGTAGATCGTCGAGGCGCCCTGCCAGCGCGCGATGCGCAGTGCTTCCTCCAGGTGGGGGCGGGGCACTCCGTGGACGAAGTGGCAGAAGCGCTCCGGCGGGTGGTCCGCGGTCCACTCGGCCACCTGCGACCAGCGGTAGTCGCTCCAGGACCCGGAGAAGGTGACCAGTTGGTCGGCGGTCTCGGCATAGCCGGGGTGCGGGTGGGTGCCGTGGCCGAGGACGATGTGGGCAGCGTCACGGATCCCTCGGAGCGCGGTGACGGTCCGGCGGACCTCGGGGAGCGAGACGTGTTCGGCCGGGCAGCGGTCCAGCAGAAAGCCGTCGACCTGGTACCAGTCGAGGTAGCGGTGCGCGTCGGAGATCACCTCGCCGAAGGTGCGGGCCCCGTGGGCGGCGTCGAGGTGGCCGAGGACCCGGACGCCCGCGTTGCGCAGGCGGCCGGCGGCCTCCAGGCAGTGCGGGTCGGGGCGGGAGCCGGGGCCGTCGGCCACGTTGAGGACGACCCAGTGCAAGGGCGTTCCGGGGCGGGTGAGTTCGCCCCACTCGGTGGGGGCGACGAGGGGGTGTGCGTAGCCGGGGATGCCGAACCCGGTGCGGACGCCGGTGCTCGCGGTGCCTGCTTTGGCGCTGGTCAGATACGGCATGCCGCCTCCATCCAGATGTCGGCGAGGGACTCTTCGAGGTTGATGCGGGGCCGCCAGCCGAGCCGGTCGCGTGCGGTGCGCACATCGGCCTGCTGCCAGCTGCCGCAGCCGTCGGGGTACGGGTACGCGACCGGGGCGGCGTGGTCGGATTCGCTACGGGGGTGGCCGATGGTGGCCCGCAGCGGGCCGGGCGGCCCGTCGAGTTCGTGGAGCGCGCCGCCGTATCCGGCCACGCGGGCGAGCACGGCGGCGGCGTCGCGCAGCCGGACGGCGCGGCCCGAGCCGATGTTGATGACGCCCTGCGCGGCGGACAGCGAGGCGGCGTGCACGGCGCGGGCCACGTCGCGTACGTCGATGAAGTCGCGCTGGACGCCGAGGCCGCCGAGTTTGAGTTCGCCGTCGCCGGACTGCATGGCGCGGCGCATGGCCTCGGCGAGCCGGCCGAGCGGCGAGCCGGCGGGGGTGCCGGGGCCGGCCGGGGAGAAGACCCGCAGGACGACGGCGTCCAGGCCCGAGCCCAGGACCAGTTCGGTGGCGGCGAGCTTGCTCACGCCGTACGGGCCTCCGGGGCGCGGGACGGCGTCCTCCGCCGTCGACGAACCCGGCTGGCTCGGGCCGTACTCGGCGCCGCAGCCGATCTGCACCAGGCGGGCGCCGCAGCCGCTGCGGCGCAGGGCCTCGCAGACGGTGGCGACGGCGACGGTGTTGTGGCGGGTGAGGTCGCGGGCGCCGCCCCGGGTGGCGCCGGCGCAGTTGATGACGACACCGGGATGGACCGCGTCGAGGAAGCGGGTGAGGGCTCCGGGACTGCCGGACGCGAGGTCGAAGCGGACGTCGGCGTCGTCGCCGCGGCCGAGCGCGGTGAGCTGGACGGCCGGGTCGGCGAGCAGACGGTCGGCGACGAAGCGGCCGAGGTAGCCGTTGGCTCCGATCAGCAGGACTCTCATCGGGCGGCTCCCGGGGCCGAGATGTCGGGTCGGGAGGTGATCATCTGGGGTTCTCCTTCGGAGGGGGTGGTGCGCTTGCCTCGGGCGGCGGGGCCGGGCGCCTGCGGCAGTGCGTGGGCCGGCGCCCGTCGGAGTACGTGCGACTCGTGGGGGTGCGCTGGGGACGGCTGCCGCGTCAGCACGGCCGGTCCGCGGGCGCATGGGCCGAGGCCCGGGTGAGGGTGCGGGTGGCGTGGATCAGCAGGGTCAGTGCGGCTGTCCCACAGGCCAGGGCCGGGACGCTGCCGGGGCCCCAGTGGTCGACGAGGGTCTCCACGGGGGTGGCGAGGAAGCCGCACCCGGGGAGGCGGCCCGCGAGGACGGTGGCCGTGGCGGTGGCCTCGGCCGCGGCCGTGGTGGTGAGGACGAGCGCGGGGGCGTGGGTGAAACCGTGCGTGGTGAGGAGGCGGGCGAGGAGCAGCAGGGCGCCCAGGGTGACGGTCTGGGCGTGGTCCACGGGTTCGCCCAGGGCCGCGCCGCACAGGGCGAGCAGGGCCGTCAGCGCGCACAGGAACAGGGCGAACGTGCCGATGAGGAGCGGTCGTACGGAGGCTGCGTACTCCTCCAGGGCACGGCTGGCGGTCAGTCTGCGGCGGGCGCGTACGGCGAAGAGGTGGGCGCTCCAGGCCGCGGGGGCGCAGGCCAGCATGAGGGCCAGGACGGGAGCCGTGGCGAGGGGCCAGGGGCCGTGAGGGCCTCCGGCGAGGGCTGAGCGCAGGAGGCCGTCGCCGAGGAGGGCGTACCCGAGGAGCCAGTACGTGCTCATACGGCTGCCGGGCGCGTGCGGGAGGGGTCCCGGGGGTCTGCGGTCCGTCACGCCGAGGGGGCCGCGGGTGAGCGCCGCGCGCACGGCGAGAGCGACGGCGAGGACTCCGACGGCGGCCGCGATCGCGCGGGCCTGTCCGTGGGTGAGGTGCAGGGCGGCGACGGTCGCCGCGCACAGTGCGCCGGGCAGGAGGGTGAGCAGAGCCCAGCCGAGGCGTGCCCTGGGCATCTCGAGGGCTGCTGGGCGGACGGAGGCGCCGTCGTCGCGAGGCACGCGCGCGTACATCTCCTCCGCCAGGGAGAAGACGTCCCGGTGCCGGAAGCGTGCGGCGGTCCGGTCGGTCACCCCGTGCGCCTCCAGACCCGCAGCGATCTCCAAGGGGTCCACCGCCCGCTCGCACAACTCGCGGTGACGGTGCATCAGCGCCTTCACGGGGTCGGCGGCGGCGCGCCGCGGAGCAGCTGGCGGCCGGGAAGTGGCCGGGCGGTCGGTGTCTGCCTGCACCGCCGCGGGGGCTTCGACGTCCGCACGCGTAGGCGCCACCGCGTCGGCCTCTGCACGCGTGCGTGCCGTGGCTTGGGCGTCTGCCCGCGCGCGGGTCGAGGGTTCGGGGTCGCCACGCATGTGTGCCGAGACTTCGGCATCAACGCCCGCCCCAGCCGACGATGCGGCGTCGCCACGCGTGCGTGCCGAAGCTCCGGCGTCAGCACCCGCGCCGGTCAGGCATTCGGCATCGCCACGCGTGCGTGCCAGGGGTTCGGCGTCAGCACCCGCGCGGGCCAGGCATTCGGCGTCGCCACGCGCGCGTGCCGCGGCTTCGACATCAACACCCGTGCGGGCCAGGCATTCGACATCAACACCCGCGCCAGCCGACGATGCGGCGTCGCCACGCGTGCGTGCCGAAGCTCCGGCGTCAGCACCCGCGCCGGTCAGGCATTCGGCATCGCCACGCGTGCGTGCCAGGGGTTCGGCGTCAGCACCCGCGCGGGCCAGGCATTCGGCGTCGCCACGCGCGCGTGCCGCGGCTTCGACATCAACACCCGTGCGGGCCAGGCATTCGGCGTCGCCATGCGTGCGTGCCAGCGGTTCGGCGTTTGCGTCGCCACGCGTGCGTGCCAGCCCCTCGGCATCGGCCCGCGCGCATGCCCCAGCGTCATCGCCGCCGCGCCCACCAGGTGCCGCCTCCCCTCCGGGGGCGTCCGGGGCGGTGGGCTCCTCCGCGAGCCATCCCTGTGACCGTTCGTCCCAGGCTCCGGGGCTGTCCGGGGTGCCAGGGCGGTCCAGTGCTCCCAGGTCGCTCATCGCGCCCCCTCGGTGGCCGGCATCGGAGGTGTGGGCCGCGGCGGTGTCGCGCGTACCGGGGTGCCCGTGGCCCAGCCGGGGCCGCCGCGGGCCACCACGCGCGCGTCCGGGTGGGTCCAGCGGCCGGGGAGGTGCGCCTCGGCGGGGACGGCGAACGGCAGGGGCTCTCCCGTGTCGTCGAGGACGACACGGCGCACCGGGGTGCGCGAGACGACCTCCAGGTAAATGCCGTGAAATGCCGTGGTGTTCTGCTCGACGGTGAACAGTTCGAGCGCACGCGCGCGTGCCGCGGCGCCCAGGCGCTCCCGGCGCTCGGGGTCACGCAGCAGCGCCAGGCACGCTTCGGCGAGCGCCCGCGGGTTGCGCGGCGGTACGACGAGCCCCGTGCCCCCGATGACCTCCACCACGGCGCCGACATCCGTGGAGACGGTCGCGCGCCCGCAGAACATCGCCTCGACGAGGCTGATCGGGAAGCCCTCGACGACGCTGGACAGCACGGTCACGGCGCCGGCGGCGTACGCGTCGGCGAGGCTCGGCAGCTCGGGGCCGCCGATCTCCTCGAAGGACACGGGATTGTCGCCGACGGCGTGCAGCCCTGCCGCCTCGTCGGGGAAGAGCTGCGCGGCAAGAGCCCGGCAGTGCCCGAGATAGGCCTCGCCGTCGGGGCCGTCCGGGGAACCGACGATCCGCAGCAGGGCCTTCGGCGCCTCCTTGCGGATCTCCGCGAAGGCGTGCAGCAGCGACACCAGGTCCTTGGCGGGTTCGACGCGGCCGACCCAGACCAGCGTGTCGGGGTCCGCGGACTGGGGGGACTCGCCCACCTCGGCGAAGCGGGAGGCGTCCATGCCCGGATAGACCGTGCGCAGCTTCGCACGGTCGGCGCCGCACCGTTCCTGCCAGCGGCGGGCGTGCGCGTTGCCGGGCGTGACGATCGTGGCGCGGTCGTAGATCTCGGCGGCGAGCCTGCCGTGGAAGGCGGCGAGCAGGGACCGTACGGCGGGCGGCGCGCCCGTGGCGGCCAGGTAGTGGGTGCGCAGTCGCACGCCGTACTCGGTCAGCAGCAGGGGTACGCCGTGGAAGTGGCGGGCCAGCAGCCCGGGCAGGGCCGCGGGCCCGCCGGACGTCGCGTGGCACAGGTCGGCCGAGCCGAGGTCGTCGTCCTCGTACCAGTCGAGCGAGAGGGGGCGCAGGGCGCGTTCCAGGTGCGCGGCGACGGCGAGCAGATCCGGTACGCGCGCTTCCCGAGCCGCTCCGAGGGCGCCCGGCGCACGACAGGCGCGTTCCAGGACTCGTACGGCGGCCTCGGAGCGGAGCGCTCCCACCAGGCCGCGCTCGTCGCGGGCGAGTTCGGCGAGCCCGTACAGCGCGCTGCTGAAACGGTCCGCCTCAGTGGCCGGGGTCTCCCCCGAAGCGCCGTAAGGGTCCCTGGGGTTCCCCGCGCACAGCGCGGCCGCCAGCTCCCCGTAGCACTCGGCGAACCGGCGCCGCGCCCGGCGCCCGTAACTCGTCCCGTCGTCCTCCGCCGTCCACAGCGGCGCCGTCCGCACCCGGCCGACCTGCGGCGGGAGCGCGACCCAGCCCTCGCTCTCCTGGCGCTCACTGCGGCTGAGCGCGTAGACGTCGAACTCGTGCTGCCCGAGCCCGCGCACGAGCCGGTCGCACCAGAGCCTGGCGTCACCGCTCACATACGGATAGCCACCCTCCGTAAGCAGTCCGATGCGCACGAACGCACCCCCGATCACCCTGTGGGGAGCCGCCGTTGACCCGGCGGCTCGCAGCGGGAAGAACGTATGCGGACAAGGCGGTGGCGCGACGGACGGTTGTCCATCGCGCCACCAAAAGGGGTGAACGGTCGTAACTTTCCCGTGCGGATCGCGTTCGATCGCGCTACGAGATCAAGCAGTTACATCACGTCAGGCCACGGCCAGTTCCCGCCGGGCGGCCCTGCGCCGGGCCGCGACCCGGGGGTCGAGTGCCGGTACGGCGGCGAGCAGCTGCTTGGTGTACGGATCCCGGGGGTTGTCGTACACCTCGTCGGCGGGCCCGGTCTCGACGATCCGGCCGCGGCGCATCACCGCGACCCGGTCGCTGACCTGTCGTACGACGGCGAGGTCGTGGGCGACGAAGACGAGCGCGAGCCCGAGTTCGCGCTGCAGCTCGCCGAGCAGGGCCACGACCTGGGCCTGTGTGGTCACGTCCAGCGCGGAGACGGGCTCGTCGCAGACGATGACACGCGGGTCGGCCGCGAGTGCCCGGGCGATGCCCACGCGCTGGCGCTGGCCGCCGCTGAACTCGTGCGGGTAGCGGTCGTAGTGGGCCCCTTCGAGCCCCACGCGCTCCAGCAGTTCCGTCACGCGCTGCCTGATGCGCTTCTCGTCCCGCTCGCCACGCGCGCGCAGCGGATCGGCGATGGACTCGCCCACGCTGCGACGGGGGTTGAGGGAGGAGACGGGGTCCTGGAACACCATCTGGACGGCCGGATTCACGCCCACGCGCGTGTGCCCCTCGTAACGGACCTCACCCGCGGTCGGCTCCAACAGCCCGACCAGCATCCGTCCGAGCGTCGTCTTGCCGCTGCCGCTCTCGCCGACGACGCCGAGGGTCTCGCCCCGGCGGAGCGTCAGCGACACGTCGTCCACGGCGGCGAACGCCCGCTTGCCGCGCCCGAATTCACGCCGCAGCCCGGCCGTCTCCAGGACGACGTCCCCGGAAGCACCCGAAGAGGCCGTCCGGCCGTTCTCCGTCACGGCGGCCTTGGAGGCAGCCCCGGGGCCCTCCGCCGAAGCGCTCGATGAGCCGCCGTCCCCCAAGGAGCCGGCCCGGGCGCCCCGCGCAGGAGCACCCGAAGAGGCCGTCTCACCGGCCGCGGACGCAGCACCCGCGGACACCGGCCCGTCCTCCTCCGACGAGCCGGGCCGAGCGCCTTCCGCCGAAGCCTCCGGCAGGTCGATTCCGCCGTGGCCCGCCGCAGATTGCGAGGCGACCCCGGGTGTCGTCCGCCGTGCGTCCACGCGCGGGACCGCTGCCAGCAGGGCCCGTGTGTAGGGCTCCGTCGGGGCGTCCAGGACGTCCGTGACCGGCCCGTGTTCGACCACGCGGCCGTGCCGCATGACGAGGACATCGTCGGCGCTCTCGGCGGCGACGCCCACGTCGTGCGTGACGAGCAGCAGCCCCATGCCCGTCTCCTCGCGCAGGGTGTGCAGCAGGTCGAGGATCTGGGCCTGGACGGTGACGTCGAGCGCGGTGGTCGGCTCGTCGGCGATCAGCAGCTCGGGCTCGCAGGCGAGCGCCATGGCGATGAGCGCGCGCTGGCGCATGCCGCCGCTGAACTCGTGCGGACGGGAGCGGGACCGGCGTGGTGCGTCAGGAATTCCCACCCGGTCGAGCACCTCCACCGCACGCGCGCGTGCCGCCCGTCGTGGCACACGCGTGTGCACGCGGTACACCTCGGCGATCTGGTCGCCGATCGCGTAGTACGGGTCGAGGGACGACAGCGGGTCCTGGAAGACCATCGCGGCCTTCGCGCCCCGCAGCCGTCGCAGTGCGTCCTCCGACGCCTGCTGTACGTCGGTTCCCGCGACCTCGATCGAGCCGCCGACCCGCGCGCCCGTGCCGCGGTGCAGTCCCAGCAGCGCCGAGGCGACGGTGGACTTCCCGGAGCCCGACTCGCCGACCAGGGCCAGGGCGGCGCCCTGCTCCAGGCGGAAGGAGAGGCCGTCGACGGCCCGCAGGTCGCCGAACTCGACGGAGAGATCCGTGACTTGGACGAGACTCACGTCAGTACCACCCGTCGGTCGGCCACCGCGTACAGCACGTCCGCGACGGCGTTGGCGAGGACCACGAAGAAGCCGATCACCAGGACCATGCCCACGACGACCGGCAGGTCGACCACATTGACGGCGTGGACGAGTTCCTGGCCGATGCCGGGAAGGCCGAAGAGGGTCTCGGTGAGCACCGCGCCGCCGATCGCCGAGCCGACGTTGTTGGCGTTCAGCGCGATGACGGGCGCCAGCGCCCCGCGCAGCGCGTGCCGTCCCACGATCGTCCGCTCGGCGACGCCGTAGGCCCGGAACGTGCGGATGTGGTCCTCGGCCAGGGTCTCCAGCATCGACGACCTGGTCAGCCGGGCGAACGCCGCGGCCTCGATGAGGGCGAGCGAGAGCCAGGGCAGGAGCAGGTTCCACGCCCACTGCTCGGGGTCGTCGGTGAAGTTCACGTACTGCGGGAAGGGCAGCAGCTGCAGCTCGCCGCAGACGACGATCATCAGGACCAGCCCGATGACGAAGACCGGCGTGGCCCAGCCGGCCAGGGTGAGGGCGGTCAGCACCCGCTCGGTGAACCGGCCGCGCCGCCAGGCGGAGAGGACACCGGTACCGACGCCGAGCACCAGCCACAGCACCATCGCGCCGAGCACGAGCGAGAGGCTCACCGGGAGCTTGGTGAGGATGAGGGCCATGACCTGCTGGTCGCTCTGGTAGGAGAGCCCGAGGCAGGGGGCCGGGCAGTGCTCCACCGAGGTGCCCGTGGAGTAGTCCTGGCCGACGACCAGACCCTCCAGGAAGTGCCAGTAGCGCAGGTACAGCGGATCGCCGAGCTTCAGCTGCTGTGCCACCTGGTGCACCTGCTCCGGGGAGCAGCGCGGGCCGCAGGTGATCTGGGCGACGTTGCCGGGGGTGGCGTAGAAGACGACGTAGACGATCACCGAGATGGCCAGCAGGGTCACCACGGCGCCGACGGTGCGACGCAGGAGGAAGCCTCCGAAGCCGCTCATGCGGTTCCCTCCTTGCCGGCCCTGGCCTCACGCCTGCTGCCCGTGCCGACGCTCAGACGCGAGGCGGCGCGCGGGTCCAGGGCGACGCGGACGCCGTCGCCGAGGACGGTCAGCGCGAGGACGGTGACGAACAGCGAGCCCGCCGGGAGCAGCAGGTACTGCGGGGCCGCCTGGTACCAGACGTCCGCTGCGGTGAGCATCTGTCCCCAGGACGGCGTCGGCGGCTTCACACCGACGCCGAGGAAGGACAGGGCGGCCTCGACGCTGATGTTGACCGGCATGAGGATCGCTGCGTACGTGATGACCGGCGCGGCGAGCCCCGGCAGCAGCTCCCTGCGGGCGATGCGCCAGGTGCCCCAGCCGCTGAGCCGCGCGGCGGAGACGTAGTCGAGCCCCTTCAGGGTGAGCGTCTGGGCGCGCACGATCTTGGCGATGTTGCCCCAGGCGATGAACCCGATGACCAGCGTGACCAGTACAGGTCGCGGGAAGCTCGCCGGGACGATCGCGAGCAGGGCCAACGACATGATCATCAATGGCATGGCGACGAAGATGTCGGTGATCCGGCTCAACAGTTGATCAACCCATCCACGGCCGAGCGCGGAGGCGATGCCCATCACGACACCCACGACGACCTGGATGACCGTCGCGGCGAGCGCGACCCCCAGCGAGACCCGCGCCCCGTACACCAGCCGGGCGAACAGATCCCGCCCGGTCTGCGGTTCGACACCGAGCCAGTGGTCCCCGCTGATGCCTCCGAAGGAGCCGGTCGGCACGCCTCCGCGCGCGGACTCGACGAGCGAGGGGTGGTACGTGGTGGGGTCCTGGCCCTCGAGGGCGGTGAGAAGGGGTGCGGCGACCGCGACCAGGACCAGCAGCGCGACGACGGCCGCCGCGACGAGGGCGGCGCGCTGCGTGCGCAGCCGCCGCCAGAACTGACGGGCGCCCGAGGCCCCCGGGACGACGGTGTCCGTCCCGGGGGTCCGGGCGGTGAGAAGTGCCTCGCTCACGGTGTCACTTCACCGCGACCTGCGAGGGGTCCAGGACGCCGTCCCAGTCGCTGATCACGATGTTGCGGACGTCCTTGCCGTACAGCCGCTTGTAGACGGGGTGGAACAGCGGGACGGTCAGCGCCTGCTCGCCGATCTTCTTGTCCAGCGCGCCCCACCGCTTGGCCGCCTCGTCAAGGTCGGTCAACTTGTTGATCGCGTCAATCTCGTCATTGACCGACTTGTCGTTGAGGAAGCCCGTGTTGAAGTTCGCGCCGTCCTTGACGATCTGCCGGCCGTCGAAGATCGGTGCCAGGAACGGGCCGCCGGAGGGCCAGTCGGCACCCCAGTGCGCGAGGAAGAAGCCGGGCTCGGTCTTCGCGTTGTGAGTCTTGTCGGAGTAGTCGTTCTCCTCCAGACCCTGGAGCTTGACGGTGATGCCGGCCTTCTTGAGCGCGTCCTGGATCGCGGTCGCGATCTCGGGGCTGGTCTCGAAGTCCTTGCTGTTGGAATGGGTGAGGGTGACGGTGAGCCCGTTCTTGTGGCCCGCCTGCGCCAGCAGCTCCTTGGCCTTGGCCGGGTTGCCGGTCTTGCCGGCCGGGAACAGGTCGTACGGCGTGTAGCCGAAGGACTTCTGGTTCGGCAGGAACGTGGTCGCGGCCTCGGCCAGCGCCGAGCCGCCGGCCGCGTTGACCACGGAGGAACGGTCGATGGCGTACGAGATCGCCTGCCGCACCCGGATGTCGTCGAACGGCTTCACCTTCGGGTTGAAAGCGATGTAGTCGGTGTAGCCGAAGTGTCCGGTGCCCACGCGCGCGGCGAGGCTCTTGTCGCCGGTGACCTTGGCCAGCTCGGCGGGGCCGAGGTTGGTGTCGGTGGTGACGGCGGCGGCGTCGGCGCCCTGCGACGCGGAGAGCCGCTGGTTGATGACGGACGAGTCGAGCCCGGACCGTACGTCGATCTTGTCCGGGTAGGCCTTGCGCTCGGCGTCCGTGGCGGCGGACCAGTAGGTGTTGCGCTCCAGGATCAGCCGCTCACCGTCGTTCTCGTTCTTGACGACCTTGTACGGCCCGGACGAGACCGGGTGCTGTTCGTACTTCGTGCCGGTGTCCTTGGCCTTGGGCACCGGCGCGAACTGCGTCTGCGTCGCGAGGAACGGGAACTCGCCCTCGGGCTTGTTCAGGTGGAAGACGATGGTCCGCGCGTCCGGCGTCCGGATGGAGTCCAGCCCGCCCTTGTCCTTGTAGGGGCCCTGGTAGTCGGCGCCGCCGATCAGCCAGTCCCGCAGGTAGGGCGCGCCACCCGAGAGCTCGGGGGCGAAGGAGCGCTCGATGCCGTACTTGATGTCGGCCGAGGTGATCGGCGAGCCGTCCTCGTACTTCAGCCCCTTCTTCAGCGTGTACGTCCACACGGTCGCGTCCTTGTTGGGGCGTCCGGTGTCGGTGGCGAGGTCCGGGACGACCTTGGCGCCGGCAGCGCCGTTCTCGCGGTTGCGCGTGGTGAGCGTGCGGAAGACGAGGGAGGGCACCTTGCCGCCGCCGGAGGTGTACAGGCGGGCGGGGTCGAAGTCCTGCTGCGGGTTGGAGTTCAGGATGGTCAGGGTGCCGCCCTTGTGCGGCGTGGAGTCGCCACCGGAGCCCTTGGCATCGTTGTCCTTCGGCCCGCAGGCGGCGGCGCCCAGGGCCAGAACCAGGCCTATGGATGTCGCCGCCACGCGGGCGCTGTTCACGGACGGTTGACGCATCGGAATGACGACCTCTCGGAGTGTTCGGGGCCCGGAAAACCCGGATGAGCCCGGATGGTGAGACGGATGGACGAGGAGTGAGACGGAAGTGAACAGACCTCTGCCCGGGCGTCAGGTCGCCGAAAACCGTGACCGGGTCACGGAGGGAGAAAGGGATCGCGACGCGAACGCCAGGGGGCGAGCGTCAGCGACAGTGGATGTCGGCCACGCAGAGCGGGGTCACGCCGATCAGCGCCAGCTCGATGGCGGCGCGGTCGAAGGCGTGGGGGGTCGACATGCCCAGAAATATGTATGAACTTTCTGCGCATGTCAACGTGACATATGAGGGGCCTGTCAACTGCCGGGATAGGGCCAGGGGTTGGGCAGGCAGTGGATCCCGTTGTGGTCGAGGAACTTGGTCTGCTGCTGCATGACCGGCGCGAGCTGGCCGTTCTTGCTGCAGGTGACATGGCTGTAGCCGAGCCGGTGGCCCACCTCGTGATTGATCAACATCTGCCGGTAGGCGTGAATTCGGTCACCGTAGGTCTTCGATCCCTGCGCCCATCTGTATGCATTGATCATCACGCGCTCGGTGGCGGCCGAGTCGCACGAGACATTGTCCTCGGTCGTGTCGAGCCCGGACTTCGCGCACCATTGCGCGGTCGTCCCGGGGCTGGCGAGCGTGATCACGAAGTCGGGCTTGCCGGTGTAGATGCGCTCGAAGGTGCGGGCGCCGTGGTGGGCCCAACTCCGGTCGTCGTTGAGCGTCTTCTGCACGGCCTCGGCGAAGAGTGCGCCGTCGAGCCCGAGCCCCTGCTCCACGTCCACGCGGTAGGTGTACTTCTGCCCTGTGCCCGGCGCCTTGTCGAACCCCGGAACCGCGTCGAACTTGCCCGAACCCTTGAGCGTGGCGCTGAGCGGGTACTTCTCCCCCATCGCCTGCGCGTACGTCAGTGTCGCCACGCCGGCCGAGGAGGTCGGCGAGGGCCCCGAGTCCCGGGCGTCGCGTGCCTGGTCGGTGGCCGACTGCGTGCCGATGCCGGTGTTCCCGGTTCCGTTCGTGACCTGGCCGGCGACGACGACGGCCAGCACGGTGGTGACGGCGGCGGCCGCGATACCGGTGAACGCCCGCCCCTTGCCGCCCCTGGTCTGCGCGGGCACACCGGTGGGCGGCGCGTCGTCCTCGCTCTCGGAGGGCACGCCGACACGGGTGCGGGTGTCCCCGCCGGTGACGGAGGGATACGGCTGCGAGGCGTGCGCCGGGGCACCGGTGCGGGGCGCGAAGACGTCGTCGTCCTCGTCGAAGGCCTCGAGATAGTCCTGCCGGGGCCCACGGAACGGCGCCTGACGCTGCCGCGGTATGGCGACACCGGGACCGGTACCGCTGCCCGGCCCCCTCAACTCACCCCATCCGCCACCGGCTTCACGCTGTTCGGGGTGACCGCCGCGTACCTGGGGGGTGCCGTGCGCGGCGGTGCCGTCGGGGAACCGCGGCATTCCATGGGCAGGCGTACCGTCCGCCGTCCTCGGCGTCCCGTACCCCGAAGCCCGCTGCTGCGCGCCCGACGGCCCGGGCACCCGGCGGCCCCCCGCGCCTATGTCACCGGCGTCACCCTTCGCGGCGGCAGCGCCCCCGCGGCGGCTGTGGCGTCCCACGTCGGCTCTCAGCTCCCCGCACTCTCGGCGGCGGCCTGGCCGTCGTCGACGACCGGCCCACCTCCGTCGAAGGAACCCGCGGCCGCGGGTTCGCCGGACGGGACTCCCTCGGCCAACTCTCCCGTCTCACCGAGGAGTTCGCAGAAGGCCCGGGCCACCGTGTCCGGGTACTCCATCATCGCCACATGCCCCGCGTCCGGCAGGGTGAGCAGACGGGAGTCGCGGAAAGCGCGGGCCGCCCGCTGGGCCATGCGGAAGCCCACGAGTTGGTCCCGGCCGCCGTAGACGAGCAGGGTCGGGGCGAGGACGCGCTCGGCCTGGCGCCACAGACCGTGCTGGCCACCCAGCGTGTAGGCGTTCACCACCCCGCGCGCGGAGCGCGTCAAAGCGTCCCAGAAGTAGGGCAGTTGGAGGCGCCGCTCCATCTCCTCGACCGCATTGCGGAAACCTTCCGGCGTCACCCGCCCCGGGTCGCCGTAGCAGAGCGCCGTGACCCCGCGGACCCGCTCCTCCGCCGACCACTCCTTGGTGAACCGGGTGAAGAGCGCGGTGACACCGGGCAGCGCCAGCAGCGCCGTGGGGACCGCGGTCCGCTGGACGCGGATCTCCGGGAGCGCCGGTGACACCAGCGTGAGCGTCCGTACGAGGTCGGGCCGCAGCGCCGCGACACGGGTGCTGACGGCGCCGCCGAGCGAGTTGCCGAAGAGGTGCACGGGCCCGCGTCCGGCCGCGTCGAGGAAACGGATGACCGCGCGCGCGTGCCCGGTCACCGAGTAGTCGCCGTCGTCCGGCGGCGGCGAGTCGCCGAAGCCCGGCAGGTCGATCGCCTCGCCGTCGACGACACCCTCCAGCTGCTGCATCAGAGCCGACCAGTTCTGCGAGGAGCCGCCGAGGCCGTGGACGTACAGCGCGGGCGGCAGCCCCTCACGGACCGGCGGTCTCGAGCGCACCGACAGCGTGATCCCCGGCAGCCCGACCGACCTGAGCCGCTCACCGTCCGCGACCCTGACGGGCGCCACCTTCGGGAGCGCAGTGGTCGCCGGCACGGAGGGCAGCTCGGTCGAAGACATGCGGCAATGTTACGAGACGATCACGCAGTGACTGCTGTGTTCGCCGTCACAGATCGCATGCACAGCGCATGGCGTCCGGATCGGGTGTCTCCTAGGCTCATAAAGAGGGCACCCGCTGTGGTCCCTGCTTCTTCCAGGGACAGTCGTAGGAAGGGAGCCCAGCCATGGCCGTAGACCCCACCGATCCCGAGACGTTCGAGGACGAGGACACGCAGGAAGCCCAGGAGATCGACGTCGAGGCCCCCGAGAACGACGCCGCGGAACAGTACGCCCACCTCGTGCCCGACCGCGACGACCCTCTCGAGGACGTGGACCCGGCCCGCGCGAACGAGGCCGATCTCGTGGAGCAGCGCCGTGTCGTCTCCATCGACGAGGACGACTACCGCTGACAAGCGCTTACGGGACGGCGAAGGGTGGCGCTGAGCTGGAACGGGGCGGCCCGCTGCCCGCTTCGGCGTGCTTTGAAACCCTCCGTACGGCTTTCGCCACCGTCCGGTCCGTGAAATTCTGCGCTCGCACCGCGCACGACAGGGTTACCGAAAAGTACGATGGCCGCGCGGCGCACACCGCATGTGGACGATTTTGGGAGGCGGCGTGACAGCCATCGAGCAGACAGAGGCGGCACGCCCGCGGGGCACGCGCCTGCCGCGCCGTGCCCGACGGAACCAGTTGCTGGGCGCCGCACAGGAAGTCTTTGTGGCGCAGGGGTACCACGCGGCCGCGATGGACGACATCGCGGAGCGCGCCGGCGTCAGCAAGCCGGTGCTCTACCAGCACTTCCCGGGCAAGCTCGACCTCTATCTCGCACTGCTGGACCAGCACTGCGAGTCGCTGATCGGGGCGGTTCGCGGGGCGCTCGCCTCGACGAGCGACAACAAGCAGCGCGTGCGGGCGACGATGGACGCCTACTTCGCGTACGTCGAGGACGACGGTGGTGCCTTCCGCCTGGTCTTCGAGTCGGACCTGACGAACGAGCCCGCGGTGCGCGAGCGCGTCGACAAGGTCACGAACGAGTGCGCGGAGGCGATCTGCGACGTGATCGCCGAGGACACCGGCCTCTCGCGCGCCGAGTCGATGCTGCTGGCCTCCGGTCTCGGCGGCCTCGCCCAGGTGGTGGCCCGGTCCTGGCTGCACAGCGACCGCAGCGTGCCGCGCGACCAGGCGGTGCAGCTGCTGACCTCGCTCGCCTGGCGCGGCATCGCGGGCTTCCCGCTGCACGGCACCGAACAGCACCACTGACCCGCACGCGCGCGTACAGGCCGTTTGTTCCCGTCCGCTGTTCGCTCCTGGCGTGCAGGCGCGGAGGGTGTACGTCCCCTCACCGGGCTAATGTGTGCTGGGTACGGCGCGTAAAGGTCGCGCACTTCACTGACCGTCGGAGGGACATAGCCGTGGAGGTCAAGATCGGCGTGCAGCACGCGCCCCGCGAGATCGTTCTGGAGAGCGGTCAGAGTGCCGAGGAGGTCGAGCGGGTCGTGGCCGAGGCACTGGCCGGGAAGTCGCAGCTGCTGACCCTCGTGGACGAGCACGGCCGCAAGGTCCTCGTCCCGGCCGAGCGCCTCGCCTACGTCGAGCTCGGCGAGCCGGCCCCGCGCAAGGTGGGTTTCGGAGCGCTGTAGGAGCACAACAGCACATCACCGGAGAGGGGCCCGGGGGCCCGCTGGGGGGCGGGGCCCCCCCCCGCGCCCCCCCCAAATTTTTGAAAAAAAGGTGAACAACACCCGCCCACCGGGG
>NZ_JBITLY010000005.1:530461-534005 GCF_044465725.1 Streptomyces sp. NPDC049541 | reverse complement strand
CTACTACTTCTCTTACTCTCCTACCCACTCACCTCGCTTGGTCCCCGCCGCGCCCGCCCCCCCCCCCCCCGGCGCCGCGGCGCCCCGCGCCCCCCCCCCCCCCCCCCCCCCCTCTCGCTTCCCCCCAAGATTTTTCTCCACAACTGGAGCACAACTCGCGCACAGGGGAGGATTGCATTCCGCAGGTCACGGGTATGACGGGCTACGACCGTGATGGGCAGTGTGGCCGTGTGGGAGGGACTCCAAGATGTTGTTCGAAGCGCTCGGCTCCGCACTTCTCGGTCTTGTGCTGGCAGGGGCGGCGATCCACCGTCTGTCCGACCGTCTGCCCACCCGTTCGCTGGTGCTCGCGACCGGTGTCGCCGGAGCCCTCTTCGGCGCCTTCGTCACCCACAGCGCGCTGGACCCCGGCAACTTCCTGCTGATCCTGCTCGGCGCGGCGATCGTCTCCGCGGCCTCGCTCTCCCTGCTGGTGCGCCCGGCCGGGAGACTCCGCCGGCGATCAGCGCCGGCGTAACCCCGACCGGGACGACGAGGACGACCGGGGAAGCGAGAGCTAGGCGGCAAGCCCGAGGGCGGCCATCCGCTTGGTGTGGGCCTCGGTGATCCGCGAGAACATCCGGCCGACCTCGGCGAGGTCGAATCCGTCCGCGACACCGCCGACGAGCATCGTCGACAGCGCGTCGCGGTCCGCGACCACCCGCTGGGACTGGGACAGGGCCTCGCCCATGAGACGCCGGGCCCACAGGGCGAGACGGCCGCCCACGCGCGGATCGGCGTCGATCGCGGCGCGCACCTTCTCCACGGCGAAACCGGCGTGCCCGGTGTCGTCCAGGACGGCCAGCACCAGCTCACGCGAGTCCGAGTCGAGCCGTGCGGCCACCTCGCGGTAGAAGTCACTGGCGATCGAGTCGCCGACGTAGGCCTTCACCAGACCTTCCAGCCAGTCCGAGGGCGCCGTCTGCTTGTGGAAGCCGTCCAGCGCGGCGACGAACGGCTCCATCGCGCGCGTGGGCTCCTCACCGATCTCCGTGAGCCGGTCGCGCAGCCGCTCGAAGTGGTGGAACTCCGCCGAGGCCATCTTGGCCAGCTCCGCCTTGTCCGCCAGCGTCGGCGCCAGCTTGGCGTCCTCCGCGAGCCGCTCGAACGCCGCGAGTTCGCCGTACGCGAGGGCACCGAGGAGGTCGACGACCGCTGCCCGGTACTGCGGGTCCGCGGAGGCCCGGTCCCAGTCCTGGGCGGCCACTCCGGTCTGCTCGGCGGGTGCGTCAGAGGTGTTGTCAGGCGTCGTCATGAAGCGCACAATAGTCCGCTTGCCGAGCCCTGGAAGTCCCTGGTCAATCAGTGTGATGACGGCTACGTGACCAAATCGGCCATCGCATGTGCGTGATTCCGGGGTATGGTGGTAATGCGCCTGCCGAGTACTCGACGGGCCGCACGTATGAGGATGCCCGGTCGGTGGCCCGATCGGCTCCGACCCGACAGCCCTCCAAGCCCGTACGGCACATTGCGTACGGCGTCCGGAGGGACACCCTCAGCGGTACGAGCGCTAGAGCGTCGGCAGTGGTCCCGTGCCCTACGGCAAGCCCGTAAGGCAGCCGACGTCCCCGGCACGGTCCGTCAAAGACCCCCCGCGCTCGCCTCGCACCGCGCACACAGAAGAGGCAGCACCCTGACTACCACGTTCAGAGATCTCGGCATCCTTCCCGAGACCGCCGAGGCCCTCGAGGCCGTCGGCATCATCAACCCCTTTCCCATCCAGGAGATGACCCTCCCCGTCGCCCTCTCCGGCACGGACGTCATCGGCCAGGCCAAGACCGGCACCGGCAAGACGCTGGGCTTCGGCCTCCCGCTCCTCGAGCGCGTCACCGTCCCCGCGGACGTGGAGGCGGGCCGCGCCAAGCCCGAGGACCTCACCGACACCCCGCAGGCGCTCGTCGTCGTCCCCACGCGCGAGCTGTGCACCCAGGTCACCAACGACCTGCTGACCGCGGGCAAGGTGCGCAACGTACGCGTTCTCGCCATCTACGGCGGCCGGGCCTACGAGCCCCAGGTCGAGGCCCTCAAGCAGGGCGTCGACGTGGTCGTCGGCACCCCCGGCCGGCTGCTGGACCTCGCGGGCCAGAAGAAGCTCAACCTCAAGCACGTCAAGGCCCTTGTCCTCGACGAGGCCGACGAGATGCTCGACCTGGGCTTCCTGCCCGACGTCGAGAAGATCATCAACCTGCTGCCGGCGCGCCGTCAGACGATGCTGTTCTCGGCGACCATGCCGGGCGCGGTCATCGGTCTCGCGCGCCGCTACATGTCGCAGCCCACGCACATCCGCGCCACCGCGCCGGACGACGAGGGCGCGACGGTCGCGAACACCTCGCAGCACGTGTACCGCGCGCACAACATGGACAAGCCCGAGATGGTCGCGCGCATACTGCAGGCCGAGGGCCGGGGACTGGCCATGGTCTTCTGTCGTACCAAGCGCACCGCGGCCGACCTCGCCGACCAGCTCAAGCAGCGCGGCTTCGCGGCCGGCGCGGTCCACGGCGACCTCGGCCAGGGCGCCCGCGAGCAGGCACTGCGCGCGTTCCGCAACGGCAAGGTGGACGTCCTCGTCTGCACCGACGTCGCCGCCCGCGGCATCGACGTCGAGGGCGTGACGCACGTCATCAACTACCAGTCTCCCGAAGAGGAGAAGACGTACCTGCACCGCATCGGCCGTACCGGCCGCGCGGGCGCCAAGGGCATCGCGATCACGCTCGTCGACTGGGACGACATCCCGCGCTGGCAGCTGATCAACAAGGCGCTGGAGCTGAACTTCAACGACCCGCCGGAGACGTACTCCACCTCCCCGCACCTCTTCGAGGAACTGAACATCCCCGCGGGTACCAAGGGTGTTCTGCCGCGCGCCGAGCGCACGCGTGCCGGGCTGGACGCCGAGGAGCTCGAGGACCTGGGCGAGACCGGCGGCCGCGGTGCACGCGGCGGTCGCGGTGGCCGCCCCGAGCGGGGTGGCCGGGGCGAGTCCCGGTCCACCGAGCGCGAGCGCCCGGAGCGTACGCCGCGTCGCCGCCGCCGTACGCGCGGCGGGGAGCAGTTGGACCCCACGGCCGCTCCGGAGGCCTCGACGGCTCTCTCGCCGTCCGAGGAGACCGCCGGTCCCCGCACCCCGCGTCGCCGTCGCCGCACCCGCGCCGGTTCGGCCGCGGAGCCGGTGACGGCCCCGACCACGGCACCCGAGGCCGCGGAGGCCGCCGTCACGACGGCGGAGGGCCCCGCGCTGGACACCGCCGAGGCCCCGTCGAAGCCGCGCCGCCGCCGCACCCGCAGGTCCGCGGAGAGCACCCCGGCCGCGGAGTCGCTCGCCACTGAGGCTCCGGCAACGGAGGAAGCCCCGGCCCCCACGGAGCCCGAGGCCCCCGCCGCCACCCCGCGCCGCCGGACCCGCAAGACGACGGCTGCCGCCGCGGAGACCGCGGTGGACACCGCCGAGGCCACCGAGGCGAAGCCCCGCACCCGGACCCGCAAGACGGCTGCCGCCGCGGAGACCGCG